>CAVYZQ010000039.1:0-92776 GCA_963772995.1 uncultured Chloroflexia bacterium | reverse complement strand
TCCGTCATCGTTCTCCCACAGCCCCTGACTCGCGACCCTCGACGCCTTCGCCGCCCTCACGAGCCACGTATAGCGCCGAGCCGCTCGCGGCCTCGTCCGCCCATTCGAGGCTCGCCAGCGCGTGACGCGCGTGCTCGAGCGCCTCGTCGACGTTGGCGCCCAGTGCGGTCAGATGGCCCATCTTGCGGCGTTCGAAGACCTCGCGCTTGTCATACAGGTGGAGGTGGACATCCGGGTCGGCCAGGGCACCGGAGATGCCGGACAGCCGCGCTGGACGACGCGGTCCACGACCAAGAACATTGACGACGGCGGTCGGTGACAGTGTCCCCGTCGAGCCCAGCCCGAGCCCGCAGATGGCGCGGATGTGCTGCTCGAATTGCGATGTGGCCGCACCCTCGATCGTCCAGTGGCCGCTGTTGTGGACGCGCGGCGCCAGCTCGTTGACGACGAGTGATCCGTCGGAGAGGAGGAACAGCTCGACAGTCAGCGTGCCGGCCAGGACCATCGTCGTCGCCAGCCGCTCGGCGATGCCGGCCGCGGAATCGGCGACGGCCGCGGCACGGGCGCGGGAGCCACCGACTCGACGAGGATGCCATCGTCATGCACGTTGCGAGCGACCGGGAAGGTCGCCAGGCGGCCATCCGTCCCGCGTGCGACGACCACCGACAGCTCCGCCTCGAACGGGATCTCGCGTTCGGCCAGAAGGACGGCTCCCGGAGCCCCGCCGAGCCGTTCGATGGCGTCCTCGACGTCCTCGGCACTCATGACCCTGACCTGCGCGCGGCCGTCATAGCCGCCGGTGGTCGCCTTCAACCGGAGCGGCAGGCCCAGCTCGTCCGCAGAAGCCGCAGCCCGGAGCTCGTCGGTCGTTCGGACGGCGCGCCAGGGCGCCACCGCGAACCCCGAGCGCTCGACGAACGCCCGCTCGGCGAGCCGATCCTGGGTGATCCTCAGCGGATACGGCCCGGGCCGCACCGGCAACAGAGGGTCCAGCGCGGCGACGACCGCGGCATCGATGTGCTCGAGCTCGTAGGTCACGACGGCGCACGTGTCGGCGAGGCGCAGGGCAGCTTCGACGTCGCCATAGCCGCCGACGACGACGAGATCCGCGACCACCGAAGCCGGGCACGAAGGGTCCGGATCGAGGACGGCGACCCGATAACCCATCGCCACGGCCGCCTGGCCGAGCATCCGGCCGAGCTGACCGCCACCGAGGATGCCGATGGTCGCCCCGGGCTCGATGACGTCCCGGCCGCGGCCGAGCCGGCGGAGGACGTCGCTGATCCAGGTCTGCTTGCGGGCCGTGTATTCGAGCGAATCGGCCGGCCCCGTGGACATCATCGCGGTCTTGAGCCGCGCGTATTCGTCCATGAGGCCCGGATCGGCGCGGAGTGCATCACGGAACGCGAGGTCACCCTCGAGCTCAGCCCGCGTCGGCACGACGTGGCAGTGGATGTTGAAGGTCGCCCCGTCGGCCTCGATCGAAGCCGACGAGCATCGGCCGGGTCGGCGGCCACGGATCCGCCCCGGTCTGCGGGCCGAAGCCCAGTTCGTACAGGTCCCGGGTGATCGCCGGGATCTCCTCCGGCCGCGCGTGGATCCCGAGGTCGAGGACGCCCTTGCCCGGGAGCCCGGGCACTGCCGTGCTGCCCGTGTGGTGGACGACGAGGTCGGGCCGGCGGGCCTGGATGAGGCCGATGACCCGGGCGGCGGCGACGTCGATCCGCGGGTCCCACGGACCGACCGTGAGCTCTCGGCGCTGGTAGGGACCGATCGGTGGGCTGGTCGTCACGGGCGCTGAGTGTAGCGTCGGAAGCGCCTGCGCCGAGGCGCGGATCCCGGGCTACTCTCTGCCCATGGCGGAGGTGCGCGACGACATCCGGCACATCGTGCTCACCGGGCTGATGGGTTCCGGAAAGACGACCGTGGGCCGCGCGCTCGCCAAACGGCTCGGCTGGGGTTGGCGCGACTCGGACGTGGACATCGAGGCCGCCACTGGACGGACCGTTCGCGAGCTGCGCGACGAGGAGGGCGTCGATGCCATGCACGCTCGAGAGGCGGCGCAGGTCATGGACGCGATCGCCGCGAGGAGCGAAGCGTCATCAGCGCAGCGGCGAGTGTGGTGGAGGCGCCCGAGGCCCGAGACGCGCTCACCCGCGAGGGCGTCGCGGTCGATCTGGCTCCACGCGTCGCCGAAGATCCTGGCGAGTCGTTTTCCGGAAGGCGACCACCGGCCGTCCTACGGCGATGACCCGGAGGCCTTCCTCGCCGAGCAGGCGGCCAAACGCGAGCCCATGGTGGCGGGCCTCGGCGGCGTCATGATCGACGTCGATCCGCTGACACCCGAGCAAGTCGTCGCGCGCGCCATCGAGGCCCTCGGCTAGCATCGACGACGTGACCGACGGACGGACGCCGCTCATCCTCGACGTGGACACCGGCATCGACGACAGCCTCGCGCTGCTGTACGCGGCCGGCTCGCCGGACGCCGACCTCGTCGCCGTCACGTGCGTGTCGGGCAACATCGACGCGAAGCAGGTTGCGGTCAATACCCGGGCCGTCCTGGAGCTCGCCGGCCGGGCGGATGTCGAGGTCGCGCTCGGCCGCGAAGTGCCGCTGGTCAGGGAGCTCGAGACGACGCCTGAGACGCACGGCCCGCAGGGACTCGGGCATGCCGAGCTGCCGCCACCTTCGCGCCCGTCTTCCGACGCCACGCGGTCGACGTCATCCTCGACGAGGCGCGCAGGCGGCCGGGCGAGATCACCCTCGTGACGCTCGGTCCGTTGACCAACCTGGCGATCGCGGTCCTGCGGGAGCCCGCGCTTCCGCGGCTGCTCCGCCGATACGTCCTGATGGGCGGTGCGTACGGCACCTCGGGCAACACGACGCCGACGACCGAATGGAACATCCACTGCGACCCCGACGCGGCGAGCATCGTCTTTCGTGCGTGGGCGGATGCGATGGCGTCCGACCCGGCGATCCCGCGGCCGCTCGCGCTCGGACTCGATGTCACCGAGCAGGCGAGGATCCTCCCCGATGACGTGGTCCGCCTGGCGAGGCGCGCCGGCAGCGCCCCGGACGATTCCATCGCGCTGGCCCGGGGCGAGGAACCGATGCATCGCGACCAGGTCCGTGGCGAGCAACCCGGTCGTCCGGTACGTCGCGGATGCGCTCCGCTTCTACATGGAGTTCCATGCCCGCTACGACGGCTTCTACGGGGCCTTCATCCACGATCCCCTGGCCGTCGCGGCGGCGCTCGACTCCTCGCTCGTCACCACCGAAGCCCTCCACGTCGAGGTGGAGACCCGCGGCGAGGTCACGACCGGGATGACCGTCACGGACCGGCGCAAGCTCACCGGCAAGCCGCCGAATCTCGACGTCGCGGTCACCGCTGATGTCCAGGTGTTCATGGACCGGCTCGTGGAACGCATCGGAGGGCTGGCAGCGACACGCTCGAACATGGCACGCTAGTGGCGGACGACGCGCGCGCCCGAGCGGGTCGGTCATTGGCGAGGAGGCCTTGATGGATCTCAGCTGGTTGCAGATCTGCGCGGAAGGCCAGACGACACCATGCATCGCGGTCAACCAGGCGCTCTACGTGGTGGCCATCCTGGTGGGCCTGATCCTGTTCGCGATCATCGCCCGACGATCGCGCGACCTGTCGACCGCGACTCTCGTACTCATGCCGGTCGCCATCGCGATCAACATCGCGGTCGGTGCGATCGTCTCCGGCCTGCGCCTCCCCATCTACCTCGATTCGATCGGGACCGTGCTCGTCGGGGCGCTGGCAGGGCCGTGGGCCGGCGCGCTGACAGGCATCCTGGCCAACCTCATCTGGTCGCTCCTGCCGGTGCCCGGCGGCGCCGGGCCGACGGCCGCGTTCTTCGCCCCGGTCGCGGGCGTCATCGGTCTGATGGCGGGGTTCTGGGCCAGCCGCGGTGTGTTCCAGCTGCGTCCGGACGACGTCCGGGTCGGCGGGTTCCTCGCACTTGCCGCCGGCATCGTCGGCGCGGCGATCGCCTTCCTGGCCGTCCAGCTCCTGGTCGGCATCCCGGACCTCGGGGCCACCGACCCGGACCAGCTGCTCCAGAACCAGTGGCAGTTCCTGGCCATCGCCGTTGGTTGCATCGCGGTGGGGTCGTGGTCGGCTGGCTGACCGGCCGCACCGTGTTCGCCTTCTCGGGCCCCGATCCGACGGATCCGGACCTATCTCGTCGGGGCGACCGCGATCGCGGCCTTCGCCTTCGTGTTCGCGATCCTTCGACTGCTCTTCGCGCCGAAGGGCTACTTCGCGAATGTGACCGGCGTGAAGGCCGACGGCACGCCGGACGACTTCCTCGGCGGCGCGAACCTGTCCGGCCTCGCCATCGCCGACCCGCTGGGGCTGATCGGAGCGCCATCGTGGCCATCCTGGTCGCCGTCTGGTGACGACCTGGGCCCGGCGCGGCGACAATGCGCGCCTCTTCCCGGTGTGGATCGGCGGCCTGACGACGGGCCTGGTGGCAGCCGCGATCTCGGCACCCATCGCTGCGGGCGTCTTCGGCGGGGTCACCGGTGGCGGCACCGACGCGCTGGTCGCGCTGTTCCGGACCCTGGGCCTGAACGTCCTCCAGTCCGCGTTCGCCCAGGGCCTCACCAGTGACCCACTCGACAAGACGATCAGTTACACGGTCGTCTTCGTCATCCTCAGCGCGCTGCCGATCACCGTCCGGACGATGTACAGCCGCGGCGAGGCGACGGTCGCCGAATGAGGCGAATACCGACCGAGCGCGACCGGCGGCTGACGAGAGGGATGTCGGCGACCACCGGCTATTTCGTGGCGGGCACGAGTTGGCTGCACCACCGGAACCCGCTGACCAAGCTGCTTGCCCTGGCGCTCGTCCTGCTCGCCGCCTTCCTCCTGCCGCCGTTCATTCTCGTCGTCCTGCTGGCACTCATCCTGCTCACAGTCTGGTCCGCCGGCCTGTTCGCCCGACGCTCCGGGCGATGCGCATCCCGGCGCTGCTCCTCGGTCGATCCTCGTCGTGAACGCCCTGTTCTTCCCGGGCGCCAGGGACATCGTCGTGAGCCTTGGCCCGCTGAGCGTGAGCCGTGAAGGCCTGACCTTCGGCGTCATCTCCGCCGGCCGCCTTCTCGTCGCCTTTCTTGCGTCGGTGGCATTCCTGTTCACGACCCTGGCGGATGACATGCTCGAGACCCTCATCGCCCGCGGCGCGAGCTACCGGATCGCGTTCGTCATCCTGTCGGCGGTGCAGATGGTCCCGCGGATGCAGGAACGGGCGGCTCCATCCTCGAGGCGCAGCAGGCGCGCGGACTCTCGCTCGAGGGGTCCTTCGCGCGCCGGGTCCGGGCACTCGTGCCGCTCATCGGACCGGTGCTGCTGGGGTCCCTGGTGGACGTCCGCGAGCGGACGTTTGCCCTCGAGGCTCGCGGCTTCGGGGCGAGGCCCGGGAGGACCGCCTATCGGGTCGTGGCAGATCCCCCGATCGATCGCTGGCTACGGCTGCTCATCCTGCTGTGCTGTGCCGGGACGGTCGTTGCTGCGCTGACCGGAATCCTCGGGTGACGGCGCCGCCCGACGGCATCGGGTCCGACGCCCCGGCGCCCAGCGGCCCGGCGCTCGACAGCACGGCGGTCGACGTCGCGGGTCTCGGCGTCCGCTATCCGGGACGCCGCGAACGGAGCCTGGAAGGGGTGACCTTCGCGATCGAGTCAGGGCAACGCCTGGGCGTCGCCGGACGGACCGGAGCGGGCAAGTCCACCCTGGCGCTTGCGGCAGCCGGGTTCGTGCCTCGGGTCGTCCGTGCGGAGCTGACCGGTCGCGTCGTCGTGGACGGCTGCGACACTGCGACGGCCGCGCCGTCCGCTCTTCTCGGCAAGGTCGGGATCGTCTTCGCGACGCCCGCCAATCAGTTGTCGGCATCGAAGCTGACCGTGCGCGAGGAGCTCGCCTTCGGGCTCGAGAATCTCGGGATGCCGCGCGACGCGATGGACGCGCGGATCGACGAGACCCTTGGACGTCTCGGGATCGACCATCTGGCGGACCGCGAGCCTTTCGCCCTGTCGGGCGGGGAGCAGCAGCGGGTCGCGATCGCGAGCATCGTCGCGATGGGGACCGACATCCTCGTCCTCGACGAGCCCGCGGCCCAGCTGGACCCGGCCGGGACCTCGGCGGTGGCCAGCCTGCTCGACGACCTCGCGCGCTCCGGGACCGCGATCATGTGCGCGGAGCACGACCCGGTCGTCCTTGGGCGGATGGACCGCTGTCTCGTGCTCGATGCCGGGCGACCGGTCACCCTCGATGTCCCAGGCAGGCCCTCGCCCAGGCGAGGCAAGCGTGGGCCTGCCCGCCCCGACACTGGTCCGGCTGGCCGCCGTGGCCGGCATCGATCCGGCCCGGGCGTTCGACGAAGCGGCCATCGCGGCGGGACTTCAGGCGCGGCGCGAGAAGGTCGCGGGTGGACGCCTCGGCTCGACCCGAAACTGCGACGACCCTGCCGGGCGCGTCCGCCGAAACGACGACGCCCTTCAGCGGGACGGACCCCTGGACGCCGTCCGCGACCGGACTCCGGTCCGCATCGTCGTCGACGACGTCGTGCACCGCTTTCCCGCCGGCATCGAGGCCGTGCGCGGCATCTCGCTGACCATCGAGCCCGGCGAGACCGTGGCGATCCTCGGCCAGAACGGCTCGGGCAAGACCACCCTGGTCAAGCACTTCAACGGCCTGCTCCGGCCGGCGTCGGGGCGGGTCTCGTCGACGGCACCGACGCCGTCGGCCGGTCGGTCGCCGAGCTCGCGGCGACGGTCGGCTTCGTCTTCCAGAACCCGGACGACCAGCTGTTCGAGCGATCGGTCGAACGAGAAGTGGGGTTCGGTCCGCGCAACCTGGGCTTCCCGACGGCGACCACCGGCCAGCTCGTTACGTCGGCGCTCCCGCGGTCGGCCTCACCGACCAGCGCGCGACGAACCCATATGACCTCGATCTGTCCCGACGCAAGCTCGTCGCCCTGGCCGGCGTGCTCGCGATGGACCCCGCGGTCCTCGTCCTCGACGAGCCGACGACCGGCCAGGACGCCGAGGGTGTCGCGCGTGTCGGTGCCGTCGTCGGGGCGGTCGCCCATGCCGGCCGATCGGTCGTCGCCATCACCCACGACATGGAGTTCGCAGCCACGCACTTCGGGCGGATCGTCGTCATGCGCGAGGGCCGCATCGTGGCCGATGGTCCACCGCGCACCGTGTTCGCCCCCAACCTCGCCGACCTCCTCGCGACCACGGGCCTGACCCCGCCGCCGGCGGCCCGGATCGGCGGACGCCTTGGTCTGGCGTCCGTGCCGCTCGATGCCGCGGAGCTGGTAACCCTGCTCGACGCCTGACGCCCTGCACAAGTCCCGTCGTTCGGGACGTTCGACTCTCCCCCGAACTGTTTGCCCGCGACATGATGACCAAAAGGAGGTCGTCATGCGCATCCTGCTGGCCGTCGATGGATCCCGCGCCGCGGAGCGCGCAAGTGAGCTGGTCGCCGCACTGCCGTGGCGGAGGGGAGGCCACGTCCGGATCGTGAGTGTGGTCCCCGTTCGGGGCGACCTCGTTGCGATCCCGTGGATCGGTCCCGTTTCCCCGGTCGACGACGCCCACGATGACGACATCGATGTCGTCCATCGCGAAGCGCTCGAGGTGGCCGAGCGAGAGATCCGGTGTGCGCGCGACGACCTGTTCATCGAGACGCTCCTGCTCCGGGGCCGCGCCGCCAGCGTGATCGTGGACGAGGCGCGCGCGATGGGCGCCGACCTCGTCGTGGTCGGCCATCGGGGCCACGGACCATGGCAGTCGAGGTTCCTCGGGTCGGTCTCCGCAGAGGTCGTCGATCACGCTCCGTGCCCGGTGCTCGTCGCGCGCGACGACCGGCTCGGGCCGGTGGTCTTTGCCGACGACGGATCGCTCAGCGCCCGGACCGCGGAGGTCGCGCTGTGCCACTGGCCGCTGTTCAGCGGGGTCGATGTCACCGTGCTGACGGTGGCCGAAGATGCCTATCCCTACGCCTCGGCTGGCGCGCCCGTGATGTACCCCGACACGGTGTATGGCTACGCGCAGGCGACGACCGATCGGATACGGCTGGCGCTCGAGGAGAGCAGCGCCACCGCGAAGCGACTGCGCGAAGCAGGGTTCGATGCAGACTCCGAGGTCCGGGAAGGCGACGCTGCCCACGAGATCGTCAAGTGTGCGCACGAGCGCGAGGCAGGCGTCATCGTGGTCGGGACGCGCGGGATGACCGGGCTGCGCCGGCTGGTGTTGGGCAGCGTCGCGCGGAACGTGCTGCTCCACGCCGACTGCTCCGTCCTCGTGGTCCGCGAATCGACGTCTGGCCAGCCACTCCCCGAGGAGGACGACGCGGCCGACGTGCCGTGGCGCACGAGCAGGTCGCCGTCGGACCCGGATCGCGCGAGGACGCCGCGGAGCTCGTGCCGATGGGCGCGCACCGCGGAGGGTGATGCCGCGAGGCGCGGATCGCCCCAGGGTCAGCCTTCCCGGCTGATCGAGCCCGTCGCGACCACCAGCAGCAGGAGCGAGGTCTCGACGACGTCCACGCCCGCGATCACGAGGGCGACGACGAGAGGGAGTGCCTCGCCGAGCATCCAGCCGGCTGCCGCGGCACCTGCCGCGACGGCCAGGAACAGGTAGCGGACGCCCCGAACGAGACCTGGGACGTCGCTCGTGCCGGCGGCGAGACGGCCGAGGCCTCGGCCGAGACACGCCACCGCAAGCACGACAGAAAGGCCGACCAGGGCGGCCCGGACGATGGCCGGCGGCTGGACGACGGCGGCAAGCCGGGCCGGGTCCTGACCGACGAACGTCGCCCCGACGACGGCCAGTGCTCCCAGGCCGAGGGCCACGACCGCGGCGACCCGCGGGCTCATCGCCGGGCTCATCGTCGTGCCGTGACCGCGAAGACCGGCGCGACCCGCGGGGTCATCGGAGGGGCACCTCGAAGACCTCACCGTCGCGGATCCGCCAGGCGCGGATGCTGAGCTCACCGGTTGCGGGATCGGCCTCGTCGTCGCTGAGCGACACGAGCACGTACAACGAGTCGGGGTAGAAAGCCAGACCGATATCGGTGGGCGATGGCCTCGCCGGCGAATGGGTGTGCGAGTGGACGATGCCCCAGAAGAACTTTCCCGCATCCTCCGTTTCGATCGTCAGGCGCAGGAGCTCGGTCGGGTCGATCTCGTAGCGGTACGGAGAGGCCGCCGCATTCTTCGTGGCATCGAAGGAGAGCGCCTGCCCGCCATCGGCGGCATACCCGTCTCCCACGATCAACCCGCACGCCTCGTTCGGATATCCGGCGCGAGCGTGGGCGACGATCGCATCGCGGATCGCCGCGGGCAGATGCGCCGCAGCCGGACCGGGATGCTCACCAGATGACATCGACATCCCCCTGGCGGGCTGCGAAGCCTCGCAGCCGATCATCCTTCGAGACCAATGGGACGCGGAGGTCCCGAGCGGTCGCATAGATGAGGCGGTCGGCAGGATCCCCTGGAAACGCACCGGCCGGGATCTGGCCGGCCCAGGCGGCGGCGATCGGGGAAAGCGTCGCCGGTAGCGAGTGGCCATCCTCCATGACCTGGTTGATCCAGTGGCCCAGCGGACGGTCCAGCCGGATGCGGCCATCGCGCAGGAGCATCCCGACCTCCCACCATGAGACAGGGCTCACAAGGAGGTGCTCGGCGTCACGGATGGAAGCCGCAGCAGACGGCGACACGCGGTCCGAGCCAGAGAACCACCAGATGAGGACGTGCGTGTCGAGCAACAGGTTCAGAGGACGCCTCGCTCGGCGTCCCAGGTCTCCCCCGTCGAGAAGTACGCCTCGTCATCCTCGGCAAGCAGCTTCACGCTGCCGATGAGATCGGAGCCATATGCATCCTGGTCCGCCGGGACGAGCCTCGCGACCGGCCGGCCGTGCTTGGTGATCGTGTACGACACTTTCAACTCATCGACTTGATCGAGGATGGCCAGGCATTCGGCCTTGAAACGGCTGGCCATGATCGTCCGCCCATCCATCGCACTCTCCATCTGACCACTGACTATAGTCACTGGTCACTTCAGCGTCAAACCCCAGGGCGCCTCACCACCAGTTGACCGCACCCTCGAGCGCGTCCTCCATCTCGTCGAGATCGGCCGAGAAGGTGCCCGCCGAGAGGTACTTCCAACCGCCGTCGGGAAGCAGCGCGACGATCGTGCCGCCCGTCATCTTCTGCGCCTCTCGCGCTGCCGCGACGAGCACGGCGCCGCACGACGGCCCGGCAAAGATCCCCTCGCGGAAGATCAGGTCCCGCAGGGCAGCCACCGCATCGCGGTTCGAGACGAGGTATTTCGCGTCGATCAGCGAGGGATCCAGGACCTCGGGGATGAACCCCTCCTCGAGCGAGCGCAAGCCCTGGACGAGCTCGCCCGGCAGCGGCTCGGCGGCGACGATCCGGACGCCGGCCTTGTGCTCGCGCAGAAAGCGCGACACGCCCATCAGCGTGCCGCTGGTGCCCAGACCCGCGACGAATACGTCGATCTCGGGGCAGTCGGCGAGGATCTCCGGGCCGGTCGTCTCGTAGTGAGCCTTCGGGTTGGCAGGATTGCCGTACTGGTACGGCATCACGAACCGCTCATCCTTGCTCACGAGGTGCTTCGCCAGGGCGATCGCGCCGTTGCTGCCGAGCGAGCCTGGCGAATCGATCACCTCGGCCCCGTACAGCGCCGCCATCTGGCGCCGTTCGTTGGTGACGTTGTCGGGCATCACCAGGGCGACCCGGTAGCCCTTGCGTCGGCCGATCATCGCGAGCGCGATGCCCGTGTTCCCGGAGGTCGGCTCGAGGATGATCGAGTCGTCGCGCAGGAGCCCGCGCTCCTCGAGATCCTCGATGAGGTACTTGGCGACGCGATCCTTCACCGAGCCGGTCGGGTTGAACATCTCGAGCTTGGCAAAGATGCGCACGTCGGGGTTGGGTGACATGCGCGAGATCGCCACGAGTGGCGTGTAGCCGATCGCGTCGAGGATGTTCTCGAAGCGGCCACCATGTCGGGGCAGCTCGTCGTGGACGTGCCCCATGCGGGTCAGCCGCCGGCCATCGCCGGTAGGAGGCGAACCTCGTCGGCGGGGGCCACCGGGGTATCGAGCCCGGCCAGGTAGCGGACGTCCTGGCCGTTCACGTACACGTTGACGAAGCGGTTGAGCTCGCCCTCGTCGGTCAGCAGCTGCGAGCCGAGCGACGGGTGCTTCTCGACCAGGGCATCGACGACCGACCTGATCGAGTCGCCCTGGAGCTCCAGCGACTTGGCGCCGCCCACATTCGAGCGAAGGACCGACGGGATGTAGACGGTGCTCACGCGCGCGCCTCGGGCGAGACCTTGCCGGCGAGACCGGTCATCGTCATGGCGAACGGCACGTCCGCCCCGACCGAATCGACCTGGATGGGATGTCCCGCCTTCCGGGCCTCGACGGCGGCGTCGGAGCAGACCGGGCAGTTCGGGTCGCGCCGCAGGCGGAGCTCGGTGAACTCCATCTCGAGAGCATCGAACAGCAGCAGCCGTCCGGCGAGCGTCTCGCCGATCCCGAGCAGGACCTTGAGCGCCTCGGTCGCCTGGAGCAGGCCGAGGATGCCGGGCACGACACCGAGGACGCCGGCGACGGAGCAGCCGGGCGCGAGCTCGGGCGGTGGCGGGGTCGGGTACAGGCAGCGGTAGCACGGGCCCTCGAACGGGATGAACGTCGTGAGCTGACCCTCGAACCGGAAGACGCTCGCGTGGATGACCGGGATGCCGGCAGCGACCGCGGCGTCGTTGAGGATGTAGCGCGTCTCGAACGTGTCGGTGCCGTCGAGGATGACGTCGTAACCGGCGATGATCCGCTCGACGTTTTCCGCCACGAGCATCTCCTCGTGGGCGACGACCTTCACCTCGGGGTTCAGGGCATTGATCGACTTGCGCGCCGAATTCGACCTTGCGCTCACCGACCCGATCGGTCGTGTGGACGATCTGGCGCTGGAGATTGCTGATGTCCACGACGTCGAAATCGACGATGCCGATCGTCCCGACGCCCGCCGCCGCGAGGTACAGGGCAGCCGGCGAGCCGAGGCCGCCTGCACCGATGAGCAGCGCCTTCGACCCGAGCAGTTTCGCCTGGCCCTCGGCCCCGACCTCGGGGATGAGCAGGTGCCGGCTGTAGCGCTGCTTCTGCTCGGCCGTCAGGAATACCGGCGTCTCGAAGTCGTACCCGGCGCCCTTCCAGGCCTGGAACCCGCCGGACATCGATGCGACGTTCGTGTAGCCCATCCCGGCGAGGGTCTGGGCCGCGAACAGCGAGCGAACGCCGCCGGCGCAATACAGGATCACCGGCGCGTCACGATCGGGGACGGCCCCCTCGATCTGCTGCTCGATGTAGCTCTTGGAGATGTGGCGTGCCCGGGGCAGGTGGCCCTGGTCCCACTCGGAATCCTCGCGAACGTCGATGAGCGCGGCGGAATCGGCGGGCAGGGCTTCGACCTGCTGCGGGGTGACCTCGCGGATCTGGGCGCGCGCCTCGCGGAGGAGGTCTGCGTATGACTTCGGCATGGGTTTCGGGGGCTCCGATCGACGACGGGCTGGCTCTCGGGCTACGGGGCCAGGGCGGTGAGGCGTGCGGACGATGGGTCTCGGTGCCGGCGGTCAGGCCGGCTCGTGACACCTGCAGCGGCCCGCCATTCGGGTCACGAGGCGGCCTCGGCCGGGCTCGCGCCCAGGTCCTCGAGCACGTGCTGCAGGGCATCGTGGCTGAGCATGGCGCACTTCAGGCGGGCCGGGCTGATCTCGATGCCGAGCAGGTCGAGGAGGTCGTCGGCGCGGAATGCGATGACCTCGTCGAGCGGCTTGCCCTTGATCTCGTCCGTCAGCAGCGAGGCGCTGGCCTGGCTGATCGCGCAGCCTCGCCCGGTGAACCCGACGCGGTCCACGACGCCGTCCTTCACGCCCAGCATCAGCGTGATCCGGTCGCCGCACAGGGGATTGGCCCCCTCGTACGACGCGTCCGCATCCTCGATGACCCCGAAGTTGTGGGGCCGTCGATAGTGCTCGAGGATGTAGTCGCGGTAGAGATCGTCCATGTCGATTTCCAAGTCTAGCGTGAAAACCTAATCCCGACCAATAAGGTCGGATATGTGTCAGCCGGAAGGGTCCAGGATGGTCAGGCCACCGAAGGCGACTCGGTTGAAGCCGCGGTCACGTGTCAACAGACGGTCGGCCTGCTCGAGGGCGTGAGCACCGATCAGGAAGTCGGCGATGATGCGCTCGCGCGGACCACCGCGCCGCCGATATGCGCGCCACGCCTCACCCGCCAGCTCGGCGGAGCGAGGCGCCACGGCGGAGTAGCCCACCGGAACCGCACTCAAGGCATGCCTCGCGGCGCGCTCGGTCGCGAAGGCGGCGACGATCTCGGCCCAGACGACGTCACAGGCCACGAGCTGGCCGTCCGCGAGGACGCGTCTGACGGCTGCCAGAGATCGATCATTGAATTCGGGGTCCTTCTTGAAGATGTCAAGGAGGACGCTGGTATCGACAGCAGTGATCAAGGTTCGATGTCATCTGGACCTGGCCCGCGGATCTGCCGAATGAACGCATCGGTGCCTTCGTCCAGCGGGAGGATCCCGACGAGTTCGTCGAGGTGGTCCGATCGGATCAGCTTCCGGCCGACGAGTCGGCCGTCCGCCTCTTCGAAATCAAGGACGGTACCGGGGCGGAGGCCGAGTTGGTCCCGGAGGCGCTTCGGGATGGTGATCTGCCCTTTTTCGCTGACCGTGGTCTTCATACCTAGATGGTATGAATTTCGTACAAGGTCGTCAAGAAAGGAGCGTTTGGGCCGCCGCCCCTTGCTCAGCCGCTCAGGACGCGCCCGACCTGGATCAGTCCGTCCGCCAGGACGTCCTCGCGCGCGATACTCGCGCCGTGTACGTCCCCGCCCACGATGTTGGGGTGGATCAGGTTTCGGTCTCAGGCAGATTCAGCGGCGACGCGCGCGGCCGAAGGCGACGAGGATCGTCCCGGTGACGGCGTCGATCGTGCGGCGGACGCGCGGCCGGCGCAGGATCTTGGAACGCGGCGAAGCCGCCGTCCAACGCGGCTCTCAGCCGTTGAAGACGCGCTCGACCTGGATCAGCCCGTCGGCCAGGGCGTCGATATCGTCGCGGGTCGAGTAGACGTTGAAGCTGGCGCGGGCGGTGGCGGCGAGGTCGAGCCGCTCGTGGAGGGGCATCGTGCAGTGGTGCCCGGCGCGGACGGCGATGCCGTAGCGGTCCAGGACCTGGGCGACGTCGTGCGGGTGGATGCCCGGCAGGTTGAACGGGACGACGCCCCCCGCAGGGCCGGATCCATCGGGCCGTAGAGCTCGATGTCGGGGACCTTCGCGGGCAGCCTCTCGAGCGCGTAGGCGACGAGGTCGCGCTCGTGCTCGCGCACGGCCTCCATTCCCAGCGCAGTCAGATAGTCGACGGCGACCCCGAGGCCGATGGCGTCGCCGACGGCCGGCGTGCCCGCCTCGAACTTCCAGGGGATCTCGTTGAAGTCGCTCCGCCGCAGGTGGACCTCGCGGATCATCTCGCCGCCCGACAGGAACGGAGGCATCGCCTCGAGCAGCTCCCGCCGGGCCCAGAGGGCGCCCGAGCCCATCGGCCCGAGCATCTTGTGCCCGGAGAACGCGTAGAAGTCGGCTCCGAGGGCCTGGACGTCGACCGGCACGTGCGGCACCGCCTGGGCGCCGTCGACGAGCACCAGCGCTCCTGCCGCGTGGGCCATCTCCACGATCTCGCGGACCGGGTTGATGGTGCCGAGGGTGTTCGAAACGTGGGTGAATGCCACGAGCTTCGGCTTGAGCCGGAGCAGCACCTCGAGGACATCGAGGCGGAGGATCCCGTCGTCGGTGATCGGGATGAACTCGAGGTCGCCGTCGCGCTCCTGGACGAGCAGCTGCCACGGCACGAGGTTGGCGTGGTGCTCCATCTCGGTCAGGACGATGGCGTCGCCGCGGTCGATGTTCCGGCGACCCCACGAGTAGGCGACGAGGTTGATCGCCTCGGTGGCGTTCCGGGTGAAGATCAGCTCGTGGCTGTCGGGGGCGTTGATGAACCGTGCGGCCGTGGCTCGGGCCCGTTCGTACTCGGCCGTCGCCTTCTCGCCGATGGTGTAGATGCCGCGATGGACGTTGGCGTTGTACTCGCGGTAGTAGTCGGCGACGGCATCGATGACGACGGCCGGCTTCTGGCTGCTCGACGCCGAGTCGAGGTACACGAAGCGATGGCCGTTCATCTCCTGGTTCAGGATCGGGAAGTCGGCGCGGACGGCGACAGGATCGAATGGTGCAGGAGGCGCCGAGGTCGCGGGCGTGGTCGCCGGAGCCTCGGTCGTCGCCGGGTCGGGGGTTTCGATCGCCATCGGGCTCGGCCCGCGCCTAGCGGGCTGCCTCCACGGGCTCGAGCTCGAGGTCCGGACCCTTGGGCACCAGCAACGCCTCGTCGGGGACGTCCGGCGACAAGCCCGCCTCGCGCAGGATGGGGCCGTAGCCCTCGTCCTCGAGGCGCAGCGCCAGGTCCTTGCCACCGCTCTTGACGATGCGGCCCTGGGCCAGGACGTGGACGACGTCGGGGGTGATGTAGTTGAGCAGGCGCTGGTAGTGCGTGATCAGCAGGACGCCGAGGTTCGGGTTGAGCATCGCGTTGACGCCTTCGGCGACGATCCGCAGGGCGTCGATGTCGAGCCCCGAGTCGGTCTCGTCGAGGACCGCCATCTCGGGCTCCAGGACCGCCATCTGGAGCATCTCGAGGCGCTTCTTCTCGCCGCCCGAGAAACCCTCGTTGACGTAGCGCGACGCGATCCCCTCGTCCATCCGCAGCAGCGTCATCTTCTCGCGCATCTTGTTCCGGAAGTCGCGCATGTTGATGCCGCCCTTGACCGAGTCGGTCGGGTCGATGTCGGGGTTCTTGTCGATGCCCTGGAGCCGCGCGTTGAGCGCGGAGCGGATGAAGCTCGCGACGCTGAGGCCCGGGATCGCGGTCGGATACTGGAAGGCGAGGAACAGGCCGAGGCGGGCGCGCTTGTCGGGCGACAGCTTGAGGATGTCGCGACCCTTCCAGTGGACCTCGCCGCCCTTGACGAGGTAGGCGGGATGGCCCATCAGCGCATAGGCGAGCGTCGTCTTGCCCGATCCGTTGGGCCCCATGATCGCGTGGACCTCGCCCTTGGCGACGGTCAGGTCGATGCCCTGGAGGATCTCGTTTGCCGGCGTGGCGAGGGGCGCGACCCGCAGGCCGCGGATGACGAGGTGCTGGTCGGGGTCGGTGTGGTTGGTCTGGTCGGTCAGGTCGGTCACGGGAAGGTCAGGCTCCGGTGGTCGGGGTCGTGGTCGTCAGGGCGGGCGCCGCGGGCACGCGGGCATCGCCTCGGGCGCGGTGCGCGGCGGGACGAGATCGGCAAGGGTCATCGAGTCGAGGGCGCCGGCGACCGCGTCGCGAACGCGGACCCACAGGACGTTGACCGTGCAGCGGGCCGAGCGATCGCACGTGACCGCGTGCTCGGGGTCGTCGCTCGCGCAGAGCATCGGGGCGATCGGGCCCTCGAGCGCGCGCAGGACGGCACCCATCGGGATGGCCTCGGGCGGGCGTGCGAGCTCGTAGCCGCCATGTGCGCCGCGCGTGCTCGTCACGAGTCCGGCCTCACGGAGGCTGACGACCAGCTGCTCCAGGTAGGCCCGCGGCAGATCCTCCTCGGCGGCGATCTCGGCCAGGCTGGCAGGCCCCGTGCCGTAGTGGCGCCCGAGCTGGACCATCAGGCGGACGCCGTACTCGCCCTTCGTCGAGAAGGCGATGGCGCCGCTGCCGTGATAGGCGAGGCGCCCCGAGGCGGGATGTGCGGAAATCGTCAGGGAACGGTCCTCGATATCCGAGTGAATTCGTCGGGATTAGTGTAGGAGCCGCCCGCCCGAGTCGTCAATGCGGCTCGGTGGCCGAGAGGTCGGGAATGTCGGCAACCGCGGACCCATCGGCCCGCGGTTGCAGCCCATGCGCGTGAGGTGATCTCAGATGTGCGGAGATGGCAACGGCACCGTTCCCTCGTGCTTCCCTGGTCTCCACGCCAAGCACGACGACCGGCGTCCCGTCGGTTGGCCCGTCAAGGGGTGGTACCATATACGGCATGAAGAAGACCACCGTCTATCTCGAGCCTGAGCTGGACCGGGCGCTTGGGCGGCTCGCAGCAACGCGGCACATCTCGAAGGCGGAGGTCATTCGGGCCGCGCTGCGGGACGCGGCAAGGCAAAGCGAGCGGCCGCGGATCAGCGCCATCGGCGTGGCCCGTGGGCCCGGCGACGTGGCGGACAACATCGACCGCCACCTCTCAGAAACGGGCTTCGGCCTCGAGTGATCGTCCTCGACACGTCGGTCATCTACGCCCTGCTTGACGGGTCCGACGACCGCCATCGTGAGGCGCTGACCTGGTACGACCGCCTGGACGACGAGCTGGTGACGACCCCACTAGTGCTGGCCGAGGCCGATCATCTGGCCGTGACGCGTGGTGGGGTTTACGCGGTTCGCGCGTTTCGCGACGACGTCCGCGCGGGCGCCTACCTGGTCGATTGGTGGCCGAGCGCCGCTCGCGAAGCCGCCGAGGTGGCCGATCGCTACGCCGATCTTGGGATCGGCCTCACCGACGCCTCACTCGTGGTCCTGGCGGCCCGCGTGGGGTCCGTGGACGTGGCGACGTTCGACGAGCGGCACTTCCGCGCCGTCCGGCCGCTCGAACTCGCCGCTGCGTTCCGGCTCCTGCCGCTGGACGGGCCGACGTAGGGGGCCTGGCCCCCACTTGCCCGGGCGACGATGCGCTCGCTGGACGTCAAGCTTTAGGTTTGCAGTAAGCCCCCGGTTCCCCGGTGCGCGTCCCATCCCGTGAGCGGAGCGGAGCGCCCAGTGATGCCTCGCCGACCCAGGGCGGCGGGCGCTGCGACCCGGGGCTTACTTTGTGCCGGACTGTAGGTGGGAGGCGAGCGGAGCGCTTACAGGCCCGCCTTCTTCACGCCGTAGGTGGCCTGCTTCGTCGTGAACCCCTCGAACTCCAACTGCTTGATCAAGCCCGAACGCGAGAAGTGGGTGTAGTCGAGGTACGCCACGGCCGAGAGGTACGCCTGCTCGTTCCAGTTGACCGTGATGTGGTCGACGGCGAACGTCGCCGCCGCTTTCGAGTAGCCCTCGAACTTCAACTGCTTGATCAAACCCGAACGCGAGAAGGCCGTGTAGTCGAGGTAGTCCTCGGCGGTCCCGATGGCGTTCTCCTGCTCCGCGGTGAGCCGGGGCTCCGCGGCCACCGGCTCTACGGTCGGCTCTTCGGTCGGCTCAGCGGTAGGCTCAGCGGTCGGCTTCGCCGTCGGCTCAGCGGTCGGCATCGCCGTCGGCTCAGCGGTCGGCTTCGCCGTCGGCTCAGCGGCGAGGGGCGTCGGCGAGGAGGTCGGCGAAGCCGTGGGGCTTGCAGCCGCTACCGGTCGCTGCGTCGCCGCCTCCGAGTCGCTGGCAGGGGCCGCGGGCTTGCCCGCGGCGCCGATGGCGCCAAGGACGAGGAAGACGGCGACACCGGCTATGATCGCGTTCCGGCGGCGGTGGCCCTTGCGGCGTGGGGTGGGCGTGGACCCAGGGGTGGGCCAGCCGCTCGCGGGCGGCGGCGCGGGAGTGTAATCGTTCACGGAGGTTCTCCAGCTCATTAGCGGACGACCCTGTATGCCGCAGGGGTACACCGCAATGATCGGAGTCGGGTGCCTCCTGGTCACCCTTCCGACCCGGCAGAACCGCGGGTTCGCGACTGCACGAGTCGTGCAACCACCGTTCAGAGCACCCCCGCCTGATCGGCGACGACGGGGTCATTGGTGCTGAGCTCGTGATCGCCCTCGCCCTGTGCACGGTGGCGCAGCCGGTCGGTCACCCCGCAGGCGCCCAGTCCAGGTAATGCGCATCGCCGCCCGGGCTTCGGCGTCAGCGTCGGCCTGTGCGGCCTCCAACTCCGTGGGCTCGGCGTCGCAGCCCTGGTGGGCGCAGCGCACGACCCCTGCGGCACTCGGGTGCCAGAAGTAAGCCGTCAGCCGTTCGTTCGGCGCCAACCTGCCACAGCAGGGAAGTGGATCCGAGCCTCAGACCCCTCGCTTCGCCTTCCGCCAGCCGCCGGCGCGGTTGTTGGCGATGATCTGGCGGAACATGGCCCCGAGCGCTCGCTCGTTGATCGGGTCGCCCTCGCGGAACGCGACCGTACGGGCCGTCTTGTTGTCGTGGCCGGCGGTGATGATGCCCTCGGGGTCGGGCACGATGGCGCCGTCGTACAGAAACACATTGACGTGGTCCTTGGCGGCCAGGAGCGCGCAGATGTTGCCGTCCAGAACGAAGTAGGGCTGGCGGGTCCGCTTGATCGTCTCGGCCACCTCGGGATCGGCGGCATGGACGAGGTCGCGGACGCGGCGGCAGATGGCCTGCTGCCAGCCGGGCAGGGCGTCGATGTAGGCGTCGACGCGCGGATCCCTGGCGTACGCCGCGCCCATCAGACTTCGACCGACCGAAGGAAGTCTTCGACGACGCCACGCACGACGCCGCGCTGCTCGAGCCAGGGGAAATGGCCGGCATGCGCGATCACCTTGACCCTGGCGCCGCGAATCAGCGCCGCCGACTCGGTCGTGGCCCGCATCGGCATGGGATCGCCTTCGCCGTGGATCAAGAGGGCCGGGAGGTCCAACCCCGGCAACCCGCGCTCCAGCGTCCCGGCCTCGAAGTGCTGACGCACCGACGTCATCGTGTCGGGCTGGTCGGGCAGCGGCGTCTCGAGGCGCAGCGAGTTCGGCGGCAGGACGTTGCCGTGGATGTACGAGTACGACGGCCACAGCACCATGAGGATCCTGCCCATCATCCCCGGGTCCTCGTCGCCGGCGGCCAGTCTGGGCACGATGGCGTCCAGCTCGGCCCTCTCTTCGGGGGTCAGCCGGGCGACCATGTTCGCCACGAGCTCGGGGCTGCCGCCGTCGGGAACCGCGCCCAGGGTCTCGAGTAGGATCAGCCCGACGGCCCGTTCCGGATGGGCGACGGCGATGTGCATCGCCAGATGTCCGCCCCACGAGTGTCCGATGAGCCAGGCGCGCTCCCAGCCGAGGTGGTCGAGCACGGCGATCTCATCGGCGACATGGGTCTCGACGTCGCGCGGGCCTTCAAGGGTGCTAGGCGAAAGACCGCGCTGCTGCGCGAGTGCTGTCTCGAACACCCCGTCGAGCTCCTCGACGAGGCCTATGACGTTTTCGGCGCCCATCCCCGGGCCGCCGTGGAGCACGAGCGCGTGCGGGCCGTCGCCATCGCGCCGGGTGGCGAAGATCTCGCCGCCGGGCACGGCGACGGTCAGGCTATCGAATCCCATCGGTCCGCGGTCGGGGGCGCCGGACGAGGCGGGCGATGCGCAGCCGCCGGGGCGCATTCGGTTCGGTCAGGGATCGGCACGCGCCCATCATGCCCGGAACGGCGCATCATGCGCTTCGCGCCGCGTGTCGAGCGCGCCGCCAACGTGGGGTCCAAGCAGCGACAGGGGTGCCCATCCGCCCGTGCCAGAGTCCGGGGACGTTCCGCTTCCGACGGGCGAGGTGACGTTCCTGTTCAGCGACGTCGAGGGATCCACCCGGCTGGCCCAGGACCTGGGGCACGATGCCTGGGCCAGCCTGCTGCGCGAGCACGACCGGCTGGTCGACGCTGCCGTCGCCGGCGCCGGTGGTGTGGTGGTCAAGCACGAGGGCGATGGCACGTTCGCTGCCTTTGCCGACCCCGAGCGCGCGGCCACGGCCGCAGTCGACATCAGCCGGGGTCTCATGGAGCTCGGCAGTACGGCCGGCAAGCCCGTGGCGGTCCGGATCGGTCTGCACACCGCCGACGCTCAGACTCACCGACGACGGCAAGGACTACGTGGGCATCGAGGTCCATTACGCCGCCCGCCTGGCGGCCGCGGCGAACGGTGGCCAGGTCGTGCTCTCGGACACGACCGTCGAGCGCGTCCGTGGCGGCGGCTCCCGGCCGGAGCCACGCTCGCCGACGAGGGTTTTCACCCGCTGCGCGACTTCGACCAGCCGCGTATCGTCCACCGGCTCGTCGTGCCGGGCGCGGCCGAAGACCGAAGGCCGCTCCGGTCCGAGCGACCGCCGTCGAACCTTCCGGAGCCCGTCACCACCTTCGTCGGGCGGGAGCAGGAGCTGGCCGAGGTCGCGGGGCTGCTGCTGACGGCGCGTCTGCTGACCCTTACGGGACCTGGCGGGACCGGCAAGACGCGGCTCGCGATCTCGCTGGCGGGGAGCGTCGCGCGCCTGTTCCGCGACGGGACGTGGTTCGTGGAGCTCGCCCCGGTGCGCGATCCCGGGCTCATCGCGTCGGCCATCGCGGATGCCCTCGCGATCCCTCGACAGGTCGAGACGCCGGTGGCCGACTCGGTCCGCGAGCATCTGCGCCATCGATCGCTGCTTCTGGTGATGGACAACCTGGAGCAGCTCCTGCCGGCCGCGGCCGGGCAGATCGGAGACCTGCTCCGGGGCGCGGCGGGGGTTCGAATCGTGGTCACGAGTCGCGAGGTCCTGCAAATCTCCGGCGAGCAGGAGTATCCGGTCCCGCCACTCGGCGAGACGGACGCTCTCGAGCTCTTCGTCCAGCGCGCGCGCCTCGTTCGCCCGGACTTCGACCCGACGGATCCCGGCGATCCGCCAGGACGTCGAGGCCATCGTGGCGCGCCTGGAAGGCCTGCCACTCGCGGTCGAGCTGGCGGCGGCCCGGATCCGGCTGTTCCCGCCGTCGAAGATCCTCGAACGGCTCGAGAGCAGCCTCGACCTCCTGAGTGCCGGCGCCCGCGACCTGCCCGAGCGCCAGAGGACGATCCGCGGCGCGATCGCCTGGAGCGTCGACCTGCTCGACGAGGAGGAGCGCGCGCTGTTCCGGCGGATCGGTGTGTTCAGTGGCGGCTGGACCGCGGATGCCGCACAGGCGGTCGCCGACCCCGAGGCGGTCGAGATCGACGCCTTCGACGGGCTCGAGTCGCTCGCCGACAAGAGCCTCGTGCGCGTCGTGCCGACCGACCACGGCGAGCCCCGGTTCACCCGCCACCAGTTCGTCCGGGAATACGGGCTGGAATTGCTGGAGGCGGCCGGTGAGCTGCCGATGTGCGAGCGCCGCCACGCCGAGGTCTACGTCGCCTTCGCCGAGGCCGCCGAGCCCCATCTCATGGCCGACGATTCCGAGGCCTGGCAGGACCTCATCGAGCACGAGATCCACAACCTGCGCGCGGCGATGCGATGGTCGCTCGACGTCGGCGAGCCGGTCGCCGGCCTCCGGATCGCCGGCTCGATCTGGCGGTACTGGCATCAGCGGGCCGAGCTCAGGGAGGGCCGGACCTGGCTGAACGACCTCCTCGACCATCCGGCTGGGTCGTCGGACCCGGCTGTGCGGCTCCGGGCGCTGTCGGCCGCGGGCGGTCTCGCGTACTGGGCGCGCGACTACCCCGAGGCCTGGCGGCGATACGAGGAGCGGCTCGCCCTGGCCGAGACGGTGGGAGACCCCGCGCTGCTGGCCGATGCCGAATACGACATCGGCTTCCGGTACGTCGTGGAGCCTGACCCGACCCGGCTCCGAGAGCATGAGGACCGGGCGCTCGAGCTGTACGAATCGGTGGGCGACGAGGACGGGGCGGTCCGGGCGCGACAGGCCCTCGTCCTGAGTGCCTTCCTCGGTGGCGATAGAGCCGGGGCGCGCGCCCTCGAGCGGGCCAACCTGGTGGCCTTCCGCAGGAGTGGCTCGTGGTACCGCACCGCGGACAGTCTCACCCTGATCAGCGCGGTGTCGTACCTCGAGGGCGACTTCGACGCCTCCTTGGCCGAGGTCCGCGAGGCGCTGTCGATCATCGGGCCGCGGGCGCTCGCGGCGCCGATCGTCGGGGCGCTCGGAGTGGTGTCGCTCATCGCGCTCGCCCGCGAGGAACTCGATGTCGCCGCCCGGCTCGCTGGAGCCGGGGCGGGGATCGCGAGGCGAGCCGAGCTGGCCAATGCGATGGTCGAAGTGCTGCATCTTCCCGACCCGGTCGCCGGCGTCCGCGATCGGATGGGGGCGGCCGCGGAACCGCTGCTCGCCGAGGGTGAGGCGATGTCGATCGAGGAGGCGGTCGCGCTGGCGATGTCTGAGCGCTGGAGCAGCGGCGGTGCCAGCGCTTGAACCCGGCTGTCCGGGCGTGGCTAGCCGGGGACGCGACCGCATGGCTGATCGTCCGGGACCGCGAGCTCGCGCACGACGTCGTCCAGGACGCCCTCTTTCGAGCCTGGCGCGACTTGCCCCGACTTCGCGACGCGGGGCGGTTCGACGCCTGGCTCCACCGACTCCTCGTCAACGCCTGCTTCGATTTCGGTTCGTCGGCGCCGCCGACGTCCGATCGAGGTCGAGCTCCAGCCCCTCGTCGGCAACGGCGAGCCCGATCCTGCCGGCACGATCGCCGATCGCGACGAGCTCGATCGCGCGTTCGCACGTCTCGACGCCGAACACCGGGCGATCGTCGTCCTTCACTACTTCCTCGGGATGTCGATGCCCGACGCCGCGTCGGTCATGGGCATCCCGGTTGGGACCGCGAAGTCCCGACTCAACCGAGCGCTTGCGGCCATGCGCGTCGTGGTCGTGCCCGAGCGCGTCGAGACGAACCGGTCGACAAAGGGGAATGTGGCATGACCGGCCGTTCGTACACGGAGCGTGACCTCACGGCGTGGCTCGAAGCCACCGGTCAGACGCCCCAGCCCGACTACGTCGATGACCTCCTCGCCCGGACCGCTCGCGCACGCCAGCGGGCCGCGTGGCGATTCCCCGAAAGGTGGCTCCCGATGGACATCACGGCCCGCGCGCCGGCGATCGCGGGGCGGCACGTGCCGCTTCGCACGATCGCGGTCGTCGCGCTCATCGTCCTCGCCCTGGTCGTCGGAGGCGTCCTCATCGCCGGCTCCCGGCCTCGCGTGCCGGCCCCATTCGGACCGGCCGCGAACGGGCTCATCGTCTACGGCGCTCCGAGGAGACGCCTGGACCGGCACCACGGACTTCACGGTTCCCAGTGGCGACATCGTCGCCGTCGACCTCGACGGGAGCCGGCCGGATCCTGGTGGGTGGCCCGTCCGTGGACGGCTATCCGGTCATGTCGCGCGACGGCACGCGCGTCTCGTTCGTCCGGGACGTGTTCGGTGGTCAGATGCTCTACGCGGTCGGCGTGAACGGCGGCAGCTGGAGCGGCGGCGGCGCCTGGACCTCAGCCCGGCTGTCCGGTCGTCGCTCGGCGTCGGGCGGCGTGAGGGCGCGCAGATGATCGGCATCGTGGTCGGTTGCGATCCGCAGGACTCCCGCCACGTCGAGTCGCCCGTAGGTCGCGTGGACTCCGCTCCTTGCCCACGTCGCCTCGTCGAAGGAATCCACCAGGGCGATGGTCTGCGCGCGCGCCGTCTCGAACCGCGCCAGGAGGTCGTCGAGCGGCGCGGTCTCGATACCCGGTTCCAGGCCCGGCTCCGTCCACGACCAGTGCGGCGTCTCCTCGTCGCGGATGGACGTCAGGCGCGCCTGCCAGACGACCCGCTCGACCGCGAGGAGGTGCCGGACGACCTCGTTCGGACCCCACTCGCCGGGCGGGGCCGGCCGATCGGGTGCCGCGGGGGCTGACGCCGCCAGCCGCGCCGGAAAATCCGCAAAGGAGCTCACCAGCGCGGCGTGCGTCACCACCGGTCGTGGGTCAGTCCTTGACGCGCCCAAGGCGCCCAGAACCCTGTTGCTCCTTGCTCAGCCGGTGTGCGATGCCACTCGACTCCTGCGCGACGTTCCTCCCGAACTCGCCGAACGAAAGCGTCTTGAGGTGCTCTCGCGCAGGCCGACCGTGGATCACGTCCTCGATCGTCGCCGCCTCGCCGCTCCCGGCGTGTCGACCATGCATACCTCGCATCTCGCGCCTCAATCCAGCACGAACCAGGACACGACGGCCGACGAGCTCAGCGTCGTGTTCAGATAGATCGTGAACTTGCCCGAGGCGGGGACGATGGCGCGGATGTACCGGCCGGACCGGTTCGACGCAAGAACGGCGAAGACCTTGCTGGTGCTCGTGACGCCCGCGAGGGAGATGGCCTTCGAGGATGTTCGGCTGCTCATCGTCGTGCGACCCGAACGGCTCAGCGAGACCTTGCCCGTGACCTTCAGCGCGATCTGCGCAGTGCTCGGAGCGAACGCTCGGACGCCGATGCTGCCCGCGCTCGAATTCGCATCGCCTTCGACGCCAACCGCACCGAATCCGACGACGCCCGAGCCTCCCGAGCCATAGACACCGATGTCAGGGCTGTCGCCCCACACGCCTGTCCCGACAGCACTCGAGGTCGGTGACGCCGGGGAGCTGCCGAAGACGCCGGTGTACAGCGTGCTGGCAGTATCGATGTCGGGCGGGGAGACGCTCCAGCCGGCGATGCCGCTGGCTGCGAGGCTCGTTCCCTCGACGCCGTACCGGCCGTCAACTACGACCGAATGGCCGGTGAACGCGTTCCCCACGCCGTGGTTGCTGATGGTCGTCTCCAGCTGCGTCGAGTTGTCCTGCTCGGACATGACCGAAACAGGGGCCGCCACAGCGGTGAGCGGCAGGGCGGCCGAGGCGACGACGGCCGCGGCCGAACCCGCTGCCGCAGCAAGCAGGGCGCGTCTGGAACGAAGTGCGTTGGGCTCGGATGCCATGGGAGACCCCTCTGTGCATACGCTGGCGGGCCGATCGTCGGGCGCCTGGTACACGGATAACGCGCGAGTGAGGTCGGCGTTACACGCGCGTCACGCCTCGTCCGCCAAGTTCGGCGCCAGCCAGCGCTCCGCCTCGTCCAGCGAGATGTCCTTCCGGGAGGCGTAGTCGGCCAGCTGGTCGCGCCCGATCCGCCCCACACCGAAGTAGTGGCTCGCCGGGTTCCAGATGTAATACCCGGACACCGACGCACCGGGCCACATGGCGAACGAATCGGTCAGGCGGATCCCCGCCCGATCCTCGGCCTCCAAAAGGTCGAAGAGTGTCCCCTTTTCGGTGTGGTCGGGGCAGGCCGGATATCCGGGCGCCGGCCGGATCCCCTGGTACCGCTCCGCGATGAGGTCGGCGTTCGCGAGGGCCTCGCCCGGCGCATACCCCCACAGCTCGCGCCGGACGCGCTCGTGAATCCGCTCGGCGAAGGCTTCGGCGAGCCGGTCGGCAAGGGCCTTGGCGAGGATCGCCGAATAGTCGTCGTTGGCGGCCTCGAACTCGGCCACGACCTCCTCGAGACCATGGCCCGCCGTGACGGAGAAGGCTCCGACGAAATCGGCCAGTCCTGTCTCGGCAGGCGCTACGAAGTCGGCGAGCGCGACGTTCGGCCGCCCTTCAGGCTTGGCCATCTGCTGGCGAAGGGTGCGGAAGGTGGCGAGCACCTCGCGGCGCGTCTCGTCGCACCAGACCGCGATGTCGTCGCTCCCAACGGTGTTGGCCGGCCAGAAGCCCACGACGGCATTCGCGGTGAGCCGCTCTTCGCTCACGATCCTTTCGAGCAAGGCGACGGCATCACGATGGAGGTCGCGGGCCGCCGCGCCCAGGCGCGGGTCGTCGAGGATGGCCGGGTAAGCGCCGCGCAGCTCCCATGTGGCGAAGAACGGGGTCCAGTCGATGTAGGGCACGAGCTCGTCGAGGGGATAGTCGGCGAACGTGCGCGGACCGAGGAACGTCGGGCGCGGCGGGACGACGCCGGACCAGTCGATCGGCACGCGGTTGGCCCGAGCCTGCTCGATGGTCAGGCGCTGCTCCCTGGCGCGCCGGCCGGCGCGCTCGACACGGATCGCCTCGTACTCGTCGGCGATCCCGGCCACGAACGCGTCGCGCCGATCCGCCTGGACCAGCGCACCGGCCACCCCGACCGCTCGTGACGCATCCTGGACGTGGACCACCGGCCCGGAATAGGCCGGCGCGATCTTGACCGCCGTGTGGGTCCGCGACGTCGTCGCCCCGCCGATCAGCAGCGGGATGGTGAAACCCTGGCGCTCCATCTCGGAGGCCACGTGGGTCATCTCGTCGAGGGACGGCGTGATGAGCCCCGACAGTCCGATGAGATCGGCGTCGATCTCGATCGCCTTCTCCAGGATCCGCGCGGCCGGGACCATCACACCGAGATCGACGACCTCGTACTCGTTGCAGGCGAGCACCACGCCGACGATGTTCTTGCCGATGTCGTGGACGTCGCCCTTGACCGTGGCGGTCACGATCGTCCCGGATCGCCTGCCCGTCCCGGCGCGCTCCGCCTCCAGGTACGGGATGAGCACCGCGACCGCTCGTTTCATCACCCGGGCGCTCTTGACGACCTGGGGAAGGAACATCCGGCCGGCCCCGAACAGGTCGCCGACGACGTTCATCCCGGCCATCAGCGGGCCCTCGATGACGTCGAGAGGACGCGCCGCAGCAAGGCGAGCCTCCTCGGTGTCCTCTGCGATATACGCATCTATGCCGGCGACCAGCGCATGGGTCAGGCGCTCCCCGACCGGACGCTCACGCCAGGCCAGGTCCTCGGCCGCCCGCTCCATGCCGCTTTCCCCGGCGTACCGGGCCGCCAGCTCGAGAAGACGCTCGGTGGCATCGGGGCGCCGGTTGAGCACGACATCCTCGACCCGTTCGCGGAGCTCCGGTTCGATGTCGTCGTAGATCGGCAGGACGCCCGCGTTGACGATGGCCATGTCGAGGCCGGCCGCGATCGCGTGGTAGAGGAAGACCGAATGGATCGCCTCCCGGACCCGGTCGTTCCCCCGGAAGGCGAACGACACGTTCGAGACGCCGCCGGACGTGCGGCACCCCGGGAACGCGGCCTTCAGCTGCCGGACCGCTTCGATGAACGAGACGGCGTACGCGTTGTGCTCCTCCATCCCCGTCGCGATCGCGAAGATGTTGGCGTCGAGGATGATGTCCTCGGGCAGGAACCCGACGACGCCCGTCAGCAGGTCGAATGCCCGCCGCAGGACGGCCACCCGCCGCTCGACCGACTCGGCCTGGCCTCGCTCGTCGAAGGCCATGACGACGACGGCGGCGCCGTAGCGGCGGCAGAGGCGGGCCTGGCGCAGGAACTCCGCCTCCCCCTCCTTGAGCGAGATCGAGTTGACGACGCCCTTGCCCTGGAGCTGCTGGAGCCCCGCCTCGATGACCGTCCATTTCGAGCTGTCGATCATGACCGGCACGGTCGCGATGTCGGGCTCTGCGGCGATCCGCCTGAGGAAGCGGGTCATCGCGGCGACGCCGTCGAGCATCGCCTCGTCCATGTTGACGTCGATGAGCTGGGCGCCGTTGGTGACCTGCTCGCGGGCGATGTCGATGGCCTCGTCCTCGTTCCCCTCGGCCACGAGCCGTGCGAACTTGCGCGAGCCGGTCACGTTCGTCCGCTCGCCGACGTTGACGAAGGCATTTCCCGGCCGCGGGATGACGAGCGGCTCGAGTCCCGACAGGCGGGTGAGACCGGTGGGTTCCGGGATCGGGCGCGGCGGCAGACCGGCCACCGCCGCCGCGATCGCCGCGACATGGGCCGGAGTGGACCCGCAGCAGCTGCCCGCGACGTTGAGCAGCCCGTGCTCCGCCCACTCCCGGAGCGCACTCGCCATCTCATCGGGTGTCTCGTCGTATCCGCCGAGGTCGTTGGGCAGGCCGGCGTTCGGGTACGCCGCGATCGGCCGATCGGCGACTTGCGACAGGACGTCGAGATGCTCGCGCAGCTGTCTCGGGCCGAGGGCGCAGTTGAGACCGACGATGAACGGATCGGCGTGGCGGATGCTGTACCAGAACGCTTCGACCGTCTGGCCGGACAGGGTTCGGCCCGAGGCGTCCACGATCGTCCCGGAGACGATGACCGGAAGCCGTTCGCCCAGCTCGTCGAAGAGGTCCGCGAGGGCCGAGATCGCTGCCTTCGCGTTGAGCGTGTCGAAGATGGTCTCGATCAGGAGGATGTCCGCGCCGCCCTCGACCAGGCCCGCCGCCGATTCGCGGTAGGCGACCTCGAGCTCCGCCCAGGTGACGCCCCGGGCCGCCGGGTCCTCGACGTCCGGGCTCATCGAGGCAGTCTTGTTGGTGGGTCCGAGCGAGCCGGCGACGTAGCGCGGACGGTCGGGCCGGACCCGTTCGGCGGCGTCGGCGGCGGTCCGGGCGAGCCGGGCGGCCGCGACATTGATCTCGCGAACCGTCGCCGGATCGAAGCCATAGTCCGCCTGGGCGATACGCGTCGCGGTGAAGGAGTTCGTGGTGATGATGTCCGCGCCCGCCTCGAGATAGGCCTCGTGCGCGGCGCTGACCGCCGCCGGCTGGGTCAGGCAGAGGAGGTCGGTGTCGCCGCGCAGGTCGCGTGGATGATCGCGGAAGCGCTCACCGCGGAAGTCGGCCTCGCTGAACCGGTGGACCTGGAGGAGCGTGCCCATCGCTCCGTCGAGGACGACGATCCGGTCACGCAGGATCCCGGGCAACGCCGCGCGACGCGAGGCCCGATCGAACGGTGGTGCGACGACTGTCGAGAGGACGGTGGCGGAGGTCATGCCGGTGCCGCTCCATGGGCGGCCATCGCCGGCGAAGGCGCGAACGGCTCGGCCGGGTGCCGCGCCCGGATCCGGCGGACGAGCTCCGCGCATTGCTCGTAGCGCCCGAAGCTCGGCATGATGTATGTGCCCGAGACCTCACCCTCCATCGCGGTCAGGAGTCGATCGGCCATCTCGATCCCGACCTCCGAGCCGCGCTCGCCGGCGGCGCGCATGGCGGCCCTCGCCTCGTCGGGGATCGTGATCCCGGGGACCTCGTTGTGGAGAAACTCGGCGTGACGGGCAGAGACCAGCGGGAGCACGCCGAGCACGACCGGGACCGGCACGCCACGAGGCCCGAAGCGGCGCGCCGCCTCCCGGAGCATGGCTTCGACCTGCGCCTCGGAGTAGAGCGGCTGGGTCATCAGCAGGTGCGCCCCCGCCTCGAGCTTGCGTTCGAGCCGGTCCCATTCGGTCGCGGGATCGGCCGCCGTCGAATCGAGAGCGCAGGCGATGGTGAACCCGGCACGCTGTCCGATCGCGCCGCCGGACAGGTCTTCGGCGCGGTTCAGCCTCGTCAGCATCTCGATCAGCCCGATCGAATCGACGTCCCAGACACCGGTCGCCGTCGGGTAGTCGCCGATCCGCGGCGGATCGCCGGTCAAGGCGATGACGTTCCGCACCCCGAGTGCGTGGGCGCCCAGCAGCTCCAATTCGAGGGCCATCAGGTTCCGGTCGCGGGTCGTGCAATGGACGAGGCACTCGAGGTCGAGGTCGTGCTGGATCCCGAACGCGACCGACAGCGCGCTCATCCGCACCCGAGCCATCGCCGAGTCGGAGATGTTGACGATGTCGACGCCTGCGTCGCGCAGCAGCCGCGCCGCCTCGATGGTCCGTTCGATCCGGATGCTCCTGGGTGGGTCGATCTCGACCGAGACGACAAAACGGCCTGCGGCGAGGAGCTCTGCCAGGCGGGTCGGCCTCGGGGCACCGTCTGCGGCGGCAGCGTCGATGGCGCCATCGACGAACGACGGCCGACGCCGACCGGGTTGGATCACGGCCGGGACATCCACGGTGGGCCCGGCGGCCGGCGAGGTCGAGGTCGACGGCCCGGCCGGCCCGGATCGGTCGCCGCGAGCGAGTCGAGGGCCGCTCGCATCGCGGCGGTGTGATCCGGCGTCGTTCCGCAGCAGCCCCCGACGATCCGTGCGCCGGCAGCCAGCATCGACGACGTGACCGCCCCGAAGTACTCGGCGCTGGCCGCGTAGATGAACCGACCCTCCAGTCGCTGCGACAGGCCGGCGTTCGGCATGATCGAGCGTGCCGGGTCGCCGTCGAGAGGCGGACCCATCGCCTCTAGCGCGTCGAGGCTCGCCGTCGGGCCGGCCCCGCAGTTGACCCCGATCGCGTCGGCACCGGCCCGGGCGAGCGACCCGACGGCCAGCCCCGGCCTGCTTCCGTCCGCCAGAACGTGCTCCTCGCCGAACGTGAGCGAGGCGATGACCGGCAGGTCGGCCGCGGCTCGAGCCTCGGCGAGGGCCAGCATCAGGTGGTCGAGGTCCGAGAAGGTCTCGAGGACGAGGACGTCGACGCCGCCTTCGAGCAGGCCGTCGATCTGCTCCCGGAACGCGGCGCGCACGTCGGCGTCGGCGATGTCCGGTCCGCCTCGTGACGGCGAACCAAGCGGTCCGACCGAACCGCCGACGAGGACGTCCCTCCCGCTGACCTCGCGCGCCTCTCGAGCCAGCTGGGCGGCTCGCCGGTTGAGCCGACCCGCCTGGGCCCCGAGGCCCCAGGTCGCGAGTCGCATCCGGTTCGCCCCGAACGACAGCGTCTCGATCAACTCGGCGCCCGCCTCGATGTACTCGCGGTGGGCCGTCCCGACCAGATCGGGATGGGTCGCGACCAGCTCTTCGAGGCAGGCGCGCTGGGGCACGCCGCGGCTGAACAGGAGGGTCCCCATCCCGCCGTCGACGAGGAGCGGGCGAGCGGCCACTCGGTCACGGAATCGTTGGCGTGGCGGACCGCCGGAGGCTGGGTTGGATGGTCAAATCGGTCGGCTCCTGATCCAGGAAATCGAAAAACCCTTCCTGCCCGGAAGGGTCTCGAGGGAGTTCCCTTATCGTGCAGGTTGGCCTGCCCGGAATTGGCACCTTGCCGATCCGCTATCGGTAGGTTGTCGTGGCTTCAACGGGCCGGTCCCTCCGCCACTCTTGATAAGAAGCTCTTCAGTTGTGCGCACATGGTGCCCCATGTCGCCCCGCTCGGCAAGCGCCGGGCGGGGAAGAGATGAGGCGGCGGCCCGATCCAGCACAGAGAAGGGATCCTCCCGCCTCGCGTCAGGCGGCGGCGCTCTCCAGCCGTTCGAGTCTCGCCGATCGCCAGCGCTCCGTAGCGTCGACGGCGTTGAACGTATAGATATGCAGGTCGACGATCCCGTTCGTGGGCTCGGCGATCTGCGGCGCCAGGCCGTCGAGCAGGCCGTCGGGTCGATAGAAGCCGCCGGACCGGATCAGCCTGGCGATGAAGGTCGTGTTCTTGACCAGGAACCGGTGGGTATCGGCGACCCCGATCCGCGCGCTGATCGCAAGGAGGCGCTGCGGCTCGGCCACGCCCGGCACGCCCACGTGGACAGGAAGCGAGATGCCTTCCGCCCGGCGCGCGGCCAGCCACGTCCCGATCGCCGCGGGGTCGAAGCAGAGCTGGGTGGTCATGTAGCTCGCGTAGCGGGCCTTGTCCCGGAGCGCGTCCAGCAACGGGCCGTCGGCGATGAAGGCGTGGCCCTGCGGGTATGCCGGGATGCCGATCTCGGCGAGGGGATGTCCGATCTCCGCCATCTCCCGGAGCAGCGAGAGTCCGTCCGGATAGTCGCCCGGCTCCTTGGCGTCGCCACCCACCACGAAAGCGCCATCGATGCCGGCGCCGTCGAGCCAGGCGATCAGGTCCGCGAGGTGATGGCGGTCCCGGACCATCCGCGCCGAGAGATGCGGCACGGCTCGGTGGCCGAGAGCCTGGAGCCGCTCACACAGGGCGACGGTCGCCTCGATCCCCTTTGCCGGCGAGGCCGTGACGGAGACGGTCGAGCCCGGCGGCAGGAACTCGGCCTGGTCGAGCGCGTTCTTGAGCGGGACGAGCTCGAGGGTCGGGGCACGCAGGACCCTCCCGAGCGCAGCCGCACCGGCAGGCGTGAGTGCCGCGCGGCGCCGGAAGAGCACTGGGGCCTAGACCTCCGAATCCGGCATCGACGCCTTGCGTCGCGCGATGAAGTCGAGGAGCGCCTCGTCCACGGCAGGGTCGATCGGCGGCGCCTCGTAGTCGCGCAGGGTCCGCTTCCAGATCGCGTTGGCCCGCTGGGAGGCGTCGAGTGAGCCGTCCTCCTGCCACTGCTCGAAGCTGTTGTTGTCGGCGACGTCGGAGCGGTAGAACGCGCTCTCGAAGTTGGCCAGGGTGTGGGCACTGCCGAGGTAGTGGGTGCCCGGCTGGTTGCCGAGGATCGCCTCGAGGGCCTGGCCGTTGTCCGAGAGGTCCACGCCGTTGACGAAGACGCTCATCATCCCGAGCTGGTCCGCGTCGAGGACGAACTTCTCGTAGCCGACGGTCAGTCCGCCCTCGAGCCAGCCGGCCGCATGGAGGACGAAGTTCACGCCGCCGAGCACGGTCGGCTGAAGCGTCGCGGCGCTCTCGTAGGCGGCCTGCGCGTCGGCGATCTTCGAGGCACAGAGCGAGCCGCCGGAACGGAACGGGACGCCGAGCCGGCGGGCGAGCGAGGCCATCACGTACAGGACCAGCGCGGGCTCCGGTGTCCCGAACGTGGGCGCCCCCGATTGCATCGACATCGAGCTCGCGAAGCTGCCAAGCACGACCGGCGCACCAGGACGGACCAGCTGCACGAAGGCCATCCCCGCGAGAGCCTCGGCGAGGGTCTGGGCGCACACCGCCGCCGCCGTGACCGGTGCCATCGCCCCCGCCAGGATGAACGGGGTCAGCATCGTCGCCTGGTTCGCCTCGGCGTACGCTCGGGCGGCCCCGACCATCGTCGCGTCCCACACGAGGGGCGAGTTGGCGTTGATCAGCGACAGGATCACCGCGTGGTCCTCGAGGTAGTCGGCCCCGAACGCCAGGCGCGCCATCTCGACCGTGTCCCGCGCTCGGTCCGGGGCGGTCACGGAGCCCATGAACGGCTTGTCGCTGTACCGGATGTGCGAATAGACCATGTCCAGGTGGCGCTTGTTGACCGGGAGGTCGACCGGCTCGCAGACGGTCCCGCCCGAGTGGTGGAGGTACGGCGACGCGTAGGTCAGCTTCACGAGGTTGCGGAAGTCCTCGATGGTCCCGTAGCGCCTGCCGCCGTCGAGGTCGCGCACGAACGGCGAGCCGTAGTTCGGGGCGAAGACCGTGTGCATCCCGCCGATCTCGACGTCGCGCGCGTGGTTACGCGCGAACTGGGTGAACTGCGCGGGTGCCGTCTTCTGGACGATCCGCCGCGCCATGCCGAGCGGGAACCGGACCCGCTCGCCGTCGACGTCGGCGCCCGCGTCGTGGAGCAGCCGGAGCGCGTCCGCGTCGCCCCGGAACTCGAGTCCGACCCGTTCGAGGATGAGGTCGGCATTGTTCTCGATGATGGACAGGCCCTCCTCGTTGAGGACCTCGAACGGCGCGAGCGTGCGTGTCAGGAAGGGCACGTGCTCCGCATGCGCGGCCAGCCGCTGGGCCTGGCGCGCGGCGCGCCCGCCGCTCCGCCGACGCGCGGTCTCGTCCATCAGCGATCCTCCGTGGTGGCGGACGGGGCCGCGTCGCCCCGCGATCCGCCCGGGATCACCGTCAGGCGGCCGGAGCCGACCGCGGCCGCCGCGGCCGCCCGTCGCCGGCGGCGGTCGTTGCGGGGTCGGCCTCCCCGGGACCGCTGGCAGGACGCCGTTCGGGCAACCTGACGGCGGCCGAGAGCTTCGGGAACGGCGCGGTCTTGTGGGGGAACGCCATCGCCTCGACGAAGTGCTGCTGGAATCGGGGCTCCACGGCGGTCTCGATCTTCTCGACCTGCCGGACGACACCCTCGATCTCGGTCCGCGCGGCGCGCGACAGCAGGGCGATCAGGGCGCCGGTCCCGGCGGCGTTGCCGGCCGAGCGCACGTTCGTGAGGTCGCAGTCGGGGATCAGCCCGAGGATCATCGCGTGGACCGGGTCGATCTGGCTGCCGAAGGCGCCGGCCAGGCGGACCTCGTCCACCTCCTCGATGCCGAGGTGGTCCATCAGCAGCCTGACCCCGGCGTACAGGGCGGCCTTGGCCAGCTGGATGGCCCGGACGTCGTTCTGGGTGATGAGGATCCGCGGGCCGGCGGCCGCGTTCCCCTCCCCTTCGTGCAGGACGTAGCTGAACGTCCGTCCATCGGGCACGATGCGGGGCGTCCGCGCCGCGAGCCGTCCGTCGATGACGCCGTCCTCGGTCACCACGCCCGCAAGGAACAGCTCGGCGACGACCTCGATGATCCCCGAGCCGCAGATGCCGGTGATCCCGGTCTCGGCGATGCCCGCGAAGCCGGGCTCGTCCGACCAGGCGTCGACGCCGATCACGCGGAACCGCGGTTCGAGGGTTTCGCGATCGATCCGGACGCGCTCGATGGCGCCTGGCGCCGCCCGCTGGCCCCCGGAGATCTGGGCGCCCTCGAAGGCGGGCCCGGTCGGGCTCGACGCCGCAAGGAGGCGGCGCCGGTCACCGACCACGATCTCAGCGTTCGTGCCGACGTCGACGACGACCGTCATCCGCTCGGCGAGGTGCGGCTCCTCGGCGAGGATGACCCCGGCGGTATCCGCGCCGACGTGCCCGGCGATGCACGGCAGGACGTAGATCCTGGCGCCGGGGTGTGCGCGGAGGCCCAGCTCGGCGGCAGTCGTCCGGACCGCCCGGTCGGTGGCGAGCGCGAACGGCGCGCCCCCGAGCGGCGTCGGGTCGATGCCGAGCAGGAGGTGGTGCATGATCGGGTTGCCGACGATCGCCAGCTCGAGGATCTCGGCCCTCTTGATGCCGGCCCGCATCGCGAGCGAGGCGATCAGCCCGTCGAGCGCCTTGCGGACCGCTGCGGTCATCTCGGCCGCACCCTCGGGATGCATCATCGCGTACGAGACCCGGCTCATAAGGTCCTCGCCGAACCGGATCTGCGGGTTCATCACGCCGTTGCTGGCGAGGACGGAGCCGTCGGACAGGTCGGCCAGGTGGCCGGCGATCGTCGTGGAGCCGACGTCGATGGCTACGCCATAGGCCTTCTCGTGGAGCCCAGGCCAGACCCCGATGACCTGGCGCGCCTCGTGGACCGCCACGGTCACCCGGTACCGCCCGGCCTCGAGCGCCGGCTGGAGAGCCCGGATCACCCCGAGGTCCGCCTCGAGGTCAGTCAGAGCCCACTCCCGCTCGAGCGCCTCGAACAGGCGGGCGAGGTCGCCGGTCGGCGACGCGAGCTCAGGCGGCGTGACCTCGACGTAGTGCAGCCGCACGACGGGGTCGACCGTGAACGTCCGGATGTCGAGGCCCTTGCGGACGACCTGGCGGTGCACCTGGCTCTCCGGTGGCACGTCGATGAGGACGTCGCCGCAGACCTCGGCCGTGCACGACAGGCGCCGGTCGGCCGCGAGGCCCTTCCCGTCGCGATAGGTCGCCTCGAGCGCCGCGAACGGCGAGAGATTGCCCGGCGCGGATGTGATGCCGTGCTTGGGGAACTCACCGAGGCCCTGGGTCACCTGGCACCGGCCGCAGATGCCCCGCCCGCCGCAGACCGAATCGATGTCGACGCCCAGGGACCGTGCGGCGTCGAGGACCGTCGTCCCCGGCGCGAACCGCCCGCGCCGCCCGGACGGGGTGAAGATGACGAGGGCGTCGTCGGCGACGGGACCCTGTGCTGGCGCCACTGAACGCCTCAGACCGCGGCGGCGGCCGGCGCGGCGGTTCGGCGATTCACGCGGCGGCGGCTGGCCTCGCCCTCCGGCGTGGGGACTCGGTTCGCGGTGATCCAGCGACCGCAATCGGGGTCGTGGCCCATCAGCACGTCGGCCGCCATGACCGCCGCCTTGACGTCGGGCAGCATCGGATTGGTGATCGCCGACGTCATCCCGCTCGCGATCGCCATCGGCAGGAACGCGGCGTTGATGCCCTCGCGGTTCGGCAGCCCGAAGCTGACGTTGGAGGCCCCGCAGGTCGTGTTGACGCCGAGCTCCTCCCGGAGGCGGCGAACCAGGGCGAAGACCTGGCGTCCGGCGGTGGCGATCGCCCCGATCGGCATGACGAGGGGGTCCACGACGATGTCCGAGGCCGGGATGCCGTGATCGGCGGCGCGCTCGACGATCCTCTTCGCGACCGCGAAGCGCACGTCGGGGTCCTCGCTGATGCCGGTGTCGTCGTTGCTGATGGCCACGACGGCCGCGCCGTACTTGCGGACGAGGGGCAGGACGCGCTCCAGGCGCTCCTCCTCGCCGGTGACGGAGTTGACCAGCGGCTTCCCGACGTAGGCCGCGAGCCCGGCCTCGAGCGCCTCGACGATCGACGAATCGATCGACAGCGGCAGGTCGGTCAGCGACTGCACGAGCCGGACCGTGTGGGCGAGGATGGCCGGCTCGTCGGCGAGGGGGATGCCCGCGTTGACGTCGAGCATGTGGGCGCCGGCCTCGACCTGGGCGAGCACGTCGAGCTCGACCCGGCTGAAGTCGCCGGCCTTCATCTCGGCGGCCAGGAGCTTGCGCCCGGTGGGGTTGATCCGCTCGCCGATGATGACGAACGGGCGATCGAAGCCGATGACGACCTCGCGCGTGGCGGAATTGCAGGACGGTGTCGGTCATGCCGGTGTGGTCTCCGAGGTCGTGGCGGGGGGCAGGGTGGGTCCACCGGCGACGCCGCCGGATTGGATCAGCTCGGCGAGGTGGTGCTTGTCGTAGGCGGCTTCCAGGCGCTCGGCCTCGAGCCGGACGATCTCCTCGAGATCGTCGCCGCACGGTTCGAAGGTCTTGCGCCACTCGGCGATATAGGCGTTGTACTCGCGCTTGCCGGCCCGGTTGGCGGCCTTGTCGATGGCCACCTGGAAGCGCGGGTGGAGCACGACCTTGCTCGACCGGCGGCCGTCCTTGGCGACGACCTGGGCGGGGATGTCCCGCCACCAGATGACCGACAGGGTGGCCATGGGTCAGGCGGCTCCTCGGACGACTCTTGCGATAGGCGCGGCCAGCTCGCCGTATCCCGTGGCGCGGCGTTCGAAGGCGAGACCGAGCCGGTCCGCGGCGGCGTGGGCGCGAGCCGTCAGCTCGTCGTCGTCGGTCTGGGCGAGATAGACGAGCCGGCGGTAGTTCCCGAAATACAGGTCTCGCAGCTCGGGATGGCGATCGAGACCGAGGCCCGCCACGATGATCGAATTGAACTGCCGGGCGAGGAAATCGGTCAGGTAGAAGGTGCCGACCTCCTCGTCCTGGAGCCCAGCGTAGGCGGCCGCGCCGGCATAGAACTCGAAGCAGTGGGCGCCCTCGATGCGCTCGAGGCCCTCGCGCTCGAGATAGGCGTCGAGCGTGCCGCCGGTCCCGCAATCGGCATAGGCGACGAAGATCCGGACGTCGCGTCCGTAGCGCTCGCGGACGGCTTCGACCTTCGCAGCGACCGCGCCGGCGATCCGCTCGGGACGCATGTGCAGCGGGCGTCGACGCCTTCCACGCGAACGCCGGGGATGCCCGCGGTCAGCGCGAGGAGCTCGCGCGCCAGCGCGCCGCAGCCGACGATGACGAGGCGAGTGGGCGTCGTCTCGTCCGCGGCGCGCCCGGACGCGCGTGGCCGCGGGCGGCCGGCGAGGCCTCAGGCGGCACTGGCGCGGCGCTCGTCGATGAGCCGGCGCGCGGTCTCGGCGGCCACGCCCGCATCCCGGCAGTACGCGTCCGCGCCCGACGGCCGCCCCGAACTCCTCGTTCAGCGGCGCACCGCCGACGAGCACGATGTAGTCCTCGCGGATGCCGCGGTCCTTGAGGGTCTGGATGACGACCTTCATGTACGGCATGGTGGTGGTCAGCAGGGCCGACATGCCCAGGATGTCGGGCTTGTGCTGCTCGAGCGCGGCGATGAACTTGTCGGCGTCGGTGTTGATGCCGAGGTCGAACACCTCGAAGCCGGCGCCCTCGAGCATCATCCCGACGAGGTTCTTGCCGATGTCGTGGATGTCGCCCTTGACGGTGCCGATGACGACCTTGCCGACCGGCTCGGCGCCGGTCTCCGCGAGGAGCGGGCGGAGGATCGCCATGCCGGCCTTCATCGCGTTCGCGGCGAGGAGGACCTCCGGGACGAACAGGATCCCGTCGCGGAAGTCGATGCCGACGATCTTCATGCCGGCGACGAGCGCGTCGTCGAGGACCCGGGTCGCGGACCAGCCGCGCCCGAGCAGGATGTTGGTGCCCTCGACGATCTCGGCCGCCATCCCGTCGTAGAGGTCGTTGTGCATCTGCTCGGTCAGCTCGTCGTCGGAGAGCGCCGCGAGATCGATCTCCGCGTACTCGTCCTGCGTCATCTTCGGGCTCTCCTGGGTTTGGATCGTCCGGCGGGGGTTCCACGATGTGGAACCGTGCCGTATAGTGGAACTCGCCGACGGTGAATTTAGCCGAGAAGGGGTCCGGTGTCCAGAGTCCAGTCCATCGAGCGAGCCTTCGCCGTCCTCGGCACGCTCGCCGACGGGCCGATCGGCGTGACGGAGGTGGCCGACCGCGCCGATCTGCCGAAGTCCACGGCCGCGCGGCTGCTTGCGTCGCTCGCGCGCGAAGGGGTCGTCGAGCAGGTCCCGGGCGAGACGCGCTACCGGCTCGGGCCAAGACTCGTGACCCTCGCGGCCGGCATCAGGCCGGCCCGCTCGCTCGCCGCGCTCGCGCGCCCGTCACTCGAGGGGCTCGCCGCGGCGGCCGGTGAGGCGGCCGGGCTGTCGGTGCCCGATGGGGACCTCGTCCACTACATCGAGCAGGTGAGCAGCCCGAACCCGGTGTCGGTCCGCGACTGGACCGGGTCACGGATCCCGATGCACGCGGTCTCGTCGGGCCAGGTCCTGCTCGCCTACGCGCCGCCGACCTTCGTGCAGCGCTACCTCGGCCGTCCGATGGACCGGTTCACCGAGCGGACGCTGGTCACCGCCGACGCGCTGCTCGAGCGCATGCGCGCGGTCCGGCGCGACGGGTACACCTGGGCACTCGAGGAGTTCGACGAGGGATCTCCTCGGTGGCCGCACCTGTCGCCGATGCGAAGGGTGAGGTCGTCGCGGCGGTCCACCTCCACGGCCCGTCGTACCGATTCCCGGCCGGTTGGAGCGGTCACTGGCCGACCTCGTGGTCGCGTCCGCGGCGCACATCTCCGGGAGCGTCCGGCAGGCGGGCTGAAACGCTGCGGAAACCGCATTCGTCGCGGACACCAGCCGGGACAGTGCAAACGTGAGCCGGCTCGCCGCCCGGACCGATCACCGCCCAAGATGCGTCGCAAATACCGTTCCCACAGATGTTCGCGACGGGCATCGAGGCTCACAGTGAAGGACCGCGACGACCGCCCCGACTGGTATTCGTGACGAGCGACGCGCCGCTCGGCGAGCCACGTCGCCTCTACGACCGCCGCGGCTGATGTCTCCGACGGACGTGCCCAGCGAGGCGCGGCGGCCAGGTAGCGAGTCCGACCGGTCAGGCCCGGTGCAACCGCGCCGGCGTCAGCGTTGCGCACAGCCCGACGAGCACCACCGCCAGCACGACCAGGAGCGCGAGGCTCAGCCCGAAGTCGCCGGTGACGTCCCGGGCGATCCCGAACGCGAGAGGCGCCGTGGCGGACAGGATGTACCCGACCAGCAGCATCAATGCCGCGGTCGCGGCGACGTCGGCCGGCCGCCCGCCGACGTCGACCGGCAGCGTCAGGGCGATCGGGAAGATCGTGCCCATCCCGGCCCCGAGCGCGACCGCCCAGACCACGGCCGGATCCGGGATCGCGACGACGCCGACGAGCCCGACGAGGATCAGCAGCGAAGAGGCGACCAGCTGGCCGCGACGCGTGCCGATCCGGTCGGCTCCGAGGGGCATCACGGCCGTGCCGATCAATGTGACCGCGCTGAACAGCGCGATCAGATTGGCCCCGTCCGGCTCCGACCAGCCGCGTTCGACGTAGACCGCCGCGAGCCAGGTGACGACCCCGTAGTAGAGCATCGACTGGAGCCCGAACAGCAGGCCGAGCACCCAGGCGATCGGGCGCCGCCACGGGATGCGCGGCGGGGAGATCGTTTCGTCCCTGACCTCGTCCGGCGGTGCGAGCCCGAGCCAGACCGCGAGCGAGCCGAGGCCCGCCAGGGTGATCACCGCAAGGGCGAAGCGCCAGTCGCCGCCCTCCCCCGCGAGCGGGACCGCGACGGCGGCGGCGATCGTCGAGCCGAGCACCAGGCCGATGGCGTAGGCACCGGTGCCAAGAGCGGGTCGGTGCGGCATCTCGTGCCGGACGATCAGCGGGAAGATCGGTCCCGCGAGACCCATCCCGAGCCCGATCCCGAACGTCAGTGCGAGGACGAGGATCGGTCCCGGGACGGCGAGCCGGAGCAGCCCGAACCCGATGACGAGCCCGGCGCAGGTCGCCAGCGCCCAGCGCGCCCCGAGTCGCCGGGCCAACGCGGGGGCGAGCGGGGCGAAGATCCCCATGCACAGGACGGGGATCGCACTGAGGGCACCCGCCACACCGTGCGAGATGTCCAGTCCCGCCTGGATGCTCGGCAGCAGCGGGCCGACGGCGATGATCTGGACCCGGAAGACCATGGCGATCGCGAGGAGCGCGACCAGCGGCCGGGCGAGCGAGCGGACGGACCGTCCCTCGCGCCCGCATGCGATGGGCGGTGACCGGGCCGGGATCAGCCAGGCTCGGGGCCGTCCACGTTGGTGACCGGCTCGCCCCCGCCGATCCGGATCAGGATCGCCTCGACGCCGCGCGACCCGACGGCCCTCCCCTCGCGGTGGATGGTCATCGCGACCGGTCCCCGCCCGCGAGATGTTCGTCGAGCAGGCCTTGGGCGTCGAAGTTGGCACGCCCGAGGACGAACCAGATGGCCTCGACCGGCTCGTCACCGAGCGTCGCCAGGCGGTGCGGGATCGTGGAGTCGAGCGAGATGGCGTCGCCCGGCTCGAGCACGTATTCGTCGAAGCCGATCCGGACCTGGAGCGTCCCGCTCAGGACGTAGCCCCATTCGTGACCCTGGTGCCGCTGGAATGCGTCCTCGGGGCTCGAGGCCCCGCCCACCTCGTAGGTCACGTGGAGGAACTCGATCCCGGGCTCGGACACCGTGGTGAGGCGGTCCCACAGCACGCCGGACGCGAGCCGGATCCGGTGGCGCGTGGCGGCGCGCTGGACCGGCGAAGGGGCCACGGCTCCCGAGGCGCGACCGCCGGAAACCACCGACGCCGATTCGCCGGCCCGCCGATCGTTGAAGAGCAGCTCGTCGAGCGAAACGTCCAGCTCGGCGGCGAGGGCGTACAGGCTGCTCACCGACGGGTTCGCCCGGCCGGTCTCGATCTGGGAGATGAGGCTCGGCGACACTCCGAGGCGGCCGGCCAGCTCGCGCAGGCTCAGCGAGCGGGCCGCGCGCGCCGCGCGCAGGCGCTCCCCCATCTGCGGGTAGTCGGGCCGCGCGCCAGGCTCGCGCGCCACCACGGGATCGCTCATCACGGCACGCTCAGAACATCAACCGGCCGTTGTCGACCGCGAGGTCGATGCCGTCGGCCGACGGGTTCTCGAGCAGGAACCTGGTGGCATCGACGATGTCGTCCATCGTCGCGAGCTTGCCCGTGATGGTCTTCGATCGGTGCCCTTCGAGGACGGCCGGCGGCTTGCCGTGCCAGAACGGGCTGTCACCGACGATCCCCGGGTGGATGGCGTTCGACCCGGATCGGTGCCAGCTCCCAGGCGAGCGTCCGCGCAAGGCCGGAGATGCCGCCGTTCACCGTCGAAACCGTCGTCGATCCGGGATACGGTCGGTCCTTGGCCTGGCCCCCGAACAGCACGATCGAGCTGTCCGTCAAAAGCCGGTCGAGCAGCACGTGGACCACCTCGGCAAACCCCACGAGCTTCAGCGTCACGAGCTCGAGGGCCCGGTCGATGTCGAATGTGCGGATCGTGTTGTCATCGCGCTGGATCGCCACGATCGCGAGGTATCGGACGGGTCCCACCGACGAGAGCGCGTCGCGGATACCCCGAGGCTGAGCGAGATCGAGGGCGATCCCGCGGGCAGAACCGCCGATCTCCGCGGCCACCGTCTCCGCCCGGCGCGCCTCCCGGGACGTCAGGATCGTCTCGCGACCCGTATCAGCGTAGTAGCGTGCTAACTCCTTGCCGATCCCGGCCGTCCCGCCGACGACCACGACGCATCCGTCGGTCGACATCTCACTCCTCCTCGTAGCGCTTCCAGGCGTCGACCCAGCGATAGGCGTGGCGCGCGGGCGGCTGCGGCGCCTGCGTCTCGATCCATCGGACGCGGCCGTCGCCCGTGTTGAAGAAACCGTGCGTCGAGCCGACCCCGGCGAACACCACGTCGCCGGCCCGCAGCGTGACCTGCTCCCCGTCGAGCACCCCCTCGATCTCGCCATCGAGGAAGAAGTACGTCTCCTCGAACGGGTGGTCATGAACCTGCGCGGCGCCGCCCGGCTCGTAGTCGACGGTGAACACAGTCAGAAGCTCGGCCCCGAAGACACGGTCGATCAGCATCTTCACCGAGATCCCGCTGTACGCCAGGATCGCGGTGTCCATCCCGGCAGGCCGGCGGCCACGGGCGGGGCCTTCGACCCGGAGCGCCTCGGCCTGGGGTGGCGTGCCGTCGTAATGACCGACCCAGCGCACGTCAGGCGAGCCGAACCGCGGCCGCTCGGCCCGCTCCCCCAGCGACACGAGGTCGAGCGGAGCGGCCTCGTAGAACGTGTCGCGGCGGCCGCTTGCCGGGTCGAGCCGCTGCGGGGTGTTGGCCGCATACCAGCGCACGGGGCCGTCGGCCAGGTTGGCGAGGGCGTGCCGCACACCCACCGGGATCAGCGCGAAGTCGCCGGCCGCCAATCGGTGCACGTGGCCGTCGACCTCGAGGACGAGCTCGCCCTCGAGGATGTACAGGGTCTCCTCGAATGAGTGCAGGTGACGGGCGATCCAGCCGCGCGGAGCGAGAGCGCCGACGGCGATCTCGGAGTGGACCGCACCCTGCCCGCGTCCGACGAGCACGCTCCGCGAGAGTCCCGACGACGACGCCGTCTCCGCCATCGGTCGGTCGACGAACGACCAGTCGACCCGGCCCACATGATGCACGATCCGCCTCCTGCGTGGCTCGTTTCGTGCAGCGTCACTGAAATCGGCGCGTTGCGCGACGCCGCTCCGCGTCGTAGTGTGCATCAACACTGGACGGCCCGACACCCCACCGCCGGCGCCGCCCCTCCGCCGTCGCATTCCGATCGAAGTGGGAGGAGCCATACGATGGCCATCCGGTTCGCCTCCCCGGGCTCGATGAACGTCGATTGGGAGGAGCGCTGGAACGTCGATCGGCTGCGCTCGTACAGGCTCGCGCGGGCGCGCGCCGCGCTCGAGGCATCGGAGCTGGGCGCCGTCCTGCTGTTCGACTTCAACAACGTCCGCTACGTCACGAGCACCCACATCGGCGAGTGGGCGCGCGACAAGATGACCCGCTACGCACTGCTGACGCGTGGCGGCGACCCGCACATCTGGGACTTCGGCTCGGCGGCGAAGCACCATCGCCTGAACTGCCCGTGGCTGCGCCCGGAGAACGTCCATGCCGGGATGGTCGGGCTGCGCGGCGCCGTGGCACCCGACGCCGGCCTGTTCCGCGCCGCGGCGCGCCAGATCCGCGACATCCTCAAGGCCGAAGGCGCCGCGGACATGCCGCTCGGCATCGACATCGGCGAGCCGCCGATGATCGCCGCCCTCGAGGCCGAGGGGCTCACCGTCCGCGACGGCCAGCAGGTCATGCTCGACGCCCGCGAGGTCAAGTCGGTCGACGAGATCATCCTGCTCAACACGGCGTGCGCCATGGTCGACGGCGCCTACCAGTACATCTCGGAGCACCTGAAGCCGGGCGTCCGCGAGAGCGTGCTCGTCGCGGACGTCACGAAATTCCTGTTCGACCTGGGGTCCGAGCACGTCGACAACATCAACGCCGTGTCGGGCGAGCGGTGCAGCCCGCATCCGCACGTCTTCTCGGACCGGATCATCCGGCCCGGCGACCAGGCCTTCTTCGACATCATCCACACGTTCATCGGCTACAAGACCTGCTACTACCGGACGTTCGTCGTGGGCACCGGCAGCGACGCCCAGCGCGACGCGTACAAGCAGGCGCGCGAGTGGATCGACGCCTCGATCGAGCTGATGCGCCCGGGTGTGACCACCGACCAGGTCGCCGCCGTCTGGCCGAAGGCGCAGGAGTTCGGCTTCGACAACGAGATGGAGTGCTTCGGGCTCCAGTTCGGCCACAGCGTCGGCCTGTTCCTCCACGAGCGGCCGATCATCAGCCGGCTGAACTCGCTCGAGCATCCGGTCGAGCTCAAGGAGGGGATGGTCATCGCGCTCGAGACGTACTGCCCCGCGAAGGACGGCGTGTCGGCCGCGCGGATCGAGGAAGAGGTGGTCATCACCGCGGAGGGGCCGCACGTGATCACCCGATTCCCGTCCGACGAGCTGTTCGTCGCGAACGCGTACTGAGCGCGGCGCGGGACGATGGCGGAGCCGACGGTCGCGATCCTGGGCTGCGGCCGCATGGGCTCGGCGATGGCCGAACGCCTGGCCGCGCAGGGCGTGCCGCTCGTCGCTCTACAACCGCACACAGGACCGGGCCGAGACGCTGGCGCAGCGGATCGGCGCGGCCGTGGCGGCCACCCCGGCCGAGGCCGCCTCCAACGCCGACGTCATCATCTCGATGGTCGCGGACGACGCCGCGGTCGCCGCCCTGTACGCGGGCCCGGATGGCGTCCTCGCCGGACTTCGCGCAGGCGCAGTTGCCATCGACATGAGCACCGTCCTGCCCGACACGATCCAGTCGCTCGCGCCCGACGTCCGCGCTCGGGGCGCGGGCGTGCTCGACGCGCCGGTCTCCGGCAGCGTCACCCTGGCGCGCACCGGCGACCTGACGATCATGGTCGGAGGCGACGCCGCCGACCTCGAGACGCGCCCGGCCCGTCCTCGAGCGGCTGGCTCGCAACATCTTCCACCTCGGCCCGCTGGGCACCGGCGCGGCGATGAAGCTTGCGGTCAACACGGTCATCTTCGGGCTCAACGGCGCGGTCTCGGAGGGTCTCGTCCTGGCAGAACGCAGCGGCATCGAGCGCGCGCTCGCGTACGAGGTGCTCGCAGCGAGCGCGGCGGGCGCCCCGATGGTCGCCTACAAGCGCGAGGCCTTCCTCGAACCGGACAGCGCGCCCGTGGCGTTCTCACTCGCGCTCGCCGCCAAGGACCTCGGCCTGATCGGGCTCGCTCGCCGACGCATCGGCGACCTCGATGCCCCAGGCCGCGGTCAACCTGGACGTAATCGAAGCGGCGGAAGCGTCGCTCGGCGAGGACGCCGACTTCGCCGGCGTCGCGACGTACCTGCGCCAAGAGGCCCGCCGATGACGGACCCGCCATGAGGAGCGACCCACGGACCAACAAGCCCCACAGCCAAACCACAGCGAACGAGATCGAAGTCGAGGAGAGGATCGATGACGGACCGAATGCTCATCAAGGGTGGATACGTCCTCACGCAGGACCCGGCGCTCGGTGAGATGGCCGGCGCCGACGTCCTCGTCGAGGACGACCGCATCGCGGCGGTCGGCATGGAACCTGTCCGCCGACGGCGCCCGCACCATCGATGCCGACGGCGACCTGGTCATCCCCGGCTTCATCGACACCCACCGGCACACCTGGGAGACGTCGATCCGGACATCCGCCCCGGACTACGCGCTGATCACCTACTTCAGCGGCATCCTTGACAAGTTCGCCCCGCACTACCGCCCCGACGACGTCTACGCGGCCAACCTGTGGGGCTCGCTCGAGTGCATCAACGCGGGCATCACGACGCTCGTCGACTGGTCGCACATCATGAACACGCCCGACCACGCGGACGCGGCGATCCGGGGTCTCCAGGAGTCGCAGCTGAGATCGGTCTTCGCGTACGGCTTCGGCAACACCTCGCTCCAGGACTGGTGGTTCGGGCCCGATTACACCGGAAGCGTGCTCACCTCGGACGGACCCGATGCACGCCGGATCCGGAAGCAGTACTTCAACTCCGACGACGGTCGGATCACGATGGCGCTCGCCACGCGCGGGCCGAACTTCTGCAAGCCGGACGTCGTCCGCCACGACTGGGAGCTGGCCAAGGAGCTCGGCCTCAACATCACCGTCCACGTCGCGATGGACCGGTTCGGCTACACGAAGATGCAGATCACCGGTCTCCGCGACATGGGCCTGCTCTACCCGAACACGACCTACGTCCATGCCTCGCACTTCACCCCCGAGGAGTGGGCGCTCGCTCGCGACTCCGGCGGGAACGTCTCGTTCGCCCCGCAGATCGAGGTCCAGATGGGCCACGGCTGGGCGCCTGCGGTGACCGCCCTCGAGTACGGGCTCCCGATCGGCCTGTCGTCCGACGTCGCGACGACCGCGCCGTCCGACCAGTTCACCCAGATGCGCTCGATCTTCGGCTCGGAGCGCGGGCGCAAGCACCAGGAGGCATGGGAGGCCGACCTCGACGGTCTCCAGGCATCGCCCGGGCTGATCACGTCGCGCCAGGTCCTGTCGTGGGCGACGCTGGGCGGCGCCGAGGTCGCGGGGGTCGCCGACCGGACCGGGTCGCTCACGCCCGGCAAGAAGGCGGACATCGTCATCATCGACGGCTCGGCCGTGAACGTCGCGCCGATCATCGACCCCGTCGGGGCGGTCGTCTGCGCGGCCGACGTCTCGAACGTCAAGACCGTGATGGTCGACGGCGAGATCCTCAAGGAGGACTTCCGTCTGAAGGCGTCGCTCGACGGCCCGCGCAAGGCGGTCGAAGCGTCGCGCGACTACCTGGTCTCGAAGTTCGGCGAGCCTGAGCCCGGCTGGGTCGTCAAGGCCTCCGCGTAGGTCGTCCGGCGTCGCGCGAGTCGGACGGCGTGCGCGCGATTCCTCGATACTCTGCCCAGCGGCCGGGCATCCGTGTCCTCGGCCGGTAGCCAGAGGGGCTCGCGAATGGGCGTTGCGGACCGGGTACGCATGGGCTTCATCGGCAGCGGGGTCATGGCGCGCGTCCACATGGAGGGCATGATCCGCGACGACCTCGCCGAGATCGTCGCCGTGTGTGAACCGTCCAGCTCGGCCTACGCCTCGACGGTCGCGCTGTTCCGGCAGGCCGGCGCGAAGCCGCCGGTCAACGAACCCGACTGGCGGCGGTTCGTAGGCACGCCATGCCGGCGAGCTCGACGCGGTGTTCATCGTGACTCCCCACGCGCTCCATTTCGAGCAGGCGAGCGCGTGCCTCGAGGCGGGTCTCGACGTCCTGCTCGAAAAGCCCATGGTGATGAATGCCGAGGAGGCCAGCGCGCTCATCTCGACGCGCGACCGGACCGGCCGCACTCTCGTCGTGTCCTTCCAGGGCAGCCTCTCGCCGCAGGTCCGCACCGCTTCCAGGCTTCTGCGTTCGGGTGACCTCGGCGCGATCCTCGGCATCGACGCCGTCGTCTGGCAGGACTGGGCGCAGCGAACGACCGGCACGTGGCGGCAGGACACGGCCCTGTCCGGCGGCGGGTTCCTCTTCGACACCGGCGCACACATGCTGAACACCGTCTCGGATCTCGCCGGCGAAGACTTCGTGGAGGTCGCGGCCTGGATCGAGAACGACGGCGCGCCGGTCGATATCCGGGCGGCGATCATGGGGCGGCTGGCCTCCGGCGCACTGGTCACGATGCACGCGTGTGGAAGCGCGATCCCGTCGTGCGATTCCGACATCCGCGTGTTCTGCAGCCAGGCGATCCTGCGGACCGGCATATGGGGCGAACGCCTCGAGCTGCAGCGTGCCGGCGCGCCCCGTCCGCACAAGGTGCGGCCCGTGGGTCCGACTCACGTCTGGCAGCGATTCGCCAGCGTCCGCGCAGGGCTCGAACCGAACCCCAGCCCGCCCGAGGTCGGGCTCCGCATGGCCCACCTGTGGGATGCCATCCGCGAATCCGCGACTCGTGGCGGGACGGCCGTTTCGCTGCCGCCTGACCGCGAAGCGACCGCGGCGTGACCATCCGGGTCACGGTCTGGAACGAGTTCCGCCAGGAACGCTCCGACGAGCCCGTCCGTCAGGTCTATCCCGACGGGATCCACGGGGCCATCGCCGATGGGCTGCGTGCCCCCGGGATCGAGGTCCGGACCGCGACCCTCGACGAGCCGGAGAACGGGCTGAGCGAAGCGGTCCTGGCAGAGACGGACGTGCTGACCTGGTGGGGGCACGTCGCGCACGACGAGGTGCACGAGGCCATCGTCGACCGAGTCCAGGCCAGGGTGCTCGACGGGATGGGGCTCGTGGTGCTCCACTCGGGCCATTACTCGAAGATCTTCCGGCGACTGATGGGCACGACGTGCAGCCTCAAGTGGCGCGAGGCCGGCGAACGCGAGCGGATCTGGATCGTCGACCCGGGGCATCCCATCGCTGCCGGTCTCGGAGAATGGTTCGAGATCGAGCACGAGGAGATGTACGGCGAGCACTTCGACGTCCCGGCGCCCGACCGGCTCGTGCTGGTCAGCTGGTTCCAGGGCGGCGAGGTCTTCCGAAGCGGTTGCTGCTACCAGCGCGGCCGGGGCCGCATCTTCTACTTCCGGCCCGGGCATGAGACCCACCCGACATATCACCAGCCGCTGGTCCGGCGGGTCATCTCGAATGCCGTCGAATGGGCCGCCGAGCCCGCTGGGACAGCCCCGACGTTCGGTCGCCGCGAGCCGCTCGAAGACCTGTCCTGAGGCGACCATCGGCCCGCCCGCTCGGGGCAGTCTCGCGCAGACGAGGTTGCGTCAGGCGTCCGTGAGCGACGCGAGGAACCCTGCGGGAGTCATGACGGGGATGACTTCGCGCAGATCGAGCAGATGCGAATCGCCCGAGACGAGCGCGTCGACGTGCGCCGCGCGAGCCAGGTCGATCAGGAATTCGTCGTCGGGATCGACCCCGAATGGCTCTGGCGACGGCTCGGGATCGTCGTACACGATGCAACCGAGACTTATGAGCGAGATGTAAGCGTCCACCTCTGCCTCCGAGGCGTAGCGGCGGAACTTCGGTCGGCGGAGGACCTCGTCGAGCTCGGCGAGCAACGTCGGCGAGGCCACGAGTTCGAAGGCGCCGGCGCGCAGCTCGATCAACAGCCGAGCGCTCGCCCCCGTCGGACTGATGAACGCCGAAACCAGGACATTGGTGTCAAGAACGGCGCGCGGCACGCCGTCGTTCACGCACCGCGTGCGTCTCCGCCACGGCTAGCTGCATCGCGTCATCCTCACTGAGGTTGCTCCGCGCCCAGACGCGCTCGACCACCCCGAAGCCGAGGTACGCACGCAGCGCGTCTTCCACGACCTCCGAATCGCGCTTGTCCGTCCGCGCAGCGCGCACTCGGGCCGCCCGCAGGACTTCCTCATCGACGTACAGCGTCACTTTTCGCTTGGTGGTTCCAGGCATGGTGTCAGCATGTCGCCTTGACGCTATGCTGGCAAGACCGCATTACGCGGTCAGGTCCCTCGACGGCGGCGGATCTCGGCGTTGATCGCCGGGAGCACCTCGTGCATGTCGCCGATGACCGCGTAGTCTGCCGCGGACATGACCGGCGCCTCGGCGTCCTTGTTGACCGCGAGGACGAGCTTGGCGCCCTTGGCGCCCGCCATGTGCTGGGTCGCCCCACTGATACCGGCGAGGATGTACAGGTCCGGGGCGATCTTCGTCCCCGTCTGACCGACCTGCTCGGTGTGGGGTCGCCAGCCGGCGATCGTCACGGCCCGGGAGCATCCGACCGCGCCACCGAGAAGGTCGGCCAACTCGACGATCGGGGCGAAGCCGGCGGCAGACCCTGCCCCGCGTCCACCCGAGACGACGACCCTGGCTTCCGCCAGCGAGACCCCGCTGACCGCCGCCGGGATCCGATCGACCACGCGAACCACGAGATCGGCGTCATCGACCGTCGGCACGAACGGGACGACGGTCGCCGTCCCGCCGGTTTGCGAGGCGACGATGGCGTGCGGCGCAACGGTCAGCATCGCTCGCCCGGCGTGGAGCGCCGCCTCCTCGAGGAGGCTGCCGGCCCAGCGCTGGCGGGTGACGACCAGCGGAGTGCCCGGCTGGACCGCGATGCAGTTCGCGGCGAACGGGAGCCCGGCTCGCGCGGCCGCCCGGGCCATGACCGTGTTGCCGTCGTCCGTGCCGGGACCGACCACGACATCTGCGCCGAGGGTCGTGGCGAGCTCGTCGACGGCGTGGGCGATGACATCGGGTGCGAACGTCGCGAAGGCCGGGTGGTCGGCGACATGGACCTCGGAGGCGCCCCATTCGCCCAGTCCCGGGGCGAGCGTCTCGTCCCCGAGCAGGAGCGCGTGGACCGGCCCACCGGCAGCAAGCCCGGCACCGAACGTCAGCGCCTGGAGCGACACCCGGTCGACCGCACCGTCGGCGGTCGTGACCAGGACCAGCACGGTTCCCATCAGAGCACCCCGATCCGGTCGAACAGGTCGACCGTGGCGGTCGCGGCGGTCGCGCCGTCACCGAGGATCGTCACCTGCTTGGCCGCGCTCGCCGGCACGACCAGGCGGATCAGCTCGAGCCGCTGGTCGGGACGGGCCGGGGTCGAAGTCGCCACGGGCTTCTGCTTGGCACGCAGCCGTCCCGGCACGGACGGGTAGCGCGGCAGGTTGATGCCCTCGAGGACGGCCGTGACGGCCGGCACGGGGACCTCGTACACGTCGCGCCCGCCGGTCACGGCCTGCTCGCCGCGAACGACGCCACCTTCGACGGACAGGCCCTTCAGACCGGTCAGGACCGGCCGCCCGAGCGCGTGCCCGATCCGGACCGCGACCTGATAGCCGCCGGAATCGGCGGCTTCGTTGCCCATCAGGATGAGGTCGAACGGCCCACTCGCGGCCTCGTCCTCGCTGATGGCCTCGACGATGGCCGTGGCGGTGGACTCCGGGTCCCAGTCCCCCGCGTCGGTGACGAGGTGGATCGCCCGCGAGATGCCGATCGCCATCGCGTCGCGGAGTTGCTCGAGGGCCTCCGCCGGGCCGAGGGTCAGGACGACGGACTCGCCCTGGTGCGCCTCGATGAGGCGCACGGCCTCCTCGACGGCGCACTCCTCGTGGGGACCGATCGTGAACCCGAGGTACCGGCTATCGATCGCCCGCTCGTCGTCGGTCAGGGTGATCCGGCCGGCGACGGCGGGGACGCGCTTGATGCAGACGAGGACCTTCATCATCACGCCCGGACGCGCAGGTTGTCGGGGTCGAACAGCCCCCGCGAGCCGACGACCGCGACGGTCACCGGGTATGACTCGTCGAAGTACCGCACGAACAGCCGTCGACCCTCGACCGCCAGGTCCGTGGGCAGGTACGCGAGCAGGACGTGCTTGCCGGTCGATGGGCTGGCGCCGGCCGTCGTCGCGTACGACCGGCGTCCCTTCGCGTCGACGATCGGAGTGCCGTCCTCGTGGACGATCGGCTGCCGCCCGAGCATGTAGCGCTTCTCGCCGGTCGACGACGTGTGGTCGTCGACGACCAGCGTGCACAGCCGGGCGACGGGCTCCTCTGCCATCTGCCGAAGGACGGCATCCCTGCCGACGAAGTCCTGGGTCTTGACCCTGGCCGGCGCCATGTCGGCCTCGACGACGTCGTAGTCCGCGTCGAGCTCGGTGCCGTACGCCCGGTAGCTCTTCTCGAGGCGACCGGTCGTGCCGTAGACGGCCAGCCCGCACGCCGTCAGACCATGGGCCTGCCCGGCCTCCCAGAGCACCTCCCAGAGACGGCGACCCTGCTCCATCGGGACGTACAGCTCCCAGCCCAGGTCGCCGACGTACGAGATCCGCGACGCGAGCACGAGCTGCGAGCCGATCTCCACGGTCCGGCAGGTGCCGAACCGGAACCCGTCGTTCGACATGTCCGCCCGGGCGACCGACGCGACGATGTCGCGGGCTCGCGGGCCCCAGATGCCGATCGTCGTGTAGGCCGTCGTGAGGTCCACGATCGCGGCGTCGACCGGCAGGTGGTCCTTGAACCACTTGAGGTCGCTCATCCCATGGGCGCCGCCGGTGACGACCCGGAAGACCTGGTCCTCGAGACGCATGATCGTCAGGTCGCTCTTGAAGCCGCCTCCGCCGGTCAGCACAGGCGTGTAGACGACGCGGCCGACCGGAACGTCCATCTGGCGAAGAGCGACGCCCTGGACCGCGGTCAGTGCCCCCGGCCCGACGACGTCGAAGATGGCGAAGGCCGAAAGATCGAAGATCCCGGCCGCCTCGCGCATGGCGAGGTGCTCGCCATTGATGATCGGCGACCACCAGCGCGCGTCCCATTCGTTGGGGCGGGCCTCAACGTCGTAGCGCTCTACGAGCGAGGCGTTGGAGCCGAACCACTGCGGCCGCTCCCAGCCGGCGACCTCGAAGAACTCGGCCCCGTGCTCGGCGTGCCATTCGTACATCGGCGAGCGACGAAGCGGACGGTCCGAGAGGGACTGCTCGGACGGATGGACGACGCCGTACGTCTTGGGGAAGGCCTCGAAGGCGCGCGCCTTCGTGTGGTGGCGCGTCTTCTGGTGGGCGTGGAAGCGGCTGATGTCCGATTGGTTGCAGTCGATCTCCGGCTCGCCGTGGATCATCCACTCGGCGATGCTCTTGCCGACCGCCGGACCCTCCTTGACCCAGACGGCCGCCGCCGACCACAGCCCCTTGACCTCGGCCGTCTCGCCGAGGAGCGGCATCCCGTCCGGGGTCAAGGCGATGAGGCCGTTGATCGCGTACTTCACGCCGACCGATTCGTCGCCGACGATCTCGGGCATGAGGGCGAGCGCGTCCTCCATCTGGGGGTCGAAGTCGTCCGGCGTGAATGGGAACTCGGTCGGCGAGAGGGCCGCGTCCTCGATCGAGGGGATCTCCTCGGGGTCGTGCAGGATCGAGCGGTGGGCGTACGAGCCGATCTCGAGGCCGACCCCATCCTGGCGCTCGTACATGAGCACGTCCATGTCGCGAACGATCGGGAACTCGATCGCCCGCGATGTCTTCTCGAAGCGCGGGACGGGCCCGACGTCGATCATCTGGTGGACGGCCGGCGTCAAGGGGATGTGCGCGCCGGCCATCTCGGCGATCATCGGCGCCCAGACGCCGCAGGCGATGACGACGTACTCGGTCTCCACCGTCCCCTGGTTCGTCTCGACACGCCGGATGCGACCGCCCTCGACGCCCAGGCCCGTGACCTGGGTGTTGGCGGAGACGGTGAGCGCGCCGAGAGCCATCGCCCGCTCGCGACAGAGCGTCCCGAACTGGAGGGAGTCGCAGACGCCGACGCCAGGGGTGTAGAAGCCGCCGACGAGGATCGATTCGTCGATGAACGGGACGAACTCCTTGACCTCGGCCGGGCTGAGCAGGCGCGATTCGATGCCCCAGTTCGTGGCCGAATCCGATCTTCCGGCGCAGCTCGTTCATCCGGGTGTCGCTGCGCGCGACCTCGATCCCGCCGCATTCCGTGTACAGCCCCCATTCGCGGTACTGGCGGGCGCTCTCGAGGGTGAGCTCGGCCATCTCCTTGTTGTGGTCGACGAGGAACAGGAAGTTGGAGGCATGGCCGGTCGAGCCGCCCGGGTTCGGGAGCGGGCCCTTGTCGATGAGGACGATGTCCTTCCAGCCCAGGTTGGCGAGGTGATACGCGACGCTGTTGCCGACGATCCCGGCGCCGATGATCACGACCTTCGCAGTCGCCGGAAGCTCGCTCATGTGCCGGGTCTCCTGTTGCAATGCTTGCAATGGTGTTGCCGCATCTGCGACACTAGTCGCGATGGTACACCAGCCACGCAAGCCCGCAAGCCCCGTGGACGCTTCCCCCGATGGCGCGCGGTCGAGCGTCGAGCGGATCCGGACGGCGCTCGAGCTCGTCGCCGGCCGGGGCTGGATGAGCGCGTCCGAGCTGGCCCTGGCGATGGGCGTCGACCGGAGCACTGGCTGGCGGCTCGCGCGATCGCTCGAGCACGTTGGCTGGCTCCAGCGGGATCCGGTCAGCGGTCGATATCGCCTCGGCATGGCGCTGTTCGAGCTCGGGACCCGGGTGCTCGACACGATCGACGTGCGCGACGAGGCCCGCCGGGTGATGACCGAGCTGGTCGCCTCGACCGGCGAGAGTGTCGACCTCGCGATCCGCGACGGGGACAGCGTCGTGTTCATCGACAAGATCGACGGGACGAACGAGGTCCGGGCTTTCACGAGGAGCGGCCAGCGGGCGCCGCTCCACGCGACCGCTGCCGGGAAGGTGTTCCTGGCCTGGATGCCGGAGGCGGATGTGCGCGCGTACCTCGCGGGTCCCCTTGCTTCTCACACGCCGGCGACGAACACGGACCCCGGGTCGCTGCTCGAGGTCATCGAGGAGACGGGGCGCCGTGGCTGGGCGGTCAACCGCGGTGAGCTCCATGTCGAGGCCGGGGCGCTCGCCGTGCCGGTGCTGGACGCGGCCGGTGCGTGCGTTGCGGCGCTGGGGCTCAACGTGCCGCTGTCGCGGCTTGATGACGATCGCGTGCGCGTCCTCGTCGCCGAGTTGCAGGCCGCGACGAAGCGACTGACCCCAACCCTCGGGTTCGATGCCATGGTCGCCGCGCCGGCTCCTCGTCGGCTGCCGTGAGGCCGGCGACGCTCCTGCTGGCGCGCGGTTCCTGGGGCGCGGACTCGGCGGCTGAGGGACCGAGACCGGGACATCCGCGCCTCCGTGCACGCTCCATGTTCGTCTTCGGGTCTTGGGGGGCCTGAACCGATCCGGGCGCCCGCGGAACGTCGACACAGGCCGCGTTGCGCACGTCCGCGCACATGACGCGATCACCTCCCTCGCGAGCGAGGCCCATCAAACCCGCAGGGCCGAGATGCCACGGCGTTCCCCGCACCGCAACCCCCGCGATGAACACCCAGCGTGCACCGGCAGCCGTGCGGCCCCGCGCGCTTCCGCGGACGCGCCAAGCCGTTGACTCGCCGTCAACGAAACCAGGGTCGGCGACGGGCACAGGTCCGCCCCCTCCCGCGAACCCGCGGATCGTTGACTCGGCGTCAACGAGACCGGCCCGAGCGGCGCCTCGGGGACCAGAGGCGCCGGCACGGAACGAACGAAGACCTCGGCCCTATTCGGCCGGGATCTCCGAATGGATCGCGTCGAGGTCCACGCCCTGCGAGCGCCGGATGAACCGGGCGGCGATGTACACGATCGCGGCGAGGCCGTAGATCGCGCCGAGGAACTTGATCGAGTTCGGCATTGCCGACCCCGATGCCGTAGAGCGGGTCCGACAGCCACAGGTAGATCGTCCAGGCGAGGATCACCGCGGTGACGAGCCCGGCACCGCTGACGAGCAGCTTCAGGTTCGCGATCGCCGAGTTGTCGAAGATCTCGCGGCTTGTACCAGGGCAGGATCGTCGCCGCGATCGCGCTGCCGAGGAACGTGACCGCGATGACCAGCGTCGCGTCGAGGGTCCAGCCGCGGACGGTCGGCGAGTAGGCGTAGGCGACGCTCAGGATCACCGCCGGGATCATGATGTAGAGGAGAGCCATGATCGGCACCGCGCGACGCTCAGACACCTGGGCGGCGCCGTCGGGGAGCACCCGGTCGAATGCGGCGGCGAAGATCATCCGCGTCGACGACAGGAAGAGCGTCCCCGACCAGCCGAGGAACCACACCCCGAACAGGACGACCATCCCGATCTGGAAGATGGTGTTGTCGATGAGGTACGAGGCGATCAGCGGCGGGTAGCTCCAGATGGGGACCGTCGGAGCGGTCGTCGTGTAGCCGTAGAAGTTGTTGATGAAGTTGACGTTCGTCGCGTTGAAGAAGAGCCAGCCGAACGTGTTCGCGGCGAGCAGGACGAAGACGAGCGCGAGGACCGCGGTCACCCAGATCCCGCCGAGCATCCCGCGCAGGACCTTCTGGAAGTCGCCCGATCCGCGGACTTCGCCGTACAACGTCGAACCCCAGTTCGGGTAGAGGATCCAGAACAGCATGAATGGGATCATCGCGAGGGTCGCCATGATCGTGTCGCCGATGTTCGCGCCGAAGTCGAGCGGCGCGAGCGAACCCGTGAATGCGTCGTTGGCGGCTGCGTCGGCGATCGTCTTGTCGTAGGCGCCGGTCACGCCGAACAGCGATTCGTTGACGCGATCGAAGGCGGCCTTGAAGTCGGCCTGGCTCGAGATGACCATCAGCACGACCATGATCGCGAACCCGATCAGGCCGGCCCACAGGCAGATCTTCTGGATCCGCGCGTAGCCCGCCATCCCGAGCGCGACCAGCCCGGAGGTCAGGACGATGACCACGATCGACACGAACAGCGTGCCGTTGTCCGACCCGAAGAAGGTGACGCCGTCGCTCGACTTCAGCAATGCGGCGATGGGCTGGAAGAACTCGAGCTTGAGGATCGCCCCGTAGATCGGTGCCCACAGGGCGAGGATGAACCACCACCCGCTGGCAGCGAGGATGAAGCCGATGCCCCCCGTTGAGATAGCCGATGGCGCCGCCGACGATCAGCCCGCCGAGGCCGATCAGAAGGGCGAATGCCTGGTCGAACCCGAAGCGCCTGGGCGACCAGGAACGCGGCAATGGCGCCCACGACCGCGCCGGACACGACGCCCGGGATGCCGTCGAGGACCCGACTCTGCCAGATGTAGTCGCCACCGGCCCGCGGCATGGCCGCGATCAGCCCGGAGTAGGCGACCGCCAGGAACGTGACCGCGATCGCCGCCAGGACGATCGCCAACACCGGGTTCGCCGCGGGGACGTAGCGCGAACACGGCGAGGCTGTAGAACATGCCGAGCGTGACCAGGTTCACCGACATGAACGAGTAGGTGAACGCGTCGAACCCGGACCAACCCTTGACCAGCCCCGTGGCGTTCCTCAGGAACAGCGATGGGGCCGCTGAAGTACCGGATGCCATCCTTCCTCCTCTCCGTTGAACCGAAGGATCGTCAGCCGTTGATCAGCAGATAGCGCTTCACCGTTCCCTTCTTCTCATCGAGGTCGACGATGGCCGCCTGGAGGACGCCGTCCTCGTAGGCGCTCCCGGGGTTGACCGACAGCGTCGATCCGAGCTTGACCGCGCCCTTGCCCTCGTGGATGTGCCCGTGCAGCGAGAGCGGAGGTGCGTACGCGAGGATCGATTCCCGGACCGCCTTCGATCCCACCGGGACGAGCGCCTGACCGCCGGACACATAGTTCATGTTTGCGTCGAGCTTGGGCGCGTTGTCAAGATTCGAGCCATACGGCGGGGCGTGGAAGTTGAAGATCGCCCGGTGCGGATCGGGAACCTGGGCGACGAGACCGTCGATCCGTTCGCGGAGCTCCGGCTCGGGCAGCTCGCGGAAGGTGTTCCACGGCGTCGGGTTCGCCCAGCCGGTCGAGACGAGCGAGAAGCCATCGAGCGCGATCGTGTTCCCTTCGCCGAGCTCGAGGTGCTGGGCGCTCTCGATGATCGGGTCGATCTCGAACATGTCGTCGTTGGCCGGCGAGACCACGCAGCGGATCCCCGTTCCGGCCAGCCGCTCGTCCCCGAGCGCCATCCAGCGCTCGACGTTGCCGAGCATCTCGTCCTTGAATCGGGCGTCCACGAGCGACTGGTCGGCGGCCCACGCGTCGACCTCCTCCCGGGTCAGGCGGACGGGGTAATAGCCGCGGTCGCTGATGCGCTTCTCCATGGCCCGGACCTCGTCCTCGGTGGTCAGGACGTGGCGCTGCCCCTGGAGCTCCAGCTCCCAGGCGCTCCCGTTGGCGACGATCGGCACCATCGCCTTGCCGGTCATGTCGCCGCCCATGATCAGGACGTCGGCCTTGTGGAACTTGCCGGCGTTCAGGAACTTGCGCCAGCACACCTCCGAGCCGTGGATGTCGGTGGCGAAGAAGATCCTCATGCCCATCCTCCTGCCGGCGACCGCATCGGGCTCATCGGGTGTCGTGGCCCATCTCTTCGGGGTCCCGGTACCACGTCTGCCGTTCGCCCACCTTCGAACGGAGCTTCCAGCGGGTGGATTTGGGTGCGTCGGTGATCGCCGCCCGCAGCGCCGCGATCTGGGCCTTCGGGTCGTACAGCACCGCCCGCCCGTTGTTGAGGTCGAGGTCCTCGGGCGCCAGCTCGACCGCGAGGTACTGGTCGAGCACGTCGAGATTGCCGGTCACGGTCCGCCACCAGCCCCAATCGTTCGAGGTGATCGAGACGATCCTGGGCACGTTGATCGAGCCCAGGCCGTGGCGCGAATCGGGAGCGCCGTCGTCGCGTCCCAACGGATGCTCGGCGAGCAGCACGAGCGCATCGAGCACGTCCTTGCGGTTGATCTTGACGACCTGGAGCTTCGAGAGCAGCAGCTCGGCCAGCGGCAGGGTCGGGCTCGACAGGGCGAGCCGGTCGGCGAACGCGAAGCTGTGGGCCATCTCGAGCGAATCGACCACGACGTCCACCGGCCGGCTGCGCGGCACGTCCACGAAGTAGGCCTGCTTGCTCCCGAACAAGGCGTTGTGGCGCTTGTCGGCGGTATAGCCCTCGGTCTCGAGCAGCTGATAGAAGGCGCCCCGATCCTTCGATCGTGTCGCGAAGTCGAGGTCGACCTCGACGCGCCGGGTCCGTGCCGGCCAGTCCGGGGCGTGGGCGCGGACGGCCATCCCGCCCATCAGCCTGACCAGCAGTCCTCGCGCCTGGGCGAGGTCGACGACGCGCAGGGACTCGGCCAGGGGGTCCTGGAGCGTCTTCGGCTCATCCGGCTGGCGAGGGTCCGCGGTCATCGGCTTCCTCCGCGCTTGCCTGGTGCATACCCCGGCGCCTGCTGAGCACGGAGTATAGGTCCGGGCGGACGCACGTGCCCGGTCTTGACGTGCGGGTGCGCTGGATGTCCAATGCGCCAGACGACCGCGCAATCCGTCACTTGTGCCGCCACACTGCACACGGGGTCACGGACCCCGAGGGGAGAGGAGGTCCCCAGGTGCATGCGTCCCGACACCACGACGGTGGTTCCCGGTCAACATGGAGGAGCTGAAACTTGTCTACCCACCGCACGGTGACCCGCGTCGCGGGTCTCGGAGTCGTCGCAACTTTCCTGTTCGCGGCGTGTTCATCGTCCGGCGGCTCGGCCGCCCCGTCGGCAGCGGCGCGTCGGGCGCGACATCGAGCGCAGCCGCCGGCGCGTCGGCCGCGAACATGGACAGCCTCGTCGCCGCAGCGAAGGCAGAGGGCAACCTCACGACCATCGCGCTCCCGCGCGACTGGTGCAACTACGGCGCCGCCATCGACGGCTTCTCGAAGAAATACGGGATCAAGATCAACGGGCTCAACCCGGGTGGCGGCTCGAAGGACGAGCTGGCCGCGATCGAGGCGAACAAGACCAACAAGGGTCCGGCCGCTCCGGACGTCGTCGACGTCGGCCTGGCATTCGGGCCGGAGGGCGTCTCGAAGAATCTCTACCAGCCCTACAAGGTCGCCACGTGGGACACCATCCCGGACTCGGCCAAGTCCGCCGATGGGATGTGGTACGGCGACTACTTCGGCGTCATGTCATTCGAAGTGAACACCGCGGTCGCGAAGAGCGTGCCGCAGGACTGGGAGGATCTCCTCAAGCCCGACTACAAGAGCATGGTCGCGCTGTTCGGTGATCCGACTGCGTCGAACCAGGCGCAGTCGGCCGTGTGGGCCGCCGGCCTCTCGAGGAACAAGGGCAATCTCGACAGCGTCACCGAAGGCCTCCAGTTCTTCAAGGAGCTCAACGACAAGGGCAATTTCGTGCCGGTCATCGCCAGCACGGCCACCGTGTCGAGCGGCCAGACCCCGATCCGCCTTGGGTGGACCTACAACGGCCTGGCCGACAAGGACAAGCTCAAGGGCAACCCGCCGATCGAAGTCGTCGTCCCCAAGTCCGGCCGCTTCGGTGGCCTGTACGTCCAGGCGATCAGCGCCTATGCCCCGCACCCGAACGCCGCAAAGCTCTGGATGGAGTACCTCTTCTCCGACGAAGGCCAGAACATCTACCTGAGCGGGTACTGCAACCCGGTCCGCTACGACGACATGGTGGCCAAGGGCACGCTCGACCCGACGGCGGCAGCGAAGCTCCCAGAATCGAAGGGCACCCAGCTCCCGACGCTCGCGCAGATCACTGCAGCGTCCAGTGCGATCGCGAAGGGCTGGCCGACCGTCGTCGGCGTCACCGTCAAGTAACGTCCATCACCTGATGGCGGTAGAGCGGTGACTTCGACCGCCCTGCCACGCGACGGACAGGGAGCGTCCACGGCGCGCCCTGTCCGTCGCCGTTTGACCTGGACCTGGCTCGGCCTCGTCCCGTTCTTCGCGTTCTCGGTAGCGTTCCTGATCATCCCGACGTCGTACCTCGTGATCGGCAGCTTCAAGGACCTGTCGGGGAATCCCACCCTGCAGAACTACGCCGACCTCACGACCCCGGAGATCGCCAGCGCCTACCTGACCAGCATCGAGATCAGCCTGGTCACCGCGGTGATCGGCGGGATCTTCGGCTTCCTGCTTGCGTACGCGGTGATCTCGGGCGGCCTGCCCGGCGTCCTCCGAGGCGGGACGATGACGTTCTCGGGCGTCGCCTCGAACTTCGCCGGCGTCCCGCTCGCGCTCGCGTTCACCTTCACGCTCGGCCGGCTCGGATTCCTGACGCTCTTCCTGCAGGCGATCGGGCTCGATATCTACGGAGCGGGCTTCACGCTCTATTCGAAGCTCGCGATCGAGATCGTGTATCTCTATTTCCAGTTCCCGCTCATGGTCCTGATCATGGCGCCGGCCATCGACGGCTTGAAGAAGGAATGGCGGGAGGCGTCCGAGAACATGGGCGCGACGACCTTCCAGTACTGGCGACACGTCGCTCTGCCGATCCTGATGCCGACCCTGCTCGGCACGATGATCCTGCTGTTCGGCAATGCTTTCGGCGCGCAGGCGACGGCGTTCCAGCTCACCGGCGGCCAGATCAACATCGTGACGATGCTGATCACGCGCCAGCTTCGCGGTGACGTCCTCAACAACATCAACCTGGGCTATGCCGTGGCGATGGGGATGGTGGCGATCCTCGGCGTGACGATCCTCGTGTACCTGTGGCTCCAGCGACGAGCGGAGCGGTGGCGGCGATGAGGATCACACGGCTCGCGTGGGCGCTGGTCTTCATCGCGGGCTTCCTGTATTTCTTCCTGCCGCTGGTGGGGACGTTCGAGTTCTCGCTCGGTCATCCGTGGGGCCCGGTCGGTGCGCCCGCCTACGCTCGACTACTACGTCAGCGTCCTGTCCAGCGCGGGGTTCTGGGAGAGCCTTGGATACTCGTTCCTGATCGGCGTCGTGACGATCATCGTCAGCATCGCCCTGCTGATGCCGACCGCGTTCTGGGTCCGCCTGCGGGTGCCACGGGCGCGACCGGTCGTGGAGTTCATCACGCTGCTCCCCTTCGTCATCCCGCCGATCGTGCTGGTCTTCGGGCTGCTCCAGACATTCAGCAGCGGGCCTGTCCCACTTGCGGCCTCGGACATGGGCAGCAACGTGCTCCTCACGGCGGCATACGTCGTCCTCTCATTTCCGTACATGTACCGCGCGGTCGATACCGGGCTCCAGGCCATCGACATCCGAAGCCTCACCGAGGCGGCCCAGAGCCTCGGCGCAGGATGGCCGAGGATCCTGATCCAGGTGATCCTGCCGAACCTGCGGGTGGCCCTCCTGAGCGGCGCGTTCCTGACCCTTGCGATCGTCATCGGGGAGTTCACGATCGCGACGTTCCTCGCCCGCCCGGCCTTCGGACCGTACCTGTCCGAGCTGGGCACGAACCAGGCCTACGAGCCCGCGGCGGTCGCGATCATCAGCTTCGGCCTGACCTGGCTCGCCATGATCCTCATCGCATTCATCGGCCGCGGGTCACGGACCCGCGTGGCCGTCACCGGCGCTCGATAGGAAGGACGAGAAGCCCGATGTCGTTCCTGACTTTGACCGGGGTCCAGAAGGCGTTCCCCGGTGGAGTCGTCGCAGTCGAGGACTTCAACCTGGACGCGGTCCAGGGCGAGTTCGTCTCGTTCCTCGGGCCGTCGGGCTGCGGCAAGACCACGACGCTGCGGATGATCGCCGGCTTCGAGAAGCCGACCGCCGGCACCATCGTCGTCGACGGCAAGGACATCACCTATCGGGCTCCCAACCAGCGCAACGTCGGGATGGTCTTCCAGTCCTACGCACTCTTCCCGAACATGTCGGTCGCGGACAATATCGGCTTCGGCCTCAAGGTCCGCAAGCGCCCCAAGGCCGCCATCGACAAGCGGGTCGGCGAGCTCGTCGAGCTGATGCACCTCGAGGGCCGCGCCGATCGGTTCCCATGGCAGCTGTCTGGCGGCCAGCAGCAGCGGGTCGCGCTCGCCCGGGCGCTGGCGATCGAGCCGCAGGTCCTCCTCCTCGACGAGCCGCTGTCGGCGCTCGACGCCAAGATCCGGATCGTCCTGCGCAAGGAGATCCGCGCGATCCAGCGGCAGCTCGGGATCACGACGGTGTACGTCACGCACGACCAGGAGGAGGCGCTGTCGCTGTCCGACCGGGTGGTCGTCATGAGCGAGGGCCGCATCGAGCAGATCGGGACGCCATCCGAGATCTACAACTTCCCGAGCACGTCCTTCGTGGCCTCCTTCGTGGGGACGCTCAACCTGGTCAACGCAGCGGTCGTGGATGCCGGCTCCGGCCGGCTGTCGATCGACGGCCAGGAGGTGCGCACGAGCAAGCGGATCGCCGAGGCAGACCAGATGGTGACGCTTGCGGTCCGGCCCGAGGGGATCTCGCTGGGAGAAGGAGAGACCGGGTCGAATCGGCTGTCGGGCACGGTCGAGGACATCAACTTCCTCGGCTCCATCGTCCGGATCCGGCTCCGGCTGGGCGAGGGCAGCGACGGCCAGCTGCCGAGCGTGATCGCCCTCGACACCTTCAACGAACCACACCTGTCGCTGCCGGGCGTCGGGTTCCCGGTCACGGTCTCCTTCCCGCCAGAGGCCTGCTTCGTGCTCGGGGCCGCGCGCGACGAGGTCGTCGCGGCCGAGGCCGTCGTCGACGAGGTGTGACGGCCCTCCTCGACGGCATCGACCTGGTCATCTTCGACAAGGACGGCACGCTCATCGAGTTCGGCCCGATGTGGAGCGGATGGGCTCTGGAGCTTGCCGCGCGGTTGCGGCGGCTCACGGGACGAAGCGTCGACGAGCCGCTGTTCGCGATGCTCGGGTTCGAGCCGGCGACGCGGACGATCCGGCACGGAGGCGGGCTGACCGCGACGCCGATGGCACGCCTCCGCGAGCAGACGCGCGACCTGCTCCAGGACGACGGCCTCTCGAGGCGGGCCGCGGAACAGGTGCTGGCCGATGCCTGGCATGCGCCCGATCCCGTGGCCCTGGCGCATCCCCTGGCAGACCTCCCAGCGCTGTTCGGCGGTCTTCGCGCTTCCGGCCGGCGCATCGCGATCGCGACCAGCGACGACCGCGAGCCCACGCTGCGGACGTTGGCCGCGCTCGGTATCGCCGCCTCTGTCGCGGCGGTCGTCTGCGCGGACGACGGCCTTGCGGTCAAACCAGCGGGAGACATGGTCGCCCGCGTCTGCGAGTCCCTGGCGGTTGACCCGGCCCGAACGGCGGTCGTCGGAGATTCGACAGCCGATCTCCTGATGGGTCGGGCCGCGGGAGCGGGTCTCGTCGTCGGCGTGCTGACCGGCGTCGGCCGCCTCGAGGACCTCGCGCCGCACGCCGACGCGGTGATCGCGTCAGTCGCCGAGCTCGAGGTCCCAGGCGCCGGCCGTCGTCTCGGGGATCCGGAGGTCAGGCTCTCGCCCGGCCGCCCGGATGAGCGGCGAACGTCAGTTGCGCCCGCCCATGAGGCGGAGCATGAACAGGAACAGGTTGATGAAGTCGAGATAGAGGGCGAGGGCCCCGAGGACGGCCGCCTTCTCCATCGACTGCGTGGCGGCCGCGAGGTTGCCGGCCTTGATGCGCTGCACGTCGTACGCGGTCAGGACCGTGAAGAGGACCACGCCGAGGATCGAGACGATCCAGGTCAGTCGCGCTGTTCGCGAGGAAGATGTTGATCACCGACGCGACGAGGATCCCGATCAGGGCGATGAACAGGTATCCGCCGATGCCCTGCAGCTCGCGCTTGGTCACCGCCCCGTAGACCGCCGCAGCCCCGAACATCGCGGACGCGCCCACGAACGCGGTCGCGACGGACGCGGTCGTGTAAGCCGAGACGATCAGCCCGATGGTGACGCCGAGAGACGCCGCGTAGACGAAGAACAGCGCCAGAGCGGCCGTCGCCGAGATCCGGTTGATCGCGGCGGTGATGCCCACGACGATGGCGATCTGGGCGATCATCAGGAGGAAGAAGCTGCCCTGGGCGAACTCGAGAAGCCGCTCGTTGCTCTGGACGATGAAGGCGACTCCGGCAGTGACCAGCAGGCCCGCGAACATCCAGGTGAACGCGTGGCTGAGGAACGCCGCCGCGAGTCGGGCGTCCGGAACGACGCCAAGAGTCGACGGGGTGGGACGCGCCCCGACCCCGGCGGGCACGGTAGGCGCGGCCGGTGGCGCCGTCGTGCTGTACCGGATCGGGTTCTGGTTCTGGGTCATCTGGACATCCGCCTCCTCAAGGCTCGGGGATCACCACATCAGGCCGGCATCGCGCGGATCCCAGCGCTCAGCCAGCAGGGTCACTTTCACGTCATGCTCGACGACGGATTCGGTCTGCTCCTTGACCTGCGCGATCATCGAACCCGGCGTACGGGCAGAACGGCGTCGTCAGGATCATCTTCACCTCGGTCGAATCGGGGCCGAGGATGATCTGCTTGATCAGCGCGAGCTCGACCACGTTCATGCCGATCTCCGGGTCCACGACGGCGCGCAGGGCGTCGAGGATCGCCAGCTCCGTCGCGCGGCGCTTGGGGTCGAACGCGGCGCTGTCGGGCGCGTCGGACGGTTGCGGTGGCTGTCGGCGCCGCCTGGGTCGCTGTCTCGGTCGTGCTGTCGGTCATTCGGGACTCCGGGTGCGTCCACCGAGCGTACCATCCGTCCGCCAGATGGGCGTCCGGCGGGCAGGCTGGATCAGGCGACGGGCGTCTCTGGGCGGATCACGACGCCGGGCAACCGGTACTGGGCGGGAAGCCCGGCCGCTTCGGCCTCGGTGTAGCCGGGACCGGCCAGTGACCCGTCGGCCTCGAAGAAGTCCGCGTAACGCTCGCGATGGGCGGCGGCGTAGGCGTATGCGGCGGCCACCCCCACGACGCGCAGCTCCGGGTGGTCCTTGAGGATCCGGGTGAGGTCGTAGCCGTTGGAGCGCAGCTCCAGCAGCTGGCGCACGGTCAGCCTGGAGCCATAGCAGAACGGTTCGCCGTTCATCACGAGCGGGTCCTGCTGGACCCACTTGATGGTCACCTCAGGCGCCCTTGTACAGCCACTGGAGCAGGGCGTTTCGCTTGCGCGCGTCACCGGCGAGACGGCGGTGCCAGCGGAAGACGGCGATCGCCGAGTCGAGGGCGGCCGACGAGGACTGCTGCTCTCCGGGCGCGAGGACCGTGGGCAGCGCGGCCCGGATGCCCTCGCACAGGCGGATCAGGTCGTCCATCGGCACGCCGCGCCGTCGATAGACCGGCGCCGTCCATTCGGCGTAGTCATGGGCAGGCCCGACGTCACCCGATTCGACGCTCAGCGCGACCCGCTCGATGAGCAGCTCGGCGTCGCGCAACAACTGGCGCAGGCCGGTCTCGTCGTAGCGGTCGGCGATCGTCGGGTCGGCGTCCGTCGCGACCCGCACGGCCCGCGCCGCGAGGGGGTCGAGGCTGTCCCGCATCCGCGCGGCTGCGTCCGGCAGGCCGGACGTGCGATCGCGAGGGGGTGCGCCGAGGCTCGGGTGGGTCATCGCCGTGAGTCTAGCGTGGGGGAACCGCGGCCGCCATCTGCCGGGCGCCGCCACTTTGCCGGGTCGCGCCGGCCGGACGGCTACGATGCCCTTGTGAGCGATGCACCGAGGACCAGCCCGACCACCGCGCCCGATCCCGTTCCCGGCAGTGCGGGAGACGGCGAGCCCGACCGGCCGACGACGGCGGCAGCCCAGGCACCGGGCGAGCGACGTCTGGCTCACCCGCCATCCGACCGGTATCGCGCCGCCGAGGCCGCGGCCGCGGCTTCCGCGCCGGGCGCGGCGGGCGTCGCTGACCCGGGCGCCTCGGTCGCCCGGGGACTGGCCATCGCCACCGTCGCAGCCATCGCCGGTGCCGCTGCCACCGTCGTCCTCGGCGGGATCGTGACCCTGACCGCCGGTCTCGTGGGCGTGGCGATCGCGACCGGTTGGGCGGTCGCCGCGGGTCTGCGATTCGGCGCCGGAGACCACCTCGCCGGCGGCCGTCGGGCGTGGATCGCCGTCGCGATCGCTGTGGGTGCCGTGGCGCTCGGCCAGCTCGGCCTGTGGCTGTACGCCCGGACCGAGGGAGGCGTCCTGCCCCTCCCCGACTACCTGCTTGAGGTCTTCGGCATCCTGGTCCCGGCCCAGGCGCTTGCCGCGGCCGTCGCTGCCTGGGTCACCGCGCGATGAGCGAGGCGACCCGCCGCCCGATCGATGAGTCCGCCCCCTCAGACGTCCGGTTCCGCCGCCCGCTCGACGCCGACCACCCGGTCCTCGTGGGGCACATGAACGAGTGGTGGGGCGGCCGGAAGATGCAGCAGCTGTTCCCGCGCCTCTGGCTCCAGCATTTCGCCGGCACATCCTGGCTGGCCGAGGATGAGGCCGGCAGGCCGCTCGGGTTCCTCGTCGGGTTCCTGAGCGCAGACCATCCGGACACGGGGTACGTCCACCTGATCGCCACGGACCCGAACCGGCGGCGCCGCGGCCTCGGGAGGGCCCTCTACGAGCGTTTCTTCGAAGACGCCCGGGCGAGCGGCGCGCGACGAGTCACCGCGGTGACGTGGCCGGGCAACCGGATCTCGGTGGCGTTCCACCTGGCGATGGGCTTCGAGCCCGCGAGCGGGCCGGGCACGATGAACCTGTACGGGACGCCCGCCTACCCCGACTACGACGCGGACGGCGAGGACCGGGTGGTGTTCAGCCGGCCGTTGTGAGGCCAGGGGCCGCGGCCGAACTCCCTGCCACCCTGAGGTCGGCGGGCGTCATCGGCTCGTGGAGGAGGCGCGCGAAACGGGCGGGCCGCTCGGCGAGGGGCACCGCGTCGAGCCATCCTTCGATCATCGCCTCGCCCTCGGCGTAGACGAACACGTAGGTTCGCCAGAGCGGGTGCTCGATGAACTCGAGCCGCTTCGCGGCGACCTCCGCCGTCATCCGCCCGACCTCGCGCAGGTAGTCGAGGACCTCGTCGTGCGACCGTCCCTCGGCATGGCGCAGGATCGCGGCGTCTCCACGGACGGCCGCCAGCTCGTGCCGGGCGTCGGCCAGGGCAACGGTCCGCTCCGCCCCTTCGCGCGCCGCCTCGGGGTCGGCGGCGATGGCCAGACCGGCCCGGTCGAAGAGCTCGAGCAGCAGGTCCGTCCTCTCGTCGGGTGGCGCCACGAAACGCAGCCCGACGTCGGCCAGGCCTTCCGAGATCAGGCACTCGGGCGTGTTGATGAGCAGCATCGAGGCCTCGAGGCGCCTGGCGCCATCGACCAGGTCGGCCTCCTTCCAGGCGTGCTCGAGGTGATGCCCGGGATACGTCTCGTGTGCGACGGCGTGGACGAGCTCCCAGGCGCGGACCGGGCAGGTCGGTGTTGATGTCGATGCGCGAACGGCGTCCCCCGTCGTACCAGTTGTAGGCGGTCCAGGGCTGGCCGCTGACCAGCGAGACCCGGACGTCTTCGCCGTCGGGCACGCCGAACATCGCCGCCGACCGGACACGGAACCGCTCCACGAGCCACGCGATGACAGCGGGCAGGCGGTCTGACGGGACCACGAACCTCTCGTCCCAGGCGGCGAGGCGATCCGTCAGCGGCCCGTTTCCGGGAAGGAGCGCCTCGAGGCGAGCCGCGGCCGCCAGGTACGTCTCGTCGGGGCGGCGCGACGGTTCGAACGCGAAGCAGCGGGCGACATGCTCGAGGTAGGGCAGCGCCTCCCCTGCGAGGGCTGCCGCCTGGGTTTCGAGGGCGATCAGCTGGGCGTCCAGCCAGCGCAGGCGCGCGGGATCGGTGACCTCCGTCGTCAGGCGCTCGCGAAGGACCGCCGCGTCGTCTCGCAGGCGCGCGGGTGACCGGACCTGCTCGATGTCGACCTTTGCCTTGAGCTCGGCGGGACCGTAATAGCCGTCCACGAGGCCCGGAGAGTGCTGGTCGAGACGTAGACCGAGGAGGAGGTAGTCGCGAGCGACGGGATCCGGGGACGGGACGGTCCGCGTGCCGCCGACCGCGGGGACACGCCCGGTTCCGGCGCTCTCGTCGGGGCTCCCGTCGGCGCCGGCCTGCGGAGCGTCGCTCAACGCTGCATCCGCTCCGGACGAGGGGCTCGGGGAGCATCGTGATCGAGGTGGTCAGCCGCACGCCGTCGGGCCTCTGCCAGGCGCTCGGCGAGGCCGGGCTCGAGCGGCAGGCCGAGGCGGTCGGGGGCGCGGTCGACCGCGGAGCCGGGGGAAGGACGGGCGTCCGCGGCCGTTTCGCCAGAGGAGGGTGTCGGCGACGCCTCGCCGCCCATGCCCATCCCACCCGACTCGCCGACGAACGGCATCCGCTGCCGCTCCACGGCATCGAGGCTCATCCGCAGTGCGGCGGTCTTCTGCGACGCCACCTCACGGACGTAGGCCGACTCCTCGTCGGGCGTCATCGGACGTCCCCGGACGATCCCGGGTGGTTTGCCGACCATCAGCCAGGCGAGGTGGTAGCGGTCCATGTTCCCCCACGCGGTCTTGAGGAGGTCATCCGATCGCTGGAGCCAAACCTGTAGCGAGCCGAGGGATGGATCCGCCCGCAGCCGATCGCCCTCCTCGATGAGGGCGCGGGTTGCGTCGATCAGCTCGTCTCGGGTCACGGTCAGGACCTCGCTCCATCGCCGCGCGCTGCCGGCCCGACGATCATCGCCTCGCGATCGGCGCGCGCTCGCCGCGTCCAGGGGCCCGGTGTCCCATCGCCGATCGGTGCGCCTTCGAACCGGGTGACAGGCAGGATCCCGGCAACGCTCGACGAGAGAAATGCCTCATCCGAGGTTATGAGGTCCTCGCGCGTCAGCAGGCCCTCGCACGGCCGCAGCCCGACCCGCGCAGCCCAGGCCAGGAGCCAGGAGCGGGTCGTGCCGGGCAGGATCGCGCAGTCGAGCGAAGGTGTCGCGAGCTCTTGAGCGCCGTCGGCCGGCGAGCGCCGGACCAGGAAGATGTTGGCGGTCGTGCCCTCCGAGAGGTGGTCGTCGATCGTGAGGAAGAGGGCGTCGTCGGCGCCGGCCTTGCGCGCCTCGAGCCTGGCGTAGACGTAATCGGCGCGTGACGTCGTCTTGAGAGTCGCCAGCGGGCTGGCCGGGTCGCGCCGCACGGCGGACGCGACGAGATGGAGGCCGCGGGCAAGGTGGTCGGCCGGCGCCGGCACGACCGGCCACGCCTGGATCGCCACGGTCGGCGTCACCGTCTCGTCCGGCGGCAGCAGGCCCCGGCCGCGATACGCCCCGCGCGAGACGGTGATCCGGATCGAGGCGTCGCCGTCTGGCCCGTCGAGCCCGTCCGCGGCGAGGAGGGCGGCGATGCCCGATCGAAGCCGGTCGTCGAGGTCGTCCGGCAGGGCGATGTCGAGACCCGCTGCGGATCGATGCAGGCGGGCGACGTGCTCCCTCAGCTCGGTCGCGCGACCCCCGCGCGCGCGGAGCGTCTCGAAGATGCCGTCGCCGAGCTGGAAGCCGCGATCGAAGGCGGAGACGTGTGGCGCGTCCGCCGGCAGCAGACGGCCGTCGACCCAGACGTGGCCGGTCGGGCGTCCCTCCCCGGCTCGCTCATCCGGCCGCGCGCTCACGCGACCTCGACCCCGCCGATGGCGCCGAGCGGCCCGCGGGCCTTGGCGACGGTCTCATCCCATTCGGCCGCCGGGTCGCTCTTCCAGGTGATCCCGCCACCGACGTGCAGGGTCAGGCGCCGGCCGTCGGCGACGAACGTCCGGATGACGATGCTCGTCTGCATCGCCCCGTCGGGCCCGATCCAGCCGATGGCGCCGGTGTACGGGCCGCGCCGGACGGGCTCGAGCCCTTCGAGGATCTCCATCGCCCGGATCTTGGGGGCGCCCGGTGATCGATCCGCCGGGAAAGGCCGCCGCCAGGAGGTCGAACGCGTCGCGTTCCGGGGCCAGCACGCCGGTCACAGTGGAGACGAGGTGCTGGACCGCGGCCGTCCGTTCGAGACGGCAGAGCCGCGGGACGCGGACGCTCCCGGGCCGGCAGACGCGACCCAGGTCGTTGCGCAGGACGTCCACGATCATCACGTTCTCGGCCCGGTCCTTGTCGCTGGCCAGGAGCTCACAGGCGAGCGCCCGGTCGGCTGCGGCGTCGCGGCCGCGCGGACGCGTCCCCTTGATCGGATCTGTCTTGACCACGCCATCCGCATCGACCGACAGGAACGGTTCCGGCGAGGCCGACAGGAGCGCTCGCGGACGTCCGGTCAGCTGCCCGGGCCCGAGATCGAGATAGGCGGAGAAGAGCGACGGATCGCCGGTCCGCAGATGGCGATAGAGGTCCCACGGGTCGCCGTCGAACGGCGCTTCGAGGCGACGGGTGAGATTCGCCTGGTAGAGGTCGCCCCGGGCGATGTGGTCGCGAATCCGGGAGACGCCGGATTCGTAGGTCGGTCGGTCCATCCCCGATCGGAAGCGGAACGGCGCCGTGTCGCGCTCGCGCTCGGGCGACTCGCGGTAGGACCGCGCGGTTGGCGTCGTCAGCCGGGCGTGAACGTCGTCCAGGCGGCGCGCCAGCCGGCGGCCATCCCCGTCGAGGGCGCGGCCACCGATCCAGGCATGGCCGGTCCTGCGGTCCCACGCGACGACCCAGTCGTGGAGGGCGAGTCGCAGCAGCGGGAGGTCCTGGTCGGCCGCCGCGATCGCGGGCAGGCGCTCGAGCGTCGCACCAAGGTCGTATCCGAGGAACCCGACGAGCCCTCCGAGGAACGGCGGCGCACCGGCCGGGATGATGACCGTGCGGTCGAGCCGGGCGACCAGCCGCCGCGCGACGGCGAACGGGTCGGGGCCTGCGGCGGGCGATTCGAGGACCGCAACAGGGTCCGCGACGAGATACGTCCAACGGGCATTCCGGCCGGGTCGGGCGCTCTCGAGGAGGGCCAGGCCGGGGAGGTCGCGGAAGGCCTCGGCGGCGTCGATGGCCCGGGTCGAGGCGACCCGGTCCGGCAGCCTCCGGAGGCGAAGCGGCGCGCTGGTGCGGGACGACGGGACCATCGCCGGATGATACGGCCGGTCGCGGGTCCGTGGCCCCAGGCATGCCGCTGATAGCCTGGCCACGCCGGAACCGTCCCGGGAGCCGCCGGACGGCCCACCGAGTCGTGTGAGCTCACGGTGATCGACGAACGGCCACCGGTCGGGCTACGTCCACTCCACACGAACCGGGCATGGTGGCTGGCAATCAACACCACGCGGCCCAAGGACTTCGGGCCCGCTCCTTGGCCTGCGATCCGTGACTGGGAACCACCGGTCGGCGCCGAGGCACAAAACGACACGGCCCACTGAGTCGTTCAAGGACCTGGCGTTGACTGGCAGCCACCGGACGGCGTTGCGGCCGGTCGCAGTCCGAAGGGGGCGATCGGGCCTGAGACGGCCGCGGACCCCACGGGCGTCTCGCGATGGGTCATGCTCGCCCGATGACCGACCCATCGGAGAAGGAGGCCATGCTGCCGATCAGCGACGAGCCCGATGCCTACGACCTGATCCCGAAGGTCGAGCTGCACTGTCACGTCGAGGGCACGGTCCGTCCGTCGACGGTGATCGAGCTCGCGCGCAAGGCCGGCAGGCCGCTGCCCGTGGACGACCCCGCCGAGCTGTACCGCTACGACTCGCTCGACACCTTCCTGGCGGTCTTCTGGCTGGTCCAGGAGACGCTCGCCACGCGCGAGGACTGGACGCGCATCGCCTACGAGTCGCTCGTCGATGGCGCCGCCCACGGACTCCGCTACCGCGAGATGTTCTTCACGCCGGCTCGTCACCTTGCCGCCGGCCAGGACCTGGGATCGATCGTCGCGGGACTGTCGGAAGGCATCGAAGCCGCCGAGGCGACGACGGGCGTGCGGTGCGTGCTGGTCGGCGACATCGACCGGGCCTTCGGGCCGGCCGCCGGGCTCGAGTTCGTCGAGCAGCTCGGCGCGCTGCGGCGGTCCGGCCAGGCCGACCGCGTCGTCGGGGTCGGTGCCGATTTCGACGGAGCTCGGCGTCGACCTGCGGGGTTCGCTCCCGCCTTCGACGCCGCCCGCCGGTTCGGCTTCCGCCGGACCTGCCATGCCGGGGAGGCCGTCGGCGTCGGGCCCGGGAATATCCGCGTCGCGCTGGACGTCCTTGGCGCCGAGCGGATCGACCATGGCGTGGCGATCGTCGAGGATCCGGCTCTCGTGGGTCGCCTGGCAGGCGATCGCATACCGCTCACGGTCTGTCCGCTGAGCAACGTGGTCATCGCGAACCGCTTCCGGTCGCTCGCCGAGCATCCGCTGCGCGCGATGCTCGAGGCGGGACTGCTCGTCACGATCAACACGGACGATCCAGCGCTGATGGACGACGATCTCGGAACTGAATATCGCACCGTCGGCGAGGCGCTCGGCTTCGGGCTCGACGAGATGGCGCAGATCGCGAGGGACGGCATCGAATTCGACCTGGCTCGACGCGTCCGACCGCCTGTCGCTCGGTCGCGAGTTCGACGCCGCACTCGCCACGCTGACCTCGCCCGAACCACGAGCATCCTGATGCCACCCGGTCGGAAAGCGCAGGTGCGTGCCCGCGATCTCGGGATCGCCATCGGTCGCGGCAGCCCCGGACCGCTCAATTCGATCACCGATGTGGCCGGCGTCCGCGTCGGTCACACGACGATCGTCGAGGGCGAAGGGCCGCTGGTCGTCGGACGCGGGCCGGTCCGCACCGGCGTCACGGTCGTGGTGCCACACGGCGGGGATCCATGGAAGGAGCGGGTCTTCGCGGGCTGTCACCGCCTCAACGGCAACGGCGAGCTGACCGGTCTCGAATGGATCCGTGAGGTGGGCCAGCTCGGCGGGATCGTCGCGTTGACGAACACGCATAGCGTCGGCGTGGTCCACGACGCCCTCATCGCGGAAGCGGTCCGGGCCGATCCGTTCGGGGGGTGGTCGCTGCCGGTCGTCGGCGAGACCTGGGACGGGTCGTTGAACGATATCAACGGCTTCCACGTCCGTCCCGAGCACGTTCGGGCGGCGATCGAGAGCGCGACGGGCGGGCCGGTTGCCGAAGGCGGAGTCGGCGGCGGGACCGGGATGATCTGCCACGAGTTCAAGGGCGGGATCGGGACGGCCTCCCGGATCGCGGACATCGGCACCGATCGCTGGACGGTCGGGGTGCTCGTCCAGGCCAACTACGGCCGCCGCGAGTGGCTTCGCGTGGACGGCGTGCCGGTCGGTGCGGAGATCGGCACGGCCGAGGTGCCATCTGCCAGAGCCGAGGCGGACGCCATCGACGACGAGCGCGAGCGAGCGATGGGCGTCGAGTCAAGTCACCGAGCGGGTGCGACCGGGGAAGCCGGCTCGATCATCGTCCTCATCGCGACCGATGCGCCGCTCCTGCCGCACCAGTGCGATCGGCTCGCGCAGCGCGCAGGCCTGGGGATCGCGCGCGCCGGCGGGACCGGGGCTCACTCGTCGGGTGACTTCTTCCTCGCCTGGGCGACGGGGAACGGCGATGTCGCACCCCAGGCCGGCGGCGACTCGTCGATGGTCGATCTTCGGATGGTCGTCGATCGAGCGATGGATCCGCTGTTCGACGGGGTCATCGAGGCGACCGAGGAAGCGATCCTCAACGCGCTGATCGCGGCCGAGACGATGACCGGCCGCGACGGCATTACCGCGCACGCGCTCCCGCACGAGCGGCTGGTCGAGGTCATGGCCCGCTTCGGTCGCGCGCCGGGTTCGGCGGGCTGAGCGCGGCCGGCTGTTTCTGTTCCCGCCGGTCGCTCCGGGCTCCCAGGCTGTGATTCCCTGCTATTTACGTGCGATATGCACGCCAGGCTTAGGACAGCGCGGACGACCCGCTCAAGGGCGCGGCGGAGGCGCGGATCGGCTCGTGCCTGCCCGAGTCGAGCGTGGCGAGGCCGCCGAGAATGCCCTTGTCAGCTCTGATGTGCCCGAACCAAGACTGGGGCGCATGACAGCGGGGATACGGTCCGGCGTAGCCGGCCCTGGATCCGGGCGAGGCGGCTCTGGGTCCGGTGCGGCGGCTCTGGGTCCCGGCGAGCCGGCTCTGGATCGCGGCAAGGCCCTCGGCGTCGCGGCCCCGCTGCCCGCAGCTGGCAGGCGGAACTCGCCGTCGTGGCCCCAGCGGCGCAGGCCTTGCAAGCGGGCGTTGTCGTAGCCAGCGCGTGGCCCGGCGGCCGCCTGAACACGCCCCGGCCGCGATGCCCCTCAACCGTCGCGCTGGGTTGGATCCTTGATCGGGGTCGGGAGCAGGACCACGGTGCCATCGAGGAGCCGGGCCCGATAGGGGTTCACGCCCCTGACCTGGAGCCCGAACCCCGGCCGGTCGGTCAGCCCAGGCGAGAGCTGGACGTTGTCCGCGGCGCGGTACTGGATGATCACCGCGCTCCGGGGCTTCGTGCCGCGGTTGGCCGTCGAGCTGTGGAGCATGTTGCAGTGATGCATCTCGACGCCGCCCGCCGGTGACGTGGCGTGCACCCAGTGCGACTCGTCGGGGATCACGCTCTGATCCCGGAGCTGGCTCGAGAACGCCCCATCCGCCGAGAACATGTGCTCCTGCGGCCCGAGCTTGTGGAAACCCGGGATCACCCGGAGGCAGCCGTTCTCTTCGGTCGATTCATCGATGTGGACCGCCACCGCGACGAGGTCGTAGTTGCTGTGCGGGAAGAACGGATAGTCCTGGTGCCACTCGAACCGGGCGTTGCCGCTGGCCGGTGGCTTGAGGTTGAGCTTCGTGTGGTGGAGCTGGATGTCCGGACCGATCAGGTTCTCGACGGCGTCCAGGATGCGCGGATGATGGACCAGGTCCATGAATGCCTGGTGATGGGCGATGGGATTGAAGATGCGTCGGACATGGCGCTCTCCGGTGGACGACCTGGTGAACGAGAACTTCTCGGTCACTTCGACGTCGGCCGGCACCTGGTCGGCTTCCTCCAGGAGCTCGTCGAGAGCCGCCCGGAGGACGGCGACCTCGGCGGCGTCGAGCATCTCCGGGTGCGTGATGTACCCGCGCTCGTCGTACTGCGCCTTCTGCTCGGCGGCGGACATCGGTCCCGCGCTGATCGCCATCGTCGACCTCCCTGGGTTGGAGCGCGGCCGCGTGACCGGCCGCGCCCGAGCGGTTCACATGCCTATGCGGTCGGAACCGGCGCCGGCTTCTCGATCGGGACGCCGATCAGGCTGCCGTATTCGGTCCACGACCCATCGTAATTGCGGACGCGGTTGTACCCGAGCAGCTCGTGGAGCACGAACCACGAGTGGCTCGATCGCTCGCCGATCCGGCAGTAGGCGATGACGTCCTTGTCGGGCGTCACGCCCTTGGCCTCGTACAGCGTGGCGAGCTCCTCGGGGCTCTTGAACGTCCCGTCCTCGCGGACGGTCTGCGCCCACGGGATCGACGCCGCGCCAGGGATGTGCCCGGCCCGCTGCGCGGTCTCGCTCATGCCAGGAGGCGCGATGATCTCGCCGTTGAACTCGGCCGGCGAGCGGACGTCGACGAGCGCCAGCTCGGTGTCGCCCAGCCGCGGAAGGATGTCGTCGCGGAAGGCGCGCAGGCTGAAGTCCGGCTCAGGAAGCTGGTAGTCGGTCGCCTGGTAGCTCGGGACGTCGACGCTGAGCGCGAGGCCGTTGTCGAGCCAGTACTTGCGCCCGCCGTTGATGATCCGCACGTCGCGATGGCCGTAGAGCTTGAGCTGCCAGTAGGCCCAGGCGGCGAACCAGTTGTTGTTGTCGCCGTACAGGACCACGGTGGTATCGGGCCCGATCCCCGAGGCGGACAGCAATGCCGAGAAGTCCTCGCGACCGGCGATGTCGCGGCGGATGCCGTCCGCCAGCTGGCTCGTCCAGTTCCAGGCCACGGCGCCCGGGATATGGCTCTGCTCATACGACGTGGTGTCGACGTCGACCTCGACGAACCGGACGTTCGGGTCATCGAGGTGCGCGAGCGCCCAGTCGCTGTCGACGAGCGCCTGTTCGTTGGCGTAGGTGTGATGGCTCATGTCGGTTGTTCCTCTCCTGCTTGCCCCGGTCGGCGGGGACGGGACGCTGGACGATCTCGGGGTTTCGCGGCTCCCTGTTCAGCCGCCCGACGTCGGTCGGTCGCGCCGGCTGAACTCGGTCAGCCGCTCGGTACACGATGAGGCCGTCCGTTGGGCCTGGCGGACCACCCACGGGTCGACGCGACTCGAGTCCTCGATGGAGATCGTCGATCCCAGCGGGCCGTCCTCGATGACGATGCCCGACGCATTCCGGTAGTCGGCCATCCAGTTCGCCTGGAGCGTCAGCGCGACGTCCGTCACGACCGCCGGACTGAACCACCAGTCGAGGTAGGTCGCGTTCAGCCGGTCGACGATGTCGGACACCCGGATCGACCGCCCGCGCTCGAGGCGGGCGAGCAGATCGATGACCCGCAACGCGCTGAAGGGGTCGCCCGATTCGGCCACGACCGGCGGTGAGATCGCGGGATCCGGGAGGCCGATGGGGGCCTGCCGCAAGGGGCCGAGGCCGATAGCGGGGACGTCGGTCTGGACGCTGGTCACGGGGTCGGTCATCTCCGACTTGTTCACTAGGGATTGCGCCCAGCCTACCATCGGGCGAGGCGTGATGCCAGTGCTCCGGGGCATGAGCGGAGCAAACCAAGGCCTGTGCTGAAACGGCTGGCGCGAGGTTCCCCGGCGCGACCGGCCCCACGTCGACGGATGGCAACGGATGCAAGAACCCGACAAGGCCTTGCGCCGAACGCACGGACCGTCGGCGAGGTCGGTCCTGGCGGCACATCTGACGCACTATCGCGCACAGACCGGCCCGGAGGGCCCGGTCGGCGTCGGTCTCTTGCGCCAGACGACAGGATCCGGCACGAAAACGGTCTTGGCCGATCCTCCGGCGACGTTGGCTTCGTCTGGTGCATCGGCGGGGACCGGCGTCCGACTCATGACCGCCGGGCCGGGCGCTGCCGCTCAGCGACCCAGCGAGCGGCGGACGACTCCGACGGCCGCGCCTGATGGTCCTTGAGGCAGGTCCGGGACCCATCGGGACCAGGGCCGCGCCGGGCGCGAGATGGACGAACCTTCATCATCCCGATATCGCATTGCCACAGGTTTCCGTCATGCTGCACGTGCCGGACTGGCGTCCGGTGACGGTTCGCAGGCTGCGACCGTGTCGATCGCCACCCCCGCACGAGCACGATGCCCACGATGGACCCCGAACCGATCCAGGCCGAACCGACCACCGAACCCGAGCCACCGGTCGTGACCTCCCTCGCGACCGGCACCTCCCAGGCATCGGTTTCACCGGCGGCCGGTCGAGGACGCGGTCGTGTGTTCCGTCGAGCGTTCATCGGGCTCGCGTTGGCGGTGGCTTTCTGCGTTGGGATCGGGGTCGGAAGCGTGGCCCTGCCTGCCTTGGGCAGCTCCACTGCGACGACCCCGACCCCCTCCGGCTCCACCCAGTTCGGCCTCATCCGCGAGGCATGGGACACCCTTCACAAGGAATACGTCGGCGCCAAGGACCTGAACGACCAGACCCTCATCTACGGCGCAATCAACGGCATGACCCAAGCGGTCGGCGACACCGGCCACACGTCCTTCCTCACCCCGGAGGAGCGCGCGGCCCGGGCGAGCGGGTTGTCGGGTTCGTACGTCGGGATCGGCGTGCGCATCGACGTGGCGGCCGACGGCCTGCCGGTCGTCATCGGGGTGTTCAAGGACAGCCCGGCCGAAAAGGCGGGCCTCAAGGTCGGCGAAGAGATCGTCGCCGTCGACGGGAACTCCACGACCGGCCGAAACCTCGACGAAGTGTCCGGATGGGTCCGCGGCGAGGCCGGATCGACGGTCCGCGTGACGCTCCGCACCGGCGCCACGGGACCGACCCGCGACCTGTCGATGGTCCGGGCGGACGTGGCAGTGGTGCCCGTGACCTGGGCGCTCATCCCCGGGACGAGGACCGCGCTCATCCGGCTCGAGCAGTTCTCCCACAACTCCACGGGGGCGGTCAAGGACGCCTTGAACGCGGCCCGAGCGGCAGGCGCCGAGCGCCTGATCCTGGACCTTCGCGGCAACCCCGGCGGCTATGTGAATGAAGCCGAGGGCATCGCCAGCCAGTTCCTCACCAGCGGCCTCGTGTACATCGAGCGCGACGCGGCAGGCAACGAGACCAAACACCAGGTCTCACCGGGCGGCGTCGCCACCGATCTTCCCCTCGTCGTCCTCGTGGATGGCGGGACGGCGAGCTCGTCCGAGATCGTGTCGGGCGCCCTCCAGGACGCCGGCCGAGCCAAGGTCATCGGGACGAAGACGTTCGGCACCGGGACGGTGCTTGGCGAGTTTCCGCTGTCGGACGGATCGGCACTGCGGGTCGGTACGGTCGAATGGCTGACGCCTTCCGGCCGCGAGATCTGGCATCACGGCATCACGCCAGACGACGTCATCGAACGCCCGAGCGACGTGGATGCACTCGTGCCCGACGACCTCCAGTCGATGACCCCGGCGCAGGTCGACACCATCAAGGATCCGCAGGTCGCGGAGGCGATCAAGGCCGCCCTGGCGGCCGTGGCCCCGGCGCCGAGCGGTTCGCCGGCCGCCTCCCCGTCGGTCGCGCCCGGGACGTCGCCGGCAGTCAGCACCGGGAGCCGGACCTCGCGGGTCGGCTGATCGCGGCGATCCCCGCGCGAACTGCCGGCTGGGGTCATCCGGCGAGCGAGCGCCACCTCCAGGTCATGGTCAGGACGAGAGGGCTGCCCGGCCCCACGAGGGTCGCATCCCGATCCAGGGCGTCCGGCGGCGCCGTCTGCGGTTCGACGCAGATCGCCTCCGGGGGCTCCGTGTAGACGACCCAGTCGCGAGCCTCCGACTCGATCGTCAGTTCGAGAAAGCCCGGCCAGCGCAGGACCGGTGGGTGCCGAAGGTCGGTGAAGCACTCGTCCCAGGGTCCGGGAGGCGGGTGGACCTTGTTCCTCGTGGCGATGCCGTCGTCGTCCCGCTCGTAGATCGCGCCAGCGTCGAGGTCGAGCTCGACCGGCCCCGGCGCGTCCACGGCCGGAGAACCGGCGCTAGAGAGCGACCTCGCGTCGGCGACCGGCCACGGCTGTCGCCGAAACCAGGGATGCCAGCCCATCGACGCCGGCATCGGCTCGTCGGCATGCAGTTCCATCCGGACGTCGAGACGGCTGGGCGCGAGCTCGAAGCGCTGGGTCACACGCCCGGCGAACGGCCAGTCGGCGCCGAGCTCGGTCTCGATCGTGGTCCCGTCGAGCCGGCGCCATGCCCTGTGCATGACCGTTCCGTGGATCGCGTGGGGAGGCAGACCGAGCGGAAGCGCGTACTCGCGGCCGCCGAAGCTGAACCGGCCGTGGCGGGTGCGGCCCGCGTACGGAGCCATCGGATAGGAGCCCCAGCGAAGCGGATCGGGATCGCCGGTGACCAGCAGTTCGCGCCCGTCGATCACCAGAGAGGCGATCCGGCCGCCGTGGACCAGGTCGACGACGATCTCGACGCCGGGGGCGGCAAGGCGGAGCACGTCGTCCGGCTCCGCTCTCGGTTCCGCGGTCGAGGCAGGCGCCTCGTCCGGCCCGGTCGCCTCACCCGGCATGCCGACCGACAGCATCCCGCCGCCATCGGCCGCGACGGCGCGCAGCGGAGTGCCCTTCGCCACCAGCTCGTTCACGGGTGGCGTGGTCCGGAACACCTGTGCATCGAACCCGACCAGGATCCCCCCGATGGTCTGGCCGACCGACTGACCCTTCTTCTTCGTCACCCCAGCAGTCTAGCGGCGCCTAGAGGCCTCCCCCGGTTTCCCCCACCTCGGCCATGGCGGTCATCGGCGTTGCTTCCGGCATGGTGACGCCGTCGCCGGTGAGCGCGCGCTCGGTCATGCCGTCGTGCCCGCCGAAGGTGTCTCGACCGACGCGACGGCGGAGCCGATCCGCGGCCACGCCGACGCCGAGCAGGATGATCCCCTCGATGAGCAACGCCACCTCGGTGCTGTCGGACAGGTAACTCAGGTTGAAGTTGGTCAGCGCGAGGATCAATCCGAGCGCAGCCGCATAGATGAACGAGGTTGCGTCGCGCCGGAAGGCCCGCTCGATCAGAACCGCCGAGAGCAGGAGCAGGGCGACCGACCCCATCCATGGCTCGACGACGCGGCCGTAGTCGCCATTCGCAAAGGTCGCCTCTCGGGTCACGGCCCAACCGAGACCGAGGACGGCCACCATGCCCGCCCAGAACCTGCTGAGCGCCGCCCGTCGCAGGGCGGCCGGGTCGTGCGCAGGGCGGCCGCGCCGCGCCTCCCACAGCCCGAGCAGGGCGATCCCCACGGCCAGGAGCAGCCACCATGCCGCTGACGCGACGACAAGGACCATCGGGTCCGGCCCTGGCGTCGCCGGGCCGCCGGTCGCCTCGGAAAAGGGCTCCGGAAAGAACGTGGCCTGGACCCAGACCAGCATCGATCCTGCGAAGGCTGTCAGCGAACCGAGCAGCGCCACCTGGGTCAGGACGGAGGCGAACCCGACGCGGATCGCGATGGCCACGAGGAACGCGGCCCCGGTGGCGAGCACGCCGATGAGCGGCCACCCGATGCCCGCCGTGTCGGCGAAGGCGGCCATCGCACCACCCACGTACGACACGGCCAGGATGAAGGCGACGCCGGCCGCCCGCGACGCGCGCTCATCCCCGGTCGCGAGCCGCAGGCCGATGGCGACCAGCGCTCCTGCCGCCAGCAGCGACATGAAGCCGAGGATGATCCCGGGGTCGTCGGCGGTCGAGCTGGCGCGCGTCATGAACGCGCTCCACGCAGCGAGGAGGAAGGCTCCACCGAGGTAGGTGAACACCTCCGCGATCGAGACGGCGGGTCCGAACATCCTCGCTGCCGCCGATCGTGGGGTGGGCGCGTCCGCCGGACCCTGGGTTCTGCCCCAGGACGATGGAGACCCGCTTTCGGCCGCCCGCAGCCGGTCCGCGGTATCGCGGTCGATGACGCCGGCTGCTTCCCAGCCATCGATGTGATCGAGTGCGTTGCTCACGGACCACTCCTCTCTGGGCGGGAGACGAGTTTGGGCTCCGATCGTTACGTGGGCGACCTTGGCTCGCGATCCATCGAGACCAACCCCGTCTGCCTGGAGCTCGCACCGATGTAAAGGCGGGCCCAGCGTGTCGTCGAGGGATCGCGGGGGACACGCCACGATCACCCGGACATCGTCGGCTCCGTGCTCGGGACCCCGGTCGGTAGCGAGGATGATAGCGTTCGGAACGTGGCTGACAAGGCTCTTCTTTTGTCCCTCGGCGGTGTCGGCCGTGGTGGCGCTGCACCGACGACATGCCGGTCGACTCCCCGATCCCACGGGCCTTCATGACGGCGCGCGAAGGCGGCGACGTCCTGGTCATCGGCGGCGGCATCGTCGGTGCCGCGTCGGCCTACTACCTCGCCCGGCGCGGGCGTGCCGGTCACGCTGCTGGAGGCGGAGACGGCTGGCCTTCGGCGCGACCGGCCGGAACCTCGGGTTCATCTGGGTCCACACGCGCAAGGTAGGCCCGGAGCTCGATCTCGTGATGAACACCCGGGCGCGACTGCCGGAGCTCGTGGAGGAGCTCGGCGAGAACTGTCGATCTCCGGACGAACGGCGGGATCGTCTTCTTCTCCGACGAGCGACAGGCGGCCGTGATGGCGCGAGTTCGTGGCCCAGCGCGTCGCGGACGGCCTCCCGATGTCGCTGCTGTCGGCGGCCGAGGCGCGCGACCTCGCCCCGGTCCTGCCCGCCGACGGTGGTCGGCGCCACGTACTGCGAGCTCGATGCCCAGGTGGACCCCACCCTGTGGGTCCGCGCCTTCGCCGCGGCCGCCGCACGCCACGGGGCGCGGATCCGCGAGGGCGTTCGGGTCGAGCGTCTCCTGCGCGAGGGCGACCGGATCGTCGGGCGCCGAGACTTCCGATGGCCCGATCCTGGCCGGGCGAGGTCGTCCTCGCGGCCGGCGGCTGGTCGCCGTAGCCCTTGCGGCAGCAGGCTCGGCATCGAGCTGCCGATCCATCCGATGCGCCTCCAGATCGTCCAGACCGAGCCGATGCCGCACGAGACGCGACATCCGTCATCTACGGCGCCGACGCGCTCAAGCAGTACTCGATCTTCCAGGACCTGCCGTCGTTCGACGACAGCCTGTTCGCGAGCGACGCTCGAGTGGCGCTACGACATGCTGCTGCTCGAGGGCCTGCCAGAAGGCCGACGGGTCGTACCTCCTCGGCTGCGCGATGGACTACCCGGGCTTCGTCTGGGAGCGCGGACCTGGCCGGGAGTCAGCGCTCATCAACGAGCTGTGGATGGACGCCGTCCCGCGCCTCCGCGAGGCGCGGCTTCGCCCGGGCCTGGGCGCGGCGTCCTCCCGTTCACCGTCGACAACCTGCCGATCATCGATCGCGCGCCCGGATTCGACGGCCTGATCGTCGCGTCGGGCCACGTGTTCGGCAACGGCGCCGGCCCGACGACCGGGCGGCTCGTCGCCGACCTCGTCATGCGGGACCGAGCCCGCCACTCGACATGACCCCGTTCCGGGCCGTCCGCCGACGCCTGCGGCCGGTCGCGGCCAGGGAGCGTCTGGTAGCGTGGAGCCGCCATGGATCGCCGGATCGCGTTCATCAACCCGTTCGGGACCGCCGCCTTCGACGCGATCATCGAGGAGACGCTCGTCCCGTACGCCGCGGCGGGCACGGCCGTCGACGTCATCCACCTCGAGGGCGTCCCGGCCAACATCGACTACTACTACCCGAAGCACCTCATGGAGCTGGCGATCTTCGACGAGGTGCGCCGAGCTCGAGGAGCGCGGGCTACGACGCGGTCGTCGTCGGCTGCTGCTACGACCCGGGCGTGCGGGTCGCCCGCGAGCTCGTCGACATCCCGGTCGTCGGGCCGCTCGAGGCGGCGATGAACCATGCCTCGTACTTCGGGCATTCGTTCACGGTCGTCACCGACCACCAGAAGGCGCGGCCGTGGCTGGAGGACCTCGTCCGGCATCCATGGCGCCGGGCAACTGCCGCGGCGTGCGCTCCATCGACTGGTACGTCACGGACATGATCGAGGACACGACCGCGGTCGCCGACGACGCCGCGGCCGCCTGCCTCGCGGCGCTCAAGGAGGACCAGGCCGAGGTCGTCATCCTCGGCTGCACGATCATCGGCGGCTGCCTCGAGCGCGAGATCATGACCACCGGCCGCCATCGCGAGCTGCCGATCCTCAACCCGAACCTGCTCGCGCTCAAGGCCGCCGAGACGCTGGCCGACCTGCACCGGATGGGCAAGTACAACATCTGCCGGGTCGGCCTCTACCAGCGCCACGAGCAGCACGACCCGGCCGAGGCCGAGGAGGTCCGGCGGCGCTGGCACCTGGCCGACCGCGGGGCCGTGGAGGCGGCGCCGATGGCGACGGTCGAGTGACCGGATCGCGCGACGACCGGGCCCCGCGACGATCGCCGTCGCCGACATCGCCGAGCGGGTCGCCCGCGACTACCTCGGGCTGCGGCCCGGCGAGCGGTTCGCGATCGTCGTCGACGACCGGACCGACGTCGAGATCCCGACCGAGCTGGCGCGCGCGGCCCTGGCGCTCGGCGCCGACCCGGTCGTCGTGACGTTCGCGCCGCGGGCACGGAGCGGCGCCGAGCCGCCGGCCTCGGCCGCCGCGGCGATGGCCGCCGCCGATGTCGTGCTGTGCGCCGCCAGCACGTCCCTCTACCACACGACGGCCAAGGCGGCGGCGCAGCGAGCCGGGGCGCGCGGCGACTTCAACGCCCCGTACCGAGCCGACGCCTGGCGGGCCGGCGCGATGACCGCGGACTTCGTCGCGATCCGGCGCGCGGGCGGAGCGGCTGGCCGCCCTGTGGCGGCGGACCCGCGAGGTCCGCATCACCTCGCCGGCCGGCACGGACCTGCGAGCGACGGTGCGAGGGCCGCGAGCCGATGGCCTGGCTGACCGGGCATCTGCCGCAACCCGGGCGAGGTGTCGGCGCTGCCCGGCGGCGAGGTCTCGCTGCCGCCGGTCGAGGGCACGTCCGAGGGGATCGTCGTCTGGGAACGGGTCGCCTCGGACCTCGGCGCGCTCGACGGGCCGGTCCGATCACGGTCCGGGCCGGCCGGGCGGTCGCGATCGAGGGCGGCGCCTCGGCGGACCGGCTCCGGGCGATCGTCGAGGCGGTCGTCGACGCCGACAACATCGGCGAGATCGGCATCGGGCTCAACCCGGCGGCACGGATCGGCGACGAGATCACCGAGGCGAAGAAGGCGTTCGGGACCGTCCATGTCGCCCTCGGCGATTCGGCCAACGAGTACGGCGGCCTGGTCGAATGCGAGGTCCACCTCGACGGCCTGGTCATGGAGCCGACGATCGAGTTCGACGGGGTCGCCGGTCGTCGTCGCCGGCCGCCACGTCTACGACGATGACGCCAGTCCGCGCCGTCGACGGCCGTCGCCGACGCGCGGCCCGCTGGTCGTCACGCCGTACCCCGGCCCGCGCGCCCGGGCGGTCATCGAGCGGATGCGCGCGGTCGAGGGCGCCGGGCCGCGGACCGGCGGCGCCGACGCCGCCGCTCGTCGTCGAGGCGGCGCTCGGCTCGACCATCGTCGACCCGGACGGCAACCGGTTCGTGGACCTCGCGGCGAGCTTCGCGGCGGCGACCGTCGGGCACGGCCACCCGGCGGTCGTGGCCGCCATCCGCGACCAGGCCGGTCGCGCCGGCCACGTCTCGTCCGCGTCGATCAGCGAGGCCCGCGTCGCCTTCGAGGAGGCGCTCGTCGGGATCGCGCCGGCCGGGTCTCGATCGGGTCCTGCTCGGCCTGACCGGCTCGGACGCCAATGACACGGCGCTCAAGCTGGCCCGCACGGCCACCGGCCGGCGCGAGGTCATCGCGTTCTCGGGCGGCTACTTCGGTCGCGGGCAGCGGCGTCATCGGGCTCGACGGCAAGGCGGCGGTCCGTGCCGCAGGTCGGGCGTCGACGCGGACGCGCACTTCCTGCCCTACCCGTACCCGTATCGCTGGCCGCTGGGGCCGGGCGAGGCGGCGGGAGACGGGGCCCTCGCGCTCGTCCGCCACGCCCTGGAGGATCCGGCGTCGGGGATCGGGCCGGTCGCGGCCGATCGTCGTCGAACCGGTCCAGGGCAACGGCGGCGTCGTCATCCCGCCCGACGGCTTCCTGGCCGGCCTGCGCGAGCTGTGCGATCGCCACGGCGTCGGTCCTCGTCTTCGACGAGATCCAGTCCGGGCTTCGGGCGGACCGGCCGGACCTGGGCCGCCGAGCACTGGGCGGTCGTGCCGGACCTGATGACCGTCGGCAAGGGGATCGGCGGCGGGATGGCCGTCTCGGCGGTCGTCGGGCGCGAGCGCGTTCATGAGCCACTGGGCGCCGGGCACGCACACCTCGACGTTCATGGGCAACGCGGTCAACCTCGCCGCCGGACCGCGCCGCCATCGGCGTCTTCCGCGACGAGCGCCTCGCCGAACGCTCGGCGGCGCTCGGCGCGCGGCTGCTCGAGCGGCTGCGGACGGCGCTCGCCGACGACCCGCACGTCGGCGAGGTCCGCGGCCTCGGCCTGTTCGTCGGCATCGAGATCGTCGCCGACCGCGACTCGCGCGACGCCCGACGCCGGATCGCGCGGCGGGCATCCGGCGCTGCCGCCTTCGAGCGGGGCGTCCTGCTCGGCGTCGGGCGGCCACCACGAGAACGTCATCAAGCTCTGCCCGCCGCTGACCATCGACGAGCAGCTGCTCGACGCCGCGCATCGACCTGACCATCGACGCCATCAAGGGGACCCGATGACCCAGACCGACGACCGCCCGTCATCAGGTGGCCAACTACATCGACGGGGCGCTGGTCGCCGGCCGCGTCCGGCGCGACGCTCGAGAGCCGCGACCCGGCCACCGGCGACGCTCGTCGCGGTCGCGCCGCAGTCCGGCGTCGAGCGACGCGGACCGGGCGATCGCCGCCGCCCGCGCCACCTTCGACGACGGCGCCTGGCCGGCGACCTCGGGCCGCGAGCGGGCGGCGATCCTGTTCGAGCTCGCCCGGCTGCTGCGCGAGGAGGCCGAGCCGCTGTCGCGCCTCGTCGCGACCGAGATGGGCAAGCCGATCCGCTACGTCCGCGAGCGCGAGATCGAGCCGGCCATCGACCGGATCCTGTTCTACGCCAGCGCCGCCCGGATGATCCGCGGCGAGGTGACCGCCTCGGCGCCGAGCCACCTGCTCAACTTCATCCTCAAGGAGCCGGTCGGGGTCTGCGGCGCTGATCACGCCCTGGAACGACCCGGTCGACCTGCCGCTGCGCAAGATCGGCGCGGCGATCGCGACCGGCTGCACGTTCGTGCTCAAGCCCGCCAGCGACGCGCCGGCGTCGTCGATGGCGATCTTCGGGCTGCTCGACCGGATCGAGGCGCTGCCGCGCGGCGTCGCCAACGGCGTCGTCGGGGCGGGCGAGGTGATCGGCGAGGCGCTGGCGACCGACCCGCGGGTCGACAAGATCAGCTTCACCGGCAGCAGCGAGGTCGGGCGGCGGCTGATGGAGCTCGGCGCGCGGACGTTCAAGCGCGTCTCGCTCGAGGCCGGCGGCAAGGCGCCGGTCATCGTCTTCCCGGACGCGAACCTCGAGAAGGCGATGGACGCGGTCGCGGTCGGGATCTTCCTGTACGCCGGCCAGTCGTGCACCGCCGGGCAGCGCGGCTGCTCATCGAGCGCTCGCATCCACGACCGGTTCCTCGACGGGCTGCGTCGAGCGCGCCGACGGCGCTGCGCGTCGGCTCGCCGCTCGACGACGACGACCCAGCTCGGGCCGATGGTCTCGCGCCGCCAGCTCGATCGCGTCCTCGGCTACGTCGAGCGCGGCCGGGCGGAGGGCGCGCGGCTCGTGCTCGGCGGCGGCGCAGCTCGACGGCGAGTGGGTCGGCCGGCCACTACATGGCGCCGACGATCTTCGACGACGTCGACGCCGTCGATGTCGATCGCGCGCGAGGAGATCTTCGGGCCGGTCCTGTCGGTCATCCCGTTCGACACGGAGGACGAGGCGCTGGCGCTCGCCAACGACAGCGAGTTCGGGCTCGGCAGCGCGGTCTGGACGACGCGACCTCGACCGGGCGATCCGGGTGGCGCGGCGGCTGCGCGTCGGCGACGTCTGGGTCAACACCCACTACGTCCGGCTGGCCGAGAGCCCGTTCGGCGGCGTCAAGCAGAGCGGGATCGGCCGCGAGCTCGGGATGGAAGGCCTCGACGCCTATCTCGAGTCGAAGCGCGTCTGCATCGACAGCTCGCCGACCTTCCACATCCGCTGAGGTGACGGCGCGTCGCGTCGCCCGGGCGCGCCGGGCGCGGCCGGCGCGGCCGGTCCGCTTCACCTTCGACGGACAGCGCCTACGAGGGGATCGAGGGCGAGCCGCTCGCGGTCGCGCTGCTCGCCGCCGGCCGGCCGATCCTGTCGCGCAGCTTCCGCTTCCATCGGCCGCGCGGGCTGATGTGCTCGACCGGCCAGTGCGGCTGGTGCGAGTGCGAGGTCGACGGCGTGCCGAGCGTCCGGTCGTGCCGCGTCCCCGTGCGCGACGGGCCTGGTCGCGCGTGGCGAGCACGCCTGGCCGTCGGTCGAGCGCGACCTGCTGTCGCTGGTCGGGCTGTTCTCTTTCGGTTCGTCGAGCGATTGTCTCCCACGAAGCCATTGCCAATTCAGCCATCATCAGTGGCAGCGGGCGGGCGCGACGACGGGTAAGCCTCTTCATGATGTAAAACCCGGGGTCAAGTTGACGGGGCGTGTTGCTCCTCGGCGCTGATCCGACCGGCCTTGATCGCCTCCAGCAGAGCGCGCCAGTCGTGCTCGGTCTGGTCGGCATAAACCATCGCGAATTCGGCGATCGCTTTATCGAAGTCGCTGTCGTCGCCCATGTAGCCGGAGAGCGCCACGGCGTCCCCCGAGCGTGCATGGGCGCGTGCCAGAGTGTGGCCGCACAGTTTAGAGTGGTAAGGCAGAGTCCCTTCGAGCAGTGTGCCGAGATTGGCCAGACTCGGGTCCTTCAGACGTCTAACGTAAAAATAGTGCCCGATGATCGGGGCCGCCATCCAACCAAGAAATACGTCGGGGGTTGCTTGCGTCTCCGCTGCCGACGACCACCCGCTGCCCGTGATTGGTGTAGTTCGACGCACCGGCAAACGGGGCCAGCACCGATGCCTGCGCCTCTTTGATCTGCAACAACAGGGGCGAACCGTCATCCGCAACGAATAGGCCAATCGCGCAGAACGTGCCGACGCTGCCGACCCCAACGGTCTTGAACGCGACATCGCGGCGATGATAGCGCTGCAACAGGACGCGGCGATCTTCTTGCAGCGTCTCGAGATAAGATGCGAAAGCTTGATGCGCGTGGATCTCGTGGTGGCTCAAATGGCGCACCAGAGGCGGCTTATCCTTGATCCTCCAATCGCCGTTTCTTGTTCGATGAGACCGTAATGCTCCTTAGCGCCTCGCATCATGTTCTCACGGCGCTTTTCGACGTGATGGCGAATCTTGCTGGAGTTCGACCTCGGCTATCGCGGTGGCGAGATCGACGCGCGAACTCCAAGCATCGAGCGGGGACAGCAGCGCCAGCTCCCCGAGGCGCCGGCGATAGCTCTTGGTGGCCGTGCGAGCAAGACGCCGGCACTCGCTGCCCGGCAGCTTCGCCACTCGCCCGGCGACGGCGAGGCTCGCAGCGAGCCGCTTCACGTCCCACTCGAACGGCGCCGGTAGTGTCTCGTCAAAATCGTTGACATCGAAAACCGGGGTCCCTTCCGGGCTCGCATAACCGCCGAAATTCCCGAAATGGCAGTTGCCGCAGACCTGTAGGCGCAGACCCGTAGACGGGCCGGCAGCAAGATCGGCAGCCATGATCGCCGCGGCACCACGCAGAAAGGCAAACGGGTCAGCCTTCATCCGTGCATAGCGCACCGGGAGCAATTCCTGGATGCGGTTCTTGCCCTGCTCTATAAGGACTTCGACTGGGTCGGCCCGGTTCGCTTGTGCTTTCCATTCGGCCAGCGCGCTGAGCGGCACTTGATGCCGCCACTCGGCACCTTTTGCACGTCGCTCGTCGAGCTTTTCGCTGGCGTGCCCGTGATCAGCTGATTTGCTCATTATATCCTCACGCTACTCCCACCTCGACCGCGCCGATGCCGGAAAAACTCGCCCGGGCGCGGTCGCCGGGGGCGAGGGGGAACTGACGCACCAGAGAGCCGGTCATCACCAACTCGCCGGCCTGCAGGCTGCGTCCGTACTCGCCGAGCTTGCGTGCGAGCCAGACGATCGAGTTCAGCGGATGGTCGAGCACCGCGGCGCCGACACCCGTGGCCACCACGGTACCGTTCAACTCGACGCGCGCTTCGACTTGATCCAGTTGCAGCGCCGGCGTGAGTGCCACCGGCTCGCCGAGAATGACCGAGTGCTGCTGGGCGTTGTCGGCCAGCATCAAAGCAATCTGTGCCGGGTCACCGCGGGTCTCGATGATTTCGAAGGACGGGTAAACGACCGTTACCGCCGCCCGCACCTCTTCCATCGACACCTGACCCGTGAGCGGGCGACCCAGCCGCATGCAGAGTTCGGTCTCAAAGCCGGGCCTGATCAGCTCGCCGGCCGCGAACATGTGGCCATTCGGCCGCGTCTCGAGGATGCAGCCAAAGCACGGTTCGTGAAAGCCGAACTGCTGCTGAATGGCCTTGGAGGTCAGGCCGACCTTCCAGCCGACCTGCTGCTCACCCGCCGCGCAGCGCCGCTCGATCAGCGCCAGCTGGATGCGGTAGGCCGCGTCCAAACTCAGCCGATCGAAATCGGCGGCCGGCAGGTACTCGCCACGCTCGCGCGAGGCCCAGAACTCCTCTACTGCGTATCGCAGATCGGCAGTCATCAGAATGTCCCAGGAGTGCTCTCGCCCCGTGCCGGCATTTCTTGTTGACCAGATTTCTCGCCATAGAGGCATGCAGCCTCGTGCCGGCGCTGACCCGTCGGGCGCGCTAATCCTGCAAGCCGTTGTTTCGCGTGTATGTTAAAATGATGCGATTGGGGTCGCCAGATATTCGGGATCAATTAGACTTGCTTTACCGATTGCCAGCAGGGAGAGAGCCAACCCCAAAGCGAAAAGGCCATTACGACGGCGAGATCTCCACGTGATTTTTTTGCGACAGATGCTTTGATACATCATCTCCTCCACATCATCGGAGAGAGCGAAACGGAGGATTGAACACCCCGACGACGTTGGGGTGTTTCACACTCCTGCGATTTTATCTGAATCGATCCGGACGAGCCGCAACGAGGCATGGCTCGGGTCTACACCGGCATCGTGCGCTTTTGGTGGGCTCGGCCGATAGTCGCCGTCTCCTCGCGGTGACCGGCGATGACGCGCACTCCCTCGTCGAGTTTGGCGACGATGTTCTCTGCGGGGCGGTTTCGAGGAAGGCGACGCCGTTTTTGCGGCAGGCGGCGAAGACACGCTGACGCGCCTCCCGCATCCGACGGGTAGGGCTCGCGCGGCACGGCCGGGTAGCCGAGCGCCAACCCGAGATCGCCCGGCCCCATTTCGGCAAAAGCGAGACCTGGCACGGCGAGAATCTCTTCGCAATGAGCGACCCCTTCGGGGCTCTCGAGCTTGACGCCGAGCATCAACTCGCCTTCGGGTTGAGCGGCCAGGGATCGCAGCGTTCGAGATATTCCTCAGCCGAGATCCCCCATATGGGGGCGGCGGTCGCTTCCGAGCCGCGGCCTCTCGTGCCGAGGCCGAGCCCCTGCTGGTGGCGGCTCGCGTCGCGCCATGCATCCGGGCGAGCGGCGAGGAAGCCCGGATCGACCCCCGCGTATGGTGCGGAAAGCGGCAGGATTCGACAAAGGCGCGGACGGCATCCGCCGACTTCGGCCTGGCACAACAGGACCCCGTGCACGCCGCGGCCTAAGATCTGGCGGAACTGCCAGGCGTTGAACGCACATTGGCGGCGTCGGTGCCGTTGACCGGCGCTTCGACGATGATCGTCGGTGTGCGGTGCCCCGAGCGTGTCGGCCCGCCATCGACGAGACCGCGCATGTACTCGGCAAGGCCCGCCATGTCGAACGCGCCGTGCTCCATCCCGACATTGATGTAATCGGCCCAGGTGTGAGCGTCTTCGCGCCCCTGCGAATGGGTCAACACGTGGCCGCTATGGCCGCCGACGTAGTAGATCGCTTGATCTTGCGCCAGCAGTTCAAGGGCTCGGTTGATAAGGCTCGCCACGACTGCCTCCTGTGAGGTGAAATCACATGATAATCAAAAGCCAGCCCAAAAACACCCGCGCTGGCGAGCCGCGGCGGTGGTCCTAATAATCGGACTCTGTAAGTCCGGATGCGTCTGTTTTATCGGACCAACACTCTCGGCTGGCGATGTAAATCCCTGAAATCACGCGATGCCTTCTTCGGCGCACTTGGATCCTGCTTGCGGCGCTGTAACGCTTGCTGCGCGGATACAAAAACGGAAGGCGCCATGAGCTCATCACCAAATGCACGCTGCTGCTTTTGGCGGCGCTTACCTGGGGGCGCCGGTATTCGCAGCTCCGCCTGTATTGGGCGACCCGGGACAACCGGGCAGGGTTATTATTTACCCCAAATTCGTCAACATGCCCGCGGTAAACGTGGATGGCAA
>CAVYZQ010000038.1:0-23263 GCA_963772995.1 uncultured Chloroflexia bacterium | reverse complement strand
CTAGATCGCCCGCCTCGATGGCGATGATGTCGCCCGCGACGACGTCCTCCATCGGGATGACCACCAGCTCCCCGCCGCGGCGGACCTTCGCCTTCGCGACCATCATCTTCCGGAGAGCGGCGACGCTGGCCGACGCCTTGCCCTTGGTTGAGCCCCATCGCCGCGTTGAGCAGGGTGATCCCGATCAGGACGATGGCGGTTTCCAGCTGGTGTGGGAGGAACAGGCTCACGATGCCCGCGACCAGGAGGACGAGCTGCATCGGGTCACGGTACTGGCGGAGGAATGCCTGCCAGCGCGGCTCGACGGCTGCGGCGGTGAGCTGGTTCGGTCCCTGGCGCGCACGCCGGCTGTCGGCCTCGCTCGTCGCCAAGCCGGCGTTCGCATCGACCTGCTGCGCCGTGAGAACCTCGTCAGTCGAAAGCGCGTGCCAGACGGGCTCCGCGATCGGCGCCGAAGTCGACCCCTCGATCATGCAGTCCTCCTGGAGACCGTCGGAGATCACGTGACGGTCGCCGTGACCAGATAGTGGCCGCTCCTATCGGGGACCGCAATGTCGACACGGCACGCGGGCGAAGGAGTTAACCGATCGATAACACGTCGTCTCGATCATCGGCTTCGAGCACCGGGACGGTGGCTCCGCCGAAGAGCACGGCGATCCCGAGGACTGCCGCCCCGAGCCGCGGCACGGACCGATGACTGGTCGATCGCTTGAACATGCTTGCCAACTCCTCTGGTCGGAGAAGAGGCAGCAGTGACAGATCCGACTCGCGGTCTTCTCACAGCCATCGTGCGAGAGCCCGCCACGACGAACCATTACGCAACGCAGCAGAGGGTCGGGCGACCGATTGCAGCATTGGCGCTGCGCCGTTCAGGCCGCGCCCGCTATGTACTCGCGATGCGGCGCAATGTCAGCGCGATATTCAGTCGCCGCCCGATCTCGCCATCGAGGCCATGGCCGAGCAAGTGTTCGGCCCGCTCGAGGCGATAGGCGACGGTCCGGTCGGCGAGGTGAAGTCGGCGAGCGGTCTCGCGACGGTTGCCCCCGGCATCGACGTAGACCTGCAGCGTCTCGACCAGTTCCTCGCCCATCCGGGGGTCGGCCAGGAGCGCCCCGAGCTCGCGCTTGATGATGGTCGCGGCAAGGTCCGGGTCGCTGAGCAGAAGACGCTCGACGCCGAGCTCGGCCACGTCGTCGATCATCCCGTGCCGGCCGATCGCCCTCGCGATGCGAAGGCTCTCCTGCAGCTCGACCAACGTGCGCGACCACGCTCGGACCCCATCAGCGGCCATCGCGATCGCAACCCAGCCTGGCTCCTCGCCTGATCCAGGCGCCGCACCACCCAACACGTCCCGCACGACGTCGGTGAGGCGGGTGAATTCCTGCGGATCCCGTCCCAGGATCGCGATGATGGAGCCTCGCCAGGTGACCGCAAGCGGGACGCTGATGCCGGTACCAGGGCGATCGTGCGTGCTCTGCCGCCGGATCAGTGGTCGATCCGACGCGCCAGGATGTCGAGGTCCTGGTCGTCGATCCCCGGGTCATCCGGCGTCGGATCGACGTCCGGGCCGGGGAGGATCGCCACCAATCGGAAGGCCGCATCGGGATCCAGGCCGTAGCGGATCGAGAGACGTCGCAACCTGCGCCCGACCCGGACGTCGCCCGCGATTGCCCCGAGCAACTCATCGAGCGCCGCCCGACGGGCCGCCACGTCGCGCGACAACAGCTCGCCCTCGGTGGCTCGATAGCCCTCGCTGATCGCCAGGGTCGACATCTCACCCCATAGCAGCAGCCACCGACCGAGTTCCACGAGCCTCTCCGGTGGCTCGCGGCGTCGGGACAGCTCGGCCGTGCCATGCGTCCACATCACCCGTCTCGCCTCGGCGTTGACACCGATGAACAGGATCAGCCGCTGGCCCTGCGCCGCCGCGATCGACCCCGACGCGAACTGGAGGGCGAGGACGGTATCGAGATCGAGTCGGTCGGTGTCGACCGCACGATGGGCTTCGGCGACGAGTTCGTCGAACGTCGTCGCGGCGATGCGTTCCCCGAAGGGACCGGCGCGTGGTCGCCGCCTGCGCGAGCCCTCAGGGCCGCGGTCGCGGTCTCGAGGTCGCTGGCATCGGCGTCGACATACGTCGTCAGGTAGGCGAGCTCGACGCGCGCTCGCAACTCCTCGGGGGCGTCGACCAGACCGTCGGGCAGCGCCCTGACGACCGCGTCGATGTCCGGCAGGACATCCGTGATGACGTTGCGATGTTGGGCACACATCGGACCGTGAGTCTACGCGAAGCCCACGATCGATTTGCGACATGTCGGCAACAGTTGGCCATTCGTGCCGTTGGCGGTGCTGCTCTTCCGCGATGCGCGAAGTCGGCAACCGAGGGGCAGCGGTTCTGCATGGTTGATGCGTGGGAACCTCATTCGACATCGATCAGGCTGTTGTCACCGAGGGATTCTGCGCTGATCTCAGGCGCAATCCCACGACAGAAGCACCGTCCCGTCCCGCCCGTGACGTCGTCATCGTCGTCACCGGTCACATCACCTAGAAGGAGCGACCCTGACCATGAGTGATCCGATCGCCTTCGAGGCGCTCACGCCTCGCCAGCGCGAGGTGATCATCCGCAAGGCCGAAGGCAAGACCTACGGCCAGGTCGCCTATGAGTTGGGCATCACCGAGCAGACCGTCAAGAACCATCTGGGCCTCGTCTACACGAAGCTCGGGGCCGAGCACTTGATCGAGGCCCTGCGCATCCTCGGCTGGCTACGCTTGCCGGGCGAATCCCGAGCCAGCTGGCGGAAACCCCGCATGACCGCAGGCGAACGCGCCCGCACCAGACTCGCGACCTACCGCTTACCCAACGATCGTCCATAGCTCCTCGCGCGGCGCTGTCGGGCGGAAGTCGTAGCGGTCGACGCCGAGCCCATGGAGGGTTGCGAGCTCGATCAACGAAAATCGTCGGGGTTCTCGCGGTTGAGATCCATCGGGTCCTTGAGGACCACCGGCGGGTTGGTCATGAACCTGACGACCGACGAATGGTTGTTTGACGAGGCGTGCAGCATGAAGGGGTGGAGGATGGTGAAGTCGCCCACCTCGCCGGTGACCTCGACGAACTCGTCGCACTGGTCGATGAGCGCGCCGAAATCGGTGCTGGGATCGACGCCCTCGGGATGGTCGGCGAGATAGCGCGCGACGACCGCGATCGAGTCGGGGGCGATGAACGTGCCGCCGCCTTTGTGGCCGACGTCGGACCAGTAGAGGACGGTCAGCAGCCCCTGCTCGCGGCTGTCGAGGAAGTGGCGGAAGAAGCTCCCGTCCTTGTGCCAGCCGCCGGCCTCGGCCGAAGGTTTCATCCATGGCTTGTCGGCGCCGCGCCGGAAGTTGACGATGAAGGCGTCCGACCACTCGGTCGCGTTGATCGTCGTGAAATGCTGCGACTCGATCTCCATCACCTTGGTCTCGATGCGGTCTTCGCCACCGCAGACGTCGCAAAGTGCGCCCCATGCCTTGGGCGAGATGTCCTTGATGGCCGCGATGTGGTTGCGGTCCATCCAGACGATGTCCTTCTTCCAGGTCGAGCGGTCGACCGGGTCGTAGCCGAGGCGGCCGTACGCTTCGTCGGTCCACTTCTTCGCGAAACCGCGGTCGAGGGTTCCCTTGACCGTGACGTAGCCCTTCTCGATGAAGTGCTGCCGCTGCTCCGGCGTGAGCACCTGGAGTTGATGAGCCATCCTTGGTCCTCCGAGAGCTCCGTTTGACAGGTAGCGAGGTGAGCCACCACACACAGTGCTTGGGAGGGTAAGCGGCTCGCGACGTCCTCGTATCGAGGATTCGAGCTCCCCGGCGTGCGAAGCGCAGGACGATCGGCTGCTTCCCGGCTGAGCCGATCACGCTCGGGCCATCGACCCTACACCGCCAGGCGCCTCAAGGGCTCCCAAGCGCGTGTGTTGCCGCCTATGCGATCCGAAGTCGGCGCCATCGTATTCGATGCCCCCCGGTGCCCCGCGAGCCGTCAGGCCAGGCGACGCCGGATCGCCCAGACGCCCACGAGCCCCGCCGACACGGCGACCACGAGCCAGGCCCCGTCAAGGTAGGCGGCCGATTTCCGAGGGTCGACGACCGGCGACGCGGTGTCGGTCGCGGTGTTGGCTTCGATCGTCTGCGCCCCGTCCGAGCTTGCGCCGTCCTCCGACGCCGGCAGCACGGTCAGCGTGGCCGGCCCTCCCGGTTCGGCGTTGTTCGTCGCCCAGTTCGCGGGCGCGCACTCGAGGAGTGCGACGTAGTCGCCCGGGGCCAGGGCGGGAACCGCGAACACATACGTGAACGTCCCAGTGCGCTTTGCGGTCGTCGTCGGCAGGTCGGCGTCGGGCGCGTCACCGTCCGCGAGAACCCCACCCTGGCTTCGCGTGGAGCGTCGTCGACGATCCCGAGGCATCCGTTCTCGTAGGTGACGAGCGCGCCCGGCGAGGCAGACGGCGGCGACAGTTCGCCTCCCGTCGAGGCAGCCACGCCGGCTGCGGTGAAGAACGACAGGATGACCGCGCCGACGACCGGGACCGTCCTGTGCTTCATCGGTGGAACCTCTCGAACGTGCTGGATGGCCTCAGGACTGACGCCTCACGGAGCGATCTGTTTCGTGTTTCCCGTCGCGTACCCTTTTCAGTCGTGGCCGACGCGACCAGACCCGAGATCCTCGAGCAAGCCGCCGGCGAGGCCATCGAGCGGCGCCAGGCGTCCGCCGACGTCACCCCTGCGGTCTACGGATCGTTGCTCGTGACCACGCTCGTCGCGGTCCAGTGGCGCCACGAAGTGTCCACCACGTTCCTCGGGCTCACCCTGATTGCTTCGGTCGGCGTGTTCTGGCTGGCCCACGTGTGGGCAGAGACCATCAACCACCGGATCCACGGCAGCATCCACCGTGGCGAGGTCATCCGAATGGCCCGCGACGAGTCACCGATGCTCGCCGCCGCCATCGCACCGACCGTCGTCCTCGCGCCGGGCTCGATCGGGGTGATCGCCACCGACACCGCCGTCGGGCTGGCCCTCGTCGTCAGCTTGGTCCAACTGTTCGTGTGGGGTTGGATCGTGGGGCGCGCCGCGCATAGCAGCGCCTGGCTGGCCTTCGCCGTCGCGTCGCTCGATCTCCTGCTGGGGATGGCGATCGTCACCCTCGAGGTCATCGTCCTCCACTGACCGTCGAGCCGGCTGCTCGACCCGCCCGCGATCGGTCGACCGCCGAAGAGTCAGCGTGAACGGCTCGTCGAGGGACCGCGGCCGCCGACGCAGCGGCCGGCATGGGTCATTTCGCCGATCGGACCCACAGGCCGACGCGGGTGGGCCGAACGGAGGCCGTGACCGTGGCGACGAGATCGGCGCGGAGGGTCGGCTGAGTCCATCTCATCCCGCAGCCGGGCACTGAAGGAGGCCTCGATCCGCGCGGCGTCGTAGCGCGTCCGATTGAACCGGCGATCCACGGCGGTCTGGACCCGACGGCGCAGGGGCTGGAACAGCGTCGCGACGACGAGTGTGGAGACGGCCACCGCGATCGTGTTGCGACCCGTGAATGATGCGAGCACCCCCTTGAAGCAGGACGATCGCGGCACCGAAGACGACGATCAGGACCGCGGTCACGAGCGCATAGGAGATCGTCCGGCTGATGATCCGGTCGATCTCGTACAGGCGGTAGCGCAGGACCGCGATGCCGATGGCGACGGGTAGCAGAGATAGCCCAACGAACACGACCAGAAACGCGATGTTTCCGATGGTGATCGCGGGCTCCGTCTTTGCGCTGCCGGTGAGGAGGCCGATCGCGTAGGCGGGGCCGATCGGCGCCGCGGCGGCCGCGAACCACTTGAGCTGAGCCGCTCGGTGCCGACGGACCGCCGGAACCGGACCACGAGCGACGCCGCGACGAGAGGCAGACAAATGATCCCTGCGAGCGCTCGAAGCTCTGTCCAGGAAAACGAACAGGGCCTCGAACTGGGGCACCGACTGTCAGCGGGTTGACGAGGCCGGTGGAGCGTTGTCGAGATCGAATGGATTGGAAGGCGTTGTACATCGTCGCCGCGACCACGGCGAGAACGGCCACGACCACGACGATCCGCCAGCGCGGGGACGGAAGTCGCCCCGTCGGGAAGACCAACGGGACGAACAGGGTGACGATCACGGTCCCGGGGACCCAGGCGAGGGCAGTCAGCCATAGACCCAGACCGCGCCCGGCATTCCGGCGTGCACCATCGCGATCGCGACGGCGACACCACCGAACGCCACGGCCAAGAGGATCCCGCCCAGCCACAGAGCCAACCGATGGGATGGCGAACCAATCGCGTCACGAGGACCGCTCCGCTCGCCACGAGCGTCAGCGAGGCGATCGATGCGCTCAGGCTCGCCGCCTGAATGACGATGTCGCCTGGCTTCGCCGGGATCGAACCTGCGCCGGTCGGGATGAGAACGAGCGCGACGACCCATCCGGCCCAGACGAGCGCCATGGTCCAGGGCAGTGGGCGACGCACGCGCTCGGCGATCGTCATGCGCGGAGCGTCCATGGTGGACGTCCGCGGAACGTTACGGCGGCGAAGGGGCTGCGACGATCCGCGCTCAGGGCCACGAAACGGTGGCGGTCAGATCCGTCGCCCCGAAACCCGGCCTCGGTGTTCTTGAGGACGAGGCGCCAGGTGTCGTTCGCTGTGACCGGTGACGACAGGTCGACGTTGGTCGACGGGCCCTGGTTCGGATAGGCGGGACCGGGCGCGCCGGTCGTGTCGTTGAACGTATCGACCTCGTACGTGAACGGGTGGCCGCCCCACGAGGCGACGAGGCGGACGTCGCCGGCGGCTCGCGGGGCGAACTGGACCTGGATCCCGTTCGTCTCCTCGAGGTCGGTCCCATCGAACCGGGCGTGCGCGATCTTCACTTTCGGAGCGTTGGCCGCGAAGGTCACGCCGACGTTGACGAGCGGCGATTCGACCTCGTTGGTCCCGATGAGCGTGACCCGCCAATTCGTCTTGGCCTGTGTCGTCTTGCCCGTGACTGTGCCCTGGGCCATGTTCTTGCAGCCGAGATCGTGCGTCCCCGCGCGCAGGCAGACGCGGGTCGGGATCTGGTCGCCGGTCGTCGCGAGCTCGACCGTGATCGTGCCCGGGCCGTCACTGGTGAAGGTGATGATCCGCTCGAGGCTGTCGGCGCCGCCGACCGAGGAGAGCTTGAGACCGAGGAACGTCAGGCTGGCCGTCGGGATGGGGACAGGGGTTGGCGTCGGTGTCGGGTGTCGGGGTCGGGGTGGGTGTCGGGGTTGGCGTTGGTGTCGGTGTCGGGGACGGTTTCGGAGTCGGCGTCGGCGTGGGTGTCGGACTCGGCGTGGGTGTCGCCGAGGAGCTCGGCGACGGCGAGACGGCCGCGACCCGCGATGGAGAGGGTGAGGCGTCGGGGCCGCCGAAGCCGCCGCGCGATGCGATGAGAAGGAACGTGGCCCCGAGGACGATGGCGAGAAGGGTGCCCATGGCGCCGATGGCTCGGCGCAAGGTCTGGTCGGTCACGCACGAATCCTATCCGACGTCCACCGCGTCACGCTTTGGCCCGCGCGACCGTCACAGACCCAGACGCCGGGCGATCACTGGCAGGCTGATCGATCGCCCGGCGTCCCTATGCCCTGAGCCTCCCGCGGACGAGCCGGCGGAGGGCGGCGGGACGGGCATGTCGGCGGCCCGTCCCGAGAGTCGTGCGGCCTTACCTGTGGCCCATCGCTTGCGCTGCGGTCGCTCATGACGCTACCAGCATCACATCCAGCGTTGGATCGAGGCTTACGTGGCGAACACCTGACCTCGCCGTCCATGCGGGCGGCGTTAAGGCCATTTCGGGGCTGGTGTGACGCCCGGGCAAACCTGCCGCCTTGTCGCACCGGGCGGCGCGGCCCCTCCAGCTAACCGTCGCAGCAAGGCGGAAACTGACGCTGCCAGCAAATCCGTTCGGCGAACCTCCGAGGTGGGCGGCGAAGTGCCGAGCGGTCAGAACCCGAGCGCGGCCAGCCGTGGCGCCATCGCACGCGCGGCGCGGGCGCGATGGGAGATGGCGTGCTTCTCGGCGGGCGTCCAGAGGCCGAGCGTGCGGCCGCCCGGCGGCTCGGAGGCGGGCTCGAAGATGGGGTCGTACCCGAAGCCGCCGGTTCCTCGCGGTGCGGCGGCGATGCGGCCGCGGCACGTCCCGCGCGCGGTCACCAGCCGCACGCCGCCACGCGGCCCGACCCTGTCGGGAAGCGCGACCGCCAGCACGCACACGTAGCGGGCGCCGCGCCGATCGGGCGGTAAGCCCCTGAGCGCCTCGAGCAGCTTCGCGTTGTTGGCCTCGTCGGTGGCGTCCTCTCCGGCGAACCGGCGTGTCCGCACGCCCGGGGCGCCGTCGAGAGCGTCCACCTCGATGCCCGGATCGTCCGCGAGGGTCGGCAGCGCCGCCCCCACGAAGGCCGAACCGAGCCTTGATCGCAGCGTTCGTCTCGAAGGTCGCGCCGTCCTCGACCGGCTCACCCTCGATGCCGAGGTCGTCGAGCGACACGAGGTCGGTGTGGCGCAGCTCGAGCAGCTCCCGCAGCTCGCGCAGCTTGTGCACCGACCGCGTGGCGACGAGCAGTCGCCGGCGCGTCACCGCGCCGCCCGGGGCGTCATGAGGCGGCCGGCGCCCGAGCGTCGGACCCGCCGTCTCACCGCCGGACGGTGGCCAGCACCGCCGCCTGCTTCTCGAACAGCTGCGCCAGGCCCGCATCGGCGAGGTCCAGCAGGCCGTCCGTGGCCGCCCTGTCGAACGGCCGGCCCTCCGCGGTGCCCTGGAGCTCGACGTACGCGCCTGCGTCGGTGCCGACGACGTTGAAATCGACGTCCGCGCGCGAGTCCTCCGAGTAGTCGAGGTCGAGCAGCGCGACCCCGTCCACGAGCCCCACCGAGACCGCCGCCACCTTCGTTCGAAGATGCCGCTCCATCCCGTAGGTGATGAGCGCGGCGGCCAGCGCGACGTAGCCGCCGGTGATCGAGGCGGTCCGGGTGCCTCCGTCGGCCTGCAGCACGTCGCAGTCGACGGTGATCGTCCGCTCGCCGAGCCGGGTGAGGTCCACCGCGTCGCGCAACGAGCGGCCGATGAGTCTCTGGATCTCGTGCGTGCGGCCACCGATCCGGCCCTTGACCGATTCGCGATCGGTCCGTTCCGCGGTCGCCCGCGGCAGCATCGAGTACTCGGCCGTCACCCAGCCGACGCCCTTGCCGCGAAGGTGGGGCGGGACCCGATCGGCGATCGTCGCCGCACACAACACCTCCGTGTCCCCCACGCGGATCCGGCACGATCCCTCGGCCCACTTCTGGACGCCCAGCGTGAACGTCACCGGGCGCAGGTCGCGCGAGCCGCGGCCGTCGTTGCGGGCGGTGGCCGGCCGGTTACCGATGGTCATGTCGTGGTCTCCTCGGCCTTGGCCGCATCCCAGAGCGCATCGAGCGCCTCGAAATCGAGGTCGCGAAGGGCGACCCCCCGATCGGCCGCCTGTCGTTCCACGCTCGCGAAACGACGGCGGAACTTGGTGTTCGCGGCACGGACGGCGGCCTCGGCCTCGATCCCGCGCCGGCGGGCGACGTTGACGAGCACGAAGAGCGAGGTCCCCGAACTCCTCGCTTCGCTCGGCGTCGCTGGCAGCGCGGCGCAGCTCGTCGGCCTCCTCGGCGACCTTGTCGAGGACGCCGTCGATCGAGGGCCAGTCGTAGCCGAGGTTGGCCGCGCGCTCCTGCATCTCCTGGCTCGCGGCGAGCGCAGGCATCGACGGGCTGATCCCGTCGAGGGCGCTCTTCGGACGGGCGGCCGCGACGCCGCCGACGCCCCGCCGACGCCGCCAGCCGGACCGTCGGCGCCGTCGGTGGCAAGCGCGTCGGCCGCCGCCGCGCGCTCGTCGGCCTTGATCCGCTCCCACTGCCGGTTGACGTCGGACGCGGTCCGGGCGACGGCATCGCCGAAGACGTGGGGATGCCGCCGGACGATCTTCGAGGCGATCGCCTCCTGGACGTCGGTCAGGTCGAAGACGCCGGCCTCCGCGGCGAGCTGGGCATGAAGGACGATCTGGAGCCACAGGTCGCCGAGCTCGCCGGCCAGCTCGCGCGTCGCCCCCGCCTCGAGAGCGTCGTAGACCTCGTACGCCTCCTCGAGCAGGTGGTTCCGAAGCGACGTGTGGGTCTGCTCACGATCCCACGGGCAGCCGTCGGGCTGGCGCAGGCGCGACGAGATCCAGGGCATCGCCCACGGGGACGCAGGCGCGCTCTCGGGCGCCAGCGGACCGAGTACAAGCGGCGCGGCGAGGTCGGCGGCATCGAGCGCCGCCACCGTCGTCTCCTCGGCCGACCCGAACCGGCCGACCGCGTGTCCGGCCGGATACAGCCGCCCCAGGACCGCCAGCGGCTCGCCGCCGCCCGGACCCGCCCGGCCCGGCAACGGCGACACGGCCGCCTCGCCGACGTCGACCCGGAAAGCCGCCAGCGGCACGATCAGGACGGGCCGCGAGGGCTCGATGGGCGTCGCGACGAGCCGCTCGGCGGCGACGACCTGGAGCCCCTGGGCCGGATCCAGGCCCCAGCGGAGCCGAGCCTCCGCGACGAGCGCATCGAGCACCCGGCGCCCTCCCGTCTAGCTGGTGGGCGTGCTGCCCGTGATGGACGGATCGCGGGTGATGTTGGCGGTGGACTTCTGCGCCTGGTACCAGTTCGAGAACGCCGTGTTCTTGATCGTCTCGAGCTGCCGGCCCTCCGGGGTCCGCGTCTCCTCGCCGAGGACCTTGAACAGGTAGACCCCGTCGGTCGGGACCACGACGGTCTCGGACGTCTTGCCGATGGGCGCCGCGAAGATGGCATCGGTCAGCTTCGGATCGAGCTGGCCCTTCGCAACCCAGCCGAGGTCGCCACCGCTGCTCGCGGTCGGTGCCTCGGAGTTGTCCCGGGCGAGCCCCGCGAAGTCCGCTCCTCCGTCGGCCTGGGTCTTGAGCTCCTTGAGGTGATCGATGTCCGGCGGACCGTACATGACCTGGATGACATGCCAGCCGAAGGCCGACTTGACCGGCTTCAGCAACGCGCCCGGCTTGGCGTCGGGGGCGAAGATGGCGTCCTTGAACGCCTGGTCGACCTGGCTGTCCTTGTCGAAGTAGGGCAGCTTGCCGCCAGTGCCGGTCGCGCCGCGCGCCTGCGCCTCGTCGCTCTCGGTGCGCGCGATCGAGTCGAACAGCTCGGGCTGAGCCTGGAGCTTCTGATACGTCGCGGTCGCTTCCGCCTCCGCCAGGTTCCAGGCCGGGTCATCGGCCGGGACCGACGACGCGTTCGAAGGATCGTCCTTCGGTGAGTACAGGATGTGGCGGACCTTGATCGCCTCGCCGCCGAGCAGGTCGCTGTTGTCGGGGATGTAGATCTCCTGGACGTGGCGCTGCGGAGCCGGGCCGGTCATGTCCGCCACGGCCTTGTCCTCGAGCTTCTTGCGGATCGCGTCGCCGGCGACCGCCACCCGGTACTTCGCGAGGTCGATCTTGTCGTTCTGGATCTTGGCGACGTAGTCGGGGTCGACCGCGGCGGGCGCGATCTCCGTCACCCGGCCGGCGCGGAAGATGCCGTCGGTCCCCTCGACGACGGCTGTGGGCGTGTTCGCCGGGGCCGCGAAGAGCGCCGACAGGAAGTTCTCCTCGGTGAGCGTGTCGTCGGCCTGCAGCCAGCCGAGGTCTCCGCCCTGGGGAGCCGTGGCCGAGTCGGTCGAGGCGGTCTTCGCGACGTCTTCCCAGCTCTTGCCGCCGGCGATGTCCTTGAGTGCCGCCTCGAGCTTCGCCTTGGCCGCGTCCTTCTGGGCCTGCGTCGGCCCGGTGGACCCCGGATCGCTCTCGGGCTTGGACGCGATCTCCCAGGCGTGGCGGGATTCGGGGGTGGTCGCCTCGGTCGTCAGCATCGCGTCGACGTCTTCGGGCCCGGCCGTGATGCCCTGGTCGGCGGCCAGCTTCGCCTGGAGCTTCTCGTCGAGGAGCAGCTCGAGCGTGGTGTTGCCGATCTGCTGCCGCTTCTGGGTGAGGATCTGCTCCTGGGTCTGTGCGTCTGCCTGGCTCAGGTGACCGGCGAGGGTCGCCGTCCGGATGCGACGTTCGGCCTCATCGAGGCGCCAGGTCTCGATCGAGAGGCGGTCCTTGAACTCGTCCTTGCTGACGCTCTGGCCGTTGATGCTGCCGACCGGCGCGAGATGGTCGTTGTAGTAGGTCAGTCCGGCGGCCACCACGAGGATGCCGACGGCGAGGATGACGATCAGGCCAAAGCCGAGGTTCAGGTAGAGATTCCGCCGGTCTCTGGCCTTCCCACGAGGATCGGTTGGCGCGCTTGACGACGGGTTTGGCTCGAAAGGTCATGGGGTGGGAGGGTCCTGTGACATGGCCGGCTTTCACCGGGGGTGGCTGGGGCGCCGCGTATCGTAACCCAAGAACCGGTTCCGGCCGGTCGGCGGCCCACGCCCGGCGCGCTCGATCGCGGGGTCAGGTCGATGGAGCGCCGGCTGCGCCTCCTTCGATGAGGTCGTCGACGATGGCGACGTACACCTTCGACGCTTCCTCCCAGGCCTCCGCGCGCACGATCGCGGCGGTGCGCGTCACGGCCGCCTCGCGCGCGAGCGGGTCGTCCGCGAAGGCGGCGATCGCGGCGGCCATCCCGGCCTCGTCGCCCGAGTCGTAGGTTGCGACCGTCCCAGGCGGGAAGGTCGAGAGGACCATCGGGAGCCGGGACGCGACGACCGGCTTGCCCATCGCGGCGTACTCGTAGACCTTGGTCGAGAGGGTGAGGTCGGTGAACGGGTCGCGCCGGGTCGGGGCGAGGCCGATGTCGGCCGCGGCGACCGCCGCCGGGACGTCGTCGATCGGGATCCGGCCGTGGAAGGTCAGCCGGTCGCCGACTCCCGAGCTCGTCGCCGAGCGACTTGAGGGGTCCTTCGGTGTCGCCCCGACCGTAGATCTCGAGGCGCGGATCGAGATCGGGGCGCCCCGCGGCCAGGCGGGCGACCGCCCGGACCGCGACGTCGACCTCGTAGGTGGGAGTCAGGCCGCCCGTGTAGATCAGCCGCAGCGAGCCATCCGCGCGGAAAGGCCGGGTCGCGTGGGCCGCGGCGTCGAACCTCGTGAGCGACGGGCTGTTGATGACGATCGAGACCTTGTCCGGCCGGACGCCCAGGCGGAGCAACCTGTCGCGCATCGCCGAATTGACCGACAGCGTCCGCGACGCGATGGCGATCGACAGGCGCTCCTGGAGCAGGAGCAGGCCGTCGAAGGCGGGATTGACGGCACCTGGAAAGCGCTGCTTGAAGAACTCCGGCATCGCCTCGTGGAGATCGAGGATGAGCGGCACGCCCGCCAGCCGGAGCGGCAGCGCTGCGAACGCCAGGAAGTCCGGCAGCGAATGGACCTGGACGAGCCCGAACCGATGCCGTCGATGGAGGCGGGCGGCCGTCCACGTCGCGCGGGCGAAGAACTCGAGGTACTCGCGCAGGTAGACGCCGAGCCCGGCTCCCTGGTGGCGCTGGACGTCGAGCCTGTGGAGCCTGACGCCCGACACCAGTGTCCTGCGGCGGCCTGGCCGGGAAGGCGCAGACCGAGCACGACGACCGGGCGACCCGTGGCGACCAGCGATTCGGCCTCGCGCCGGACGCGCGGGTCCTCCTCGTAGTGGCTGTGGACGATCATCAGGACGGGCCGGCGGCGTGTCCGCGCGCTGCCCGTGGTCCCGCGGCGTGTCCGCGCGCTGCCCGTGGTCCCGCGCCGTCCCCCCGACCCGGCGCTCAGTGGCCGCTCGACCATCCGGCCCCGAGGCGCAGCACCTGACGGGGTCGGGCGGCGCGTCCTCGCGAAGAGTCGACGGTGTCGACGACGAGATCGGCGTCGCTGTAGACGCGCTCCCAGTCGATGGCGGAGTGCGCCGTGACGACGACGATCACGTCGGCCCATTCGAGGAGCTCGGGGAGCGGCGTCTCCGCGCGGACCTGGCCGGTCGAGTCGGTGAACGTCGTCGACGTGGGGATCGTGGAACCGGACATCCCCGCCGCGGGCGGCGAGTCCTGCCAGGACGTCGGCCGCCGGGGAGTTGCGCGCGTCGCGCACGTTCGGCTTGAAGGCGACACCCAGGACCCCGATGTGCGCGCCCTTGAGCGCGCGGCCGCGGTCGTTGAGCGCCTCCCCGACCAGGTCGACGACGTGACGCGGCATGGCGAAGTTGATGTCGCCGGCGAGCTCGATGAAGCGATCGATGAAGTCGAATTCGCGGGCGCGCCACGCCAGGTAGTACGGATCGACCGGGATGCAGTGGCCGCCGACGCCCGGGACCGGGCGTGAACTTCATGAACCCGAACGGCTTCGTCGCCGCGGCGTTGATGACCTCCCAGACATCGAGGCCCATCCGCTCGCACAGCAGGGCGAGCTGGTTGACGAACGCGATGTTGACGTTGCGGAAGACGTTCTCGAGCAGCTTGGCGAGCTCCGCCGCGTCCGGCGAGGACAGCTCGACGACCTGGTCGTTGATCCGTCGCAGGAGTGTGGCGGCCGCGGGCGGTGGCCTCGGGTGTCGTGGCGCCGACGAGGCGCGGGACGCCCTTGCTGGCGCTGGCCGGATCGCCCGGGTTGACCCGCTCGGGGGCGAAGGCGAGGTCGAAGTCCGTGCCAGCCTTGAGGCCGCTCTGCCTCGACCGTCTCGCGGAACGGGCCGGTGGTCGTGCCCGGGAACGTGGTGGACTGCAGGATCACGAGCTGCCCGCGGCGGATGTTGTCGCGGATCGTCGCCGCGGCCGACAGGACCGGGGCGAGGTCCGGGTCCTTGGTCGTGGTGATCGGGGTGGGAACGCACACGAAGATAGCGTCCGCCCTTGAGATGGCGGCATCGGCCGGGGAGACGACGGTCAGCCCGGCGGCGAGGGCCGCCTGGAGCCGCGCGTCCTCGACGTCGTCGATCGGCGACGTGCCGGCGTTGAGCTCCGCCACCCGGCTGGGGAGGGCGTCGATCCCCTCGACGTGAGGCCGGCCTCCACGAACGCGATGGCCAGCGGCAGGCCCACGTAGCCGAGGCCGATCACGGCCACTCGACAGTCTTCTCTCACGATCCCTCCAGGTCAGTCGGTTCCGGGCTGAGGATAGCCGGGACGGGACGGGGACGGCTCGCGGCGCGCCACGCCGTTCCGTGGAACGGGATTCCGATGAGTGAGCGTCGACCGTTGCCCAGAATGCCGCGCCATGTCGTTTGGGCGGAGCTCCACAAGGGTCTCATCGCGAACCCGTTCCCTGGCGAACAGGGCGGGCGGGAGTGCCGCGCTCCGGGACTCCCCGGACATTCGGCGCGGCGTCCGAAGCCCGCGGCGCCGCAGACGTGTACCGGCTTCAGGTTCCGCGTCGGACGTTCCAACTGGGACAGGATGGCGATGAGTGAGCGTGGACCGTCGCTCAGAATGCCGCGCCATGTCGTTTGGGCGGAGCTCCACAAGGGTCTCATCGCGAATCCGTTCCGTGACGAACATTCCGGCCGCGAAACGCCCTCGGCGACCCGCTGCGCCGTCACGCCGCTCGCCAGCCACGCCTCCACGATCGCGGCGATGCGCTCCCCGGCATGGCCGTCCCACAGCGGCGGGCCCTCAGCCGGCACGGCCAGGCCCTCCGCCAGCACGGACCGGGCAGCCGGCACGACCGCCTCGGGTTCGACCAGGCGGTTGGTGCCGTGGGTGATGGTGATCGGCCGCTCCGTGTTGGGCCGGACCGTCAGGCACGGGACGCCCGAGCACGGTCGTCTCCTCCTGGATGCCGCCGGAGTCGGTGACGACCAGTGCCGCACCGCGAACCAGCGACAGGAAGTCCACGTAGCCCAGCGGATCGACGATCCGCAGCCGCTCCCCGTCGACCAGCCCCGCCGCCTCGAGCGTCGGGCGCCCGCGGGGGTGGAGCGGCACGACCAGCGTGACCAGCTCGCTGACGCCGCGGAGCATCGCCGCGATCCGGGCGGCCTGGGCCGGTTCGTCGACGTTGGCCGGCCGGTGCATGGTGGCGACCGCGTACCGCTCGGGCAGTGTCGAGCGCCGAGCGCATCCGGGCCACGTCGAACCGCTCGAGGTTGACGAGCAGCGTGTCGATCATCGGGTTGCCGACGAAGTGGATCCGGTCGCGCGGCGATGCCGGTCGCCGACGAGGTTGTCGATGCCCTCGGGCGACGTCACGAACAGGAGGTCGCTGAGCAGGTCCGTGACCCGCCGGTTGATCTCCTCGGGCATCGTGTCGTCGAAGCTCCGCAGCCCGGCCTCGACGTGGGCGATCGGCAGCCCGATCTTGGCGGCCACGAGCGACGGCCGCGACCGTCGAGTTGACGTCGCCGTAGACGACCGCGAGGGCCGGGGGTCTCCGCGAGGAACGTCCGCTCGAGCGCGACCATCAGCGCCGCGGTCTGGACCGGCGTGCGACCCGGAACCGACGCCCAGGTTGATGTCCGGCTCGGGCAGTCCGAGCTCGCGAAAGAAGATGTCCGACATCTTCTCGTCGTAGTGCTGGCCGGTGTGGATGACGCGCTGGGCGACGCCTCGGGCCGCCAGCGCCCGGATGACCGGCGCGGCCTTCATGAAGTTGGGCCTCGCGCCGACGACGTGTGCTACGGTCTGGGTCATGGTTCCCTTGGCTGACGGCGCCGCGGTGTCGCGTGCCCAGGCCCGCGCTGGCGCATCTCGCGGCGGCTGCCCCAGTATCACCGAAACGGTCGCCCCGAGCCCCAGCCGGTGAGCAGCCGCCCCGGCCTTCGGGGTCTGATCTCCGCGCGGCTTGCGACGTCCTGGAGTCGCCGCGCAGGCGGTGAGAACCCAGAAGCTGCGGGCCTTCCTGATCGTGACGGACGCCCTCCCGACCCGTCTCCTGCGGGCCACCTTTCGGGCTGGTGGGTCGCCTGGCCGACCGTCCGCCTCCGCCGTCGCGGCGACCACCCGGTCGCGGCTCCGACCCGCGCGATCGCGACCGCCCCGACGTCGGCGACCGGCCAGCGATGTCCCAGGCACGGTCGCTTGCCAGGGGGACGTCTCCGCGCACCGCGTCGCGACTGGCCAGGTTCGCGCTGGCGGCCGGCGACGCCGCGACGGCCGACCGGATCGTGTCGATGCACCCGAGCCTGGAAGAGGACCGCCGGTCACTCGTCCTTCGCGGCGAGATCGCCTACCAGATGGGCCACTACGCGACCGCGGTGGCCCTCCTCGCGCCGATCCTCGAGCGACGGCCGTCCGATCGTCAGGTCCGTGACGATCGTGGAGCGCTCCCGTGCCGAGCTGGCGATCCTCGATCCGCGATGGCGGCCCGACCTCGGACCGGCGGTGCGCACCATCGCCCGGTCACAGACCGGGTCCCCGGGCGGATCCTGCACCTGCTGACCAATTCGCTCCCCTATCGCCAGGCGGGCTACACGGTCCGGGCCCAGAGCGTCGGGTCGGCGCAGCTCGCGCTGGGCCTCGATCCCCACATGGTCACGAGGGCGGGTTTCCCCATCAACGAGGGCGTCTCGGAAGGCGCCGCTTCACGAGACCGTCGACGGGGTCACCTACCACCGGCTGAGCCCCGACCTCGAGCCCGGCCTTCCGATCGACCGGATCGCGACCGAGACCGCTCGCGGCCTCGTCCCGCTCATCACCGAGCTCCGCCCCGCGCTCCTCCAGCCGACGACCAACTACGTGAATGCCCAGGTCGCCCTCGATCTCGGCGAGCGGTTCGGGCTGCCTGTCGTCTACGAGGTCCGCGGCTTCCTCGAGGAGTCATGGCTGGCGCGGATCGGCGCGGCGCGTCGAGGCTTCGCGATCGCTACCGGGCGGCGCGCGAGGTCGAGACCTCCTGCATGCGGCGAGCGGCTGCCATCGTCACGCTGTCCGAGACGATGCGAGCCGACATCCTGGCCGGGGCGGGATCGCAGCCGGATCGCGTGACGGTCATCCCGAACGCCGTCGACGTCGCGCGGTTCACACCCGGTCCGCGGGACGCCGCGCTGGCGGCGAAGCTCGGCATCGAGCGACGACGAGACCGTGGTCGGCTACATCTCGAGCTTCACCGCCTACGAGGGCATCGCCTACCTCATCGAGGCGGTCGCACTGCTTCGTCGCCGCGGGCGCCGCGTCCGGCTGCTGCTGGTCGGTGACGGCGAGGAGCGCGCCAACCTCGAGGCCGCGGCGGCCGCCACCGGCCTGGCGGCCGGGAACGGCGTGATCTTCACCGGGCGGGTCCCGCACGCCGAGGTGGAGCGCTACTACCGGACGATCGACGTGTTCGTCGTCCCCCGGACCAGCGACCGCGTCTCCCAGCTGGTAACGCCGCTGAAGCCGTACGAGGCGATGGCGATGGCGAAAGCGCTCGTCGTGAGCGATGTCGGCGCGCTCCTCGAGATCGTCGAGGAGGGCGTGACCGGTCGCTCGTTCCGGGCGGAGGATGCGGCCAGCTTGGCGAACGTCGTCGAGACCCTCGTCGCCGACCCGCCAACCCGGCAGCGGCTCGGCGCGGCCGCCCGTGAGTGGGTCGTGGCCAACCGGACGTGGGCCCAGAACGGACTGCGGTACGTGGAGCTGTATCAGCGTCTCGGCGTCGTGTGACGCCGAATGGCTCGCGCCGGCAGTAGCATTCGACCGCCATGAGATCACGAGGCCCGGGCACTCACGCGGGCACCCGTCGTACGCGAACGCACGATCACCAGGGACCGTCGGACATGTCCCGGGAATCGTGATGCGCGCTCTCGACCTCCTCGGGCCGTACCTCGCCGAGACCGACCGGATCCTCGACGAGTCGACGTCGGGCACGAACCTGCAGCGTCTCCTGTTCCTGCCCGATGCCATCCCGTACACGCGAGCCGGCGCGGACGGCGCGACCGATACCGGGACGCGCTCGCCATCGAGCCCGGGACGCTCGTCCTCGGCGTCATGGGCCCCGACCGAACGGCCCAGGGCGGGAGCGAGGACGTGGGCTCCATCGTCGCCCGGCTCGGCACGGGCGCCCGCGCCATCATCCTGTTCGGCTGGAACCTGACCGATCTGCCTTATCACCGGATCCTCGACACGCTGGCCGAGCATCGGTGCCAGGTCATCCAGGTCGCCGATGTCGAGCTCGGGTCCCTCAAGTCGGCCGCGGTCATCGAGCGCGTTGACGACCTGGTCCCGCCGCGGGACGCGAGCGGGACACCGATCATGCCGCCGCCAGCCGACGCAGCCGAGCGGCTGGCCATGCAGATCAGGCTCGCCAACGAATCGATCTTCGGGGAGGCGCGGACGCGCGCCCTTCGCAGCAACGTCGGGGAGCCGGCGAGCGCCGCCGACCAGTCCCGGTTCAAGGCCTATCGAGCCCAGGTCGAGCGCCATCTCCAGGAGCGTGATGCACGGATCAGGATGCTCGAGACGCGGATCGCCAGGCTCGAAGGATCGGCGCTCGCTGAAGCTCGGCCAGACCCTGGCGCGGGCGGCCCGCTCGCCGAGATCGCTCGTGCGCCTGCCGTTCGACCTGATCAGGATCTGGCGGTCGCGCAACAGGTGATCAGCCTGTCCGGGGGAGCCGACGCCGGAGGGGCCAGCGAGACTCGCCGCTATCTCGCGGACAGTGCGGTCTCGCTCGGACCGCGCGACCGGCTCCAGCTCGCCGGCATCGTGCGGGCAGATGTCGTCGCCGACCTCGAGCCCGACGCCGCGGTGGCGGTGCTCCTGCCGCACGACGCCGGCCTGGTTCTCGAACGCACCGATCCCGACGTGGTCCTCATCCAGTCATCGGCCCTCGAACCCGGCCAGGCGTGGGCCTATGGCGGCGAGCCGAGCGCGGGCGACGTCGCGCGACGGCTGCTGCGGGTGATCGAGATCGCCAGGGGTCTCGGCAGGCGGGTGGTCCTGTGGTACGACGGCCCTCGTCACGCGGTCCCCGCCCTGATCCCCTTCGAGTCGCACGTCGACCTCGTCGTGGCGGAGGAGACGGGCGCCGACAGCGGCACCGACCTCTCCTGGAGCACAGGGGTCCAGTTGGCGCGGTTCGATCCCATCGTCGACGGCGCGGGCCGCTCGCCGCGACCCGTCTCACACCGCCGCTGGCGCCATGGAGGCCCGCGCCTGACAGAGGCCTTCACCGTGGCGGCCCTGGCAGAGCTCGTCGGGGACGGCCTCGAGGTCTGGCTCGACGCGGACGACATCGACGGGGCGCGCTGGGTCCCGGAGGTTCTGAGGGGCAGCGTCCGGCTCCTTGGTCCGAGCGACCGCCTGCCCGAGCTCTACCGGAGGCGCACCGTGTTCATGGCCGAGCCCCTGACGGCGCGTCCCGCCCACCGGGCGATCACGACCCCGATCCTGCGGGCGTTGGCCTCGGGCTGCCGTGTCGTGAGCGGCCCCAACGATGCGCTCCGGGCGGCATTCGCCGATCGGATCGAATGGGCGACCGACGCCCGGGACGTGCCCGGGGCCGCGATGACGGCGGTTGAACGCGGGCCGCGGACCGTCGCCGAGCAGCGCTCGATCGCGCGCGACCTGTTCCGCGACCACGACACCTCGTCGGCCGTGGAGCGGCTGTGCGGCCTCACCGGATGCACCCGAGGGACCGCCGTTCGAGAGGTCTGTGTCGTGGTCCGCCTCGACGGCGGCGTCCGGGCCGAGGACTTCGTCGACGCCCTGACGATCCAGGACCAGCGACCGACGGAGGCGCTGATCATCGGCGGCGACCCGGCGGAGGCGCAGCGCGCCGTGAATGAGCTCGAGTGGATCGGGATCGCGGCTCGGGCGTTCGCGGACGCGCCCGACGAAGCCGGTCTGCTCCGGTGGGCCGCCGACCGTGCCACCGCCGGCTGGTTGTGGGAATGGTCGCCGCGAGCCGATCGCCAGACGACCTTCCTGCTCGACGCACTCGCCGCCGGGGCGATGACGAGAGCATCGGCCGTGGGCCTGGCGCCCGGGACCGGCGACCGGTTCGTCCAGGACCTCGCGATCACGGACGCGATCGTCGCCCGCGCGCCGGCGCGGACGCTCCCCGATCCGGCCGGGGGGTCGCTCGCCGGATGGTCCACGCGCGGAGCGGCCCTGTTCGGCCTCGCGGCGCTCCCCGGAGACCGCTGACCCGATGCTCCCATCGAACCGGTCCGCGCTCGTCTACGGAGACGTCGATCTCGGGCTGATCGATGGCTCGGCCGTGTGGGTGACATCGATCGTGGAGGGCCTCGTCCGGGCGGGATGCACGGTGACCCTCCAGCTGAAGGCGGCGCGCCGACCGGATTCGCCGCTGCTCTGGTCGATGCGGGGCCTCCGGGGCGTCCGCCTCGTCGATCCGCCCGCCGCCCGCCTCAAGGCGACCGGCCGATCCGCGATCATTCCTCGGGACGCCGCGGCTGCCCTGCACGACCTCGATGCGCGCGAGCATTTCGACCTGGTCGTCGTCCGGGGGTTGCGCGTCGCGAACCTGCTCGCCCGCGACCCGGCCTTCAGCGGCCGGTTGTGGACCTACCTGACCGATATCCCCCAGTCGGTGGTCGACCTCGATCCGACCACTGCGAGCGATCTACGCGCGATCGCCGAAGCATCGCGGGTGCTGCTGTGCCAGACCGAGGACCTCCGTTCCTACCTCGAGTCCATCGTGCCGGCGGCGGTCGGACGGACCGCGCTGCTGCCCCCGATGGTCCCCGCGGCGGACGGACCGGCCGTCGCCCGGAGCTCCGCGACCGACCGCTTCGACTCGTCTATACGGGGAAGTTCGCGCCGCGTTGGAAGACTCTCGAGATGGCCGCCCTGCCCGCCCGTCTGGCCGAGCGCGGCATCGACGCCGAGCTCCACTTCGTCGGCGACAAGGTCCACAGCGACCCATACGACGAGACGTACCGCGACCGGATGACCGCGGCGCTCCGCACCTCTCCCGGCGTCGTGTGGCACGGCGGGGAGTCTCGAGAGATCGCGATGCGCGTCGCTTCGGAGGCCGACATCGGCCTGAGCTGGCGTGACACGACGCTCGACGCCAGCCTCGAGCTGTCGACCAAGATCCTCGAGTACGGCGTGCTCGATCTGCCCGTCGTGCTGAACCGGACGCCCATGCACGAGCGCCTGCTGGGCCCCGGCTATCCCCTCTTCGCCTCGAACGAGGACGACGTCGTCGATGCCATCGTCGATGCGGCCGCTGATCCCTCGATCCGAGCGGACGCCGCCGCCCGGCTTCGTGCGGCCGCAGCCGAGCACACATTCGAGCAGGGCGCAGAGCGCATCCGCGCGATCCTCGATCGGGTCCATCCGCCGCCCCTGTCGGCTGGGCCGCGATCCCGTCGGTTGCGCATCGGTGTGGCCAGCCACGATCTCAAGTTCTTCACCGCGATCCTCGCGCACCTGCGATCTCTCCCCGACGTGGAGATCCGGGTCGACCAGTGGCCAAGCCTCAGCAAGCACGACCCCGGCGCAAGCCAGGCGCTCGTCGAGTGGGCGGACGTCGTCATCTGCGAGTGGTGCGGACCGAACGCGGTCTGGTACAGCCGTCATCGCCGCCAGGGCCAGCGCCTGATCGTCCGACTCCACCGTTTCGAGCTCGACGGCGCGTGGCCGTACGAGGTCGCCATCGACGCGATCGACCGGGTGGTCTGCGTGAGCGAGTCGTACGCGGCGTTGACACGCAGCCTGACCGGCTGGCCGGCCCAGAAGGTGGTCGTCATCCCGAACTGGGTCGACGACCGCGCTCTCGATCGCCCCAAGCTCGATGGAGCGCGCTTCCACCTGGGCTTCATCGGGATGGCGCCGGCCCGCAAGCGTCTCGACCGCGCGCTCGACGTGCTCGAATTGCTCCGGGCGCGCGACGAACGCTATCGTCTGTTCATCAAGACGAAGCTGACGTGGGACTACGCCTGGATCTGGCGGAAGGCGGAGGAACAGGAGCACGTGCGGCTCGTCATGCGGAGGCTGCAGACAACGCCGGCGCTGCGGGGCTCGGTCGTCTTCGATGGCTTCGGTCCGGACGTCGCGAGCTGGCTGCGCCGGATCGGGTTCGTGCTGTCGACCAGTGACGACGAAAGCTTCCACCTCGCGCCGGCGGAGGGCATGGCGTCGGGAGCCGTGCCGGCGATCCTCGACTGGCCCGGCGCCGACACGATCTACGACAGCCACTGGATCCACCGCTCGACCGACGAGATCGCGGACTTCGTGACGAACGTCGTGGACGAGGGCCGCTGGGACGAGGAGCGCGAGCTCGCGCGAACGCAGGCGCGCGACGGGTTCGGGCTCGACCGCGTGTGCGCGCTGTGGGACAGCCTCATCG
>CAVYZQ010000037.1:0-63079 GCA_963772995.1 uncultured Chloroflexia bacterium | reverse complement strand
GAACACGCCGTCGCTGATGACCGGCCGGCCCCGCACGAGGACATCGCGGACCGCACCCTGGACCTCGAGACCCTCGTACGGCGTGTAGTCGCTCGTGTGATGGAGGTCGGAGGCACGGATCGTCCGGCGGGCGCTCGGGTCGAACAGGACGATGTCGGCGTCACGGCCCACCTCGACGGCGCCCTTGGTCGCCATCCCGAACCGACGGGCGGGCGTCGTGGCTATGAGGTCGACCATGCGCTCGACGGTGATGCGGCCCTTGGCGACGCCTTCCGAGTAGAGGACCGCGAGCAGGGTCTCGATGCCCGGTGCTCCGTTGCTGATCTCGTTGAATGGGACGCCCCGGGCCGCATCACCTTTCTCGAGGCTGACGCTGTCGGGCACGTGGTCGGTGGCGACCAGGTCGAGCGATCCGTCGGCAAGGCCCTCCCATAACGCTTCGCGGTCCGCGGCGGAGCGAAGCGGGGGCGCGATGACGTACCGGGCGCAGCCGACTGGATCTGGGTCCTCGTACTTCGCCTCGGTGAAGACGAGGTAGTTTGGGCAGGTCTCCGCGGTCGCCCGGACCCCGGCCGCCTTGGCCCGACGGACCTCGTCGAGGGCCGCGGCGCAGGAGAGATGGACGACGTGCACCGGTGCGCCGGCCTGTCGCGCGAAGGCGAGCGCGCGCGCGGTCGCGACCGCCTCGACGTACGGTGGTCGCGTAGTAGCGTGGTAGCGTGGTGATACGTCACCACGCTGAAGCGCGTCGGCGATGGCGGCATCGAGCAAGACCGGGTCCTCGCAGTGGACCTGGAGCATCCCGCCGTGGCCGGCCATGACGCGCATGGCCTCGAACAGCCGGCGGTCGGGCAATCGGAAGTCGAAGACCATGAACGCCTTCGAGGTCGCGACGCCCGCCTCGATCGTCGCCGGCAGCTCCGCGATCGGATCGTCGGCCCGGCCGCTGATCGCAAGGCTCAGCCCGTAGTCGATCGCGCTGTCGTTTTCGGTCACGGCGCGCCATTCCTGCACGCCGGTGGTGAGCGAGCGCTCGGCGGCGGGCGTGGAGCCCGTTCCGGGGTTGTTGAACGACAGGAACGTGGTCGTTCCCCCGAACGCTGCGGCCACCGAATCCTGGAAGAAACGATCGGGGTGCTCGTCGGTCGCCACGCGTGTATGCGTGTGCACGTCGACCGCGCCCGGGAGCACGAGGAGCCCGGCCGCGTCGATCGTCTGCCGGGCATTCGCGCGGAGCCCGGAGAGGTCCGGGTCGATCGCCGAGATCGTCCCGCCGGTCACCGCCACGTCGGCCTTCCGGGAGCCGGTTGCCGTCACGACCGTACCGCCCGTCACGAGGAGATCCGGGGTGCTGGACATCGCGGGCAGGATACCGTCGCCCGGCGCCCGAATTCGATCGATGGGGAGCGACGCGCGGGCTGGCGGCGCACCCGCCTCAGCGACGCTTCGCCGCGATGACCGCCTCCAGCGCAGGATCCCGGCCGGCCAGGTAATCGGCCGACGAGAGATCGACACGGATCTCGGGCTCGATCGTGAGCCGTGGGTCGTCGGCGGTTGTCAGCTCCCAGTACCGATGCGCCACGTACACCCATTGCGAACCGTACGGAAGCTTGTTCGGCAGGGCGTCGCCGTACAGGTTCGGACTGCCACCCATCGCCTCGCCGGCGAAGACCGCCCCCGTCTTGTTCTGGACTTCGGTGGCGAAGTTGGCCGCCGCGGAGAACGTGAGCCGTCCGACCAGCACGAAAGCCGGCCCGGGCGGTCGATGGCCGGATCCTGGAGCGCTCCCAGCAACCGGCCGTACGTGGTGTTGTCTCCTCCGCCGTTGTGCCGGAGGTCGACCACGACACGGTCCACGTCGCCGGCCTCGACTCGCGCCAGGACCTGGTCGACGACGGGGTTGATCCCGCCTCGGACCTCGTTGTACTGGACGTACAGCGTGCGCGAGTCGGCCAGGTAGGACCACCACAGCGTCGAGCCCATCCGGCTCAGCCAGAGCGCTGTCCCGGCCGGCAAACGCGCAGGCTGGCCGCCGTGCCAGGCCACGTCGAGACCGGCCGGGATGGGTTCGATCCTCACGTCGCGACGTTTGCCCGCGGGATCGACGACCGTGAACGTGGCGGGACCAGCCGACTCGATGACACCCAGCCCGGCCAGCAATTCGCTGACACGCAGGTAGAGGGGCGCGTAGGCCATGAGGGTCGATGGATTGTCGCGCGGCGCCAGCGGCTCGACGAGCTTGAGGACGTCGGCGATCGGCCTGCCCTCGATGGCCTCGATCCGGGAGCCGATGAGGTCGATGTACGGGTCCCGGGCGTCGGTGATGACGAGACCATCGCTGAATTGCCAGAGCCGGATCGGGTATTCGTGGGTGCCGCTCTCCGGGATGAACGGGAAGATGCCGGTGTGGCCGTCCCGTCCGCCCCAGCCGGGCATCGCGGCCAGCCGGACGAGCTCGGCCAGCGCCTGGTCGTCGGTCATCGCGGGGATCCTGGCCTTGACCGCGTCGGCCGCGGCGAGCCAGGTCGCCCGGTCCATGTTGTGCCAGGGATCGGGATGCAGCCGCTCGCGAGCCTCGAGCAGCCCATCGATGTCGGCGCGCCAGCCCTCGTCGCGCGACAACGGCGCGGCCGATGCGCTTGTAGCCGGCCGGTTCGAGGCGGGCGTGGACGCCGACGGCGCCACCGACCCGGATGGCGTTGACGCTGCTGCGAGCGTCCCCGAGCCGGAGGCGCTCGACGGGCTCGGAGGCGGCGTCGATGCACAGCCCATGAGGATGCTGGCCAGGACGACCGCCGCAGGCAGCCGCCGCGCGCTGTCGCGAACCCTGCCGCTTCGGGCGCTCACGTCAGGCCGTCGCGTCGATCGACTCGGCGGCGAGTCGCGCTTCGGCGTCGGCAGCGGCGTCGCCGATGGCCCGCAGCACGCTCCGGCCGGTCTCCTCGTCGATCAGGAGGGCATCCTGCGAAGCGGCGGTCCGCTTCCGCGAACGCGCGCCCGGCACTCGCGTGCGCGCGCAGGCCCGACGCGGTCAACGCGAGGCGGTACGACCGGCGATCGGACGGGGTGGTTTCGCGCGAAGCATGTCCGCGGTCGAGCAACGCGCGGACGTAGTGCGACATCGTCGTGGGCGGCATGCCGACCCGCCGCGCCAGATCGGTGGGCGTTTGCGGGCCCTCATCGAAGAGGACGCTGTAGACCGCGTACTCATCCGGCCGGAGCGCGGCATCGGCCATCGCACGCATGACGAGCGTGCGGACGCGCTGCTCGGTGGCGAAGAGCTCGAACAGGAGAGAGAGTCGAGAGCCGGGTGGCATCGGGGAGATACTACCAGATGGTAGTATCTGGGCCGTGCCGCGCCGTTGCGCACGCCGAACTTGCCGCCGATGCACGGCGGGTGTTCATCTGCGGGGCTACAAGCGGCGGCATCGAATTCGCGCCCACAGTCGTGGCCGTTTCGCCGGCCCTTGTCGCGCTCGACGCACACGAACCGTGCCGACAACCGGCAGGACGCGCCCCGGACGGATCGATCGGTCAGTCGGCCGTGCGAAGCCCGCCGATGAACATGGCCGTGCACGCTGGCTCGCAGGCGACCGACCGCGGGATGCGGAGCGCCGCGGGCAACACAGCCGGCATGCCCCGAGCACGCGCAAGGTCCGGGCCGGGTCCGCGGGTCCTGGACCGCGTGGCGTCCGTATCGGCCAGGCCCCGCTACTCGATCTCGCGGATCGAGATCGGCTGCGCCCCCTCCCACAGGCAGCGGCGCCCGACCTCTCGGAGTCGATCGTCCCAGCCCTCGTCGGCGACGACCGAGGCGAAGTGGTTGGCCGCCAGCTGCCCCACCTTCGATGCCGTCGTGCACCCGCCGTACGGGAAGAAGATCTCGCATTCGCTGATGCCGCCCGGGTAGATGGCCAGGTGGCCGGGCGCCGGGTGCGAAGTGTGGTTCTCGTATTCGAGCCCGGGCCGGAAGTCGCCGAACGGGATCCAGGTCGATTCACCGGTCCAGCGGCAGTGGATGAGCTTCGACTCGATCGGCAGCATCCGCCGGATCGCTTCGATGGTTCGCGGCGCGGCGGGCTCCCAGCGGGCGGTAAAGTGAAGGTCACCGACGTCGATCTGCAACGTACCCATCCGCGGAGGATAGCGTGGCGCAGGCCCCGAATCACCCGACACCCACGATCTCGACGCACGTTCTCGACACCGAGCTCGGTCTGCCGGCGGTGGGCGTCCACGTCACGCTGTATCGGATCCTCGACGACGGGCGGGCGATCCGCATGACGCAGGCGCTGACCGACGTCGACGGCCGCGTCCGGGACCTCCTCGAGCGACCGCTCGCCGGCGGCGACTACCGACTCGAGTTCAGCCTTGGCAAGGGCACGTTCTTCGAGCGGCTGAGCCTGGACCTGCACATCAGCGACACGGCACGGAGCTACCACGTCCCGCTGCTCAAGAGCGGGTTCTCGCTGACGACCTACCGCGGAAGCTGATCGTTTCGGCCGTGACAGGCTAGGTGTCACGCGACCGGTCCAACGTTCGCGGCATGGAAGCCGCCACTCGCCCGCCATCGCTGACCGTCGTTCCCGGCGGTGACACCACGCCGACCGCGACCCGTGTCCGGATCGATGGCGACCGGATCGTCGTCGAGCGCCTGGCGATCGCGGACCCGGCGCTCGCCGCCTTCCTCGCCGAGCGACCGGCGGAGGACCGACCGGACCTCATCGAGCGCGCGGTCCGGATCGGTCTTCTCGCCCTGCAGGACGCCGGCGTGACCGTCAACGTCGATGTCGTTCGCGGCGAGTTCGAGAAGCTCGTGCGGCAGGCCGAATCCGTGAACGAGAAGGCGGCCCAGGCTCTCGAGCAGACGCTCCGGGCCAACTTCGCCGACGGCGACGGCCGGCTGCCGCGAACCCTCGAGAAGTTCCTCGGCGATCGCGGCGCGCTCCGCTCGATGGTCGAGGAGCTGTTCGACGAATTGAAGCGCGACAGCGCGATCGGCCGGATCGCCCGCATGCTGGAGCGTTACTTCGACGGCGACGCCTCGAAGCTCGCGCTCCTGCTCGACCCGACCCGGCTCAACTCGCCGATGCACCAGTTCCGGCAGGAGATGTCGGCAGGCTTCAAGTCGATCGAGGAACGCCTCGTGGCCATCGAGGCCGCGGCCGCCGCCCGGGGTGCGGAACGCGCCCGCTCGGCCGCCAAGGGCGGCGATTTCGAGGACCTGCTCGAAGCCATGCTCGCCGACCTCGCCCGCGGGGCTGGCGACCTGCTCGACCGGACGGGCACGGAATCCGGCAGCCTCATGAAGTCGAAGAAAGGCGACTTCGTGCTGACCGTGGACGCGCGGGTGGCGCGCGGGTGCGACCTGCGGATCGTCATCGAGGCCAAGGACCGCCCGATGTCGATGCGGGCGATGCGCGACGAGCTGCGCGAGGCACGCGAGAATCGGGGCGCCGCGGTGGCGGTCGTCGTGTTCACCCCTGCCCATGCCCCCACCGGGGTCGCGCCGTTCACGCTGGTCGGCGACGACGTCTACTGCGTCATCGATCCCGAGGCACCGGAGCCCGCGACGCTCGAGGCGGCCGTCCGCCTCGCACGGCTGCTGGCGCTGGCGTCGCTCGTCGAGCACGAGGTCGAAGTCGACGCCGGGGCGGTGCGGGCCGCCCTCACCGCCATCCGCGAGCAACTCGAGGTCGTCCGGTCGCTGAAGTCGCAGCTGACGTCCATCTCGACCGCGACGAAGGCGGTCTGGAGCGGGCTCGATACGATGCGCTCGAGCATCCTGGCGAAGGTAGCGGAGGCGGAGTCCGAGCTCACGCGGTGACGCCGTGAACGCCCTGCACCTCCCCAGACCGGGACTATTTGTGACCGGGACCATGGAGCCGCTTGCGTCGGGCCGCACAATGGGGACGATGCCCGGTATGGTTCGCCGGACCGCCGCCCTGTTGTTCGCCCTGCTTCTCGTATCGCCGGTCGTCGGGAATACGAGCGCCTCGGAGCCGTCGGCGCCGCCTCAGACCGGGGTCTCGGCGACCCCCTCGGTCGCCCCGGTGACGACGACGGATTCGGCCGCCGCCGCCGATCCGGCGTCCGTCGACCCCGTGTCGCCGGAACCGACCGTCGCCGATGACCCGGCGCCTGCGGTCGATCAGGCGACCGCCCCCGGCCCTGCGCCCGCCGAGCCAGGCGCGCCCGCCAAGTCCATCCCACTCGCGGCCGCCCCCGAAAAGCTCGCGCCGGCCCCGAAGGACGCCGCCGAGACCCACGGCCGCCCCGACACCGCCGGCCGGTACATCGTCATCCTCCGCGACGGGTCCGACACGACGGCCGTCGTCGACAAGGTCCGCCGCCACGACTCGGTTCGGGCCGATCGAAGCTTCGCCAAGGCGGTCAAGGGCTTTACCGCGAAGCTCGATGCGCGCCAGAAGCGCGAGGTGGCCGCTGATCCCAACGTGGTCGCGGTGGTTCCGGACGAGGTCATCGAGCTGACCGCCCAGGTCGTCCCGACCGGTGTGTCGCGGGTGGGCGGCCGTGCAAAGGACGTCAGCCGGGTGAACACCGCGAGCGCGCCCTCGAAGACCAACGTCGACGCCGACGTCGCGATCCTCGACACGGGCATCACGTCTCACCCGGACCTCAACATCGGCGGTGGCTACAACTGCTCGACCACCGATCGCTCGGCCTGGCGCGACAACAACAAGCACGGCACCCACGTCGCCGGCACCGTGGGAGCGCTCGACAACGGCTTCGGGGTCGTTGGCATCGCGCCCGGCGCACGCGTCTGGGGCGTGAAGATCCTCAACGACGACGGGTACGGTCTGCTGTCGTGGTACGTGTGCGGACTCGATTGGGTCCTCGCCCAGAAGGACCCCAACGACTCGTCGCGGCCGCTCTTCGAGGCGGTGAACATGAGCGTCACGAAGGCCGGGTCCGACGATCACAACTGCGGCTACACCACCAAGGACGTGCTCCATCGCGCGATCTGCCGGGTCGTCGCCGGCGGCATCACCGTCGTCGCCGCCGCCGCGAACGACCATCACAACGCGAGCGCGAACATCCCGGCCAGCTACGACGAGGTGATCACGGTCTCCGCTCTCGCCGACACGGACGGCAGGTCCGGCGGCCTCGGCGGGAACCGGTGCTACTCGTGGGGCGGCTACGACCAGGACGACACGTTCGCGGACTTCAGCAATTACGGTGCCGATGTCGACATCATCGCCCCCGGCAAGTGCATCTGGTCCACGATCCCGGGGCCCTCATACCAGTACCTGTCGGGAACGTCGATGGCGGCTCCCGCGGTCACGGGCGCGGTCGCCTTGTACAAGGCCAGCCGTCCGAAGGCGACGCCGGCCGAGGTCAAGGAGGCGCTGCGCTACCTCGGCAACTCCAACTGGAAGACGTCCACCGACCCCGATTCGGTCCACGAGCCGCTCCTCGATGTCTCGCGGATCTGGGCGCTCGGCGATTTCGACATCGGGCCGACCGACTCGGCACCCGCCAGGATCGAAGCCGGGACCGGCATCGTGCCGATCACCGTCGAACGCACCGAGACCTTCTTCGAGCGCGTGCGCCTGTCGATCGCGTCCGTTCCTGACGGCTGGACGGCATCGGTCAGCCCGTCGAGCCTGATGGGCTGGACCGCAACGAAGGCGGCCGTGAACACCTCGATCCCGGCAGGGACGCCACCTGGCGACTACAAGATCGAGGTCCAGGGAACGAACCAGGGGCGCACCGTCACCGGGCAGATCGCAGTCCAGGTCGTCCAGGACCAGCCCACCGCCCAGCCGCCCGTCGCCTGGATCATGCCGAACGTTCGGTCCGGGATGACGTCCGCCCGGGTCCTCGTCTCGTGGCCGAAGGCGACCGATCCAACGAGCGCCATCGACGCCTACGAGGTCCAGGTCAGCCGCGCGGGCGGCCCGTGGGGCGGAACGACGGCGCGAACGGCCGCCCAGCTGTCTGCGGAATACGCCGTCGATTACGGCATTCCGACGACCTTCCGGGTCCGAGCACGCGACACGGCCGGCAACTGGAGCGACTGGGCGACGGCCGCTGCCCCGACCCAGGTCTTCCGCGTCGACGACCGCAGCAAGTCGGTCATCTATCGCAAAGGCACCTGGACGCGCCGCTCCAACGTCTATGCGACGAGCGGCACGATCACGACGTCCAGCGCCACCGGCGCGTATGCGAGGCTGTCGTTCACCGGCCGCGGCATCTCCCTCGTGGCGCCGCGCGCCACAGGCTACGGCTACGCCGAGATCTCCATCGATGGCGTCGCCGTCAAGCGTGTCCTGCTTCGCTCCGGGACCCTGGGCAACCGCTGGATCGTCTTCGACCGCAAGTTCGCGACCTCCGGCAACCACATGATCCTGGTCCGCGTGTACGGCGGGACCGTCCGGACGATCGCCATCGACGCCTTCCTCGTCACGAAGTAGCCCGGCTCCGCGGCCTCCCTGAAACGGCGCGTGCTTGCCCTGGTGCGCTATGGTGACCGTCCGTGACGGTGGGTCCGGGTCCCGCCGGCGAAGGCTGAACCTCGGAAGGGATCTGCATGGCGCGTGCGATGTGGAAGGGCGCCGTCCAGTTCGGACTGGTGACCATCCCGGTCAAGCTCTATCTGGCGACCGAATCCAAGGGCATCAGTTTCAACATGCTCCACAAGGAAGACCTGTCCCGGATCCAGATGAAGATCTTCTGTCCAGTCGAGGACGAGGTCATCCCGCGCTCGGACACGGTCAAGGGGTACGAGTACGCCCCCGGGCAATACGTGGTGATCACCGACGAGGACCTCGAGCGCGTCCCGCTCAAGACCGTCCGCTCCATCGAGATCGAGCAGTTCACGAAGGCCGAACGTGACGACACCGCGGTCCGCTTCGTCAAGTCCGCCTACTACGTCGAGCCCGACAAGATCGGCCGGAAGGCGTTCTACCTTCTGAAGTCCGTCCTCGAGGAGGAGGGGCTCACCGCGATCTGCAAGGTGGTCATCAAGGACCGCGAGGCGCTGGCCGCGCTCGACCCGTTCGCCGACACGATGCTTCTGACCACCCTTCACTGGCCCGATGAGATCCGCTCCGTTTCGGAGCTCGACCTCGGTGACGAGGATTACGACTTCAAGCCGGCCGAGCTGAAGATGGCCCAGCAGCTCGTGTCCGCGATGACCGGCGAGTTCGACCCTGCGCAGTACAAGGACGAGTACCGCGAAGCCCTCGAGACCATCATCCAGGCCAAGGTCGAGGGCGAGGAGACCGTCGAGATCGAGCAGCCCGAGGAGAGCGGCAAGCTCATCGACCTGATGGCGGCACTCGAGGCCTCGGTGAACGCGGCGAAGGCGCGCGATCAGAACCGGTCTCGGTCGCCGACGCGAAGGCCGCCAAGGAGGCCAAGGCCGAGAAGGCGGCGGGCGGCCGGGCCTCCAGCACCCGCGCCGCGAAGTCCGCGACCGAGGCCGCGCGCAAGAAGGCCGCCGACGAGGACGAGGCGGAGGCCGAGGCCAGCGCGGCCCGGACGACGGCCAAACCCGCCCGGAAGCGCAAGACGGCCTGAGCCTCAGGGTCCGCAGGGCCGCAGGCCGCCACGGCCGCAGGCCGTTCGGGACAGGGCGCGCGGCGCTCGGCCAGGCGTTTGCGCCGACGGCAAGATTTGCGCCCGGGAACATAAGCCAGCCTGGGACCGCGTCAACGGTCATCGTTGTCAAGCAGTTGCGCCTCCGGCAACGGGACGATGCTTCTGGGCACGACGGCCGAATGATGGTCCGCCGGTTGCCAGCCACGTAACAAGGAGTTCCGAACGCGCGGTCCTTGCACGTCTTGTGTGCCCGGGGTGCAAGGTTGCCCCAAGGAACGGATGCCGTCATCCACAGAGCGACTCGCGACCTATCGGCCCGATTCGGGCACACTGGCGCCGTGCCGCTCGAGGAATACCGCCGCAAGCGCGACTTCGCGAAGACGCCGGAACCGGCACCGGCCGAGCTGACCGGCGCGTCCGGGCGTTACGTCGTGCAAAGGCACCGCGCGACGCGGCTGCACTACGACTTCCGCCTCGAGATCGAGGGAGTCCTGGTGTCATGGGCCGTCCCGAAGGGCCCGACCCTCGACCCCGGCGTGCGCCGGATGGCCGTCCACGTCGAGGACCACCCGGTCGAGTACTTCGACTTCGAGGGCGTGATCCCGGCCAAGCAGTACGGCGCCGGCGACGTCATCGTCTGGGACTGGGGCACCTGGACACCCGAGGCGCCGACGCTCGACGGGCGCCGCGCCGTCGCCGATGGCGAGCTCAAGTTCCGCCTCGACGGCGAGAAGCTGAAGGGGCGCTTCACGATCGTGCGGACGAGCGGGCGCCGGCGCGGGGCGAACGACCCAGGCGCGCGTGCCTTCGAGGACGACCAGGGCGACCAGTGGCTGCTCATCCACAAGCGGGACGAGGTCTCGCGCGCCGGCTGGGACGCCGAGGACTACCCGCAGAGCGTCAAGACCGGACGGACCAACGACGACGTCAAGGCCGACCGCGACGCCCTGTGGAACGGCCAGGCGCCCGCCGCCGCTGCCGAGATCGATCTCACGGGCGCGGTCGCGGCGGCCATGCCCCAGCACATCGAACCGATGCTCGCGACCCTCACCTCGAACGCCTTCAACGACCCGGACTGGCTGTTCGAGATCAAGTGGGACGGCTTCCGGGTCCAGGCTGTCGTCCGCGACGGGAAGGTCCGCCAGTGGACCCGCAACCTGAAGGACGCGGAGACCTATTTCCCCCGCCTGCTCAGCCCGCCCACGTGGATCGAGGCCTCGGAGGCCATCGTCGATGGCGAGGTCGTGGCCCTCGACGAGGCCGGCAGACCGGATTTCAGCCTGCTCCAGGAGCGGCTCGGCGTCCGCTCGTCGGGCGGCCTCGTCTACCAGGCGTTCGATCTGCTCTATCTGGACGGGCGCTCGTTGCTCCGGGTCGCCCTCGAGGATCGGAAGCGCCTGCTGCAGAGCGTCCTTCGGCCGCATCCGAGGGTGCGGTATTCCGGCCACATCGAAGGCGAAGGCAAGGCCTTCTTCGAGGCGGCGACGGCCCAGCGCCTCGAAGGCGTCGTGGCGAAACTGCGTCGCTCGCACTACGAGCCAGGGGTACGGACCGGTGCCTGGCTGAAGGTCAAGATCCGCCCGGAGCAGGAGCTGGTGGTCGGTGGCTGGACGCCAGGGGAGGGGAATGCCCGGGACCTGGGCGCGGTCGTGGTCGGCGTGTACGACGATGACGGTCGCCTTCGGTTCAGCGGCAAGGTCGGCTCGGGATTCAATGGGGCAACCCGCAAGGACCTGCTCGCTCGCCTCGCGCCGCTCGTGATCGAGGATGCGCCCTTCGACCCGCCGCCGCCGCGCGACTACAGGGGCCGCTGGGGCGGCGACCTCAATGGCGTCACGTGGGTCCGGCCCGAACTGGTCATCCGGGCCGAGCTTGGTGGCTGGTCGCGCGACGGCATGGTTCGCCAGACCTCGTTCAAAGGCATCGAGGAAGGGCGGGATGCAACGTCGGTCATGCGCGAGACGGCTGTCGATCCAGCCGCTGCGATTCGCGAGGCGGAGTCCGAGGCCGATGACGACGGCGATGCTCGTGACGTCGCCGATGGGGGATCCTCTGGCGATCGCCCTTGGGCGATGGGCGATGACAGGAAGGACGGCTCCGACTCACGGCGACAACAGAAGCCAGACAAGACCGCCGAAACGGCCAAGCCGAGGAGTGGCTCAGTGGCGACAAAGGTCAAGAAGTCCGACTCCGCCACGAGTGGGTCGGATGCCCGTGCTCCAAAGGGGCAGTCCGCCAAAGTCCCGGCGCGCGAGGCCGCCCCGCCCGTCACCGACGAAGAGCTTCACGCCCTCGAGGCCATCGGAAAGGAAGGCGTCTGGCGTGTCGGTGGCGACGACCTCAAGCTGACCAACCTCGACAAGCCCATCTTCGAGCCGCGGCCCGACGATGGCACCGACGCCGGAGCCGATCACCAAGCGCGAGCTGATCGCCTACTTCGCCCGGATCGCCCCGGTGATGCTCACCCACCTGCGCGACCGCCCGCTCAACCTCCATCGGTTCCCCAACGGCGCGGGCGCCCCGGGCTTCTGGCAGAAGGACATCCCGGAGACCGCGCCCGACTGGCTGACGCGCTGGCGCGAGACGGGCGTCGACGGGCGCGAGGACCGCACCGCGAACCTCCACCTCATCGCCGACCGTCCGGCCACCCTCGCGTGGCTCGGCAACCAGACGAGCTTCGAGATCCATGCCTGGACCGGGCGCCTGCCCGACCCGTGGCAGCCGACTTTCGCCTACATCGACATCGACCCGGGCGAGAAGACGACATGGGAGGAGACGCTCGTCCTCGCCCGGCTGTATCGGACCGCGCTCGGGCACCTCGGGGTGCGCGGCTATCCGAAGACCACCGGCCAGCGCGGCATCCAGGTCTGGATCCCGATCGTTCCCAAGTACGACTTCGCCGACACGAGCGCCTGGGTCGAGAAGGTGTCGAGGGCGGTCGCCTCGACGGTTCCGGAGCTGGTCTCCTGGGAGTGGTCGAAGTCCGCCCGCAAGGGTCGCGCCCGCCTCGACTACACGCAGAATGCGAGCATCAAGACACTCGTGGCACCGTACTCGGTCCGGCCCGCGCCCGGCGCGCCCGTCTCGGCGCCGATCACCTGGGAGGAGCTCGACGACCCGAACCTCCGCCCGGGCCGCTGGACGATCCGGACGATCCTCGACCGCGTCGCCGAGCGCGGCGACCTGTTCGCCGAGGCTCAGACCGACCTCCAGGAGCTTCCCGAGGTCTGAGCGGCGCGCCTCAGTACGGCGGCTGCAACCCCGGGAACATCGGGAAGTGGCGGATGTTCCTGGTCGCGACGATCCCGTCGACCTCGATCGCCGCGGCCGCGAGCAGATAGTCGACGACACCGATGCCCGAATGAGCCGGTCGGTGGCGACGTGCCAGCCCAGCGGCATGTCAGCCAGCTCCACGGTCACGTCCAGCCATTGCACCGAGCCCGAGGACGCCCATCGTCCGACGGACGCTGCCGGAGCCGACGCCGCCGAGCACTTCGGTGCGAACCGGTGTCACGCTCATGACCACGCCGGCCCGTCGAGCTCTTCAGCAGGAATTCCATAGCCCGTATCGTCGCCGTGCAGGATATCGATGAGGACGTCGCTATCGATCAGCGTCGGCATCTGGTGGTCCGTACCACTCGGGCCACAGTTCCTCGAGGGCGCTGAAGCCGCGCGTGCGAATCGCCTCGACGTACTCCAGGCCCGTGAATGGCGCCCCCTTCCAGGCGCCGGCCGCGTCGCGCAGGACCCGTTCGAACTCCTCCATGTCGACCTGGTGGGCGTACGCCCGGTTGATGGCGTCACGGATCAGTCGCGAACGCGTTCGGCCGGTTCGCTCCGCCTCGCGGTCCAGCCGAGCCAGTTCCTCCTCTGACAGGTAGATCTGCGTTCGCTGCATGGTGTACATCGTACGTCGTCACCTCGAGCCGTCAACCGCACACGCCCAGTCAAGCACGCGTCGCTCACCCGCGGCTTACCCGCGTGCGATAGCCGTCTCAGTACGGCGGCTGCAACCCCGGGAACATCGGGAAGTCGCGGACGTTCAGCGTGGCCACGACGCCACCCAATTCGATGGCTGTCGCGGCGATGATGCAGGTCCATCAGGCCGATTTGGTGCGTCCGTCGATAGCGGTAGCGCCCAGTCGGCCGGCGTGATCAGCTATGGCCACGGTGACGTCCTGCCACGAAGATCGGTCGACCAGATGCACGATAGGCGATCTTCCTCATCCGGCCTGGCGCCCACCCACAGTTCCGATCGAACCAGCGACCGAGCTCGACAGGGGCGCCTCGGAAGCGCAGCCGTCACAGGAAACAGGACGGCGGCTTCTCGTTGCCGGATAGCGTCGATCAGGACGTTGCTATCGACGATCGTCAGCGTCATCCGCTTCCGATCCATACAGTCCGGGTACAGCCGTTCCAGCTTTCGGGCTCGGTCCCCTCACGCATCGACTCGCGTAGATCTGGTCGATATCGTCCCGATCCGCCCATATGCCGGCGGCCTTGGCCAGCGCCGTCTTGAACGCCTCCGGGTCCCAATCGGGCGCGAGATACTTCTCGATCGCCTCGCGGATCAGATGGGACCGGGTGGTGCCCTAGCTCGCGGGCGCGCTTGTCAAGTTCGCGGTCTGTTTGGTCTCGAGGTAGATCTGGGTTCGTTCCATCGTCGATGTATGTGTACATCGAGCCGCCGATGAGCGTCAAGGTGGCACGATGTCGCCATGCATGACGACACGATCCAGCTCCGCCAGCCGGCGGACGACATGGCGACCGCTCAAGGCCTTCGCCGCGCCGATCGCGACCGCCTTCGGCGACACGATCGACGAGGCCGAGTTCGAGGCCGATCGCCCGGTCTGGGAGATCGATCGGACGATCGGCGCCGTCGACGGCGAGACGTGGGTCGGGGGCGGAGCCGCCTACTCGTTCCGGCTCGACCGTGCCGGGCCGTCGCGAGGTCGCGGCCGCCGGCATCACCGGGCGTCGGCGTTTCGCCCACCCATCGACGCCGCGGCATCCTCACCAGGCTGATGCGCTGGCTGCTCGACCAGGCCGCCGAGCGAGGCGAGCCCGTGGTCATCCTCCACGCCTCGGAGGGCCCGATCTATCCCCGCTTCGGGTTCGGGCTCGCGACGCTCCAGGGCACGGCCGACATCGCGAAGACCGACCTCCGGTTCCTCCAGCCCACCGAGCCGATCGGTCGCGTCCGGCTGGTCGATCGCGACGCGGCGCTCGAGCTCATCCCGCCGATCTTCGATGCGAAGCGGCTGTCGTCGCCGGGCGAGGTCAACCGGACCCTCGCCCGATGGCGCGCCGGACCCCTCGCCGACGGCGGCTTCCACGGCCGGTTCGGTGCCAAGTACCGCGCGGTCCTCGAGGTCGACGGCGTCCCCGCGCGGCTACGCGATCTACCGGCTCAAGCCCGAATGGGACGAGCGCGGCGCACGGCACGAGGTCACTGTCTCGGACGTCGTCGGGCTCGACGCCGCCGCCGAGCGCGCGCTCTGGGAATGGATCGCCGGCATCGACCTCGTGCGGCCCGATCAAGCTGTGGCGCACGCCCGTCCCGCATCCGCTGCTCCTCCAGCTAGCCGATCCAAGGCGCCTGGGGCTCACGGTCGGCGACGGCCTATGGCTGCGGCTCATGGACCTGCCCCGCGCGCTCGAGGCGCGCGCGTACGAGGGCTCGGGCGCCCTCACGCTCGAGGTGACCGACGCGTTCGTCCCCGCCAACACCGGCCGCTGGCGCATCGAGATCACCCAGGGCGAGGCCGTCGGTCACGCCGGACCGCCGATGCGCCCGACCTCATCCTCGACACCGCCGACCTCGGCCGCCACCTACCTCGGCGGCTTCAATTTCATCGACCTCGCCCGTGCCGGCCGGGTGCGGGAGTGCCGCGACGGCGCGATCCTCGCCGCCGATCGCCTGTTCGCGACGCACGTGCCGGCGTGGTCCTCGACGATGTTCTGATGGAACCCATCGAACTCTCAGAAGTTCCGACTCACCATCGCTCGCGAGCACCCTCACGGTCACGCACGCCGCGTTCTCGTAAAACAACCCAGGCCTTGCAGACGAAGTGCGTCGAATTGTGACGGTGCGCGCCGCGCATTGCAAGATCGACTCGTAGTCTGGCATAGATCGAGCGCTTGGGTTGACCGCGGATCTTGCTCAATTCAGAGTCTCAAGGAAGGCATTTCAGGCTGGCTGGCGGCTGGTCATTCGAAGCGGCAGTGTCCGGGACGGTGTGATTTTCCACAGGGCATCGCCCGAATTTGCCAAGGCAAGGATTTCGATCTCGGCCCGATATTATCATGCATCGAATTCCCGGCACGAGCTTGGTCACTGTGCTTTGGTCGACGTCCGTCTCTGTCCGGCGATAGACACCTAGTGGAAGCAATTCCTGACGCGACGACCCGAATTGGCGTCCTTGCCGAGTCGGTGGCGAACAGCGGTACGCCTGGGCAGGATCTTCGTGCCAGTACCTGGAGAGAGCACCATCTTCGGTGAGGTCCAGTTTGGAAATTGGGGTCTTGCCTATCGAGACCTCCTCCGCCTCGTCGACGCTGATTTGCAGACGCAAGTCGACTTGTACGTTTACGTCACAGGCGATAAGAGCCTTAATTGATACCTCTCCACCCGAATTGTTACGTATGTCGTTCTGTCGTAGATCCTCGCGCAGTTCTCCCGGCTGATTTGCGTACCCGTCTTGGTCATCGGGCTCGCCGCCGAAGACTTGGCGTACGATGCCACGGCGTCGACCACCGCGGCCAACTCGCTTCGGAATTCTGGCACTCCGAAGCCTCGACGACGTCCAACCGCAGCGATTCGAGGCTCTGCTTCTTTCGTGCCATCTCGTTCCTCGATTGAGTTCGGAACTTCTGTTCCCAAAATCGACGGATTTGACCTCGGTAGGTCGGGCTTGACAGCGAGGGCAGTGGTGCCAGAAGCAGCCATGTACAAAGACCGCCACATGACGTCCTGGATATGCGATGTCCGTGCCGGCCAGGAGCCCGGCGCCAATTGAGCCGATAGCCGCCCAGACCAGCTTCGCGTAGCGCTCGGCGTAGCCGCACCTCTGGACCCGTATTCCGGGCCCGGTTCGCGCGCATCACATTGCGGACGGCCGGTACTGCTCGGCGGTGGGTTCTGAAGCTGGAGTCCAGCCACGCTGGCTACGAACGCCGCGCGCTCCGTCGCTGACCGACGGGATGGCGATGTCTTCGAGCAGTGACGCCGGCCACACGTTCGACAAGTCCGACCACGAGCGCATTGCCCATCATGAACGCGCGCTTCCCGTCCGACATGCCGAGCGGTCCAATCACCTGGAAACCCGTTCAGCCGCTCCAGCTCGCGAGGAGTCAAGCGACGGTAGCGGCCGTCATTTGCCTGAATGAGGTGCTTGAACCGCCATGGCGTCGCTCCGCCTTCGCCCGTCAAGATGGTCCGCGATGGCGCATCGATAGGATCCGGAAAGGGGATCGCGCCCTCGTCGTACGTGTACTGGATGGCCGTGACGAACGACTTACGCGGTGATGCTCTTGCGTCCCTTGAGGTATTTCCACTTCGCAACGGCCGTCGTCGTCCACGAAGAAGGGCGCCGGCACGTCGGCATCGGCCTCCAAGATGTCAGCCAACGTCCGCCTATTTCCTTCGTACGCGGGTACAATAGCCTCGACCCAGACGGCGTGCTTACGCCGGCGCCCACGTGCGAGTCTCATGATGCCAGCCTGGCCGAAGTCGTCATCTCCCTCGTCCAGGCTGAAACAGTCGCTGACGTTCTTCATTTCACGCTCTTAGGCGCAATCGGCGCGTAGTCGAACGGCTCCTTGAGCCGAACGTGAAGCGAGCGGGCCAGCACGCCGGTTGCCGTCATCTGCTCTTCTGGACTGCTCGAGATTTCGACCAAGCGTCGCAGCGTGCCTGCCGATGATAAAGACCCGTCGGCGTTTCTGTGGGAACCCGTAGTCGGCGGTATTGATGACCCGCCATTCGACTTCGTAGGAGTCGGCGAGCGAAGCGAGCATGACGGCGAAATCACGCCCGCGCTGACTCGACGGCGACTTTTACGAGTCGATCGACGTTCTCGAGAAACAGATGCGGGATTGGTCGGCCCGACTGAAGCTTGAGCCGAAGAAGTCGATGATTCTCCCACCACAGGACGCCCTTCCTGCCGACCAAGCCGTGCGCTTGGCGGAGCGTCTTCGCGACCGAGTAGTCCTGACACGGGAATTCGCCGACGAGCAGACTTGACATCGGGCACAACCGGAAAGACTGGTCGCATCGGTCCCGACACTTGGGCCTCGTACCTGTCCAGGACTCTAGCGATGTCCTCATTGATGGCCACGTGCTCAATCAGGCCGAGGTCGTCGCGCGTCGACGCGTTTCGCCGATCCTGGTCCCGCCCATGCCGCTGGAAGTCGCCTTTCGAGACATGTGCCTCATAGCACTCGAAGGCGTGCTGGACCTTCGTCGCAGGACCCCCACTGGTTGCTCCAGGCGACGTCGTAACCGGCACGGTCTAGTGCAAGGTGGAAGCCTCCGACGCCCGCGAATAGCTCCGCGGCGGTTGGTCGGCGACGAGTTCCAGGCTCGGTCGCACTCTCGTATTGGGTCATGTCGTCCCTCGACGATCCGGGCGGGAACTGATGCTCGGGATGATACCCGATCCGTGGCCGCCGCGACGACTCTCACATCGCACTTGGACACCTTGGATGACACGGCCTATCCCGTTGCGACATCATCAGCAAGCAGGTAGAAGGGGTCGTGATGAGAGTTAGTCGACGTGCCATCGGCGGGAGCATCGGATGTCCTTCGACTGGACCGAGAGGTCGATGCTTCCTATCGGCGTCTGATTGAAATCCTCATGACGACTCCGGTCCCACAGACAAAGGCCAAAGCCAGCCCTCTATTTGTCTACGATCAGAGCGAATTGCAGTCCGATCTCCGTGCTCAATTGCGCGGCCTCGGGTGGTCGCACGGTCGAGCTCTGTCCGAGGATGCGACATACGACGGCGTGAAGATCGACGGCTTCCAGGCGGACATGCTCGGCGGCGGCATCCATGTGATTTTGGAATTCGGCAACCGCGCATGTGGGCCCACAACATGATGACCAGGGTGCTTGGCGCTGTAGCGCGCGATCTGCTCGGATGACCGTTCTGGTTACACCGACGCAAGAGTTTGCTCGCCGATTCGACACGAACCTGGGGACCTTCCAGCGAATCGCAGCGAGTCTCCACGTTGTCGAGCGCTGGGAGGCCGGCCGCCATCCCTGGTCCGTTGATGCTGTCGGTGTCGTCCCAGACCCTCTATTGCCGGAATGACCGCCTCTGGTTGACATCCGCGAGTTGGGTCTCCACGAGGAGTACCGCTCCGACCGGCACGATCTGCTAAACGCATTCTTCATCCCTTGTCTCGAAGTCGCGACGACATATGACCGTGCGGTTGGGTATTTCACGAGTTCGGGCCTCGCCGCTGCGGGACGAGGCTTGGTTTCATTCATCCGGCGTGAGTCTCGTGCACGACTCGTCGCCAGTCCGAACCTGACGGCCGAAGACGTCGATGCCATCGATAAGGGGCACTCAAGGCCCGCGACGACCTAGTCGCACGGCGACTCCTCGACGCGCTCGCAGAGGCCGAACCGCCCCCAGACAACCTCGTTATCCTCGGCGTGGCTCTTGGCCAACCGGCGCCTCGAAATACGAGTCGCCTTACCGACCTAAGGTTCCGGCATTTACCACGAGAAGATCGGGATATTCGAGGACGCCGAGGCTGTCGTGTCGCCTTCGGAGGGTCGGTGAAGAGACGATCGGGGGCCTCGTCAGCTAACTTCGAGACCATCGACGTCTTCTTCTCCTGGGACACGACCGCGGCGCGTGTGGACCGCAAGGTCGCGAACTTCCACGCCCTATGGCGCGGCGAGACGACCAACTTGACCGTGATGGAGCTCCCCGAGGCTGTTCAGCAAGAGCTCATCACGATATCCGAGAGGCATGCACCCAAGGTCCTGGCCGCGAATAAGCCCCTACGGAAGATCGGCCCAATGCGACCGCCCGAAGCGCTCAGTCTCCGCGACTATCAACAATCCGCAATTGACGCACTGACTCTCGCACGATAGTCGTGGGATTTGTCGATGGCTACAGGTTCCGGAAAGACGAAGACCGCTCTCGCCGCTTTGTCTGATCTCATGGCGGGCAAGAGCGAAACGGCCACGATCGTTATCATCGTCGTCCCGTACGTGTCACCTTGTGGATCAATGGGCGGACGAGTGTCGAGACTGGGGTCTTGCGCCGATTCGCTGCTACGAGTCTTCGACCCACCTGGCTGCCGGCGGCGCAGGAGGCACTCGACACCGCATCCATCCTCAAGAGGCCGATAACGCTCGTCACGACCATCCGCACGGCAACCCTCCCGCCATTTCAACGTCTCCTGGACCAGACCTACTCTCATGACGTAATCCTGGTCGGAGATGAGGTCCATCATCTTGGAGCTGCCCAGGCATCTGAGGTGCTTCGCCCGACCTTCAGATGGCGGCTCGGACTCTCCGCGACGCCACGTCGCTGGCAGGACGAAGCCGGCAGCGATCTTCTTGAGTCCTACTTCGGCGGGGTCGTATTCGAGTTCTCACTCCGAGAAGCCATCGCCGCAGGTCGACTTGTTCCGTATCACTACTCGCCGGTTCTCGTCGAGTTGGATCGCGAAGAACTGAAGGCCTATCGAGAGGTTGTCGACCGCATAGAGGAGCTTGCGGCCGAGCAGTCTCGCGGGCATCCCGGATCGGTTGCTCAAACTGCTTGAGGAGCGTTCGCGCATCCTCAATGTCGCCAGTGGCAAGCCCACGCGTGTTCGCGAGCAAATCAGTGGGCGACGCCTGACCCATACGCTCTTCTATTGCGCCAGTCGACCCCAGATGGGGGCCGTCTCGGACGTCTTGCGTGCGGAGGGGCTCGTGCCACGACCGTTCACCGCGGAGGAGCCTCGACGAGTTCGAGCAGGATCCTCGACGGGTTCGAAGCAGGACAGATCCCGGCCATCGTCGCTATGCGCGCGCTGGACGAGGGCGTGCGACGTTCCTGACACGCGCGAAGCTCATCTTCTCGCGAGTAGCGGCAACCCCCGAGAGTTCATTCAACGACGTGGAAGTGAACCTGTGACCTGCGCCGGGAAAACGGCGGCGCGCCTCGTGGATTACGTTGCGGTCCCGGAGGGGTCAGGGGATATACGAACGCCAGATCGTCGAACGCGAGATGTCGCGTGTCCTCGATTTCGGCTCATCGAGCCTTAACCCTGACGACGCTCGAGAAGCTGTGTGGCCGATACTCAATGCTTACGATTTGATTTATCTGGTGGGGAGGTGATTGATGAGCGTGCAGGAACTGATGCTCGAGCATCTGAAAGAGTTGCCCGTTTCAGTGAAACGAGTGCTCCTCGAAACGATCCTGGCGGAGCAGGAACAGATGGATCTCGATCGTCCTAAAGGCGTCAAGGACCGAATCGAAGAGGTGATCGAGCGGCAGGCCGTCGTGCGGATGAGAGTAAGTCGATCATCACGCGTCTCCGTTTGATGGACTTCCGCCAGTATCGAGGCGAACACGAGATTCAATTCGCCTTCGACGCCGACCGGAATGTCACGATCGTGACGGGCGTGAATGGAGCTGGAAAGACGGGCCTCTTCTACGCGCTGAATTGGGTCTTGTATGGAGCTGAGGCCTCCGCCCTCCCCGGATCGGCTCATCAACAAGGCCGCAGTCCTCGAGGATCAACAAGCGCGGGCGTGGGTGCAGCTGGCAGTTTCTGCACGAGGGCAAGGAATTCGTCGTTCGCCGGGAACTCGTTCGAACGCCCACTGGTCAAGAGCGCGACAGCAGCTTATCGCTTCAGGAGCTTTCCTCGGGTGGCCGAGTCAAGCTCATCCGGGACCCCGAGGCGATCGATTAATGTCATCCTGCCAAAAGACGCCCGACGGTACTTCTTCTTCGATGGCGAGCGGATCGACGAGTTGACTCGGCCAGGGCACGAGCGAGAGGTTCAGGACGCCGTTCGAAGCGTCTTGAAACTGAAGGTCCTGGAACGGGCGGCTGACCACCTCGCAGACGTTCGCTCGCGGCTACTCCAGAGCCTTGAAGGAACAGGGTGATCTCGATGCCGAGGAGGTCCGTCTCGTCGAGCGGAATTCGAAACGTTCGGGGAGCAACTCAAGGACCGCGGAAGGCCGCGTTCTCGATTTCCGCGAGCGGGCCGAGATTCTTCGCCGCCAACTGGAACAGACGAGAGCGAAGCTCGATCAGTTGGGCGAACTTCGTGCGCTTCAGGCCAGAGAACGCGAAGTCGAGGTGCGACACAAGCGCCTGGAGAACGAGCGACGTGACCTGTCGGCAAGCCTGCAGGTCGCCGTGAACGAGGCATCGTCTTCGCTCGCATTGGATGCCGTGCAGCGTGCCACTCATGTACTCGATTCGAAGCGCTTGAAAGGAGAGATCCCGATCCGGTATTCGCCAGCAATTCATCGAGGACCTGATTCGCGAGGGTCGCTGCATCTGCGGGCGTGCCCCTCGATCGACGACTTCCAGGGAAGCGCTCGAACAGTGGCATCAGGGAGCATCTTCAGCTCAGCTGGTCGACGCGGTCCTGCGCGTCTCAGGGGACCTCAAGGCGATGGAGGTTCGGGCGGAGACGTCGAAAGCTCGCCTCCAGGAGGTAATCGCGCGGCGGCAAGCCGTGAACGATGAGATGCTCGAGGTTCAGCGTGAGCTCCAAGAAGTGGCCGACCGCCGGGCGACGGAGTTCTCCGAGAACGTGGCTGAGCTCGAGCAGACTCGTCGAATGCTAGATGATCGCTATCGCGACGCCGTCTTGGAGCAGGGGCGGCTCGAGGCTGATATTCAACGCGATGGGAAGCAGCTCGACCTTGCCAGAGGCAAGTTGGCGCAGATACGCGCTAGATCCACGCAAGGGCAAGTCGCGCGTCGGCGCTATCAGCTGGCTTCGGAGGCTGCCCAAGCAGCTCAGCACCTCCTTGCTGCATTTAGCGCTGACATGAGGCAGCAGATCCAGTCAGCCACCGACGAGATCTTCAAGACGTTCGTTTGGAAGGAGAAACAGTTCGAATCCGTGCGAGTGACCGAGGACTATCGGCTGGATGTAGACGACCGTTTCCATTCGACGACGCTCGCGGGCCTTTCGGCGGGAGAGCGGCAGGTTCTCAGTCTTGCCTTTATCGCCGGCATGTCTCGCGTAACAGGCGAGGAGGCGCCCCTCGTCATGACACGCCATTCGGCCGGCTGTCCGAACTCCCCGTAACGAGCATCGTCCAGACTCTGCCGAGAGATCGCCAAGCAATTGATCCTCTTCGTCACAGACCGCGAAATGGACGCGGAGAGTCGATCGTTTACTCGGCCAAGCACGTCGGAACGGGAGTACGTGCTTGGATTTCGACGACGCCACGGGTGCTACTTCTATCAAGGTGGCGGCTAATGACAGACGGAATTCGACGACACGTAGCGCAGCCGACCAGGATCGGTTCTACGTCCAACTCGACAAGCACCCGGTGTTTCAGGCTTGGGGCAAGGATGATGACTGTACCCCTTCGCCGCTCCCAACGCTAAAGGATGCCTTCGTTTTTGCTGCCTGCGTTGGGTGGGCGCGCGAACGTCGCGTGCCGTTGGCGAAGCGACAGCACGTTGGCTTTTGGAGGACGTTCGACACTCGCGACGCAACCATGCTCTATGCCATCGCCATCGCAGAAACGGGTAACCCAGGCGTCATCGGCGAATCAAGGCGAGGTCATCAAGATTGCCGAAGAGTACGCAAACGGCGGGATTGACTTTCTTTTCGCGTACGACCGTGCCGAATCGAGACCGGACGCTTCTCGCACTCGCAGGGTTGATTTCCGACACGGGATACAGGGCAAAATCAAGCGCGACGCCCACCCGAGCGCGAATTCGGCAGCCAGGACGTCGAGGAGGATGAGGAACCCGTCCTCGACAAAGCCAGACCCAACTCGAATCTCAGAGGAAGAATACAGCCTAGGGCCTCCTCGCCGGTGGATTGCGTTCACGCCGGCTCGGTATTGGTGATCGCGACGTCGTCCCGTTCGGGCCAGTTCGGGTCGTAGATCCGGAGCGTGACCGCGTCGCCCGCGACCTCGTAGGCGTACGCGAGCACCTGGTGGCTCTCCATCAGCCGCCACGGACTCAAGCCCCGTGCCGCACCAGGCCGACCATCGCGAGGCGGCCGGCGTCGATGTCGGCGCGGATGCGGGGCCATTCGACCTCGCGGGTGCGGCGCGCGGCGCGCTCGGGGCCGATGGCGCCCATCCACCAGAAGCGCAGGGGCGTGCGGAGCCAGTCGAGCGACAGGACCTGGCGGCGGACGAGCGCCCGGAAGAGGGGAGTGCCGTTCGCCGGCGGCTCGGTCACGGTCGGCACCGGCAGCCCGGCCTCGAAGCGCTCGCGGACGAACCAGGCCATGCCGCCGCACAGGCCGGCCGACGCGTCGCCGATGCCGATCCAGCGGGGGTCGATCGGCCCGAGCCGCAGGGTCGGGCCGGGCGGGAAGCGGTTGGCGAACCGCAGCCCGTGGGTGCTCGGCAGGAAGCCCGGGACGGCGTTCGACTCGACCATCGAGCAAAGGGTACCCACTGGAGGCGTCCTGACCGTCGACCGGTGCACGACGCCGAGCGCGCGGGCAGCAAGAAGCCCCTCGCTGGGCCGCGAGGGGCTTCTTGCCTTTGTCACGCGTTGGAGTCGGTGGCGACTCTAGGCGGTGACGAGGGTCCGTCCGGGGGCGGCGATGACGCCGAGCTGGACGAGCATGCCCAGCTCCTGGATCAGGCCCCAGTGCTCGACGATCTGCTCGTTGGCGACGCGCACGACGTGGATCTCATGCCACGTGGCGTACTTGTTGGTGGCCGGCATGCCGGCGAACTCGCCGCGCATCGTGCCGCTGGCGGTGAGCCGGGTCACGAACTTGTCGCCGGACTCGATCGAGTCGTCGATCGTGTAGCGAAGGTCCGGGAAGGCCGTCCGCAGCGACGTCACGAACTGCTTGAAGCCGTCGCGTGTCGGCGCCATGCCGGGCTGCGGCCAGCGCTGGACGAACTCGGGCGCGAACAGCTCGTCGATGAGCTGGACCTTGCCCTGGTTGTAGACCTCGAGCGGGATGCGATCGAGCTTGGTCTTGAGAGGCGTGGTCATGAAGAACCACCTTTCGCGTGCGTCGGCACTGCCGCGACGGTGGCCCAGCTTCGACGACCCTTGTCGTCCGCTGGTGTGTAGCCTCCGGCGTCTTGCGCTGGTCTGGAAACAGTACTAACACTTCGGAGTGTATGGTACGGTTCGTAGTATGTCAAGTGAGCGACTGACGCCGACCTCCTACCTGGTGCTGGGATTGCTCGCGCGCGAGGGGCCCTCGACCCCCTACGCGCTCGAACGCCAGGTCGACGCGACGCTGGGCAACTTCTGGTCGTTCCCTCACACGCTGCTCTACAGCGAGCCGCCACGTCTCGAAGCGCTCGGGCTCGTGACCGAAACGCGTGAGTCGCACGGGCGCCGTCGCCGCATGCTCGCGATCACGCCAGCGGGACTCGAGGCGCTGACGGCCTGGCTCGAGCGGCCCTCCGCTGCGCGTACCGAACTGCGTGACCCCGGGCTGCTTCAGCTCTTCTTCATGGATCTGGCCTCCGAGGAAGCCCGCGTGCGCCTCGCGCGGCAGCAACTCTCGATCCACCAGGCGAAGCTGTCGGAATACGAGAGGGACGCACGTATCGAGCGACGGGGTGATGCCTCGACTCCAGGACAGCGGACCGTGGAGCATTGGCGTGGGGCGACCTTGCCGATGGGCCTCCTCTACGAGACGGCCGCGGTGGAGTTCTGGAAGAGCGTTGCGGAGAGGGCGGAGGGACCCGACACCGCCGGTGAACCTGATCGGCCGGAATGAAGCCGGGGAGCTCTCACTTGACGAGTCATCATGACCGACTATCATGACCGGCTATGAGAACCGTGACGGCGATGGACATGCGCAAGCGACTTGGCGAGATCCTGGACGCCGCCTCGGCAGGCGAGCGGATCCTCATCGAGCGCGACCACCGGCCTTTGGCCTACCTGGTGTCCGTTGAGGACGGCGCAAGGATCGCCGAGTCGGCCGACGAGCTCCGAGAACGGCGGCTCGCAGCGCTGGACCGGATCGACGAGTTCGCGAAGCGAATGGCCGTCAAATACCCGTCGAAGCCCGGCGACCTGTCGGCTGCCGAGTGGATCCGTTGGGATCGAGATCATCGGGACGATCGACACAAGGTGGGCGATGGCGATAACGATGGCTAGGGCGCAGGTGGTCGTCCTCGATTCCTCGGTGGCAGTCGCTCGACTGCGAATCGAGGAACACACGCCGCAGCTCCTTCACGCCTTTCGCGAGTGGTCCCGAACCGCGACTCGATTGGTCGTGCCGCGACCGTTCTGGTGGGAGGTCGTGAATGCCCTTGCCATCGGCCACGGGTATGCGGGCGACGCGGTCCTCGAGGCTATCCGCGAACTCGACGTCATGGGTCTCGAGTCGGTCGATCAGGATCGCGGTCAACTCCTGCTGGCGATCTCGGCAGTGGAGCGGTTCCGTCTCACGGCCTATGACGCGCAGTATCTGGTCCTCGCGGAAACACTCCAGGCGCCGCTGGCAACGCTGGACCGGGCGCTGGCCCGGGCCGCTGGAGCCCGTGCTCGATATCTCGGTCCGGCCGATCCGGGCCACCGCCTCTCTGAGCCACTCGCGATGTATGAGCACGCCGTCACGTGGCCCGACTACAAGCACGCCTCGGCCTACCTCGCCCGGCTCCGCGCGGAGGCGCGCGACGCCTGAACATCGGCCGTGATCACGACAGAATCAGGGTTGGCGGACTTGATCCGGTCGAACCGTATGCGGTAGCCGAGTTCCAGGCACCTCAGTCCGCGTCGTGCGCGGGCGCGGGTACGCGCCTACGCGGGCCCGCGCGGGCGACCCCAGCATCTCGCGGTCGGCGCCTCTGAGGAATGAGCCCTCAAGCGCTGCCGTGGCCTTTCGCCGTCGGCGGCTGGTGGTTGTAGGTCAACACCAGGGAGTCGAGACTCGATGCACCTGTCGTGGCGATGGGTTTCGGTGTCTCCGAGTCACCAGGATGGCCCGTGGAAGCCTGATCGAGCCGCCACGAGGGCCTTCAGCACCGTGGTGTTGACTCCCACGCACCAAGTCGGTCTTGGGCTGCGGGAGGAGCTGTTCGGGATGCGCGAAGGCCCAGGAACCCCGGCTGGGACCGCGTCCGTAACGAGCGTGACCGCGCCCGCAGGTGCTTGACCGCGCTGGTCGGCGCCGGACCGCGCTGGTCGGCGCTCGCCGCGTGGTCGGCGCCGCCGCGCTGGTCGGCGCTCGCACCGCGGCGCCGCCGGCCGCCCGCGCCCACCCCGCGCCCGCCCGCGCGAACCCCACGCCCGCGCCCGCGCGTCTGCGCGTGCCCTCACGCGACCTGCGGCTTGACCTCCTGGACGAAGCGTTCGAGCGTCTCGTCGTCGAAGGGCGGCGCCAGGTGGTAGAGGACGTTCGTGAAGCCGCACGCCTGGTAGGCGCGGATGCGCTCGGCCAGCATCGCGGGCGAGCCGTGGAGCACAGGTCGGGTCATGCCGGTGTTGTGCGCCTGGATCCCGGCGATGACCCGCTCGGCCTCGGCGTCGTCGTCCCGGATCAGCACCGGGCCCAGGCTCACGCTCAGCTCGATCTCGGCGGGGTCTCGACCGATCGCCTCGCAGTGGCCGCGCAGCACGTCGACCTTGTGGCCGGCGGTCTCCGGGTCCACGTTGGCCACGTTCCACATGTCGGCGTAGCGGGCCACGGTCCGCAGGGTCTTCTGCTCGCCGCCGCCACCGATGACGATCGGGAGGTGGCGCCTGGACGGGCGCGGGATCGTTCCGGACGCCGCTCGGCCAGGTAGAACGGACCGCGCGCCGTCCCCTCGCCGGTCCGGAGCATCGAATGCATCAGGTCCACGGCCTCGTCCAGCCTGTTGAGCCGGTCGCCGACGCTCGTTCCGAAGTCGATCCCGAAGGCGGTGTGCTCGGTCTCGAACCAGGCGCCGCCGATCCCGAGCACGGCGCGCCCGCCGGACACGTGGTCGAGCGTCGTGATCTGCTTCACGACCAGCGCCGGGTTCCGGAAGGTATTGGCGCCGACCATCAGCCCGAGGGTCGCGCGCTCCGTGACCCCCGCCCATCCCGCGAGCAGCCCGTACGCCTCGAGCATCGGCCCGACCGGCGACCCGACGATGGGGTAGAGGTGGTCCCACGTCCACAGCTGGTCGTAGCCGAGCCGGTCGGCTCGCGCGCCGACAGTCACGGAACGACGGCCAGTCGGTGTACTGGTTCCAGACGAGGACGCCGAGGCGAAAGGGACGGCGCTCAGTTGGGGGCATGGGCAACCTCCAGATGGGGAGGTCCCATGGTAGGGGTTACGGAGCGGTGACCGTCACCCGGATGAGAGTCGGCTGCCAGCCGGAGGCCGTGAGCGAGCCGCGGTCGGGTGTCACGACATCGAGCAGGAGCAGATAGGACCCGGGCGCGGTGGGAACCGTGAGATCGATGGACGCATCCACGGTGGCTCCGCCCTTGAGACCGATGGGAAGGTCGGCGTGACCCTCTGCCGAGGCGTCCGCCGGCAAGGCAGCCCCGGCCGACAGCGGGACCCACTGGGCGACGACCTGAGCAGGCTGGGTCGGCACGGCATCGTCGGCTGCCGCGGGGTCGCTCACGACGACGCCTGGCATTCCCCACGACACGGTCCCGAGGTTCTCGACACGGACCGGAAGAGCGACCGACGAGCCGGCCGTCAGGGTCGCGGTCGGATCGGCCAGGACCGCGCCATCGAAGTCGCCCGTCACTCGAACGATCAGGCCGGGGAGCATTGCCTGGGTTGGCGGATCGAAGGCGACACCGTCCGAATCGTGGAGGGTGATGGTCAGCCGGTACTTGCCGGGCGCGGCGGGCGGCGTCACGGCGATCGACAGGTTCTTCCGACCGAACTTGGCCGGAACGAGCTTCACGACGTCACCGAGGCTTTCGGGCTGGACGAGATCCACGCCGGCCGCCGGTTCGTCGAAGCTTCCGACCGCATCCGGCTGCTGGACTTGCCCGCCGGCCGGGTTCGCGGCGTTCGTCGCCGACGAGCCCGTGGCGGTGGACTTCTTCGCCGCGGGGGTCTTGGCCTTGGTCGTGGAATTCGCCTTGGGCGTCGTAGCGGCCTGCGCCGCGCCGACTGCCGCCGCGTGATCGGCGGTCGCCACGTCCGACGGGCCTGCCGGCTCGACGGCGTTCGAGTCGCTCGTCGAGTCGTCGTGGCGGCATCGCTCGTCGAGCGGCGCCGCTGGTCGACGCGTCGCTGCTGGCGGGCGCGACCGCGGTGGCGTCGGCGGGGGCGGTGTCGCTCGTTCCGGCCGCGCTGCTCGTGGCGTCGCTTGCCGAGGCATTGCCTGTGCTCGAGTCGCCCGTCGCGGGGTCACCGGTCGGCGCCGCATCGGGCGCTGCCGGTGCTGCCGGATGCCGCGGCCTCGATGAGGTCCCAGCGAACGCTCGCCTGGAGCCCGGTCGGCGGCTTCCCCTTCTTGACCGTGTACGGGACGAGGAGCATCCCGGCCTTGCCGGCGGTCGGCAGACCGTGGATGTCGGCGCCGCCAAGGGAGAGGCCGGTGGTCGTCAGCGTCGGGATGGTCGGGACGACAGGCTGGGCGCCGCTCGGTGAGCCCTGCGCGCCTGCGAGCACCTGCGAGCGCTCGAGCGGATGTCCGCCGCCCCTGAGCACGATCGAGCGCCCGAATCCGGACGAGGCGGTCTCGGTCTGCATCTCGGCGATGTAGCCGGGGCTTCGGACACTCTGGAACGCGAGCTGATGATCGAGCGCGCTCGGGGCGCCGCTCCAGGCGGCTTCGACGGATTGCCCGCCGCCGAGGATGGACTTGACCATGTAGTTGGGGCTCGCCCAAGCCTCGGCGATGACGGCCGATGCGCCAGCGTGGATGAAGCCGGCGGCGTAGTTGTCGACGCGCTGCTTGGCGACGTCCAGCGTCCCCTCTGGAAGGCCGGGCTCCGAGTTGCCGCTGGCGTAGCACAGGTGGTTGAGGAGCACGACCGCATTCTTGGCGAGCTTGACCTCGCGACCGATCGAGTTCTCGCCGAAGTACTGGTGGGTCGAATTGCCACCGCCTGCGACCGGGTTCAGTCCGAACCCGTCCTGGGTGATCCCGTAGAGCTGATCGCGGTAGCGGCTTGGCCAGCCGTTGCCGTGACCCATGTAGATGACGAGCGACGCCTTGTGGAGGGCCTCGCTCACGGCTGGCCAGGTGGCGTCGGGGGAATACAGCTCGACGACGTCGGGGGTGTACTTGCGGGCGACGGCCGCGGCTGACTTCGCCTCGGCCCGGTACCGGTCCGTCGCGGCCCCGGCCGGACCGACCACGATCACGACCTTCGGGACCGCGCCGTACACCTCGGACGGCGCGAGAAAACCAGCGGGCACGACAAGCCCGAGGGCGAGAAACGCGGCTATGGCAGGCGCAGCGAATCGTTTCACGCGAGAGACATACCCCTGTGGGACTGCAGCGTACTGCAGCGGTGTTGAGCGCACCATACCTGTTGCGAATTATCTGGGCATTTGGATGACTCTAGCGGTGCGCGGGGGCAACACGGGCGTCACATCGACAGGCTGCCCGCTACCATCGCTGCCATGGTCAACCGGCTTGCCGGCGAGACGAGCCCGTATCTGCTCCAGCACGCGCACAACCCCGTCGACTGGTTCCCATGGGGTCCCGACGCCCTCGCCCGGGCGAAGTTGCTCGACAGACCGATCTTCCTGTCGATCGGCTACGCGGCGTGCCACTGGTGCCACGTCATGGAGCGCGAGTCGTTCGAGCACGAGCCGACGGCCCGCTACCTGAACGACCATTTCGTGTCGGTCAAGGTCGATCGCGAGGAGCGGCCGGACCTCGACCAGGTCTACATGGCGGCCGTCCAGGCCATGACGGGCGGCGGAGGCTGGCCGATGTCGGTCTTCTTGACCCCCGACGGCAGGCCCTTCTACGGCGGCACGTACTTCCCGGACGAGCCGCGCCACGGCATGCCGTCGTTCCGCCAGGTGCTCGAGGGCGTGGATCGGGCCTGGCGCGCCGATCGCGCCGGGGTGGAGGCCGCCGGCGGGCGCCTCGTCGCAAGCCTGGTCGAGGCAAACAGATCGGACGTGGGTTCGGAGGATCCGACGACGTCGCTGCTCGAAGCCGCGACGGCCGCCATCGAAGCCGGGTTCGACGCGTCGAACGGCGGTTGGGGCCGGGCCCCAAAGTTCCCCCAGCCGATGACCATCGAGTTCCTGCTTCGCCGCCACGTCGCGACCGGCGACGACCGGCCGCTCGCCATCGCCCGCCGGTCGCTCGACGCCATGGCCGACGGCGGCCTGCACGACCAGCTGGGGGGCGGCTTCCACCGCTACTCGACCGACGCCGAGTGGCTCGTGCCGCACTTCGAGCAGATGCTCTACGACAACGCCCAGCTCGCGCGCGCCTACGTGCACGCGTGGGCACTGACCGGTGACGCGCGGTATCGCGCGGTCGCGACCGGGACGCTCGACTACATGCTCCGCGAGCTGCGCACGCCGGACGGCGCGTTCGCCGCCAGCCAGGACGCCGACACCGAAGGCATCGAAGGGCTGACCTTCACCTGGCGAGCTCGCCGAGATCTCCGATGTCCTCGGCGACGACGCCCCGCTGTTCGAGGCCGCGTACGGGGTGACCGAGTCGGGGAACTGGGAGGGGGTCACGATCCTGTCGAGGGTCGCGGGTGACGAGCTCCTGGCGGAGCGCTTCGGGCTCGCGCCGGACGAGGTCACGCGTCGCCTCGCGCACGCGCGCGAGCGCCTGCTCGCACGCCGGGCGGGGCGGCCGCAGCCCGCGCGCGACGACAAGGTCCTGGCTGCCTGGAACGGGCTCGCGATCGCCGCCTTCGCCGACGCCGCGGTGGCGCTCGAGTCGGCCGAGCCGGAGCTCGCCCGGCGCTACCGAGACGCTGCGACGGCGGCCGCGGAGACGGTCATCGGCGGGCTGCTGTCGCCCGATGGCGCGCTCGGACGGTCGTGGAAGGACGGCCGGGCGGTCGGCCACGGCGTCCTCGAGGACCACACGCACCTCGCCGACGGCCTGCTGGCTCTCTACGAGGCCACCTTCGACGAGCGCTGGTTCACGATCGCGCGGGCGCTGGCCGACCGGGTGCTGGCGCGGTTCGGGGATCCGAGCGGGGGCTTCTTCGATACCGCCGACGATCACGAGCGGCTGGTGACGCGACCGAAGGACGTCCAGGACAACGCGGTCCCGTCGGGGAATGCGATGGCGGCACGGGTCCTCATCCGCCTGGCGGCCTGGACGGGCGAGGGCCGCTATCGGGACGCCGCGGAGCGGGCGTTCCGGACCGTCGTGCCGTTCGTGGCCCGCTATCCGACCGGGTTCGCCCAATGGCTTTCGGCGATGGACCTGGCCCTGGCGCCGGCCGTCGAGGTGGCGATCGTCGGCGGCCTGGATGACCCGGGGACGGCCGCGCTGCTCGCCGAGGCAAGGCGCGGCTTCCGCCCGAACCAGGTGGTCTCGGTCGCCCCTGGATCCGGCCGCCAGCGTCGTGCCGCTGCTGGCCGACCGCGTCGCGATCGAGGGGCGACCGACCGCCTATGTCTGCCGGGGCTTCGTCTGCCGCCTGCCCGTGACCGATGCCGCGCGGCTCCGGGAGCAGCTGGACGCGGCCGCCGATGGCTGACGAGCGCCAGCCGGGGTTCACGATCCGCGAAGCCCGGCCCGAGGAGTACGAGGCGCTGGGCGAGCTGACGGTCCGAGCCTACCTGGCGCTGCCCGGCGCGCGCGACCGGGGTTACCACGCCGAGCTGCGTGACGTGGCAGGGCGGGCGGCACAGGTCCCGGTGCTCGTGGCCGTGGACGAGGACGGGCGGGTGCTCGGCGGGGTGACGTACGTGCCGGGACCGGGACCCTTCGCCGAGACGCGAAGGGCCAGGATGAGGCCGGCTTCCGGATGCTTGCGGTCGACCCGGACGCAGGTGGCCGGGGTGTCGGTCGGGCGCTCGCGGAGGCGTGCATGGCGCGGGCGCGGGCCGAGGGCCGCCTCGGCATGGCGATCACCACGCGCCCGCACATGCTGGTCGCCCATCACCTCTACGAGAACCTTGGCTTCCGGCGCGACCCGGAGCGCGACTGGGAGTTCGAGCCCGGCGAATGGCTGTGGTCGTACGTCATCCGTTTCGAGCCCGAGGCGTGACCGGGGCCGGTGCCGTCGCCCAGCGCCGGCGAACCGGGCCTCCCCGTGGAGCCGGGCGCGACGATCGTCGAGGCGCGACCGGCGGCGACCGTGGTCCTTCTCCGCTCCGGCCCGCACGGCCTCGAGGCACTGCTGACACATCGCCCGACGACGATGGCCTTCGCCGCCGACATGCACGTCTTCCCCGGCGGACGGGTCGACCCTGCCGACGGGGACGAAGCCCTCGCCGCGCGTTCCGTGCGCGGTGCAGACGCCGCGGCGGCCGCACTCGGGGGCGACCTCGACCCCGCAGGACGCACATCGCGGCGCACGTCGCCGCGATCCGCGAGCTGTTCGAGGAGGCCGGTGTGCTCCTCGCCGAGACTCGGGCGCCCGAGGGGCGCATCAGCGAGGCTCGGTCGGCGCTGCTGCGCGGCGAGGTCGCCCTCCCCGAGGTGGCCGCCGCGCTCGATCTTCGGTTGCGGACCGATCTCCTCGTGCCGCTGTCCCGATGGGTCACGCCGGTCGGGTTCCCGCGACGCTTCGACGCCAGGTTCTTCGCCGCGTCGTTGCCCGAAGGCGTCGAGCCCACGTTCGAAGGTGGTGAGGTCGTCGCGCACAGCTGGCTGCGACCGACCGACGCCCTGACGGCGATGGCGGACGGGCGGCTGGGCATGTGGCTTCCGACGAGCACCACGCTCCAGCAACTGGAGCACGCCACCTCCATCGACGAGGTCCGCGACCGCCTTGCGCCCGGCCGGCTGGGAGCGCTCGAGGTCGAGAGGGTGTCCGCCGACGTGGTCCGCATCGTGATGCCGGCCGCCGGCGGCGTCGCGGGTCAATCGGTCTGTGCCTACCTCGTCGGTCGCCGCCGGTTCGTGCTGATCGATCCCGGCGACCCGACCGGCCCGGCGACCGACCGGGCGATCGAGATCGCGGCCGCCGCCGGCGGGTCGATCGAGGCCGTCGCGCTCACCCACGTCGACCCCGACCACGCCGCCGGTGCCGAGGCCGTTGCCTGGCGCCTCGAAGATCCCGGTCGTGGCCGGACCGGGCGCCGGCCGGCCCCTGCCCTACACGATCCGGGAGCTGGGCGACGGCGAGCTGCTCGGTTTCGGAGACGTCGCGATCCGCGCCGTCGAGACGCCCGGCCCGCGCCCGGAGCACCTCGCATTCATCGTTGGCGACGGCGAGTGGGTCGTGGCAGGCGATCTCGACGGCGTGCGCGGCGAACGGATGCTTCCGACGGACCCGGACCCGCGCTGGCCGGCCTCGCTCGAACGTCTGCGCCAGATCGCGCCACGGGCTGCGTGGCTGGCCGGCCACCTCCGGGGCCGTGCCGGCGAGCCGCTGCCCGTCGCAGCGGAAGCCTCGGGCGCCTGTGCCGGCGACTACGGTCGGTCGGTGGGAAGCGCGGACGACCAGGTTGCGCAGGAAGTTGAGGCCTTCGTCGACCTGCTCGGTCGGAGCGTACGGCCCGGGCATCAGGACGCACGGCCGGCCTGCGAGCGCCACGTCCGCCAGGCGGCCCCAGTGCTCGGGCAGCTGGCGCCCGGCCGAGATCGTGGCCACGCGCTTGTAGATGAACACGATCGCCGCGGGCCGCCAGATGGCGATCTTCTGCCACAGCGGTCCGACTCCCGCGGTCAGCGCGGCATCGGTGGCGACATCGCGGGCCGTCGGGATCTTGAGGAGGTCGGTGATCCCATGGCCGGCGGCCATCAGGGCGTCGTCGGCGGTCTCGATCTCCGTGGCCGGCGGAAGCACGCCGGCGGCCATCAGCCGGCGCCAGAACGTCCGTCCGAGGCGGCCCTGGTGGTAATGGCCGGCCGCGACGCTGACCGGCGACGGGTTCAGCCCGACGAACAGCAGTCGATCGCGCTCGGGTGGCAGGTCGGCGAGCGTCGTGATCGAGCGACCCTTCACGGAGATCGCGGTCAGGTGCGGACCGGGACCGGGTCGATGGGTCAGGGCGGGGAGGTCGTCAGGCAACATCGAGGGGAGGCGACGGTGGGGTGTCGGCGGACGTTCGGGCGGGGATGTGCCGGCCGTGCGTCGCTTTCGTCAGGCCGGACGATCCGGGTTGGCCTCGGCATTCGAGGTCTCATCGCCGCCGCTCGCTCGGGCCTGGATCTCCGCCTGGGCGATCTTCGCCTCGGTCTTCGCCTCCTTCACGCCGCGACCCAGTGCTTCGCCGAGCTTCGGGAGCGTCTTGGGACCTCGCCAGATGACGATGAGCACCAGGATGACGAGGAGGACGATCAGCAGGTCGGAACCCATGGCGCGAATGGTACAGCCGCCGTCACTCCTCGATCCGACGCGCGACCGTCGCCGCGACCATCCGCGCGGCCGCCGGGTCGTCGCGGGTCGACGCCCATTCGAGGCAGCGAACGACCTCGAGCGTGTGGAGCGTGCGGGCGCTGGCCGCGCCGCCCGGGACGCCGGCCGACGACAGCAGCGTTCGCCAGGACGCGGCCCATGCGTCGGGGTGGAACGTCCGCACGACCCAGCCCCACCAGGCGACGTCGAGCCACGGGTGGGCGATGCGCCAAACGCCCAGGTCGAGCACCCCGGCCAGGTCGCCGTCGGGCCTCAGCAGGACGTTGACGGGCACGAAGTCGCCGTGGGCCGGTCGCGGCGGGGTCGCGGCGTACAGGCCGGGGATCGCGTCGATGGCTCGGGCGAGGCGCTCTGTGGTCTCGCGCGCGCGCTCCTCGCCCGCCTCACGCGTCAAGGCCCGGCCGGACGCGCTCGAGCCAGCCGGCGGCGGCGTCCGCGAGTCGCGCCCCGTCCGCCCACGGTCCGTCGTCCCGATCGTCGGCGTCCGGCGGCAGCTCGCGCAGGCGGATCGCCAGGGCGCCCATCGTCCGTGCCAGGATCTGCGCCCGGGACGCGTCGTCCAGCCACTCGGCACCGGTCGTGCCCTCGACGTGGGCCAGCACCAGGATCGGCGGGTCGTGGGCGGGCTCGCACGGCCAGGACCGCCGGCGTCGGGATCCCCGCGGCCTCGAGGCGTGTGGCGAACGCAGCGGCGCGCAGGAGCTCGGCGCCGCCGTCGGGGCCTGCGAATCGCTTGATGACCACCCGCCGGCCGTCCGCCAGGTCGACGAGGTCCGTGTGGTGCTCGAACCCCCAGCGAAGCGGCGTGATCGCCGCGACCTCGCCGCCGACGATGGCCGAGAGGTCCGCCGACGCTCCGCTCACCGCGGACGCCGGGCGACCGGGATGACGAGCCGCAGCGCGGTGTGCGTGGCCGAGAACGAGACGACCTTGTTGTCGACGAGCCCGGCCGACTTCCCGGCCGCCATCACCTCGACGTCCCGCAGCGTGGCGGTCTTGCCCTTGCGCGACACGACCCAGATCGCGCCGGCGGGCCGGATCCGGGTCGCCAACTCCTCCAGCCGCGCCAGATCGGCGATCGACTCGGCGCCGAGCAGGACGATGTCGGTGTCGGGCTCCGGCCAGCCCTCGGTCAGATCGGACGTCCGGTCGGCGAGCAGCGGACGGATCGCGTCGTCCTCGATGTCGATCAGCGCCACCCGCATGCCCGGGCGGACCCCGAGCTTGTCGAGCAACGGCGTGGTGTAGACCCGTTCCATGGCCGGTATCGTGCCATCTGATGCTGCTCGTGTACGGCCCGCGGTCCGCCTCGTATGACTTCGGACCCGGCTCATCCGCTGACGCCGCGCCGGTTCGGTCCGGGGATCGACCTGCTTCGAGCGGTCGGGGCGGAACCGGGGATCGCGCCCGAACCCGCGCCCGACGATGAGCTGCTGTGGTGCCACACGGCGCGCTATCTCGAGGTGGTCAAGCGGTTCTCGCGGGAACCCGTTCGCGCCGCCGGCGGCCGGGATCGGCATGGGCGGGGACGACCCGCCGTTCACCGGCATGCACGACGCCGGGGCGATGGTCGCCGGAGGCTCGCTCCGGGCGATGGAGGCGATCCTTCGGGGCGACGTGGAGCACGCGTTCCATCCCGGCGGCGGCCTCCACCACGCGATGCCCGACCGCGCCTCGGGGTTCTGCATCTACGACGACCCCGCGCTCGCGATCGCGCGGGCACGGCGCGACGGGCTGCGCGTCCTGTACGTGGACCTCGACGTCCACCATGGCGATGGGGTCCAGGCCATCCACTGGGACGACCCGGGCGTGCTGACGCTCTCGGTCCACGAGTCCGGCCGGTACCTCTTCCCGGGCACCGGCGGGGTGGGGGAGCTGGGCGAGGGGAGCGCCGCGGGGACCGCGATCAACGTGCCGCTCGAACCCGGAACGGGCGAAGGGCCGTGGCTCGACGCGGTCCGGATGCTGCTCCCCGAGGTGGCCGCCGCGTTCGGGCCCGACATCGTGGTCTCGCAGCACGGCGCCGACTCGCACGCCTGGGACCCGCTCGCGCACCTGCGGGTCACCACGACCGCGATGGGCGAGGCGGCTCGGCTGGTCGACAGGGTGGCGCATCGATGGGCGGGCGGTCGGTGGCTCGCGACCGGCGGGGGCGGCTACGACGCCTATCGGGTGGTGCCTCGAACCTGGAGTCTCGTCTGGCTTGCCGGCGCGCACCGCGACGTTCCAGCCGCGACGCCGGTCGCGTGGCGCGAGGCCTGGGCCGCCGAGGCGGCGCGTTACGGGCAGGCCCCGCTGCCGGAGTCGCTTCATCGATCCGCCGAACGCGGGCGAGCAGGTCGACTGGGGCCAGGAGGAGGCCGAGGCCGTCTCGCGCCGGACGGCGGCGCTCGTCCGCCGGCTCGTCGTCCCACGGCTGCTCCGCGAGGCTCGCGACCGTGGATGGTGGGAGCCCCTTCGCGGTGTGCCGCCCTCCGCGCGTGTGAGCGCGGGCCTGACGGACGCTGACCCGACCATCGTCGAGAACGTGGACGCCGCGCGATGGGAGCGCCTGACCCTGGCTCCCGGCGTCATCGCCGCCGTTCGACCCACCGCGGACGCGCACGACCTCCTGACCGCCGGGCTGCGCGACGGTGCGACGGTCAGCGCGGCCGTGGCAGGCGCGACCGTCGTTGGTGTCGTTGCTTCGCGCGCCGGACCGACGGCGGCCCATGACCTGCTCGCGGTCGGTGTCGCGCCGCCATGGCGCCGCCGCGGCCTCGGTGGCAGCCTCCTTGCCGCGCACGTCGCGTCGACGCCGACGGCCTCGTTCACGGCGGAGATCACGGTCGGCGAGCGCGACCCTTCCGATCCGCTCGATCGCCATCTCCGGACGACCGTCGCGCGGCGGCTGTTCGAGCGAGCCGGCTTTCGGATCGTCGCCTCCGCCCCCGAGGTCCAGTCGGCGGACCCGGGCGTCGTGACGGCGGAGTTGATGCCTTCGGGAGGCACGCCGTGACTGGAGGAGCCGCGCCGGAGCCACTGGCCACCGACATCGTCGACGTCCGCCTGCTCGAAGCGATGCGCGAAGCCGGTTGTCCGCTCTGCGCGATCCGGGCTCGCTCGGAGAAGGCGATGATGGATTTGGTCATCAACGAACGCGTCCTCGACATCGGCTTTCGAGCGGACCTCGAGCGGCGCAACGGGTTCTGTCGCAGGCACATCGCCGAGCTTGTCCCCACCGACCGCCGCGAGACCGGCGGGATCCTCGGGTCGTCGATGCTCCTCGCCGCCGTCATCGATCGCCGGATCGGTGGCCTGCGCGATAGCCCCGGCGAAAAGGGCCGACGGCGGCGCGACCGGCTCGCCCAGGCACGCAAACGGCCGCCCTGCATCGCCTGCACGCAGGGAGCGTCGGCCGTCGAGACAGCCGAGGCGCGGATGACTGCCCGAGCCTCCGACCCGGGCTGGGCCGAGGCGCTCGGCGACCGCCGATTTCTGCCTGGACGACTTCATCGACCTGTGGGCGGCCGCTCGAGGCGACGCGGCGTTCGAGCCGGTGGCCCGCCGGCAGCTCGATCGCTTCGAGGCGCTGCGCGTCCGGCTCGATGGGTTCGCCCACCACTCGAGCCACGATCGCCGTCATCTGATGACCGACGAGGAGCGCACCGCCGCAGACGAGGCGACCCGGCCTCCTCGGCGGCGACCGCTGACGCGCCGGCGGGATCGCGGTCGGACCGAGAGCGGACTGCGGCCCGGATGGACAGGGTCCGGGGCATGAAGAAGCCCCGGGTCTGGGGGCGGACCCGGGGCTGTCGGAGCTGGCGATGCGAGCGGTCAGGCCGTGACTCGGTCCCGTGTGCCCGTCGCCTTCGGCGCTCGACCGACTGGCAGGTCCGTGGGCTGCCAGGGAGTGCCGAGCAGCGGGAGCAGGTACCGGTCGACGCCGTAGTAGCCGGCGACCTTCCAGGCGAGGATGAGCCCGATGGCCAGGGCGAACATGACCGGGTTCGTGGACGCGGAGCCCGCGAGCAGGAAGGACATGTTCATGGTGGCTCCGAAGAAGGCCGCGATGCCGGTCAGGAGTCCGACGACGAGCGCCGATCCCGACGGCCAGCTCGCCGAAGGTGATGAGCCAGGCGAACCACTGGGCATGCCCGCCGTCGAGGAGGGCCTTGATGAACGTCTGGTACCAGTCGTAGGTGATGGCGCCCTTGCCACCCTCGGGGATCGTCGACGGCCTTGGTCCAGAAGCCCGCGAGCGCGGCGCCGCCGTTGTTGATCCAGCCGTCGCTGGTGAGCTTGTGCCAGCCGGCCTCGAGCCACGCGAAGCCGAGGAACAGACGGACCGGCAAGCCAGAGAAGTCCGGCCCGCGAGTTGCCGAACAGGAATCGCGTGAATGCGGGACCTTCGATCTCGATGGTCTCGCCGCCCGGCTGCTTCCGCTCCTGGAACAGGAGGACGAGCAGGGCGATGAAGCTAGATCCAGAAGCCGACGGTGACGATCTGGCTGATGATGCCCTCCGGCACGGCGAACCATGGGTTCACCATCCAGAACAGGAGCACCGCGGAGATCGCCCCCGCGATGCCGGCCAGGCTACGTGTGCTTGTCATAACGGGACGCCTTCACCTTCCACTGTCGCCACGATCGTGGCGGTTCCGATTTGGTCTGCCCCAATTCAACCGAATCTAGACAAACCTAGGATACGGCCATGTGGAAGGTCCTGAGGGCCATTCGACCCGTTGCCAGAGGTCCTTCGGCCCGTCGCCGCGAGGCGCCCGCCGATCGCGGCGAGACTGAGCGTCTCCTCGGCGCGCATCGTGGACATGGCTACGGCCAACGAGCTCGCCACCGTGCCCTGGCTTTCGCCGAGGACGCGCAGCCAGGCTCCGGCGCCGAACGGCAGGCTGCTCGCCCCGACGGTCACGGCCGCATCGGCCGCCAAACCGATCGCGCCGTGCAGCTGTTCTGGGCTGCGCGCCTGACCCGACGACGTACAACGTTCCGAGCGCGCGATGGCCGCCCAGCGCACCGATATCGGCGATCGGCGCTCGCGGATCGAGCACGACGGCGTCGGTCGCGAGCAGCGTCCCGTCCGGTCGGGCGATCTCGACCACGCTTTCGAAGCGTTCGAATGCGTGGATCTCGCCGCGCGCGGCGCGCCCCGGCGCGACGATCTCCCAGGCCGTCAGCCGTCCGTCGTCCGAGACGATGAACGTCGAATCCGAGCAGAACCGCGAGCCGGCGTACGGGATCAGCGGGTCAGGCAGGTACTGGAGTGATCCATCGCCGTCGACCTCGAGCCGGATCACCTGGCGTGCCTCCCGAGCCGGGGCACGATAGATCCGAGTCGCCGACTGGGTGCCCACGCGGAGGTGCGCGCCGGGACCGACCCGGATGTCGATCGTCAACTCGTCGCCCTGGAGGATCCCACCGGCCGGGCTCGCGAGGATCACCGAGGCCCGGTCCGGCCGGTCGGGATCGACGTGATGCGCGCGAAGGACCTGCAGTGGCGGGTGGCAGGTCAGTTCGGTGATCCGAGTGCGGCCCGCAACGAGCTCGGCTCGCAGGTGTACGCCGCCGCGCATCCCGAGACGCGCTGTGCTAGAGCGCGCGCCTGGGCCCGCCCGTGAGATCCCCGAGTGCATCACTCGCCGCGGTGGACGTGACCCATGCCTGCCGGTTCATGGGCATGACCGTGACCGGCTGCCTCCGGCAGATGGGGATCACGCCGCAGGCCCAGGGCGCCCCCCGCCCGCCCAGCTTCGAGCGCCTCGATCACCGCGTCCATGCCGTGTCCCGCCCGGCAGTCCGTGAAGAGGAACGGTCGACCGCCGCGAACAAGCCGCGCGTCGCGGTCCATGACGCCGAGATCCGCTCCGACGAACGGCGCAAGGTCCGTCTTGTTGATGATCAGGAGGTCGGCCTGGACGAGGCCCTGGCCGCGCTTCCGTGGGATCTTGTCTCCGCCGGCCACGTCGATGACGTAGACGCTGTAATCGACGAGCTCGGGACTGAAGGTCAGCGTCAGGTTGTCGCCGCCGCTCTCGAGGAAGGCGTAATCCGTGCCCGGATAGGCTGCCTCGAGCTCGTCGAGGACCGCGAGGTTCATCGACGGGTCCTCGCGCACCGCGTTGTGCGGGCATGTCCCGGTTTCCACGCCGACGATGCGACCCGGCTCGAGCAGGTCGGCGAGCGCCGCGCGGACGTGGAGCTCGTCCTCTCGGGTCAGGATGTCGTTGGTGACCACGCACACGGTGCGGCCGGCGCCGACCAGCATCGGGACGAGCCGCTCGATCAGGGCGGTCTTGCCGGAGCCGACCGGGCCACCGATCCCGACCCGGAACGGCCGCGACTCCGGGTTCACGACGCGAACTGGCGCGACGGCGCCGTTTCGTGGAGCGCCAGCGCGATATCGACCTGGGGCGCCGATGGCCGCAGCCGCCGCCAGTCGCCCGCGAGCGCCTCCTCGACGGCGGACACGATCGCCGGTCCGGCATCCGCGACGATCCGCTGCGCCGTCCCGTGGCCGATCAGACCGAGTCGCACGGCCGCGGTCGCGATCCCGAGCACGAAGGCGAAGCTCGCCGCGAGTGTGGTCTCACGCCCCGCGACTCCGAACGCCTGGCCCGACAACCCGAACGCAACGGCGGCGTTGCCGGTCGCACGTCCGTCCGCGATCGCGGCGAGGAATCCGGTGAGCGCCGTGGAGGGCGCAAGGCGCGAGGCCTCGGTGGCCAGCCTTCGGCCGACCCGGGCCGAACCCGCGCGATCGTCCGCCGCGAGCTTCGATGCCGTGAGCCGCCGGTCGATCGCCACGATCCGCTCGACCGCGTCGACCTCGATCGCAGCATCGGCGGATGTCGCGGCGGCCAGATGTGCCGCGACCCGGTGTGCCGCTGCCAGCGACACCAGGTCCGACCGCGCGAACTTCGAGACGAGACTCACGTGGATGAACCCGGCCAGCTGGTCTTCGCCGCGGACCAGCCCTTCCGCCGCCATCGTCTCGAGACCATGCGACAGCGTGTAGGCACCGCTCGGGAACCCGCTGTCGGCGAGCTGGAGCAGCCGGAGCAGCGCGAGATCGGCCGTCATACGAGGAAGTACAGCTGGGTCATCGGCAGCTCCTCGGCAGGCGGGACCGTCGCGAGCTCGCCGTCGAGCCGCACCTCGTAGGTCTCGGAATCGACGCTGATCTCCGGCGTCAGGTCGTTCCGGACCATGTCCTGCTTGGCGACCGTCCGGCAGCCACGGACGGGCTCGACCACGCGGTGCAGTCCCAGGCGCTCGCGGATGCCCGCCTCGTGCGCGGCGCGCGACGTGAACGTCACGCACGTCTCGGCGATCGCGCCGCCGAGGGCGCCGAACATCGGGCGGTAGCGGACCGGCTCGGGCGTCGGGATCGAGGCATTCGGGTCGCCCATCAGCGCCCACGCCACGAGGCCGCCCTTGAGGATGAGTCGCGGCTTCACGCGCGAACGACGCCAGATCGGCCACAGCACGAGGTCCGCCAGCTAGCCCCGGCTCGATCGAACCGACCGACGTGCGAGATCCCGTGGGTCCGCGCGGGATTGATCGTGAACTTGGCGAGGTACCGCAGCACCCGACCGTTGTCGTTGCCGTCGTCTCCGGGCAGCGGCCCGTCGGACGTGCTTCATCTTGTGCGCGGTCTGGAAGAGCCGGATGAACGTCTCGCCGATGCGGCCCATCGCCTGGGAGTCGGAGCGAGTACATGCGACAGCACGCCACGGTCGTGCAGGACGTCCTCGGCCGCCATCGTCTCGGCCCGGATGCGGCTCTCCGCGAAGGCCACGTCCTCGGGGACGCCCGGGTTGAGATGGTGGGCGACCATCAGCATGTCGAGGTGTTCGTCGAGGGTGTTGACCGTGTACGGCCTCGTCGGGTTCGTCGATGACGGCAGGACGTTCGGCAGGGCGGCGATCCGGATGATGTCCGGCGCGTGGCCGCCACCGGCCCCCTCGGTGTGGTAGGTGTGGATCGTCCGGCCGTCGATCGCGGCGATGGTGTCCTCGACGAACCCCGCCTCGTTGAGCGTGTCGGTGTGGATGGCGACCTGGATGTCCTCCTCGTCGGCGACCCGCAGGCTGGCGTCGATGACGGCCGGAGTGGTCCCCCAGTCCTCGTGGTCCTTCAGTCCGCAAGCGCCTGCGTGCACCTGCTCGCGGAGCGCCTCGGGCAGGCTCGCGTTGCCCTTCCCGTAGACGCCCCAGTTCACCGGCAGTGCCTCGCGGCCTGGAGCATCCGGCCGATGTTCCAGGCGCCCGGCGTTGTCGTCGTGGCATTCGTCCCGTCGACCGGGCCGGTCCCGCCGCCGAGCAGCGTCGTCACGCCGTTGCTGAGTGCCGCCCAGACCTGCTGCGGGCGAGATCATGTGGACGTGGGTATCGATACCGCCGGCGGTCGCGATCAGTCCCTTCAGCCGGCGAGGACCTCGGTGCCCGGTCCGATGACGAGGCCGGGCGTGCACCCCGTCCATGATGTCCGGATTGCCGGCCTTGCCGATGCCGACGATGCGACCGTCACGAACGCCGATGTCGGCCTTGACGATGCCGACCATGGCGTCCATCACGACCGCATTCGTCACAACGAGGTCGAAGCGCACCCGATTCGCGGGTCGCTCCCGATCGCTGGGCCATGCCATCGCGGATCGACTTGCCGCCGCCGAACACGGCCTCGTCGCCCGGGACGGTCAGGTCGTGCTCGATCTCGACCACCAGGTCGGTGTCGGCCAGCCGGAACCGGTCGCCGGTCGTCGGTCCGTAGAGCGCCGCGTAGGACGCCCGGCCGATCCTCATCGGCCGAGATCGAAGCTAAGGGCACGCAACGCGTCGGCGAACCGTTCGCGCGCGCCGGGCGCGTCGAGCGGCCCGTCCACGAGGCCGTGGCCTCCGTGGACGACGCGAGCGCCCGCGAACGGGACGAGAGCGACCGAACGCGTGTCTCCGGGTTCGAAGCGGACGGCCGTGCCGCTCGGGATGTCGAGGCGCTGCCCGTAGGCGGCGAGGCGATCGAACCGCAGCGCCCGGTTGGCCTCGGCGAAGTGATAGTGCGACCCGACCTGGATCGGCCGGTCGCCGTGGTTCGTCACCGACAGCTCGGTGATGGGCCGGCCGGCGTTGAGCTCGATCTCGCCAGGCGGGTGCTGGTAGCCGCCGATCGGGCCGCCCCGCTCACGGGATCGGGTCGTGGCAGGAGACGAGCTTGGTACCGTCCCGGAAGGTCGCCTCGACCTGGACGACGTCGAGCATCTCGGGGACCTCGGCCATGACGTCGTCGCGGGTGAGCACGCGGCGCGCGAGGGCCATGACCTCGGCCACGCTCCTGCCGTCGCGGGCGCCTTCGATCATCGCCTCGCTGATGAGCGCGACCGCCTCGGGGAGGTTGAGGCGAAGCCCGCGCGCCCGCCGTCGGCGAGCGACGTCAGCGGCCACGAAGACCAGGAGCTTCTCGGTTTCGCGTGGCGTGAGCTGCACGTCCGGACGCCCTCCTCGCTCGACTCTCCCGGCAGTCTACCCGTGGCCGGACGGCATCGGCCACCGGGTAGCGTGATTTCGCGGTTCCTCTCGAGCCGCTGGCGAACGTAGCCGGCAAAGGAGGCTTCGGACTGTCCGAAACCGAAACTGACGGCGCCCCTGCCCGGTGCCTACGATGGGCCCGTCCATGGCGGGTCACGGCTCGGCCTCCACGGCGAGGAGGCGTACGCCGGGCTCTGAGAAGACGTTCAGGCGGGTCTCGGCTCCGGGCTCTGGACCGAAATCAGCCCGCAGGTGGCTCCTCTCGCGTCGCCCAGTACTCCCGCCAGCCGCCGTACGCGCTGATGTCCGGGTGGATCCCCGCGGCCATCTCGCGCGGATACAGGATGCCCGGGACCTCCCGGCCGTCCTCGAGCTCGACGGGGCCGCGGTACAGCCCGGGCGGCTCGCCGGCCTCGACCCGTTCCCACACCTCGTCGGGCAGGTCGTACAGCTCGCCCGGCACGGAGATCCCACCGGTTTCGACCTCGTACATGCCCGGGTGCACGTCCCCGATCGAATGCAGCCGGTAGCGCGGTGCGGTCCGGAACTCCCCGAGGAATGTCGCGCCATCGAGGTTGGCGTTGAGCTTGAGGCCGCGCATCAGCGTGCCGTTGACGAAGAGCAGGGTGCTCATGTTCGACCTCCCGGGCGCATGGTCGCCGAAAACGAGGTCGGCGGTCCCCCTCGTGGACCGCCGATCCCGACTGTGTGGACGATGCGGATGTCAGGCGGCTTCCTCGAGCGGGACGGCCACCTCCCGGAGGCCCTTCGCGTTGAGCTGACCGGCGTTCCAGGCGGCGATGACGAACACCCCGGTCATGAACAGGTACCCCACGGTCACCGTCGGTGACGCGTTGATCCCGACCTGGTCGCTGCCGTTGATGAGCCCCACGAAGGACAGCGCGGCCGCGATCAGGGACGCGGCGATCGCCCGGGTGAACTGCCGATCGATGACGAAGACCGCGATCGCGCCGAGCACCAAACCCGCCAGCACGGCCCCGCCCGCGAACAGCGACATGCCCTGGTACAGCACCCCGGCGTTGGCCAGCTTGTCGAGGCCGAGCGTGTTCACGTCGGTCCCCGCGACCGAGAGCGTGTTGTCGACGAGGCCCTTGGCCCACAGGGCGAGGTTGGGCAGGATGGCGAGCACGGCCGCCGGATAGTGGCGCGCCGGCGACGCCGAGAACGCCTGGGCGCCGATGACGAGCCCGATGAACAGCAGGATCGGCACGAGCGCGGCGATCGGGATGATCGCCAGCAGCAGCGCGGCGAGCCCGAGGAAGCAGATCAGCCCGACGAACACGCCGGTCGCCAGCGAGTAGCCGATGCGGCCGCCGACCGCCTTCCAACCCGGATGGCCGATGTACACCGCGGGCGGGAACGGGCTGCCGAAGATCGAGCCGACCACGGCGCCGATGCCGTCGGCCAGCAGGATGTGGCGGAGGTTGTAGCTGTCGCCGGCCGCCGACGCGCTCTCGACGTTGTTCATGCCCTCGGTGAAGTTGTAGATGCCAAGGGGAATGGCCGTCGCGAGCAGTGGCCCGATGTTGCTCAGTCCTGTGAACACGTCGGTCGAGGGCACCGGGATGCGAAGGCCGATCTGGTTCGCCGCATCCGAGACAGGAGCCAGCGTGTTCGTCGTCTGGCCGGTCGCCACTGCGATCCAGTAGAGGACCGATCCCGCGACGATGGCGGCGAGACCGCCGGGGATCCCGAACGGCAGGCGGACATTGGCCGTCCAGCTGATGAGGATGATGGCGAACGAGGCGAACGCCACGAAGGGGATCGGGTCCCACATCTGGAAGGCGGGCCGCATCGAGATGAACGTGATCGAGATGCCGGCCAGCGTGCCGAGCATCGCGGCGCGCGGCGTGAACTTGCGGATGTACGGGCCGACGAATGCGCCGACGAGCACGATCACACCGATGATGAACGCCCACGCGAGCCCGGCCTGCCAGGCCTGGATCGGATCGTTCGTCTTGAGGAAGACGGGCAGGGCGATGACGAAGATGACGATGAACATGTGCGGGACGCTGGGCCCGTACGGCATCGCGGCCACGTCGTCGCGACCGGTCTGTTTGGCGAGCCGCCAGGCCAGCCAGGCATAGAAAAGGTTGCCGAGCGGCAGCGCGATCCCGAGCGCCGGCAGGATCCGGCCGAAGACGGTGTCGGTCGGTATCTGGACGACGCCCAGGGCAAGGCCTGCCAGGACGAGCACGTTGAGCAGCACGTTCGTTCCGAGTCCGAAGAAGGCGTTCAGGTCTCCGGCCACCCAGAGCTTGGGCCTGAACGCGTCCGTGGTGGCGGTCACGTGGTGGATCCTCCTTGTGCCCCTTCTACCCCTCTTCCCTCAACCCTCGAGCCCCCGGCCAGGAATGATTCAATCGATAGGCATCATGCTCCGGCCGCCATGGCCGTCTCGGCCTCCGACGCGCCCAATTCGCCGAGCGCGTCCAGGAAGCGCGTCGAGTCGCTCACCCAGCCGAAGATCCCGCCCTGGGCCTTGATCATGTCGAGGGCCGCCTTCTGGAACTCCGGGAAATACGAGCCGACGCAGTCGGACAGGACCAGGCTGTCGTAGCCGCGGTCGTTCGCCTCGCGGACGCTGGTCTGGACGCAGACCTCGGTGGTCACGCCGCAGAACACGAGCTTGTCGATGCCCTGGGTCTGCAGGATCGCCTGCATGTCGGTGGCGTAGAAGGCGCCCTTGCCCGGCTTGTCGACGATCGGCTCGCCTGCGATCGGGTAGACCTCCTCGACGATGTCGTGGCCGTACGAGCCGCGGACGAGCAGGCGGCCCATCGGCCCCTCGTCGCCGATGTGGATGCTCGGGTTGCCGCGCTCGTACTTGGCGCGCGGCAGGTCGGACAGGTCCGGGCGATGGCCCTCGCGGGTGTGGATGACGTAGATGCCCGCGGCCCGGCAGGCCTTGAGCACTCGCTCGGCCGGCGGCAGGGCCTTCAGCAGGAACGAGGTGTCGTTGCCCAGCGATTCGCCGAAGCCGCCCGGGTACACGAAATCTCGCTGGAAGTCGATCATCACGCAGCGCCGTGTTCTTCGGGTCGAACTCGAAGTCGTAGGGTTCGGCGTTGACGGAGACCATGCGTCGATCCTCCTTCAGGCTGGGGTCGCGGCCGGTTCGGGGTCGCGCACGACCCTGGTCCCGGTATCTCCGCTGATGGCGCGTGCGAGCGCCGGCGGTGTCGTGATGATGACCTCCTGTCCTCCGTGCTCGAGGAAGCCGATGGCGGCCTCGATCTTGGGCCCCATCGAGCCCTTTGGGAACTCGCCCTCCTCGAGGAAGCGCCGTGCGTCGGAGACGACGATCCGGTCGAGCCACTGCTCGTCCGGCTGGCGGAAATGAACGGCGACCCGCTCGACGCCGGTCGACAGCACCAGCAGCGGCACCCCGAGGCTCGCCGCGAGAAGAGCCGAGGCGCGATCCTTGTCGATCACGGCCTCCGCCCCGCGGTACTGGCCCGGGAGCGGTCTCGACCACCGCGATGCCGCCTCCCCCGACCGCGATGACCACGTAGCCGGCATCGACCAGCGTGGCGATCTGGGCACTCTCGACGATCCGCACCGGGACGGGGGACGCGACCACGCGGCGGTACCCGCGACCCGAGTCCTCGATCATCGTCCAGTCGTTGCGAGCCGCCCGGTCGTCCGACTCCTCCTTGGTGTAGAACGGGCCGATGGGCTTGGTCGGGTGGGCGAAGGCGGGATCGGCCGGATCCACCACCACGTGGGTGAGGACGCACACGACCCGGTCGGGGAGGCCGCGGATCGCCAGCTCGTTGAGCAGCGCCTGGCCCAGGATGTGGCCGATGCCTCCCTGCGAATCGGCGACGGACATCTCCAGGTTGAGCTTGGGGACCGGTGCGTCCTGAGGGACGATCTCGGAGCGCAGGAGGATGAACCCCACCTGCGGGCCGTTGCCATGGGTGACGACGACGCCCCAACCCTCGGCCACCATGTCGGCGATGTGGCGGGCGGTCTCACGGGCGTTGTCGTACTGCTCGGCGATCGAGCCACGCTGGCCGTCGAGGATGAGGGCGTTGCCACCGATCGCGACGACGGCCCGTCGATCGTCCATCAGGCACCCGCCTCGACGGCGTCCGCGAGCCCGAGCTTCGCGGCCAGCCCGACGAGCGCCGCACCGAAGCACGCCAGCGGCGCGCGCGCGATGCCCGCGCCGATCTGGCCGACGCCCGCCTGCCGGTGCGGCGATCCCGGTGTTGATCACCGGGGCGATCCCCGAGTCGACGACGCGCCGGGCGTCGATGCCGGTGGGCGTCCCGATGAAGCCGAGCGGCGGCAGCGCATACGACGGGTTGCGCGCGAGCGTGATCCGTGCCCATCAGGCGCGTGAACTCGAGGGCGTCGGCCGGGCTGCCCCCCACGAAGCGGACGATCGCGGGCGCGGCCGCCATCGCGAAACCGCCGATCCCGAACGTCTCGGTGATGGCGCTGTCGCCGAGGTCTGGGTTCGCATCCTCGACGCTGTAACCCGGGAAGTACAGCCCGTCGGGCACGCCGACTGGTTCGGTGAACCAGGTGTCGCCGGTGCCCGACATGCGGACCCCGAAATCGACGCCGTTGCGGGCCATCGCCGTCACGAGCGTCGAATCGTCGATGCCGTGGGCGGCGTCGAGGGCCGACTTGCAGGCGGCCATCGAGAGGTTGAGGAAGAAGTGGTCGTTGCCGCGCAGGAAGTCGAGGACCGCGGCAGCCACCGCCGGCTCCGCCGTGCGGACGAGCGCAGGCGCGATCGAGCGGGTGAACAGCGACGTGCCGGCGATGTTCCGGTTGTGCCCCTCGTCGCCCATCTGGAGGGCCTGCCCGGTGAGGCTGCGCAGGTCGATCGGACCGCCGGCGGTGAGCGCACCGGAGAGCGCCGGGCCGAGGACCTCGGCGAACCAGTGGAGACGGGTCAGGACCTGGATTCGTCGTACGCCCCGAAACGCAGGACCTTGCCGAGTCCCTCGTTGAGGGTCGCGTGCGCGACCGTTCCGCCGGCGACGTTCTCCACGACGACGACCGGCATGGACGGGCTGATGACGCCGGCCATCGGCCCGACCGCGGCGTGGTGATGGCAGGGCGCGAGGTCGATGTCACCCGATGCAGCGAGCGCTGCGGCCGCCTCGGGAGTGGTGGCCCAGCCCTCGAACAGGATCGCGCCGATGACGGCGCCCTGGACGGGTCCGCACATCCTCTCCCAGCCGATCGGGGGCCCGGAGTGAAGGAGTCGGCCGTGGCTGAGGCCCAGGGCGTCGCGGGCGGGCCGGACGTCGACGAGCATCGGTTGGGCGGCCAGGAGCCGTGCGACCGCGGTCGCATTCGCGGCGGCCACGCGGCGACCGATCGGATCGTCGGGGTCGTCCTCGAGGCGGGCGAGCAGCAGGCCGATGGCCCGGTCGCCTTCCGCCGGGGGCCGCCAGTCGAGCCGCCACGACCGACGCGCCCGCGGTCGCCGGCGGTCCGGCGAACATCTCCAGACCGACGTTGACCGCGCGGACGCCGTCGGGGAACAGCACCGACGGCGCGGGCCCGCTCACGACCGATCTCCAGCCGGGATGCTCGCGGCCTTCGCGATCCGTCCGGCGACGGCAGCGGCCCGGGCGTTGCTCGCGGCGACGATCACGCCGGCGCCCGCGAGGCGCGACTCCTGGGCGACGAGTCCCTGCGGGTCGGCCGCGGTCCCGCACACGGACGCGACGACGAAGATCCGCCGGCCGTCGCTGCGCGCCGCCGCACGGCGCAGCCTCGATCGCGGGGACCAGCGCTCCGGCCGGGTCGGGGTGCGAGCCGTGCCCGATCACGACGTCGAGCAGGATGACCGCCGTGGTCGGATCGGCCCCGGCGGCCACGACATGCTCGTTGCGCAGCCGCGGGTCGATCATCGGGTGGGGACGGCCGACGGTGTACTCATCGTCGCCGAGGTCGATGATCTCGTGGTCGTGCGCCCGTTCGGCTCCCAGCTCGTCCCGAAGGATGAGCTTGGCCTCGCCGGCGAGCGACCCTCCGCTGAACAGCCCGCGGATCCGCCACTGCCCGGGACGCAGGCCCGCTTCCGCCTCGTAGAGGGCCGGAAGCCACGCGTCGTCACCGTGCCCGTCGCGCTGATCGGACGTTTCGGCTCGGGCGTGGTCGATCGCGGCCCGGCCGCCGCGGGCGATCTCGGTCGCGATCCGGGCGGCGGCCTCGAACGTGCCGGCCGGGATGGCGCCGGCATCACGGATCGTCGCGGGATCGCCGCCGAGGAAGTTCACCACGACCGGGACGCTGAGCTGTCCGGCGGCCGACAGGACCCGGGCCGTCACCGATTCGGCAGGCGGCTTCGAGATCAGGACGATGACGGATGTGCCCGGGTCGGCGGCGAGCCGCTCGATGCCCGCCAGCATCATCGCCCCGCCGACCCGTTCGTCGAGGTCGCGTCCGCCGACGCCGATGGCCTGCGAGATCCCCGCCCCGAGCCGGTCGATCAGACAGCTGACCTGCTGGAGGCCGGTGCCCGATGCCCCGATGAGCCCGATCGATCCGCGGCGGACGACGTTGGCGAATCCGAGGGGGACGCCGTCGAGGATCGCCGTCCCGCAGTCGGGGCCCATGACGAGGAGCCCTTTGGCGCGCGCGATGGCCTTGAGCTCGATCTCGTCCTCGATGGGGACGTTGTCGCTGAAGAGGAAGACGTTGAGCCCCCGCTTGAGCGCCTTGAGCGCCTCGGCCGTCGCGTAGGTCCCGGGCGTCGAGATGAGGGCGAGATTGGGCTCGTCGAGCTCGGCGGTCGCCTCGGCGATGGTCCGGGCGACGGTCCGGGTGGCTTCCGCGGAGCCTGTCGTGCCCGACCCGGCGAGTCGGGCAGCGGCAAGGTCGAGACCGGCGGCCGCGACGGCCGGATCGGTCGCCGCCAGCGCGACCACCAGGTCGTTCGGTCCCGCCGCCGCGGCGGCGTCGGACAGGAGCCCGGCCGCAGCCAGGACCTCGCGGTTCGCCGGCGTGGCCATGACGAGTCCCGCCCGATCGATGCCCTCGAGCGCCTCGAGGTCGGCGGCGATCTGCATCAGCTCGACCGAATCCCGGTAGCTGTTCGCGAAGACGCGGGCGTGGACACTGCTCATGGCGGCCTCATGCGTGGAGCCGCCCATCGCGCCCCGTGGCGAGGTCCAGTCCGTGCAGGACGCCGACCAGGCAGTCCGTTCCCGACGTCGCGCCCCAGGCGACCGCGCGGGCGATCGCGCCCGGGACGGCCTCGTCATCGGGCCCGAGCAGCCCGGCCAGGAGACGATGGATCCGCTCGGCGAACTCGCCTCGTGCGGCGTGTCGGAGGAGAGTCGCCGCGACCGCGGTCGTCCGGTCGTCGACGTCTGCGAGCGCCCCCGCGACGAAGCCGGCAGCCGGCGCTCCGAGCGCGTGGAGCGCGGCTTCGAGGCCGACGAGGAGGTCGTCGCCCGAGGGCGTCAGGCCCGGCCCGAGCCCGACCAGGCCGTGCGCCCGCGCCGCCGCGGTCGGTCCGGTCGTCCTCGGCCAGGGCGGCCGATCAGCGCGGTCAGGGACGCACGGGCGCGCTCGGTCACGTCGAAGGGCTGCGCCCGGTTCGGAGCTGTCCCGCTCGCCAGCAATCCGGCGAGCCCACCCGGCGCCGCGACCTCGAGCGCCATCCGGCGGGCGTCAGGGGCGCGGCGCTGCCAGCGGGCGGCCGCGATCCGAGCTCCGTCCGGGGGAGGCCCGATCCGGGAAGACCAGGCCGTTGCCGCCGAGAAGTCCACGCAGACGCCGGCCTCCGGGAATCGCGCCCCGCCCGGCCGGGCCTCGACCGTCATCCCGGCGACGATCCCGAGCGAGCGGAAGTCGGGCCCGAGGTCCGCGACGATCCCGTTCGGCAGCCCACCGATGGATCCGGAGGCGATCGTGAGGAGGCCGTCGGGTGTCGCGATGTTGAGCGCCGACCGGAAGCAGCTGTGGACCGTCGCGGGGGGATCGGTGCCGGCGGCTGGCAACGGCGGGCGGCCCTCGGTCGTGCGGGTGGCGACGTGGACGCGGTCGGGCGCAGCGATCATCGCCGATCAATCGTAGGGACGTCGCTCCCTGCCGTCACTGTCAGATATCGACATTGACACGGCGTTCACCTGTCGAGTATCCATAGTCCCGTGATCGACACCGTCGACCTCGCCGAGGTCCTTCGCCTGCCGGCCCTGGCGCGCGCACGGGTCGTCGGCGGGCACGGCGGACTCGGCCGCGTGGTCCGGGCGGTCAACGTCATGGAGGTTCCGGACATCGTCGACTGGGTCAAGGCCGACGAACTGCTCCTGACCACGGCCTACCCGCTGCGCGACGACCGGCTCGCCCTCGATGCGCTCGTCCCGCGGCTGGCCGAACGGGGCCTTGCCGGGATCGCCATCAAGCCCGCCCGATACATCACGGCGATCCCGGCATCGATGATCCAGGCGGCCGACCGGCACGACTTCCCGCTCATCGAGCTGCCGCCCGAAGCCTCGTTCAACGAGATCATCCAGTCCGTCCTGACGGTGATCCTCGACAGCCAGGCCGCGCGCCTGCAGCGTTCCGCAGCGATCCACGACCGGTTCACCGCGATCGCGCTGTCGGGTGGAGGCCTCCGCCAGATCGCCGAGGCGCTGGCCGAGCTGATCGAGCGTCCGGTCACGATCCTCGATGCGCAAGGCGTGGCCCAGTGGCGCACATCGGCCGACGGGCCGTCCGCCGAGGATGCCGGTGCGGCCGTCGTCCAGGCCATCCAGGTCGGACCCGACAGCTACGGCGCCATCCTCGTCGGCCAGGAGGGCGGTGCCCTGGGGCCTGACCGGCTGGAGGCGATCGAGTACGCAGCCACGGTAGCCGCGCTCCGCCAGGTCCAGGCGCGCGTCGTGGCGGAGGCCGACCACCGGTTCCAGGCCGTCTGCCTCGAGGAGCTCATCACCGGTCACGTCAACGACCGGAGCGTCCTGCTCGAGCGCGCCGCCGCGTTCGCCTGGGACCTCGCGGCGCCCCGCGCCGTACTGCTCGCGGAGATCGAGTCCGTCGCCGGGGTGCCGTTCGCCGATCTCGTCGGGACGGCGGAGGAGGGCGCGCTCCGCCATCGCCTTGCCGACGCCGCCATGGCGAGCCTTGGCAGCGGGGCGATCGTGTGGGAGCGAAGCCGCGAGATCGGTGCGCTCGTGGCGGGTGTCCGACGTCCGGCGCAGGGCGGGTCTGGTGCGTTCGCGAGCGCATCGTCGTCGTTCGCCCCTGCCGAGTCTGCCGTCCACGCCGGCCCGGCGACGACGGGAGGGCGGGCGATCGACGGGGGAGTGGCGCACGACTCGACCCTGCCCGCGCGCACGGAGCTGCGCGAGCTCGGCGAAGCGCTCCGAGCGGAGGCGTCCCGGCGGCTGCCCGCGGCCGTCGTGACCGTCGGCATCGGCGCCCCGGCCCCCGACCCGCTCCAGCTCCATCGGTCATTCCTCGAGGCCGCGGCGCGCGCTCGAGGTCGGGCGATGGGGGCAGGGGCCGGGCGCTGTGACCCTTTTCGACGACCTTGGCCTCGACCGGATCCTGGCCAGCGTTCCCGAGGGCGACGTCGATGCCTTCTGCGCCTCGATGCTCGGCCCCCTCGAGGCCTATGACGAGGCGCAGGGGACGAGTCTCGTGCTGACGCTCGAAACGTTCCTCGCCACGCGCAACGCGGCGCTCGCGGCGCGCGAGCTGTTCGTCCACTACAACACGCTGAAGAACCGGCTCGTTCGCATCGAGGAGATCATCGGGCCGTTCCTCGCCGATCCGGGGCGGTGTCTCAGCCTCGGCGTCGCGCTTCGAATGCGGCGGCTGCCCCGGGGGTAGGCCGTGGCGCCGCAGCGGCCACGAATCAGTTAGAACATCTGGTCGAAATCGCCCTCGGAGCCTATACTGGTCGTTCCGTGGCCCGAACCTCTCGCGCTCCGTCACCGGCACCCTCGCGCGACGCGTTGGCGGCGTTCTCGCCGGCCGTCCGGGACTGGTTCCGGTCGAGCTTCGAGGCGCCGACCGACGCGCAGGCGCAGGGCTGGTCCGCCATCGCCGGAGGCCACCACACGCTCATCCATGCGCCGACGGGGAGCGGCAAGACGCTGGCCGCCTTCCTGTGGTGCCTGGATCGGCTGGCGACCGACCCGCGGCCCGCCCCGACCCGCGAAAGCCCCGGGAGCGTTCGGGTCCTGTATGTCTCGCCGCTGAAGGCCCTGACGTACGACGTCGAGCGGAACCTGCGGGCGCCGCTGACCGGCATCGCCATGGCGGCCGAGCGGCTCGGCGAGCCGATCCCGCGGATCAGCGTCGCGAGCCGGACCGGCGACACGCCGGCCGACGATCGGCGCGAGATCGCGCGGCACCCGCCCGACATCCTGATCACGACTCCCGAATTGCTGTACCTGATGCTCACGAGCGCCGCCCGCGAGGCGTTGCGTGCCGTCGAGGTCGTCATCGTCGACGAGGTGCACGCGATCGCGGGCACCAAGCGCGGCTCGCACCTGGCGCTCTCGCTGGAACGGCTCGAGGCGCTCCGGGCCCGCGCCACGAACGGTTCCGACGGCGCGCGGCTCCAGCGGATCGGCCTGTCCGCCACGCAACGGCCGCTCGAGGCGATCGCGCGCTTCCTGGGCGGCGTGGGACCGGATCGCGACGTGACGATCGTCGACGCCGGCACGCGAAAGGCCCTCGACCTCCAGGTCGTCGTCCCGGTGGACGACATGGCCGCGCTTGGCGAGGTCCTGCCGCCCGACGAGCAGCCGGGCGGGCCGGCGACCCGCGGCGACCTGCGCACGAGCATCTGGCCCGCCATCCACCCGCGGATCCTCGAGCTGATCCGGAGCCATCGCAGCACGATCGTGTTCACCAACAGCCGCCGGCTCTCGGAGCGGCTCGCGCAGCGGCTCAACGAGCTCGCCGGCGAGGAGCTGGTCCGCGCCCACCACGGCAGCATCGCCCGCGAGCAGCGGCTCCAGATCGAGGAGGAGCTGAAGGCCGGGCGGCTCCCCGCGCTGGTCGCCACGTCCAGCCTCGAGCTCGGCATCGACATGGGCGCCGTGGACCTCGTCATCCAGGTCGAGAGCCCGACGAGCGTCGCCCGCGGGCTCCAGCGAGTCGGCCGGGCCGGCCACCAGGTCGGTGCGCCCAGCAAGGGCGTGATCTTCCCGAAGTACCGCGGCGACCTGCTCGAGTGCGCGATCGTCACCCGGCGGATGCACGAGGGCGCCATCGAGACGACCCAGATCCCGCGGGTCCCGCTCGACGTGCTCGCCCAGCAGATCGTGGCGATGACCGTGATGGATCGCTGGACGGTGGACGATCTCCTCGCGACCCTGACTCGGGCCGCGCCGTACGAGACGTTGAGCCGCGAGGTCCTCGAAGGGGTCCTGGGCATGCTTGCCGGCGCCTACCCCTCCGACGAGTTCGCCGAGCTCAAGCCACGGGTGGTGTGGGACCGGGTCACCGACACGGTGGAGGGCAGGCGCGATGCGCGCGTGGTCGCGGTCACCAGCGGCGGGACCATCCCCGATCGCGGCCTGTTCGGCGTGTTCATGGTCGGCGAGGCGGGGACGCCGGGACGCCGCGTGGGCGAGCTCGACGAGGAGATGGTCTACGAGCTCCGAGCCGGGATGCACGGCGACGTGGTCATCCTCGGTGCGAGCAGCTGGCGGGTCGAGGAGATCTCGCACGACCGGGTGACGGTGAGCCCGGCCCCCGGCGTCCCCGGCAAGCTGCCTTTCTGGAAGGGCGACGCGATCGGGCGGCCCATGGAGCTCGGCCGGGCGATGGGCGCCTTCGTGCGCGAGCTCGAGGCGGACCTCACGCGCGGCGAGCGCGGGCGAGCGGCCGCCGGCGCGCTCCTGCGCGAGACGCACGACCTCGACGAGCTGGCAGCAGAGAACCTGCTCGCCTATCTCGACGACGAGCGGGAGGCGACCGGCGCCCTGCCGACCGACCGGCGGATCGTCGTCGAGCGGTTCCGCGACGAGCTGGGGGACTGGCGACTCTGTCTCCTGACGCCGTTCGGGGGCCGGATCCACGCCCCGTGGTCGCTGGCCCTCGAGGCGCGGATCGGCGAGCGGCTGGGCCTCGAGGTCCAGACGATCTGGTCCGACGACGGGATCGCCATCCGGCTTCCCGAGGGCGACGCGCCGCTCGACGGCATCGAGGCTCTGCTCTTCCCCGACCCGGACGAGGTCGAGGACCTGGTCGTCGGTCGGCTGGCGACGTCGACCCTGTTCGCGAGCCGGTTCCGCGAGAACGCGGGCCGCGCCCTGCTCCTTCCCCGTCGCCGGCCGGGGACCCGGACGCCGCTCTGGCAGCAGCGCCAGAGGGCGGCCGACCTCCTCGCGGTCGCCTCACGATATGGGTCGTTCCCGATCCTCGTCGAGACGTATCGCGAGTGCCTGTCCGACGTGTTCGACCTGCCGGCGCTGCGCGAGATCCTCGGCGGAGTCGCCCGGCGGGAGATCGCCGTCCACCGCGTGGAGACCGTGCGCGCCTCGCCGTTCGCGAGCAGCCTGCTGTTCGACTACGTGGCCGCATACATGTACGAGGGCGATGCGCCGCTGGCCGAGAGACGGGCCGGGGCACTCACGCTCGATCGCGACCTGCTCCGCGAGCTGCTCGGGCAGGAGGAGCTCCGCGAGCTGCTCGACCCAGACGCGCTGGCCGACCTCGAGCTGAGCGTCCAGGCGCTGACCGAGGACCGGCGGGCGACGACGATCGACGGCGTCCACGACCTGCTCCGACGGCTGGGCGACCTGTCTGCCGCCGAGGTGGCGGCTCGGACCGAGGGTGGCGCGGCTGTGGCCGGGCCATGGCTCGACGAGCTGGCGGCGACACGCCGGGCCGTCCGCGCCCGGATCGCCGGCGACGACCGCTGGATCGCGATCGAGGACGTGGCCCGCTACCGCGACGGCGTCGGGATCGCGCCACCGGTCGGCGTTCCGGCGGCGTTCCTGGGTCCCGGCGGCCGGCGCCCTCGACGGCCTGCTTGCACGGTGGGCACGATGCCACGGCCCGTTCCTGACATCGGAGCCGGCGGCACGCTGGGGCCTGCCCGTCGCGGCGGTCGGGGATGCGCTCGAGCGGTTGTTGGCCGCCGGCACGATCCTGCGCGGCGAGTTTCGCCCCGGCGGTGCCGAGCGCGAATGGTGCGACCCGGACATCCTGCGCATGCTTCGGCGGCGGTCGCTGGCCAGGCTGCGGCGCGAGGTCGAACCGGTCGACCCGGCGGCGCTTGCCCGGTTCCTGCCGGAATGGCACGGCATCACGGCGACCGGGGCGGCAACGCCACCGATGCGGGGCACGGCCGCGTTGGAGCGGCTCGCCGAGGTCGTGGATCAGCTCGCCGGCGACCCGATCCCCGCCTCGGTCCTCGAGCGGGACGTCCTGCCGGCGCGGATCCCGGGCTACCAGCCGCGCCTCCTCGACGAGCTGGGTGCTCTCGGAGAGGTCGCCTGGGTCGGGCGGGGGAGCCTCGGCCGGGACGACGGGCGGATCGTCCTGGTCCGGCCCGGCCGCGAGCTGCTCCGCCCGACCGACCAGCCGGACGGGCCGCCGCCGCCGGTCGGGCCACGACACGAGGCCCTCCGGGCGCATCTCGCGTCCCGGGGCGCGTCCTTCTATCGCGAGCTGTTCGCTGTGGCGGGCGGAGGCAGCGACCGCGAGGTGCTGGATGCGCTGTGGGACCTGGTCTGGTCCGGCGAGGTCACCAACGACACCTTCGCGCCCTTGCGGGCACTCCGCTGGAAGCGGACGGGCGGGAACCATGGTCCACGGCGACCGCGAGGCGGACGGCTGAGCGCGCTCGGTCCGCCCGAAGCCGCGGGGCGCTGGTCCCTGGTCGCTCCGGTCGCGGCCTCCGCCACGGAACGGTTCCACGCCCAGGCGCTGGCCCTGCTCGAGCGGCACGGCGTGCTCACCCGCGAAGCGGTCGTCGCCGAAGGCATCGAAGGCGGCTTCGCCGGTGTCTATCCGATCCTGCGCGCGATGGAAGAGGCGGGCCGGATCCGGCGCGGCTACTTCGTCGACGGCCTCGGGGCGGCGCAGTTCGCCCTGGCGGGAGCGCTCGATCGGCTTCGCGCTGTGCGCGATGCCGCCGACCCGCCATCGAGCGGAGCGGTTCACCTGCTGGCTGCTGCCGATCCGGCGAATCCATACGGTGCCGCGCTGTCGTGGCCGCGCCGCGGCGAAACCGATCGCCGGCCCCTCCAGCGGGCGGCGGGCGCCTACGTCGTGCTGGTGGACGGCGTGGCGGCGCTCTACCTCGAACGCGGCGGCGCCACCCTGCAGACGCTCCCGGCGTCGGACGACCCGCTCGACGGCGGTCGCTGCGGCTCGGGCGCCTGCGGGCGCTCGTCGCCGACGGTCGCTTCCGCGAGCTGGTCATCCGCAAGGTCGACGGCGAGGAGGTCGCCGGCTCAGGCTTCCGGCCTGTGCTGCTCGATGCCGGGTTCGTGGCCGGCTACCGCGGGCTTGTGCTCCGGGCCGAGCGTTCGGTGAGCGTCAGGTAAGCGGCGACTGGTATCATCGCCAGCATGAGCGAGAAGCCTACCCTAAAAGCGCCACATTCGATACATCGGAGGCCACGACTGTCGGGGTTCGCGACCTGCGGGACCACCTTCCGCGTTCCTGGAGCGAGTGAAGGCCGGCGAGACGATCACCGTCACGGAGCACGGCCGTCCGATCGCGCAGCTGGTCCGTGACGAGCCCGGTATCGCAGCGGATCCTGGAACTGGCGGCGCAGGGTCGGCTGACCCGGGCGACCAGGCCGAGGCTGCGCTGGGAGGACATCCCGCATTTTCCCTATCCGTGGTCGATCGAGGAGCTCATGGACGAGATCCGCTGTCGGTGATCGCCTACCTCGACAGCTCTGCCATCGTCAGGCAGTACCTCGCCGATGAGCTGGCCTCGTCCGATCTGGCCGCCATCGCCGGCGAGACGAGGTCCCTGGTGACGTCACGACTGTCGTACGTCGAAGTCCGCGCTGCGCTGGCTGCGGCGCGCCGAGCGACTCGGCTTGCGCCCGGCCAGCACGATCAGGCCGTTGCCATCGTTCGAGATTGCCTGGGCTACGTACGAGGTGATCGAGTTGACCAGGGTCCTGAGCGATCGCGCCGGGGTCGTCGCGGAGACCTTCGGCCTGCGCGCGGGTGACGCGATCCAGCTCGCCTCGGTCCTGGAGCTGGACCCCGAGGAGACCGTTCTCGTCGCGTGGGACTCACGCTTGCGCATGGCCGCCCGTGCCGCCGGCGTCGCCTCGCTGCCGCCTGACGCCTGAGTGCCCGAAGGCGACACGCTCTTCCGGACCGCGGCGGGCCTTCGGCCATACCTCGTCGGCCGGACGGTCACCGCGGCAAGACAGGCGGGCCGGGTCCGGTCCCCCAGGTCGAGCGGGTGGTCGGCCGAGACATCACCGCGGTCGAGTCGCTCGGCAAGAACCTGCTGATCCGGTTCGACAACGGCCTCGTCATCCGGACGCACCTGCGGATGAACGGCTCGTGGCACCGCTACCGGCCGGGCGAGCGATGGCGCCGGCCGCCGTCGCGGGCCGGCTCGTGCTCGAGGTGCCGGGCGCCGTCGCCGTCTGCTTCGATGCCCCTGTCGTCGAGCTGCTCGAGGAGCGCGCCGAAGCACTCCACCCGGGCCTCGGCGGGCTCGGGCCGGACCTGCTGGCACCCGAATTCGATGCCGGCGAGGCGGTGCGCCGGCTCCGCGACCCGGCGCGGTCCGGACTCGCGATCGCCGAGGCGCTGCTCGACCAGCGAGCGCTCGCGGGCATCGGCAACGTCTACAAGAACGAGGTGCTGTGGATCGAGCGCGTCTCGCCGTTCGCCCCGGTCGCGAACCTCGACGACGGCCTCGCTCGAGCCGGCTCGTGGCCACTGCGCGGCGCCTGATGCTCGAGAACGTCCATGCCAGGCGCGGTCCGGAGCGGGTCACGACCGCCGCCGACCGCGCCGCTCCCGGCCCGGTCTACGTCTACGGCCGTGCCGGCCGCCCTGCCGGCGATGCGGCACGCCGATCAGGACATCCGCCAAGGCACCGATCTTCCCCGAACGACGTACTGGTGTCCCGCTTGCCAGCCTGGATAACGGTGCCGGGCCTCAACGACTCCTCGGGTCACGCCGACGGTCAGGCCTGGTACGTCGCGAGATCTGCCACAGCGGCGACTGCCGGCCGGCCGAACGGCGGGTAGCATCGCGATCGGCATGTGCGAGCACTACATCGCCCGGGCGGCGGAACCCTTCCGGCTCGACGAGCTCTGGCCGTTCACCGAACGACTCGAGCGGTTCGGTATCGCCGGCTTCGGCTGGGGTGTGTCATGGCTCGCCGCCGACGGCCGCCTGCGCGGCTACCGGGACTGCGGGCCTTCCGCGACGACCCTGGCCAGGCCATCGTCGGCAGCCGTCGAGACGACCGCCGTCCTCGTCCACCTCCGCCGGCCGTCGAAGCTCTCGACGCTGACCATGGCCGACACCCAGCCGTTCGCCGATCCCGGCCGGCCGCTATGCCTTCAGCCACAACGGCGACCTGGCCGACTACCGGGCGCTCCGCGCGACGTATCGAGCCGCAGGGCCGGATCCATGGCCGGGCCGACACCGAGGTCGGCGCGCGCTGGCTGGAGGACGCCTGGCGCGACGACGAGCCCGTCGCCGCACCTGCTCGGGGCACTCCACGACCGGTTCGGTGGCCAGGCGAACCTCGCGGTCCTGACGGCGGACGGCGACGCCCACCACTACGCCGGCAACAGCGAGAACCCGGTGTTCGCCTTCCGGCTCGGGCGGATCGGCGTCGTCTCGACCGGGATCTACTCGCTCGACCGCTCGCTGTTCCGCTACGTGGCGCCCGGCGCGACCGATCGACGACTGTGTGCCGCTGCACACGACGGCGCAGCCTGGACCGTGACGGAATCCCGACGGCCGCGTCGTAGGATGTGAACCGGCGCACCGCGCCGGCCACCGAACGAGGTGGACATGGCCGTCGCGACCGCCCCGAGCGTCTCGAGCGAACCGGGCCCGCTCGACGGAACCGGCCGACGACCGGCCTACCGCGTGCTGCCGATGGCCAGCCTGTTCCGGCTGTCGGTCTACTGGCTCGGCCTCGTGGCGGTCTTCGGCGGGATCGGGGTCATCATCCAGGAACGTCTCGAAGGTCCTCGTCGCCGACAAGGACGATGCGGCTACACGACCATGGGCTCGTCCAGGCGCTCGGGGTCGTCATCGCGGTCCTCGTCCAGCCGACCGTCGGCTCGATCAGCGACTACACGATCTCGCCGCTTCGGGCGGCGCAAGCCGTACATCCTCATCGGGACCCTGCTCGACGTCCTGTTCCTGGTCGGCATCGCGACGTCGAACACGCTCTTCGCGATCGCCGCTTTCGTCGCTGCTCCTCCAGTTCAGCTCGAACTTCGCCCAGGGCCCGTTCCAGGGCTACGTGCCCGACCTCGTGCCTCCCCAGCAGGTCGGTCTCGCCAGCGGCCTGGTCGGGCTTTTCCAGGTCCTGGGCGTCGTGACCGGAACGGCCATCGCCGCCATCGCCACGCGGACCGGCAACTTCACGATCCCCCCATCATGCTCGGCGTCATCGAGCTCGCGACGATGCTGTCGGCTCTTCTTCCGGCTCGGGAGGGTCGGCGGCGAAGGCCGCGCGTGGCCGGCGCTCCGGTCCATCGCCGGTGAGGCTTGGGGCACCGACATCCTTCGGAACGGAGCTTCGTGTCCCTCGTCTGATCAGCGCTTCTTCATCCTGGGCGGCAGCGCGTTCCTCATCGCCCTGGCGGTGCCCTACCTCGAGCGGTCGCTGGGCACTCGTCGACCGCGACGAGCGGGCCTTCTGGTTCCTCGGCGGTCGATCGGGGTCGCCGACCGTGCACGGCCCTCGCGACGATCCCGGCTGCCCGCCTGTCCGAGCGTTCGGCCGCAAGCGTCATCTACGTCGCCTGCGCGCTCGGCGCGACGGTATCGTCGTCTCCGCCCTGCCCCGTCCGTCCGGCTCCTGGTCCTTGGCGCGATCCTGCGTCGGCGTCGGTGGCGGCAGCTTCCTCGCGGTCGACTGGGCGCTCATGACCGACATCATCCCGAAGGCCTCGTCCGGCCGGTTCATGGGCATCTCGAACGTCGCCACCGCGACGAACGGGGTGGTGGCCGGCTCTCGTCGGCGGCTTCATCGTCGACCGGCTCGCGGCGGCCGGAGCGACCGCGCCTCGGGCCCCCGCTCGCCGTTCCTCCTCGGTCCGATCTGGTTCGCGATCGGCGCGACGCCGCCTCACCGGTTTACTATGTGGCGCGAGGACGTGCCGTTGCCAGAGCTGGCCGTGGCGGTCAGTTCGCAGCCGGCCGCGTGATCAGCCGCCGGAGCGTCGCCGGG
>CAVYZQ010000036.1:0-50744 GCA_963772995.1 uncultured Chloroflexia bacterium | reverse complement strand
CAACGCCCGGCCGACACCGCTACGGCTGGGCCTGGGAAGCAACATAGACGCTCTCCCACGCGACGCCGGCATAGACCTTGCGCGCCCGAATACCCGCCCGAGCGCTGTCCAGCCGATGACCGGGCCGCCCGCCCCGTTTCGCTTTGCCCCGCCACGAACCGGCATTCGCGAGGGTGTGAATGGTCGAAGTGATTTCAGTCGGGCGCCTCGCGCTCGAGCGTTGCGTCCCCGGTCGCGATGCCCTCGGCGTAGACACCCACGAACCGCCGACCAATCCTCGAAGCGTCATCGGCTCAATACCGCCACGCGGGGACGCGGTCCTCAGTCAACGACATCGCTCTCCTCGAAGTCGGCATCGTAATCCCGGGCGCGACTCGACGGCCGGCGCTCGCGCTTGTGTGCTGGGTGGACCGGACCTATGTGCGGCGCCGTGATGCTCCGGGTCATCGATTTCGAGCACAGTCCCGCCCGCGACCAAACATTCGGGCGGGATCCCCGGTGACGACGTAGCGAAAGGACCGATTTACGCTCCTGATGCTGGGGGGCAGCATCGGGCCCCGTGGCGAGGACACCACCTCATTCGGTCAGCGCACGGTCCCCACGGCAAGATCCTCCGGCCCGCACCCGACGATGGGGCGCGGACCGGAGGCGTTCAACATGAGGTGTCGTGGGCGGAGGCGAGCGTCCGAAGCCGTCAGGACTGGATCTGGATCGAGTCCACGACCCCCCGAAGCTGCGGCCTGATCCTTGGCGGGTGTCCCCGCGAAGTCCATGGCCTGGGGATTACGACTCCGGATCCCGTTGACGTCGAGGAATCCAGAGGTGCCACCGGGAACCGGCGTCGATTGCGGAACCCGGGCTCCCACGGCCAGTATTCCTGGTCCGCCACAGGTGTGGCGGTCGTGTTGTTCCCGGCACTTGGGATCCGGCACGACGAGGTCCATATACTTTCCCTTTGTTACCCCTAGCCACTCCCTCGACAGTGCTGTGACGTCGAGCGTCGGATGGGCAACGAGCGCGTTGGCGAAGTCGTCGACGGTGGGGCCGACTGGGATGTCGGGCGGCGGCGTGGCCCTGCACCCGGGTCCGAATAGAGCGAAGCACCCCGCACGAAGACCAGCCACGCGCCGGCGGGAACCTCCCTGCTGCGGCAACGCAGACCGAGTTGCGCGGGGCTCCTTCCCAGCCCTCCGGGGAGGGTGAACGAGATGCGGATGTTCGTCGTCCGCCGGTTTTCGCGGTGCACCCGGGCTGGCCCATGCAGACGCCCATCGGACAGTTACCGGGTCCATCGGGACAGAACGTCGAGGGCCAAGTCGGATCGAATGGCTTCGTCACGTACCGTCCCGCCGCCAGAGGAAGCCATCGACCAGGGCGAGCGGTGTCGGGCTCGGAGTCGGCGTGGGTGACGGCCCGAACCCGCCCGACACCGGAGACCCGACAGGACCAGAGCGCGTAGAGGGCGCCGCCGGCTAGCGCGAGCATGCCGATAACGGCGGCCGCGGCGACGCGGGCGGGTGTCGTCATCGTAGGGGAACCTCCACGGCAGGCGCTGGGCATGCCGCTGTGGGGTGACGTGAATCTGCATCGACGACGGCGTCCAGCACGCGATCGGATAGGTCCCTCCGGGCCCTCTGCCAGCCAGGTCTGGGCGATCCGGTTGAAGTCGCGATCACTGGTCATGCGAGACGCTCCGTCGAGAGGGCCGTCCGGGCATCGGCGTCGTAGCGCCGCCTGGAGCGTCCGCGCCGACGAGCCTGGGCATCACTCCACGGTCCCGAGTGGGACGCCGAGCTCGTCGGCGACCTCCGGGTAGCGCTCTGTGGGAGCTAGCGATGCAGGACGAAGATCGCGCTCTGCTCCGGCGTCACCCCGCCGGAAACGCGCGCTCGAGAAGATCTCGTTCGAGGACCTTGCCATGCCGCCGCGTCCGGCCGGCCCGTCGGTCGGCAGGACTCGGACGTTGGCCGCCCATGCCCGGCGTCGCCGCGCCTCCGCGTAGCACGCGTGGACGAGGATCCGCCGGAGCCAGGCATCGAAGCGGTCGTCGTCGCGCAGCGTCGGGAGTCTGCGCCAGGCCGTGGCGAGGGCTTGCTGGACGGCGTCTTCGGCTCGATCGACGTCGCGCAGGATCCGATACGCGATCGCCATCAGCCGGTCGCCGACCGCACGGGGAGGTCGGCGAACGCTTCCTCATCCCCTTGTCGGGCGAGGTCCACGAGTGCTGGTTGCACCCGCCGTCCTTCCTGTGGCGTCCGGCCTGGACGCGTGTCCCCGTTGAGTCCCAGACCCGGTACGAATGGTTCGATCTTTGTCGGTTTGTCTCAGATCGGTCGGGCCACGATCGGCGTCCGGAGCTCGCCAAGCCGCTCGACCGAGGACGACCTCGTCGCCGGGTTCGAGGTAGCGCCCGAGCGTCGCTTCGCGGACCTCGAGCAGGCAGCCCGTTCCCACCGTTCCGCTGCCGATGAGGTCGCCGCGCGCAGGTGGACGTCCGCGGATGCCCGCGCGAGCATCTCCCGAACGAGAACTGCGCATCGGACCATCGACCGCGGCTCGTCTCCTCGCCGTTCACGGACGCTGTCATCGCGAGGTCGTAGCCATTCCCGCGGCATCGGCGAGCTCGTCGGGCGTCACCAGCCATGGCCCGAACGAGCTCGCGAAATCCTTGCCCTTCGCCGGCCCGAGCGGACCACCGTCTCCTCGCGCTGCAGGTCCCGCGCCGACCAGTCGTTGAAGATCGTGTAGCCGCCGATCGCCTCCTCGGCATGCTCGGGCGGGAGATCCACCGCCGGGGTGTCGACGAGCGCGGCCACCTCGAGCTCGTAGTCGAGCTCGCCGACGCGGCCGGACACCAGACGGGTCGTCCGGCCCGCGGACCTCCGACACGTTGCTGAAGTAGAAGACCGGCAGCCGATACCAGGCCTCCGGGATCTCGCCGCCGCGTCGCTCCCACATCGTCCGCACATGTCCCTCGAAGCATAGAAGTCGCGAAGCGATGGCGGCCGAAGGACCGGCGGCCCGAACACCAGGTCGGCGGCCGCGAGGACCGCGTCGTCGTCCTGTCGCGCGGGACGAATCCCTCGACGAGGTCGCGCAAGGCTTCGACCCGCAGCCCGCGCGCCAGCAGCGCTCGAGGGTCGCGATTGGCTGCCGATGGAGGGCGGAGTCATGGCCAGGCTCGATCGAGCGCTCACGGCTCGGCGCCTTGCGACCTCGAGGTCGAGCCAACGCACCGGAGCCTCGCCATTGTCGAGCGCCGCCGCCAGCCGCCATGGCGCGCCAGCCGGGCCGTTCCGTTCGCGGACGTGGGCGATCTTCACGGCTTCGAGTCTATCGGCGGCCGACCCGATCTCGCCTCGATTGTGCGGACGATCCCGCGATGGCCCGACTGCAGAAGAAACCCATCGGGGCCCCGACGAGGTTCGTGAGTTCCCGAACGGACACCTCGAGATCTACGCGCTCGATGACGTCGTGATCGGCAGGACGCTGTTCCAACCGGGATGGCACTGGGCGACCGACATCAAGCCGATCGCCGGCACCGCCCTCGTGCCAGTACCACCACCTCGGGGTGTGCATCCGCGGTCGCCTCGGGGTCCGGCTGGATGACGGGACCACGATGGAGGTCGGCGCCGGCAATGTCTTCGATATCCCGCCCGGCCACGACGGCTGGGTCATCGGCGACGAGCCGTGGGAGACCTATGACTTCGCGGGCATGCGGGCGTTCGGCCGCACCATCGAGCCCGACGACCGGATCCTTGCGTCCATCCTGTTCACCGACGTGGTGGACTCGACGACGACCGCCGCGCGGATGGGCGACGCCCGCTGGCGCGAGACGATCTCGACGCCCAACGAGCGCTGCCAGTTCGGGGTGGACCGCCTTCGGGGCGGGTGGTCAAGACGACCGGCGACGGGCTCCTGGCCCTCTTCGACAGTTCCGAGCGGGCAGTCCGGTGCGGCCGAGGCGTGCATCGGACAGGCCCGCGGACTGGGCTGGGCCTCGCGCCGGCGTCCACACCGGCGAGGTCGAGCTCTCCGCCCGGCGATGTCCGTGGTCTGCCGTCCACGTCGCATCCCGGATCATGGGTCTCGCGGGCGAGGGCGAGGTGTACGTCTCGGGCACGACGCACGAGTTGATAGGCGGCTCGAGCCTCGCCTTCGAGGACCGCGGTGAGCACGAGCTCAAGGGCGTCTCCGGGCCGACGGCGCGCATTCGCAGCTGGTTCGCTCGCCGGCCTGACGCGCGGCTCGAGGCGGTCAGCCGGCTTCAGGGCCATGAGCCCGATCAGGACCAGCAGCCCGACCGCCCCGACCCCGCCGAGGATGTCCGGGACCCGCGAGTCGAGGTAGCTCGCGAGCGCCTCGTCTCCGATCGGCGGTTCACCGTTCCTCCCCGCCGAGCAGCTGGCGCAGCCGCATGTAGTACCGCGACCCGACCGCATACATCGCTCCGACGACCACGAGTCAGCACGACGACCGACATCCAGACCCAGGGCTGTGCCCACAGCCCGTTGACCGCGGCCGCGCCGGCACCCCCCACGAGCAGCAGGAGAAGCCCGACATAGGCGGCCGAGACGGCCTGTTGCGACAGGGTCAGGTAGCCGCTCACGACAGCGGGGTCTCGGCAGAGTTCGGATCTGGAATGTGACGAACGCCGACGCACCATGGGCGAAGACGAACAGGACCAGACCCACCAGGTGGGTGAACACGAACCACTGGTACACGCCGCTCCCTCCCTCCGGCGGCCGTGCGCAGCCGCTGGCCGAGGATACCGAACCGAACACCGAATGACGACGTGATCGAGACCGGTGAACGCGCGACGAGCGGATAGCGCCGCCGCACAACTCAGCGATGTCCGACCTGTCTACGGCGCCCCGCCGAGCGTCAGGCCGGCGCGCGAACCGCCACCCGCAAGTCGGCGATCATCCCAGCCAGCGCAGCGTCGCGTGCCGCACGATCGCGCGAGCGCAGGACCGCCGACGGATGGATCGTCACGATGACCAGCGGCGCAAGTCCCGATTCGATCGGACGGCCGTGGTCGCGGGTCACGCGGACCTCGTCGCCCACGAGCGCCTGCGCGGCGGTCGCGCCGAGCAGCACGAGATCTCCGGCTTGCACGAGCGCAACTCCGACTCGACCCACGGGAGGCAGGCCCCGGTCTCGACGCGGTTCGGTCGCTCGTGCAGCCGCCGCTTGCTCCCCGGACCGGCCGCCACTTGAAGTGCTTCACGACGTTGGTGATGAAGACCGCCTCGCGATCGATCCCTGCCGCCTCGAGCGCCTCGTCGAGGATCCGGCCGGCCGGCCCGACGAACGGAGCCCCTTCGAGATCCTCGTTGTCGCCCGGCTGCTCGCCGACGAGCATCCAGCGCGCCGGCACGGGCCCCTGCCCGAAGACGGTCTGGGTCGCCCTCGCCCACAGGTCACAGGCTCGACAGCCGGCGGCGACCTTCGCGACGGTCGGCAGGTCGACTCGCCCGTCGAGGACCTGCTCGAGGACGTCCGCGGGTCGCGGGTCGATGGCGGCGGCCGCTGATGGCGTCTTCGTCACCTCGCGATAGTGCGTCGAAGGCCGTTACGCATGGACGGGCCGACCGTCGCCGCGCCGTTTCAGCGGGGTGCCGGGACGCTCAGTCGGCCTTTGCCGCCTCGGCCGCGGCGACTGGCTCGGCGGCGCGCCGTCTCAGCGCCCGGCTCGCGCAGCGCCCATGCCCCGCGCGTGATTCCGATCCCGACGCCCAGGATGAGGAAGCCATTGAGCGGGTGGAGCGCCGCGATCGCCGGATAGTCGGTCCTGAGGCTGACGAAGACCGACTGAAGCGCGAACAGCACGGCGAGCAGGATGGACAGGCCGACCATCCAACGCGGCTGGCCACCGGCGAGCGCGAGCAAGATCATGACGAGGACGAGCCAGCCGAACATGTAGCCGAACTCCCGGTGCGTGATGAACGCACTCGGGTCGTCGAACACGCCCAGGCCGGCGAGGAAGACCTGGACCACGGCGCAGGCCACGAACAGGCCTCCGGCGATCGGCAGCGCCTGCCGTGCGATGGACCGGATCACGGCGATACCTCCCTCGAGGACCTGCTGATCAGCGGGTCGGCCGCAGCGTGCGCCCGGCCCACCCCGAGGTCAATGGGTCGCTCGCAACGAAGACGCGTCTGCCCCGCCCCTGATCGACCTCGGTGAGCTGCGGTCATTGCCCGTTGCCGACAGCATCTGCTGCGGCGGCGGCGGATGCCGCTGAACTCGGGTCGTGCTGATCCCCGATAGCGCCTGAGCCCAGGCGAAGCGCGCCGCGAGTCGTTCCCGCGCTTCGCCCGCTCGCCGATGCCCGGAACAGCGCCACGAAGTTGTCCTCGAATTCTGCCTGCCAGCAGAGTGCCGCGAAGATCCGGCCCCCGCACGTCGAGACGCTCATCCGAGGTCGTCGATGCCGCACGCGACCAGACGTCGAAGAATGAACGCCGACCACTACCGTCTACCAGTAGAGGCGGACGACACCCTCCGATGGGTGCGCGGGAGGCAGGATCCGGTGGATCGCGATCTCATCGAGGCGGCACGGAACGGCGATCAGGCGGCGTACGTCGACCTGATTCGCGCCCGCACCGATCGGCTCTTCGCGGTCGCCCACCGGATCCTGCGCGACATCGACCGAGCCGAGGATGCTCTGCAGGACGCGCTGGTGATCGCCTGGCGGGACCTGCGGAGCCTCCGCGATCCGGATCGCTTCGATGCCTGGCTGCAACGCCTCCTCGATCAACGTCTGCATCGCCCAGGCCACACGCGAGCGACATCGGACAGCGAATCTGCGGATCCTGCCGGTCGACGGGCCGGCGGCCCCCGACGAGCTGCTCAGCATCGCCGACCGGGACCTTCTCGAACGAGGGTTCCGGCGGCTGCCGCCCGAACAGCGGGCCATCCTCGTGCCATGCACCACTACCTCGGGTACGCGCCGTCCGAGATCGCCGAGACCCTCGGCATCCCGGCCGGCACGGCCCGATCCCGACTCCACCACGCCCATCGCGCCATGCGCGCCGCCCTCGAGGCGGACGCTCGGACCACGGTCACGGAAGGTCGTTCGGCATGACTCAGCAACGCGACATCGAACGACTCCTCGACCACTGGCTCAGTGACGGCCCGAATCGCACCCGATCGCGTCGTCGACATCGTCGCCGACCGCATCGAACGCCACTCCCAGCGACCTGCATGGCGCCTCCACCGGAGGCATCCTCACGTGAATCTGATACTTCAAGCTCATTGCTCGCCGCCGCGGCAGTCGTCCTGATCGCGTCTTCGGTACAATCTGCTCGTCGGACTCCACTCGGCCTGCGTCGGTGGCCCCGGCGCCGTCCGTCCGCATCGCCGGCGCATCGGCTCCCGTCATCCAACGTCGCCACGCCGATCGTCATCGTCTCCTGCCGATCCATCTCGATGGGTGCTCTCCGCGGGGACCTACGTGTTTACACCGTTCGTCGGTACACGGCACAAGCCAACGCCTGCGACGTCGCCCGCAGGCTGCTCAAACGACCCTGCGCACGACTCCATGCCGGTCACGCCTCACCGTCCCGGAGGGCTGGGAGGTGAATCCGATAACGTCATCGGCGTCTGGCTGATCCCGGAAGTAACAACGATCCGCCCCTCACGGGGCCGCCACCATCATCCGTCGACGCGGCGCAGTTGCGAACCACAGTTGCCATCTGCCACTCTTCAGCGACGACGGCCTCGAGGATCGACGCCTGTCCATCGACAACTTCTCCACACGCGCTCGCGACACGATCCGACAGCTCGACGTCCAGCTACGCCTCGTGCCGGTGCACCGCTGGCCGGCTACCCCGGCGAAGTACATGGACGCCCGCAATCCGCACGCTGGACATCCCGTGGCGTTCCTGCGATCGTACGGCTCGACGACTCGTCCGGATTCCAGGCTTCCTCGCCCAGGGCGAAGCCGATCGCTCGCACGTCTGGTTCCTCGACGCCACCGGCCTCCGCGTCGCGATCTTGACCATCGGCGCGGGACCTGCCTTGCGACGTCCGCGCCTCGTACTCCGACCGCGCCCCGGCCATGCGTCGACTTCCATCGCGGTCAGTCCGAGCGCCCGGGCCGGGCTTCGGATCGGCGCTGCACGTCGCGCCGTCACCGGCGCCGACGCCCGACGGATCGGCCGTCGACCGCATGGATCACCGCCTGTACGTCGTCCTCATCGCGACGAAGACCGACTGAGGCCCGAACATCACGATGAGGGCCACGGACAGTCCGAGCTCTCGACGCGGCAGGCGCCCAACAGGGCCAGCGAGCATCACCAGGAGCAAGTAACTGAAGGTGTACCCCAGGTCCGATGGGCGCTGAAGTCGCCCGCGGGCACGCCGAACACGGCAGCCCGGCGAGGAGGACCTGACCGACCGCGCAGGCCACGAACAGCCACGCGGCGCCGACGAAACCGATCCGAGCGTATCTGGACATGCCTACGTCCCTCGTCATCCTGCCCGGGTGGGAACGCCCCGGGCTTGATGTCGGCATCGTCTTGCGCGATGACGTTACGAGTCCGTCACGACGCGGGCGGCCCGGGCGACCGGATCGGCCGGGCCCGCTCGGCACGGGCCGGTCAGGAGCGCGGCGGCTCCGGCGCGGGGTCCTGGACTACAGGTTCCCGCGCTTCGCCTGCTCGCGTTCGATCGCCTCGAACAGCGCCTTGAAGTTGCCGACGCCGAAGCCGCGCGAGCCGTGGCGCTCGATGATCTCGAAGAAGAATGTCGGGCGGTCCTGGACGGGGCGGGTGAAGATCTGGAGGAGGTAGCCCTCCTCGTCGCGGTCCGCCTCGATGCCGAGCTCCTCGAGCGTGTCGATGGGCACGCCGACATCGCCGACGCGGTCCGCCAGGGTCGCGTAATACTCGTGCGGCAGGCCGAGGAACTCGACGCCATTGTCGCGCAGCCGGCGGACAGTCGCGACGATGTCCTCGGTCCGCAGCGCGATGTGCTGGCAGCCCGGCGACCGATACCAGTCGAGGTACTCCTGGATCTGGCTCTTCTTCTTGCCTGTCGCCGGCTCGTTGATCGGGAACTTGATCCGGCCGTTGCCGTTGGTCATCACCTTCGACATCAGCGCGCTGTAGTCGGTGTGGATGACCTTGTCGTCGTAGTGGATCAGCTGGGCGAAGCCGAGCACGTCGCGGTAGTAGTCGACGAAGCGAGTCCATCTCGCCGAGCCCGACGTTGCCGACGCAGTGATCGACCTCGAGCAGCGACAGGCCGGTCGCGGCCGCAGCCGGGTTCTTCACCCTGCGATAGCCGGGCGCGAAGGCGCCGTGGTAGTCGCGCCGGTCGACGAACGAGTGGAGGACCTCGCCGTACGTCCGGATCGAGGCCTTGCGGAGCGTGCCGTCCTCGCCGCCATCGAGCTCGGTCGGGTCAAGCGCCGAGACGGCGCCGCGCGAGGTCGTCTCGCGCCAGGCCGACTCGACGTTGCCGACGGCGAAGGCGATGTCGTGCACCCCGTCGCCGTGTTCGCGCACGTGCTCGGCGATCTCTCCGTCGGGAGTCAGGGGCGCCGTGAACACGAACCGGATGTCGTTCTGGACCATGACGTAGCTGGCCCGGTCGCGGACCTTGGTCTCGAGCCCGCTGAATGCGACCGGGGTGAAGCCCCACAAGGCCCGGTAATAGGCCGACGCCTGGCGCGCGTTGCCGACCCAGAACTCGACGTGGTCGATGCCGTCGAGCGGCAGGAAGTCGGCAGCCTTGGCGTAGGCGTCCGTGTCGATCCGGGCGCCGGCCTGGTTGGCCGCGCCTCTCGAGATGGTCTCCGTCATCGCGGATCTCCAAGCTGGCGGCGGGACGGCAGGACCGCCGGGGCGACCCGGCCGCATGTCTGGCCGCCCATGCTACGCCCGGCGTGCCAAACTGGCCTCATGACGACAGACGACTTCGATACGAGACTGGCGCACGTCGCAGACCGCCTCACCGCACTGCGACCGGTCCTCGAAGGGCGGGACTGGCCGCTCGCGGAGCGTTTCGATCATGCGCCGGAGGCGTCCTGGGGCCCGCGCGAGGTGCTCGCACACCTCGAGGAGATGTTCGCGTTCTGGCTTGGTGAGAGCGGAGCGCGTGGTGGACATGACGGACGGCCCGGAGCCGTTCGGGCGGGTCGGCACCGACGAGGTCCGGGTCGGCTGTCATCGGTCGCGACAGGACGCCTTCCGGTTCGGGAGCTGCTGGCCAGGATCTTCGTCGGGTATCGAGCGGTGGCGGCGCCGCTGGGCCGAGCTCTCGGAGGCCGAGCGCGCACGGACGGGGCTGCACCCGACCCAGGGGGAGCTCACTGTCGACGATCTCGCCACGCGCTTCGTCGCCGATCACGCGGAGGGTCATCTCGACCAGCTCGGGGAGATCCTCGGGCAGTAGCGTGTTCATGCTGTTCGCGATCCCGATCGGGGTCGTCGCCGGCTATCTGCTGGGCGGCCGCCTCGAGGCGCTCTGGGGTCTGCGGTTCCGTTGGGCGGGTCTGGCCGTGCTTGGCCTGGTGGTCCAGCTCGCCCTCTTCTCGAACCCCGTCGCGGCGATCGTCGGCGAGGCAAGTCCCCTGATCTATGTCGCCTCCACCGGAGTCGTGCTGCTCGTTCTGCTGCGGAACCTCGCGATCCCGGGAGTCGGCGCTGATCGCGGTCGGTGCGGGCTGCAACCTGGCGGCCGTCCTCGCCAATGGCGGCGCCATGCCCGTGGACCCTGCGGCGCTGGCCGGTGTCCGCGGGCCGTTGCCGGCTTCCTCGAATGCGGTGATCGTCGCCGACCCCGCTCTGCGTCCACTGACGGACGTGTTCGCCCTGCCCGCGTGGCTCCCGTTCACGAACGTGTTCAGCGTCGGCGACGTGCTGATCGCCATCGGCATCGCGGCGACCGTGGCGCTGGCGATGCGCGCTCGGCCGGCCGTTCCGGCTGGTGCGACGGCGGCCTCGGAGTGGTCGCTTCGGGGGCGGCGCGAGAGACTGTCGCACGACGCGCACCAAGGCGGTCGCGGCGCGGCGCGGCGGCGCAGTTTCATGCCTTCCGTCCATGCAGTGCGCATTGGGCGCATCAGACGCCCTGACGATGACGGGATGCCGGCGCCGAGCACGCTCGATCCGTGCGTGCCGTCGGCGTGTGAGGCCCGATCCCGGGACTGGAAGTCTCCGTCGTGCGGCCTAACGCGCACCACGTGGACCGATGGCAGGAAGCCATCGAGGGGGCCGTGCCGTTCCCGGCCGCTGCGAAGCGCGAGTCTTCTGCCTTCCGTCCATGCAGTGCGCATTGGGCACCTCAAAAGCGGCTTGACCCGCCGGGATGCGGCTCGCTGCACGCTCGATCCGTGCGTGCCGTCGGCCTGTGAGGCCCGATCCCGAGACTGGAAGTCGTCCATCGTGCGGCCTAACGCGCACCACGTGGACCGATGGCAGGAAGTCATCGACGGTGCAGGGCGGCCTTCCGGCCTACCCCGTCTCGTCCTCGGCGAGATGCGTCTTGAGGAACGTGAGGATGCGCGTGAACGCGTCACGACGGTTCTCGCGTTGCTCCCAGCCGTGGCCCTCGTCGTCGTACCACTTGACCTCGTGGACCTTGTCCTCGATCTCGAGCGCCTCGACCATGCGCTCGGTCATGAGCGGCACGACCCGCTTGTCCTTTCGACCATGGAGGATCAGGAGCGGCGCCTGGATCCGCTCGGCTCGATGGACGGGCGATCCCCGCCGATAGACCTCGGCACGTTCGGGGTCGTCGGGCGAGCCCATCATCTTGTGGAGGTCGATGCGGCCGGGCCGGTCGCCGTGGCGGTAGCTCTCCCCGATGTCCGAATCGCCGTACAGGTCGACCCCGGCCCGCCACATCCCGGGCTCCTCGACCAGCGCACACAGGACCATGTACCCGCCGTACGAGCCACCGTAGATCCCCAGCCGGCGGTCGGACCACGGCTGGTCGGCGGCCCATCGGGCGGCATCGATCAGGTCGAAGACGTCGGCGTGGCCCCATTCGTCGTAGTTGGCCCGACGATACGTGCGCCCGTAGCCGGTCGAACCACGGAAGTCCACATCGAATAAGGCGAAGCCCTCCGCGACGAGCAACTGCTTGAACGGCTGGAACGAGCGGAACGACTGGCCGGTCGGGCCGCCGTGCGGGTAGATCGACCGTGGGCACGCGGCGGCCACCGCGCTTACCGGTCGCGTCGCGGGGACGCCACAGCGTGCCCTCGATGCGCAGGCCGTCCCGGGCCGTGATCGTGACCCGTTCCGGTTCGGCCGCGCGCCCAGGCGCGAGGGCCGCACGGAGCACGGCAGGCATCGAATCGGTGACCTGGCGTGGCCTCGCGCCATCGGGCGCGACCCCTGGCACGGGCAGCAGCCACAGGTCCTGGGGCGCGGTCTCGCGGTCGCCGACCGCCACGACCCACGCTCCGTCCGGCAGCCAGCCGACCGACCGCCAGACGCCGTCCCACGGGTTGATCCGCGTGCCGGCCGCGGCGGCGCTGACGATCCGCGGCGTCTTCGGCGGACGGCCGCGACCGCGCTTCGGTGGCGCAGATGCCTCCAACTCCCCGACGATCAGGTCCTGGACGCCGTCGTGGACCTCGATGTGGACGAACCGGCGGCCGTCGGGCGACGGCAACGGCACGTGACCGACTCCGCCGCCGGGCTCGCCGTGTTCGCGCTCTCCGGCCGTCAGGACGATTCGGTCGTGCCCGTCGGCGGTGAGGCGGACCACCTGGAACCAGCCGCTGGCGTCGGAGAGGTACAGGATCGAGCCGTCCGCGAGCCATCGGGCACCAACGTCGTGCGAGTCGGTGCCGGCCACCACGCGCCGGGCTCCAGTCGCGACCTCGACGATCGAGATCTGGGCGGCATCGAGGTCGACGGCTTCGCCTCGGCTCATGACCGCCATCCGGGCGCCATCGTGCGACCACTCGAAGGCATCGACGTCGATGCCCGGATCGGTCAGGGCGGTCGGACGCGGAGGTTTCGGCTCGTTGGCGGGGCGTCCTCGACGCGGCACGGGCGCATCGACGACCCAGACCTGGCTCCAGCCCCGCCGGCGCGACAGGAAGGCGATCCGGTGCCCGTCCGGCGACCAGCGGGGCTCGCGGCCGCGACCGGGTCGGGCCACCGCGCGCACGAGGCGCGAGCCGTCGGCATCGACGATCCAGATCTCCTCATCGCGAACGAAGGCAAGACGACGGCCGTCGGGTGACCACTGCGGCTCCGAGACCGGCTTCTCCGACGCGGTGATCTGCACCGGATAACCGCCGCGCAGCCCGAGCGTGAACAGCTGGCGCGTGCCAGCGGCCTCGGCGGTGTACGCGACGACGCGGTCGCGCGGGTGGAGTCGGAACTCGCGCGCCGCCTCGACGGCGACGATCGCCTCGATGGACAGGCTCGACGAGGGTGTCGTCGGTGGGGTCGCCATCAGGCCACTCGCTGTGGCGCGCCGGCGGGCAGCGCGGCGCGCTCGGACCTCACTGACCTCCGCTCCGCGGTGCGGAGGTCGACCTCGGGGAGCCCGCGGCGGAGGATCTTGCGGGGCCGCCCGCTGTCGACGCCGGCGAGCCGGCGGAGGACGTCGCGGGGCCGGCGGCGGAGGACCTCGCGGGACCGGCGGCCGCCGACGTCGGCGAACCGGCGGCCGGTCGCGCGGCAGGCCCGGCGGTCCCGGCGGCCCCGCCGCTCACCGCCGCCGATCCGGCGGCCGCGACGGACGCCTCGAGCTGGTCGCCGAGCTCGACCGTCCGCCGGTAGGCCGCCCAGACCGCCTCGGACAGCACCGTCCGCAAACGGCCGGACTCCAGCTCGTGGAGTGCCGCCGCCGACGTTCCGCCCGGCGAGGTGACCATGTTCCGAAGCTCGGCCGGATGCATGCCGGACGACTTCGCGAAAAGAGTCGAGCCCTCGAGCGTCTCGATGACCAGATCGTGGGCGATGTGGCGTGGGAAGCCCAGATGCACCGCGGCGTCGATGAGCGCTTCCATCACAAGGAAGACGTACGTGGGACCCGTGCCGGACACTGCCGTCGCCATCGCGACCATCCGCTCGTCGTCGACCTCCAGCTGGTGCCCGAGGGCCCCAAGGAGCGTGGCTGCCTGGGCGCGCTGGTCCTCGGTCGTCTCAGGCGTCGCATACCAGACGGTCATCCCCTTGCCGAGCCGGGCCGGGGTGTTCGGCATGCTCCTGACCACCTGGTCGTGACCAAGGAGGCCGGTCAGTGCCGCGGTCGTGGCCCCGGCGAGGACGCTCAGGACGAGCTGCCCGGAACGCAGGTGCGGGCCGATCTCCCGCCCGACCCGACCGAGCATCTGGGGCTTGATCCCGAGCAGGATGACGTCCGCCGCCTCGACCGCCTCGACGTTCGAGGCCACGGTCCTGATGGCGTAGTCGCGCTCGAGCGCCTCGCGCCGCTCGGGTCGGGGATGGCTGGCCAGGACCTGGGACGGCTCGACCAGCCGGCCGCGGAGCAGCCCGGCGATCATCGCTTCGGCCATGACGCCGGAACCGACGGTCGCGATCGTGGAGTTCGCCAAGGGGGACATCGGCCGGAGTATAGCCGCGCGTCCGGTCGGCTCCGGGGTCCCGCGGGCCCGTCCCGGTCGAGGCTCGGCCTGCTGAGCATTGACCGACCGAGCCAAGCACTTCGACCCCGCACTCGCCTCCGTTCGTCACGGAACGGGATTCGAATCAGTCCCTCGTGGACCACCGCCCAAACAACATGTTCACGTCGTCTGGGAGCTCGACCACGAGGGTTTCGTTCGAGATCCGTTCCCGTCGGAACGGGCCGGGCCTCGGGGCTCGCGCCGTCAGGCCAGCGCCGGCTCGCCCTCGACGTCCACCTCCGGTTCGCCCTCGATCGTGACTCGCGGCAGCCAGCGCAGGAAGCGCGGCAGCCACCAGTTCCAGTCGCCGAGGATCGTCATCGAAGCCGGCAGCAGCACGCTGCGCACGATCGTCGCGTCGATCAGCACCGCGACCGCGAGACCCAGGCCCAGCTCCTGGATGAAGGCGAACGGGATCGTCACGAACGTCAGGAACACCACGACCATGATCGTCGCCGCGCTTGTGATGGTGCCCGAGGTGATGGCGATCCCGCGGGCCACCGCCGCCCTCGAATTGAGGCCCCGATCGCGCGCCTCCTTGACCCGGGTGAGGATGAAGACGTGGTAGTCCATCGATAGTCCGAACAGGATCGTGAAGATGAAGATCGGCACCCAGCTCTCGATGACGCTCGATGAGGCGATCCCGAAGGCCCCACGCAGGATGTCGTCCTGGAAGACCGCCACGACCACGCCGTAGGCGGCGCCCGCCGACAGCAGGTTGAGCAGGATCGCCTTGATGGGGATGACGATCGAATGGAACACCACGAGCAGGAGCAGGAACGACATCCCCAGCACGAAGGCGAAGATGAGCGGCATGGCGTCGGTGTAGATCGCCGTGATGTCGACCGCCTGCGCGGCGTTGCCGGTCACGTACGCCTGGACGCCCTGCAATTGGCCGAACGCCGCGGGCACCGCTTCGCTTCGGACCTGGCGGACGGTCGCCGCGCTCCTGGGGTCGTTCTGGTCGGTGCCGGCCATCGTGAACGAGATGAGCGCCGCATTCGCCGTCATGCGATGGGATGACGTTGACCGGCTGACTGAGGCCCTCGACCTTCAGACCCGCCTCCTGGAACGCCGTGACCGCCGCTTTGGTCTCGGCACGATCGAAGCCCGTCACGACGACCTGGAGCGTCTGGGTGGAGCCCCGTGGCCACTTCTCGTTGAGCAGCTTCACCGCCTGGACCCCGTCGATCCGATCCGGGAACGACGTGAAGTCCGTCAGCCCGATGCGGAGGTGAAGCCACGGCGTCGCGAGCACGAGGAGGAGCAGGACCGCCGCCGCGCCCAGCCCGACCGGCCGGCGCATCACGATCCCGACCAGCCGCGCCCAGATCCCGCTCCCCTCCTCGCGTGACCTGCCGAAGAACGGGATCCGACCGAGATTGACCCGATCGCCCAGGATCGCCAGCGTCGCCGGGAGGAATGTCAGGCTGCCGATGATCGAGATGAAGATCACGCCGATCGTCCCGATCGCCATCGACCGGAAGATCGACACGTCGATGATGAACAGGCCGGCCACGGAGATCATCACCGCGAGCCCGCTGAAGAACACGGCGCGACCCGCAGTCGCACTCGCGATCTCGATCGCCAGGAGCTTGTCGCGGCCTCGTCGCCGCTCGGACCGGAACCTGGTGATCATGAATAGCGAGTAGTCGACCGACACGGCGAGCCCGATGAGGATGATGAGCTGGCTGGCATACGGACTGACCGGGTTCACCGCCTGGCTGAACAGCCCGAAGATCCCGAACGCGCCGATGAGCGCCGACAGCGCCAACACGATCGGGACGACCGCGGCCGCGAACGCCCCGAACGTGATGAGCAGGATCACGAAGGTCAGGCCGATCGTGATGAACGTGGTGTCGAGGCTGCTGTTGATGAGCTTCGTGATGTCCTCGTTCGTGAGCGTCTGGCTGACGCTGTGGACCACGAATCCGCTTCCGTCCGACTCCATCGCGGCGATCGCCGGTCGCACGGGCACGAGGCGGCGATCCACCACCGCCTGGTCGCCCTTGATGGTGCCCGCGAGCCGGACCGCCGTCAGGTCCGGGGCGACCAGGCCTTCCTGCGGCGGCGCCGTCGCCGGATCGGAGACGCTGTCGAAGACAGGCGTGGTCGTGCCGTTCTCGTCGACGGTCAACGCCTTGAGCGTTGCGATGTTCTTCGCGATGTATGCCTGGAAGGCGGGATCGGTGACCTTGAGCGACGGATGGGTGATGACGAAAGAGACGTCCTCGGACGGCTCGTTGGTGCCGCCCGACTGGAATGCCGCGTAGGCCTTCGCGGACTCCGTTTGGGCCTGGTTCGGATTGCCGTTCGGGTCCTCTGCCTTGATCCCACCGCCCGGGAGGCTGACGAGGAACAGCCCGATCGTCCCGATGAACCACAAGGCCACGACAGGCCATCGATGGCGCGAACACCACATGGCGACGCGGACGGTTGCGGGCTCCCGGGTCCCCGACCCCTGCGTCGAAGTTGTCATCGATCCCTCCTGACTGGCTCCGCTGCCGCGCCCGAGGTCGGGTCAGGATAGCGAGAAATCGTTCATCGGTCGCTCGCCGGCGCCGTCGCGACCCCGGTCAGGAAGAAGCGGCCCGTGGTCGTAACCTCAGGGTTCGCGAAGCCGGCGGCCCGGAGGGCGCTCAACGAGCTCGTCGGGGGCGTAGTAGACCTTGACGATGGTGAACTCGCGGCCGTCGTCGAGCTTGCGCACGGATCGGTCGTCCGCCGGCGCCGGATGGTCGATCGCACTCGACTGAGGATCCTGGAGCGAATCGATGAAGGCGAACGTCCCGCCTGGCTTCAGCCACCGGCGGACCACACCGAGGAACGCGTCGAGGCGGTCGCGCGGGACGTGACTCAGCCAGAACCCGGCAAAGACGGCGTCGACGGGTCGATCGCCCTCCGTCCACGCGTCGCGCAGGTGGATATGCGCACGCAGGCGATGCGCGACGAGGCGCTCGCGGGCGCGATCGAGGGCGGACGGTGATGCGTCGTAGACCGACAATTCGCCCTTCGAGGCAAGGAGGGGCGACCACCAGCCCGTCCCGGCCGCGAGCTCGACGACCTCGCCATGGATCGGCCGGGCGTCGAGCCAGCGCCCTGCGGCGTCGAGCTCGGCGTTCCAGGCGGCGTCGTGGATTGGGCCGCGGGCGTAGCGACCGCGTCGCAGGTACCAATCGTCGTACTCGGGGGCGCGCGCCTCGTAGTAGGCGACGAGGTCGGCGTCCGGGTCCGGCGCGGCGGTCGGTTCGGGCGCGGCAGCGCGCAGTTCGGGCGCGGCGACGGCCGCCTTCGAGGCTGCCCCGCGCTCGGTCAACGCCTGGCGCAGTCGGAAGCGCAGGAAGCCGTTGTCGCCCGCCTTGCCGACGCAGGCACTGCACAGCTGGGCCCAGCCCTCGAGATCGTCGGGACCGCGGCAGGTGTGCGGCGTGCCGCACCACAGGCAGTCGAAGCTGGCTCGAAAAGGCACGCGACCGCGACCCGGAAGCTACGGGTCGACCGGCGTCCACGACCCGAATGGCGCGATGTCGACGAACGCGTCGGGGTCGAGGATCTCGGCGAGCAGCTCGATGCCGTCCACGACGCGCGGCCCGGGGCGGCTGAAATAGGCAGAACCGTCGAGGGCGAAGATGCGTTCCCGGCGGACCGCGAGCAGCTCGTCGTAGTCGGGCGGCCGCGGCAGACGCGTCCAGGCATCCACGGTCTCTGCGAGATGGAACCCGCACGGCATCAGCAGGAGCATCTCGGGGTCCACGTCGAGGATGTCGGTCCAGGTCGTCTGGCGTGACGGCTCGCCATCCGCCCCGAGGAGGTCCCAGCCGCCGGCCCGACGGATCTGCTCGGGGACCCAGTGACCCGCCGCGAACGGCGGATCGAGCCATTCGAGCCCGACGACGCGGGTGGGCCGGCGCCCGGCGTCGCGCCGCGCCTCGACCGTCTCGCCGACGGCGCCGAGCCGCTCGCGCAGCGACTCCACGAGATCGATGGCCGCATCCTCGGCCTCGGTCATGGCGCCGACCGTCGTGATCGTGTTGAGGATCCCTTCGATCGTCGATGGCTCGAGCGACACGACCGTTATGTCGGCGTCGATGGCGCGCGCCACCTCGTTGACCTCCCGGTAGCTGACGGCGCAGACGCGGCACAGCTCCTGGGTCAGGATCAGGTCCGGCGCGGCGGCGGCGAGCGCCGCCTCGTCGAGCTCGTACAGGGACGAGCCGCCGTGGACCGACGCGGTCACCAGTCGATGGATGTCGCGTGACGAGGTGGTCGAGAGGTCGTGGACGCTCCTCGTCAGGACCGGTTTGCCGATCACCTGGGGCGGGTAATCGCACTCGTGCGTGATGCCGACCAGCTCGTCACCGAGCCCGATGGCACAGACGATCTCGGTCGCGGACGGCAGGAGCGAGGCGATGCGCATCGTGGGTCAGCTCAGGGCCGGCCCGGCGCCGCGGGAAGAGCAGCGGACCGCGTGTGCAGGTTCGGGGGTCGGGCGCGGCCGGGAAGCGGCGGCTACTGGGGTTTCAGCTCGTCGACCTGGGCTCGGGCGGCAGCCTTGTCCGTGTACCAGACCATGTCGATCGCCGTGTAGTTCGCCCACTCCGGTGGCAGCGACTCCTCCGGGAAGATCGCGTTGACCGGGCATTCCGGCTCGCACGCCCCGCAGTCGATGCATTCGTTGGGATCGATGAAGAGCTTGCGATCCGTGCCCTCGTCGTAGTGGATGCAGTCGACCGGGCAGACCGAGACGCACGCGAGGTCCAGGACATCGATGCATGGCTCGGCGATCACATAGGTCATCCAGGTCCTCCTTCGAGGGTCAGCCGTTCCCGGTACCCGATTGCGTGCGGGGCCAGAGCGTACCACTCGGCGCCGCGCGGCCGTCGCGCGGGCGCGTCGTACGGGCTCATTCGGGGGCGCTCCAGCGAACCGGGATCTGCATGCCGCGTTCCCAGTGACCGGGGATGTGACAACCCACGATCCACGCTGGTGCGCCCGGCGAGGCGACGCCCGACGGCACGGTCCAGGCGAGGTCCACGCGCTGGCCGGAGGCCACGACGATCCGGATGCCCGAGACGCCTGGTGGCACGCTGACGACCGGGGTCGGTCCGGGCGGAGGACTCGCCGCGGCCGCCTCCGCCACCTCCCAGGCGTCCTGCACCGACTGGTCGCCGATGATCGCCTCGTGGACGACAAGGCCGCCGTTGATCACGTGGAGGAGGACGGTCTCGCCGGGCACGAGGTCGAGCGCGTCGGGCAGGAATGAATAGTCCTTGGCGATGATGTTGACCTCGCGGGGCGACCCCGAGGTGCCCGGCTGGATCGGCCCGGTCGCCGCCGGAGCCGATCGCGCAGGCGGCCAGGATCGCGGCCAGCACGGCCGCCGCGGGCAACGTCGCGAGCACGGCTGCCCAGTCGCGGCATGGAGGTTCACGGCGCGAATGTAGGAGCCGCTGTACCTGCGGGCGCCTCGTGGCCTGCGGCAACCGGCCGTGGTCCGTCAGGGCACCTCGGCTTGTTCACGACGTTCCGACGCATGACATTCCCGCGGTCCGCACCGCCCTCGTCGCCGGCGCGCTACTCGCGTTCGCGCTGTCCTTCGACGAGATTCATCGTCACGAACTTCCTGGCTGGCCCGGGCACGCAGACGCTGCCGATCTGGATCTTCAGCAACTACTCGCGCCCGAACCAGCTCCCGCTCGTCAATGTGGCCGCAGTCTTGGTCCTGGTCGCCTCGATCATCCCGGTCTGGATCGCGGCGCGTCTGACTGCGGATCCGACCGCCGTTCCCGGGGCTCGGGGCTAGAGCCAGCGAAGGCCCATCTCCGGCTCTACCACTTCACACCGAGGATGACGATGAATGCGATGGCGGACAGCGATGCCGCGACCCGGCTGACTGACTGACGCACGGAGCACCTCCACCGGCCTGGGCCGGCCGTTCAGGGCGGCCGACCCATCCGTCGAGTGCCTGGTCCGACGCCGCCGAGGACGACTATGGCAGGCCCCGCTTATCCCCGACTTATCAGCGGGGCGAGAAAGCAACGGCGACGTATCGGCAGCGGCCGCGAACAGACGTTTCTTCGGATCCACGGGCTACGCGAGCGACCACCAGGCGGCCCGCGCCGGGCGTGGGCCCCGAACACGACGATAATCGTCGGCGAGCGATCGACGCACCAGTCGCCACCGGGGCGATCCTCCAGGCCTCCGGGACCCGACTCGGCTCACTCGATCGCAAGGAGCGAAGCCATGAAGATCGGCCTGCAGATCTACTCCTTCAGCTGGCCCGGCGGCCCCGAGGCCATCGGGCCGACGTTGGCCCGCGCCGTCCGGACGGCTGACGATGTCGGCTTCGACTCCATCTGGGTGATGGACCACTTCTGGCAGATCGGCTATCCCGGTTCCGAGCTGCAGCCGATGCTCGAGGGCTGGACCACCCTGGGTTTCATGGCTGCCCATAGCCAGCGAGCCCAACTCGGCCTCCTGGTCGGCGGCGTCCACTACCGGAACCCCGGCCTGTGGGTCAAAGCCGCCACGACGCTCGACGTGCTGTCGGGCGGCCGGGCGTGGCTTGGCATCGGCGCGGCCTGGAACCAGGCCGAGTCCGAGGGCCTCGGCTTCCCGTTCCCGCCACTCGGTGAGCGCTTCGAGATGCTCGAGGACACGCTCGAGATCGCCCAACGGATGTGGCAGGGCGAGCGCGGCACCGAGGAGGAGTTCCAGGGGCACCACTTCCACGCCGGCCGTCTGCTCAATGTGCCCGCAGTCGATCTCCCGACCGAGGGTCCCGATCATGATCGGCGGAGGTGGCGAGCGAAAGACGCTCCGGCTCGTCGCCAGGTATGCCGACGCCTCGAACATGTTCGGGGGCGCGCAAGACCTCCGACGCAAGTACGGGATCCTCGCCGAGCACTGCGAGGCCATCGGCCGCGACTTCACCGAGATCGAGCGAACGAACCTGCAGGGCGTCGCGCTGTCGGTGCCGAACCCGCGGACCGGCTCTCCCGATTCGCCCGCTGAGCTCGTGGAACGGTTCGGGCGTCTGGCCGGGGCAGGGGTCCAGCAGGTGATCATCAGCACCGGCGAGGCCCACGATCCGTCAACGATCGAGCTCCTCGGTCGTGACGTCCTGCCCCAGATCCGCGACATCGAAGCTGCGGATCCGCGTCAAGTGACGAGCGGCGCCTGAGCCGCGTCCGGCCTCCCGGCGCCGGCGCCGGTCGCTAGCTCCTGAGCAGTCGGATGACCCAGATGACGAACCCGATGGCCGTGATCGCTAACGGTCGTGAAGACGACGGCAGCCGCCAAGGTCTCGTTACGGGATTCGAGCGCGAACGACAGCGTCATCCAGGCGAGCATGACCGCGGCGATGAACAGCCAATACAACGCCCATTGCCGTATCGACCAGGGCTTGCGATCCGGAGCCACGTGGCCGCGACCGTCCGCCCGCCGTCACATCGACGGCTGGTAGTCGGGCGCCAGGTACTTCTCGGGATCCTCGCGGAACTCGAGCAGGCAGCCCTTGCCGCAGAACCAGTAGGTCGTGCCGTCGTACTCGAAGGACAGGAGGCTGGTGGTCGTATCGACCTCCATGCCGCACACCGGATCGATCTCGATGGCCATCGTCGGGGACTCCTCGTCGTGGACGCTTCCGCTGAGGATAGTCGCCGCCACCACGGCCGTCGCGCGTACCATCCAGTCTGTGGACCGACCCGATCTGGAGGAAGCCCGCGCCGCCCTCGAGGCTGAGCGCGCACGCCTGATCGAGGACCTCGGCGAGACGATCATCGCGCCCGGACCAGATGACCTACGGCTCACAGGCGGCGGCGGCCAGCCAGGTCTTCGCCCAGCAGCGCGACCTGGCGCTCCACGACCGGGCCGGCCACCAGCTGCGGCTCGTCGAGGAGGCGCTCGCCCGGATCGACGCGGCACCTACGGGACGTGCATCCGTTGCGGCCGCGAGATCGCGCCCGAACGGCTCGAAGCGCTGCCCTGGGCGGCGCATTGCATCGACTGCCAGCGTCTGGCCGACCGGGAGCACTGATGACGGCCGCCCGAACCCCGGCCGAGACCGGGGCGACGGCGCTCGTCGGACTCGCCGCCATCGAGGCCGCCGCCGAGCGACTCCGCGGGGTCACGCTGCACACGCCGCTCGTCGCCTTCGGGCCGCCGGAGGCGCGGACGTTCCTGAAGGCCGAATCGCTGCAGCCCATCGGCGCGTTCAAGCTGCGTGGCGCGTATGTCGCGATCGCCTCGCTGTCCCGAGGCAGACCGTGCCCGCGGCGTCATCACCTACTCGTCGGGCAACCACGCCCAGGGCGTCGCCAGGGCGGCTCGCCTCCTCGGCGCGCCGGCGGTCGTGGTGATGCCGTCGGACGCCCCGGCCATCAAGCGAGAGCGGGTCGCCGCCGACGGGGCCGAGATCGTCACGGTCGGCACCGCGAGCGACGAGCGCCAGGCGACCGCCGAACGGCTGGCCGCCGAACGCGGCCTGGCGATCATCCCGCCATACGACGACGATCGGATCATCGCCGGGCAGGGGACGGTCGGGCTCGAGATCGTTGCCGACCTGCCGGACGTGGCGGCCGTCCTCGTCCCGATCGGCGGCGGCGGCCTCGCCTCCGGCGTCGCGACGGCGATCCGGGCGCTGCGACCCTCGACCCGGGTCATCGGCGTCGAGCCCGAGCTCGCGGCCGACGCCCGCGACTCGCTCGAGCGCGGCGAGATCGTCCGATGGCCGGCCGACCTCGTTTCGCGCACGATCGCGGACGGCACGCGCACGCAGGCGCTCGGCGTCCGCACGTTCGCGCACCTGCGGGCGTACCTCGATTCGATCGTCACGGTCAGCGAGACCGAGATCGCGGCCGGAGTCCGGCTCGCCGCCGAGCGGTCGCGGATCGTCGCCGAGCCTTCGGGAGCCCTCGGCGATCGCCGCCGTCGCGTTCCATTCACGGGAGCTCGGTCTGGATCGACTCGATGGTCCGATCGTCGCCGTGGTCAGCGGCGGCAACGTCGATCCGGCGCGGTATCGCGGATACCTCGAGACGCCGCTGCCGCCCGAGGGCTGAACCCGCGATCGAGGGCCTATCCGCGAGTCTCGCCCCTCTCGTCCGCGAGGCGTTCCGCGAGATGGCGCTCGCGGATCCGGATCTGTGCCATCTCCGCGTCGGCCCTGCGATCCTCCCTGGCGGTCTCGCGCGCCTCGGCCTTCATCCAGCCGGCCACGACCGCGAGGATCGCGATGAGGAACACGGCGTCGCCCGCGATCCACATGATCCCCGCGGCCAACCGCTGGTCCTCGATGGCCGACATCCCCCAGGGCCGGATCAGAGTGGCGTAGTGCGCGTAGAGGACCGCCGTCGCATTGAGGATCGCGACGGCGAGGAAGGTGTTCTGGGTCATCTGCAGGAAGAGGTACACGATCCTGACCGGGTGACTCATCCGGTACGGCGCGGGATCGACGCGCGACCGCCGGCCACCAAAAGAGCAACGCGCCGGTCAGGAACAGCGCGTGCTCGAGGTCATGGAGGAGCGGGTCCTCGAGCGAGGCGTTGAACAGCGCCGAGAAATGGGTCCCCCACATCATCGCCGCGAAGATGATCCAGGCCACGACGGGGTGGGCGAGGATGCGGACGATCCGCGAGTGGAGGATCGGGCAGGATCCAGCGCTTGCGCGTCGCGGGCGCGGAGAGCCGCAGCACCAGCGTGATCGGAGCCGACAGCGCGATGAGAGGCGCGGCGACGAGCATCAGCAGCACGTGCTGGACCATGTGGACCGAGAAGAGCGAGGTGTCGTAGCGCTCGATGCCCGAGGCGACGGCGAATCCGAGCGCCAGCATGCCGAGCAGGAATGTGACGGTCCGGCGCCTCGGGACCGGGTTCGCGGGATGGGCCGCATCCACCCGGCGGACGGCCCAGATCCACCAGACGGTCGCGACCAGGATGCCGAGCGTGGGGAGCGGCGGGAACGTCCAGCCGAGCAGCAGCGACGTCGGGCTTGGCGGCTCGGTCGGGGCCACGCCGTGAGCGGCGACCGAAGCCACCAGCCAGAGCGCGCCGACGGCGACCCCGAGCGCGACCACCGACGACGCCGCGCGCCAGCGAAGGCGCGCAGCGCCGCCGCCCACCGGCCGCGCGCCCGTGACGATCCGTGCACCGGCTCGGTGCCAGACCCCGGACGCAGGTCGAACAGAAGACCCATCGCCCGCATCGTCGCACGAACCCCGCCGACGGTCCCGCATGGGCGCCCGCGCCCTCACCCGCGGGCGCTGAGCCGCGGACGCGCACGACCGGCGCGCGCATGTAAAATGGCGCCGGTTCGGCCCCGGCGGTCGACCGCTCCCGCTGACACCACGGTCGTCGCGCCCCGAGGTGCGCCGCCCACCGTCCGAGGACCTTGATGTCGAGTTCCCCCAGGTCGGGCCCCTCGCAGACCGCCCTCTTCGCTCTCGTCGTGGGCGGCCTCATCATCGTCGCGGTGATCATCGCGCTCATCCTGGGCGTGAACGTCATCCAGACCGGCGCAGTCGATCCTGACGGGCCTCTACCCGCCGATCGCGGTGACCGAGCAGGGCGCCAAGGTTCGCGACCTCTACACCATCGTCTTCCTGATCGCGGTCGCGATCTTCGTCGTGGTCGAAGGCCTGATCATCTGGACGGTCATCCGCTATCGGCGAAAGCCGGGCGACGTCACCCTCCCGCCACAGACCCACGGCAACAACATCGCCGAGTTCGTCTGGACGCTGGTCCCGACCCTGATCGTCCTGTTCCTGTTCGTCATCTCGTGGCAGACCCTCAACGTGGTCGACACCAACACCGCGCCGACGAGCCGCATCCGGGCCGTCGCAGGGCAGTTCCAGTGGCAGTTCGACTACCTGTCGGAGGACGGCCGGACCATCCTCTACACCCAGCTTCTGCCCACCGAGTCGGCCGGCGGCGGGATGTACGTCCCGGCCGGCCGGACCATCCAGCTGTCGCTCGCGAGCCAGGACGTGATCCACGCCTTCTACGTCCCGCAGTTCCTGTTCAAGCGCGACGTCGTGCCGGGCGGGTCAACACGTTCGAGTTCAAGGTCAACGACAGCGATGCCGGCCAGACCTTCCGGGGCCAGTGCGCCGAGCTGTGCGGTTCCGGCCACCGGATCATGCTCTTCGACGTCATCGCCAAGACCGGCCCCGAGTTCGACGCCTGGCTCCAGCAGCAGATCGCCCAGCACAACGCGACGCCGCCGCCCCCGAGCGCCCAGCCGAGCGGCAGCGGTGCCCGGCCGGGAGCGGCGCGCCGGCGGGGCGAGGAAGGCCCGCCAGTCGCGCTGGTCGCCAAGAACGTCGCCTACGATCAGACGGCGATCACCGCCGCGGCCGGCAAGCCGTTCAAGATCGACTTCGACAATCAGGATTCCGGCACGCCGCACAACGTCGCCATCCATGAGGGATCGGCGACGGGCAAGGAGGTCTTCAAGGGCGAGATCTTCCCGGGCGTGGCCAAGAAGACATACGACGTCCCGGCGCTCCCCGCCGGCGCTTACGCCTTCGTCTGCTCGGTCCACCCGAACATGACCGGTACCTTGACGGTCCAGTAAGGAGTCCCATGGCGACGACCACGCTGACGCCGGCTGCCTCCGCCTACAGGACGGGTCTGTACGAGTGGTTGACGACGACCGATCACAAGAAGATCGGGATCATGTACCTCATCAACTCGTTGGTGTTCTTCTTCCTCGCCGGTCTCATGGCCCTCGGCGTCCGGACGGAGCTTGCCCAGCCGGGCCTCCAGTACATGACCGACATCCAGTACAACGAGCTGTTCACGATGCACGCCACGATCATGATCTTCCTGTTCGTGATCCCGATCCTGGCGGGCTTCGCCAACTACGTTGTGCCGCTCCAGATCGGCGCGCCGGACATGGCCTTCCCGCGGATCAACGCGCTGTCGCTGTGGATGCTCCCGCTCGCCGGCCTCCTGCTCCTGCTCGGCTTCGTGACCGGCGGGACGGCGGCCGCGGGCTGGACCGGCTATCCCCCGCTGTCGGAGGACCGGCCGCTCGCGGCGGTCGGGACCGGCCAGGACCTGTGGATCGTCGCCATCGTCCTGATCGGGACGAGCTCGATCCTGGGCGCGATCAACTTCCTGGTCACGATCTTCAAGATGCGGGCGCCCGGGATGACCCTGTTCCGAATGCCGATCCTCGTCTGGACCGTCCTGATCGACCTCGGTCCTGGTCCTGATGGCGACGCCGGTCATCACGAGCGCCCTGATCATGCTGTTCATCGACCGCAACTACGGCGGGTCGTTCTTCGATCCCGCCCACGGCGGGGACGCGATCCTGTACCAGAACGTCTTCTGGTTCTACTCGCACCCGGCGGTCTACGTGATGGTGCTGCCCGCGATGGGCATGATCAGCGAGATCCTGCCGGTCTTCAGCCGCAAGCCGCTCTTCGGCTACAAGGCGTTCGTGTTCGCGACGGCCGCCATCGGCGCCCTGGGCTTCTCCGTGTGGGCACACCACATGTTCACGACGGGCGCGGTCTACCTGCCCTTCTTCAGCATCATGACGTTCCTGATCGCGGTCCCCACCGGCGTGAAGATGTTCAACTGGATCTTCACGATGTGGCGCGGCCAGCTGATGCTCAAGACGCCGCTGCTGTTCGCCATCGGCTTCCTATCGATGTTCCTGATCGGTGGCATCAACGGGGCGTTCAGCGCCGCGGTGCCGGTCGACTTCGCCCTCCACGACACGTACTGGGTCGTGGCGCACCTGCACTACGTGCTGTTCGGCGGATCGGTCTTCGGGATCATGGCCGGCTTCTACTACTGGTTCCCGAAGATGACCGGCCGGATGATGAACGAGACGATCGGCAAGGTGCAGTTCGTCATCATGTTCGTCGGGTTCAACATGACCTTCTTCCCGATGCACGAGCTCGGGCTGGCCGGCATGCCACGGCGCATCGCCGACTACTCGTCGACCGCGGGCTGGAACGACCTCAACCTGCTGGCATCGATCGGTGGGTTCGTCATCGCGGCGAGCATGCTCGTGTTCCTGTGGAACATCTTCCTGTCGCTGCGCAGCGGCCCGATCGCGGGCGACGATCCGTGGGAGGCCAACACCCTCGAATGGGCGACGACGTCGCCGCCACCCGCCTACAACTTCGATCACCTGCCGGAGATCCGCTCCGAGCGGCCGCTGTTCGACCTCCGTCACGGCCGGACCGCGGAGCACTGACAGACCGATGTCGATGACGACCGATCCAGCGGCGCTGCCCGTCGAGCACAACCCGCTCGCGTCGATGCCCCATGACACGCACGGGGGCATCAGCAATCCCGTCCTCGGGATGCTCCTGTTCATCACCTCCGAGATCATGTTCTTCGGCGGGCTGTTCGCCGCCTACTTCAGCATCAGGGCGAATGCGGCCCAGTGGCCCACGATCAACGCCGAGACCGGCGAGCCGTTCGCCCTGCAGATCCTCCCCTTCGTGGGCCCCGCGACCATCCTCCTGATCCTGAGCTCCGTGACCTGCCAGTACGCGGTCTGGGCGATCCGCCGCGACGATCGGGTGATGTTCCTGCGGTTCATGACCGTGACCGTCGTCCTCGGCATCACGTTCCTCGTGATGCAGCTGACCGACTATGCGCTGCTGGGCGCGGAGGGCCTGACGCTCTCGTCGGGGACGTACGGCACGACGTACTACACGTTGACCGGCTTCCATGGCGCCCACGTGTTCGGTGGCGTGATCATGCTGAGCGTGGTGCTTTATCGTGGGCTTGCCGGCCAGTTCTCCGGGCGCCACTACGACGCCGTCGAGGCGCGCATCGCTCTACTGGCACTTCGTCGACGTCGTGTGGATCCTGCTGTTCACGCTCCTCTACCTGCTGCCCGGCAAGTCACCCGCGAGCTAGGATTTCATCGCATGCATCCGCTCCGCCATCCACGCAACGCGGCCATGGTCGGCATCACGTTCGTCATCATCGGCGTGATCTACTGGGCGGTTCCCTATTTCGGCGGCTGGCATATCGACTACGCCGGGACGACCATGCTCATCTTCCTGGGCGCCGCGATGGCTCTCATGGCCTACGTCCTCGTGGCCGGGTCGTCGAAGGAGTGACGGGAGTCGCGCGCCCGCGCGCGCACTGATCCCGGAGACCGATGCTCGAACGCCTGTGGACCTCGATCCTCGAGATCATGGCCCAGTTCGTCACGCCCGACTGGGGGAAGCTCATCGGGTTGATCCCGGTCGGGATCGCGATCTTCGTGGTCTTCGTCCTGATCCGGACCTTCCGCAGCCTCAGGCGCGCGCCGCGCGTCCGGCGCGGGGCGAGGCGGATCCCCGCGCGGACGCCGGCCGGGATCCACATGCCGGGGCCGTCCTTCGCGCCGATCTTTGCCGCCGTGGGCGTCTTCCTGCTGATGCTCGGTCTCGTCTTCGGGGGCGTGATCTTCGCGCTCGGAGCGATCGCCCTCGTCCTGACCCTGCTCTACTGGCTTGCCGAGGGCCTGCGGATCTACGACCACGATGTCGGCACGACCACGGTGACGACCGTGCCGGTCGTCGTCGGCGAGCCCCCGCCGGGTGTCCACATGCCCGGTCCGTCGTTCCGCCCGATCATGGGCGCGATCGGCGTCTTCCTGCTGATGGTCGGCCTCGTCTTCGGCGGCTGGCTGCTCGTCGCCGGCGTGATCTCGCTCGCGGCGACCCTGGTCGGCTGGCTGGTGGACGCCCGCAAGGAATATGTCCGCACCGTGGAGGCCGACCGGACCGGTCATCTCGAGAACTGGCCCGCCGCCGCGGACCCCGTCGGCGATGCTCACGGCGCTCGTCGTACTCACCCTCGGCGCGATCTTCCTGCAGGCCACGGTCTTCGCGACCAACGAGGTCAGCGGCAGCGCGAGTGCCGGCGCGTCGGGTGCGCCGCCGCCGGCCGCGTCCGGGGCAGCCGGTGGTTCTGCAGCGCCGAGCGCGCCCGCGGCCGACGTGCTGGTCCAGGCCAAGAACATCGCCTTCGTCCAGTCGTCGTGGGTCGCGCCGGCGAACAAGGCCTTCACGATCGCCCTGGACAACCAGGACCAGGGCACGCCCCACAACGTCGCCCTCAAGAACGAGGCGGGCCAGGTGGTGTGGCAAGGGACGCCGTTCAACGGCGTCGCGACCCAGGTCTATAACGTCCCGCCCCAGCCGGCCGGCAAGTACACGTTCATGTGCACCGTCCACCCGTCGATGACGGGGAACGCGACGCTCGAATAGGCGGGCCCTCCGACGCCGCGTCGACCGATCCTGCTCGCCCTGCTCATCGCTGTCCTCGCCACGGCCGGCGTCCTCGTCTTCGTGGCAGTCGCGCGCCCGGGTCGGCGCGGGGCAGCGGCGTCGCAGTCGGTCAGCCCGCGCCCCCGATCACGGGCACGACGCTCGACGGCGCGGCGTTCGACCTGAAGGCTCTGGCCGGGCGCCCGGTGGTGATCAACTTCTGGGGGCCGAGCTGCGTGCCCTGCCGCGAGGAGTTCCCGCTGCTCGAGGGCAAGCTGACCCAGCATGCCGGCGACGGGCTGGCGGTGGTCGGGATCCTGACCGACGATCCGCCGGACGGCGCGAAGGCGTTCATCGCCGACCACGGGGCGACCTGGCCGACGGTCGTCGATCCGGGCAAGGCGATCAAATCGGCCTATCTCGTCGCGGCTCGGCCGCAGACGTACTTCGTGGATCGGAGCGGGGTCCTGCGCTCCATCCAGGTCGGTGAGCTGACCGACGCCGACTTCGAGCGCCAGTACGCCAAGATCGCGGCCGGTTCGTGAGCCTGGGCCGCGGGCAGGCCGCGGCCGGGCCTGCGGTCGAGGTGGACGGGCTCGTCAAGCGCTATGGAGGTCGGACCGTCCTCGACGGCGTGTCCCTGTCGATCTCGGCCGGCGAGCTCGTCGCGATCCTGGGCCCGAACGGCGCCGGCAAGACGACGACCGTCGAGATCGTCGAAGGCTACCGCCGCGGCGACGGCGGGCGGGTCAGCGTGCTCGGGATGGATCCGGCGACCGGCGGGCCGGCGCTCCGCGCTCGCGTCGGGCTGATGCTCCAGGACGGCGGCATCGATCCTCGCGCCCAGCCGCTCGAGACAGTCCGCCAGTACGGGCAGTTCCATCGAGACCCGCGGGACGCGGACGAGCTGATCGATCTGGTCGGGCTGCGGACGGTGGCCCGCACCCGATACCGGCGCCTGTCGGGAGGCGAGCGGCAGCGGCTCGGCCTGGCGCTTGCGCTCGTCGGGCGGCCCGAGGTGGTCGTCCTCGACGAACCGACCGCCGGGATGGACCCCGAGGCACGGGCGGCGACCCGCGCGATCGTGGCGGACCTGCGGACGGCGGGCGCGGCGATCCTCCTGACCAGCCACGACCTCACGGACGTCGAGCGACTGGCCGATCGGATCTGCATCCTGGACCGCGGCCGGGTGGTTGCCTCGGGGACGGCGGCCGAGCTGGGGGCCGGGGTCGCCCCGCGCCTCCGGTTTCGCCTGGACCGGGCCTTGACGCGGCCGGAGAGCGATCAGCTGGGAGAGGCGCTCCGAGCGGCACGTCCCGGGGCGCTGGTCGTCAGCGAACCGGAGGGCGGCGGGCTCGTCATCGAGGGCGTCGCACCGGACGCCGGGCTGGTCGCGGCGCTCGCCGCCTGGTGTGCGTCGGCCGACCGGTTGATCGTGGAGATGCGAACCGCCGGCGGGACCCTCGAGGAGACGTACCTGAGGCTGGTCGGCGGAGTCGAGGAGGAGGGCTCGTGAGCGGCGGAGCGGGCACGGCGCCGGTGAGCGGCGGGGCGGGCTCTGTGCCGGTCGCCGGCCCCACGGCGCCGGCGTCCCCGCCGAGACGGCTGCTAGCCCAGACGCGGATGGAGCTGCGCCTGACGGCGCGCCGGGGCGAGAACGTCCTCGTGACGATCGTCATCCCCGTGATCGTGCTCGTCTTCTTCGCCTCGCTCGCCATCCTGCCCACGGGCGGGTCGGCGCCCGTCGATTTCCTGCTTCCGGGGACGATGGCCCTCGCGATCATCGCGACCAGCCTCGTCAACCTCGGCATCGCGACGGCCTACGAGCGGCATTACGGCGTGCTGAAGCGTCTCGGAGGATCGCCGCTGACGCGCGGCGGCCTGCTGTCGGCGAAGATGCTGGCCGTCCTCGCCGTCGAGGTCGCCCAGGTCGTCCTGCTGGTCGCCGTGGCGGCCGGCCTCCTCGGCTGGCGGCCCGCTCCGGGCTCGTCGATCGTGCTGGTCGCAGTCGGCGTGCTGCTCGGGACGTTCGCGTTCGCCGGGCTCGGACTGTTTCTCGCCGGGCGCGCTTCGTGCCGAAACCACGCTCGCGGTCGCCAACGGCCTGTTCCTCGGCGTTCCTGTTGCTCGGCGGGATCATCCTGCCGATCTCGCACCTGCCGCCGCCCCTTGAGGCCGTGGCGTCGGTGCTGCCGGCCTCGGCGCTCGCCGACACGTTCCGGGTGGCTCTCGGGCAGGGCGGGGATGCCGTGGGCCCGGTGGCCGTGCTCGTCGTCTGGGGAGTGGCCACCGTTGCGCTCGCGGCGCGGACCTTCCGCTGGGAGTAGGCCGGCGGGCGGCCGCAGGCTAGTGGGCGATCCGTCGTCGGGCGCTCGGCAGTCGCTCGCCCGCTTCGATCCTGAGGTCCAGGCGGTTCTCGGCCGGTGTCAGGGGACATGAGAACCGGACGTCGTATGCGCACGAGGGGTGGTACGCCAGGTTGAAATCCAGGCTGTACGTGCCGTCCTCTTCCGGCTCGATGTCGAGATAGCGGCCGGCACCATAGGTCTCCCGGCCGCTCGTCTCGTCGAGGAAAGGCACGAACAGGGTCGGGCCCGGCTGATCGTCCTCTTCGGGCGCCTCGTGCTCGTGCTCGTGCTCGTGCTCGTGGTGCGTGGTGGTCGTCGGATGCGCTGGCGACCACATAGGCCGCAAGCGACCGAGGTTTGCCGGCGAGGTCGAAGCGCAGCGACCCCACGCGGTTGGCCGGGCGCAACCGGCCGTCGGAGGTCGGGATCATGAACGATCGCTCTTCGCTCCCCGCGTACGGCTCGAGCATCAGGCCCTCGAACCTGAGGGCCGGGTCGACGGGGAAGTAGGACAGTCCCGCGAAGGCCTCACGCTCACCGGGCGGCAGCGGGCTCGCGTCGCCGTGTCTGAAGTAATGGTCCTTCTCGGCTCGGAATGCCTCCACCGCGTCGGTGTACTCGAGCGGCTCGAACTCGTGCTCGTCCTCGGCGTGGTGGTGGTGTTCGCTCGGCGCGGGATCCTCATCGGTCGTCATGGGCCGGATGGTACGCGGACGAGGCGAGCCCGGGCTCTGTCGATGACCGCCTGGAGACGCGGATTCTGCTGCCAGCAGCAGATCCAGGGCAGGGAGGCTGTCTATAGCGCCAGGGCTGCGGCGTAGTGGCCGTTATCGGCCCCTGTGATGCTGGCAGCGTCACCAGGCCCCTCCCCGGCGGTTAAGTCAGCCCACGGGGCTGGCTCAATGGGCGACGGCCGGACCAAGACCGATCCAGTGTGCGGAAACTGACGCTAGGGGCGTCAGCGGTGGGGCCGGGGACTCCGGCCGTCCGCCCGTCGCTGGGTGTCGTGGGACGATACCGCGGTGCCCCGCTACGCAGCCCGCGCCGAGTTCCGTCGTCGTCGGCGCGACGATCGTTGGGTCCTCGCAGGCGTGCGCATCGAGGGCTTCTTTCACCCCGCCGCCGACGGCATCGAACCTATCCGCGGCCGCCTTCCCGACACCGGACTCCTCGCCTGGGCCGACCTCCCCACGAAGATCCTCGCCCCCGACCGCGCGACCGCGGCAACGGTCGCGCTCGGGGTCGCAGCACAGATTTGGCCCGCCGAGTCGCGCGGCCGCGCGCCATTCGCCTCAGGGACCGCGGACTCCGACTGACCACGGCATCTTTGGTTGCCATGGGGCGGGCCATATCGTCGTAGTCCAGTCGGCCGCCGGGCTCATGAGTCGACCTATCGCGGTGCGGGACTTCCCCGGTGGCCTATCGAAACAAGTTCTTGTCAAACGCACCTCACGCGGGCACTCGTCAGGGCCGCATCCGGCGCGGCCGCGGCGGTCACGCTCGATCCCCTTCGCTTAGGCGGCGGCCGCTGCCAATTGATGCGTCAGGCGAGCATTTGACACGGATCGTCCGCCGAATGCCCGGGTGGCGTACATCTGTCACATCTGAGCCCGGTGGAGGCAGGATCAGCTCGGGTCGGGTCGCGCTGCCCCTGGCCACCGGCACGTCCGAGCCGGATCGATGACGGCCGGGCCTCGGTCAGGCCGCCGGCGATGCGCGTGACTGGAAGCCTCGAGCGGAGTGCACCGCCTCGACCGAGGAGTCGAAGCACCGATCGGTCGGTCGGACCGCGGCGCTCGCGCGGAGACCCGTCGCGCGACTCGGGTGCGGGACAAGAACCGAATCGGCTTCGCGGACGCCATACCCTGTCGAGCACGACCGAGATGGTCGTGCCGCAACGAGGGGACCCGTGGACCAGCGAGGACTCGTCGAGCGAGCCAGGCGGGGCGATCATGACGCCTTCACCGAACTCGCCCGCGGAGCCGTCACGCGGCTGGACGGCGCGGCCCGCCTCATCCTCCGCGACCCCGAGCTCGCCCGAGACGCGGTCCAGGAGACCCTCATCCGAGCCTGGCGCGATCTTCCCAGGGTGCGTGATCCGGAGCGGTTCGATGCCTGGCTCCATCGGCTGACCGTCAACACCTGTCTCGACCTCGCTCGCCGGCGGCGCCGCCGGGTCATCGAGGTCGAGCTCACGCCGATCGACGCCCCGAGCGTCGCCGACGTGTCGGCCACGCTCGCGGATCGCGAGCTCGTAGAGGGCGCGATGCGTCGCCTCGACGAGAGCGGTCGGGCGATCGTCGTCCTGCACTACTTCCTGGGGATGCCGCTGACCGAGGTCGCGGCGACCCTGGGCATCCCGGTCGGCACGGTCAAGTCGCGTCTGCATCGCGCCCTGGGCGAGATGCGGGTCGCGGTCGATGCCGAGCCGGCGTCCCCGTCGCCCGTGACAGGAGGGCAGGTCGCATGACCATGCCGACGCGCATCGAGCGCGACCTGCCCGCGATCCTGGCCGACATGGCGGCGGGCCCCTACCCCGACTACGTCGACGACGTCCTCCCGCGGACCGCCCGGATGCGGCAGCGGCCCGCCTGGACGTTCCCCGAAAGGTGGCTCCCGATGGATATCGCGACCCGCGCGGCGCCGGCCGCCCGGCTGCCGTGGCGGCAGCTCGGCATCGTGGCTCTCATCGCCGTGCTCCTTGCCGTGGTCCTTGCTGCCTATGCGGGCTCACAGAGGCACGTCCCGGCGCCATTCGGCCCGGCACGAAACGGGCTCATCCCATACGACGCAGGCGGCGATCTCTATCTCGCGGATCCAGTCGCCGGCGGGACCAGGCTCCTCCTCGGCGGCCCGGAGTACGACACCGGCCCCGAGTACTCCCCGGATGGCACGCTCGTCGGGTTCCTGCGCGCAGCAGGCGGCATCGACGTCGACCTCTACACCATGCACGACGACGGAACAGCGATCACGAAGGTCTCGCCAACACCGCTGACCGACGTCGTGAATGCGTTCTGGGTACCGAGCAGTCGATACATCGCAGCCGATCACGTGGTTGGTGGCAAGCGTCTCCTCGAGCTCTTCGACGTGACGGGAAAGGAGCCGCCCAGAGAACTCGCCGCCGGCTACGTCCCGGACAACGTCGTGTTCCGTCCGCCCGATGCGAAGGAGATCGCGTTCCGAGGGATCGTCGACGGCAAGCTGGGCCTGTTCGTCATGAACGCCGACGGGACGAATATCAGGCCGTTGATCGCGCCGACCATGGACCAGTCGATGGACCAGCATCTGAACGGGCTCGCCTATACGGCAGACGGAGCCCGGATCCTGTACCAGCATGGCGTCGAGGCAACGGCCGACGCGGAAGGCGGCTGCTGCGAGCTATGGACGATGAACGCCGACGGGACGGACCAGCATCGGTTCGACCCGCAGGCTGAGCCAGGACAGGCAGGGGTTCCCGGCACCAGCTGGGGCGGCCAGGCCAGCGTCTCGCCAGACGGCCGATGGGTCGCGTACTGGCACGTCTTCGCCGATCAGCCGACCCAGCGGGTTTCCGTCGTGCGCGCGGACGGGACAGGCCCGGTCATCCAGACTGGCCCGGAGCTCGATGGCACGGCGTGGTGGACCTGGTCACCGGACTCGACGAAGATCCTGCTGAGCCCCCAGGGCAACACGCAGCGCGACGTCTACCTGCTCGACCCATACGGCGGGCCGCATACGAAGGTGTCATGGCAGACGGGATCCGACCCGCACTACCAACGCCTCGCACCGTGACCAGCGGCTGACCTCCAGTTGGCGTCCGACTCACGCAAGGTTCGGAAAAGGATGAACCCCGGGTGGTCGGGCCCGGGGTTCAAGGTGTAAGCGGCGTTGGTTGCGGGGAGGGGATTCGAACCCCTGACCTTCGGGTTATGAGCCCGACGAGCTGCCGCTGCTCCACCCCGCGACCAATAACTATGAGGCTTCGAGGCGATTCGGTCAAACGCGCCCGTCCCGGCAACGCCCGGCGGCAGCCGACACCGATCGGGCGCGGAGGCCCTACGATCGTCGGGTGCTGATCCCCGCCCCGTGGTTCCTCGCCCTCGCCCTCGTCGTCGCCCTCGTGGTCCTGCTCCCGGCGCGCCGGTTGCAGCTCGGAGGGCTGTCGGGCAGGGCGATCGGCATCTACGTGCTGTTCGTCTGGGCCCTCGGCATGGCGGTCATCGTGCGGCCCGGCGTGACGCGATTCCTGATCCCGATCCTTCTCGTCGCCTACATCGCGCCCTTCGTGGCGGGACCGGACCGCATCGCGCGATTCAACCGGCGTGGCCGCCGTGGACCGCCGGCCAGACCGATGAAGGACGTGACCCCGCCGACCGAGCGGATCGATTCGCCCTGAGGACCCGCCCGCGCCGAGGGCGCCCGCCGACTCAGGTCGCCGTTATCCGGTAGATCGTCCCCGATTCCCAGTCGCCGACGACCAGTGCGCCGTCGGGTGCGACCGCGACCGCCACGGGTCGTGAGATCCCGACGAGCAACGGCTCCGCGGTGCCGGTCCATCCGGCCCCATCCGTTGACGGCGTGAGCGCGACCCGAACGACCGAACCGGTCGCCCACTCGGCGACGAATGCGGACGCTCCCTGGAGCGGGCCGAACCCGTCGGTCACGACGGCGACCCCGCTGACCGCCGCGTGCTTGTCGAGCACGGCGACCGGATCGGGCACGCCATCGCATGCGCCGCCACCCTGGCCGTAGCAGTCGGGGAACCCCCACTTCTGCCCGTCGCGGACGAGCGCCAGCCAGTCACCCGGCGTGGCGTCGCCGAGGTCGTCGCGCTGGTTCATCGTGACCAGCAGATCGTCGGTACCCGGGATGAATGCGAGGCCGACCGGTGCGCGGATCTCGCTCGCGACGACGTGCAACCCCGTGCCGTCGGGGAGCACGGAAAGGACGGCGGCCGCCTGGCTGGACGATGAGGCGCAGGCATCACAGGCGGCCGAGACGCCGACCAGGAGCCGGCCATCCGGGGCGAGGGCCAGTCCGTTGACTTCGCCGACGCCCGCCTCGAGGGTCAACACCGTCCTTCGAGCCGTGAACGTGCCGCCCGTGAAGCCCGACAGGGCCTCGATCCGCCCGGCCGACGCGACGTAGAGGGTGCCGTCATCCCACACGAGCCCGAGCGGAGTGTGGACGTCCGCGAGGATCTTCCTTGGCGCCGCGCCCTGCGATTCGACGACGTAGATCGCGTCCGAGCCTTCGTCCGAGAATGCCGCAGTCGCCACCCAGAGCCGCCCGTCGGCATCGAAGGCGAAGGCTGCCGCGTCCGGCCAGGCCGGTCGTCATGACGGTCGCCGACAGACCTGCCGGACCCTTCAGGTCGGCTCCGATGTCGACGAGTGTGGACGGGATGGAGGTCGACTCGCCAGTCGAGGGCGCAGTCGAAGGCGTCACGCGGTGCCAACGTGCCTGACTCGGTCGAGGGCGCCACGGCGCCGACGGCGCCGGTGCAGCCGGCCAGGACGAAGGCAAGGGTGAGGACGACCGAGTGTCGGCGGCGCAACGGAGATCGATCGGTGGAGAGGTGGGACACCGGGCGGCCCGACGAGGAACGGACCGCCCGGTGCCCAGCCGGGACCTACGTCGCCGGCGTCGAGGCGGGGGCCTGGCTGCTCGAGCTTCCGGAGCTTCCGGAGCTGCCGGAGCCGCCCGAGCCGCCGGACGAGCCGCTGCCGCCCATGTTCGGGCAGTTGACCTTGGCCCCGCCCGAGCCGTGGTTCGGACGGTTGGCGGGCGGGGTCGTCGGGTTCGATGGATCGGTCGTGCTCGGAGCCGAGGAAGCGGCCGGAGCCGGGCTCGCTGCCGACACCACGGCGACCGCGCCACCCATCACGAGCAGCGCAGCGAGTGTGGAGGTGAGGACCGTCCGACGCAGGCCCGAGTGCCTGGTCTGCGGCGTCGGCGCCGGTTGCTCGGGCGCCGGCCCTTCGGACGGAGTCAGCGGTGGGGAGCCGGCGTCAGCGGGGCCGGCAGTCCTGTGGGGTCATGCCATTCCAATGGTCATCTCCTTGTTCCTGGGGTCGCTTCGATAGTGTCGTTCACCGTTCGCCCATGGCACCTCCTGAAGGCCCGTGGGCTCGGGCGAAGTCGCTGGCGGGACGGCCGGTCGGTGCCGACCCGACCAGGATCGTCGCCGTCGCACCTGAGAACGGTGTGAGGGCACCGACAGGTAGAAACCGCCAATTCCGGGTCCGGCGTCGTGCCCGCCGACCTTCAGCGGCGGCCCCGGTCAACCTCCCGCCTGTGCCCGCCCGACCATGGGCGAAGGCCGCTCGCCATCCGGTCGCCGAGCGACCGCCGAATAGATCGCCCCGAGGAAGCGGCTCGGCACCCGGCCAAGCTCCCGCGCGTCCACCAGGCCGGCCGCCTCGGCCAGGCGGACCCACCCGCTGAACCCGAACGGGTGCGGAACCCACGGGTTGCCACGGTCGGCGTCGTATTCCACGACGACGAACCGTCCGCCCGGCCGCAAGCACGCCGCGAGCGCCCGAACGACCTCGCCCTGCTGGTCGCGCGCGACGAAATGGAGACTGTTGGCCGCGACGAGGCCGTCGAGTGCGGGCAGGCTCAGCGGGCGCCGGAAGTCCGCAACGACCGCCTCGACCGGCACGGCGGGGAAGGCCCGCCGGACTGCCTCCTCCATCTGGCGGAGCGCTCCTTCGTCGCGGTCGACCGCGACGATGCGGCCACCCGGCCCGACCAGATCCGCCAGTGCAAGCGTGAAGGCCCCGGATCCCGCTCCGATATCCGCCCAGGTTCCGCCGGGCTCGACCGCCGCCCGCAACAGCGCCACGTGATCGGCGTGGTCCACGCCCTATCCCGTGCTCTGCAGCCCGGCGGCGACACCGTTGACGGTCAACTGGACCAGCCGGAGGACGCGGTCGCGCTCGGGATCGTCGGCCTCGAGGCGCGCGCAGCCGGGCCAGCAAGCGCACCTGCAGCTCGGACAGCGAATCCACGTAGGGGTTGCGCAGCGCGACGGAGCGCTGGAGGACCGGAGCGCCATCGAGCAGCCGTTCCCTGCCCGGTCACGCGGGTGAGCATCGTCACCGTCCTGCGGAACTCGGATTCGATGATCGCCCAACGGCGATCGTCACCGTCCCCCCTCGCAAGCGCCGCGTACGTGCGCGCGACGCCCATGTCCGCCTTCGCGAGACTCATCTCGGCGTTGTCGAAGAGGCTCGACAGGAACGGCCAGTCTCCGGCCAGCCGGGCGATGGCGTCGAGGCCCGCTTCGCCGTGCCGCGTCCCGTAGGCTTCGAGGGCGCTGCCCAGGCCGAACCAGCCGGGCAGGTTGATCCGTGCCTGGGACCAGGCGAACGTCCAGGGGATGGCCCGCAGCGAATCGATCGTCGGCGCCTGGTCACGCCTCCCGCGCGCCGCCGGTCGCGACCCGAGCCGCAGCGCGGAGAGTTCACGGATCGGGGTGACAGCGGCGAAGAACTCCGCGAAACCCGGGTCGTCGTGGACGAGCGAGCGGTAGGCCGCCCGCGCGGTCACGGTCAGCTCGTCGAGGATCGGAGCCCCGACGTCGATCGCGAGCTGGAGCCGCGCGTCGTGCTCGGGGGTCGAGGCGATCAGGACGGCGCCGGTCATCTGCTCGAGGTGACGGCGGGCGATGGTGGCGTCGGCGTAGTTCGCGGCGATCACCTCGCCCTGCTCGGTCAGCTTCAGACGCCCATCGACCGACCCCGGCGCCTGGCCAAGGATCGCCCGGTTCGTCGGCCCGCCGCCGCGGCCGATCGCGCCGCCGCGGCCGTGGAAGAGCGTCAGCTCGACGCCTCGCGACCGCGCCGTCGCGGCCAGGTCGCCCTGCGCTCGGTGGAGCATCCAGGCGGCCGCGAGGAACCCCGATTCCTTGTTCGAATCCGAGTATCCGAGCATGACCTCCTGGCGATCGCCGCGCGCCGCCAGACCCGCGCGGTAGGGCGGATCGTCGAGCAGCGCAGCGAGGATCGAACCGGCGGAATCGAGTGCCGCACTCGACTCGAACAGCGGGACGACGTCGAGGATCGGCACCGCACCGTGCGAACCGTCGCCGGCCGCCGGACCGGCACTGAGCCGGGCGAGTTCGAGGACGTCGGTGACGTCCGAGGCCGAGGACGTGAAGCTGACGATGTACCGGCGGCAGGCGTCCACCCCGAACCGAGCCTGGGCCTCGGCGATCGCCCGGAACGTGCTCGAGAACCTCGTCCACGGTCACGCCGGCCGAGACCTCCGTGTCCCCCGGACGTCCGTCGCGGATCGCCGCGAGCGTGGCCGCATGGACAGCGGCGTGCTGGCGGACCTCGAGCTCGGCGAGGTGGAACCCGAACGTCCCGACCTGCCAGCGGAACTCGGCCACCTCTCCCCACGCCACGCGATCGAGGCCGTCGGCCACCAGCGCCTCGCCGATCTCGACGAGCTCGGCGTCCAGGTCGGCGACCGACGCGTATCGGCCGCTCAAGGCTGCCGGCTCGCCGACGAGCGCAGCGCGCGTGCGGCGCAGCCGCTCGGCGATGAACCCGAAGCGCTGCCGGTATGGCTCGTCGGGGAACCGGCGGCGAAGCAGGCGGTCCGTCTCGGGGAGGTCCTCGGCGTCGCGGGCGAGACGAGAGGCGAGCGCCCGCGGGACCCGGTCGCCAGCGGACACGGCCGCGATGGTCTGCATCAGCCGTGTCGCCACCGCCTCGTAGCCGTGGAGAACATGGTCGGCGTGGATGCGGAGCGTTCGCAGGGTGATGTCGGCGGTCACCTCGGGGTTGCCGTCCCGGTCGCCGCCGATCCAGCTTCCCGGCCGCAGGAACGGGCCGACGCGCGGCGGGCGCGTCCCGGTCCGGCCGCTGTCGGCGGCGGGCCCGCGGGAACGGCCGGGCGCGCCGTCCAGGGCGCGGTCCAGCGCGCGATACAGCCGGGGCACCACCGTGAACAGCGTCGCGTCGAAGAAGGCCATCGCGGTCCGGACCTCGTCGAGCGGCGTCGGCGTCACGATGCGCAGGTCGGAGGTGCGCCAGAGGAGGGTGATCTCCTCGCGCAGTCGACGACGGACCTCGCGATCCTCCGACGGGGTCAGCCGCGGATCGTCCAGCCGCTCGAGGAGGTCGGCGCAGCGTCGCAACGCCAGAAGGGTCGTCCGCCGGCGGGCTTCGGTCGGATGCGCCGTCAGCACCGGGGCGATCGACAGCCTGCCCACGAGGGCGTCGAGCTCGGCGTTCGAGCGGCGGAGCCGTCGCAGGCGGGCCACCGCGTCGGCGACCGAATCGTCGAGGACCCCGTCCCGCGCGGCGCGCTCGCGCCGGCGCAGCGCCCGCACCCGGCCACGCGCCTCGGCGAGATTGACGAGGCGGAAATACAGCGCGAATGCGCCGATCACCGCCTCGGCGGCATCGAGATCGAGCGCCCGAAGCTCCTCGTCGAGTCGCGCTCGCTCGAGCGGATCGTCGTCACGCCGGAGGGTGATGGTGCGCCGGCGGATGCGCTCGACCGTCGCGAACAGCTCGGGGCCTTCCTGCTCCGCGATGACCTGTCCGAGGAGCGCGCCGAGCAGACGGACCTCCACCGCGAGCGGATCGCGGGCGCCGCCGGTGCCGATCCCGAGCGGCTCCGCCGCGACAGCCGGCGACGGGCGGTCGGTACCGGCCGGCGACCGTCGTGCGGTCGCGGATGGTTGCGAGACCTTCGATCGCGGCTCGTTCGTGCTCACCGGGGCCCAGCCACCGAACCTTTCCGCGCCCGAGCGGCGACGCGGCCGCAACCTTTCGCTCCGCAACCTTTCCATAGGCTTGTATCGTGAAGCCCGTGACGACCACCCCGTCCGTGCCGCCGCCCGTCCGCGCGTCCGTCGAGACGCGCGGATCGATGCCGCCCGGGAGCGCGGCCCATCAGCTCGAACAGCTTCGCTTCCTGCACGAGGTGGCGCGCCTCGCCACGACCGCGCGCACCTGGGACGAGCTGCTCGAGACGGTCGTCGACCGGACCAGGGACGTGCTCCACGCAGACGTTTCCTCGCTCTATCTGCTCGACCGCGATGGAGCGTACCTGACGCTGGCTGCGACCAACGGCCTCGACCGTTTCCAGATCGGCCGGGCCCGTGTGCCGTTCGGGGAAGGCGTCACCGGCCAGGTTGCCGCCGAACGACTGCCGCTCGTCATCCCGGATGTCAAGGCCGACGCCCGCTTCCTGTGGGTCCGCGGGATCGACCAGCGCCGGTTCGTCGCGTCGATGCTGTCCGTGCCGCTGACATGGCACGACCAGACGGTCGGCGTGCTCAACGTCCAGACGGAGCAACCGCGGACCTTCAGCGAGGCGGATGTTGCCCAGTTGGGCGCGGTGGCGGACCTCCTGGCAGGGATCATCGAGAAAGGCCGCCAGCAGGCCGAGGCGGAGGCACGGGTCGTGGCGCTCAAGGCGATCGACGAGGCCCGCAGCGAGCTGATCGCCCTCGTCACGCACGAGCTCCGGACGCCGCTCGCGGTCGTCCGCGCCTATGCCGACCTCCTCGCCGACGAACCGCCGTTGCGCGGCCGCGAATCGCGCGACATCGAACGGCGGGCGCAGCGCGCCGCCTGGCATCGGGCGACGCTCGAGCAGATCGAGCGGCTCGATCGCCTCGTGGACTCGATCCTGGCGTCGGTCCGGGTGGTGCCCGAGGGACCGGCGTCCGTCACGCCGGTCGATATCGCCGCGCTGGTCGACGAGGTCGTCGGTTCGCTCCGGCCGATCCTCGAACGCCATCGGATCGAGATCGTGCCGAGCGTCCGGTTGCAGGCCCTGGCCGACCCGCCCCGCCTGCGCCAGATCGTCGAGCATCTCGTCGAGAATGCCGTCAAGTACGCTCCCCCGGACACCTCCATCCGGATCGACTGGGCGCTGGACGAAGGGATCGTCCAGCTCGGCGTATCCGACGAGGGCCCCGGGATACCGGACGAGTGGCGAGAGCGGATCTTCGAGCCATACGCTCGCCGCGACACTCATACAGCCCGCGGCTCGGGCATCGGCCTGTACGCCGCCAAGCGACTCGGCGAGTCCATGGGCGCCCGCCTGTGGTGCGAACCCGCTCGACCGCACGGCGCGCAATTCGTCGTCGCGCTGCCGGCCGCGGTCGCCATCTGATCCGTACGCGAGAGGAACATGATCACGATGCCCAGCCGCCCCCTCCGGATCCTTGTCGTGGATGACGACCCAGCGATGGTGGGGGCCATCACGGCCCTGGTCGGCACCGAGGGCCACCAGGTCATCACCGCCTACGACGGGCTGACCGCCGTCAAGCGCTTCCGCGACGAGCACCCCGACCTCGTGCTGCTCGACCTTGCGATGCCGGGACCGGACGGATTCAACGTCGCCGGCCAGATGCGGGCAGTGGGCCAGGCGCCGATCCTGGTCGTCTCCGGGCGAAAGCGGCGAGGCCGCCAAGGTCCGCGCGCTCGGTCTCGGGGCGGACGACTACCTCACGAAGCCGTTCGGCAAGGCCGAGCTCCTCGCGCGGATCGCGGCGATCATGCGCCGGGTGGACCGGTCGAGCGGACCCGGGTCGGCGGGCGGCGGGCCGTTGGTCGCCGGCGATCTCGTGCTCGAGCCGGGCCGTCACCAGGCGCGGGTGGGCGAGGTCGCCTTGGCTTTGACGCCGACGGAGTTCCGGCTGCTGGAAGCGCTGGTCCGTGCCGGCGGCGACATCGTCCCGCACCTCCAGCTGGCTAGCGCCGGCTGGCCCGCCGAAACCGATCCCGACCTGCTCTGGCTCAAGCCCCATCTCGCCCGGCTCCGCGGGAAGGTGGCGGCAGCCGGTGGTCCGCAGGTCGTGGCAGTGCGCGGCGTCGGTTATCGGATCTACGACGGAGACGAGGCGCCGACGAACTAGGGGGGGGCCCGTCGCGGCGGGCGCAGGCCGGCTCGACGCGGGGGAGCTGCGGGCCCGCGCGGGCGCGTGCCACGCAGCACGAGCTGCCGTGCGAGCGGCGGCGGGCGCGACGCGTCGCCGGCGGCAGGTGCGACGCCGCGGCGCGACGCCGTGCGAGCGGTGCCCGTGGCGGGCAACGCACGATGGGCGCCCTCAGGCGACGCGCGGCCTCGGCGCGTGCGACCTCGGGCTCTTGTACCTGGTCCGCCAGCCCGCGGGCCCGATCAGACGACGACGGCGATCGCTCGACCGGTCACGTCGTGGGGCGCGTCAGCGCACGCGACGCGGCAGCCGCGGGCATCACGACCACCGATCGGGTTGAAGTGCATGTACACCTCACCCGAGGGAGTCAGGCGGCAGCCGCACGCGGTACACGTGACCGGGGCGCCGTGGCCGTCGCGTACGGCCGTGGGGTAGGTCTGGGAGTCGGACGGATGGAGCATTGGGGCACCTCCCGGGCGGGCATCGAGGGCATCGACAACTGGGCAGGCTCTGCCGGGGACAGCGGGCCCACGCTCGGGCGAGCGTACGGTCGGCCGAAGGCGGCGTCGGTGGCGGGCACGGACCGTCAAGGTTGCGAATCGGTCTCCGCGCTGGGCCTTGGGTTCGCGAGTTGTCTGCCGCTGCCGCTCCTCTGCTGGGCCCCGCTCGATGCGCTCGGTTTCGTGCCATCCGTCTACGCATTGAGCGTTAGCCGAGTCGATCCCCCTGTGACGCGGTGGAGTCGCCTCCCTTCGGCCAGGACGCGTGCTCAGTGCGACGGCGTTTCGACTCTCAACTGGCCATCGAACCCGGCCAAACCGGCCAAAAGGCAGCCCAAGGCGCACCACATGGACGGATGACGAAAACGGAAACCCAGACACAGGCCCGGCCCAGGCGCAGGCCCGGCCCAGGCGGAGGCCCGGCCCAGAGCGCAGGCCACCAGCCTCGGGTCGTCGGTCGGCCCGGCCGCAGGCCACCGATGATCCGGGCCGGAACTGGCTGATGAACCCCCTGGCGTGGTTCCGCGGGCTTCTTGCGGGGCTCGCACTGCTGGCCGGCGGCCACGAGGATTCGGCCCGAGCTGACGAAACGACGCGGTTCTCAGGGGGTGACGATGGTGAACCCTTCGCGTTCGGCCGCAAGGGCGAGGCGATCGTCCAGCGTCACGAGCGGGAGCGTCGACGGATGGCCCTCGGACACAACGATCGCCGCGCCGAGCTGGAGCGCGTCGGCCGCACGGAGCGGGTGGACGCGAAGAACGCGGATCGCCGCGGAGCGGACCGCCGGGACCGGCTGCACCTGCGTGCCAGGCCTTCGTCAGTCCATCGAGACGCCGCAAGCCGTCACCGATCGCCGTCGGGGTCAGTCTGCCGTCGCGCTCGAGGCGAGCGAGGGCGGAGACGCACTCCACCTCGGTCGCCCACCACGCAACGATATCGGTGTCCTCCTCGTAGGCGACCAGGACCCGCCGACTCGACGCTTCGCCGACGAGGAGTGGGACCACGGCTGAACTGTCCCAGAATCGTCACCGACCTGAGCGCCGCTCCTCGAGAAGCGCGTCGACGGCGCTTCCGCCCTTGGCCGACTCTCATCGCCGGCGTTTGCAGAAGACCGAGCGGCGGCGGCGCTACGCCGGCACGGATGATGCCGGCACGCTGAAGGCGGCGGACACGCCCGGTCGCGTCGGCCGACGCCGCGATCGGCTCGATGCGAGCAATCGGCACGCCGCGATCGAGGAGAGGACGCTCTCCCCGGCCCGGACGCGGTCGATGAGCGCGCTCAGCCCGTTCTTCGCTTCCGTGATGGTCTCCGTCTTCATCTGGCTATTCTAGCCATGTCATCTCGTCACGTATAGCCTCGAATCCCACGCACGCCGGAGTCGCAGGTCTCCTGGTGGCGGGTCCGACGGGCGACTCAGAGAGGTGGGCGCACAGCAGCGGCGCACGCGCTCCCCGTAAGGGTGAGCGGCCTGGACGCCCAGTCCGGCCAGCTCGATCCCAGGCCAACAGCCACGGGTCCGCTGCCGGCCCAGCCGCAGGCCACCAGACGCGGTCGCCGTTCGTCTTCTACCGCCACGGCCCCCTATCACGGACCATCGGATACCGAAGATCCCCGAGCCGCGCCCTCAGCTCCGAGCCCGAAGCGCCACCCCCGAGCTCTCTGCCACGACCGGCACCGCAACCCCGACGCTGCGGCGCCGCGGGCGCGATCGGCTCGACGAGCCAGAAAGTCGCCGCGAGGTCGGGTTCCTGGAGGACGCGTTCGGCAAGCGCAGAACCGGCGCCGCGCTGCGCCTCGAGCAGACGCACCAGCTCGATCAGGCGCGTCGATCCATCCGGCCGCTCCGCGAGCACGGAGCCCAGCCGCACGGCAGAGACGCTCCGCTCGTCGAGCGCCGCCGTGTGGCGCCCGCTCGGGTCGTACAGGTAGGCGCGGCCGCCGGTCATCCCTGCCCCGAAGTTGGCTCCGACCGGTCCCAGAACGACGACCGTACCGCCCGTCATGTACTCGCAGCCGTGCGGACCGATGCCCTCGACCACGGCTTCGGCGCCGGAGTTCCGGACGGCGAAGCGCATCCCGGCCCGACCGACCAGGTGCAGGCGGCCGCCGGTCGCACCGTACAGGCAGGTGTTCCCGGCGATCGCTTCCCCGCCGGGCGCGGCCCCGAGGTCCGGCTCAGGCGTGACCGTGATCGAGCCTCCCGACAGGCCCTTGGCGACGTAATCGTTGGCCTGCCCGATGAGACGAAGTTCGATGCCCGGCCCGGCGAAGGCCCCGAACGACTGACCCGCCGCACCGCGCAGCTCGAGATGGACGGGCCCGTGCAGCTCGCCTCGCTCGAGAGCTCCCGTCAGTCCCGCCCCGACCGAGCGGTCGGCAGTTGTCACGCGGAGCCCGGAGGCGGAGACGGATCCCTGGCCACGGAGCGCGGCAGCGATCCCGCTTTCCAGCGCCGACGCCGGCGCACGACGGATCTCCACGGCCGGCGGACCTCGGATCGGCCCGGCGGGCGGCGTCGGCGCCCCACGACCCCGCACCGATGACGGGCGCCAGCTCGGACCGGGCCTCCGGCACGGCCCGCAAGACCCGGCGGCTCTCGCCGACGACCTCGCCGACCGAGCGAGCTCCGATCGCCGCCAGCTCGCGACGAACGTCCTCCGCGATGGCCGTGAAGTAGCGCGCGACGGCCGCCGGCGTACCGGTGAACTTGGCCCTAGGTCCTCTCGCTGGCTGGCGATACCCGTTGGGCAAGTGTCGAGGTGGCACTGGCGAGCCATGTCGCAGCCGATCGATACGAGCGCCGCCGTCCCGAACGCGAACTCCTCTGCCCCGAGGAGCGCGGCCACCAGGAGATCGCGTCCCGTCTGGAGGCCGCCATCGGTGCGCAGGGCGACGCGGTCGCGCAGGTCGTTGCGCAGGAGGACCTGGTGGACCTCGGCCAGACCGAGCTCCCACGGCGCGCCGACGTGCTTGATGGAGGAGAGCGGCGAGGCGCCCGTCCCCCCGGCGTGCCCCGACAGGTGGATGTACGACGCGCCCGCCTTGGCGACGCCCGCCGCGATGGTCCCGACGCCGCGGCTCGCCACGAGCTTGACGCCGATCCGGCCGACGGGTTGATCGCCCGCAGGTCGGCGATCAGCTGGGCCAGGTCCTCGATGGAGTAGATGTCGTGGTGCGGCGGCGGGCTGATGTAGCTCTGCCCGGGCTGGCCGCGCCGAAGGGCGGCGATGTACACGGTCGCCTTCCGGCCGGGGAGCTGTCCGCCCTCGCCCGGCTTCGATCCCTGGGCGATCTTGATCTCGAGCTGGTCGGCGCGCGCAAGGTAGGTCGCGGTCACCCCGAACCGCGCGGAAGCGACCTGCTTGATGCGAGCATCGCGACGCTGCCCGTCCGGGCCGGGCGCGTACCAGGCGCGGGTCCTCCCCGCCCTCGCCGGTGTTCGCGGCCCCACCCGCAAGCTGGATGCCGATGGTCAGGGCCTGGTGGGCCTCCGGACTGAGGGCGCCCACGCTCATCGCCGAGACGACGAACCGCCGGACGATGGACGGCGCGTCCTCGACCTCGCCGAGATCGACGCCGACCCCCGCCGAACGGACTCGAAGCTCATCGCGCGGGACCGCGTGATCGGCCGCCGGACGCGCGAGCGCCGCGCGGTAGCGTGCCAGCGCGTCGTCGATGGCACCCAGCGCATCGGCCGGGAGGTCCCGTTCGCCTCCGCACCGTACGCGGCGAGGACCTGGATCTCTCCCGCGATGTGAGGTGAGAAGAGATGCGCCTCCCCGTCCGCGCGGAAGCGAGCGAACCCGGGATCGGGCAGGCGCACCTCCCGGCCTGCGGGCGGCTGCGGGATCGACATCGCCGACTCTCGCCGTCGAAGCTGTCGGTCGGCGATATCGCGCAGGGTCCTCCGCCCGGGCCACGCGGCGGCTGTCGGGAAGCACCGCTCCACCACCGAGGCGTCGAGGTCGATCACATCGATAAGCGCGCCGCCGATGTACGAGGCGACCGCGCTGATACCCATCCGCGCCAGCGTCTTGCGCAAACCCGCCTCGAAGGCAACGACCAGACTCCCGACGGCATCGGCGGGCGTCAGCGTCTCGGCGCCGCGGCTGCCCGCCAGCTCGCCGCGAGCTCGATGGCGAGGCGTGGATGGACGGCGGTGGCGCCCACGGCGAGGACCATGGCCATGGCATGGACATCGAGGACGTCGACGGTGCTGACCGCACGTCCGTCCGCCCGCGCAGGCCGGCGGCTGTGAGAGCGGTATGGACGGCGCCCGTGGCCAGGATGGACGGCACGGGCAGGCGGTCGACGGACCACGCTTCGTCGGTGATGAACAGGACCTCGGTGCGGCCCCGCGCGGCGGCGACCGCCTCCGCAGCCAGACGATCGAGGGCGGCCTCGAGTCCGGCCGGCCCGCTCGCGCGAGTCCCAGGTCGCGTCGAGTGTCCGAACGGCGACGCCCGACTCCTCGAGTGCACGGACGAGGCCAGCGAAGTCCGCGACGATCGGTCGCGGGAGGCGCCTGGTGCGCGGGCCGCGCGGCAGCCCGCCGAGCAGCGCCGGACGCCGGCCGAGCTCGACCCGCAGGTCCATGACGACGCGCTCACGCTCGGGGTCGATGGCGGGGTTGGTGACCTGGGCGAACGCCTGTCGAAGGTGATCGCGACCGGGCGGTCGAGCCGGGGCGCGCCCGGGCGTTGGCGTGTCGTCGCCCATGCTCCAGAGGGGCTCATGACCCTCGAGCGTCATGGTCTTGATGTCGAGCCTCGCCCGCTCGGCGTCGAGGCCCGCGAGGTAGCGCAGGGTATGGTCGGTGGTCGGCTCCGCGTGCGCGCGCCCAGGTTGCCCGTGGCCCGCCGCGTGCCCGTTCGCCGCCGGCGCCGCGTGCGCGGCGTGTCCGTCCGCCTTGTGCCCAGTCGCGTGCCCGCCCATCGCTGCGACCGCAGCGTCCCATCGGTCCTCGTGGACCGGCCTCGGCGCGTCGTGGATCGGCAGCGAACGAAGCACCCAGGCCTTGGCCTCGGCGTCTTCGAGGATGGCGCGACGCCCGGGCTCGACGAGGAGGAGCTCGCCTGGCCCGAGGCGCCCACGCCGGACGGTCTCCGCCGCGGAGAACGGCACGGCGCCGGCCTCCGAGGCGACGGCCACCAGTCGGTCTCGCGTCACGGCGAAGGCCGCCGGACGAAGCCCATTTCGATCCACGAGGGCGCCCACCCGGCGGCCATCCGCGAAGGCGAGTGCCGCCGGCCCGTCCCAGGGAGCGAGATACCCCGCGGTCCGGCGCCGGAGCGTCGCCACGTGCGGATGTGGAGCGCGACGCAGAGCGAGGGCCTCGGGAATGGCCGTCAGCAGCGCGGTGGTCAGGTCCCAGCCCGTGGCGGTCAGCGAGTCGAGTCCTTCGTCGAGGGACAGGGAATCGGACCCGTCGGGCGACAGCAGCGGGCCGGCGGCGAGGAGTTCGCGTGCGACCGCGGACGTCGTGACGTCGGCGCCACGACCACGGACCTCTTCGCGGTTGCCACGCACCGTGTTGATCTCGCCGTTGTGGGCGATCGAGCGGAAGGGCTGGGCCAGCCGCCAGACGGGATGCGTGTTCGTGGCATAGCGCTGGTGGAAGACCGCGTACGAAAGGGTCAGCGGGGCGCGCAGGTCCGGGTAAAGGTCCGGCAGCCGCCCGCCGCTGACCAAGCCCTTGTACACGATCGTCCTGGCGGACGCCGACGGCACGGCGATCTCGGCCATGACCCCGCCGGCTGCCCGCGCCGCCGTTTCCAGGCGCCGGCGCGCGACGACGAGGCGCCTCTCGAAGGCCTCGTCGCCCAGAGGCCGCGGATCGCCCAGTAGCCTCTCAGGGCGGGCGACCACGGCCTGGGCGAACGCCGGCCGCGAGACGGCCGCAGATGCTCCGAGCGCCGAAAGGTCCGTCGGCACGTCCCGCCAGGCAGCGATCGTCAGGCCGGCTCCGGCGAACGTCTCCTCGACGAGTGCGCGTGCCCGGCGTTCGGCCGCACGACCGCGCGGCAGGAATAGCCACACGATCCCGGGCGACCTGCTGCCGCTGGCCCGGCGAGGAGCTCGAGCAGCGACCGCTCGAGAGGCAGGGCCACCCCGGCTCCGTCGCTCAATTCGCCATCGGCCCCGAAAGCGCCCCGATGGCCCAGGGCGGC
>CAVYZQ010000035.1:0-43851 GCA_963772995.1 uncultured Chloroflexia bacterium | reverse complement strand
TGAGTCCAGGCCATCTCGGCGAGGATCCGGGCCTCCTCGGCGCGGTCGCCGATCGTCTCGAAGGCGGCGAGTGACCGGGCGATAGAGTTCCAGCGCCTCCCCGAGGTTGCCGCGTCCAACCGCGAGAGCCGCAAGCCCGCCGAGGGACACGCCAGCCCCTTCCCGGTCGCCGAGGCTCTCCTGCATCGTGGTCTCGTGGGCGTACCTCGCGCTGGCGCCGTCAAGGTCACCGGCGATCTGCGTGCGCGATGCCGTCGAAGGTCGAGGCGAGGCCCTCCGCCCAGGAGAAGCGCGCGCGGCGGGCCATGCTCGACGCCGTCGCTCGCCCACCTTTGGGCTGCCTCGACATCGATCCCGAGCAGCGCGAGCCCCTGGAACATCGCGGCTTTGCACGCCTCATGTCTTGCTCCGGCTTCGGTTGCGATCCGATACGCCTCTGCCGACTCCTCGCTGGCCCGGCTGAACTCACCAAGGACCCACGAGCCGAGTCCGGCGGTGATGCAGGCCCCGCCGCTCGGCCGACGGTGGGGGCTCCATCGGCGTCGGAAACCGCCAGGAACGCGGCCGCGTACTCCTTCGCCGTGATGTTCTTGCCGCGGATGTGCCAGTAGAAGAAGAGGTCGCCACACATCTGCAGGCCCATTTCCTGGGCGGTGCCATCGCCGCACGCGCGCCGCGGCGAGGAACGTGTCGAGAGCCGCGAGGATGTTGCCCTCGTCGGCGATGCCGCGTTCGAGGGCGCCGATCTGGTCCGTGCCCTCGATGCCGTCTCGGATGCCCCGCGCATTCTCCGCGTAACGGCGCGCATGACGCAGCGCGATCTCGCGCGCCTCGCCGGACGCGTCCAGCCGCTCCCGAGCGAACTCCCCGATCGTCTGGAGCATCCGCAGCCGGTCGCCCTGGGCATCGACCTGGACGAGCGCCTTGTCGACGATCGACTCAAGCGCGTCGAGGCCCGACCCGCCTGGCATCGACACATATGGCTTCGACATCCGCCGACGCTGACTCCTCCGACGAAGACGGACATCCGCCGGAAGAGGCGTTGTTCCGCGCTCGGTCAGCAGGGCGTGGCTCCAGTCGATCGTCGCGCGGAGCGTCTGCTGGCGGCCGGCGGTGCCCCCGAGACCGGTCGTGAGGACGTCGAGCGCCCGATCGAGCCGCTCGAGCAGCGCCTGGGCCGACAGGATCCGAAGGCGTGCCGCAGCCAGCTCCAGCGCCGGGGGAAGGCCGTCCACCGCCGGCACACGGCCACGACCGCCGCCGTGTTGCTCGGAGGTGAAGCGAAGACGAGTCTCGGCGGTTCGGGCGCGCTCGACGAAAAGGGCGATTGCCGGCTTGCCCATGAGCCCATCGGGCGAGCCCGTCGTCGGAGGAGGCCGGGGATGGCGAGCGGCGCAGCGGCGTACGCGTGCTCGAGGGCCAGCCGGAGCGGGGTCCTCCTGGTGGCGACGACATGGAGGTTCGGGCACGACTCGACGAGGCGCGCGACCTCCGGGCCGGCCGCGACGATCTGTTCGAGATCGCCGAGCAGCAGCAGCGCCTTCCTGCCGGCGATGAGCGACACGAGACCTTCGCGACCGTGCGCTCCTCGGCCTCCTTCACGTCGAGGGCGCGGCGAGCGCGGGAAGGAAGTCCTGGGCCGGCCGACGTCGGCCAGCGGGACGAACGCCACGCCGTCGAGGAACTCTCGCGCGAGCTCGCCGGCCGGCCTCGACCAGGACGCGCGTCTTGCCGACGCCACCGGGTCCGGTGACAGTCACGACTCGATGCTCGTGGACCAGCGCGACGAGCGACTCGACCTCGTCCGCTCGGCCGACGAGCGGTCCACCCGGCTCGGGGAAGGTTGCCCGGCAGGCTCGCGAACCGCTCGCCCTTGCCTTCGAGCGCGCGAGAGTCCGGCACCACGATCCCATCGGCGCTGACGGCGAAGAGCTCCATCGGTCGACCGACGTTCTTGAGCCGGAAGCGGCCCAGGCTTACCAGCTCCACGTCCGTCCGGTTGCGCAGCGGGTCGCGGGCAGCCTCGGAGACCATCACTCCGCCGGGCACCGCGAACGATTCGATCCGCGAGGCGATGTTGCCGGCGTCCCCGCTGAGCGCCCCGGGCTCCACGATGACCTCGCCGACGTGGACCCGATCCGCACCGGGACGACCTGCTGGCCCAGCTCGCGCTGGATGTCCACCGCCGCCCCGACGGCGGCGAGCGAGCTCGGGAACATGCTCAACGTCCCGTCGCCGAGCCGTGGACGATCGTCCCGCCGAAGTCACTCGTGGTGCCGCTCGACCGTACGCATGTAGGTATCGCGCTTCCCGAGGGCGACCCGTTCATCTGCCCCGAGGAGCGCGGTGAAGCCGACCATGTCGGTGAACATCACTGCGACGAGCCGGCGATCCACCACCTGGTCCACGGAAACCCGACCTCCTCGGCGTGCCCGGACGGGCGGATTAGCACGCACGCGGACGATAGCGCGTCGGATGGTGCGCGTGGCGGGGAGGCGGGCGGGCGCGCGGCGGCGCCGCCTTCCTTGCCGCGGATCGGCCGCGACCCGGCCGGGATACCGCTGCGGCGTACCCTGCCCGTAACGGACTTTGAGACCCGGACGAACGCGGACGAACCGCCAACGGCCGGCTCACGGAGGAGCAGCCGATGACGGACAGCGACATCTTCGACGGATCAACCGCCTTTCGAGCGAGGAGGAGAGGCTCTACGCGCAGGCGAGCGACGGCAGCGGCCTGTCGTCGGACGAGCGCGACCGCCTCGAGCAGATCAAGGTCGAGCTCGACCGCAGCGACGACCTCCTGCATCAGCGCCAGGATCGGCGCGACGCGGGCGAGGACCCGTCCGCGGCCACCGCCCGGCCCGCGGAGGTCGTCGAGCGCTACGAGCAGTAGTCGACGACCTCCCTCGAACATGACGGGCACTCACGCCATCGGGCGGACCTCGGTCAGCCGGAGCGAGTTGCCTGACGGGTCGCGGAACCCGGCGTCGACGCCGTAGGGCCGGTCCTCGGGCCCCTGGCGAACTCGACCCCGCGCGCCCGAAGCTCCTCGTACGAGGCGCGGCAATCGTCGGTGGTCAGGAAGACCGTCCCGGCGAAGCCGCGCGCCATGAGGCTTCGGACGTCGTCCGCCGTCGAGTCGTCCATCACCGGGGCGCCCGGGATGGCCATCAACACGATCGACGGTTCGGCCTGGCCCTTCGGCGAGACCGTGAGCCATCGAAAGTCGCCCATCTCGGGAACCCTCACGTCGGAGGCGACTTCCATCCCGACCTTGCGGGTCCAGAAGTCGAGCGCCTCATCCTGGTCGTGCACCCACAGCTGCGCGCTGGCGATCCTGGATCATCGATTCCTCCGTTTCTTGTCTCTTCGACTGACGACGCGGTCGATGCTACGGAGGGATCGTCGGGCTCGTGTTCTCGAAACGTCCGGTTCTGCGGGCGGCTGTACGCGTGCACGACGCAGGCGGGGATGCGCGCCAGCATCGACGCCGGCGGATGCGCCGCCCGATAGGCCGTGGGCGACATCCCGAACATCCGCCGGAAGCTCGTCGTGAACGAGCCGACGCTCGACAAGCCGACCGACATGCAGATGTCGGCGACCGAGTGGCGGTCGTCCGCAGCAGTGCCGAGGCCGCTCGAGCCGCCGGGCCAGCACATACCGTGCGACGATCACCGAACGCCCTCCGGAACCCGCGCTGAAATGGGCGCAGCAGGCCGGCCCCGCGAGCGAGGTCGCCGACGTCGAGCGGCTCGGCGTAGCCGGCGTCGACGAGGTCACGCGCCCGCAGCAGGTAGCGGTCGGGAGGGATGCTGGCCATGGGTCAGTCGCGGTCGGGACGGTCCGGATCCACGGCCGCAGTATCGCCCATCTGTTCCAGGCGCCGGCCCGACGGGCGTCAGTCGACCGATCGACCTGGCTGATCGGACAGGGCGCGATCGCGGCCCGCCCGACGCATCTGCCAGGCGACGACGATCGTGATGAGGCCGAACACGAATGCTGCGGTGTTGGACACGATGAGCGCCGCGTTGCCGATGGTCCAGCCATAGGCGAGCCACAGCAAGAAGCCGATCACGAGCACGGACAGATATCCGATCGACAGATCGGCGCTCGAGCCGGTCCGGCTCATCCGACGGATCTGGAGCAGCGGTGATGCGGCCATCGCGATGCCCCAGGCGGTCGCCACGATGGCGAGGATCTCTGTCATGGGCACGAGCCTTCGGCTGCCCTCGATCCGGTGGCCACGCTGGCAGGATCCGATCCGGGACCGCACAGCGTGGTCGGCGATTCTAGCCGACGAGGTCACGGACCGGGCGGCCGGGCCGTCGCGAAGGCGTCCGCGAGGCGTCGAACCGCAGCGAGGCCCGACTGGAGCGCCTCGGCTTCGGCTGCCGCGCCACGACGGCGGGCGTCGAGGTAGGCGAGAAGGGGAGGGCAGTCGAGGGCCCCGGCCGCCGCGACACACTCGGCCATCCAGCCGTCGAGTGGTTCGCGCCCCATGCCAGCCCGTCGGTCAACACCCACTCGGCGACCGAGCCCGGGCCGCCGGCACGCGTGGCCGCCTCGCTCAGGAAGTAGGTCGCCCGGCCGTGGGCGAGGTCCCGGCTCCAGCCGTGCATGTTGTTGGTCATCTGGTGCCAGCAGCCCAGCCGGTCGATGAACGACGACCACGGCTCGATGAGGTCGAGCCGTCCGTAGCGATGGCAGACCGCGAGGATCGGCAGTTTGGCGCCGGTCACCTTGCGCGCACTGATCGCCACGAACCGCTCCCGATCGACCACGCGCAGTCCAGCGTCCGCGGCGGCCATCTCGGCCGAGGCCAGGGCTCCGCCGATCAGGGCTTCCCAGAACGGGTCGCCGGGTGGGAGGTGCTGGTGATAGCCGAAGAGGAACCCCGTCTGGAACGGGATGAGGCTGGGGATGGCGGCGGGCGACGGAGGCCGATCGCCATCCATCAGGTCATCGATCATGCGCACGACGTAGTAGCCGTCGATGGTCGACCCGACGAGGTCGGCGTCGAACGCGGGATCGCGCTCGGCTGCCAGCGAGCCTTCGAGCCACCACGGCAGGAGGAGCATCGGGAAGGCCTGTGGATGGGTGAAGTACGTCGCCGGCGGCGCTCCGTCGGTGAGCGACAGCATCCAGGCCTCGGTCTCGCTCGCGAGTGCGGGGGCGGCCTCGGCGAGCCTCCGGTGCGTGCGCGCGATGGCCTGCTCGATGTGCGCGCGAAGCAGGGGTTCGTAGTGATCGGCGATGTCCGGGGCCTCAGACACGGCGGTCCCGTCGGGCATGGCCAGCGCCCGCTCCAGGTTCGCCAGGGCCGGGGCGGCTCCGAGCTCGGTGAAGATCTCGCGCGCCGCCGCGACGTGCTCGGCTCGCTCCGGGTCGGCCGGGTCCAGGTGCGCCCCGAGCGCGGCGTGGGCGAGCCCCGCCTCATACGGCATGGCGAGGCGCTCGGCCTGGGCGAGACCCTCGCGCCACGAGCGAAGGGCGGCCGTCCCGCTTGCCGAGCAGCCAGCGCTGGCGTCCGCGCAGGGTCAGGTACCTCGGCCGGCCGATGGGGAAGACCTTCGCGAAGGAGTGGAGCCGCGTCATGGCCTCGCCGGCGGCCGCCACGGCGCCCCGGTCCGACGGGTCCGCTTCCCACGCCGCGAGGTAGACGTCGGCCGGCCCGGTGTACCCGAGCAGCGTGCCGAAGTAGGTCGGGCGTTGCCCGTCGGTCAGGCGCATCGTCGCCTCGGCCGCCGCGAGGGCCTCCGGCATCTCGCCGCGGCGCAGGTGGATGACCGCGCGCAGGCCCGCGGACTTGAGCGGACCTCGTCGGTCAACGCAGCCTCGGATGCCAGGATCGGATCCACCCGGTCGATCGCTTCACGGACGGTCGCGAGATCGCCGCAGACGCAGCGCGGCCTGTGCCTGGCCAAGGAGACCTTCGGCCGCGAAACGCAGGTCGTTGCGATCCACCGCGGCGCCGATGAGCGGCCCGGCCAACGCCGCCGCCTCCTTGAACGATCCGTGGAGCAGCTCCGTCTCCATGAGGTTGCCGACGGCGTCGTCGAACCTGACGGCGGTCGCCGAGCCGGCTTGCGATCGCCCGGACGGTCTCGAACCGTGTCCGTGCCGCCTCCCACTTCCCGGCCCCGAGCTCGTAGAACCCGATGACGATGCCGACGATCTCGTGCGTCGCCAGGTCCTCCACGGACGCCAGGCGTTCCTCGGAATGTCGCAGGTACCACTCCGCGATCCGGGCCAGGGGCACGACCCCGAAGAGGGCCCCGGTGCCGGCCTGGCCGCGCGAGATCTCGGCATCGATGCCGGATGACTCGGCCTCGTTGAGGATCCGGATGACGGAGAACAGCGGCAGGAGCGTCTCGCTCGAGTAGTACGAGACCTCCGCCAGGCTCGCGTAGGCGCGCAGGATGGCGATCAGATCCTCCTGCTCGGCCGCGCTCATCGTGCGGCTCCCCCGGATCAGTCCGAGCCGCCGCAAGCCCTGGCGAAGCATCTCTCCGACGAGCGCGGTGCTCTGGCGCGCCCCGCTGGCAGGGACCGGCTGCCCCATGAGCCGAAGGCCGACCTCGAAGTGGGGCCGTCCCTCGACGTAGCGCGACAGGTTCGCATAGGCCTCGCCGAGCTGGAGCCGCCACCGAGCGAGTCGCAACGGCTCGACATCGAGACTGGCCTCCTCCGCCAGCGCCAGCGCCTGTTCGAGAAAGGCGATCGCCTCCTCGTTGGCGAACGTGCGCAGCGCCTGGCCGCCTGCCATCCCGAGGTGATCCAGGGCGCGGGCCGGCTCGTCGGCCTGACGCCAGTGATGGGCGAGGAAGGCGTGGTACGGGGAGAGGTCGGCGGCATTCGCCTGCTCGGTCAGCTCGGCAAGCCGCCGATGCAGCTGTTTCGATTGGGCCGGGAGCATCACCTTGTAGGCGACCTCCTGGGTGATCACGTGGCGGAACATGAATTCGCTCCGCGTGGTCGCGGACACGGGCGCCACGAGGTCGAGGCGGGTCAAGGTCTCGAGGTGCTCCGCGAGCGTGGCCGCGTCGATCGGGAGCGGGTAGATCTCCGCCAGCCTCGCCGAGCTGAAACGCTGCCCGATGACACTGGCCACCTTGAGCGTCAGCGATTTGCCCGGTGGCAGCTGATCGAGGCGCGTCGTGATGACCCGCTGGACCGTGTCGGGGATCAACGCCTCGTCGAGCCGCTCGGCGCCGGTCGTCCGGACGAGCCCGTCCTCGACCACGATGCGTCCGGTGTCGCGCATCGCGAACGTGAGCTGCTCGATGAACAGCGGGTTGCCTTCCGCCCGCTCGAAGACCATCGCCGCGACCGGGTCGGCGATCCGGGTCGCGCCTGTCCGCTCACACGCCAGCGCGAGCGTGTCCTCCCGTGAGAGGCCACCCACACGCAGGACCGACACGGCGTCGCCGAGCGTCCTCAACGGCGCCTCGTCGGGGTCGCCCGTCGGGCGCGTCGTGACCATCAGCAGCAGGTTGTCGATCTCGCGGCGCGCGCGGATGAGGAGCGCCCAGGAGGCGGAATTGAGCCAGTGGGCGTCCTCGAGGACGACCATGAGCGGGCTGGCAGCGGCCTCCCGGGTCAGGATCCGGATCAGCAGGTCGCGGGTGTTGTCGGCCCGGACGATCCGCTCATCTGGGCGGTGTCGGAGTCGTCCTCGAGGTCGAGCGACAGCACGTCGTCCAGCAGCGGGGCCAGCCGAAGGCTCTCCGGATCGGCACGGAGCCGCTCGGTCACCAGCGCGCGGCGAGTGGGCCGGTCCGTGACCGCTGCGAGGCCGAGCAGGTGCTCGAACACGGTGCGCCACGCCTGGTATGGCGTCGACGCCTCGATCTCGACGGCCGCGCCGACGACCGCGCGCACACCGCGCGCGGAAGCCAGCCGGAGCCACTCCGCCACCAGTCGAGACTTGCCGATCCCGGGTTCGCCCTCGAGCACGACGAGCGACCCCACGCCCGAGACCAAGCCGTCGAGCGCCGACGTCGCGGCGGCCCTCTCGACGGTCCGGTCGATGAGCCCTGCCGGGCGATCGGCATCCGCACGGGCCGGGCGGGTCCGGTACACGTCGATCGGCGTCGCCATGCCCTTGAGGACGTAGGCCGGCAGCCGCTGGAACGACGCCGGCCCGCGCGCGTTGACCCGCGTCTGGGAGTCGCACAGCACCACATCGCGCCCCGACGCCTGCATCAGCCTGGCGGCGAGGTTGACGTGCTGGCCGAGGACCACGAAGTCACGCCGCCGGGCGTTGCCCACCGGTCCGCAGAAGGCCGGTCCGGTGGCGATGCCGATGCCCGCGGTCAGCCCCAGCCCGCGGATCTCGGCCTGCAGGGTCAGCGCGGCCTGCACCGCCCGGTCCGGATCGTCCTCGTGACTGAACGGCGGCACGCCGAAGGCCGCGACGACCGTCGTGCCCTTGTCGTCGATCGTGATCTCCTTCAGCCATCCGTCGAAGCGCGCGACGATCCGCTGGGCGGCTTCGGTGACCTGCTGGAGTCGTTCGATGGCGTCGGGCGTCGACTCCGCGGAGCCGTGGACGTTGGCGAAGACGACCGTCGTCGTGCGCAGCTCGGCAAGCCAATCGCCCTGGCCGGCGTCGAGGCGGGGGAGCGCCACAGCCGGGACATACCGCCGGAGGCGACGTTCGTCATCGGCGTCCAGGTCCACGAGCGTCTCCGGGCGCGGCGCGGTCGGGGACCGGGCGGCGACGACCCGCGTGCAGTCGCCTTCGAGGGTTTCGCCGCTGAACGCGTCGGCGATGAGCGCCCATGCCTGGGGAGAGGCGACCAGGGCCCCGCTGCGCATCGACGCCTCGAGTGCCGCGAGCTGGGATGGCCCGTCGCCGGCGACCAGGTGCAGCCATCGTTCCCCGACGCCGCCCACGTGCATCGCCGAGACCTCGCCCGCGCACAGGCCGATGTTGAGCGGCAGGCGCTCGTCTCCCGTCGAGCGCGAGCCCACCGACCTGGGCGAGGATGGCCAGCCCGCAGGACGCCGCCCGACGAGCCGTCGTCGCGAGGTCCTCGTCCGTCGCGCGCCAGACGGGCAGCAGCCCGTCGCCGACGATCTTGTCGATGTCACCGCCGTGCTCCGCGATGAGATCGATGATCGAGCCCAGCTGGACGTTGAGCGATCGGCTGAGTCCTTCGATCCCGGCCGGCCCGCGTCTGACCGCATCGGCGGTGAGACCCGTGAAGCCGCTGATGTCGACGAGCAGCAGGGCGCCCTGCGACGGCTCCACGTGAGCCGACTCGCGAGCGGTCCCGTGGTCGATGATGTCGTGCTGGACCGACCGCGGGACATAGCTCGCGAGGGTCGCCAGCCGAACGGCGTCGTCCATCAGAACCCTGACGCTGGAGGGACTGCCTTCGTTTCTGGCTGCCCCGCTTCGCGGGCGGGCCGGGGATGGGAGGTCGTGCGAAGCAGCGCGTCGTAGCACAGGGCAGTCGTGAGGGTCGAGCTCGAGTACCAGGTCACCGACCTGCCGCGGTTGGGAGCCGCGGCGAACGCCTCGCCGCTCCAGCCGCCATCGAATTCCTGGCTCTTGAGCATCGTGGTCCGCCATGCCGGGTCGATGCATCTGGGCGCGCCCGGCCTCCAGGCAGGCGATCGTCAGCATCGCGGCCTCCTGGGCCGAACGGGGCCCGCGCGCGCAGGCGCGATCGAGCGCGCCCGCGAGCTCGGTGCGGGCAGCCGTCGCTTGTCCAGTGAGGCCCTCGCCCGCGGGCGAGTCCGACAGGCGTCCGATGAGCTGCTCGAAGCGGGCCAGGGCGTAGAGCGGCGGATAGTCGACGTTCGCTCCGAGTCCCACCGTTGCGATGCGGTCAAGCAGGGCGGCCGCGCCACGGCTCACGGTCTTGCGGTGATCGGTCCAACCGTCGCCGAGCGGGCCGGACAGGCCCAGGAGCCCGAGCAGCAGGTGGGCCGCGACCGTCCCGCAGCCCTCGCCGAGGTCCATCGCGGGCGGCCGATCCGCCGTCGTCTCAGCGTCACCGGCGATCCAGACCGGGATCCCGCCCTCGGCGCGGACCTGCTCGTCGAGGCGGGCGAGGACGGGTTCGAGGGCTTCGCGATAGCGGTCGTCGGGCGTCGCGAACGGGAGCAGCCGCAGGAACACGCCGACGGTGTCCGAATCCACGGCCGACCACGGGTGGGCGAAGTAGCGGAACCCGTTGGCCACGGTGAAAGACAGGAGATCGTCGATCTGCTGGGTCACGTCGTGGCCGTGGCCGTGCAGGATCTCGAGGACCAGGCCCTCGGGGTAACGCGACCACACGTCGCCCGGCCCGAACATCCCCTCGCGATGCATCTCCCAGCTCTCGCGAAGCGCGCCATCGGCACGCAGGAAGCCCTCCGCCATGGCGATGGCCTTGGGGAGAGCCGGCTCCGCTGGGGCGAAAAGGGCTGTCTGGGCGCGCCCGTTCGCGTGGCTCCGCCCGGTTCCCGCGGCAGGGCGATCCCCGACCGGGGTCCGTTCAGACCGCTCACGGATCGCGTTGGCTGGCACGGGGCCCATCGTACGGCTGCGCCCGCGCTCGTCGAGGGCCGCGATGACGTCGCCGAGATAGGTCGCGAAGGTCGGCAGGCCGGCACCGACCGCGATCTTCCGGCTCGCCTGCAACCGGCCGTTCGCCGCCTCGAGGATGGTCGCGAGCGACCCGGTCGCCACCATTGCGCCGAGCACGACGGCCGGCGAGGGCCACGGCTGCAGCGACAGGCCGGCGGCGCGCGCCGCGACGGCGATGGGGAAGCTGGCGCGCTCCTCGGCGAGGTCGCGCTGCATCCTCGCGAGGTCATCACGCACCTGGACGGCCTCGGCCAGGCCGTCGAGCATCGCCACGACCTCGCGGTCGATGCCGGGACGATCCGAGATCGCCGCAGGATCGGATGCCATGGCCGCGTGAGCCAGCACCTGCGCAGGGCCCGACCATGCGGACCGGAGGAGCGTTGTCGGGTCGTCGGCGGTTGCGTGCGACCGGCGACGATCTGCGTCCTCGAGCAGGTCGTCGACGTCGTCCTCGACGATCGACCTGTGGAGCTCCCAGAACGGCGACCCGGCGGGAACCACGGCCGCCAGCTCCGACATCGTCCGCTCGGCGAGCACCCCGATGAGGGCGACCTGCTCGCGGCCGACGAACGAGGACGGATCGAGGATCGCGTCGACCAGGTGCGCCCGGGCCGCAAGGAAGACAGAGGCGACGAGGAGGTGGGACTCAGCCTCTCGCCGCCCGGCCGGCGGCACGATCCCGAGATCGTCGAGCAGCCATCGGCCGATCGACGTGAGCGGAAAGGCGTCCGTGCCCAGGAAGATGTCCCGGAACTGTCCGGTCGTCGACCAGCGCAGCGCCAGGTCGTACTCGAGCAGCTTGGCCTGGCGGAAGAGCCGGGGTGGCAGCGCGACGAGCGCTCGGTCGACGCCTATCCCAGCCGCGATGCTGCTCGCGACGCTGCGCGTCCCGCCACAAGACAGTGGGTCGATCGCCTGAGACGATGACGGCAGGCTCAGGTGGCGGCGGCTGCCTGTTTGCCGGCGAATTGGTGGGCAAGCTCATCGACGTTGTCGATGTTCTCGTCCAGCTGCTGAAGCTGCTCGTCGCTCAGCTGGATGCCCACCTCCGAGAGCGCCGCGACACGATCGCTATCGTCCCGCAGCCGGTCCCGGAACCTGGAATCCACGAACGCCCTGCCGAGGATGGCGTAGAAGTCGTTATCCGATCCTTCGGCCATGGGACGAACCTCCTCGCAACCTGCCCGCCCCCCAGTTCGCCGGAGTATAGGGCGCGAGAAACGTCAGGTCGCTGCGGCCGAGTGCGTTCCGAAGTCGGTCCGCGAGCGAGTCGATCGCGGCGCGAGCAGCCTCCAGCTTCTCATCGAGATCGGAAGTCCACTCAAGCCCCGCCCTGCGCGACTGCGATCGCCCGTGTCTCGGGATCGGAACTCAGCAATTCCTCGCGGTACTCGGTGTCCGACAGTGCCCGCCCGACCATGGCGTAGAACGCTTCGGAAAATCGCCCTCGACCATCGGAGGCCTCCTCTCTTCTCCATCCCCCTGTTCGCCACCACTATACGTGCGCCCGTTCGTCAGGTCGCGGCTTGAGGTGCCCCGAATTGCGCGGCGAGCGAATCGACTTCATTGATGGCCGCTCCAGCTCTTGGCCCTCTCGGCGTCAGCGTGATGCCCATCTTCTCGAACTCGTCCGCTCGAAATGCGGGAGACCGCAGGGTCTCGCGGAACTCAGTTTCCGCGAGTGCCCGTCCGACGATGGCGTAGAAGGCATCGGATTGCTCGGCCACCGGTCCACCTCTCTTCCCGTACGGGTCGCGCAGGTTCGCGAGTATAGGTTGCGCATTCGTCCTCGACCAGAGGGGAGTCGTCCCGCGTCCGCTCGGTGCTTGACACCATGCCCCCGGCAGGGTACCCATCCATCGAGCGAGACGACATGGGGCGCTGGGACCCGAGCGCGACTCCTCCCGAGGCCGGTGGACGACTATCCAGGGAGAGACGATGGGCGCCAGATGGGGGTTGCCGGTCTTCGGGCTGCTGCTCGGGGTCGCCCTCTGCGTGTTGGCGGCCATCCTCGGCGAGCCCATCCTGGGTCTCGCCCTGTTCGCCATCATGGCCGTCTACGCAGCCGTCCTGCTGGCGTTCGGCGAGCGAAAGGAAACCGTCGCGGTGCCCGACGAGGCCGGCCAGGACGCCTGACGCTCTTCACGCTGCTGGCGACGGCGACGGCGGGCTTCATCGCGATCCTCGTCGCCTTCTTCGGCTTCCTCTGGCAGACCATCCAGGGCGGGACGGGCTCCCAGTTCGCGCTGGTGGCCCTCGCCGCGGGGATCGGCTACCTCATCGTGATCGTGTGGTTCCGCCTGCGGCGCTGATCGCCGCGTCCGACGGGTCGGGATCGCCCGCGATCAGGTCGTCGCGCCCCGGGTCCAGGGCAACTGGGAGTCCTCTCGATCGAGGTTGGTCGTCTCGACGGGTTCCCGGTCGCTCACGGGCAGATCAGCGGCGAGTCAACGGCAGCGCGGCCGCCAGTACACCGGCGATGACGCCGACGGCCAGCGATCCGGCACCGATCCGGGTCGCCCGCCTGCGATCGAGCCGGCGAGCTTCAGGATCGTCCACCTGCCGCCTGGGCCCGACAGGCCCGAAGTTGTACAGGCCGAGCGACCCGAAGCCGACACAGAACCGGAGGTGTGCCTGGAGGTATCCGGACGCGGCAACGGTCGCAGGCACGCCGACGACCAGGCGGGTCGCCGGCGGCGCATCGATGAGGGCGAGGGCGGACCATAGCGCCGCCGTCGCGCCCAGCGCGATGTGCCCGGAACGGCGTCGGCGGGCGATCTCCTCGGGTCCGATGTTGCAGACGCCGGGTCGATAGACGGGTGTGTCCTCGTCGAGCGGCTGGTCCAGCGAGGCGGCGTCGCCGGCGCGTCGATCGGCGGCGTGGTGGCTCCTTCCAGGCTCATCGGCTCATCCTACCGCCGTTTTCCGGATGCCTTCGCGTCGTGGAGGGTTTCGTCGCTGCGGGGCGTGATGGCAACGCAGCACATCCCCGGCTGTGGATCCAGGCGGGCGTCGACCTCGACGCCGAGCGCATCGACGACCCCCTCCGTCAGCGCCAGGTTCATCCCACAGACGAGCGGACGATGCTGCTCGACGAGCGCGTGGAACGGGCAGTTGGCGAACCTGATCTCGCCCGATCCCGTCTCGCGCGGCTCGTAGCCGCGCTCGCGCAGGGTCTCGAGCAGTGCGTCATGTCGCATCCTGCGGCCGGCCCGCGGGCCCGCTCGTCTGCGCGCGGCGTTGCCGGCGGCCTCGCCGACGTGGCGAGCGGCTGCCCGAAGCCCCTCCGGAGGCAGTTCGCCCGCGACCTGCTCGAGCGTTTCGGCAAAGACGAGCGCGGGCACGTCGTATCGCCGCTCCGGAAATGAGACCGCCACTTCGCCGGGCGCTCGCCGGTAGAGCTTCGCCGGACGGCCGGCGCCAGGGCCTGTCCGGCCCGACAGCCGCCGATACTCGGCGACGAGCAGGCCGGCCTCGACGAGTCGGTCGAGGTGGAATGCGGCAAGGGCGCGAGACACATCCGTCTCGCGGGCGGCCTCGTCCCGGCTGACGGCCCGGCCGGCGCCGGCGACATGGTCATAGAGCTTTCGACGGATCGGCTCGTCGAGGAGCGCCACGGCTCCGATCTCGGTCGGCGTGTTCGGCATGGAACCATTCTATTACGAATACCCGCTTGTAGAAAGTGATTGACGTCCTTGTCGGGCATGGTGTATTACCAACACACGCTATTGTTAGAAGATCAGAGCTGCGGTCGGGGCGCCGGAGGCGCGCTCGAGAGCAAGGAAGACACCACATGTCGATCGCCACCAACGGACACCATCACACCACCGTCAGCGAGGTCACGGACGACTTCGACGGCCTGCTGTCGCCCACCTCGGGCACGACGCGCCATGTCGAGGAGGCCGACTGGGAGCGGTACGAGGGCTATGTCGCCGAGATCCTCGAGGCATTCGGCCTCGATCTCTCGACCCCGGGCACGGTTGACACGCCGCGCCGCTTCCTGCGGGCGATCCATGACGCCACCGACGGCTACGACGGCGATCCGAAGCTCCTCACCGCGTTCCCGACCGAATGCCGCGGCGGTGCCAACTGCGAGCTCGCCCAGGTCGTCGAAGGCCCGATCCCGTTCGCCGGGTTGTGCGAGCACCATGTGCTGCCGTTCGTGGGTCGGGCGTGGGTCGGTTATGTCGCCCACGAGCAGATCATCGGGATCAGCAAGCTCACCCGGCTCGTTCGCGTCCTGACGTGCCGATTCGGCGTGCAGGAGCGCATGACCCACGAGATCGCCGATTCGCTGCAGTCGATGCTGTCCGCGCATGGCACGGCGGTCTTCCTCGAGGCGAACCACCTGTGCACCCAGATGCGCGGCGTGCGCGAGCACGAGCCGATGACTCGCACGACCGCCTGGCGTGGGGCGTTCGTCGCCGACCCGGCCCTGCGCTCCGAGTTCTTCACGATGGCGGGAATCGGAGGCGGACCCGATGACGATGTTGATGTCGAGGGCCGCGGCGCCGGATGCGACCGAGCCCGAGGCGACCCCGGCGACGCCCTCGACCGACCTGCCGGTCGCACCGGCCCGCACCTGGCCGATCGAGCCCCTCTGGGAGGCAGGCGCTCGCGCGACCGGAGTGCCGGTCCGCGGCGGCGTCCTGCCTCCGGACCTCCACGCGCGCTTCGCAGGCCCACTCGAGATCCAGCTGCGGACCGACCGCCCGGCGATCGCGGTGAACTTCGTGTCGACGCTCGATGGCGTCGTCGCCCTCGACCGCGTGGGCGCAAGCGGCGGTCGGGAGATCAGCGGAGGCTTCGAGCCCGACCGGTTCACGATGGGTCTGCTGCGGGCATCCGCGGACGCCGTCCTCGTGGGCGCCGGCACCGTCCGCGCCAGCGGGACCCGAGCCTGGACGCCGGGCCGCGTCCATCCGCCCTCCGCGGCGGCCTATGCCGGCTGGCGCCGGGAGATGGGCCTGACCACGACAACGCCCGCGACCGTCGTGGTGAGCGCGTCGGGCGATCTCCGTCCGGACGACTTCGACCTGTCCGAGCCGGACCTGTCGGTCATCCTCCTGTCGACGTCTGCGGGGGCCCGTCGCATGCGCGGCCTGCCGCGCCCGGAACGGGTCGAGATCGTGGATCTCGGCGACGACGGCCGCGTCTCGGTCGAGTCCATCGTCGGCTTCCTGCGCGAGCGCGGCTTCGGCCTGGTGCTGTCGGAAGGCGGTCCGACCCTCTTCGGGCAGTTGCTGGCCGCAGGCGCGGTCGACGACCTGTTCCTGACCGTCGCACCGCAGGTCGCCGGCCGGAGCGCGCAGGCGAACGGCTCAGCCTGGTCGAGGGCATCGGCTTCGCTCCGGGGCTCGCCCCGTGGGCCCGGCTCCGGAGCGTCATGCGCTCCGAGGACTACCTGTTCCTCCGGTACGACCTGCGCAGCTGCTAGACCGAAGGTCGATCCCGCCGGCGAACGACTGAGTCTGTCGACACGAAGGCTGGGCGCCCCGCAGACCCGTCGTCACACACCCGCCACCTGCGTGACCGATGGCTCACCCGGACGTGCCGTGAGTCACCTGCCCGGACCGGCACCCACGGGGGACGATGCTCCCGTCCAGGTCGTCCGCCTGGAGGAAGGGTCCGATGAGTCAGCTTCGTGCACGTGGGCGCCGGCTGGTGCCCGTGGAACTCGAGCGTCTCCGCTGGGTGGCGGTCGTGCTGCCGGTCGTCTTCATCCTGGTGATGGAGGCGCTGCGCTACCAGCTCATCCTCCAGGACCCGGCCCAGCAGGCCGGCCATCTCGCCCTCGCCGGGATGATGCTCGTCGGGGCAGTGACCTTCGCCCTCGTGATGTTCCTCGGCATCGAGGCCACCCAGCGCCAGCTCGTGCGGCAGAACCACGAGCTCGCCGCGGTCAACGCGGTGTCCACCGCCGTGCAGGGCGAGCTCGGGCTCGAGGTCGTCATCGACGCCGCGCTCGAGAGCGTCATCCAGTCGACCGGCGCCACGGAGGCGACGATCCGGGTCTTCTCGCAGGACGGCGTGGCCGACGGCGAGCTCGGGTTCGAGCGCCGCCGAGTCGCAGCCACCCATGCATCGCCGCTGACCGCGAATGGGCAGCTCGTCCCTCACCTCATCGATATCCCGCTCTCGACGGGCACGACCGTCGTCGGGCGGATGCAGCTCCACCTGCCGGCCGGCGTCGCCGAGCCGGACCTGCTGGCCACGGCCACCCTCAACAACATCGGCCACCAGCTGGCGTCGTCCATCCAGATCCGCCAGCTCGTGCAGGGACTCCAGCGTCGCCAGCACGAGGACCACCGGCTGTTCGACATCCTGCTCCAGGTCTCCAACCAGGGCGACCTGTCCGAAACGCTGTCGACCGTCGTGCACGACGCGCGAGAGCTGCTGGTAGCGGACGAAGCCGTCATGTGCCTGAGCGAGCTCGGCGCCCGCGCGATCCAGTTCGACGATCCAGGCGTCGTCGGCAAGCTGCCCGTCACGGGCGCGACCTGCATCCACGACGGGTCGGACAGGCTGGTACCGCCCCACGATCGCCAGGCAGGCTGCCAGCTCCGATCGTCGATCGGCGACGGCCCGAGCGTCGAGGTGCCGGTCCGCGGCCCCGACGGCGTCTCCTTCGGAGTGCTGTGGCTGGGACGCCGTTCCGGGCCGGAATTCACCGATCGCGAACGACGCTTCCTCGTCGCGCTGTCGGATCTCGCCTCGATCGCGTGCTCGGCGGCCCGCGGACGCGAGAGCGAGCGTCAGGGCGCGATCGTCGCGGAGCGCGAGCGGATCGCGCGCGAGATGCACGACAGCCTGGCCCAGATCCTGGGCGTCACGCACCTGCGCCTGCGGGCGCTCGGGGCGCGAGCCGAGGTCGTATCCGCGCCGGCCGTGGCCGCCGAGGTGGCGGACCTCGCGGGGATGTCAGAGGACGCGTACCGCGACGTCCGCGAGGCCATCCTGGGCCTGCGGGAGGGGAGCCGGGCCGGTCGCAGCCTGGCCGAGAGCATCGCCGCCTATCTCGAGAAGTACAGTCACCAGGCAGGCATCGCGGCGCGCCTCGAGAACGATGTCGAGGGTGAGCTGGCGTTGCCACCTCGCGTCGAGATCCAGCTCATCCGGGTCATCCAGGAGGCCCTCACGAACGTCCGCAAGCACGGCGCGGCGTCGAGTGTCGTCGTCCGGCTCGGGGAATGCGAGGAGGGCGTCCAGATCGAGGTCGAGGACGACGGCCGTGGCTTCGACCTCGGTGGCACGCTGCTCGGGCGGGACGGGTTCGGCCTGCACACGATGCGAGAGCGGATGGGCCTCGTCGGCGGTACCTTGACGATCGACTCGGCCCCTGGACGCGGCACGCGGATCGTCGCCGTCGTCCCAGGTTCCCGGGCCGTCGCATCCGCGAGGTGATCGTGCAGACCGACACACCGATCCGCATCCTCCTGGTCGACGACCAGCCGCTGTTCCGGCGCGCGATCGCCACGCTCATCGATGAGCAGCCCGACATGGTCGTCGTCGGCGAGGCCGAGAACGGTCTCGACGGCGTCGAGCAGGCCCGAGCGCTGGACCCCGACCTGGTGGTGATGGACGTCGAGATGCCGGTCATGAACGGCGTCGAGGCCGTGGGCCTCCTCCAGGACCAGGCGCCGCGTGCCAAGGTCGTCATGCTCACGGTGTCGGACTCGGAGGACTTCCTGTTCGACGCGCTGCGCAACGGCGCGGACGGCTACCTCCTCAAGGACCTCCGGCCCGACCAGCTGTACGACATGCTCCGCGCGGTCATGCGCGACGAATCGCCGATCTCGCCCGTCGTCGCCGGCCGGCTTCTCAAGGAGCTCCGCGGCCACGACGCGGTGCGGAACCCGGCACCCGAGCGCGCCGGAAGGCCCGGCCCTGACCCGGCGCGAGATCGAGATCCTCCAGCTCGTCGCCGACGGGCTCTCCAACAAGGAGATCGGGACGACCCTCACCATCACCGAGGGGACCGTCAAGAACCACGTCCACAACGCCCTCGAGAAGCTCCATCTCGAGAACCGGATCCAGGCCGCGGCCTACGTGGTCCGGCAGGGCATGGGCCACCGGCCGGAGGCCTGATGACGGCTGTTCTGACGGCCGCCTGCGGCCCGACCGATACCCCGAGGGTATAGACCCCGGCGTCCGCGATTGTGCCGCCCGTGGGATGGACACGCCGCCCGCGCGACCTACGCTTCTGGCAGGCAGAGCGTAAGGCTCCCAGGCAGCGAGGACTCGATGATCGAGGCGGACCGTCACCTCACGGTCGTGATCCTGTATCGGCACCCGCTGTTCGGCGAGGGCATCGCCCACCTGCTGTCGAGCGAGCCGGACATGATGGTCACCTGCGCTCCGTCCGACGACGCCGACGCCGTCGCCCAGGCCCTTGCGCGCGAGCCGAACGTCGTCATCTTCGAGCGCGGCGAACCGGACATGGCGGTCGAGATCCTGCGCTACGCACCCGAAGCGCTGCTCATCGACGTGACGATGGCCCCAGGCCCGGCGTTCACCTGGCATCGCGAGGAGATCCAGTCGCGGCCGGACGGCATCGTCGGCGCGATCCGCGGGGTCCGGGCGCCTGGTCGACCGGGCCGTCGCCTCGGGCTGCCCTGCGTCCGAGGCCTCGATCGCCGCGGGCATCCGCGCCGTCGGAGGGATCTGACCGCCTGCTGACGCGTCGGACCCGGCTTGCCGGCCGGCCACCGGCGCGACTCGACAGCCGGTGCCGGCCTGCGCTGTGGCGTGACCGCCGTGCGGCGTGACCGACCGCGGACCAACCGGGATCGCGGCCCTCGCGAGGGTATGGATGCTCGCCATGGGGCACGGGTGCCCCTGTACCGGATTTCTACCGCTCGGCGGATGGGAACTCAGGGTCCGGGGTCGCCACCATCTTCAGCAGGGGCACTGGCCTCCGCGCCGCCCAGCCCTTCCGGCGGCGAGGAGGCCAGGACCCCCGGACATGACATCTCGTGACTGACGGATCGAACAAGCCAGGTGTCCCATGCAGATGGCCAGAACCCACAAGACCCCGAATGACCGGACCCTCAACCGGCTGATCGTCGGCGCGATCCTCATCCTCGTGATCGGGATCCCGCTGGTCGGCGTGATCTACTTCATGGATCGCTACGTCGACGCCGGCAAGCCGTTCGTCGACCGGCAGATCGCGACGCTCGAAGAGACCGTCCGCCAGACGCCGAACCAGATGAACGCGCGGCTCCAGCTGGCCGGCGCGTATCGCGCCGCGAATCGATACGACGACGCGATCGCCCAGTTCACCGAGGTCCTCAAGGCGACCGCCGGCAACGACCAGGCGACCGGCTACGTGAAGACCGCATCGCTCGGGCGGGCCGACACGCTCCGCCTGAAGGGCGACATCGCGGGCGCCACGAAGGACTACCAGGCCGTCGTCGACATGATGGAAGGCCAGGAGTTCGCCGCCGCCGACACCGAGCTCCAGTCCGCCTACTACAACCTCGGCGCCATCGACCTCGGGCAGGGCAAGGCGACCGACGCGATCGTCGCCCTGACCGCCGCGCTCAAGATCAGCCCGACCGACTTCGGACAGCCTCAACCTGCTCGGGTGCGGCCTACCTGAAGGCCGGCGACGGCCAGCAGGCGGTGGATGCGCTGCGCAAGGCGATCCTCTTCGTGCCGTGGGGCTGGTGCGATCCGTACACCTCGCTCGCGGCCGCATACACCAGCCTCGGCCAGCCCGCCGAGGCTGAGTGGGCAGGCGCGGCCGTCGACGCCTGCCAGGGTCGTATCGACCAGGCCAACGCGCGCCTCGACCCGCTGACCACGGGCCCAGCCGCCACCGACGCCCTCCTCAGCCTCGGGCTCATCGCCGAACAGGACGGTGACCGGGCGGCAGCGGCGGGCTACTACCAGAAGGTCCTCGACCGCGACCAGCAGAACTTCAACGCCCAGGCTGGGCTCGGACGGGTCACCGATCCGTCCACGAGCTCGACCCCGCGTCCATCGGTGCCGGCCGCAAGCGCCGCACCAGGGGGGAACGGCTGACATGACCACCGAAGACACCGACCCGACCAACGAACCGGCCGGACACCGGCGACGACGCCAACCCGGCCACCGACGCGGGCGCCGTTACCCCGGCCGCGGACGCCGGGCGCCACTGCCGCCGGGCGCCGGGACGCCGAGGCCGCCACGACGCCGGGCGCCGCTGAGGCCGCCGCGGCCGAGCGGCACAGCAAGCCCCGAGACCGCCGGGCCGAGCGTCGCGGCAGCCGGCGGCTGCTGCCCGCCGATGGCGCGGACGCACCCCTCATCCGCGGCGAGGACGTCGTCGTGGTCGCCGGGATGGAAGTCCTGCCGGACCCCGAGGCCGAGCGGCGGCGACGCCGCAAGGCCATCATCCTCGTCGGGCCTCCTCGCGCTCCTCACCATCTTCTCGATGTTCGCCGGGTGGTACCTGATCACCCGCAAGCCCATCTCCGAGCTGCCGCTGCCGGGCATCAGCGACGAGACGCTGCCCGCACTACGAGTTCAGCATCTACGGCATCGACCGGCCGATCGGGATCGTGGCGAGCCCGTCCGGCGATCGCATCTACGTCGCCGAGACCGCGCGGCGATCGGACCGTCATCGCCTACGACGGCAAGGGCACCGAGGTCGCCCGGTTCGTGCCCGCCGGACTCGGTGCCGGGCTCGCGCATCCCGGTCTACGTGGCGCTCGACCCGGTCACCGGCGAGGTCTACGTCAGCGACCGCGCCACCGCCAAGATCTACGTCTACAGCCCCGACGGGACCTACCAGCGGACGTTCGAGCCGAAGCCGAAGCCGGCCGACTGGCAGCCGCTCGGCCTCGCCTTCGACCGCGAGGGCAACCTGTTCGTCGGCGACCTCGGCGCCCCGTTCCATCGGGTCGTCGAGCTCGGCCGCGACGGCACGATCCTGCGGACGATCGGGACCAAGGACCAGTTCTCCTTCCCCAACGGCATCGCCGTGGACGCGAAGGGCAACGTCTACGTCGCCGACGGCAACCACGGCCAGCTCCAGGTCATCGACCCGAGCGGCAAGCAGATCGGGCTCATCCCGCGCGGCGCGTCGCAGGGCGAGCTCGGGCTTCCGCGCGGCACCGCGCTCGACGACGCCGGCCGCCTGTTCGTCATGGACGCGACCGGCCAGGCCATCCAGATCTACCGGCTCGACCAGCTGACGAGCCGTCCGAACTACATCGGGACGGCGGGGTACGAGGGCCGCGGAGACGGCCAGTTCGAGTACCCGTTCGGCGTCGCGACCGATTCTCGAGCCCGCATCTACGTCGCCGACTGGGCGAACGACCGGGTCCAGGTATGGAGCTATTGACATGAGGGTGAGGAGGTGGGCCGTCAGGCAGATCCACGAAGCGGCCCAAGAGGCTGTCCACGATGGGATACCTACAAGTGAGAAAGGAGGTAGGACAGTGAGACGATTCGGGCTCCTGATCGCAGGAGCCGCCGTCTGGCTGTTCCTGCTTGCGATCCCCGCCCTCGCGGACGGCGGACCGCACATCAAGGGTCAGTACGGCAACACTCCGGCTGAGTGTGCCGGCTGCCACCGCGCCCACAGCGCGACGGCCCCCGACATCCTCCAGCAGCCTATGCCGGCGCTGTGCTACACGTGCCACGGAGCCGGTGCGACCGGATCCGAGCTCGACGCACAGGACGGCGCCGCGTTCGCGGCCGGCCAGGCCCACGTGGCCGGCTCGCCCGCCGGACAGTTCACTGGCGCGCTTCGCGCCGGTGGGTTCGAGTACGCGCTCATCAACACTGCCGACCAGGGCAACAACCGGCTCGCGACCATCGGCGACGACCGCGGCCGGCGTCGCGACGACGTCATCCCACAGCGTCAACGGCAGCCCCGTGACGACGTGGGGCGCCGGACCGAACAGCGCCACGGTGAACACCGGCAAGGCGAACGTCGAGCTGACTTGTGGCTCCTGCCACGATCCGCACGGCAACGGCCAGTACCGGATCCTCCGGCCCACGCCTGAGGACACGGCGGCCGTCGCGGGCACAGACATCGTGAAGCTCAACGACGTCACGTCGAAGATCTACACGACGACGAACTACGGCCAGGCCGGCACGTTCAACAGCAACGATTCGCAGGCGCTCAACGCCGACGGGTCGTCCATCAACTACGACATCGCTACCAAGACCTGGAGCGGCACCTTCGCCGAGACATCCTCGCGCTGGTGCACCACGTGCCATACCCGGTACATGGGCTTCCGCGGCTCCGCGGGCAACCTCACCGGGACGAGCGCGGGCACGGGCGACGCGGTCTACGCCTTCAAGCACGCCACGCCGCAACCTGGTCGATCCGGCCAACCCTGGCGCTCCCACGTCGGGCGTGATCACGCCGGTCAACACCGGCACGATCGGCTCGACGGGCACGCCCGGCACCATCGCCGCGGGCGCGGTGCTCGGCTGCTACGCAAGCGGCGCGCCAGGGCCCACCACGATCACCTATCGCGGCGTGGCCGTCCTCGTCGGTACGAGCAGTACCGGCCCGAACGACTGCACGTACTACGGCTCGGGCACCCTGAGCAACCGCTCCGGGCTCGCGAGCGGCACGTCGCGAGACGATGCCGTGAAGATCTCCAGCGGCGCTCCGCGCTGCATCACCTGCCACCTGTCCCACGGAAGCCCGGCCCTGATGAGCTCGCTCATCACCAACCAGACCTCCCCGGGGATCAACCAGGCTGGCACCCCGCACCTCGACAGCACCCTGCTGCGTATCGACCAGCGCGGTGTCTGCCAGGCCTGTCACGCCAAGTAACCCAGAGATGTGACACGGGAACCCGTGGCGGCCGCCGGCTAAGAACCGCGGCCAGCCACGGCCCCCGACCTCGACCCGATACGGAAACCAGGATCCACCGATGAAGCGGACGAACGGCTCCCTCGCTCGGCACGCCAGGCCACTCTTCGTGATGGCGACCCTCGTGTCGTCCATCGCGCTCGCGTTCACACCGAGCGTTCCGGCCGGCAGTCGCCCTGAACGCGTCACCCGAGCCCTCCGCACTCGCAGCTCCGACGGCCAGCCCAGCCCCCGATCCGACCCCGGACCCGACCGCCGATCCGACCCCGGCCCCAACCGCCGATGTCGCGCCGACGCCCGCGCCCGAGGTGCCGGTCTCGAGCCCCGCTCCCGCCCCTGGACCCGTCGCCACGCCTGCCCCGGCGCCGGCGCCCGCGCGCACCCGCCCCGGGTCCGCGGGCCATCTCGTTCGATGCGACGAAGGGCCAGTACGCCCGGGTCGCCGACGACCCCGCGTTCCACCTCCCGGTCTTCACGGTCGAGACCTGGTTCCGGCGCGCCGCGCCGCGTTCCGGCGACCCGGCCGGCATGAGCGGCGTCCCGACCACCACCGTGACCTCCGCCGGACGCCGCCGCGGCGACCCCGGCTTCAGCCGCGACCCAGACCTCATCTTCGCGACCCAACCGGGTGACCTCGGGCTGGCGTCGGTCATCCCGCTCGTGACCCGCGGTGACGGACAGGACGCTGCCGGCCGGCTCGGCTGGTTCCTGGGCTTCGATGCCCGGTCCGCGGTCCTCGTCGCGGACTTCCAGGACGACGCCGACGGGAGCCACCATCCGGTCGTCGGCACCACCCGGCTCGCCGACTCGACCTGGTACCACGCCGCCGCGACCTACGACGGGACGCACCTGGCGGCTCTATCTCAACGGCCGGCTCGAGGCCGAGCGCCGGCTCGGCGACGTCACGCCGGACATCAGCGGCACGGCGCCCGTCGGGCTGGGGACCGCGATCTCGGGCGACGGCACGACGACGCGGGGCGCCTTCGACGGCGATCATCGACGAGACGCGGATCTGGGCGACCGCCCGGACCGCGCGCCGAGATCCGGGCCGACCTTGAACAGCCGGTCGCCGCCGAAGCGCCGACGGTCTCGTCGCCTGCCTGGTCGATGGACGAAGCGGACGGCGGCATCCTGTCCGACGCCACGACGGCCGCATCACGACGCCTCGCTCGTCGGCGATCCGGCGCGGATCGACAGCCCGATCCCGGACGACACGATCCCGCCTGCGCCCGGGTCGCTCACCGCGGCAGGCGCCTCCGGCCACGTTGCGCTCGACTGGCCGGGCGTGCGCGCGAGCGACCTGGCGGGCTACAACGTCTACCGAAGCGATACCGCGGCGACGCCGACGGACCGCGAGCCGCTCAACGGCCCGGTGCCGATCACCGCCACCGCCTACGTCGACTCGGCTGCGAGCGTCGGGACGTCCTATCGCTACGTCGTCACCGCCGTCGACCGGTTCGGGAACGAATCGCGCGGCTCCGAGGCCGCCACCGCGACCGTCGATGCAGCTCCAGCGGCGAGCCCGACGGCGGAGCAGAGCCCTGAGCCGAGCGCGAACCCGGAGCCCAGTCCCGTCGCCGACCCGACCGCGACGACCGAGCCGACGCCCACTCCTGCGGCGAACCCCGTCGTCATCACCCTCACGTCCGACGCGCCCGCCGACGGCCGCCACCGGGTCGACCCGGGTGCGACCGTGACCGTGACAGTCGGCGCTCACCGCGCCCGCCGACGCCTCCCGGGACGATCTGGCCGTTTCGATCCCCGACGGCTGGACGGTGGTCGACGGCGACGGCGGCATCCTCGACATGGCGCGCCATCGGCTCGCCTGGCTGCTGGCGGGCGCGGCTGCGGGCTCGGACGTCGTCCATCGCGTCAGCTTCCTCGCGCCGACCTTCCCCACGTCCGACGGTGGTCGCAGCCTCGCTTCGACCTTCGCCACCTGGCTCGAGGCGCCCGACGTCACGACGGCCGGGCCGTCCCTCGACGTTCTCGTGGCGCCGCGGCTCGTGGTGGAGGAGCCCGTCCTGGCGCAGGTCGACCCGGCCACGCTCAAGGCGACATACCTTCCGGCCGGCACGCCCATCACGGACCAGCAGCGCTTCGAGACGTTCCGCCTCCGCTTCCAGGTCCGCGAATGCCGACGACCTCCCGGTCGCCGTCACGCCGCAGCTCGAGTACCGCGCCGTCGGAGCCGCCGACTTCCGCGCCGTGCCGGCGCCGCGACGACCAGGCGGGCATCCCGTTCTACGTCGGTCGCGAGTGGACACCGATCCCCGGCGGAGGGACCGAGCTCGGCGCGGTCCGAGCCGAGATCCCCGTGGGCTCGATGCTCGTCGGCGCTCGCGACGGCGCGGACGAGGTCGCGGTCACCGGCATCCATTCGATGGGCGTGAATCCGCTGACGACGGTCGATCTGCCCGGGCGGTCCTTCACCGAGGTCGAGTTCAGCGTTCGGGCCACGACGGCCGCGGCGGACTACCTGACCGGCTACGAGTTCCGGATCACCGATCGGTGGGCGAACCCATCGCCGAACGCGCCGCTGGCCGAGGTCGAGCCTCGGCGCGAAGCCGGCCATCCAGCCGACGACGGTCCTGCGCAATGGCGTCCCAGCCGGCGGCGCGGACCGGACGACCGGCCACCACCGCCGCCGTCGCCTATGCGCTCCAGCCGCCCGACGGGACCGCGTCGTCCGCGGACGGCGCGCCCCGCTACAGCCTCGTGGTCTCGCGAGCGGCCGCGACGACCGACGCGACCGCCGCGAGCGGCCAGGCGGCCTCGGACAGCCCCCACGGCGGGTACTCGGCGACGACCGACGCCTGCGCCTCGTGCCACTCCTCCCATTCGGCGGCCGGGCCGGCGCTGCTCGTCAGGGCCTCGCCCCAGAGCACCCTCTGCCTCACTTGCCATCGCGCGGGCGGCACCGCCCCCGACACCGATGTCGAGGCCCAGTACGCCGACCCGACCGTCCCCCGGAACGATCCGGCGACACGGACCTACTACTCGCACGACGCCCTCGCCCCGAACAGCGGCCACACCTCGGCCGACGATGACGAGTTCGGCGGCAAGACCAACCGCCACAGCGAATGTGCCGACTGCCACAGCCCGCACGCCGCGACGTCGACCGCGAGCGTCCAGACGTCCGCCGGCTGGACGGCCTCGGGCCGGCTCGGCACGGTGTCGGGCGTCTCCGTGACGAACAGCTCGACGGCCGGCGGCACGCCGACCTACACGCTGGTCAACGGCGCCTCGGCACCGCATCACGCTCGAATACCAGCTCTGCTTCAAGTGCCACTCCGGGTACACGAACCTGCCCTCGAACACCGGCTTCACGCCGTCGCGCTACCTGCTCGACAAGGCGGTCGAGCTCAACCCGAAGAACCCCTCGTTCCACCCGATCGAGGCGGCCGGGACGAATGGCACCCCCGCGATGACCGCGAGCCTCGACGGGGCCGTCCACCTACAAGCTCTGGAACTTCGACACGACGAGCACGATCCGGTGCGAGAACTGCCACGGCAACGACCGGACGGCGGCGCAGGCCCTGGCGGATCAGACCGCGCTCGACCCCGGCGCCGACCTCGCGCCGCACGCCAACCAGCCCGAGAAGGACCCGGTCGCGGCGCCGGTCCCCGGGATCCTCATCGGGAGCTACAAGTACCGCGAGCTCAAGGGTCCCAGCGACGGGTACGCGCCCGCCGACTTCGCCCTCTGCTACACCTGCCATTCCGAGGAGCCGTTCCTCGACACGAGCGGCAGCCCGCGGGCCGACACGAACTTCCCGGCCCACGGCCAGCATGTCTCGGCCATCGCCAACCGCGGGCCCGGTGGCACCGACATCGACAAGGCGGGCGACGGCGGCGGCCTCGCGACCTGCGCCGAGTGCCACTTCCGGATCCATTCGACGACCTACCGCGTCGGCGGCCAGGACGCCTATCCGCGCCTCGTCAACTTCGCCCCGAACGTCACCGCCGACGGGAGCACGACCGATCCGGTGGGGACCGACGCGTGGGACCCGACGGCCAGGACGTGCACGCTGACCTGTCACGGTCAGCCCCACGGAGCGAAGGGCTACTGACCCTCCCGGCGCCCGCCGACGCCCGTCCGCGGGCGCTCCCCACCGGCTGGATATAGACCCGCTCTATACCCTCCCGAGCGTGACCGGCGCCGCCCGTGCGGGCCTCTCTATCCGAAACGTGCCGCCCGGCGGATGGTTCCCCGATTCGCTCAAATCGACAATAGGTCTATCAAATCGCATCACCCGGCGGATCGGTGGATCCGCATCGACGAGGAGATCCTGATGGACATCGGAGGACGAACCGGCCGGCTCCCTCGGCGGTCCTCGGCGGCGGAAGCGTCGCGTTCCTGCTCTTCTTCGTCGTCAGCGCGCCGGCCTTCGCCGCGTGCACCGCCGCGCACGATGGCTCGAGCCGGTCCGGGGCGATCGCGATGCCCACGATGCACGACACGCGCACCGGCAGCGGCCGCGGCGGCACCCGCCGCCCAGCTCGCGACCGCCGACCAGCCGCTGCCGAACGCCGACGCGATGTGGGCCGCTCGGCCCGACTACGTCCGGGCCAACCCCGAGACCGAGGCGGCCTACCACTACGCGATCGCTCCACCCGCAGCTCGTCAAGTGGATGCCGTGCTACTGCGGCTGCGCCGCGATGGGCCACGGCAGCAACCTCGACTGCTACCTGCGGCCCGGGCAGGCCACGCTTCGAGGAGCACGCCTCCTACTGCGACGTCTGCGTGCAGATCACGCTCAAGACCAGGGACCTGGTGAACCAGGGCAAGTCCCTCCACGAGATCAGGTTGATCGTCGACCAGACGTGGGGCGGGTCGATCCCCGGCACGCCCACCGCGCTGCCGCCGGTCTGAAGGGCATCGACATGACCACCAGGACCAAGTCCAGCTCGTCCCGCTCGACGGTCAGCGTCGAAGCCGGTCTCCTCGCCCGCCTCGGTCTTCCGAAGAACGCCAGCACGCAGGACGTCGAGACGGCGCACGACGCGCTGATCGCCTACCTCGAGACGGCCCCCACCGACCTTCGCTCCTGGGCTCGCCTCGAGATGGACCGCGTGGACGAGGCGTACGCACTTCTGTCCGACCCCACCATCGACCGGTCTGCCCTCGTCGCTTCCCCAGAGGCACAGGCCCTGCCGGTCGCCCCGGCCGTTCCCGCCGCGACCGTCGCACCTGCACCGGATGCGACGGTCGCGCGGCCGACCGGCAAGGGCCGCACGGTCCGCCGGCTCGGTTTCGCGGGGGCCGCGATCGCTGGCGCCATCGTGCTCGTTATCGCGGTCTTCAACATGGGCGGCGGCACCGGCGTCCCGCCCGTCAACGGCAGCCCGGATCCCGCCGCGGCCGCCTCGCCGGCCATCGACACGGCCCGGTGTCGGCCAACTGATGACGAAGATCCAGGCCGACCCGAAGGACGTCACGTCGCTGCAGGCACTCGCCGACATCTACTTCAACGCGAACGACTACGACACCGCCGCCGGCTTCCTCGAGAAGATCATCACGGTCGACGCCAAGAACGTGACCGCCCGCCTGGCGCTCGGCGCCGCCCGCTTCAACCTCGGCAAGCCCGACGAGGCCGAGACGCAGTGGCGCCAGGTCCTCGCCACGGACGCGAACAACCTCGAGGCCCACTACGACCTCGGCTTCATGTACCTCAGCCGGAACCCCGCCGACATCGAGAACGCCCGGGCCGAGTGGACCAAGGTCATCGCGATCGCTCCGGACTCGGACGTCGCGAAGTCGATCCAGCAGCACCTCGCCAGCCTGGACGCCGCCGCCTCCCCGGGCGCGTCCGGCGCCGCCGCCAGCCCGAACGCCACCGCCGGACCGGCCGGGTCCCCCAGCCCGGCCGGATCTCCGGCCCCGACCTCGGCGGCCATCGGCAGCCGTCCGCCGGCCGTCCAGCCCGGCCGCCTCACCGGCGCCCAACTGAGATGGAAGCCGGGCTCGCCCTCGATCGTCGCGTTCCTCGCCGGGATCGTGTCCTTCGCGTCCCCCTGCTGCCTGCCGCTCGTCCCGGCCTACGTCGGGTACATGGTCGGCACCGAGACCCAGGCCGCCTCCGCGGCCGCCCAGCGGCGAGCCGCCTTCTACCAGGCGCTCGCCTTCGTGGTCGGCTTCTCGGCGGTCTTCATCGCCCTCTGGGCGTCGGTCGGGCTCATCGGCTACGTCCTGCGCGACTACGTCGGGATCCTCCGCCAGCTCGGCGGCGCGCTCCTCGTCTTCATGGGCCTCCACGTGGCCGGCGTCATCGACGTCTCGGTTCTCTACCGCGAGGTCCATCTCCCGGTCGGCGCGCTTCGGCGGGACCTCGGGTGGCTTCGGCCAGGCGGCCCCCGCCACCCCGAGCTACCGGCGGTCGGCTCTTCTCGGCATCGTCTTCGCCGCCGGCTGGACGCCGTGCATCGGGCCGATCCTCGGCGGGATCATCGGCCTCGCCGCGGTCAGCGACAGCGTCGCCCAGGGCACGGTCCTCCTCGTCGCCTACGCGGCCGGCCTGGCCATCCCGTTCATCCTCGTCGCGGTCGGTGCCACCGCCGTGAGCCGCCGCCTCGGCTGGCTTCGCGACCACCACCGGGCGGTTTCCCTGATCACGGGCTCGATGCTCGTCGTGGTCGGGTTCCTGATGATCACGAACACCTTCGGCCGGCTGTCCGGCGTGTTCGCTCCCCTGGGCCTCTGAGGAGTACCCGACATGACCGAGTCCACCCAGACCCCGGCGATCGCCCGCCGGATCAGCGAGCCCGTCGACGACCTCGACGGCGGCCTTGCGGTCTCGCCCTCCGATCTCGGGGAGCGCCTCTGGCACTTCTTCATCTCGATGCGGACGGGCCTCGTCCTGATCCTCGCTCTCGCCATCCTCGGCCTCTTCGGCACGATGCTCGTCCAGGCGCCGGCCGGGATCCAGAGCGATCCACAGGCGTACGCGGTCTGGCTCGACTCGCTCCGGCCCAAGTACGGCGGCTGGACGAACGTGCTCGACACGCTCGGGCATGTTCTACGTCTTCAACTCGGTCTGGTTCCGCGGCATCACGGTCCTGCTGATGACCAGCGTGCTGGCCTGCTCGGCCAACCGGGCGCCGCACCTCTGGAAGCTGACCGTCCATCCGCGGATCCGGATGACCGAATCCTTCTTCGGCCACGCGCCGCTGAGCATGGCGGTCACCTCGGCCGCCACCCCGGAGCGGGCGACCGCGGTCCTCGACTCGGCCCTCCGGTCGCGCCGCTTCCGGACCATCACCGAGACCGACGCCGAGACCGGCACGACGTACCTCTACGCCGACCACAACCGATGGGGCCCGTTCGGCACCGTCATCGCCCACCTCAGCCTGGTGCTGATCCTCGTCGGCGCGCTCGTCGGCGCGACCTTCGGCTTCCGCCAGGACGGGCTCGCGGTCGCCGTTGGCTCCAGGGTGGACATCGGCAACGGGACCGGGATGAGCGTCGAGGCGACGCGCTTCGCCGACTCCTATTACGAGAACGGCAGCCCGAGCGACTACGCGAGCGACCTCGTCGTCTACAAGGACGGCCAGCAGGTCGGGGCGGCCACCATCCGGGTCAACCAGCCGCTGCGCGTCGGCGACGTGACCCTGTACCAGTCCTTCTTCGGAGCGGCCGCCGCGATGCGGATCGCCGACAAGGACGGCAAGGTCGTCTTCGATGAGGGCGTTCCGCTCCAGTGGCCCGACAAGGACGGCAAGCACGTCGTCGGGCAGATCACCCTGGCCGACGCCGGGCTGACAGGCTACGTCATCGCGCCCGCGTCGGGCGAGGTGGACGCCGCCATCAAGCCGGGCCAGATCCAGGTCGAGCTCTACAAGACGGGGAGCGAGAGCACGCCGGTCGCCTCGGAGATCCTGACCCAGGGCCAGCCGAGCACGATGGCCGGCCTCGACGTCACGTTCGTTCGTGAGCGGCAGTTCACCGGGCTGATCGTCGCCAAGGACCCGGGTGCGCTCTTCATCTGGCTCGGGTGCTTCTTCCTGATCGCCGGCACCGCACTCGTCTTCTTCTTCCCGAGCCGCAAGGCGTGGGCGCTGATCCGGCGCAGCCCGGACGGATCGTCCACCGCCCACCTCGGGGCGGTCGTCCGCCACGACGTCGGGTTCCAGGCCGAGTTCGCCCGGCTCACCGGCGAGATCCAGACCTCACTCAACAGCCCGGCCACGGGTCGGTAGGAAGGGAGCCACGTCATGTTCAAGATGTCCGAGTACAGCTTCATCGCCGGCGTCCTGTCGGTCGCCCTGGCGCTCGGCTGCTACGTCATCGCCTTCGTCTCGGTGGCCCTTGCCCGCCGACGGACCACGTTCACCGCGGCCGCCGCGGGACCGGACGGCGGCACGGTGCAGGTGTCGATCGGGTCCGGCACGACCCCCTCGACCGGGTTCGGCACGTACGGCACCCTCTTCACCTACCTCGCCCTGACGTTCCTCACCGCATCGCTCATCTTCCGGACGATCGCGACCGGCCACGGCCCGTTCGCGAACATGTACGAGTTCTCGATCGCGTTCGCGTGGGGCACGCTCGCGATGTTCGCCTACTTCGAGCACCGCTACCACCAGCGCGTCCTCGGGCTCGTCGCGCTCCCGATCGCGCTCGCGATGCTCCTCTACGCGATGACGATCCCGGCCACCATCGACCCCCTCGTTCCGGCCCTCCAGAACAACCTGCTCCTGTCGATCCACGTGGCCGTCGCCATCGTCGCGTACGGCACGTTCACGGTCGCGTTCGCGGCCGCGGTCCTGTACCTGATCCAGGGCGAGAACGGCCGGCGCGGCCTGCCCCGGCGCGAGCTGCTCGACGAGATCTCCTACAAGGCCGTGATGATCGGCTTCCCGTTCCTCACCCTGACGATCGTGCTCGGCGCGGTCTGGGCGGACGTCGCCTGGGGCTCGTACTGGAGCTGGGACCCCAAGGAGACCGCCTCGCTCGTGACGTGGCTCATCTACGGCGCCTACCTCCACGCGCGGGTCGTTCGTGGCTGGCGTGGCGAGCGCGCTGCCTATCTCCTGCTGCTGGGCTTCGCCGCAGTCCTGTTCACCTACTTCGGGAACCTCTTCTTCGGCGGGCTCCACAGCTACAGCGGCCTGAACCGGGGCTGACCGGCTCACGACTGAACGACACGCGCCCGCCTTGCCGGGCGCAGGAGGCGGATGATGGATGCACCGGCCCTGACCCAGGTCCCGGCCTCCGTGCGCGGACCGCGGCGTGACCGGTTGGCCACGCTCGCGGTGATGGGCGTGACCGCGGCGATCATCGCGGCGGTCGCGGTGTTCGTGAACCAGCCCTCGACGGCTGCCGGTGGCCTGACCAACGTGACGCTGGACGGCGAGGCGACCGGCGCGGCCCCGACCGTCGGGCAGGCCGGCCCCCGACTTCGCGGCAACGACCGTCGACGGCAAGGCCGTCAAGCTCAGCGACTTCCGGGGCAAGCCGGTGTGGCTGACATTCGGCGCCAGCTGGTGCCAGCCCTGCCGCGCCGAGAACCCCGACATCAAGGCCACCGCCGAGAAGTACGCGGCGAGCGGCCTGGTGACCCTGGCGATCTTCATCTCCGAGGATGACGCCGCGGTCAAGGACTACGCCGACCGGATCGGGCTGAACTACCTGAAGGTCGCCGACCCGAACACCACGATCTCGTCCCAGTACCGGATCCTCGGGATCCCGTCCCACTACTTCATCGATAGCGCCGGCGTCCTGCAGGCGATGCGCATCGGCAGCCTCGACATCCCCGGCATGGAACAGGCCGTGGGTGGGCTGAAGTAATGACCGTCCCGGGAGATCCCGTCGAGGCCACCGAGCCAGCGATCGAACCGCTGGTCTCGGACGACCCCTCGACCGAGGCTCCCGGGCTGGACCCCGAGCTCCAGGCCGAGCTGGACGCCGAGCTCCAGGCCGAGCTGGCGGACGAGCAGCCCGATGCGGCCGGGGCGCCCGCGACCGCGTCCGAGACGGCTTTGGCCGGGGCGCCCGCCCCGGATCTCGCCGCCAGGCTGGCCGCAGGCCTCGCCGCCGAGCCAGCGGCCGACCCCGCGCTCGTCGCGGCCGTCGCCGCCGTGGCGACCGACGTCCCCGCCCCACGGCGGACCGGCATCCGCGGCTTCCTCGGCCGCCTCCGCTCGCCCTTCCGCCGGATCCCGCACCCACCGCTCCGCAGCCGGCGCGGCTGGTTCGTCGTCGTGCTGCTCCTCGTCGGCTTCGGCGCCACGACGACCCTCGTGGCCGCGACCGCGGTGGGCTGGACCGAGACCGCGGACTTCTGCGGCCGCTGCCACACGATGGGCCCGGAGCTCAAGGCCTACGCGCTGTCGCCCCATCGGTCGGTCGCGTGCGCGGAGTGCCATGTCGAACCCGGCATCCCGGGCTGGATCAAGGCCAAGGTCAACGGGACGCGGCAGCTGGTCATGATCATGACGAACACCTTCCCGACCCCGATCCCGGCGCCCGACCACGCGGACCTGCCGCCGACGAGCGCGACCTGCCAGCACTGCCACGATGTCAAGACGCTGAACGCGAACGGCGGGCCGGTCAAGCTCATCCTCCAGGAACGGTTCCGCCAGGACGAGCCGAATACCCGGGACACCATCGCCCTGGTGCTGCGGCCGACGGGCTTCGGTGGCACCTCCGCCACGCGAGGCGTGCACTGGCACGTCGACCAGGAGGTCGACTATCTCTCGTCCGACCCGCGCGCCCAGACCATCGATTACGTGTCGGTCCACGAGGACAACGGCGAGGTCGAGGAGTTCATCGCCTCGAAGGCGGTCTCGCTCCCGACCAACGTCGACCCCGACATCGAGCGCCTGAAGACCGGCGAGACGCTCCGGCGCATGAACTGCATCGACTGCCACAACCGCGTGGGCCATGGTCTACCGACGCCCGACCAGGCCATCGACAACGGCATCTCCACGCAAGCCATCGACCGCAGCCTTCCGTACATCAAGAAGGAGGCCAGCGAGAAGCTGGCGGCCATCTACCCCAACGTCGATCAGGCCGACGCGGCGATCGACGCCATCCGCGGGTTCTACGAGACCAACTACCCCCTCGTCGCCAAGGTCAAGGCCGGCCCGATCAACACCTCGATCGATGCGCTCAAGGTCATCTATCGACTCGTGGCGACTCCGGAGATGAGGGTCAGTGCGGCCACCTACCCGGACAACCTCGGCCATCAGTCGGCTCCGGGCTGCTTCCGCTGCCACGATGGCGCGCACTACCTCGTCAAGGACGGGACCCTGACCAAGGAATCGATCCCGTCGGCGTGCGCCACGTGCCACACCTTCCCGCAGATCGGGGCGACCAACTCGGGCGTGCTCATCGGTGAGCGGCCGCCCACCCACGACGACAAGTTATGGGTCTTCAACCACAAGAGCTCGGTCAGCTCGCTCGACCCGGCCAGCTCGACCTGCGGCGCCTGCCACACCCGGACGTACTGCGAGAACTGCCACAACACCAAGGCCGTCCAGGTGCCCCACGACGACATGGTCTACAACCACGCCGAGGTCATCAAGAAGACCGGATCGGGCGCCTGCTTCAACTGCCACCAGCCGGTCTACTGCTCGCAGTGCCACGGGAACGATGACGTCTCGGGGTCCGATACGCCGTCGGCCGGAGCCTCCGGTGAGCCGTCGGCCCAGCCGTCGGACCCACCCAGCACCGGACCGTCCGGGGGGCCCTCCATCCAGCCCTCGAGCCAGACCTCGGGCGAGCCGTCGAGCCAGACCTCGGCGCCCGCCCGGTCGAGCTCACCCTGAGTCGCGAGCCTGACGATGAGCATCGACGGCGAACGTCCTGTCCGAAGCTCCGAGTGGATGACCATCCACGAGGCGGCGATGCTGGTCGGCGTCTCCTCGGCCACGCTGCGCCGGTGGAGCGATGCCGGGGACATCCGAACGTTCACCACGCCCGGCGGCCATCGCCGCTTCTCGCGTGAGGCGATCGCCGGCCTGCTGCCCGCCGACCCCTCGACGCGCCCGACCCAGGAGCAGCTCGAGCAGACACGCGAGCGACTGATCCGATCCGTCCGCCGCGTATCCCGGCGCATGGTCGATGGCGGCGCGTGGTCGAACGCGATCGACGTGGAGGACCGGGCCGCCCTTGCGGCGCACGGCCGGTAGCATCGTCGACGGCCTGTTCGTCGTGCTCGACCCGAACCACGCGGGTGCCCTCGGCTGGTCCCGGGCGACCGGGCGCGCCGCCGCCGCCTGCGGCGAGATCGCCGCCCGTCGGGGACTCGGCCTCCGCCAGGCCATGGAGGCTGGGCCTCCATTTCCAGACGACGATGGTCCACGAGGTCGCTGCGGCGGCCCGGCGCTACGACCTTGACGCCGCGACCACGGCTCGCTGGCTCGAATCGGTGACCGGCGCGCTGCATGGCCTGCTGGCCGAGGTCATGCGCGGCCACGAGGCTTACACCGCATCGATCGTCGCGGCGGACGAACTCGGACCCGAAGATCCGCCTTCGGACGAGCGATGAACCGCCTTCGAGGCATCCGGCGCCGGATCGGCGGAGCGGCCTCGCCGGCGGTGCGGCCATCGGCGGCCGTCGGCGGGCGCTCGCTGGGCGGAGGCCGAGCCATCGGCGGGCTGCTCGCTCGGGCGGCAGTCCGGGCCGATCGCTGGCTGGCCGTTCGGACCGGACAGCGATCCGGGCCGCCGGCGGGCTGCTCGCTCGCGGAGGCACTGCCATCCGGGCCGGCGTCGGCACGCTCGCCCGAGGCGGCGCCGCCTTCTGGGCTGCCGTCCGTCCCCGAAGCCGGCGCGCTGCCGTGGCGCTCGTCGGTCTCGTCGCCGTCTGCTCGGTCGTCCTGTTCGTCGGGGCCGCTGCCGCATCGTCGTTCATGAACCAGTACGGCTTCCATCCGGCCGCGAACGAGTCGGTCTGGCGCGGGCTCACGCCCGCCTTCGGCGACATCAAGCAGTGCGCCGGCTGCCACACGCTCGAATACGGGCGACTGACGGCGGCGACCCACGCGGGGATCGGCTGCGAGAGCTGCCACGGGGCGCTGGGCAAGCACGCGCTGGCAAGCCCGGGCACCGCCGAGGCTGCAGGTCCAGGTCCGCGTCCCGACCGACGAGGTCTGCACTGAAATGCCACGTGGCCGCGACCGGGCGCCCGGCCGGCTTCCGCCAGATCGTCCCGGCCGACCACTACGTCTCGGACTGCCTCCAGTGCCACGACCCGCACACCGGGATCTCGCGCCGGCCGCCGGTCGTCCAGCACACGCTGGACCGCCTGCCGACGTGCGTCACCTGCCACGGCCCGGAAGGCTTCAAGGCCCGGAACCAGCGTCATCCGACTGACGGCGACCGAGGACAAGGTCTGCCTCGCCTGCCATCTCCCCGGCCGCGGACCGGCCGACGATCCGTCGAAACCGTCATGACCGAAGCCAGCGTCGAGCCTGCCGCGCCGATCGCTCGAGCCGCCGCCGCTTCCTGGGCGCCGGGCTGGTGCTGGTGGCGGGCGTCGCCGGGGCGACCGTCCTGAGCCGCTTCGTCCCGGTCTTCGATGAAGGGGGCGTCGCTCCGGCACCGATCGTGCCCGCCTACGACCCCGCCACGAAGGCCTGGACGTTCGTCGTCGACACGAGCCGGTGCATCGGCTGCGGGCTGTGCGTGGCGGCCTGCAAGACCGAGAACCACGTCCCCGAAGACGCCGAGTACAACCGGACATGGGTCGAGCGCCACGAGGTGGCCGAGGACGGCACGCTGTACGTCGACTCGCCCGACGCGGGCATCCACGGCTTCCCGCCCGACTCCACCGCTCCGGGAGCGATGGGCCAGCCGATCGAGGCCGCCTACTTCGTGCCGCGCCTGTGCATGCAGTGCGAGAACTCCCCGTGCACCGCGGTCTGCCCGGTCGGGGCGACCTACAAGACGCCCGACGGGGTGATCCTCGTCGATGCCGAGCGGTGCATCGGCTGCGGCTACTGCGTCGTCGCCTGCCCCTACGGCGCCCGCTACATCGTGCCGGCCGGCGACGTGACGCCGCAGGGCACGCCCGGCGTGGCCGACAAGTGCACCTGGTGCTATCACCGCCTCGCCCGGGGCCTGCTCCCGGCCTGTGTCGAGGTCTGCCCCGTCGGCGCCCGCACGTTCGGCGACCGCAACGACCCCGACAGCGAGGTCACGCCGCATCGTCCGCGATCGTCATCCCGAGATGCTGTGGCCTGAGTACGGCACCCGGCCGCGGGTGCTCTACCTGGGCCCGGTACCCAGGAGGCGTGACGATGACGCTCGCCGGTCGGAGCGTGACGGTCAACGGGCGGGTCGTGCCGCTCGACCCGCGCGAGGTCGCGCGTGCGGGCGTGGCCGACGTCCGATCGATGCCGCGAGCGCTGCGACTGTGGTTCGCGGCCCTGCTCGCGATCCTGGCCCTCGCCGCGGTGGCCGCGCTCATCGCGTTGCCGCCGGGCTGGGAGGTGTTCGGCACGACGCCATCGTTCGAATGGGGCCTGCTCATCGTCGGCTACGTCTTCTTCGCCATCACGACGAGCGGGCTGTGCCTCGACGAGCTCGCTCGGCACGGTCTTCGGCATCGATCGCTACCGGCCGCTCGAGAAGCGCCACGCGATCCTCGCGGTCCTGTGCCTCACGTCGGCGTTCGGGATCATCGCCCTCGACCTGCACTACCCGATCCGCATGGTCTTCGGGGCCGTCCTGTCGCCCGCGCCGACGTCGCCGATGTGGTGGATGGGCGTGTTCTACGGCGGCTACTTCGCGATCCTGCTCGTCGAGGTCTGGTCGATGTTCTGGGACCACCCGACGATCCACCAGTGGGCCTGCACGTTCGCGGCGGGCATGGCCGTCGTCGCGCCCTTCACGCTCGGGGCGGTCTTCGGGGTCGTCGGGGCGCACGCCTACTGGTCCGGCATCTTCACGCCGATCCAGATGGTCGTGACGGCGTTCGTGGCCGGTGCCTCGCTGTTGTGCGTGGCGATGGCCCTCGTCGTCCGATTCCGCCTGGCCGGCTACGAGCGGGCAGAGCGGCTGGCCATTCCGGGCCTCCGTCTGCTGCTCGGCATCGGATTGCTGGCGGTTGCGGCCCTCGTCGCCCGCCAGATGATCGCCGGGCTGGCGAGCGACGAACGCGGGATGCGCGAGGCGACCGAGGCGGTCCTGTACGGGCCGTCCGCCGCCCAGTTCTGGATCCTGCGCATCGGGGTCGGCATCGTCGTCCCGCTGCTGCTCGTCGCGCTGCCGTGGACGCGGACCAACCTCGGGACGCTCGTCGCCGGGGTCTGTGCCCTGACCGGGGTCTTCTTCGACCGGGTCCTGCTCGTCGGCGGCGGCCAGGCCACCCCCGTGTCGGCCCACGCGGGCGTGGTGTCGACCCCGTATGCGACCTACACGCCGAGCCCGGTCGAGATCGCCGTCGTCCTCGGTGCGGGGGCGTTCGTCGCCTTCGGCTATACCATCGCCGAGCGGTATCTCAACCTGGGCGAGACCGACGTCCACGCCGGGCTGACGCTCGGGCCGCTCATCCGGCGCGTCCGAGCGGCGCTGGCCTTGGGCCGGCGCACGGCGCCAGCACCGGTCGGGCCGGGAGGCGAGGGATGATCGTCCGCTGGGTCACGGGGGCCGGCTTCTGGCTCGCCGCGGCGCTCCTGTCGATGGCCATCGTCGCGCTGGGCGTCTTCCTGTTCGCGGGGGTCCTCGTTCCCGAGGTGAACCGCGCGATGTCCGCCGCCGCGAGTCCCTCCCGATCGCCGTCGCCCGCGCCGTCGTCGGCCGATGTCGCCCCGATGCGCGTCCCGATCCCGGCCTCGGCGCAGTGCAAGGCCTGCCACGGCAGCGGCGACCCGGTCGCTGTGCTGAACATCCCGGCGATGGCCCACCCGATCCAGGGCTGGAGCGACTGCACGGCCTGCCACGCGGATGACAAGCTCGTCAAGACGGCGCCGGGGCACTCGGGGATCCACAAGGACCTGTGCCTCGCCTGTCACAAGGAGCCGAGCCCCGACGCGTCCGCGTCCGCCCTTCCGCGGCCCCATCACATCGTGCCCGGGACCGCGTGCATCACCTGCCATGGCTCGAAGGCGCCCCTGCCGACCGACATGGCCGGACGGACCAACTGCTGGATCTGCCACCCGAACCAGGACACGACGGGTCTGTTCGGGAGCCCGGCGCCGTCGCTGCTCCCCACTCCAAGTTCGGACGGCGGGGAGACCGAGTAGGGCGCTCCGTGCGGCCGATCCCGACCGGCCCGAACCGGAGTGACCGGTGCTCGATAGGGGCGTCGTCAGCCTTGTTCGGGGCGCAGCGCCGCGCGCAATGCCGCGATCTCGGTCCGGAGGCCCGCCAGCTCCTCGGCGATCGAGTCAGTCGTCATCGCGGCGACCGCCGTCGGGGCGCCCGATGTCACAGCCGGCTCCGGGGCCGGCTCGTCGGGCGCCGAAGGCGAAACCAGCAGGCTCGCGAGGATGCTCGCAAGCGCGCCGATGATCCCGATGCCCGCGAACATCACGAAGATGCCGGTGAGGCGGCCGAGGGTCGAGACCGGGTAGAAGTCGCCGTAGCCGACCGTCGTGATCGTGACCAGGCCCCACCAGATCGCCTCGCCGCCGGTCGAGATGTTCGCACCCGGCGTCCGGCTCTCGAACTCGAGCACGAGGATGCTGCCGGTGCTGAGCACGATCCCGGCCAGCAGGATCGTGATGAACGTCGCGTACTGGCCGCGGTTCCTGAGCACGTCGATGACGAGGTCCTTGCCGGCCTGACCGCGCATCAGTCGGGTGATCCGGCCCAGCCGGCTAGACGGGCCAGGCGGAACAGCGCGGTGAACGGGATGAAGCCGAAGCTCGGGATCGATCCGAGCAGGTCGAGCCAGCCGCGCTGACCGATGAAGTAGGCGCTCCTCGGCTTGGCGGCGGCGAGGTTCATCGCGAAGTCGATCAGGAAGACGATGCAGACGACGTTGTCGTAGAGGGTCAGCAGGTCGCGCTCGGCCGGCGTGACCGGCAGCAGCAGCAGGACCATGATCACCAACGAGAAGATCGTCAGGACCAGGATGAAGATGTTGTAGGCATTGCCTGGCCTGCGCAACACCGGCGCCGCGTGTGTCATGACCACGAACCTCCTGTACCCTCGGACCCTCGCCGGATCGCACCGCCCTCGACCGGACCGCACCGCCCTCGAATCGGTGCGCGATGCTCACGGTCCTCCGATCGCGACGGCCTGGTAGTCGGTATCGCCACCGTGATCGCCCTTCCCGGAGGGTCCGCGCATCGAACGTGAACATGGTGACCGACAACCGGTTGCCGAGCAGACTCGTTTTCGATGCGCCGCCTGTCGTGGATCTCGTACGGGACCAGCACCGGGCGATCGCCAGGGCCGTCGTGGCCGGCGGCCTTGCTGCCGTGGAACGATTCACGGACGACGCGGGCCCAGGAGTCGCGACGCGAAATCTCCCCGCCCGACATCGGGCCGCCTGGGAGTAGCGCATTCGCCGGGCTTACCCGCACGGTTTCACCCGATGATCCTACGGACGATCGGGAAGCAGTCCAGAGCGACCCGAAGGGTTCATTGCGTCGATTTGGACCGCCCGGTGCACCGTATCGACGGGATTCGTGGCCCTGACCTCGAAACCACCCCGAAGATCGGGATCGCTGACGCTCTCGGCGGTCGATAGGACCATCCGGTGAAACGCCAGGACGCATCGGTTCAGCGGGGAGTAGGGCTGGGGGCGTTCGGAACGGCCGCCTCGGTTCAGCGGGCAGCAGGCAAAGGGCGCGTCGCGCACTGCCGCCTCTGCACGGTCGGCGATCGGCGCGACGAGCAGCATAGCGTGCGGGATTCCGCAGTCGACGTTCCGGGTGCGCCAGGTGTGCACCCATCGCGCCTTTCGTCGCATCGGCCGGCCGGCCGGCACGCCTGCCCGGGCCGAACGGACCTGCCTCGAGCCGCACGGGTGGGACTACGCTAGGGCTGCACAACCCGGAGGTCAGTTCGATGCGCCCAAGGATCGCTTCGGTCGTCGTCGTGGCGATACTCGCCACTATCGTCGCCGCATGTTCGGCGTCGCCGGGCGCGAGCCGGACAGCTCCGACGATCTCGAGCGCGTGGGTCAGGCCCGGAGCGGCCGGAGAAGGCAGCGCCGCCTATCTCGAGATCACCGGCGGTTCGGCGGCTGACGCGCTCGTCTCCGCGTCCAGCCCCGGAGCCGGGACGATGGAGCTCCATGAGACCACCACCGACGACACCGGCATGACCGGGATGCACCCGATCCCCAGTCTCGCGGTGCCGGCCGGCGCCACGGTCGCGTTGAAACCCGGCAGCTACCACCTGATGATCATGGGCCTCAAGAAGGCGCTGGCCGTCGGCGACAAGTTCGAGATCGACCTCGTCTTCCAGAACGCCGGCAACGTCGTCGTCCAGGCGGAGGTCAAGGCGGCCTGACATGGCGTCGTCCCCGCGGTCCGGCCCGTCCCCGCCGGACGAGTCGTCGCGCATCCTCGATCGAGGGTACTGGCTGGTCCTCGTGATGGGCGTCGTCTGCATCGCGCTGGTCGTCGTGAGCATGACCGCGAGCGTGATGTCTCCCGGACCAGGCCGTCGGGCGGCCGGCGCCGCCTCATCCGCCGCCGCCTCTGCTTCGCCGTCGGGCCCGGTCGAGTTGGCCGCCTACCTGCTCCCGGCCACACCCGCGCCACGCATCCAGCTGACGGACCAGGATGCCCGGCCGTTCTCGCTCGCCGCGACTCCGCGGCGGCGACACCTTCGTCTTCTTCGGCTACACGCACTGTGCGGACGTGTGCCCGGCGACGATCGGCCGGGTCGGCGAGGCGCTCGCTGCGTTGGGGTCGGGCGAGCGCGCCGTGTTCGTCACCGTCGACCCGGAACGCGACACGACCGCCTGGCTCAACGAATTCGTGCGCTACATGCCGAAGGGGTTCTCGGCCGTGACCGGGACCGACTCCGAGATCGCCGCCACCGCGGCGGACTGGGGCGTTCGATACGCGCGGGAGGAGACCGGGGTCGACGGCGCATACACGATGTCGCACACCGCAGACGTATACCTCGTCGATGCGGCGGGAATGCTGCGAGCCCGCTTCCCGTTCGGAACCGAAGCCGACGTCATGACCGCCGTCGCCCGGGAGGTGGCTTCGACGGCCGCCGCGGCGGCGACCCTCGGCGCCCGCAGCTCCGAGCGCGACCCGCGCCCGCCGCGACGGGGCGCCCGACCACCACTCCGGCAAGCGCAGCGGCCTCGACCGGAACCCCGAGCTCGTCGCCGGCGACCGCCAGGCCGGAGACGCCCCTCGGCGTCGAGGTGATCTCCAGCTCGATCTGGTCCGGGCCGCCGGGGCCGGTCATCCTCGCTCTGTCCGTGAACGGCGTCCGCCTCGCCGACCCGAGTCTGCGGCCGAGCGTGCAACTGGCCTCGATGGCCGGCGAGCCGTTCGGTGCGACCGTGACGGCCATCGCCGTCCAGCCCCCTGGCATCAAGGTCGTCTCGTACGTCGCGACGCTGCCGATCGAGAAGCCGGGAGCCTGGCGGATCGTGGTGACGGCCGAGTCGGGCGTCTATCGGATGCAGGGCGATGCGGTCGTCACGGTCAAGGACCCGGGATCGACGGCGGCGCTCGGCGGCCAGGCCCCGACCGTTCACACGCCGACCCTCGCGGACGCGGGTGGCATCGCGCGGGCCGTAACGACGGACCCCGCCCCGGACCTGCGCCTGTCGATGCGCTCCACGACCGACGCGCTGGCCGACCACACGCCATTCGTCCTCGTCGTGGACTCGGTCCGGTTCCGGGTCTCGCCTGCTTGCGGACGCGCGGTCGTCATGGCTCGCTACCTGCGCGACCGATGGACGACCGTCGACTTCATCCACCTCGAGCCCTATCGCTACGCGGTGGTCACCGACACCGCTGTCCTCGACGGGTCGATCTCGGCGCCGACGCTGACCGACCCGGCCGCGGCCTGGGGTGTGGGCGGCGATCCGTGGGGTCCGCTGTCGATGCCGTGGATCTTCGTCGTCGACGCCAACGGGGTCGTCCGCGCCAAGTACCAGGGCGTCGTCGGCACCGAGGACATCGACGTCGTGGTGTCGCTCATCGAGTCGGGTGGCTGACGCAATCGAGTCGGGTGAAGTTCGGCCCTGCGCAAGGGGCCGAACGTCCCATCCGGACCGCTTGACGCGGCAGCGACTATCGGAGCCATGGATACGAACCCCCAGGCCACCCCGGCCGACACCGAGATCGTCGACCCATCCCTCTCACGCCGCCGGTTCCTGACCGGCGCGGCCATCGCCGGCGGCGGCCTCGTCGCTGTCGGGCTGGCGGCGTGTGCGCCAGCGACCACGGGTGCCGGCTGGACATTCGGAGCGCCCTACTCAGCCGCTCCGGCGGGTGCGGCCTCACCGTCGGCAGCGGCAGTCGCTTCGGCGTCGGCCACGGCGTCGGCAGCCGCGAGCGCGCCAGTAAACCGTCGC
>CAVYZQ010000034.1:0-188019 GCA_963772995.1 uncultured Chloroflexia bacterium | reverse complement strand
GAGTACGATCGGCCCGATGAGCGAGCCGGCGGGAACCCGTGATCCGAGGCTCTCATTCGGCACCGTTGTCGAGTGTACGACGAATAGGACCGACGTATCCGGCGGCGCTTTTCGACGCGCTGTTCGCCCTGCTGCCGTCGCAGCCCGTCGTCATGGAGGTCGGACCGGGAACCGGCCGGGCAACGAAGGACCTCCTCGCCCGCGGCGCGGTTGGTCCACGCTGTCGAGATCAGTCCCTCGATGGCCGGCAGGCTCCGCTGAAATTCTTCCGACCGAGCGCCTGACGGTGACGGTCGGGGACCTCAGACGATCGACCTCCCGACCTCGACCGCCGACGCCGTCTTCGCCGCCAGCGCGTATCACTGGGTCTCACCCGCAGCCCAGCTCGACCGGCCAACGGAGATCCTGCGGGCTGGCGCCATCCTCGCGATCGTCGAGCTGATCCAGGTCGACTCGCTGGAGGATCGAGGGTTCTACGCCGCGGCGCAGCCGTTCTTCGAGCGATACGGGCAAGGGCACAAGGGGCCGCCGGCGCCGGCGCGAGGAGACGCCGGACCGGGCGGTCCGGGAGACGTCGCCCGGGATCGGCGCTTCCGCGACGTCCATGTCCATCGATGGGACTGGGACCAGACATACACCGCCGCGGAATACCGAAAGCTGATGCTCTCGTTCTCGGTCACGAACATGATGGATGCCGGCGACCGCCTGGGGCTGGTGGAAGACATGGAGTCGTTCATCAACAGCCGTTTCGACGGACGCGTCACGAGGCCGCTCTTGGTCGCCCTCACGACGGCCAGGCGCGCGGACGATGGCGACGAGGGCGGCGAGGCGCCGTAGATCGGGGCGCGGTGGCGGCGCATTTCCCACCCAGGTGAGCCGCGAGGGTGAGGCCTCGCTCGTATTCGACACTCATCCGGCGTTCATCGGGCACCCGCCTGGAAAGCAGCGAGGATCACGGGACCGTCGAGCTGAGCACAAGGAGAACGACTCGTGGATATCGGCGTTATCGTGCCGCAGGGAGTCACGGGCGAGTACGACGGCTGGCAGGCCGCTCCGGCATGGGCGCGAACGGTCCATGTCGCACAGCAAGCGGAGCAGCTCGGATTCGAGTCGATCTGGCTGTTCGATCACCTGCATACCGTGCCGGACCCGACCGACGAACTGTCTTTCGAGGCGTTCACCACGCTCGCGGCGCTGGCCGCGCTGACCTCGCGCGTCCGGCTGGGTCACGTCGTGCTCTCCACGCCGTTTCGCAACCCGGCGCTCACGGCCAAGATGATCGGGACGCTCGATGTCGTCAGCGGCGGCCGTGCCGAGCTGGGTCTGGGCGCGGGATGGAACGAGGATGAGTTCGTCGCGTACGGCTACGATTACCGCCCGACCCGCGAACGCCTGGCGGTCCTGGCCGAGCATCTCGAGGTCGTCACCCGGATGCTCGCCCCCGGCCGTGCCACGTTCGATGGCGCGACCGCCCGCGTCCACGACGCGATCAACCTGCCGCGTGGCCTCCAGCAGCCGCGCGTCCCGATCATGGTGGGCGGCAACGGCCCGAACGTGACCGGCGCCTCGCCGCACGCCACGCGGACGAACTCAACTTCGACAACCTCAGCCCGGCGGAGGTCCGCGATGCGCTGCCGATCGTCGGGTCGAGATCGCAAGGAGATCAGCCGGGTATCCGGCGACGCTGCGCCTGTCCGTGAACATCGATCGTTCGCGCTTCGCACCGACCGGACAGGCGCGCGTCGACCTGCTCGGCTCGTATCGCGACCTCGGTCTCCACCGCGTGCAGGGGCTGCTCCAGGCTTCGACGACGAGCGACGAGCCGCTCGACCTTCTCGCGGAGGACGCGAAGGGGGCCGGGTTGTCGTTACATCCAGCCCGCTGAAGCGCGCGGCTCTCGCGGGAGGCGCAACGGCGGGGGTCAGGCGGCTCCAGCAGCCACGGGACCGAGCGAATGATCTCACCCGTCGGCTGGACGAGGAAGATCCAGATGTCCCAGGTGACGTGGCTCACGACAAGCGCGCCCAACGGCATGCCGGCCGCGTACAGCGCGCACCAGTGGGCGCCCGCGATCCCGGCCGCGCCGAACAGCGTGAAGTTGCCGGTCACGATGTGGACGCCGCCGTAGGCCATCGCAGCCAGCGCCGCGCCCGGCCACCGCCCGAAGCGGTCCATCAGCGCCTCCTGGACCAGCCCGCGCCAGAAAAGCTCCTCCGCCGGCCCGATCACCGTCGCGAGCCGCACGCCGATCTCCGGCTTCGGGCGCAGGGACCGCAACGTGTAGATGTCGCGGATCTCAGCGTCGCCACGCGGGACGAAGCGTCGGGCGAACGCATCGCCCACCTTGAATGTGGCATACAGCGTCGCGGCCGACGCGAGCCCGAGGACGACCTCGCCCGGGCCGATGCGCGTCCGCCGCGCCGGCCGGCTCGTCAGCAGCGCCAGCCCGCCGAGGTTGAGCCCGGTCATCGTCATCCGGTGCCAGAATCGATCGCGCGGGCCCCGGAACGTCGCCGCGAACCATGCCTGCGCCGTGACCAGCCCGACCTCGAGGGCTCCGGGGACGATCCCGGGGCCGGGAGTCGCCTCCTCAGGCACCGACCAGCCTCGAGAGCACGAGGCCCAGCACGAGCAGCGACCCGAAGGCCAGGTGCAGCCGCGCCGTCTGGAGGTCGATCATCGCGATCGCCCGCGGCTGACCGGTCGCTCCCAGCTCCGCGGAACGGATGACCGCCGCGAGGAACGGCAACGACAGGATCGCCAGCATCGTCCAGGCCGGAAGCACGCCCGCGATGACCGACAGGGCCAGCACGATGTACGCGCCGAGGACGAGCGCCACATAGCCGTAGTGCGCCCATCGGCGGCCGATCCGAGCCGACAGGGTCGAGATCCCCGCCCGGCTGTCCTCGCGGATGTCGCGCCACTCGTTCCCGTGGAGGATCGCGGCAACGAGCAGCCCGACCGGGATCGACAGCACGAGCGCAGTGAGCGACCACTCGCCACTCACCGCGAAGTACGAACCCTCGACCATGAGCGGACCCATCAGCAGGAAGACGATGGGGACGCCGAGCGCGCGGTTCTTGTACTCGAGGGGAGGAGCCGTATACCCCCAGCCACCGATGAGCCCCAGCAGCCCCAGCACGACGATGGCGGGCCCCCGCAGCCAGACGAGATAGACCCCGACAACGACGGCGAGCGCAAAGAAGGTCCCAGCGAGCAGCAATGCCGTGCGCTCATCGATCCGCCCCTTGACGATCGCGTGGCTGGCGCGCGGGCTGGTGATCGAATCGATGCCCTTCCGGACGTCGTAGACCTCGTTGACGATGTTCGTCCCCGCATGGAGGAAGACCCCTCCGAGCAGCGCCGCGATGAACGGCGCCCAGTTCCAGAGCTCGTCGACCCAGGCGAGCGCCGCGCCCGCGAGCACCGGGATGACCGATGCGGTGAACGCGAACGGCCGCAGGATCTCGTACACGGCGCCGAGTCGCCGCCTGGCGCGGTCGCGGCGGCCAAGCTCGCGGTCGTTGGCGAGGCTGGTGGTCACCGCCGCGGAGGCACTGCCGGAGGTCACACCGGTCGAGCCGGCAAACGCCACCGGCCCGGGCTCGGCCGCCCCTGCCCGCTCCGGGATCGACGCGTAGATCGCCGCCGCTTCGATCAGCTCGTCGATCTGACGGTCCTCCTGCAGCACGGGCTGGAGCAGCGGCAGTCCGAGCCCGGTCTCCGCGTGGAATGCCATGGCTCCTGCCGCGACGTCCTCGCGGGTCCCGCACAACATGAACGCGTCGAGCAATTCGTCCGGGATCAGGTTGCCGGCGGTCGTGTAATCCTCGGCCCGCCAGGCGGCCGCGATCCGGTCGCGGAGCTCGCCCTCGAACCCGGCACGGCGAAGGGAGACGTCGGACAGCACCGACATCATGTAGATGACGAACGGTTCGCGCTTCGCCCGGTTGAGCGCCTCGCGCCGGGTCTTGTCGACCAGCGACAGCAGGTAACCCGCGGTCTCGAGCGAGCCCGGGTCGCGACCGGCGGCCACCGCCGATGCGCGCAGGCGCTCCAGGATGCCCCGCATCGACGGGATGGACTCGGCCGGGCGCGCGAGGTATCCGTCGGCCTTCTGCCCGGCGAGCTCCACGAAGGCCTTGCGGTAGGCCGCGATGACGATCGGGATCCGGTGTGTCGGCGCGAACATCGGCTGGATGGGCGGCAACCCGGGGGTGGCCGACGGCAGGCGTTCGCCCGCCCACAGCGCCCGGATCTGGTCGATGGCGGTCGAGACGCCTTCGACGGCGGCGTCCGGTTCATACGGGATGCCCATCTGCTTGAGCCGCAACGGGAGTCCGGTCCCGAGCCCCAGGATGAACCGCCCCGGCAGGATCTCGTCGAGGGCCGAGCCGGTCATCGCGAGCACGACCGGATGACGCGTGAACGGATTGGCGGCTCCCAGGGCGACCCGGAAGCCTGCCTCGTCGCCGTCATCGTCGTCGGCGATCGCCTGCGCGATGGCGGTCGCGAAGGTCACACCGTCGCGCTCGAAGTAGCTGTCGTGGACCCACACCGAGTCGAGTCCCTGGTCGCGTGCCTGGCGCGCCCAGCCGACGACCTCTTCGATGTCGCCGCGCGCGGCGAGTCCCAGGCCGATCGGGCGAGCGAGGCTACGCAACCGGCGTCAACCGAGGAAGAGATCCAGCGTCGGCGCGATGACCCCGACCACGAGCACCACGACGTAGGCTGCGAGCAGGAGCAGGCCCGCCCGAAGGTGGAGCTGCACGTTGACGCCCATGATCGCCATCAGCCCATAAGGGTTCTCGTAGTTCGGCCCGAGGCCGCGCGAGACCTGCACCGCGAGCGGGACGGTCAGGAGCATGAGCAACGCGGTCACCGGCAGGATGCCGAACCCGACCCCGGCCACGAGCACGACGTAGGCGGCCGCGACCGCCGCAGCGTAGCCGGCGATGACCGTCGTTCGGGAGAAGCGCACGGGCAGCGTCCGCTTGCCGGCATGCGCGTCGCCTCGTCGGTCGGGGATCTCGTTGACGTACAGGATCAGAGCGACGAGCAGCGCGATCGGGATCGACGCCACGAACGGTTCCCAGGCGAGCGTCCCACCCGTCTGGACGACATAGGCGCCGAGCAGCATGAGCGGTCCGAACCCGAGCGCCACCGCGACCTCGCCGAGGCCGCGATACACGAGCTTCAGCGGCGGCGCCGTATAACCGAGGCTGACGATGAAGCCGGCGACGCCGATGACCAGCAGCGCGGTCGACGGGCGCATCGCGAGCAGCACGAGGCCGATGAGACCGGCCATGACGTAGAAGACCGTCGACAGGGTCGCCATCTGGCGCAGCGAGACGAGCCCGTACTGGATGACGCGCGACCCGCCGGAGAACTTGGTCGGTGTGACGTTCGCATCGTCGGCGCCCTGGATCGTGTCGAAGACGTCGTTCGCGACGTTGAGCCCGAGCTGGACGAAGCAGGCGCCCAGCACGGTCAGCAGCGCCGTGACGAGGTCGAACGCGCCGTGGGTCGCGGCGATCAGGATGCCGAGGCCGACCGGGATGATCGTCGCGGTCAGGAACGGCAGCCGAGTCGTCCGCAGCGCGAGGAAGCCGAACGACAGGCGCGGCTTGACCGGCGTCCCGCGTTCGGCCGACAACGCGTCGAAGTAGCGCTTCGATTGCGCCGTGGATCGCTCCGAGTACTCGAAGAAGGGGACCTCGGCCTCGTCCCAGCCCCAGGCGCGGGTCGCCGCGAGGGTCACCATGCCGTCGTTCACGCGGGCGCGGCCCCACACCGTCACGTGGCGGCGTTCGTCGTACCCGTAGCCCGGTTGCGGGCGGATGTGGGAGCCGGTGAGCGACACGTCGCGCTCGGTCGGGACAGTGAGACCCGCAGGCGCATCGAACACGGCGGATCCGTCTCCGACGTTGATGCGCGCCTCGACGGCGACGCTGACCGGGTATCCGGAGTCGTCAACCCAGGTCGCGATCTGATACGGGTAGGTGGCCAGCTTCTCGAGACCCGTCCGGGCGTCGAGGGGCGGCGTCGTGCGCATCACGCGGCCTCCCCGATGAGTGCCGCCTCGATCGGAGCGTTCGCGGCCCGGCCGTCCGACCAGTACAGGACGCGACGCGGGGTGATCTCGATGAGCGCGCGCTCGAAGAACAGTGGCAGCGCCACGCGGGCCTTCAGGAAGTAGACGATCGACGGCTCCTTGGCCTCCCAGATCGGCAGCAGGCGCTCCCAGCCGCCATGCGGGTCGGCGTCGATGATCCGGGCATCGCCCTGGACGAGCGCCCGACCGACCAGCCCGCCGACGGCCACCGGATCGGTGATCGACACCGATACCCGCGGGTTCGCCTTGATGTGCTCGAGCTTCCGGCTGAATAGGGTCGACGACGTCATGTACACCCGTTCGCCGTCCCACAGCGGGATCAGCGGGTAGGTGACCGGGCGTCCGTCCGCGTCGATGACGGTGAGCTCGCCGACGAGCGCGGCCTGCAGCAGTTCGGCGACCTGGGGCGGCATGGCGGCCATCGGGCGGCTCCTCTGGGATGTGTGCTACCGCAGCGTAGCACGTTTCGGGGGCGGTGGCGCTCCCAAGCCCGCCTCCAGGATGCCTCGGTCGGCCGGCGGCCTCGATGTAAGATGCCCGCCGCCCAGCCGAGCGGCGACGCGTGGCTGTCAGTCAGCACCCGGGGTCCGGACGCGTCGCGAGGCGCCCTCGGGGCCGGATCGGTGGGTGCCACGCACCGAGGACCGGCGGAGGCGTCGCGGTGGCGGACCTCCGGCCGCCTTCGAGCCCGTGGCGCTGACTCACACCCACCGGGACCGGCGGAGGCTCGCGGTGGCGGACCCTCCGGCCGCCTTCGAGCCCGTGGCGCTGACGCACACGCACCGGGACCGGCGGAGGCTCGCGGTGGCGGACCCTCCGGCCGCCTTTTCGAGCCCGTGGCGCTGACGCACACCCACCGGGACCGGCGGGGCTCGCCGGGTCGGCGATGATTCGCGACGTGTCCGCCGCCATCTGCAAGTCGCCGACCCTCCGCCGAGCGTCCGTGCGATGACCCCACCACGTTCGGGCGCCCCATCCGGTCGCGCCACCGAGCGCGGCAACGCCGCCTCGACCGCCCAGGTGCGGACGATGTTCGACCGGATCGCGCGCGTCTACGACCCGATGAACCTCGTGATCTCGGCTTTCCAGGAGCCAGTCTGGCGACGGCGTCTCGTGAACAGCACCGGGGCCCGCCCCGGCGACCGGATGCTCGACGTGGCGACGGGGACCGGCAAGGTCGCCGCGGACCTCAGCAGGCGTGTCGGGCCGAGCGGGACCGTGCTCGGGATCGACATCTCGCCTGGGATGATCCAGATCGCCCGGCGCAGGTTCGGGGATCGGCCCGGCCTGCGGTTCGTGGTCGGCGACGCGCTCGCGCTGCCGACGGACGATGCGACGTTCGACGCGGCCACGATCGCGTTCGGCATGCGCAACCTCCCCGACTACGCCCGCGGTTTCGCCGAGATGGCCCGTTCGGTCCGGCCCGGTGGGCGCGTCGTCTGCCTCGAGATCGCCCGGCCTCGAAGCCGGCTCGCCCGGACGCTTGGGTTCTGGTTCGACCGGATCGTCCCGCTCATCGGACGCATGGCCGGTCATGGCGAGGCCTACCGCTACCTCGTGCACAGCGTGCGGAACTACCCGGCACCGGACCGGATCGCGGACATCATGCGCGAGGCGGGGCTGGTGGACGTTGGCTGGCAGGTGATGTCCGGTGGCATCGTCACGCTTCACGTCGGGACCGTTCCGGGGCAGGGACGACGCGACTCGGGTGGGCGAGTGGAGTAGCATTCGCCGCCCATGCTGGAGATGCCCGAGCCCGCGCTCATCCATGCCCGCGGATTGACCAAGCGGTTCGGCGGGTTCACCGCCGTGGACGCCATCGACTTCGACGTCGCCCGCGGCGAATTGTTCGGCTTCCTCGGTCCGAACGGCGCCGGAAAGACCTCGACGATGCGGATGATCGGCTGCGTGTCGCCGATCACCAACGGGACGCTCACGGTGATGGGCATGGACCCTGCGCGCGACGGGCCGCGCATCCGCAGCCGGATCGGGGTGGTCCCGCAGGAGGACACGCTCGACGTCGAGCTCACGGTTCGCGAGAACCTGCTCATCTACGGCCGGTACTTCGGTCTCGATCGCGCGGAGATCGCGAGGCGGGCCGCCGAGCTCCTCGACTACGCCCAGCTGACCGAGCGGGCCAACGACCAGGTCGAGCCGCTGTCGGGCGGGATGAAGCGGCGCCTCACGATCGCCCGCTCGCTCATCAATGAGCCCGAGATGCTCCTTCTCGACGAACCCACGACCGGCCTCGACCCGCAGGCGCGCCATCTCCTCTGGGATCGGCTTTACCGCCTCAAGCAGCGCGGCGTGACGCTCGTGCTGACCACGCACTACATGGACGAGGCGGAGCAGCTGTGCGACCGGCTCGTCGTCATGGACAAGGCCAAGATCGTCGCCGAGGGCAGCCCGAGCGGGCTCATCGCCGAATATTCGACCCGGGAGGTCACGGAGCTGCGCTTCCCGCCCGGCGTCGCCGAGGAGCTCGACGGGCGGCTCGACGGCATCGCCGAGCGGGTCGAGCACCTGCCCGACCGGGTCCTGTTGTACGCCGACGACGGAGAGGCGGCCGCGGTCGCCGTCCACCAGCGTGGCCTCAAGCCCGACACCGTCCTGGTCCGGCGCTCGTCGCTCGAAGATGTGTTCCTGCACTTGACCGGCCGCTCCCTGATCGACTGACGCCCGATGACCGCCCTCGCCCGAACCCGCACCCGGCAGCCGTGGACCATCGGTCGCGTCTTCGAGTACCGGCTCATGACCTACCGCCGGACGTTCCGGGCATCGATCATCTCGTCGTTCCTGTCGCCGGTCCTGTTCCTGACCGCGATGGGGCTCGGGCTCGGCTCGTACGTCTCGAACAGCGCGGCGATCGGCGGTGTCCCGTACCTGGTCTTCCTCGCGCCGGGCCTCCTCGCGGCGACCGCGATGCAGAGCGCATCGTTCGAGGCGACCTTTCCGATCATGGGCGGGCTCGTGTGGAGCAAGGTCTTCCACGGGATGTACGCGACTCCGCTCACGCCGCGTGACATCGCTCTGGGCAACCTGTTGTGGATCGCTGCCCGGCTCACGCTGATCTCGACGGTCTTCACCGTGGTCATCGTGGCGTTCGGGGCGGCGCTGTCGCCGCTCATCGTCCTCGCCATCCCGGCCGCCGTGCTGACCGGGATGGCGTTCGCCGGGCCGATCGCCGCCTTCTCGGCGACCCAGAAGACGCCCGACAAGTTCACCGCCATCTTCCGGTTCGGGATCACGCCGCTCTTCCTCTTCTCGGGGACGTTCTTTCCGATCAGCTCGCTGCCGGCGGTCCTCCAGGTCGTGGCCTGGTTCACGCCGCTCTTTCATGGCGTGGCCCTCACCCGAGGGCTGTCGCTCGGGACCGCGGTCGATGACCCGATCGCGATGGCCATCCACGTCGCGTACCTGACGACCTGCACGGTGGTGGGGGCCTACCTGACGATCAGGTCGATCCAGCGCCGGCTGGTGGGCTGATGACCGCGCTGCGGATCACCCCGTCGTTCGCCATCGGCAGCCGCCGGTCGATCTTCCTCATCGAACGGAACATGTATGTCTACCGGCATACGTGGATCGTCATCCTGTCGGGCTTCTTCGAGCCGTTGTTCTACCTCGTCAGCATCGGCTTCGGTCTCGGGGCGCTCGTCGGGACCGTGCCCGGCCCGGGCGGGGAGCCGATCAGCTACCAGCTGTTCGTTGCGCCGGCGCTCCTCGCGACGGCATCGATGAATGGCGCGATCACCGAGACCACCTTCAACTTCTTCTTCAAGCTCAACTACAACAAGACGTTCACGTCGATCCTCGCGACACCGATGTCGCCCGGCGACGTGGCCGCGGGCGAGCTCAGCTGGGCGCTCATCCGGGGCGGGCTGTACGCACTCGGGTTCGTCGGAGTCATGCTCCTGCTCGGCTTGTTCGTGTCGCCGTGGGTGGTCCTCGCGTTCCCGTCGGCGGTGCTGGTCGGCTTCGCGTTCGGCGCCGCGGGGATGGCCGCGACGTCGTTCATGCGCAGCTGGCAGGACTTCGACCTGATCCAGCTGGTCATGCTGCCGATGTTCCTGTTCTCCGGAACGTTCTACCCGATCGACGCCTATCCGCCGGCGATCCAGACGTTCGTCCGGATCACGCCGCTGTGGCAGGGCGTCGACCTCATCCGCTCCCTGACGGTCGGTGCGATCTCCCCGATCCTCCTGGTCCACGTCGTCTATCTCGCCGCTATGGGGCTGATCGGCCTGGCCATCGCATCACGGCGGCTCGACAAGCTCCTCCTGAAGTAGGGGTGCGGGGCCGGACGTGCCGGGCTGGGCGGCGGCGCAGGTGACGGGTCGGAGCCTGCGGCCGATGACCGACCTCGCGGCCCTGGCCGCGCTGACCGAAGAGATCGTCGCCTGCCGGCGCTGTCCGCGCCTCGTCGCCTGGCGCGAGCGCGTGGCGCGCGAGAAGGTCGCCCGGTTCCGGGACGAGACGTACTGGGGCCGTCCGCTGCCGGGCTTCGGCGATCCGGAGGCGCACATCCTGCTCGTCGGACTGGCGCCCGCAGCCCACGGCGGGAACCGCACCGGCCGGGTGTTCACCGGCGACGCCTCGGGCGACTTCCTGTGGGCCGCCCTTCACGCCCAGGGTCTCGCAGACAGGCCGGCCTCGCGCCGCGCGGGCGACGGACTGACCCTCACGGATGCGTATGTCGCCGCGGCCGTCCGCTGCGCCCCGCCGCTCAACAAGCCGACCGTCGAGGAGCGGGATACCTGTGCACCGTTCCTGGCTCGGGAGCTTGCGCTCCTGTCCCGGATCAGGGTCCTGGTCGCCCTCGGGCAGTTCGGCTGGGACGCGGCGCTGCGGGCCATGTCCGCGGTGGGCCACGCTGCGCACCCGAAGCCGCGGTTCGGGCACCTCGCCGAGGCGAAAGTCGGCCCGTACGTCCTGCTCGGCTCGTATCACCCGAGCCAGCAGAACACGTTCACCGGGCGGCTGACGCCGTCGATGTTCGACGCGGTGCTTCGACGGGCGAAGGACATCGCGGAGCGCCTGAGCGGCGGCCGGGGGGCCCTCAGGTCGAAGATCGGCTCTTCGACCAGCGGTTGACGACCTCGTCGAGGCGCTCGAAGACGACGCCGGGGAGCGCCCTCGCCTCGTCGATGAACGTCGCGAGCATCGCCATCCGATGGCCGCGCCCGATGCATTCCGGATGCATCGTGATCGTCAGGACGCCGCCGTCGGCCTGCTCGTAGGCGTAGCGGAGCTCGCCCGACCAGATCTCGAGGACCCGGGAGGGCGAGCCGAGGCCGTCGCGTTCGTCACCGGGCTCGAACAGCGGCCAGTCGTCGAGCGCCCAGTAGACCGGGACCTCCACGAGGTCGCCGGGCTCGCCCCAGACCGTGCCCTCTGCCACGGAATGCCGATCGCCATGGCGGACCCGATAGAGGCGGTAGTCGTCGGCCATGAGCGAGCTGTCGTAGCGGAACCCGGCCGCCTCGACCAGCCCGAGCGTCGAGGGGCTCAGCGCCCAGTACGGAGCACGGTAGCCGGCCGGCGGCGCACCCGTGCGCTGGGCGACCGCCTCGATCGAGCGGCCGAGGATCTCGGCCTCCTCGCCCGGAGTCAGCGTCGTGGCGTCCTCGTGATACCAGCCGTGGCAGGCGAGCTCGTGGCCGCCCTCGAGGATCGCGTCGGTGTTCTCGGGGAACGTGACCAGCGAGTGACCGGGCACGAAGAAGGTGGCCTGGATGGCCTGCCGGGCGAGCAGCGCCAGGATGCGCGGGAGCCCGACGCGTGGTCCGAATTCGGCGTGCGACAGCTTGACCGGCGGGTCGCCGCGACGCACCGAATCGGAGATCGCATCGTGGTCGAAGGTCAGGGCGACTGTCAGGCGGGGCTCGTGGAACATCGATGACTCCTGGGCTGGAGGGCTCGTCGGCAGGGTAGCGCCTGGGGTCGGGCGCGGCATCGGCCGCCCGCCTCTCGTATCCTTCTGGCCCGATGGCCACGACGGAGCGCGACTTCTACCAGGTTCTCGGCGTCGAGCGCAATGCCTCGGACGCCGAGATCAAGCGCGCCTTCCGCAAGCTCGCCCAGCAGTGGCACCCCGACGTCAACACGGATCCCGGCCGCCCAGGAGCGCTTCAAGGAGATCAACGAGGCGTACCAGGTGCTGTCCGATCCCGAACGGCGGAGCCGGTACGACACGTTCGGCCGGGCCGGGCTGGGTGGCGCCGGCGCGGCGCGGGCCGGCGGGACCGGGTTCGAGGGCTTCGGCGGCTTCTCGGACATCTTCGATGCCTTCTTCGGGGGCGGCGCGGCGGCGTCGTCGGCTCGGCGCGGCCGGCCGCAGCCGGGAGCTGACCTGCGCTACGACCTGCGGATCAGCTTCGAGGAAGCGGTCAACGGAACCGAGAAGGAGATCGAGTTCGCGGTCCTCCAGCCCTGCCAGACGTGCAGCGGCACGCGGCGCCCGCGCCCGGCACCGAGGCGACCACCTGCCCGCAATGCAACGGCCGGGGCGAGGTCCGCTCGGTCCGCCAGACGATGCTCGGGCAGATGGTCAACGTCAGCACCTGCCCGCGCTGTCAAGGCGAGGGCAAGGTCGTCGAGACCCCGTGCGAGACATGCCATGGCGACGGACGGACCGAACGCAAGCGGACGCTGCGCGTCTCGATCCCGGCCGGCATCGACGAGGGCCACCAGATCCGCCTCTCGAACGAGGGCGAGACGGGCGCCCGAGGCGGTCCGCCGGGCAGCCTGTACGTGGCGGTCCACGTCCGGCCCCACCCGTCGCTGACGCGCGAGGGAACAGAGCTCTTCTACGAGGCCAAGGTCTCCATCGCCCAGGCGGCCCTCGGGACGAGGATCATGGTGCCGACCGTGGACGGCGAGGAGGAGGTCGAGATCAAGCCGGGCACCCAGCCCGACACCGAGATCCGGCTTCGTGGCAAGGGTGTCCCGCACCTCCGTCGGGGGTCGCGCGGCGACCTCCACGTGATGGTCGACGTCGTGGTCCCGACGCGGCTCTCGAAGCGGCAGCGCGAGCTCCTCCAGGCCTTTGCGGCCGACGCCGGCGAGCACGTGTCGGGGGGCGGGGGGCTGCGCGAGAAGCTCGGCCTGGGGTGACGTCCGAGGGAGACGAAGGCGCCGATGCCTGGCTGGAGATGGCCGTCGACGCCGACGTCGAGGCGGTCGAGGCCGTCAGCGAGATCCTCGGACGGTCCGCGCCCGGGCGGCACATCGGTCGAGCCTGCCTTCGAGCTCGAGAACGAGGGTCTGGGCGCGCGCGTCGACGTGACCCGACCCGCGACCGTGCGCGCCTACGTGCCCGCGCGCGACCGCGCGTCCGCGGACCGTGCCGTGGCTGCGGCCGCCGAGGCCCTCGGACACCTCCAGGCGTTCGGACTGCGTCCGATCGGCGAGCTGCGGACACGGGTCGTGCACGAGTCGGATTGGGCCGATGCCTGGAAGGCGTACTTCCCGGTCATGCGCGTCGGGCGGCGGATCGTCATCCGTCCCACCTGGCGTCGCCATCGGCGCGCGGGCAGCGATGTCGTGCTCGCGCTCGATCCGGGGATGGCGTTCGGGACCGGGCTCCATCCCACGACCCGGCTGTGCCTCGCGGCGGTCGAGGGGCTCGCGGACCGCGGGGTCCTTGACGGCGCCCGGGTCCTCGATGTCGGCTGCGGCTCGGGCATCCTGGCCATCGCCGCGGTCAAGCTGGGTGCCGCCTCGGCGTTCGGCGTCGACACCGACCCGATCGCCATCGAGGCGACGACCGCCAACGCGCGCCGGAACCGGCTCGCGCGCCGCGTCGTGCACGCGCAGGGACCCTGCCGAGCGGCGAGGAGCCATTCGGCGTCGTCCTCGCGAACCTGATCGCGGGCCTGCTCGTCCCGCTCGCGCCGGCGCTGCGGGACGAGCTGCGCCCCGGCGGGACGCTGGTCGCGTCCGGGATCTTCGTCGATCGCGAGGCGCGAGGTTCGCGACGCCTTCGAAGCGGCCGGGCTGGCGTGTCACCGGCCGGAGCGCCGAGGGCGACTGGGTCGCCATCGAGGCCGTTCGACGGCCGTGGGGAGCTCGGCGTGAGACGCGGAACGGTCACCCTGGCCAGCGCCCGTACAATCGCGCGCCGATGCCGTCCTACTTCCCGGTGCTGCTCGTGGCTCACATCATCCTGGCGGTGAGCCTCGTCCTGCCCTCGATCCTGCTGCCGTTCGCCCTTCGCACGCGCCGCGCGACCACCGAATCGGAGAGCCGGGTCGTGCGCTGGCTGCTGTGGGCGCAGACCCACGGCACCCTCGCCATCGGTCGCGGGCTTGCGCTCGACCGGCATCGGCCTGATCGCCGCCGCTCGGTTCGACGCTGCTCCAGCAGCCGTGGCTGCTCGTCGCGCTGACGATCTACTTCATCAACCTGGGGATCGCCTTCTTCGTCCAGCGGCCCAACCTGCGCCGGCTGATCGGCGTCCGGGCGGCGGCCGACGACGAGACCTGGCTCGCGCGAGCCCGCCGGCAGCGCTACGTGTCGTACCTGATGGCGGGGCTCGTGGGCACGATCGGGTTCCTGATGAGCTCGAAGCCGGAGCTCTGGTGACCCGGTCGACGAGGAGGGCCCGATGACCGCCGACTGCCTGTTCTGCCGCATCGTGGCCGGCGAGATCCCGTCCGACTCGCGTCCACGATGACGACCTCGTCATCGCCATCCGCGACATCGCGCCGCGGGCGCCGACCCACATCCTGCTCATGCCCAGGCGCCACATCGCGCTCGGCGGCCGACCTCGTGGGAGGCCGATGGACCGATGCTCGGGCGCCTCTTCTCGGTCGCGGCCGATCTCGCCCGGGCGGGCGGCATCGCCGAAGACGGCTATCGGCTCGTCTCGAACGTCGGGCGGTGGGGCGGCCAGACGGTCGACCACCTTCACGTTCACCTCATGGGCGGCCGCTCCTTCGACTGGCCTCCCGGATGAAGGTGGGCCATCGACTGGCCGTCGCGGCCTCGCGGTCGCGGCGGTCGCCTTGGTCGTGGCCGGCTGCGGCGTCACCAGCGAGGCGGGTCAGTCGTTCGCGGTCGCTTCGATCGGTCCGGGCCGCACCGTGAGCCCGGCCATCAACGCCACGCGCGCCGAGCTCGTGCGGGCGCTCGGTCAGCACAACCTCGTGCTGTCGGATACGCAGGTCGCCGGTCCGGCCCGCCGAGTCGCCGCTGCTGTCCGACGGCGGCCGCGGGCCGTCTACCAGGTGATCCTGCCCAAGGACCCGACCCACGGCTACATCGTGGTCTACGAGTTCCCCGACAGCGCACGGGCGGCGGCCGCGGCGGCCGAGGAGCAGGCCTACCTGGCCACGGGACCGGGCCGCGTCCAGACGCCGCAGGGTACGGTGACGGTCATCCGCCAGCTCGGGACGTCGGTGATCCTGTATTCATGGCTGCCGGGGCCTCGACCGACGATTCGGCCCCGGGCATCCAGTCGGCGCTCGAAACCCGTCGGCGTGACGGCGTGGGCGCGGGCAGGTCGCGAACCGCTGACGCGGCGGTCGTCAGGCCGCCTGGACCGGCAGCGGCGTGTCCGCCGGCCGACCCACTCCCGGATCGCCGCCCGCTTGATCTTGAGGGTGTGGGTGCGCGGGAAGTCCTCGTCGGGCCACAACCGCCACGCCGCGATCCGCTGGTTCGCCCCGAGCGTGCCGTTGGCGGCCTTGACCGCGGCGTCGAGGTGGGCCCTGAGCACTGCCGGGTCGTGCTCGGTCGCCGACGCCTCGGCCCGCGGCAGCCCGGCCGTCACCGCAGACGCCAGGACCACCGCCTCGATCCGGCCGGGCTCGGTCTCGACGACCACGGCGTCGCGGACGCCCGCGATGCGCAGCGCGTTCTCGATGTCCTCGGGGTAGACGTTGAAGCCGTTCGGCAGGACGATGATGTCCTTCTTGCGGCCCGACAGGATGAGCCGGCCGTGGTCGTCGAAGTGGCCGATGTCGCCGGACCGATACCAGCCGTCGGCGGTGAACGCCTCGGCGGTGCTGACCGGGTCGTTCCAGTAGCCGTGGAAGAGCGATCGGCCCCTTGAACAGGATCTCGCCGTCCTCGGCCAGCTTGACCTGCATCCCCTCGGCCGGCCGGCCGACCGTCCCGAGACCGTGGTCGTCGAGCGTGGTGCAGCAGCCGGTCCCCGTCTCGGTCGCGCCATAGCCCTGGAGGATCGTGACCCCGATGTCCTCCCAGGCCTGCTGGACCGCGGGCGGCAGGTACGCGCCGGCCGACAGGAACAGCCGGAAGCTTCCCCCGAGCTGCGCGTGGATGGACCGGAACAGGAGGCGCCGGACGCCCATCGGCAATCGGCGCGCGACCGGCGCGCAGCCGGCCAACACCCGGGTCAGGCCGCGCTTGTCGACCTCCCGCTGGAGGCTGCTCCAGAACAGGTCGATGAACTGCGGGACGACCACCATCGAGGTCGACCCGGCGCTCGCGAAGCGCGTCGAAGATCACCCGCGGGTTCCGGCTCCGGACGTAGTGGATGTCGGCGCCGACCGACGTCGCGTAGAAGAGTCCGACCGACTGTTCGAGCAGGTGGGAGAGCGGCAGCAGCGACACGAGGCGGTGCTCCATCGGAGGGACCAGCGAGCTGAAGCTGCGGACCGAGGCGACGACGTTGTCGTGGCCGAGCATCACGCCCTTCGGCGTACTGGTCGTGCCCGCTCGTGAAGATGAGCTCGAAGATATCCTCGGGCTGCGGCTGCTCCCAGGCCGCGAGCTGGGTCTCCCAGTCGGCGGGAAGGCCTCGTCGGGATCGGCCGTGAGCTCGTCGACGGTCGTCGTCGGGAGCTGGTCGAGGCCGGCCTCACGCGGATCGGGCGCGTCGCGGCCCGTCCCCAGGATGAGCTGGCGAGGCCCGGCCGCGGCGACGACGCCCGCGATCGCGTCGGGCGACATGCGCAGGTCCAGCGGAACAATGACGAGGCCGCGCCCGCATGGCCCCGAAATAGGTCGCGGCGAGCTCCGGACATGGACGGCGACCAGGTCAGGATCCGGTCGCCCGGCTGCAGCCCGAGCGCTCGCAGCCGCCACGCTGCGATGCGCGCCCGCCGCTCGAACTCGCGGTAGGTCCACGCCTCGAGCTTCCGTCGTCGCGACGCATCGAGAGCGCGGTCGGTCGCCGTATCGCGCCACTGCGTGTCGAGGAGATCGAGCATCGTCGTCGCCGGCATGTCCTGCGAAGTGCGAGGCATCGCCGTCCAGGGTACGTGCGAGACGCCGAGACGTCACGCGGCCTCGACGGACGGCGAGGCCGACGCGGCGCGACGTCGGTCGAGCGGCCTCGCTCGAAGGGCCTGCGGCCCATCGAACGTTTGACCGTCCGAGACCCTCGGCTATGCTCCGCCAGCCTCGGACGGGACTGTCGTCCGGGCGCGTCAGGGCCGGTTGGCCGCGAGCCCGACGCGAAGCACGAGACCCTGGCCTGGGGAGGTGAACCGGGATTGGCTGAAGTCCGAGTGGGTGAGAACGAGACGTTCGAGAGCGCCCTGCGCCGCTTCAACAAGAAGATCCAGCAGAGCGGCATCCTCGCCGAGGCTCGCCGACGCGAGCACTACGAGAAGCCCTCCGTGAAGCGCAAGCGCAAGGAAGCGAAGCGCAAGAAGAACGCCCGAACGCAGGTCGGCTGAGCGGGCACCCGCCCGACCGCAGCCACCTCTCCCCGCGGGCCCAACGGCGTCGCACGCGCGATCGCGCTGCCCGCCCGCCCGAGGTGCCAGACCGGTGTCCCTTCAAGAACAGATCCAGACCGATATCGCCGCCGCGATGCGCGGCGGTGACGCCCTGCGCCGCGACGTCCTGCGGATGGCGTCGAGCGCCGCCTACAACGTCGAGAAGAAGCAGGGCCGGCCCTCACCGACGACGAGTACGCTCGCCGTCCTCAGCGCGCGAGGTCAAGACCCGCCGCGAATCGGTCGAGGCCTTCCGGGCCGGCGGCCGCGAGGACCTCGCGGCCAAGGAAGAGGCCGAGATCGCCGATCCTCGGCGAGTACCTGCCCGCAGCCCCTGACCGACGACGAGATCGACGCACTCGTCGCGCGAGGCGATCGCGGCGACCGGAGCCTCGTCGGCGCGCGACATGGGCAAGGTCATGGGCTGGCTCGCGCCGCGGACCCGCGGCCGCGCCGACGGCAAGCTCGTCAGCGAGCTCGTCGCCCAGGCGCTCGCCGAAGCCGACCTCGCGACCCACGACGTCGGCGGCCACTGAGCACCGCGCCCGGATGACCAGACGATGCTGGCCCGCGACCGCAGGCGTCCGACGCGTTCACGCGCCGCGACGCGCGGCGCCTCGCGCTCGCGGCCGCGGCATCCTCATCGTCGCCCTGACGGCGATCCTCGCGTCGACCTCCTGCCCGACGCGCCGCTCGACGTCGACCGTCGGCCAGCTCGCCACCCGCGACATCGTCGCGCCGCGGGCGCTCGACTCGAGAGCACATCGCAGACCGAGGCGGCACGTCAGGCGGCGAGCGAGGCGGTCCCGCTCCAGTACACTACACCCCCGAGAACGCGATCGCGATCGCGGCCGACCAGCAGGCTCGGCGTTCGAGGACGCGGGTCTCGCCGATCGATACGACGTTCTCCGCCGACCTCAGCGCCGACGGCGCGCAAGCTCTGCTCGAGACGCGTCCGACCTGACCGCCGGCCGCCCGTGACGACGCTCAGGGCCTCGACCCGCCCGGCTGGGCGGCGGTACGGACCGAGGCCGCCGGGTCCTCGACGCCACCGTCGCACGGACTCCGGGACACCGAGGTCGCCGAGACGGGCGAGTCTGACCGGCTCGATGGCGCGGCGGCCTTGACGAGCAGAGCGGATGCTCGCGGCCGAGCTCGATCGCGCCGCTCGTCGTCCCGAACTCGTCGTTCAGCCAGGACCTCACCGACCGACGGCAAGGCCAAGGCCGCGGCCGAAGCGTCGCACCGGTCCACGTCACGATCCGCCAAGGCGAGGCCATCGTCCGCAACGGCGACGCATGACGCCACCGATATCGAGAAGATCGACGCCCTCGGCCTCCGCGAGCCAGGCGCCGGACGTCGCGAGCTTCGGCGGCTGGCTCCTGCTCGCCCCTCGTCGTCGCGATGCTGCTGGCGTGGATCTGGCGGTTCCGGCCGGGTCTCTGGCATCGCAACAACGTGCTGGTCCTGATCGGGCTGCTGCTGGTCGCGCGCGACGCTTGCGCTCAAGTCACGGCCGGGCGCCCGACGCTGCCGTACTTCCTGCCGACCGCGGCCGATCGCGATGCTGCTGGCGATCCTGCTCGACGCCTCGATCGCGACGATCGTCATCGCCATCATCGCGCTCCTCGGCGGGGCCGTCAACGGCAACTCGCTCGAGATCACGACCTACATCTTCCTGGGCGGGATGGCCGGCATCCTCGCCGTCCGACGCGGCGACCGGCTGCAGGTCTTCGTCCAGGCGGCGATCGCGGTCTTCGTCGTGAACGCCCTCGTCGTGTCGGTCTTCTCGCTGCTCGGCGCGCGCGACATCCGCGGCATCCTCGAGCTGTGGTTCGCGTCGGCGGCCTCGGCGGCGGGATCGGGCATCGCCGCCGTCGGCACATTCGCGGTGCTCGGCTCGGTCTTCGGGATCCTGACCGTCTTCCAGCTGCTGGAGCTCGCGAACCCGTCGCAGCCGCTGCTGCGCCGCCTGCTGGTCGAGACGCCCGGCACCTACCACCACTCGCTGATGGTCGGGAACCTCGCCGAGCGGGCGGCCGAGGCGATCGGTGCCGACCCGCTGGTGACCCGTGTCGCGGCCTACTACCACGACATCGGCAAGCTCGCGAACCCGCTCGCGTTCATCGAGAACCAGGCCGGCGGCGAGAACATCCACGACCAGCTCGACCCGGAGGTGAGCGCCGGGATCCTCAAGCAGCACGTCGCCGACGGCATCGATATCGCCTACCGGGCCCGCCTGCCGAAGGCGCTCATCGCCTACATCCCGCAGCACCACGGGACGGCGATCATGAGCTACTTCTACGCCCGGGCCAAGGCGCTGGCCGGCCCCGGGGCGGCGTCGACGAGCGCAGGTTCCGCCACGCCGGGCCGAAGCCGCAGTCGCGCGAGGCGGCGCTCATCATGCTCGCCGACGGTGTCGAGGCGTCCGTCCGCTCGCTCGCGTCGCGCGACGAGCCGGCCATCCGGGCGATGGTCGCCCGGATCATCGAGGAGCGCATCGGCCGACGGCCAGTTCGACGAGTGCGACCTCACCCTGCGCGACCTGGAGCGGATCCGCGAGGCATTCGTCGGGCAGCTGCTCGGGATGTACCACACCCGGGTCGCCTATCCGCAGAACATGGTGGTCGAGCTCGAGTCGCGTCGGGCGGCGGCGGCGGGGGGAGCGGTTCGGCGTCGTGACCCGGGCCGTCTACCTGCGGCCCGTGGCGGATCGACGTGACGCTCCGTGATGGTGTTCGCTCGCCGGTGTCGGTCGCGCGCCTTGTCCGGGCGATGGCCGCCGCGCTCGAAGCGGTCCACGCTCCAGCTCCGGCCTCGCTTGGGCTGATCCTCTCCGACGACGCGGAGCTGGCCGGGCTCAACGCTCTCACATGGGAAAGCGCGGTCCGACGGACGTGCTCTCGTTCCCGCTGTTGCCGGCCGAGGCCTTCGCGCCGGGCGCGGTCGTGCCGGATGTCCCGCGACCGCCGCGGACGCGGCTGCATCTGGGGGACGTGTCGTGTCGGTCGAGCGGGCCGCCGCTCAGGCGTCCGGCGGGCATGGCGGCCAGACCGGCGATGTCCGGTGGTCCGCAGGCGACGAGCTGCGGCTGCTGGTGACCCACGGGACATTGCACGTGTGCGGCTTTGACCACGCCGAACCCGACGAGGAGGCGGCCATGCGGGCCCTCGAGCCGTGGTTGCTCGCGAAGGGAGGCTGACTTTTTTTTTTTTTAATTTTTTTTTTTTTTAAAAAAATTTTTTTTTTTAAAAAAAAAAACGTACAGCTCCTCCTCCTGCGCCATGTGCAGTCGCAGGATGGCATCGAGGCCGTAACAACACCCTTCGGAGGTCATAAAGCGCGACAGTCTTCGGCCCCGACCGTCCGTTTGCAGCTCCTCGACCAGGTGCGTGAACAGGCGTTGCAAGCCGGAAAGTAATCTCGTTGTGGGTGCCGTGCAGCGCGGCCGTCGCGTCATCGGTGCCGAGGGCCTTGGCGAGGGACGGATGGATGGTCCGGTCCTCCTCCACCTCGTGTGGCATGCAGCTGTCCATGGTCAGGAACGTTCCACGATGTCTCAATACAGGTCGTGTCGGGCGTCGAGCGGGGCGAGCACGTCGAGCCGGTCCGCGGTGATGCGCAGGTGCGCCATGCACGCTCTCCAGCGCATATGGTGCGCTGTCCCAGCTCCGCGTGCAGCGCATCACCAGCCGGGCACCTCGAGCGGCGCCCGCACCGCCGCCCCGCAGCGCCCGCAGGGCGTTCAGGATGACCGTGACGTCGATGGCCTCCTGGAGCAGCGCGCCGACCATGACCGGCAGGTACCCGAAGGCCGCGATGATCATCGCCACGAGCGACAGACCCATGCCCGAAGAGCACGCTCTGGAGTGCGATGCGTGCGTGAGCGTCGCGCGATCTGGACCGCCTCCGTCAGTCGGTCCAGCCGGTCGACGGTGATCACGATGTCCGCCGCCTCGGACGCCGCGGTGGCGCCGCGAGCGCCCATCGCCACGCCCGACGTCCGCGACCGCCAGCGCGGGCGCGTCGTTCATGCCGTCGCCGACCATGACGACGGGGCCGTCGTGCGATGTCGCTCTTGCTCGAACGCGACCGCATCCACCTTCTCCTCCGGCTTGCGGTCGGCCAGCACGCCATCGAGCCCGATCGCCAACGCCGACCATCTCCGCGACCGCCGCGCGGTCACCGGTGACCATCACGATCCGCGTGAATCCCGCCCGCCGCAGGCTCGCACAGCGCGTGGCGTCTCCGGGCGCACCGGGTCTTCCAGCACGAGCGCCCCCGGCGTCGAACGCCGTCGACCGCGATGTACACGTTGGTGGTGCCCTCCATGGCGGCTCGCCGCTGCAGGTCGCGCACCCACTGCCGGCTGCGGCCTGCCCATCGCTCACGTAGTCGCCGCGATGCCCACGCGCGACGCTGCCTGCCGTCGACCCTGCCGCTGACACCCGCGCCCGGCGTCTCGACCACCTCCGTCGGGAACGGCCAGCTCCAGCCCGCTGAGCGGCGCGCCCCGTGGACGAGCGCTTCCGCCAGCACGTGGGGCGACGCCTGCTCCAGGACGCTGCCACGCGCAGCAGCTTGTCCGGGTCGAGTCGCCGGCCCCTCGATCGAGGACAGCCGGGTTGGCCCGCGGTCAGCGTGCCTGTCTTGTCGAACAGCATCACCCTCGCACGTGCGATGGTCTCGTAGGGGGCCGCTGCCCTTGACGATGATGCCTCGCCTCGCCGCGCGCGAGATGCCGCTCACGATGGCGATGGGCTACCAGCAGCATGAGCGGACAGGGCGTCGCCACGACCAGTACCGCCAGTGCTCGCACCGGGTCGCCCGAGACCAGCCACGCGAGGCCCGGCCATGGCCGAGGGTGAGGGGCACGAACAGCAAGCCCGTAGCGGTCGGCCAGGCGCACGAAGGGTGCTTTGGACGGATGCGCCTGCCTGTACCAGGCGCACGATACCGGCATACGTGCTGGCTTTCGCCGTGGCCGTCGCACGCATGTCGAAGGGAGCTACCGCCGTTGACCACGCCGCTCGCGACCATGTCGCCCTCCTCCTTGCGTGACCAGGCGACTCTCGCCCGTGAGCGCCGACTCATCCAGCATCGCGGACGTCCCTCACGACCATCCCATCCACCGGCACCACCTCGCCGGGGTCGACCAGCAGCCGATCGCCCGCCACGACCGCGGCCATCGGCACGATCTCCAGTCTCCGCGCCGGCGGCGTAGCGGGTCACCTTCTTGGGCGCGCTGCCGAGCAGCGCCGTCAGCTCCCGCTTCGCCTGTCCCTCCGCGTAGGTCCTCGAGTGCCTCACCGGTCGCGAGCATGACCGCGATGATCGCAGCTGCCAGCGACTCGCCGAGCACCAGCGCCCCTGCGATGGCGAGGATGGCGATGAATTGTCCACGGCCATCCGGCCCTGGTCAGCAGGTCGCGGATGATGTGCCACGCAGAGGCTCAGCGCGACGATCACCGCCGGCATGCTCCAGGCCCACATCGCCAGCTGTTCGTTGCCGGCCCAGGCCGCGCCCATGACCCACCAGCAGCCCGATGAGCGTGACCGGCAGCATCGCCTTTTGGAGGGGGGGGGGGGGGGGGGGGGGGGGGGGGGGGGGGGGGGGGGGGGGGGGCGCGGCCCGCCCCCGGCCCATGCCGGCTCCCGACTCCTCCGGGTACCATCCGTGAACTGCCCCGGGCCCTCGGCCCGGGGCTCGTCGGCATGTCACGGAGGTCTCGTGAAGCTCGTCGTCGGGCTCGGCAACCCGGGTTCGCAGTACGCATGGACGCGGCACAACATCGGCTGGCGGGTCGTGGATCGCATCGCCGACCGGGCCGGCTGGGGCGGACGCGGTCGGCAGCGAGACGCCTCGAACGTCGTGGGCGGCCGCTATCGAAGCCTCGACCTGACGCTCGTGAAGCCGCTGACGTACATGAACGAATCCGGGCTGGCGGTCCGCAAGGTGCTGGCTCGCGAGCGCGCCCCGCTCAGTGACCTCCTGGTGGTCGCCGACGACTTCGCGCTGCCCTTCGGCAAGCTCCGCTTCCGCGAGGGTGGGGGAGCGGGCGGCCATAACGGCCTGCGCTCGATCATCGAGGAGCTCGGCACCGAGAAGTTCAGCCGGCTGCGGATCGGCATCGGTGAGCCCGACCGGGCTGCGGTGGACCACGTCCTCTCGACGTTCGCCCCCGACGAGACGGCTCGCCTCGACGAGCTGGTGGATGCCGCCGCCGACGCGGTGGAGGCATGGGCCCGCGAGGGGACCAACAAGGCGGCCAACCGCTTCAACATGTTCGAGCTTCGCCCCGCCGACACGACCCGGCTGGCCGCGGCGGGCGAGGTGGACGGCCCGCCGGACGCCGACGGGATCCGCCGGACCCGGACCGGCTGGCGGCGGATCCGGCCGGCGAAACCGGACGCCTGACCGATGCCGGACACCCCGCTGCGCGGCCGCCGTGGTCGCGACCGCCGGATCGCCGAACGGATCGCGACCGAATTCGCGGAACGCCACGCCCGGCCACACCCCGAGGCCGAGCTCGATTTCGACGTCGCCGCGGTCGACGCCGAGGTCGAGGACGCCCGGCGCGAAGCGACGACCACCGCCGAGCGACCGCCCGCACCGCCGAGGCCCGCCAGGCCGGCGGTCCCGCCAGGGGGCCCCCCGACCGGCGCGGCGGCGCGCAAGGGCGGCGGGCAGCGGATCCCCGATCTGTCGGCCTTGCCGCCGCTGCTCGCCGCCACCGGGACGTTCGCCGGGCTCCGCGAGCGTCTGACGCCCACCCGAGACGGTCGGGCCGGCCGTCACATCGGGCTCGTGGCCATCCCGCACGGCGCGAAGAGCTACCTCGCGGCGGCACTCGCGCTCGCCCCCGACGGTGAGCGACTCGCCTGGATCGCGCGGGACGCCGAGATCGGCGATCGCGTTGCGGAAGAGCTCGGCGCCTGGCTCGGCGATCCCGCGGCGGTGGCGGTGCTCGAACCTCGGACGGCGCTCGCCTACGAGCGCAGTGAGCTGATCGCCGACGAGACCGCGGCACGGGTCGCCGCCCTCGCCGCCTGGCGCAGCGGCCGTGCCCGCGTGCTCGTGGCGAGCGTCCAGGCGCTCCTCCAGCACACGATCGCCCCGGCGGACCTTCCGGACGCACCGCGCGAGCTGCGGACCGGCGCCCGCCTCCACCAGGACGCGCTGCTGCACGAGCTGTTCGACCTCGGGTACGTGCCGGTCAGCGAAGTGGCGGGCCGTGGCGAATCCGCCCGGCGCGGCGGCATCGTGGACGTCTTCCCGCCGTCGTTGCCGCTCCCGATCCGCATCGAGTTCTTCGGCGATGAGATCGATTTGCTGCGCACGTTCGACCCGACCGACCAGCGCACGGTGGCCGCGATCGATCGGGCCGTGCTTCTCCCGCGACCGAGTTCCTTCTGCCCGCGGGCGGCGCGGCCTCGATCCGCGATCGTCTCGGACGGACGGCGACGCGGCTCCCCGAGCGGCTGGCCGCCGACCTCGCCCGGTTCGATGGCGACGGCAAGGACCTCGTCCGGGCGCGGTCCGCAGCCGCCGGCCCCGGGGCTTCCGCCTCCGGGAGCTCGGCGGCGCCGCCCGCCGGCCGTGCCATGGCCGTGGGCGATGCAGCCGAGGTCTGGGCTGCCCACCTCGCCCCCGCGACCGGTCTCGATCACCTCGCGCCGGGCACCCTGCTCGTGATCGACGAGCCGGGCGACATCGCCGAGTCGGCCGAGTTCCTGTGGCGCCAGGCCGACGAGCGTCGCGCCGAGCTCGTGGCGGCCGGTGAGCTGCCGAAGGACTGGCCCTCGACATACCTGCCGCCCCGCGACTGGAAAGGGCGGCTGGTCGCATCCCGGACCCTCGAGCTGACGTGGGAGACCGAGCCGCCGGAGGGTGCCGCGATGGCGCGCGGCGGCCTGTCATCGGGCGACCCCTTCGGCTGGCGGGAGCCGGCCCTGCCGCCGGGTCGCGCCGGTCGCCTGGTCGAGGCGGTCGAGGCCTGGAGCGCGGACGGGCAGCGGATCGTCCTCGCCTCGGACCAGGCGCCACGGCTTGCCGACCTCCTCGCCGAAGCCGACCACCCGGTGGGCATCACCGCTCGGGTCGGGGAGCCGCCGCCGCCCGGTGCGATCGTCCTCGTGGACCGGAGCCTGAACGGCGGGTTCGGCGGCGGCCCGGACGGGGTCGTCTTCGTGACGGACCGCGAGCTCTTCGGCACCGTCCGCGTCCGGCGACCGCGCGCCCTCCGGCGGATCGTCCCGCGCGACATCCTGGAGCGGCTGACGCCGGGCGACCTTGTCGTCCACATCGATCATGGTGTCGCGCGATACGAGCAGATGGTCCGCCGCGGCGGTTCGGGCGAGGACCGCGACTACCTCGAGCTGTCATTCGCCGGCGGGGACCGGATCTTCGTCCCGGTCGAGCAGATCGGCCGGGTCAGCCGGTATGCGGGCGGGGAGCGGCCGGCGCTGTCGAAGCTCGGCGGCACCGAGTGGCTGCGCGCCAAGCAGCGGGTCCGTCGTGCGGTCGACGACCTCGCCGAGGAGCTGCTCGCGCTGTACGCCTCGCGGGCGGGGGCTCAGGGGCATCCGTTCGCGCCCGACTCGCCGTGGCAGGCCGAGATGGAGGCGTCCTTCCCATACGAGGAGACCATCGATCAGGCACGGGCGGCGGCCGAGGTCAAGGCGGACATGGAGCTGGTCCGCCCGATGGACCGGCTGGTCGTGGGCGACGTCGGCTACGGCAAGACCGAGGTCGCCCTCCGAGCCGCATTCAAGGCCGTCCAGGACGGCCGGCAGGTCGCGGTCCTGGTACCCACCACGGTCCTCGCCGCCCAGCACCTGGCCACCTTCTCGCAGCGGTTCGCGGCGTTCCCGCTCGAGGTCCGCCTGATGTCGCGGTTCGTGTCGCAGTCGGGGCAGGCGGCGACCGTCGCCGGTCTCGCCGATGGAACGGTCGACATCGTGATCGGGACCCATCGGCTGTTGAGCAAGGACATCCGGTTCCGCGATCTCGGGCTCGTGGTCGTCGACGAGGAGCAGCGGTTCGGGGTGGCCGCCAAGGAACGGCTCAAGCAGCTCCGGCGCGAGGTGGACGTGCTGACGCTGTCGGCGACGCCCATCCCGCGGACGCTGAACCTCGCCCTCGCCGGCATCCGCGACCTCAGCGTCATCGAGACGCCGCCCGAGGACAGGCTGCCGATCCAGACCCGGGTCGCCGAGGCGTCCGCCGGCCTCGTCCGGGACGCGATCCTGCGAGAGCTGGACCGCGGTGGCCAGGTCTTCTACGTCCACAACCGCGTCGAGACCATCGAGGCGCAGGCCGACCAGCTCCGACGGATGCTGCCTGGAGTGCGGTTCGTGGTCGGGCACGGCCAGATGGCCGAGGGCGCCCTTGAGAAGGTGATGATCGCGTTCTCGGAGGGGGCGGCGGACGTCCTCGTCTGCACGACGATCATCGAATCGGGCCTCGACATCCCCAACGCGAACACCATCATCATCGACCGCGCCGACACGCTGGGGCTCGCCCAGCTCTACCAGCTGCGAGGCCGGGTGGGACGCTCGTCGCGGCGGGCTTATGCGTATCTCCTGTACCGCCGTCGCGAGCGGCTGTCCGACGAGGCGCGCAAGCGGCTCCAGGCGATCTTCAACGCGTCGGAGCTTGGCGCCGGCTTCCAGATCGCCCTGTCCGACCTCGAGATCCGCGGCGCGGGCAACATCCTGGGTGGAGAGCAATCCGGACACATGGCCGCCGTCGGGTTCGATCTCTACTCGCGTCTGCTGGCCGAGGCCGTCGAGGCGCGCAAGGCATCGATGGAGGGTCGCACGCCCGTCGTCGAGGCACCCCAGGCGATCATCGACCTGCCGGTCGAGGCACACCTGCCGAACGACTACGTCCCCGACGAGGCGCAGAAGCTGGAGCTCTACCGGCGACTCGCCCGCGCCCGAACGACGGGCGATGTCGCGGCCTTCCGCCAGGAGGTGCTCGATCGCTACGGACCGCTGCCCGATCCGGTCGCCCGGCTCATCGAGGTCGCCGAGCTGCGGCTGGCGGCCGAGGCCGCCGGGATCGGCTCGATCTCGCGCGAGGAAGGGTGGCTGGTCGTGCGGTTCGGGGCTGGGCTCACCCGGGCGACCGCGATGCGGTTGCTCGCCGGACCCTCCCTGCCGGGGTTGCGGCCGTCGGACGTGACCTTCGCGAGCAACCAGGTCCGGCTTCGCCTGCCCGCCAGCCCGCTCAAGAGCTGGACCCTCACCCAGGCCGTGGTCGCGAGGCTGAGCGCCTCGGCCGCTATGCCGTGACGTCTACAGTGAACCGATGAAGAGCGCCGACGACCTGCCCGGCCTGACCGAGCACGCAGCCCGCAACCGCGCCTCGTGGGACGCGTACAGCGACGAGTACCAGGCGCGTCACGGCGACCAGCTCGCCGGCAGCGGCGGTCTCGCCTGGGGCACCACCCAGTTTCCGGAGTCGGAGCTGCGTATCCTCGGCGACGTCGCCGGCCGGGACGTCCTCGAGTTCGGTTGCGGGGCGGCGCAGTGGTCCATCGCGCTTGCGAAGCTGGGCGCCAGGCCGGTCGGCCTCGACCTGTCCGAGCGGCAGCTGGAGCACGCCCGGCGGCTGATGGCCGAAGCCGGCGTCTCGTTCCCGCTCGTGCACGCGAGCGCCGAGGCGGTCCCGCTGCCCGACGCCTCGTTCGACGTCGTCTTCTGCGACCACGGGGCGATGTCATTCGCCGATCCCTACCGGACTGTCCCGGAAGCGGCCCGACTCCTGCGGCCCGGCGGCCTGTTCGCGTTCAACCACCAGGCACCGATCGAGACCATCTGCTGGCCGATGGGCGCCGACCGCGTCGGCGAGACGCTCGCACTCGACTACTTCGGGCTGCACCGGATCGACGACGGTGAGATCACCTTCCAGCTGCCGTACGGCGAGTGGATCCGCCTCTTTCGTGCGAACGGCTTCGTCGTCGAGGATCTCATCGAGCCTCGGCCGGCACCCGACGCCGCGAGCAGCTACCGCGACGCCGAGTCGCTCGCCTGGTCGCGCCGCTGGCCGTCCGAGGAGATCTGGCGCCTTCGCCGGACGTGACGGTGACCGGGCGCGATCCCGTGCGGGATTCGACCAACGTCCACCCCGATCCACGACGCCCGGCCGACGCGCCGACCAGGTGAACCCGCCATCCTTGTCGGATGAACCGGCCCCGGCGTGACCCCGCCGACAGCCTCTGGAGTCCCGATCGCCGAGCCCTGACCATCGGCCTCGTCCTGACCATCACGCTGGTCGCCTTCGAGGCCCTTGCCGTCTCGACGGTCATGCCGATCGCCGCCCGGGAGCTCGGTGGCCTCGAGCTCTACGGCTGGGTCTTCTCGGCGTTCTTCCTCGGATCGCTCATCGGGATCGTGGTCGTCGGCGGCCTGATCGACCGGCGCGGCCTGGCGCTTCCGTTCGCGACGGGGCTGTCGTTGTTCGGGGTCGGCCTGCTGATCGGGGGTCTCGCGCCGTCGATGCAAGTCCTCGTCGTCGCCCGCTTCATCCAGGGTCTCGGCGGCGGGACGATCCAGCCGATCGCCTACGTTGCGATCGCCCGAACGCTCCCGGAGTCGCTCCGGCCGCGGATGTTCGCCACGCTGTCCACCGCCTGGGTGGTTCCCGGCCTCGTCGGCCCGGCGATCGCCGGGACAATCGGCGAGGCCCTGGGCTGGCGATACGTCTTCCTTGGCCTCCTGCCGCTGATCGGACTGTCGGGTGGGTTGACACTCGGGGCGCTCAGGAAGGTCGCCGCGGCGCCGCCTCGGGCGACGGTCCTGCCTGACCGGCGACTGCCGCTGGCGCTCCTCGTGGCACTTGGTGCCGGCCTCGTGACGGTCGGGCTGACCATCGGCGAGCCACTGCCGACGGTCGCGCTCACGGGCATCGGCCTCGTCGTGGGCATCTACGCGCTGCGGCGGCTCACGCCCGCCGGGACCCTCGTGGCGCGACCGGTCATGCCGGCCGCGGTGCTCCTCCGCGGGATCCTCACGTTCGCCTTCTTCTCGGTCGACGCGTTCGTGGCGCTCACGCTCGTGGAATGGCGGGGCCTCTCGGCGACGCAGGCGGGCATCGCGCTGAGCGCGGCGACGATCACCTGGACGGCCGGCGCATGGACCCAGGCGCGGGGTGCGTCGCGCTGGCCGACACACCGCTTCGTCCAGGCGGGCTTCGCAGTGACCGCGATGGGACTTGCCGGTTTCATGCTCACCCTGAACCAGGACATCAGCTGGCTGATCGCCATTCCCACATTCGGCCTGGCCGGTTTCGGGATGGGCCTCGCGTATTCGCCACTCGCCCTGATCGTGCTGCGCGAGGCCCCGGCGACGAGCCAGGGCGCCGCCACGAGCGCGCTGTCGCTGCTCAATTCGGTCGGGACGGCCCTCGGGACCGGCGTGACAGGGGCGCTCGTGGCCGCGAGCGTCCGGTCGACGGACGAGCCGGCGGCGGGACTCACGGCGGGCTTCGCGACCGCGATCGCGGTCGGGCTCGGTGGACTCGCGCTGACGAGGCGGCTCCGGCCGCGACCCTCCACGGCCCCTGCGACGGCGGACGTCACGGCTAGTGCGGGGATATCCGGCCCGGCAGCCCCGCGGGTGCGGAGATCCCCGGCGCAGCGAGCTGCATCGCCGTCGCCTGCGCCACGTTCCTGAGCGGTCCTCGGCCACGCCCGTGATGTCAGGGCGTTCCATGCCTGCGGTAGACTTCGGGCGCTCACGCTGATGCGCGCCGACGGCGCGACCCCACGATGGAGGTCCCGATATCGTGTCTGCCGAGGAACTCCGCGCGAAGATCCGCGAGGTCCCCGACTTCCCGAAGCCCGGCATCCTCTTCTACGACATCACGACCCTCCTGAAGGACCCGGCCGCCTACAAGGAGTCCATCGACCTCATGCTTGCCCCGTATGCCGGCGAGAAGATCGATCTCGTCGTCGGGATGGAGTCGCGCGGGTTCATCTTCAGCGCACCGATGGCCTATCAGCTCGACGCGGGCCTGGTCCCCGTCCGCAAGCTCGGGAAGCTGCCGGCGGAGACGATCACCGTCGAATACGCGCTCGAATACGGATCGAACACGCTCGAGATCCATCGTGACGCGATCAACCCGGGCCAGCGCGTGCTGATCGTCGACGACCTGCTCGCCACGGGCGGAACCGTCAACGGCACGATCGACCTCGTCGAGCGGTTGAAGGGAGAAGTCGTCGGGCTCGCCTTCCTGGTCGAGCTCGAGTTTCTGAACGGCCGCGGCCGCCTGGATGGACGCCGGGTGACCAGCGTCGTCAAGTACTGACGGGCGGCAGGAGCGAGGTCGGGCCGTTGGCCGATCAGCCCAGCGAACCGGGAGCGACCGGGACGTTCACGCCCGGGGACTCCGATGTGGCCGGCGCGCCGACTCCGGGGGCCGCACCGCCCATCGAGCCTGGAGCCGCGTCCGGCGCAGCGGCGTCCTCGTCGCCCACGCCGGCGCCGCCGGCGGCACCCTCCGCGTCGCCCGCGACTGGAGCCGATTCGGGCGGCGCCAATTTTTCCGGGCGTTCGCCAGTGAGGTCATCCAGACGGCCGCGATGGCGGCCGGTGCCGCCCAGGCGCTCCAGCGCGCGTCCGCGGAGGCGGCCAGCGCCATCCTCGACCCGACGGCGGCGGCCGGGCTCCTCGGGACCGCGCCCGCCGAGCCCGAAGCCCCCCCGGCAGAAGCTCCATCGGGCTTTCGAACGCCGTTCCGCGAGGACGGCGGCGTGCTCTACCTGATCGACCAGCGCCGGCTGCCCGACGTCCTCGAGGAATATCCCTGCCGGTCGGCCGGCGAAGCGTCATATGCGATCCGCGAGATGATCGTCCGCGGGGCGCCCGCGATCGGCCAGGTGGCCGCCATCGCCATGGCCCTCTCGGCAGACAGGATGCGCGACAGCATGCCGTACGCCCGACGTGCGACCCTCCGCGGCGGCGCCAACGCGCTCATCAACGCTCGACCGACCGCCATCAACCTGCGCTGGGCCGTTGACCGGATGATGGCCCGGTATGAGGCGATCGGCGACCTGTCCGACGACGGCCATGCCATCGCCGACGGCATGCGCGAGGAGGCGGACGCCATCGTCTTCGAAGCCACCACCGACCACGGTCGAATGGCCGGCTTCGGTCTGGCGGTGCTGCCCGTCCCCGAAGACCGGCCGCTGCGCGTCCTGACCCACTGCAACACGGGTCCCCTCGCCGCGGGCCAGTTCGGCACGGCGCTCGGGGTCGTCCAGGCCGCGCACCACGCCGAACGCCCCATCCATGTCTGGGTGGACGAGACCCGGCCGTACCTCCAGGGCGCGCGGCTGACGACCTGGGAACTCGCGCAGGCCGGCGTCTCGCACGCCCTCGTCGCCGACGTCGCGGCAGGCCACCTGATGGCTCGTGGCGAGGTGGACGTCGTCCTCGTCGGCGCCGACCGGATCGCGGCCAACGGCGACACCGCCAACAAGGTCGGCACCTACACGCTGGCCGTCCTCGCGGCCCGACACGGCATCCCGTTCTTCGTCGTCGCGCCCACGACCTCCGTCGACCTCGCGACAGCCGACGGCTCGGACATCCCGATCGAGGAGCGCAGCCCGGACGAGGTCACGCACGTCCGCGGCATCCGGATCGCGCCGCCCGGCACCGAGGTCCGGAACCCCGCCTTCGACGTCACGCCGGCCGACCTCATCACCGGGATCGTCACCGAGGAGGGCGTCGTCCGGGCGCCGTACGCCGACGGCCTCCGCGCGGCGACCGAGTCCGCTCGCGCGAGATGGGCCTCGACACCGGGCTTCCACGCGCTCACGGCCGCGACGGCGCAAACCGAACCCGGCGCCACGGACCCTGTCGCCCCGGCCCGCCGCCGCGACGGCGCACACCGAACCCGAGACCCCGGACCGCGCGGCTGCCACCGCGGAACCCGAACCCGAGGCCGACCGTCGCCGCGGACAGCGCCGCGGGATCCCCGACGCGCCGCGACACCCAGTCCGCAGCCCCTGAGTCCGACGCCCGGCTCACCCGCCTCGGCCCGCTGATGGCAACCGTCGTCGTCGGGCGTCGCGGGGCCATCGTCGCCGCTCCGACCACCGACAAGTCGCTCCTTCGCTCGATCCTGGAGCGCGACCGGCTCTACGCCGCTTATGCCATCTGCGACCTCGAGGAGCGCGAGTTCAACCGCACCCGCTGGGGTGTCGCGTGGAACGGCAACACCCCGATGGCGCTGGTTCTCGAGTACAACGGTCCGACCCCGCAACCGCTGTTCGTGATGGGCCAGGAGGAGGGGATCAGGGTCATCCTCCGCGACCTGATCCGGCCACGCGTCGCCTACCTCGCCGCCCCGGCGCCGCTCCTGCCCGCGGTCGAGGCGACCTACCGGGTCGACCCTGGGCCGACGATGGTCCGGATGTGGGTCGATCGAGCCCATTTCCGGCCGTATCCGTCCACCATCCAGCGCCTCCTCCCGGTCGACATCGGTGAGCTCAACCGGCTCTACCAGCTGGGTTTCGCGTCGTGGCTCCCGTCGAGCGCCATCGCCGAAGGTGTCTACTACGGGATGCGGGTCAACGGCCAGCTCGTGTCCGCCGCGGGGACCCACGTCATCAGCCCCACGGCCAGGCTGGCCGTCGTCGGCAACGTCCTGACGCATGTCGACTATCGCGGCCGTGGGTTCGCGACCGCGGTGACCGGCGCCGTGACCGCGGAGCTCCTCCGCTCGTGCGACGAGGTCGTGCTCAACGTCCGGGCCGACAATCCGCCGGCCCTCAACGCGTATCGCCGCCTCGGGTACACCGAGCATGTCCGCTTCGAAGAGCGGCTCGTCCATCGGCTGGGCTCGCCCTGGCCCGACCTCATGACGCCGATCCGGCGCCTGTTCAACCGCAAGGAGACCGATCCCCGATGACGACCCAGAGCGCCCCACCGACCCACGATGTGACCGACCTCGGCCTCGCGGCCGAAGGGATCCGTCGGATCGAATGGGCCGAGCGCGAGATGCCCGTCCTGCGACTCATCCGCGAGCGTTTCGAGCGTGACCGGCCGCTCGACGGCCTGCGCATCGGCGCGTGCCTCCACGTCACGACCGAGACGGCCAATCTCATGCGCACGCTCAAGGCCGGCGGAGCCGAGGTCGTCCTTGCGGCGAGCAACCCGCTCTCGACCAAGGACGACGTCGCGGCCGCCCTGGTCGCCGAATACGGGATCGCCGTTACGCCCGGCGAGGCGAGGACCGCGACACGTACTACGCCCATCTCGAGGCGGTCGCCGACACCCGCCCCCAGGTCACGATGGACGACGGCTGCGACCTCGTGTCGCTGCTTCACAGCACCCGCCCCGACCAGGTCCGCGAGGTGCTTGCGGGCACCGAGGAGACGACGACCGGCGTCATCCGGCTGCGGGCGATGGCCGCCGACGGCGCCCTTGGCTTCCCGGTCATCGCCGTCAACGAGGCCCAGACCAAGCATCTCTTCGACAACCGCTACGGCACGGGCCAGAGCACGCTCGACGGGATCCTGCGCGCGACGAACATCCTCATCGCCGGGCGAAAGGTCGTCGTCGCGGGCTACGGCTGGGTCGGCAAGGGGATCAGCGCGCGAATGGACGGCCACGGCGCCCATGTGGCGGTCGTGGAGGTCGACCCGGTCCGCGCGCTCGAGGCGCTGATGGACGGTTTCGCGGTGATGACGGTGGGTCAGGCTGCGTCGTGGGGCGAGCTGTTCATCACCGCCACCGGCAACGTCAACGTCTTCCGTCGCGAGCACTTCGAGGCGATGGGCGACGGCGCGATCATGGCCAACTCGGGCCACTTCGATGCCGAGCTGGATCTCGCCGCGCTCCGGGCATGGCCGAAGGGCACGTCCGCGAGGTGCGCGAGAACGTCCAGGAATTCGACCTGGGTGGCAAGCGGCTCAACCTCATCGCCGAGGGCCGGCTGGTCAACCTGGGCGCGGCCGAAGGGCATCCGGCGGCGGTGATGGACATGAGCTTCGCCAACCAGGCGCTCAGTGCCGAGTACGTCGCCATGCACCACGCCGAGCTCGAGCCCCGGGTGTACGTCGTCCCCGAGGCGATCGACGCCGAAGTCGCCCGCCTGAAGCTCGCCGCCCTCGGCATCACCCTCGACGCCATGACCGCCGAGCAGGCCGAATACGTCGCGTCCTGGCAGCACGGGACCTGATCGTGGCCGACCCCGCGGTCGCGCCCTACGGCGCCTGGTCGTCGTCGATCCGCGTCGACGACGTCGTTGGCGACGTCATCGGTCTCGCCGAGCCGTGGCTCGACGGCGACGACACGTACTGGCTCGAGGCGCGGCCGACCGAAGGCGGACGGCGGGTGCTCGTCCGCGCGGCGGCCGACGGCTCGACTGCCGATCTCACGCCCGCGCCGATCAACGTCCGGACGCGGGTCCACGAATACGGCGGTGGGTCATACACCGTCGGTGGCGGCATCGTCGTCTACTCCGACTTCTCCGACGGCCGCCTGTACCGCCTGGACCCCGGCGCCGAGGCGCCCGTCCCGATCACCGCCGAAGGCCCCATGCGCTACGCGGACCTGCGGTTCGACGTCGGCCGGCGCCGGATCCTCGCCGTTCGCGAGGACCACACGCGCTCCCTGGGCAGCCCGCGCCTCGATCGTGGCGCGTCCCGCTCGACCCGGCGACTCGCCCGTCGTCCTCGTCGTCCGGGCCGGACTTCCTGGCCGCGCCCCGGCCGTCGCCGGACGGGAAGCCCTGGCATGGCTCGAGTGGGACCACCCGGACATGCCGTGGGACGCGACCCGGCTGCGCGTCGCGCCATTCCTTCCCGACGGCACCCTGGGCCCGTCCGAGCTGGCCGCCGGCGGCCCCGACGAATCGATCGTCCAGCCCGAGTGGTCGCCTGACGGCGTCCTCCATTTCGCCTCGGACCGGACCGGCTGGTGGAACCTCTACCGGGTGATCGACGGCCCCTCGCTCGAGGCGCTCGCGCCGATGGACGCCGAGTTCGCCGACCCGCAGTGGATCTTCGGGCGGTCGTCCTACGGGTTCGCAGCAGACGGCTCGATCGTGGCGAACGCACGCCGTGCCGGACGCGACGAGCTCCTCCACGTCATGCCGGGGCGGCTCGTCGGCGAAGTCGAGTCGCCGCACACCGAGTTCGAGGGCCTCATCGTTCGAGCGGACGCGATCGTCGCGGTCGCGGGCTCGCCGTCGGAGCCCTCCGTCATCGCCCGCTTCGACCCGGTCACGCTGGCGGTGTCAGGCGTCCTCCGCCGGTCGTCCTCCGCTGCCGTCGACCGGACGCTGGTCTCCCTGCCCGAGGCCATCGAGTTTCCGGTGGGCGGCGAAGGTCGCGTCGCCCATGCCCTCTACTACGCACCCCGGAACCCGGGCTTCACCGCGCCGGAGGGCGAGCGGCCCCCGCTCGTGGTGCTGACCCATGGCGGCCCGACGGCCAGTGCGTCGTCCGCGCTCAACCTGGAGATCCAGCTGCTGACAAGTCGCGGCATCGCCGTCGCCGACGTGGACTACGGCGGAAGCACCGGATACGGGCGAGCGTATCGGCGCGAGCTCGACGGCCAGTGGGGGATCGTCGACGTCGACGACGCCGTCGCGACAGCACTGTTCCTGGTGGAGCGCGGCGACGTCGATCCCGACCGCCTTGCGATCGCCGGGGCAGCGCCGGCGGCTACACGACGCTCGCGGCCCTCGCCTTCCGTGACGTGTTCTCGGCCGGGATGAGTCGATACGGGATCGGGGACCTCGAGACGCTCGCCCGTGACACCCACAAGTTCGAATCGCGCTACATGGATCGCCTCGTCGGCCCGTACCCGGAGATGGCGGACGTCGTACAAGGAGAGGTCGCCGATCCATTTCCTCGACCGGATCTCATGCCCGGTCCTCGTCATGCAGGGTCTCGACGACCGGGTCGTGCCGCCGTCCCAGGCCGAGTCGCTCGTGGCCGCGCTCACCGACAGGCAGATCCCGTGCGCCTACCTCCCGTTCGCGGGCGAGGGGCACGGTTTCCGCGGCGCCGATGCCATCCGTCGGGCGCTCGAGGCCCAGATCGTGTTCCTGGGCGAGGTCTTCGGGTTCACCCCGGCCGACGATCTCGCTCCGCTCGAGATGCCCGGTCTCGACGCTTGGCGTGAGCGCAGGGAGCAGGTCAGGGCGGCTGCCGCCGCAGCGACCGCGGCCGAGACCGCCGCCGCCGCCAGCCACCGATCGCGGCTGCGAACGAAGCCACCGTCGCATCCGCGGCAGCAAACGTGGAGGCTGGCTCCGTCACCGCTGGCGGCTCCGCGGACTCGGACGGCGGGTCGCCCGACACCGACGGCGGCTCCGCGGACTCGGACGCGCGGGTCGCCCGACACCGACGGCGGCCGGCCACGGGAGGCACGCGAGCCCGCGATAGCCGCCGGCCCATCCGAGACGAGCCCGTCGAGCCCTCCAGCCGAGGGTTCGGCCGCCCGCTGATGTTCGCGGACCCCATCGAGCTCGTCATCGGCCTGTTCGTGGTGGCCGTGGGAATTGCTTTTGCCGCGCGCCGGATCGGGGTCGCCTATCCGATCCTGCTCGTCCTCGGGGGGCTGGTCCTCGGCTTCGTCCCCCGCGTCCCGACGATCACGCTCGAGCCGGACATCGTCTTCCTGTTGCTCCTCCCGCCGATCCTGTTCGGTGCCGGTTACGCCACCCCTATCCGTGACTTCAGGGCGAACGCCCGGCCGATCGCGCTGCTCGCCGTGGGGCTGGTGCTGTTCACCACCGCCATCGTGGGCCTCGTCACCCACGCGCTCATCCCGGAGGTCCCGCTGGCTGCCGCGTTCACGCTCGGCGCGATCGTCGCACCGCCCGACGCGGTCGCGGCAACGGCGATCTTCCGTCGTCTCGGCGTGCCGCGGCGGATCTTGACCATCCTCGAGGGCGAAAGCCTCGTCAACGACGCGACGGCCATCATCGTCTACAAGGTCGCCGCAGGCGTCGCCCTGGGCGGCGCCTTCTCGCTGGCCGGTGCCGGCGTGTCGTTCGTGTACGTGGCGCTCGGTGGGGTGGCCATCGGGCTGGTCGTCGGCATCATCCTGACCGAGGCCTGGAGCCGGACCGCCGATCCCATCCTCGAGATCATGCTCTCCCTGCTCGCCCCGTTCGTCGCCTACCTGCCGGCCCAGAAGCTTGGGGTCAGCGGCGTGCTGGCGGCGGTGGTCGCGGGACTCATCGCCGGGCGCAGGGCGGCGCGGGCCCTGTCGCCCGATGCCCGGCTCCTCGGGCGTGGGGTCTGGGACATCGTGACCTTCATCATCAACGCGTTCGCGTTCACGCTGATCGGACTGCAGCTCCCGTCGATCGTGTCCGGCCTCGCGTCGCGAAGTGCCTCCGAGCTGATCGCTCTCGGCGCGGCCGTCTCGCTCACCGCGATCGTCGCCCGCATCGTGTGGGTCTTCCCGGCCACGTACCTGCCGAGGCGTCTCAGCGCTCGCATCCGCGCCCGCGACCCGTACCCGCCACCCGGAGCCGTGTTCATCGTGTCGTGGGCCGGCATGCGCGGAGCCGTCTCGCTGGCGGCGGCGCTCTCGCTGGAGTTCGACTTTCCGCAGCGCGACCTCCTCATCTTCCTGACCTTCTGCGTGATCATCGCCACGCTGGTGGGTCAGGGCCTGACCCTTCCCTGGCTCGTCCGGCGGCTGGGCGTCGTGTCCTCGACGGCGAGGAAGTCGAGGAGGCGCAGGCACGCCGTGCCGCAGTCGATGCCGCCCTCGTCCGTCTCACGGACCTCGAGGGCGCCTATCCCGACCATCTGCCGCTGATCGAGCAGCTTCGGGCGCGCTACGAGCACGAGGCCGGCCACGCCGTCCCGACCGACGGCGATCCGCGGGACGAATCCGAGCAGGAGCTGCTCGATCACCGCGAGATCCGCAACGCCGTCCTCTTCTCCGAGCGAGAGGCGATCATCCGGCTCCGCGACGACGGGGTGATCAGTGACGACGTGCTCCGGCGGGTGGAACGTGACCTCGACCTCGAGGCGTTGCGGTCCGGAGCCTGAACGTCTCGTGCTAGGCTTCGGGCGATGAGTATCCTCGACGCCAGCCAGTACCTGTTCACGTCCGAATCGGTCACCGAGGGCCATCCGGACAAGATGTGCGACCAGATCTCGGACGCGATCCTCGACGCGATCATCCACGAGGACCCGAATGCTCGGGTGGCTTGCGAGGCGGCAGACCGCCTTCTGTCCTGGCACCACCTCACTACTGATCCAGCGCGTCGCACACGCACGACACCGCGCACACGCTCACATAGCGCTTCTGCGAAACGACCGGCCTCGTCCTGGTCCTTGGCGAGATCTCGACCTCGACCTACGTGGACTTCCAGGCCGTGGTCCGCGACACCGTCCGCGGGATCGGCTACACACGTGCCGACTACGGATTCGACTACCTGACGTGCGGGACGCTCGTGTCGGTGAAGGAACAGTCGCCCGACATCGCGATCGGCGTCGACACGGCCCTCGAGGTCCGCGACGAATCGGCGTCCGCCTTCGAGATCGGGGCCGGAGACCAGGGGATGATGTTCGGGTTCGCCTGCCGCGAGACGCCCGAGCTGATGCCGCTGCCGATCGCGCTGGCCCATCGGATGGCCCGGCGCCTGGCCGAGGTCCGCAAGTCCGGCCAGCTGCCTTACCTCCGGCCCGACGGCAAGACCCAGGTCACGGTCGAGTACGACCGCGGCGTGCCCACGAGGGTCCGGACGGTGGTCGTGGCGGCACAGCACGACCCGGACGTTCGCGCCGAGAAGCTCCGCGCCGACGTCATCGAGACCGTGATCCGGCCGACGATCCCTGCCGACCTGCGCGAGACCGACCCCATCATGCACGTCAATCCGACCGGCCGGTTCGTGACCGGCGGGCCGATGGGTGACGCGGGGCTGACCGGTCGCAAGATCATCGTCGACTCGTACGGCGGGATGGCCCGCCACGGCGGCGGCGCATTCTCGGGCAAGGATCCGACGAAGGTGGACCGATCCGCCGCCTACGCGGCGCGGTGGGTCGCCAAGAACGTCGTGGCCGCGGGGCTCGCCGATCGGTTCGAGGTCGAGGTCGCGTACGGCATCGGCATCGCGCATCCGATCAGCTTCAGCGTCGATTCGTTCGGCACCGGACGGATTCCCGACGCGGACATCCAGACCCTGATCGAGCGCCATTTCGACCTGCGGCCGGCATCGATCATCGCGGCGCTGGACCTGCGCCAGCCGATCTACCGGCAGACCGCCGCGTATGGCCACTTCGGGCGGCCGGACCTCGACCTTCCGTGGGAACGAACGGACAAGGCGGCGCTGCTGGCTGATGAGGCGGGCATGCCGGACCCTGAGTCGCAGTCGGCGCAGGTGGTGTAGGCCGGGCATCGGCGCCGCGGCGTGACACGTGCGGCCGCGCGTCGGGACGCCCGCGGGGGCGGCGCACAGGCCGGCCTGTCTCGCGCCCGGGCCCGCCCTCTAGACTGACCCGAATATGTACGCCGTCGTGATGGCCGGTGGTGGGGGCACCCGGCTCCACCCGCTCAGCCGTGTCGAGCGTCCCAAGCCCTTTCTGCCGTTGCTCGAAACGGGCAGCCTCCTGCAGGCCACGATCGAGCGGCTCGCCGGACTGACCGATGACGTGACGGTCGTCACGGACCGCCGCTACGAGGCATTGGTCCGCGAACAAGCCCCCGGCGCGCACCTTCTGCTCGAGCCGCTCGGTCGGAACACCGCGGCGGCGATCGCACTTGCGGCACTCGCGATCGACCGCCCCGCCGAGGAGGTCATGGCGGTCCTGGCAGCGGATCATGCCGTCCAGGACGTCGCCGGCTTTCGCGCGGTGTTGCGAACCGCTGCCGAGAGTCTGGCGACCGGCGCATTCGGGATCGGCGACCCACTGGTCACGCTTGGGATCCACGTCGATCGCCCCGCTGTCGAATACGGCTATCTCATCCCCGACGCCACCCGGGTGGAGGACGTCGACGGTGTCCGGGCGTATCCGCTCCTGCGCTTCGAGGAGAAACCCAAGCCGGACCGGGCCAGGCAGTTGCTCGAGATGCCGGGCGTGGCCTGGAACGCGGGCATCTTCCTGTGGCGACGCCGCGCGATCCTGGACGCGATGGGCCGGTACACCGGGCTGCTCCGTTCGCTCGGTCCGATGATCGGTTCGCCGGGACTGCTCGACCACGCGTACGAGTCGATCCAGCGCCCGATGTCGATCGACTACGCGGTGATGGAGGCCGCCGCAGGCGACGGGCGCGTCGTCATGGCGGCCATGGATGTTGGCTGGTCGGATCTCGGATCCTGGTCGTCGCTGCTCGCTGAGATCGGCGTCCGAGGAGAGGGCGCGGTGGTCCAGCCGGGCGAGACCGTCGAAGTCGATGACGACGACCTCGTCGTGCGGCGGGTCGGCGGCCGCCTTGGGGTCATCAGCCCGCCCGAGCGCGGTAGCATGACGGCCACGCAGCCGATCGCCGTGCTGCGCGGCACCGGCCCGGACCGGCCGGCGGTCGAACGGCTCATCGAGCGCTGTTCGGAACCGGAGGACTGACGAGGTGACCCTGACCGGCGAGGCTCCCGCGCCCACGACCATCGTCTTCGGTACCGATGGCTGGCGCGCGCGGGTCGCCGATGAGTACACGTTCGAGAACGTCCGGCGCTGTGCCGACGGAGTCGCGGCCTACGTCGTCGGCCGAGGCGAGACGGCCAAGGGCGTGGTGATCGCGTACGACCGGCGGTTCGCGTCCGAGCATTTCGCTGCCGCCGCAGCCGAGGTCCTGACCGCCCACGACATCCCGGTCGCCTATGCGGTCCGTGCCGTCCCGACCCAGATGAGCTCGTTCGAGGTCGTCGAGCGCGGTGCGGCGGCGGGCATCGTCATCACCGCGAGCCACAACCCGTGGGTCGACAACGGCTTCAAGGTGAAGGCGCCCACGGGGGCCGCGGCGGGCTCGGATATCCTCGCGATGATCGAGGCGCGCCTGGCCGCAAACGGCGGGACCGCCATCGAGCGTCGCTCATTCGACGACGCCGAGGCCTCCGGGCTCATCGAGCGGTTCGATCCGTTCGAGGGATACGAGCGGTTCGTGCGGCGGACGCTCGATCTCGATGCCCTGCGGGCGGCGGACCTGTCGATCCTCGTGGACCCGATGTGGGGCGCCGGGAGCGGCTGGATCTCCGGCCTGCTGCGCGGAGGGCGCATCCGGGTCAACGAGATCCACCAGGAGCGGAACCCCTATTTCGGTGGGGTCAACCCCGAGCCGATCCGTCCGAACATCAACGAGGCCCTGGCGATTCTGGCCGGCGGCGGCTACGACCTCGGCCTGCTCCTCGACGGGGACGCTGACCGTGCGGGCGCCGCCGATGAACGCGGCACCTTCATTCACCAGCTCCAGGTCACCGGCCTCCTGATGTTCTACCTCGCCGAGCATCGGGGGATGCGTGAACCGGTCGTGGTCAGCGTCAACAACACCTCGATGGCGGCGCGGCTCGGCGAGCACTACGGGATCCCGACATTCGAGACCGCGGTGGGCTTCAAGTTCATCGGGCCCAAGATGATCGAGACCGGGGCGATGCTGGGTGCAGAGGAGTCAGGCGGGTTCGGGTTCGGGATGCATCTTCCCGAGCGCGACGGGGTCTACGCCGACCTCATGCTCCTGGACCTCTTCCTCAAGGAGCGGGCGGCAGGACGATGGCCCGTCTCGCGGGCGATCGAGCACTTCCACGAGCTGGCCGGACCGTCGTGGTACCTGCGGGTCGACGTCCACGTCGAGCGGTCCGCGTATGCGGAGACCAGGCGGCATCTCCTGGTCGGGCTGGCCGACGAGCCGCCGACCGAGCTCGCGGGGGAGCCCGTCGTCCGCGCGCTCGCCCTCGAGACCGGCGACGGTTTCAAATTCTGGCTCGTCGACGGGTCGTGGCTGCTCATCCGGGCCTCGGGCACTGAGCCGCTCGTCCGCGTGTATGTCGAGGCGACCACGGAGACTTTGAGGGACGCGCTCCTCGGCGCCGGCGAGCGACTGGTGCGCGGGTCATGACCGGCGACGAGGCGACCGTGCCCCGCCGGGTCGAGAAGCCGTGGGGCTCGGAGCTGATCTGGGCGCACACCGACCGCTACGTCGGGAAGATGATCGTCATCGAGGCGGGTCGCCGGCTGTCGCTTCAGCGCCACGTCTTCAAGGATGAGTCGATCCTCGTCACGGCCGGCCGGTTGCGGCTGACCCTCGAGGACGACGCCGGCAAGTGGGCGTCGTGGAGCTCGGTCCCGGCGAGTCGCGGCGGGTCCCGACCGGGCGCATCCACCGCATGGAGGCGATCGAACGCTGCGAGCTCGTCGAGGTCTCCACCCCCGAGCTCGACGATGTCGTCCGACTCGAGGACGACTTCGGCCGCGAGGGCACGAGCGCCCCGTAGCCCGCCCCGGACGTTCTGCCCGGTGGCCGCGGACGTTTTGGGTAATGCCCGGCCGGGGTCGCGGGTGTACCCTGTGAGGACGCGACCGCCATCACCGGTCGAGGTGCGTGACCGGACGGCGGCCGCCAGCGCCCCACGGGGTGACGGAGGTAGGACCGCGATGCACAGCTCTCTGATCGGCAAGGTCGAGAAGGCGAATCGCTACGCGCGGGAGCTCGATCGGATCACGATCGACCGTCTCTCGCTCACCTTCCGTGGCGATAACGACACCCATCACATCGGGCTCGACGGCGGTCAGTGGCGTTGCACCTGCCACTACTTCGAGAGTTGGGGATCCTGCGTCCATCTTCTGACCCTCCAGAAGGTCCTGGGCGTGATGCTGCCCGAGGACGCACAGGTCTCGATCTTCACGGCCGCGGAACCGGTGACCGCGACGGTCTGACCCGGCTCGCGCGAGTCAGTTCGCGCCATCATCGCGAGGTCTGCCCGGGGCGGCACCGCTTGGTTGGCCGCGGCACAACGTGGACTCCATCGACCGTGCCCGCGCGCGATCCGGGGGTCATCGCGCGGGGAGGTCGGAGAAGGTTGGAACGGAGTGGGCCCGAGACGCTTCTCGGGCCCACTCCATCCGCTCACGTCACGTCGAGCCGCCAGTAGTAGCTCGCCGAACCGAGGCTGCCGGCGAACTGGACCGTGACCTGGACGGACCACGATCCCTTCGGCGGCACGGCAAACGTGACCGGACCGCTGTTCCCGGCCGCCAGGCCGCTCGCGCCGCCGCCACCCTCGGCGCCTGCCGGCACACGCCGGGCCGTCCACCCACCGATGCCGACATCGCCCTCGAGCTTCACGGTCACGGACTCGCCGGCCGCGGCCTTGATCGGGGCCCCCGGCAGCCACGGGCTGTCGGAACCGCCGTCGGCCCAGGTGAATGTGCCCAGCTGGCCGACGACCGGATCCCCGCCTTCCACGCTCATCCTGGCCTCGGGTGGACTTGATGGCTCGGGAGAGCCCGATGCCTCGGGAGAACCCGATGGCTGGGGAGAAGCCGGAGGGCTCAGCGAGGGAACGGGCGTCGCAGTCGGTGTGGCAGGAGCCGCGACGCTTGCCGGCGGGGAAGTCCCGACCGCGACCGGCCCGCTGCATGCAAGGACCAGTTGGGCCACGAGAACCATCGCGGCGGCGGGTCTTTGGATCACTGTGTTCCTCCACGACCGGGACGATCGCCGAGAGTCAGCGACCTCGGAACGGCGCTCATTGACACGGCACGGACACGATCGGCCCCGTGACGGCGCTGCACATGAAGGCTTTGACGGAGACGATCCCCGACGTGTCGGCGCGGAGCCCTTCGCCTGAGGGAGCGTTGAACACGGCGCGGAAGTCCGTGTCGGCGAAGATCTGGTAGGTCAGCGTATATGTCCCCGAACCACCGGCCGTCATCGTGCCGGCGGTGCTCCACGTGGAAGTCCCGGTCGGCCGGCGCTGGAGCGTCACGGTCCGCCCCGAGACAGGGTTCCCGCCCAGCCGAAGATAGGCGGCCTGGTCGACGACGGAGAGATTCGCGGTGAGCGTGATCGTGTTGACGCTGCGCGACCATGACAGGGTCAGGTCTGTCGCAAGGGCCAGGCAGGTCGAGTACTTCGCTGTGCTCGATGGGACGTCGTACTGCAGCTGGAGCGTCGCCACGTCGCACCGCCCGAATGCGCGAGCGTTGTAGCCGGCCAGGGGCTTGACCCGCGAGTAGGTCTGGACGACGGCATCGAGGTAATCGTGGTCATCGTCGTAGTTGACGTGGTGGTTGAGGACCTCGACGTGGCCGAACTCATCGAGCGCGACGGTCTCGGCGTCGTAGCAGCCGTTGGGCGGGCTCGTGTACGTCTGACACCACTTCAGGGTGCCCCAATCGAAGACGTGACCCTGTTCGCGGAGCCACATCGTGAAGCCGGTCGGAGCGGTCCGCGTGAAACACGCGAGGCCATTCACGCCGCATGTCGCTCCCGGCCCGTAACCGATCAGGTTCGATCCGGCCGTGTCGTAGGTGAACGTGGCCGACCGGGAATTCCTTGTGGAGTTCGCGGCGCTGGCCGCCGCCTTGATCGCAGTCCTGATGACGGAGACGGGCTCGGCGCCCGCACGCCAGCGGAACCGCAGATCCTGGCCCTGGGCGAACAGCCCTCCGCCGAGGATCGGGTCCGGACTATGCGCGGCGACCGCCCACGGCAGGGCGAGGGCAAGAATCCCGGCCAGCCCGGGGACGAGGAGGATGGCCCGCCGGGCATGTCCCGGGCGGCTTGATCGATGGCTTGCCGACATCATGGGATCGCCTCATCGATGGGGACGGTCAAGCCGTCCGGGAGGCGGCGGAGGAGCGCGCGGGGGCTCGCGAGGTCGGCTGGAAGGCGGCCATCCGGGGCGAGCAGGGTCCAGCCGGGCGGAATCGCGGTGCCCGAACCGGCCCGGTCGGCGGTGACCAGCAGCCGCTCACCGGCGGGGATCGGCCCGAGGTCGGACGACGTGCCGTCAGCCAGGCTCGTCGAGCGGAGGCGCATCTCATCGCCCGCGAACGTTTCGTCCACCAGGCGCGGACCGGCGGGCGTCGCCGAGATCACCGCTGGGCCGCCGTCGGTGACCACGATCCGTTGGAGCCCGGATCGGACGTCCGTCGCGACGATGGGGCAGGGGAGGCCGCGGCATGCCGCGTACGACACCACCAGGTCGCCGTCGAAGCCGATGAGGCCGCCCAGACCGGCATCCTCGATGGAGCCGACCGTCTGGTCGCGACCGTCGAGCAGTCGCGTCCGGCACGCGTTCTGGCCGCACGACTGGATCGCGATCCGGCCCCCGGCCGCATCTCGCGCGAACTCCGTCGAGAAGGTGGGCCCGAAGCGTTCGTCGGGAGGCGGCGGATCGAGGACACGCCGCGCTTCGGCCATCGCATCGAACCCGTGTCGCCAGACCCCCAGGTCCGAGCGTCCGGCCCGAGCCACGCGCATCTCGAGGATGCCTGTGCCGGCAAGGTCCACCGTCGCGCGGCGGATGACATCGGCACTCTCGCCGATCGACCATGAGCAGCCGGACGCGACGTCGATCGCCTGCAGCCGCGACCGCTGTCCGTCATCGGAGCCGACGAGGATCAGGCGGCCGTACGGACCGGCCGCGAAGGACTCGGCGGGCAGGGTCAGGGTCCGCACGACGGAGTCGCCGACGGTGCCGATCGACAGGCGCTGCCCGCCGAGCGCGCCATCGCGATCGAGCTCCGCGTCGAGGCGGTACCAGGGGGCGCCACGCGCTCCCCCTCGTGCGGGTGCCGGCGCGCGGGCCCCGGCAACGAGGTCGCTCACCGCGCCTCGACAGGCGCGCTGGACCCACGCCTGCGGGCCCGCCCGGGCCGTGGCGGACGCGATCGCCCCGACGGCCACGAGGGCCACCACCGTCGGACCGATCCACCGCAACCATCGCGACTCCCACATGGGACTGAGCCTCCTCCGGCGGATGGACTGCTGGCGGGAGGAGGGCGAGGCCGCGATGGTCGCAGGCGCCCCTTACCTGCCACTTATCCGAGCGGTCGCTCGATCCGGGCGGCGGCCGGCAGGCCCTGTGCTACGCTCCAATCCTCAACTCAAAGCCGCGCGGTCGCGAAGCCGGTGAGATCCCGGCACAGTCCCGCTACGGTGATCGTCCCCCGCGGACGTAGTCCGGTCGCCGACCACACGGTGCATGCTCGAACCTTCGAGAGAAAGGTAGGCAGGACCGTGCGATCCACCTCCTGAACCCCCCTCGGTCGATCGTCTCGAAAGGGAGGGGTCTCATCGCACGACCCCTCCGGCCACCCGATCCTCCGGAGGTCCATCCCTTGTCCCCTCACGCCGGTCGCAGGTCCCGATCCGCACCTGCCCGCCTCACCGTCCTCCTCGCCGCGGCCGTGTTCGCGCTCGCCGCCTGCGGCGCCGGCCGCGACTCCATCTCCGTCGGCGAACGCGTCGGCCGCCGCGGTCGCGACCCAGGCCCCGACGCCCTCCGCGGCACCCACCCCGAGCCCGACGCCATCGGCGGCACCCACCCCGAGCCCGACCCCCGAACCCTCCTTCCCGCTCACCGTCACCGACGACCAGGGCACGAAGGTCACGATCAAGGCCGCCCCGACGAAGATCGCCTCGCTGACGCCGGCGGCCACGGAGATCCTGTTCAAGCTCGGGGCAGGCTCGCGGACGGTCGCCAAGGCGGAGGACATCGACCCCTACCCACCCGAGGCCGATGCGCTGCCGGTCGTCTCGACGTTCACCGGCATCGACGTCGAGAAGATCGTCGCTCTCGGCGCGGACCTGGTCATCGCCGACACCCTCAACCCGCCCGATGCGATCACCCAGCTGCGCGGCCTCGGCGTCCCGGTCATCGTGCTGAGTGCGACCACCCTCGACGGCGCCCTGAAGGACATCGAGCTGGTCGGCGACGCCGTCGGGAGCGGCGAGCAGGCACGCACGTTGACCGGATCCATGCAGGCCCGGTTCGACCAGCTCGGGGCCGCCACGACCGGCCTCTCGAAGCCACGGACGTTCTACGAGATCGGGGCGGGCGACACCATCTACACCGTCCCCGACAAGTCCATCTACGCCGAGATGCTCCGCCTCGCCGGGGCCGAGCCGATCACCACCGACAGCAGCTACGCGATCTCGCTCGAGAAGCTCGTCGCAGCCGACCCGGAGATCATCCTGCTCGGTGACAAGGTGCCTGTGGCCGATGTCACGAAGCGACCGGGCTGGGACGGGATGACCGCGGTCAAGAAGAAGGCCATCAAGGAGGTCAACGACACGATCGTCACCCGACCCGGGCCGCGCCTCGTGGACGGCCTCGCCGCGCTCATCGGCGCGATCCACCCGGAGGTGACCCTCCCGCCGGCGCCGTCGGCGGCGGCCGCCTCCAACACGCCGTCGGCCCCCGCCTCCCCGGCGCCGTCCAGCGCCCCCTGAGCATGGCCACCACCCCCGACGCCCTGACGACCGCCCGAACCGGGATCGGGCGGTTCGGGGGCGTCCGAGGGCAGCGCTGCGTCTCGCCGCCGTCGGCCTCGTTGCCCTCGGCGGCGCGCTCATCCTCGGGGTCGGCCTCGGGTCCGTGGCGGTCGCGCCCGGAGACACGCTCGGGATCCTCGCCCATCGCCTCCTCGGCATCGATGTCAACGCCACCTGGCCGGCGTCGGCCGAGACGATCGTGATGGACCTGCGGCTTCCGCGCGTCCTCACGAGCATGCTCGTCGGGATGGGCCTCGCGGTCGCCGGAGTGACGTTCCAGGGGCTCCTGCGCAACCCGCTCGCCGACCCGTACGTGCTCGGGACGGCGTCGGGCGCGGCCCTCGGCGCGGCGGTCGCCGTCATCATCCCCGTCCACATCGTCGTGCTGCAGTTCGGCCTGCTCCACGGGCTCGCGTTCGTCGGCGCGCTCGTGTCGATCACCGTCGTCTACCGTCTCTCGCGCCTCGGCGGCACGTCGCCGATGACGAGCCTCCTGCTGACCGGGTACGCGGTCGGCTCGCTGCTGGCGGCCGGCCTGGCGATGGCGATGTACCTCTCCGGGACGGCGCTGCGCCAGATCTTCGATTTCCTGCTCGGGCGGATTCGGGGGCGCCTCCTGGCAGCGGCTGGCCGCGGCCGTGCCGCTCGTCGTCGTCGGATCGGTGCTGATCCTCCTTCGCGCGCGATCGCTCAACGCGATGCTCCTCGGCGAGGAGGCAGCCTCGCACCTCGGCATCGACGTGCGGCGCGAACGGGCGATCCTCCTTGGCCTCGCCTCGCTGGTGACCGCCGCGGCCGTCGCGGTCAGCGGGCTCATCGGTTTCGTCGGGCTCGTCGTGCCACACGTCGTCCGGCTCATCGTCGGGCCGTCCGCCAGGCTCGTGCTCCCGCTGTCGGCGCTCGGTGGCGCGGTCCTGCTCGCCTATGCCGACCTGGCGGCCCGGCTGATGGGCGAGGTCCCGGTCGGGGTCGTCACCGCGGTCCTCGGTGCGCCGTTCTTCCTGCTGATCCTGCGGCGTGCCCGATCGGGGTACGAGGTATGACCGAGCCGATCCTGGCCCTCGACCGCGTCACGGTGGCGTACCGCGACCGGATCGCCCTGGACGCGGTGGACCTGTCGATCGAGGCCGGCGAGCGGGTGGCGCTGATCGGGCCCAATGGCGCAGGCAAATCCACGCTGCTGGCGGCGGCCACCGGCCTGTTGCGCCCGACCGAGGGGCGCGTTCTGCTGGGAAACAGGCCGGTCGAGACCCTCGAGCGGGCGGAGATCGCCCGACGCCTCGCGGTCGTGCCGGGTTCGGCGAGCCTGCCCTTCTCGATGCGCGTCGAGGACGTCGTCGCCCTCGGCCGCCTCCCGCACGAGGATCCGTTCCGCGGCCTCCGGCCCGCCGACCGGTCGGCGGTCGCGAGCGCGATCGAACGGGTCGGGATCGGCTATCTCCTCGGCCGTGACGCGCGCGAGCTGTCGCTCGGGGAGCGTCAGCTGGTCCTGATCGCGCTCGCCGTCGCGCAGGAGGCGCCGATCCTCGTCCTCGACGAGCCGACCGTGCACCTCGACCTCCGCCACCAGGTCGAGGCGATGGAGCTCCTGGTCGATCTCAACGCCCGCGACGGGACGACGATCGTGGCGGTCCTCCACGACCTCGCGCTTGCCGCGCACTTCTTCGAGCGCCTCGTGCTGCTCGACGGCGGCCGACTCGTCGCCGACGGCCCGGCCTCGCACGTGCTCGCGCCCGAGCGCGTGCGTGAGGTCTTCGGCGTGGACCCGGCGTTCGTCCGGCTACCGGTCGCCAGCGCCTGAGAAGGCCGCTTCGGCGAGCCGCGCGATCGCATCCACCGTCTTCGGGCCGTCGCCGTTCTCGATCGTGACGGCGGTCGCCCCGAAACCGACGACGGGGATCGCCCCGGCGAGCGTGGCGACGGCGGCCAGCGCCGTCTCGACGGATAGTCCGCCTGGTTCGGGCATGGTGACCGCCCAGCCACCCGCGGCGTCGAGCGCGTCGAGGTCGAACGCGATGTAGAGCCCGTCCACCTCTCGGGCGACCGCGGCCGCCCAGCCGGCCAGCGCCGCGATGCCGCCCGCGGTCGCGAGCATCCCGGCTCCGAACTGGGCGACCGGCGAGGCCGCCAGCATCCGGGATTCCGTCTCGTCGAGGACCTGGCCGCCAAGAAGGGCCGCGTGCGCCTCGTCGACCGTCGGGCCGCCGGCCGCGGTCACCAGGTCCGCATCGCCGTGGCCTCGCAGCATCGCGAACGGCATCCCCCAGACGTTGCCCGACGGGGTCGTGTCGGGCGTGTTCGAGTCGCCGTGCGCGTCGAACCACGCGATCGCCAGCCGTCGAGCAGGGTCCGCGGCCCGCAGCCCGGCCATCGCACCGGCATGCGCGGTGCAGTCGCCACCGATGATGAACAGGCGAGCGCCGTCCGCCGGAGCACCGAGCGCCGTGACGACCATGTCCCGCTCGCGCGGCAGGAACTCGCAGATGCGCTCCCTGTTCTTGGCCCGGGTGTCCGGGTCGGGCACGAAACCGGGCTCGATCACGAGGTCCCCCGCGTCCCGCAGCTCGACGTCGCGGAGACCCGGCCGCGCCCTCACCGACTCGACGCAGCCCAAGTGCCCGCAGGCCGCGTGGCGTCTCTTCCATCCCCGACAGGTGGCCACCGAGGGCGGTCGGGACGCCGACGAGGACGATCGGTGCGGTCACGTGCGGCATCGTGCCCCATGATGGACCCATGCGCATCGCCGACTTCGCGCTCGAGCGCTACTTCGCGCGATGGGAGTTCGCGGTCGAGCACCTGCTGTGCGCGTCGGACGTCCAGGGCTACCGGATGGCCGACCTGCTCGCCCTCGCCGACGACGAGGCACGGGCGCTATGGGACGGGCTCGCGCTCGGCTACACCGAGTCGACCGGCCACCCGCTCCTCCGCCGCGAGATCGCCGGGCTGTACGAGACGATCGAGCCGGACGACGTCCTCACATTCGCCGGCGCAGAGGAGGCGATCTTCTGCCTCATGAACGTCATGGCCGGGCCCGGCGACCACGTCATCGTCACGTGGCCCGGCTACCAGAGCCTGCACGAGGTCGCCCGCGCGGCCGGCGCCGACGTCACGCTCCACGAACTCCGCGAATCGAGCGGCTGGGCGCTGGACCTCGACCTCTTGCGGCGTCAGGTCACGCCGACCACGCGCCTCATCGTCGTCAACGCGCCACACAATCCGACCGGCATGCAGCCCGATCGCGCGACGTTCGAGGCGCTCGTGGCGATCGCCGCCGAGGCGGGCGCACACCTGCTCATGGACGAGGTCTACCGGGGACTCGAGTTCGACGAGAACGACCGGCTGCCGACGGGCGCCGATGCCCTCCCGATGGGGATCTCCCTCGGCGTCATGTCGAAGTCGTTCGCGCTGGCGGGCCTGCGGATCGGCTGGCTGGCCACGCGCGACCGCGACCTGCTCGCCCGGATCGCCCGGTTCAAGGACTACACCACGATCTGCTCGTCGGCGCCCTCGGAGATCCTCGCGATCATCGGCCTTCGGGCGCGCGACGCAGGTCCTCGCGCGGTCGCGCGGGATCGTGGCGGCCAACCTCGAGCGCGCTCGACCGCTTCTTCGAGGATTGGGCCGACCGCTTCACTTGGGTCCGGCCGCGGGCCGGATCCATCGGCTACCCGCGCCTGACCGTTCCCGGCATCACGATCGACGACTGGGCGGCCGGCCTGGTCGAGGCCGAGGGCGTCCTGCTCCTGCCAGGCTCCCAGCTCGGCCATCCGGGCAACCACTTCCGGATCGGCTTCGGCCGGACCGACCTGCCCGTGGCGCTCGACCGCCTCGAAGCTCACGCACGGAGGACCCTTCGATGAACGTCCCGGCCCGGATCAGCATCGTGACCATCGGCGTCGCCGACCTCGGCCGGTCGGTGGCCTTCTACGAGGCGCTCGGTTGGGAGCGCCGCTCGTCCTCGATGGAGGATGTGATCGTCTGGTTCGACACTGCGGGGTCGTACCTCGGCCTGTTCCCGTGGGACGAGCTGGCGGCCGATGCGCTGCTGAGGGCGGGGCCTCGCGGGCCGTTCGGCGGGATCACGCTCGCCATCAACGTCGAGGAGCCCGAGATGGTCGAGCCCGCCCTGGAGGCTGCCGTGGCCGCCGGGGCGACGCTCCTCAAGCCGGCGACGGTGATGGACTGGGGTGGCGTGTCTGGCTACTTCGCGGATCCCGACGGTCACCCCTGGGAGGTCGGCTACAACCCGTCGTTCCCGATCGATGCCGATGGGCGCGTCCACATCCCGTGAGGCGAGTCACCAGCTGACGCGAACGCGCAGGACGCCCGAGTTCAAAGGTGCCAGGCGCTGAAAGGCGTCGCCGTACAGATCGATGATCCGTCCGGTGCGGCCTCCGCCGCAGGCGCACCAATCGATGAGCCTGACGGAGATGCAGCCGCCGCTTCCGCACACTTGCACGGTCCGGCCCCGCCAGTCGCCGATGCGAAGCGCGGGCCCGGCGGCGGCGTACATCCCGCCCGGATAGCCGTGGGCGCAGGCGCTCACGCCTGTCTTGCAGTACCAGCTTGCCTGGCCGCTGACCGCGTGGCCTGTTCGTGAGACGGTCCGCGCCGGCTTGGGCGCGGACCGGGCCTTGGGCGCTCGGCTGGGAGCCGGGGTTGGTTTGACTTCGACGACCGGATGTGCGGCGGCCTCCGGGTTCGAACGAGGTTCGACCTGACGCCCCGACGCCTGGAAGTCGAAGATCGGCGGCGGAGGCAGCGTGGGAACGGCGATCGGCCCGGTCGCGAGGTCGCCGGGAGACCCGGCCGCCGGCGGCCGCGTCGAGGGCAGCACGACCGGCCTGAACGCATCAGCGTCCAGCGGAGTCGCCTTGGTCGGGGGTCGTGCCGTCGACGCGGAGACGAAGGAGAACGTCGCGAAGGTGAGCGACAGGATCAACGCGGCGACAAGCCGGCCCCTCAGGGGTCAGCGTCGCGGACCGACAGTTCGTCCGGACGCACCCGCGCGGGTGTGGGCACCCGCGAAGGGTCGAGGTGGGCGCGCCGCAGCGACGTGTCATGACCTCGCCGGAGCATTACATCCGCCTCGCAGCCGACTGGCGGCGTCGCTTGGCCAGTCCACAGCCGGCGTCGCGCAGGCCTCCGGCGGCACCGCTTCGACGGCAGGCGCCGCGACCCTCAGGCGCGCTTTCGCGCGAGGTCCAGGAACGGGAGCTCGACCACCTTTGCGGCGACCCGGCCCCGACGGCCTTCGACCGTCCATTCGACGGCGACCGAGGTCCCGAGGCCCTCGTACTGCGGCGCGACGGATGCCAGGGCGATGGCCTGCTTGAGGATCGGGCTCCAGCCGTGGCTCGTCACCTTGCCGACCTGCCGGCCCCCGGCGTAGACCGGCACCGGCGAGCGATCGACGGACGGGCTGATGGCGGGCGGCAGACCCTGGGCGTCGTAGAGCCCCTCGATGTCGTACCAGTCGAGCTGGAGGCCCACCAGGCGGCGAGCCGGACCGCCGGCCTTCGCCTCGCGCTCGAGCGCGAGACGGCCCACGAAGTCGCCCTTGTCGAAGTCGACCAGGCGCCCGAGCCCGACCTCGGTCGGTGAGTAGTTCTGCTCGGGGTTCATCGCGTGGCGCGACGAGGTGTAGTCGACCTCGAGCAGGATGAGCCCGGCCTCCAGCCGCACCACATCGAGGGCCAGCATGCCGGCGGGCCTGATCCCGTACGCCGCCCCGGCCGACATCACGGCGTCCCAGGCGTCGACCGCATGCTCGGTCGGGATCCACAGCTCGTAGCCGAGGTCCCCGGTGTAGCCGGTCCGGGACACGTCGACCGGGACGTCGCCGATCCGCGACGCGCGCCGTCGGAAGTAGCGGAGGTCGGCGAAGGATTCGCCGGTGGCAGCCTCCAGCACGTCGCGCGACAGGGGTCCCTGCAGCGCGAGGGCGGCGGTGGCCTCGGTCTCGTCCGTGATGGTGACGTCGAGCCCGGCGCTGTTCTGGCGGAGCCAGCGAAGCTGCGGGTCGGCCGCCGTCCAGCGGAATCGAGCCTCGTCGAGTCGATGGATCGTCCCGTCATCGACGACCTTGCCGTGCTCGTCACACCACGGCGTGTAGATGACGCGCCCGACGGCGATCTTGGTCGCATCGCGGGTGATGACCCGGTCAACGAGGCGAAGGGCGTCCGGCCCGGAGACGATGTACTTGTAGAGCGGCGAGACGTCGATGAGGGCGGCGGCCTCGCGGATCGCGTTGTACTCGATGTCGTGGGCGTCGGCGTAGACGCTCGAGGCGAAGTAGCCCGACCACTCGCGCCACTGCATCTTCCGGTTGAGCGGCGCCGTACGCGGATGGAATGCGGTCCCGACGCTCACGTGCTCAGTCGTCCTCCTGCTCGTCCCCGTCGGCCAGTATGCATGAAATGTATGCAGGCTGGATGGTCCTCCGACCGGTAGTCGGCGAACAGCGAAGGCAGTGAGGCCGGGGTTGATCTGCTCTCGAACGACCTTCGCGCGGTCACGGTGCCGTCGTCGAAGCATCGGGAAGGATTGCCGCCAGCCGCGTGCCGATTACCGGGATCCGACCGACCGCCCGAACGGCGTCCAGGAGGCGCCGCCGATGGTCCTCCGCGAGCGACGGCAGGTCGCCATCATCGAACGTGGTCAGCGCCTTGAGGGCGAGCAACGGGCTGACTGACGGTCCGAAAGGGTACTGGCTCCGCCCAGCATCTCGCCGAGATCCGTGCCGGCCGCCAACAAAGACGAGATGTCGACGTAGTCCTTTGCTTCCGCCCGATCGAGGATCGCCTTCGCCTTGGTCGCCGCCAGATCGGCCAGCGAGGCGACGGGGATGCCCGTGCCATGTTCGAGCCCTGGCTCGGCGAGCGCCGGGAATGCCACGCCGTAGATCGCGACACGCACCGAGTCGAGCCGGACGACCAGCGTGTCGGGCGCACTCTGGATGGTTGGAGCCTCCCTGAGCAACGGGATCGAGCGGCGGAGCTCGCCCGGAGAGAATGAGCCAGGTCGGAAGAAGTCGAAGTCGACCGACGGGCGATGGCCGAGTCGCATCGCCAGTGCGGTCCCTCCATACAGCACGATGTCCGGCGGGAAGACTCAACCAGCTTCGGCCACAGCGTCAGCTGCGCCTCGGAGAGCGTCTCCAGATGCGGTTCGAACCGTCTGAGTGACGGATAAAGGCGGGTTCGGTCGACGCTCACAGCCGGCGCCGCGGCATCGGTGGGACGGGGGATCGCCCCAGCACCAGATGCCAGTAGTTCCACGAACGTTGGTCGAACATGCCAGGTGGCGCATCCTCCAGCGTCGCGCGCAGCGCGTCGTCGCCGTACGCGGCACGCACGAGCAGCATGTCCTCCCAGTCCCCGAGCGTCATTGCCTGGGCCAGAAAGAGCCGCTCGATCGGCGAGCGCCTCGTCCGGCTCTTTCCACCAGACGAGCTTCGCAGCCAGTTCGGACAGACGCGCGTCGTGAGCCGACGCCTTACGCATAGCGCAGGACCGGCTCCCGAGGCGTTCGAAGTCACGCGGATTGCGCCTCATGTGCTCGCGGAGCTTCTCGATCGTGATCTGGTAGTGCTCGCCGACGACATTCGGCATGTCCATCCATCTCCGTACGTTCCCGAGGCACCAAGTATGGCCATTCGCGTTGCCCGGCCGACCTGCCTCATAGATCACGCGGGCCAGGTAACGGCCTCGGCCCCGGGCTTCGGCTGGACGGCCGCGGCGCCGTCGGGCAGACTCCGCCGATGCGAACCGTCATCGGGCGCCGCGTCACGGACGTGGACGTCGGCTAAATCGTCCAACTGGCGCGGTCGTATCGCCGCGTCGTCATCGATCTCGGGACCGGCGACGGCCGGGCAGTCCTGGCAACAGGCAGGGCCGATCCCGAGGCATTCGTCATCGGCATCGATGCCGACGCGCGAGTGATGGCCGAGGCCTCGGCGCGTGCCCATCGAGGCCGCGGCGCGACTCGCACACTGCCGAATGCCCTGTTCGTCGCGTCGGGTGTGGAGGCCCTTCCGGCGGACCTCGACGGCATCTCCGACCGTGTCACGGTCACCTTCCCGTGGGGATCGCTGTTGCGCGGCGCTCTCGGACTCGATCGCGCGGTCGCGGGCTCCATCGCCCGGCTGGTCGGGCCGCACGGGACCCTCGAGATCACCGTCTCGGTCACCGAGCGCGACGGCATACCTGAGATCACCGGAGGCGGGTTCGGTCCGGCCGACCTCGAGCGCTTGACCGAAGTCTTCGCGACCTCCGGCCTGAGGTGTCGTGACGCTCGGCGGCTGACGGATGCGGAGATCCGGGCCACTGATTCGAGCTGGGCGCGGCGCCTTCGGACCGATGCCCACCGGCCGGTGTGGCAGGTCCGGCTGGAGCGCATCGCCGAGCGGCCCGTCGACCATGCCGACCGATCAACTGCATGAACATGTTCCAGTCACTCGTACGAGAGCACCGCGACGCCCTGGACCTCGAAGTCGGCCGGATTCCGAGTGACGACGATCGCGTCGTTGAACCAGGCCACACCCGCGATGATCGCGTCGCCAAGACGTGCCCGTGGACTCGACCGACGAAGCTTCCGACGGGAGGCTCCGGCCCATTCCGCCGCGTCCGGGTGTGTGGCGACGTACTCGAGCGCGTCGATCAATGCGACTGATCGCGCCGCTCTCGTCGTCGTTGAACCCCGACAGTGGCCTCCGCCACCACGACATCGCACACAAGGAGGTCATTCGGCTCGCTGAACAGCTCCCTGACCACGGCGACGGCGCCCGGTCGCTCCGTTGGCGTGGTCGATCAACACGGTCGTGTCCAGCAGATAGCGCATCAGCAGCCGCCTCCTCATACGGTGCCCACAGCATCCGGTCACGTTCACTCGAGTCACGGGCCTCGCGCAGGATCTGTCGGTCTCCTCCGGCGTCCGCCCCCACGTGTCCGAGTCCTTCAGGAAGCCCGCGTACTTCTCGAACACCATCGCGCGTTGTCGCGGCGTACCTGCTTCGCCACGATGTCCGCGATGTAGCGGCTCCGGCCGCGTGGCCCGGCGACCGCGTCGACGAGCGCCAGCGTCTCCTCGGGCAGGGTGATGTTGGTCCGGACGAGTCCCATCGTGTGACTCCCATGTGTGAATGCGATGCACACACGGTAGCACACGGCCGCGCGCGGGCATCACTCCGGTAGACTGCATGAAACCTATGCAGACTGGATAGCCCGACGCGGACCGCCCCGCCGGGTCGGGCAGGAGGAGAGCAGGTGGCCCAGCGCTACGACGCGCTCATCATCGGTGGCGGCCATAACGGCCTGGTGAGCGCCGCCTACCTCGCTCGCGCGGGGATGAAGACCCTCGTCCTGGAACGGCGCCACGTCCTTGGTGGCGCGGCGGTGACGGAGGAGCTGTTCCCCGGGTTCCGGTTCTCCGTGTTCAGCTACGTGGTCTCGCTGCTCCGGCCCGAGATCATCCGCGACCTCGAGCTCCCGCGATACGGCCTGGACATCCTGCCGCTCGACGGGACGTTCACGCCGGTCCGCCCGGGCGACGGCCCGGCATCAGGCGGCGGCGACTACCTCTGGCGCGTCAACGACCACGGGCGGACCGTCCGCGAGCTGCGCCGCTGGTCGGCGACCGACGCCGAGGCATACGAGGAATACGGCCAGCTGATGGTCGAGATGGCCCGGTTCATCAAGCCGATCCTGGCCATCACGCCGCCGGACCTGACGAGCCTGGACCCGCGGCCCATGTTGCCGCTGGCCTCGCTCGCGCGTCGCTTCCAGCAGCTGCCCCAGCGACAGCAGGCGGTCTTCGTCCAGCTCATGACGATGAGCGCGTCCGACTTCCTCGACCAGTGGTTCGAGACCGATCCTCTCAAGGCGACGATGTCGGCGTCGGGGATCATCGGCACCTACCAGGGGGTCAAGAGCCCGGGCACGGCCTACGTCCTGCTCCACCACTACATGGGCGAGATCGACGGCGCGTTCCGAGCCTGGGGGATCCCGAAGGGCGGGACCGGCGGGATCAGCAACGCGATCGGGGACGCGGCGCGGGCACGGGGGGCCGAGATCCGGCTGGAGGCGCCGGTCGCGAACATCATCGTCAAGGGCGGACGCGCCGTCGGGGTCGCCCTCGAGTCGGGCGAGGAGATCCTCGCGGATTCGGTCCTCTCCTCGGTCGACGCCCGGCAGACGTTCCTGCGGCTGCTCGAGCCCGGAACCCTCGATCCGGACTTCGAGGAGGAGGTCCGCCGCTTCAAGTTCCGCGGCTCGTCGGGCAAGGTCAACCTGGCCGTCGACCGATTGCCCGAGTTCACCTCGCTCCCGGGCGCCGGCGAGCACCTTCGCGGTGCGATGTCATTCAGTCCGTCGGTCGACGAGATGGAGACCGCCTACGACGACGCGAAGTACGGGCACTTCTCGCGCAAGCCGTACATCGACATGATCATCCCGACGCTGGTCGACCCCTCGATGGCACCGCCGGGCAAGCACGTCATCAGCTGTTTCGTCCAGTACGCGCCCTACCAGCTCGCGCCCGAGCTCGGGTCGTGGGACGACCAGCGTGAGGCGTTCGGCGACGCGGTGGTCGACCGGATCGCGGAGTTCGCGCCGAACATCCGCGACATCATCCTGTACCGCAACGTCCAGACGCCGCTCGACATCGAGCGGACGACCGGACTGTCCGAGGGCAACATCTTCCAGGGCGAGCTCTCGCTCGAACAGCTCTTCTTCAACCGGCCGGTGCCCGGCCACGCGCGCTTCCGGACGCCCGTCCGCGACCTGTGGCTGTGCGGGTCGGCGACCCATCCCGGCGGCGGGATCATGGGCGCGAACGGACGGATCGCGGCGCTCGAGGTGCTTCGCGCCAACGGCAGGAAGGTGGCCTGACGTGGCGAGGACCGGCGGCACCGACGACTACGACGCGATCGTCATCGGCGGCGGACACAACGGGCTTGTCGCGGCCGCCTATCTCGGCCGGCGCGGGTCAGCGGACCCTCGTCGTCGAGCGGGCCGAGACGCTTGGTGGAGCGGCGATCACAGGGGAGCTTCCGGCGCCCGGGCGTCCGCGTCCCGACCCTCGCGCACACGGTCGGGCGGTTGCGACCGTCGGTGGTGCGCGACCTCGAGCTGCGACGCCTCGGCCTGTCCCTCGTCGGGCCGGAGGTGCGCGCTTTCGCACCGGCCGCGGACGGCTCGGCCGATCACCCTGTGGGGAGATGTCGACCGGACGGCGGACGGACTGCGGGCCCGATCCGGGCATGACGCCGAGCGCTACCCGGCATTCGATCGCCTGGTGCGGGCGCTGTCGGGCTTCCTCGGCGAGCTGGCGGGGCGGACGCCGCCCGACATCGAATCGCCGGGCCTCGGCGACGCGCTGGCCGGACTCCGGCTCGGGCGAACCTTCCGCGGCCTGGGCCGCGACGACGGCCGGACGATCACCCGGGTCCTCCCGATGGCGGTCGCCGACTTCGTGGCCAAATCCTTCGAGACCGATGCGCTTCGGGCCGCCATCGCGTGGCGCGGGGTCCAGTACACGGCGATGGGACCGTGGTCCGCAGGGACGACAGCCGTCCTGCTGACCGAATCGGCCGGCAACGACGGGGGAGCGGCCGGACAGACCGTCTTTGCGCGCGGTGGACCGGGCGCGCTGACGGCCGCGCTCGAGGCTTCGGCCCGGGCCGCGGGCGTCGAGATCCGGACCGGCACTCCGGTCGTCTCGATCCTGTCGAGGGACGGGCGCGCGGTCGGGGTCGCCCTGGGTCGGGCGAGGAGCTGACCGCGCGGGCCGTGGTCAGCGGCACCGACCCCAAGCGGACGCTGACGGCCCTTGCCGACCCGGTCGCCGTCGGTCCGAACATGCTCTGGCGGGCCGGCAACATCCGCACGCCGGGCACCGTGGCCAAGGTGAACCTCGTGCTGGCCGGCCTGCCGCGGTTCACGGCAGCGGGAGACAATTCGACCCTCATCCGCGGCCGGATCCTCGTCGCGCCAGGGATCGACGCCATGGAGCGTGCCCACGACGCTGCGAAGTTCGGCCGCATCCCGGACGCCCCGATCCTCGAGGCGACGATCCCCTCACTCGTGGACCCATCGCTGGTCGACGGCGCCGCGCCCGGGACGCACGTGATGAGCGTGATCGTCGGCGCAGTCCCGTTCCGGCTCCGCGACGGAACGTGGGACGACCATCGGGAGACGCTCGGTGACCGCGTGGTCGCCGCGCTCGATGCGCTGGCGCCCGGCCTGGCGAGGCTGGTGACGGCACGTCAGGTCATCACGCCGCTCGACCTCGAGCGCGACTTCGGCCTGACAGGCGGGCACCCGATGCACGGCGAGCAGGGCCTCGACCAGTTCTATCTTTGGCGGCCGTTGCTCGGGCACGCCCGCTACCGGCTCGCGCTCGAGGGGCCTGTACCTCGCGGGCGCTGGATCTCACCCCGGTGGCGGTGTCACCGGCTGGAACGGCCAGAACGCGGCGCGCGAGATCCTGGCGGATCTGCGGAGGCGGCGCCGGGCGAGTTAGGCTCCAGCGACTCGCCGCGGCCCCACGGCGTCAGGCGCCGACGAGGCTCGGCTCGCCGAACACGCCGGGCCGGGCTCCGAGGCTGGGCTCGCCGAGGCTGCGGCCGAGCTCGCGCAGTCCGTGGACGACGGTCCGTGGGAGGCGGTCTCGCAGCGAAGGCCGGTTCCGGACGGGCTGCACGATCCGCGGCGCGACGTGCTCGCGCGGCCGGCGGCGGGAGACGGGTTCGCCGTCGGCGCCGGCGCCGTTCGTGCGGCGGGGCTCGTCGATCGAGACTGCCGGCGCGCCGGCGATCCGGGCGCTGCGGGGCGTCGAGCGGCCGTGCCAGCCGAGGAAGACGCTCGGGACGATCCGGACGACCTGGGAATACGTGGCCGCGAACTCGACCGCCGTCAGATGAAGCGCCGCGATCCGGGCGGAGTACTTGGCCAGGAATTCGGCGGGAAGCACGTCCACGGTCCGGACGGACGAGGAGCTGGGCGCGTCCGCGGACGAGCCCGACATCGAAGTCCTGCTCGGCGTCACCGAGCGCGAGCATCACCGAGGGGTTCGCGCGCAGGTTGCGGATCTTCTGCGCGTCCGGCTTCGAGAAGACGAGGAGCGCCTCGCCATCCCACCAGAACCAGATCGGCACGATGTGCGGGGTGCCGTCCGTGCGGACGGTCGACAGCCAGACGACCTGCTCCTGCTCGAGGAACCGGCGGATCCGGGTGGCGGCGAGGGTGGCGGTGCTGCTGTCCATGGCCGTACTGTGGCCGGACGACTCTCTAGCGGAAGCGGACCGCGGTCACCTCCTCGGCATGGACATCCGACGGTGAGGCCTGCTGACGCTCGACACCGCTCGCCGATCCAAAAGCGCAGCCGCAGGATCGCCTCGCGACCGCGCGGCTGGCGATCGAGGGCGCCCCCGGCGCTCGAGCCGCGCCGGCGCCGGGACGCTACCGGGAGGACTTCCCGCCGAGCATCCCGCCGAGGCCGCCGAGCACGTCCTCGAGGCCGCCCGTGCCGGTCGCGCCCGACCCGACCGAGCCACCGAGCAACCCGCCGAGGAGCCCGCCCAGGTTCGGCATCGAGCCAGCCGCCTGGTCGAGTCCTCCGGGAGGCACCTGCCCGTTCGGTGTCAGCATGTTGATGAGCTGCGGCAGGACCGCGGCCAGCAGCGGCAGGAGCTGCCCGGCGTTCAGCCCGGTCTGGCTCGAGATCCTGTCGACGGTCTCGGGTCCGAGTGCCTCGCCGAGGGCCGCCGGTTCGACCGGCTCGTTCGGCCCGGCCGATACCCACGAGTCCACCTTGTCGCCGAGGCCTGCGCCCCGGAGCTTCTCCATCAGGCCATCGATGCCGCCCGCGTTCTGGAGCGCGGGTCCGAGGGCCGCGGCCGCCGCGCCGGCGTCGGCCGAACCGGGTTGCGTCGAGCCTGGCGGCGTGGTGGCTCCGACCTGTCCGGACGTCTTCGACATGTCGTCCATCGACGAGATCTCCTTCTTCGTGGTCCACCGCCCGTGGTCCGCCGGTGAGGTGGCGGCGGACGGGTGGCCGGATGGTACGGCGGTCAGCCGACCGTGGACGATCGAGCCGCGGGTCGCCGCGTTTCGGCTGCATCGCGTTCGGCCGGCGCCGAGGCCTCGACGGGCGCGGGGCCTCGGTCGGCGCGCCACCTGCCTCGGCCTCGCCCACGCGCGCTGCCTCGGTCTCGGCGGCCTCGGCTCCGGCCGCCGCGGCGGTCTCGGTCGTCGTGCTCGCGGCGCCATCAGGCCCGGAGTCGACGGGGAGCGTCCAGTCCCACGTCCGCAGCCGTTTCAGCAGGCGCCTCCCGGTCAGGTCGAGGTGGATCGGCGTGACCGCGATGCGGCGGTTGACGACCGCATGGAAGTCGGTGCCTTCGACGGCCAGGCCCGACGGCGGCGGGCCACCGATCCAGAAGTAGGGGATGCCCCGTGGATCCTTGCGCGCGACAAGCTGGTCCTGGTAGATCCGCTTGCCAAGCCGCGTCACCTCGAACTCCGCGTCGTCCCCGACGGCGATGGCCGGGACGTTGACGTTGATCAGCTCGCCGGGCGACAGGCCGTGTTCGAGGATGTTGCGGGCCACCGCGGCCGCAGCTCTGTCCGGCCAGCGAGAAATCCGGATGCTCGTAGTACTCCTGCGAGATCGCGAAGGCCGGGCAGCTGTTGATGACCGCCTCCATCGCGGCGCTGACGGTGCCCGAATACGTGATGTCGTCGCCGAGGTTCGCCCCGTAGTTGATGCCGCTCGCCACGAGGTCGAACCCGTGGCCGAAGTAGCCGAGGAACGCGACGCTGACGGCGTCGGTCGGCGACCCGTCGATCGAGAAGGCGAGCGAGCCGTCCGCCAGCGTCCGCTCGCGGATGCGCAAGGGGCGCATGAGGGTCTTCTGGTGGCCGACCGCGCTCTGGTTCGTGTCGGGCGCGACGACGGTGACCTCGCCCATCGGCTCGAGCGCCTGCTTGAGCGCGAGCAGGCCACGCGATTCGACCCCGTCGTCGTTGGTCACGAGGATCCGAGGGCGGCTGTCCCACTCGCCGAGCGGCCTGGCACTCGTCCTGAGCGCTCGAGGCCCGCCCCGCTCCGACCCCCCGGCCAGCGGCTCGCCACGCTCCTTGTCGAGGTCGCGCCGCTCGCTCCGGGCGCGCTCACGGGTCATGTCCGGGGCGTCGGTCTTGCGGCGCCCGGTCGCGCGTTTGTCGTCGGTCATGGGAGGCTGGCCCGGGTCTCGGCCTCATCGATGTCGGTGGCGGTCCCGGGGGTCGGCTCGCGCGGGATGCGCACGGGTCGTCCCTCGCGTTCGGACAGGCGCCGTGCGGCCCGACCGGTCACCGTCCGGTCGGCGGACGTGCGCTGGAGGAACTGGAAGAAGAACGCGGACACGACCGCGGCGATCGGGATGCCGAAGATGGCGCCCGCGACACCGGCGATGCGGCCGCCGATGAGCACCGAGCCGAGGACGACGATCGGATGGATCCCGACGGCTCCCTGCATGATCCGCGGCTGGAGCACGTTCATCACGAGGAACCAGCCGGCGCCCATCAGGATCACGGTCGGGATGAGCGCCTCGGGCTTCAAGGCGAGGGCCACGATGACCGGCGGCATCCAGGACAGGAACGGACCGAAGAACGGGATCATCTGGAGGAGGCCCGAGGCCACCGAGGTCAGCGCGACCAGCGGGAGACCGAGCAGCAGGTTCGTGCCCAGCGCGATCAGGAAATAGACGAAGCCCATCAGCGCCTGACCGCGGAGGAAACCCCCGAACGAACGTGACACGGACGTCTGCAGGAGCCGGGCTTCCTCGGAGTACGCCGGCGGGACCAGCCGGAAGAGGAAGGCCAGGATCTTGTCGCGGTCGAGGACCATGTAGATCGACAGGAAGAAGACGATGAGCATCGTCCCGAGCGCGCCGAGACTTGCCACCGCGATCGACTGGAGCGGCGCCACGAGCCCGGCGAAGATCTGGTCGAGGTTGGCCAGGGCCGCCTCCGCCTGGCCCTGGAGATCGACCTGGCCGAGCCCGAGGGAATCGAGCCAGGCCTGCCACGGCGCGAGGATCTGCGGGAGGTGGGCCTTGATGTCCGGGATCTTGGTCGCGAAATCCGCGACCGACGTGGCGAGCGCTCCGGCAGCGACGACGACGATCAGGACCAGCGCGCTGACCACGAGTGCGTAGACGAGGACCGTCGCCGCCGATCGCGGGAGGCGGGGGATGATGTCCACGAACCAGGCGACGATCGGGCTGATGATGAATGCCAGGAGCCACGCCAGGAAGAACGTCAGCAGGACATCGCCGAAGTAGAAGAAGGCCGAGGCGATCTGCCCGACCACGACGAAGAAGAGCGCGACCGCGAGGAGCGCGAGGATCGCGCTGACGACGCGCCGATCGCGGCCCTCGGGCCGGATGTCGATCATGGCCCTCAGCGAAGCCCCATCTTGTCGCGGACCTCGGCCATCGTCTCGTCCGCCTTCGGGCGCAGGCGCGCCGCTCCGGCAGCAAGCACCTCGTCGATGAGTCCGGGCGCCGCCATGAGTTCCTCGTAGCGTTCGCGGGCGGCGGCGTAGTGGGCGATGATCCGATCGGCCAGCAGCCGCTTGGTGTCGACGCAGCCGGTCCTCGCCGTCCGTTCGCCGTCCTGGATCTCCTCCCAGTCGGGGCCGAAGAAGCGGTGCAGCTGGCAGACGTTGCAGACCTCGGGACGCCCCGGATCGGTCCGCAGGATCCGCTTCGTGTCGGTGACCATCGACATGACCTGGCGGCGGATGACGTCGGGTGACGCGAGCACGTCGATCGTGTTGCCGACCGACTTGCTCATCTTGCGGACGCCGTCGGTGCCGAGGACCGTGGGCGCCTCGGTGTAGACCGCCTGCGGTTCGAGGAACGTGTCGCCGTAGCGGGCGTTGAAGGCGCGCACGATCTCGCGCGACAGCTCCAGGTGCGCCGCCTGGTCCTTGCCGACCGGCACGAGCGAGGCCTTGTAGATGATGATGTCGGCGGCCTGGAGGACCGGGTAGGTGAGGAGTCCGTCGTTGACGTCGTCGGGCTGGGTCTGCTTCTTCTCCTTGTAGGTCGGGGTCCGCTCGAGCCAGCTGACGGGCGTGACGGTCGCCAGCAGCCAGGCGAGCTCCGTGACCTCGGGCCGGTGGCTCTGGACGAACAGCGTGCATCGGTCGGGATCGAGCCCGAGGGCCAGCAGCGACGCCGCCATCTCCCGCGTCCGCTGGCGCAGGACCGCGCCGTCGTGCGTGCTCGTGAGCGCGTGAAAGTCGACGATGCAGTAGATGGCCTCGTACTCGGACTGGAGTCGCACGTAGTTCCTGACTGCGCCCAGGTCGTTGCCCAGGTGGACCAACCCCGACGGCTGGATGCCGGAGAAGATCCGGGGCCGCTCGGAGGGCGCGGCGAGGTGTGCGGGAGCGGGCGCTGTGGCAACGTCGGTCGTCATGGCTCGCGAGTGTAGAACACGACGCCCACCCGTCGGTCATGCCCGTCCGGTCGTGGCCGCTCGGGCCCGGACGGCGGCTCGGGCCGGTCGGCTACCATTCGGCGGATGTCGCGACCCGACCGGCCCACGTCATGAGCCGCGCCCCCCTGCGCGTCGCCGTGCTCGGGGCCGGGACCGTCGGGCGGGAGGTCGTCCGCGCCCTCCTCGAGAGGGGCACGGAGCTCGACCCGGCCGACGGCGCGCCTCTCCGGCTGGCCGCGGTCGCCGTCCGCGACGTGGACCGCGCCACACGGGCCGGCCTGCCTGCCGCGATCCTGTCGGACGCTCCTGCCCACCTGGTCGCCGACGACAAGATCGACGTCGTGGTCGAGCTGATGGGGGGCGACGAACCCGCCCGCACGCTGATCGCGGCGGCGCTGTCGATGGGCAAGCCCGTCGTCACCGCGAACAAGCACGTCATCGCTCATCACGGCCCGGAGCTCGAGGCGATCGCCCGGCGGACCGGCGCTGCGCTGCGCTTCGAGGCGGCGGTCGGTGGCGGGATCCCGATCCTCGGCCCGCTCGCCGGCGACCTCGCGGCCAACCGGATCAGTCGTGTCCGGGGCATCGTCAACGGGACCACGAACTTCATCCTGACGGCGATGACCGATGGAGCGACGCCGCTGGACTACGAAGCGGCGCTGGCCGAGGCGCAGCGACTGGGGTACGCGGAAGCCGATCCGGCGGGCGACGTCGAAGGCTTCGACGCGGTCAACAAGCTCGTGATCCTGGCGCGGCTCGCCTTCGACCGATGGCTCGACCCGGCGGCGATCCCGACGCGCCCCGAGGGCGCCGACGGCCCGGCCGGCCCCGGGATCACTTCGGTCAGCCTCGGGGACCAGGCCGATGCGCGGGCCGTCGGGCGGATCATCCGGCTCGTCGCGAGCGCGGCGCTCGACGAGCAGGGCGAGATGGCCGCGGCCGTCCTGCCGACCGCGCTGCCGCTCGATTCGGCCCTGGGTGCCACCGCCGGCGTGCGCAACCGGGTCGAGATCGACGCGACCCCGGTCGGACACCTCGGCTTCGACGGCCCGGGCGCCGGCGGTGCGGCGACCTCGTCGGCGGTCCTCGGTGACCTGATCGCGGTCGCCCGCGGCGCCGGTCCGACGTGGGGGCCGCGTCGCCAGGCTGCGGCGCCGGCGGACGACGCCGTGGCGCGTCCCGCGGGCGAGGTCCTGAGGACCGCGAGCGGCATCGGCTACCCGATCGATGACTGACGGGGTCCGCGTGGCGAGCGCCCGCCCACGGCTCATGGAGCGCTATGCCCGGTTCCTTCCGGTGTCGGCGGCCACGCCCGACCTGACCCTCGGCGAAGGCTTCACGCCGCTCGTCCACGCGCGGCGACTCGGCGAGGCGCTCGGGCTTCGGAACCTGTACCTCAAGGTCGAGGGCCAGAACCCGACCGGCTCGTTCAAGGACCGGGGGATGGTCGTCGCGGTCGCCAAGGCTGCCGAGGCGGGAGCACGGGCCATCGTTTGTGCCTCCACGGGCAATACGTCTGCATCCGCCGCGGCGTACGGCGCCGCCGCCGGGATGGACGTGATCGTCGTCCTGCCCAAGGGCCAGATCGCGGTCGGGAAGCTGCTCCAGGCCCTCGTCGCGGGAGCGAAGGTCGTCGCCATCGACGGCAACTTCGACCAGGCGCTCGGGATCGTGCGGGCGCTCGCCGAACAGGACGACCATCCCGTGACCCTGGTCAACTCGGTCAACCCGTTCCGCCTCGAGGGCCAGAAGACCGCGGCCTTCGAGATCTGCGACGACCTCGGACGCGCGCCGGACGTGCTGGCGATCCCGGTCGGCAACGCGGGCAACATCAGCGCCTACTGGGCCGGTTTCCGCGACTACGCGGAGGCGGGCTCGTCACGGGCTCGCCCCGGATGTGGGGGTTCCAGGCCGCCGGAGCGGCGCCGATCGTCCTCGGCCGCAGGGTCGAGCACCCCGAGACCGTCGCCACCGCGATCCGGATCGGCGCCCCGGCATCGTGGGACAAGGCCGTTGCCGCACGTGACGACTCGGGCGGTCGGATCACGGCGGTGACCGACGACCAGATCCTCGCGGCCTACCGGGGCGCTCGCCCGGCACGAGGGCATCTTCTGCGAGCCCGCATCGGCGGCGAGCGTCGCGGGCGTGACGAAGGCCGCGGCTGCGGGCGAGCTCGATGCCGAGGCGACCGTCGTCTGCGTCCTGACCGGGCACGGGCTGAAGGACCCGACGACCGCCGAGAAGCAGGTCCCGCCGTTCATCGAGGCGGACGCGACGGTCGGCGCGGTCGCCGTCGCCCTGGGCTGGTAGCGGGTGGCCGCCACCGACTGGCTCGGCGAGCTCGACGGGGCGCGGATCGCGGTGGAGGTTCCGGCCTCGTCGGCCAACCTCGGTGCCGGATACGACTGCCTGGGCCTGGCCCTCGCGCTGACCGACCGGATCACGCTCGAGGTCCGGGCCGGCGGCCACGGCGCGATCGAGCTGACCGTCGAGGGCGAGGGTCACGACGAGCTGACCGGCGGCCACGACAACCGCTTCCTGCGCGGCCTGGAAGCCGCGCTCCGCGCCGCCCGCGGAGACCTCCCCCCGACGGTCGGATGGCGGGTCTCGATGCGCAACGAGATCCCCTTGTCGCGGGGCCTCGGGTCGTCGGCGGCGGCCACGGTCGGCGGGATCGTGGCCGGGAACGCGCTCGCGGGAGACGCGCTGACGATCGCCGAACAGCTGCGCCTCGCGACCGCCATCGAGGGCCACCCGGACAACGCCGCCGCGGTGCTGCTGGGCGGGTTCGTGGTCTCAGCCGCGGGACCCGGCGGCGTCGAGGCGATCCGGTTCGATGTGCCGCGCGACCTGCGCGCTGTCCTGTTCATCCCGGAGCTGCGCCTCTCGACGAACTCGATGCGCGAGGTGCTGCCGGCCGAGATCCCGCTCGCAGATGCAGTGGCGAACCTCGGCGCGGTGGCCATCGGGGTCGCCGGTTTCGCGACCGGCCGGTTCGACATGCTGTCCCGGTTGACCGTGGACCGGCTGCACGAGCCGTACCGGGCGGCTTCGTATCCGCAGCTGCCGCGCCTGGTCGAGGCCGCGCGCGGCGCAGGTGCGCTGGGAGCCTGCCTGTCCGGGGCCGGCTCCACCGTCATCGCCTTCACCGACTCGATCGCGGGCATCGCGCCGATCGAGGCTGCCTTCAGCGCTGCGGCCGATGCGTCGGATCTGCCGGGGAGGGTCGTGGTCGTCGAGCCGCGCAACACCGGCGCGCGGGTCGTGTCGCGCAGCTGAGGGATCGAGCTTTCGGTCGCGTCGCGCCCCGTCCTCACCGATTGACGAGGTCGGCACACTTTTAGTCGATGGACGGCCTGTTGCGGTCGATCGCCAGCTCTGTGGGGAACCTGTTCGCCGGGATGTGGCACGCCGCGGGCGAAGCGCTCGGGGGCGTCGTCCATGCCGCGAACAGCACACTCCCCGGTGGCATCTTCTCGGTCGTTGCGGCCGCCATCGTCCTGCTCCTCGTGTGGAATGTCGCCCGACGATGAGGGTCGCCGCGACTGTCCGGCGATCGAGCCGCGCGGCCTGGTCCGCCTAGTCCGCGCCGAGGCTGGTCTCGACCTCCGCCTCGAACAGCCGGCCGATCCGTTCGAACTCCTGCTCGGTCGCCGCGACCAGCCGGCGGGCGCCCGCGCGCGGTCTCGTCGAACGGATGGAGGGTGACGGTCATGCGGCTCCCGTTCAGTCGATGGACCCACGTCGCCACCGCGCGCCCACCGCGAAGGACGAGCGGCAGCCCATCGCCCGCGGTCGCCCCGATGCGGGTGGCGGCGGTGGAGTAGGCGAGCCCGAGGTGGGCGTCGTCGACCAGCCGCGCCCGTCCGTCGGGGGCATAGCCCATCGTGTAGGCGTCCCACTTGGGCAGGACGTCGATCGCCCCGGGATCGAGCGCATCCGTCTTCCGCCAGGCCGTCTCGAGATCCGCCGGCAGATGGAGGCCGTCCGCGACCTCGACGGTCTCGACCTTGCCCATAGCGGCCGTCGCACGACGGCGCGTGACACCCGCCCACCACGCGAAGTCCTGGACCCGGGCCGGGCCGTAGCCGCCGAGATAGGCCGCCGCGAGCCTGGAGAGCGCGGCGTCCGGGTCGCCTTCGCCAAGACCTCGGCCGAGCCAGGCCTCGGTCGCGACCCAGCGCAGGTCGTCCGACCGCATCCGGCCGGTCCCGACGCGCACGATGGTCCCCTCGCGTGCCATCAGCCGCATGGCGAAGTACGGCCGCTGGTCGTCGTCGGCGGCTCCGAGCGCGTGCCGCAGCTCGGTCGGGGTCAGGGGCTCGGTCGCTGCCGCGAGGACGCGCGGCTTGAGGGCGGCATAGCTCGCGGTGTCGAGCCCTCGGGAGCGCAGGAACGACGGCTGCCAGTCCGCTTGCCGGCGAGTCGCGGCGATGACGTCGTCGGCCAGCTCGATGGGGACGAGAAAGGCCGAGCCGCGCATCCCGACGATCCGGACGGCCAAGCGCCGCGCCTTCGAGGTCCGCTGAATCTCGGCCCGTCCAGATCGTCGACCCGGGCGGCCAGCGCAAGTGGACGCCATCGGATGCGGCGCTGTAGACGCCGACGACCGCTCCTCAGCGCCGCGGCGGCGTCGGCTGCCGATGGCCAAGTCCTTGCGCCGCGCGACTCCAGGCCCTCAGGCGTTCGAGCTCGACCGCCTCGCGGCGCGGCTTCGTCACGGGCGGGCCGTGAGGATGGATGTGACCATCTGCCGCTCGACCCGACCGCCGAGCTCCTGGTCGGCGATCTCGACGACACGACTGGTCGGCCCGAGCCGGCATCGATCGCGCAGGGTCTCGTACACGCGCTCGGGATAGGCCGGACGTGCGGCGTACACCGCCGCGGCTCTGCCGAAGACGTCGCGACCCTCCTCGCGGCCGAATGGCTTTGGCGCGTCGGGCAGGTCTGAAGTCACATCGGAAGTCTACGGACGAGCAAGGCGCAGGCCCTGCCGGGAGTCGACTCCATCGTGCGCCCATGAATGCAGACCGGGTACCGTCAGGCGCAGGACGTGGCTGTCAGTCAGCACCGGAGGTCGTAAGGTCAGGCCAAAGGCCCTCGCATCGTCCCTTGACCGCTTTGGTGTCTGCCACGCACCATTTCGGCGGCGATCGACGCCTGAGATGAGGTTCGATGGCCTGGTGCTGAGTCCCAGCCACCAGCGTCCGCCGATCGAAGATGCCGATCGAACGGCGGGTCGACGCGGCCGGATCAGGCGCTCCGCGCCCGAATGAACTCGAGGACCTCCGACCAGGCTGCGGCGCTCTCGTCGGCGAAGTCGGCCGCCTTGCGGTCGAAGAAGCTGTGCGGCGCGTCAGGGTAGGTCACGAGCCGGTGATCGAGGCCGGCCACGGTGAGTGCGGCGTCGAATGCCTCGATCGAATCCGTCCGGGATGCCCGGGTCCGCGCCGCCGAACAGCCCGAGCACGCTGCCGTGCATCCTGTCGACCCGGCTGATCGGGGCCGCCGCGTCCGACGCGTCGCGCGGCGTCGGACGTCCGTAGAAGCCGATGGCGCCGGCGAGGTCGAGGCCCATCGCCGCCGTCAGGAACGCGAGCCGGCCGCCGAAGCAGAAGCCGATCGTGAACAGCGCCGCGATCGGGCGGTCCGCATCGGACCGGATCTCGGCCGCCGCAGCGCGGACGTCGGCCATGAGCCCGGCCGGGGTCGTCTGCTGCACGTGCGACATGTACTCGAAGCTCTCGTCGCGCGGCGTGTCCGGCCCGGCGGTCCGCCCGAAGTAGTCGATGGCGAGCGCGTCGACGCCGTTCTCCGCGAACCGGAGCGCGAGCTCCTCGTAGAAGGTGTGGAGACCGCGCACGTCGGGCAGGACGACGATCCCGGCGCCGGTCGGCTCGGCGGCACGCGCCCGGAAGGCGCGCAGGCGATTCCCGTCGTCGGCGGTCAGGACCAGCCGCTCGGCGTCGAGGGCGCCGCCGGCGATCGGGGCGATGGGCGGACGGCTGTCGTGGTCGAAGCACATGGGACGCCTCCGGGTGCGGCTGAGGGGTCGGTGGGACCTATCGTAGGCGGGCCGGCGGGGCCCGCACGGTAGAATGCCCTTTCGATGCCCGCCCCCATCGTCGTCCAGAAATACGGTGGCTCCTCTGTCGCCGACGCGGACCGGATCAAGCGTGTCGCCCGCCGGATCGCGCGTGAGCGTGCCCTCGGACACGACCTCGTGGTCGTCGTCTCGGCGATGGGCGACACCACCGACGAGCTGCTCGGCCTGGCCGCCGCCATCACCGACGAGCCCGACCCGCGCGAGCTCGACGTCCTGCTCGCGACCGGCGAGCACCAGAGCGCGACGCTCGTGTCGATGGCGCTCCACGCGCTGGGCGTGCCGGCCATCAGCCTGACCGGGCCGCAGGCGGGGATCACCACGGACGGCCGCTACGGCCGGGCCCGCATCGCCGGCATGGAGCCGCGCCGCGTCCACCAGGAGCTGGCCGCCGGCAAGGTCGTGATCGTCGCCGGGTTCCAGGGCCAGAGCGCCTCGTCGGTGGGCGACGCGGAGATCACGACCCTCGGCCGAGGCGGGAGCGACACGACCGCGGTCGCGCTGGCGGCCAGCCTCGGCGCCAAGCGCTGCCAGATCTTCACCGACGTCCGGGGCATCTACACCGCGGACCCACGGCTCGTCGCGAAGGCCCGCCAGCTCGCCGTCATCGGTTCCGAGGAGATGCTCGAGCTGGCCCACCAGGGCGCGCAGGTGATGCAGGTCCGCGCCGTCGAGCTCGGCTGGGTCAACGGCGTCGTCATCGAGGTCTTGAGCTCGTTCGAGGACGCCCCGGGCACGCTCATCAAGGAGGACCCGTTCGTGGAGCAGCGCAACAAGGTCCGCGGGCTCGCCCACGACCGGAATGTGGCCAAGGTGACGATCGTCGCCGTGCCCGACCGGCCGGGCGTCGCCCGGTCCATCTTCGACCCGCTGGCCGAGGCCGCCATCAACGTCGACATGATCGTCCAGAACGTGGGCCACGGCGGCGAGACCGACCTGTCGTTCACCGTCCCGCGGGTCGAGCTGGCGGCCGCCAAGAAGACCCTCGAACCGCTCGTGCGCGAGCTCGGCGCCCGCGAGCTCACCACCGACGCCTCGGTCGCCAAGGTGTCGATCGTCGGCGCGGGCCTCCACAACGCCCCGGGCTACGCCGCCCGGATGTTCGGGACCCTCGCCGACAACGACGTGAACATCGAGATGATCTCGACGTCCGAGGTGCGGATCACCTGCATCATCGCGGAGGCCGACCTCGAGGTGTCGCTGCGGGCGCTCCACGACGCCTTCGAGCTGGAGCGGCCGGAGGCGGTCGATGCGGTCGCCGGGGGCGCCGTGGGCGCAGGGGCCTCGTCGGCGGCGGCCGGCTGAGGCCCATGGCCCCGTTCATCTCGCGGCAGGAACGCTTCGACGTCGTCTCGTCCACCAACGACGTCGTCCGCGGCTGGCTGGCCGCAGGGACCCCCGAGGTCTGCCTGGCCGTGGCCGACGAGCAGACCGCCGGACGCGGTCGGGACGGGCGCCGATGGCTCGCGCCCCGTGGCGCGGCCCTGTTGCTGTCGCTCGGCTTCCGACCCGACTGGCTGGCCCCGGAGCGGGTCTGGCGCCTGCCGGCAACTGTGTCACTGGCGATGGCGGATGCTGCCGAAGAGGTCGCCGGACTGCCCGACCGGGCGATCCGCCTGAAGTGGCCGAACGACCTCGTTGTCGAGATCGACGGCGTCACAGCGGCGCCGATGGACGGCCTGACCGGCGAGGCGGCACGGGCCGCGCTCGACGCACCGGCCGATATCCGCAAGGTGGCCGGTGTGCTCGGCGAGACCGACGGCCTGGGTACCCACGACCCGCGGGTCGTCGTCGGGCTCGGGATCAACACGGACTGGCGAGCCGCCGACTTCCCGCCCGACCTCGCCGGCTCGATGACGTCGCTGCGCGAGGCGTCGCACGGACGGCCGATCGACCTGGCCCTCCTGCTCGACGCGTTCCTCGGGCGGCTGGAGGTCCGCATCGAGGCCCTGCGGGGCGGCCGCTTCGACGTTGCCGACTGGGCCGATCGCCAGCTGACGACCGGGCGTACGGTCCGCCTCGAGCGCCCGGGGAATGCCGAGACCGTCCGCGCGCTGGCGGTCGACGCGCACACGGGCGCCCTCGTCGTCGACGACCCGACCGCCCCTGGCGGGGAGCGCCACGTCCTCGCCGGCGAGATCGTCCACGTCCGGCTGGCCATGAGCGACCCGTCGGCGGGGTGGTGTAACACGATGGCCCGCCCGGCATTGTGGAGAGTGGACGCTCCGGTGGAGGGGAGTCCGCGCCTTGCCCACCTCGACCGCGACAGGAGGCTCGTCGAGGCGGCCCAGGCGGACCCGGCCCGGTTCGAGGCCCTGTATCGGAAGTACCTGGCGCAGGTGTACAGCTACGCGTTCTACGAGTTGCGCGACCATCACGAGGCGGAGGACGCCACCGAGCGCACGTTCCTCGCCGCCCTGGCCAATCTCGGCCGGTTCGAGGAGCGCGCCCGCCCGGCCGACGGCGAGGGCGCGTCGACGTTCCGGGTGTGGCTCTTCCAGATCGCCCGGAACGCCGTCGCCGAACGCAGGCGCCGCATCCGCCGACGGCCCGAGACCCCGCTGGATGCTGCGCTCGCGGTCGCCGGCCCGACCGACCTCGAGGCCGAGACCGCCCGTCGCGACGAGGCGGCGGCGGCGCTCCGGGCCCTCGACCGGCTCCCCGGCGATCGGCGGCGAGCGTTGATCCTGCGATTCGTCGACGAGATGTCCACTGCCGAGATCGCCGGCGTGCTGGGTCGCTCGGAGGGGGCGGTCCGGGTCCTCATCCATCGAGCCCTGCGCAGCGTCGCCCGCGACCTGGGCGATCCCGGCGACCCGGACCGGTGACCGGCCCGTTCGCGGAGCGCGACGCCGCAGACGTCGACGCGCTGATCACGGACCGCTACCTCGAATCGCTCCTCGCCGGCCGCGACCGCGCCGCCGATCCCCGCGCCGGCGACGAGCGGCCCTCGCCGGAGATCGCGCGGGCCGCAGACCGGCTGTCGCGCGACCTCCTCCGGCTCCACCCGTCGTTCCGGTTCGAGGAGGCACTCGCCCTGCGGCTCGCCGACGCGGCCGCCCGGATGCGCCTCGCGCGCGCCGCCGGTGGCGACGGGACCGTCGTCTCGCTCCGGACCAGCGATCTCGACCCGGTGGTGCCGCCCCCCGCGGGCGCCGACCAGGAGGCGACCGAGGAAGCCCGCGCAGGCCTGGGTCGTCCGCTGCTCATCGGCGGCGCGCTGACCTCGGCCGCCCTGTCGATCGCCGGGGTCTACGTCGCGTGGCGTCTCAACCGGCCTGCCGGCGGCCCGATGGCGCGCGCCGTCCGGGCGGTCGCCCGTTCGAGGCTCGCCTGATGCCGATCAAGCTGCCGTCGTTCCGTGCCCGCCGGGACGTCTATCCGGCCGACCTGTGGACCAAGTGCCCCTCGTGCGAGGAGATGCTGTTCAACAAGCAGCTTGACAAGGCGCTCCGCGTCTGCCCGAACTGCGGCCATCACTTCCGCCTGTCTGCCGCCGCCCGTCTCGATCTCCTCGTCGACCATGGGAGCTGGGCAGAACGCGACGCGGGTCTTCAGTCCGTCGATACGCTCGGGTTCGTCGACCAGAAGCCCTATCCCGACCGTCTGCTTGCGGCCCAGACGGCGACCGGGATGCGCGACGCGGCCGTCTGGGGCACCGCGTCCATCGGCTCGATCCGGATCGCCATCTGTGTCATGGACTTCGGGTTCATGGGTGGATCGATGGGAGCGGTCGTCGGCGAGAAGGTCACTCGCGCCGCGGAATTCGCCCTCCACGAACGGATCCCGCTCATCGTCGTGAGCGCGTCGGGCGGTGCGCGGATGCAGGAGGGCACCCTCGCGCTCATGCAGCTCGCCAAGACGCTCGCCGCGCTCGAGCGGCTGCGCGAGGCCGGCGTGCCGTTCATCAGCATCCTGTCCGACCCGACGACCGGCGGCGTGTTCGCCTCGTTCGCGGCGGTCGGGGACGTCAACGTCGCAGAACCAGACGCGCTGATCGGCTTCGCCGGTTCGCGGGTCTCGGCCGGTACGATCGCCCAGGAGCTGCCGGAGGGCTTCCAGCGGTCGGAGTTCCTGTTCGCGCACGGATTCATCGACCGGGTGGTGGCGCGCCCTGACCTGCGCAACGAGGTGACCCACCTCCTGCGGCTCCTGCCCGTCCGCGACGGGGCCGCCGGGTCCGGGGCCGTCGCAGGAAACGGCAACGGCACCGGCGAGATGCCGGGCTTCCGCCCCCTGTCGTTCCTGTCCACGCTCGCCGGCCGCGTCGGGGAGCTCACGCCGCACGAAGGGGCGCCTGCACCCGCGATCGAGCCCGAGGACGGAGACGATCCGCGCGACGCGGTCTGGTCGCGCGTCCAGGTCGCGCGCGACCTGCATCGGCCGCGCACCCTGCAGTTCGTCCAGGCGCTGACCGACGATTTCATCGAGCTCCACGGCGATCGCCTGTTCGGTGACGACGCGGCGATGGTGACCGGGCTCGCCCGCCTCGACGGCCGGCGGATCGCGGTCATCGGCCAGCAGAAGGGCGCCGACACCGACGAGAACATCCGGCGCAACTTCGGGATGCCCCACCCGGAGGGATATCGCAAGGCGATGCGGGTCATGGAGCTCGCCGAGCGGCTGGGGATCCCCGTGGTGACCTTCGTCGACGTGCCCGGGGCGCACCCGGGCCCCGAATCCGAGGAGCGGGGCATCGCCGAGTCCATCGCTCGCTCGATCGGGCTGATGAGCCGGCTGCGGACGCCCATCGTCACGGTCATCACCGGCGAGGGCGGCTCGGGCGGGGCGCTCGCGATCGCGGTCGGGGACGTGGTCATCGCCCTCGAGAACGCGGTCTACTCCGTGATCTCGCCCGAGGGCTGCGCCGCCATCCTGTGGAGGACGGCCGACGAGGCCTCGACGGCGGCCCTGGCCATGCGGATGACCGCCGCCGACCAGCAGGCGCTGGGCGTGATCGATCTCGTCGTGCCCGAGCCCGGCGAGGGTGCGCATGCGGACCCCGCCGAGACCGCACGCCGCCTCAAGCCGATCATCGTCGAGCGGCTCGCGGCGCTCGAGGCGCTGCCGATCGAGACGCTGCTCGAGTCGCGCTACCGGCGCTACCGCGCCCTCGGGTCCTACACTGAGGCCGAGATCCCGGAGCTCACCCAGCTCCCGCCCGTGCGAGGTTTCAGCGACCGTTTGCGCGACCTGCTCGATCCGGGCCGGCGTGCCGTCGGAGCCCTCGCTCCGACCCGACCGCGCGACGAGCCGCCAGCCCGCGAGGAGATCTAGCGAGTGCCCGAACAGACCATGTCAGGTCCCGGCCGCGCCGGCCGCACCTCGTCGGAGCGAGCCGCCGACCACGCCGCCATCGAGCGGCTCAGCGTCGAGTTGCTCCCCCAGCTCATGGCGAAGCTCGCGGCGACGGGTCTCGGCGAGCTCGAGGTCCGCGAGGGCTCCTGGCGGGTCCGGCTTCGCCGTCCGGCCGATGGCGCCCCGGGCCGCGACCGGCGACAAACCGAGCGCGACCGGGGGGAACGGGGAGGCCGGGCCGCAGCGGCGCCCTCATCGCCCAGTCATCTGGGTCATCCCGGCCACGTCGCGGGGCTGACTCCCGTCGGACCGGGCCGCGACGGACGCGAGGGACGTGATGGCCGCGACGGCCGGGAGGGCCGCGATGGCGCCCGCGACACGACCAGGACGGTCGCCAGCTCGCCGGCCGTGGGCATCTTCCAGCCACGCTCGGACGCGCGGGCCGGGACCAAGGTCCGGGCCGGCGATCGTCTCGGCTCGGTGGACGTCCTCGGGATCCCGCAGGAGGTCGTCGCCCCTGCCGATGGCGTGGTCGGCGCCAGCCTCGTCGAGCCCGGCGACGCCGTCGAGTTCGGCCAGGACCTGATCGTCATCGAGTTCGCCTCCGCGGGGTCCGCCGCGCCGGGCGGGCCTGCCGAGGCCTGAGGTGTTCCGCAAGATCCTCATCGCCAATCGCGGCGAGATCGCCCTGCGCATCCTGCGTGCGTGCCGGACGGTCGGTGCAGAGGCCGTCGTCGCGTACAGCGAGGCCGACCGCGAATTGCTCGCGGTGCAGCTGGCGGACGAGGCGATCTGCATCGGGCCGGCCGACGCGCGGCGCTCGTACCTGTCGGCGCCCGCGGTCATCTCGGCGGCGCTCGTGACCGGCTGCGACGCGATCCACCCTGGCTACGGCTTCCTGTCGGAGGACGAGGGATTCGCCGACGTCGTGGCCGCTCACGGTCTGACGTTCATCGGGCCGTCGGCGGCCGTCCTCGAACGGTTCGCCAGCAAGGCCGGGACGCGTGAGCTCCTGGGCGGCTACGGCCTGCCGATCATCCCCGGCTCGAACGGGATGCTGCGCGACGAGATGCATGCGCTGGGCGAGGCTGAACGGATCGGCTACCCGGTCCTCATCAAGCCGTCGGCCGGGGGTGGGGGCAAGGGCATGCGCATGGTGCGCACCCCGCGAGAGCTCGAGGCCGCGATGCGGGTCTGCCGCTCGGAGGCCAAGGCGGCGTTCGGCGACGATTCTCTGTATCTCGAGAAGTGGCTCGACGAGAACCGCCACGTCGAGGTCCAGGTGGCGATCGACCGGTTCGGGCACGGCATCCACCTGGGCGAGCGCGACTGTTCGGTCCAGCGGCGCCACCAGAAGATCATCGAGGAGGCGCCGACGCCCGCCCTCGGTCCCGCCGCGCGCGCCGAGCTCGCCGAGCGCGCCCTTCGCGCGGTCGTCGCCGCCGGATACGAGAACGTCGGCACCCTCGAGTTCCTCGTCGACCCGGCCGGCGCGTTCTACTTCATCGAGATCAACTGCCGTATCCAGGTCGAGCACCCGGTCACGGAGATGCTGACCGGTCTGGACATGGTCGCGATGCAGATCCGGATCGCGGCCGGCGAGCCGCTCGGGCTCTCGCAGGCCGACGTGGTCTTCCGCGGGCACGCCATCGAGTTCCGGATCAACGCCGAGGACCCGACCCACGACTTCCGGCCGGACGCCGGCGATCGTGGAGCGCTACCACGCCCCGGGCGGCCCGGGCGTCAGGATGGATTCCCACCTGTACGGCGAGTACGAGGTGCCGCCCTTCTACGACTCGCTGATCGGCAAGCTCATCGTGTGGGGACCCGACCGTCCCACGGCCATCGCCCGCAGCCGGGTCGCCCTCGACGAGCTGGTCGTCGACGGCCTGAAGACGAATGTCGCGATCCACCAGGCGATGCTCTCGAACGAGGCCTTCCTCGAGGGCCGGATGACGACGAACCTTCTCGACCGGGTCGGGAGCGCGGCCTTCCTGGCGGCCGCGGCGCGGGCGTGACGACGGCGTTGGTGTGCAGACCTGCACGCACCGCCGCGCATGGACCGCGCCCGAGCGGCCAGACTGGTCGGCGTCGCCCCAGGAGCCGCCAATGACCGAGACCATCCATACGCCCGCCGAGATCCAGGGCCTCATCCCGCACCGCTGGCCGTTCCTTCTCGTGGACCGGATCGTGGAGTACGACCCCGAGGCGAAGCGGATCGTGGGGCTCAAGGGGGTGACCGCCACCGAATGGTTCTTCCAGGGCCACTTCCCCGGCCTGCCCGTGATGCCTGGCGTCCTCCAGGTCGAGGCCCTTGCCCAGACGATGGCGGTCTACGTCGCCAAGCAGCCGGGCTTCGGGGACAGGATCGGGCTGTTCGCCGGCCTTGACGACTGCCGCTTCAAGCGGGTCGTGACCCCGGGCGACACGCTTCGGCTCGAGGTCACGATGGACAAGCTCGGCGGGCGGTTCGGGCGCGGCAGGGGCGTGGCGAGCGTCGATGGCGAGACGGCGTGCGAGGCGACGATCTCGTTCATCATCCCGGGCGAAGGTGTGCTGAGATGACCGCGACGGCGGGCCGCGAGGCCGTTCGATGACGCGGCTCTTCGTGCTCTCGGATGTGCACGGCAACTCGGTCGCGCTCGATGCCGTGCGGGCGGCCCTCCGCTCGGAGAAGCCCGACCTCGTGGCGGTCGCCGGCGACCTTGCGCTCAACGGGCCCGACCCGGCCGGGACCGTGGACCGCCTGCGGGAGATGGAGGCCGAAGGCGCGGCGATCATCGCCGGCAACACGGACATCGCGGTCGCAGACTTCGACTACGGCGCAGCCTGGCCGCAATACCGCGACGGCATCCCGGACACGTTCGTCGCCGCCACCGAATGGGCGCACGACCAGCTCGGGGATGAGCGGCTGGCCTGGCTCCGTCGCCTGCCGGCCGAGCGCCGTCTCCGGGCCGAGGACGGAACGATGATCCTCGTGTGCCACGCCTCGCCCGGCTCGCAGACGGCGGGTTTCGACCAGGCGCTCGATCCGACCGTCATCATCGAGCGGGTGTCGGGCACCGATGCGCGGGTCATCGCCTGCGGCCACACCCACCTGCCCGAGATCCGCGATCTCGGCTGGAAGGTCATCGTCAACGACGGGTCGGCGGGCTATGTCCTCGACGGCGACGCGACGGCCACGTGGGCGCGCGTCGACATCGTCGACGGCGAAGTGAACGCGGAGATCCACCGCACCGAGTTCGACGCTCTCGCGGTCGCGAACGCCATCTCAGCCCGCGGGCTCCCCGGCGACGTCTACAGGGCCGCGACGGTCCGCACAGGCAAGTTGGTGCGATGACATCGGCCGCCCGTCATGACGGCGCTTCGCCGCGTTGTCGCCTCCGCTCCCTCGCTCACGCAATCCTCGGACCGATGGCTCGCGGTGGCGTCGCCTCGCACCTCGGAGCGGGCATGCTCGGCTCCGCCTTGCGCTGCACCGTCCTGACGGGCGGATTCTCGGAATGGTGGGCGTAACGATGACTTCCGCTGAGCGACGGCGCGTGGTCGTGACCGGGATGGGCCTGGTCACCGCCCTGGGCAACGACCTTCCGAGCACCTGGGAGGGCCTCGTCGCCGGGCGGCCCGGCGTGCGGACCATCGAGAACTTCGACCCCGCCAGGCTCACCTCCCGCATCGCCGCAGAGACCCGCGACTTCGACGCCAGCGGCTTGCTCGATCGCAAGGAGCTGAGGCGCACCGACCGCTACATCCAGTTCGGCCTCATCGCCGCACGTGAGGCGCTCGATGCGGCCGGCCTGCCCGAACGGTTCGAGGGCGACCTCGCCGAACGGACCGGAGTCATCCTCGGAACAGGGCTTGGCGGCATCGGGACGCTCATCGACGGCTTCAACACCAACATCACCCGCGGTCCGGACCGGATCAGCCCGTTCCTCATCCCGATGGGCATCCCGAACATCGGCTCGGGCCAGATCGCCATCCAGTTCGGGATGACCGGCCCGAACTTCACGACCGTCTCCGCGTGTGCCACCGGCGGCCACGCGCTCGGCGAGTCGAGCGAGATCATCCGGCGCGGGGATGCCGACATCATGGTCGCGGGCGGCTCCGAGGCCGGCATCTTCGAGCCGATGGTCGGCGGATTCGCCGCCATGCGCGCGCTGTCCACGCGGAACGACGACCCGGAGGGCGCATCCCGCCCGTTCGACATGGGCCGCGACGGGTTCGTCATCGGCGAGGGCGCCGGAGTCGTCGTCCTCGAGGCGCTCGATCACGCCGAGTCGCGCGGGGCGCCGATCTTCGCCGAGCTGGTCGGCTACGGCGCCACGGCCGACGCCTCCCACATCACGCTCCCGGCACCGGGCGGGATCGGGGCGGTGCGGGCTGCCCGGATCGCGCTGCGCAAAGCCGGCATGGAACCGGCCGAGATCGACCATGTGAACGCCCACGCGACCTCGACACCCGAGGGCGACAAGTCGGAGCTCCAGGCGATCCGGACCATCTTCGGCGACCACGCGCCGGAGCTGTCGATCACGGCCAACAAGTCGATGCTCGGACACACCCTCGGCGCCGCCGGTGCGATCGAGGCCATCATCACGGTCCTCACGATGCGCCATGGCTGCGTGCCCCCGACGATCAACCTCGACGACCCGGACCCCGCCGCCGAGGGGCTCGATCTCACGCCGAACCGGGCGGCTCGGCGCGAGGTTCGGACCGCGCTGAGCAACTCGTTCGGGTTCGGCGGCCAGAACACGGCACTCATCTTCGTGTCCCCCGATCGATGACCGAGGAGACGGCGCTGCCCACGGCGCCCGAGCCGAGCGACGGGGCCGACGTCGAGCTCCTCGGACTCATCGACCGCCTCGCCGAGCTCCTCGAGCGGTCCGATCTGTCCGAGCTCGAGATCCAGTCCGGCGAGACGGGCCTCATCCTGCGCAAGCCGGTGGCGATCGGGGTGACCGCCGTCGGGACCCCGGCCGTGCAGCTCGGCCGCTCCCCAGGACGCCGCCTCGACGGGCGAGCCCTCGACCGCGGGGCGCGACCCGGCCGCCATCGCCCGGCCGAGTGTCAAGGCCCCGCTGACCGGCATCTTCTACGCGTCGCCCGGCGCCCGGGACGGCGCCCTACGTCCAGGTCGGCGGGGAGGTCGCGGTCGGCCAGGTCATCGGCCTCATCGAGGCGATGAAGCTGTTCAACGAGATCAAGTCGGACCTCGCCGGGCGGGTGGTCCGGGTCGTACCCGACAGCGGGGCCCTGGTCAAGGCCAAGCAGCCGCTCATCGAGGTGGAACCCCTGTGACGACGCATCCCCGCTCCGCCCACATCACCGGCTGGGGACGCTACGCCCCGTCGCAGGTCCTCACCAACGCCGACCTGGAACGGATGGTCGAGACGTCCGACGAGTGGATCCGGACGCGGACCGGGATCCGCGAGCGTCGGGTGGCCGCCGCGCACGAGACCACCGCCTCGATGGCGGCCGTGGCGTCCCTCCGCGCGATCCGAACGGCGGGCATCGACCCTGACGAGATCGACCTGATCCTGCTCGCCACCCTCACCCCCGATTACTGGATGCCCTCGACGGCGGCCCTGGTCAAGGAAGCGATCGGCAACACGCGGGCGGCCGCGATGGACGTGGCTGCGGCCTGTTCGGGCTTCGTGTACGCGTACTCGACTGCGCATGCCTACGTGATGAGCGGGCTCGCGAAGCACGTCCTCGTCATCGGCGCCGAGCTGCTCACCAGGTTCCTCGACTACTCCGACCGGAACACCTGCATCCTGTTCGGCGACGGTGCGGGAGCGGTGGTCGTCTCGGCTGCGGACGAGCCGGGCGGCGGCCTCGGCATGGAGCTCACGACCGAGCCGCAGGGCGCCTACATGATCTGGCTGCCGGCCGGCGGCGCGAAGAGCCCGCCATCGGCCGAGACGATCGCGCGCGGCGAGCACTACATCCGGATGGAGGGCAAGGAGACCTACCGGTTCGCGACCCGGACGCTCGCCTCCACCGCGCTCGCCGCCATCGAGCGGGCCGGCCTCGAACCCTCCGACATCGCCCTGTTCATCCCGCACCAGGCCAACATCCGGATCATCGAGGCGGTCGCCAAGGGCCTCGGGCTGCCCATGGACCGCATGTACGTCAACCTCGACCGGTACGGCAACACGTCGGCGGCGTCCGTGCCGATCGCGCTGGCGGAGGCCGTCAACGAAGGCCGCGTCGCCGTCGGCGACCGGATCGTCATCGTCGCCTTCGGCGCCGGGTTCACGTCCGGCGCGGTCGCCATCGAATGGACCGCCGATCCCGCGCGGGGCATCGCCGGCGACGCGGCCGTCCGGCCCGAGGACGTCCAGGTCCGCCTGCCGGTCGACTGGGACTCGGTCGATCCGATCCCCGACGCCCTCGCGGCGATCATGGCCCAGCCGGGACCGGTGGACGTGCCGCTCGACGACGTCGTCCCCGGCGAACCCGTCCGCGCCACATCGGAGGTCCACGCATGATCGACCTGACCGGCAAGGTTGCGCTCGTCACGGGCGGCTCGCGCGGGATCGGGCGCGCGATCGCCACGCGCCTCGCGACCCAGGGCGCCGACGTCGCGTTCACGTACAAGGGCAATGCCGCGGCCGCCGCGCGAGACCACCGCGATCGTCGAGGGGCTCGGCCGCCGGGCGCTCGCCGTCCAGGGCGACGCTCGTGAGCCGGCCGCGGCGGATGCGGTCGTGAAGGCCGTCATCGAGGCGTTCGGCAAGATCGACATCCTGGTCAACAACGCAGGGGTCACCCGGGACGACCTGATCATGCGGATGTCGGAGGAGGCCTGGCGCGAGGTCCTCGAGACCAACCTGTTCGGGGCGTTCTGGATGACGAAGGCGGTGACCCGGCCGATGCTCAAGGCACGCTCGGGGCGGATCGTCAACATCACCTCGGTCTCCGGACAGGCGGGCCAGACCGGCCAGGCGAACTACTCGTCGGCAAAGGCCGGGCTGATCGGGCTGACGAAGGCGAGCGCACGCGAGCTTGCGAGCCGGTCGATCACCGTCAATGCGGTGGCGCCGGGGTTCGTGCTGACGGAGCTCACCCAGGACCTTCCCGATGCGCTCAAGGACGAGATCGTCAACCGGACGCCGCTCGCGCGCTTCGGCACGACCGAGGAGATCGCCAGCGCGGTCGCCTTCCTCGCCAGCGACGAGGCCGCGTTCATCACCGGCCAGGTCCTCGGCGTGGACGGCGGCCTGGTGATGATGTAGTGGCTGATATCAAAGCAGGAGCGAACAGAGTCACCGAGGAAGTCGCCGAGGGGCGCGCGGGGATGTCTGAGGCCGGTCCGGACATCGACGGTCTCATCCACTCGTTCGCCTCGGGGGAGATCATGGCCGACATGCCGTCCGTCGTTGATGTCTTCACGGCTCCGCCGCCCAATCCCCCGACGTCCGTCCAGGTCGCATTCGTGGGGTCCGAACAGTTAGAGGCCTTCGCGGAGGCCGCAAGCTTCGTCCGGGTCGCCGAACAATGGTCGATCCGGCACCGACAGCAGAGCCTCCAGGCCGCTTCGCATATCGTGGACTTCGGCAGTGGTTGGGGTCGGATAGCAAGGTTCCTCCTTGCATATGTGCCACCGACCGCCGTATATGCGCTCGACGTGGACGTCCAGATGACCGCTCTCGTTGGCTCTACGCTCCCCGGCGTGAACGCGCTGACGGTCGCGCCTCTCCCACCGACCGTGCTCCGCGACCAGATGGCAGAAGCAGTCCTCGCATTCAGTGTCTTTTCGCACCTCTCACCTGCGGCCCACACGGCCTGGGCGATGGAGTTCGGGCGGATCATGTTGCCGGGGGGGATGGCGTTCGTCACAGTCATTGACAGCGCGTTCTTCGACCAATTAGCACGCGCCACGGTGGCCGTCGCCGAGGGCGACACAACGACGTTCTCCTACGCGCTGGCGACTCTGTTTCCGAGCCTCGAGGACGCGCACGCCATGTTCAACCGAGGCGAGCCCGTCTATGCCGGATCCGGCGGCGGGGGCGTGCGGACGGGCGACTTCTACGGATGGGCCGCGATTCCCGTCGAATTCATGCGCCGCGTCTGGGACGCCGCGGGCTTCGACATCGTCGAATGGGTGCCGTCGGGCGTCCTATCCGCCCAGGCGATGGTCGGGCTGCGTCGGCGTGAACTCGGTTAGCGGTCGAGGGATTTGCAGCCGCCACGCTATCGCTGACCGGGGACCGTCGAGGCAGGTCACTCGGGCTCTCCGATCGCGGTTGCCGACGCTCAGTGCGAGCGCATATAGACTCCCTGTGATGGCTGGGCGCGGACGATCGATGGCATGAGGGCTGACCGATTCGATTCCTGAGTACCTTACGCGACCTCCCGGTATTCGGGCGTGGGCGACTCCATGCGTCGACTGGTTTCAGAGCGCTGCCTCGCGGATCGGGGACCGAGTCCCGACGGTTCCTGGATCGCTGGGTCGTACCGCGCGGTCTAGCGCTCGAGGTGGCCGGCACCAAGGTCTCGGCGCTTGAGGTCCTGGTCGGGTCGGCGATGGCGGTCGTGACGTGGCCGATCGCCGACGCACCAGCCACCATCGGAGTCGATACATCGTGGATCGTGGGCCTGCACCTGGCGGCCCGGCAGGGCCTCCAATTCGGTCAGGACATCGCGTTTACCTTCGGACCACTTGCAATTCCTTGGCTGGCCCGAACCGTATGTGGCGTGGACCAGCGCGGCCGCCCTGGCATTCGTGGCCGCAGTCCATTTGACGGCCTGCTTGACATTCCTGCACCTGGTTCGGCAATCGGTCGGCCTGCCCGTCGCCACGATCCTCGTATTGCTGGTGGCCTTCACCTTCCCGTGGATCGCCGGATGGCGGCTCTTCGGCGTCCTGGTATTCGTGGCCGTCGCGACGGCCCTCTATCGCCGCTCGGCGCGACCCTCCGGTCTCCCGCTCGCGATTGGCCTCGGCGTCATCATCGGGATCGCCGCCCTCGGCAAGCTCAACATCGCGGCGGTGGCCTTGACGATCGCCACGATCGGGGTCGTGGCGACCGCGCGCCGACCTGGCATGTCGCTAGCGGCGTTCTTCTCCAGCGCAGTCGTCGCATTCGTGGGCCTGTGGCTCGTCGCCGGCCAGCACCTCGGAGACGTGCCCGCCTATTTCCGGACGGCGCTCGACATCGCGACTGGCTACAGCGAAACGATGGGCGCCGACGACCCGCAGACGAGCTGGTCCTCGGGCGTGGCGCTGCTTGCGACATCCGTACTCGTCGCCCTCATCTGGCATCGCACGTCGACGATGCCTCATCGCGACCGCCAGGTCCTCAGGTTCATCACGGCTATTGCTCTATTCGCCGAGTACAAGGCAGGCTTCACCAGGGCGGGCGTGGGTGTCGCTATCTACGTGGCGACACTTCTCGCCATGTGGTCGATCGCCGTCCCGAAGTCCCGCTCTTGGGCTGCGGCGGGAATCCCCGTCGCCGGCCTCCTCGCGACGTTTCTCGCGATCCTGGCGATACCGATCACGACGCTGCTCGACCCTGTCGGCCGCGCCGGAGCATTCAGGTCCGAGATCAACGCCGCCCTTTTCCATCGACCCGAAACGGCCGCTGCGAACGCGGCGTCGCTCCGCAGTCAGTACGGCCTGCCGCAGCAGGCGCTTGCCGAGTTGACGGGTCGAACCGTCCATGTCGAGCCCTGGGAGACTGCAGCCGCATACGCGTATCCCGAATTCGAGTGGGACCCAGAGCCTGTCATCCAGGCGTACTCCGCGTACACCGCCGGTCTCGACCAACTCAACGCTGCCTGGCTGGCAGGCACGGACGCGCCCGAGAGGATCCTCTGGATCACGCCGCCGACACAACCCCTCGCGATTGACGGGCGTGGTGTCTGGTTCGATGCCCCGACGGCGAAGATCGAGATGCTCTGTCGCTACGTGCCTCTCGCCACGGGCCAGGGCTGGCAGGTTCTGGGGCGCGTGCCCAATCGGTGCGGCGCACCTGTTGCGATCGCCGCCGTGACGACGAAAGCCGACGAAGCGACGAGTCTGCCGCCCGGCCTACCTGCCGGGATCGTGACAGTGCGCGTCCTCGGAGTGGCAAGCGACCTGATGACTCGACTCCAGATTCTGGCCTATCGCGGCCCAGCGTGGACTGTGTCCGACGGCCAGTCGCAAGCTCGTATTCCGTTGGGCACGGCCTCCGAGCCGAATGTGATTGGGGCCACGCGCGACCCCGGTTACTGCGGACCACTGAACCTTGGGCCTCCGCCGGCTGCCTTGACGATCGGGCCGCGGCCTGGTGCTCCAGGCAGTGGAGCCCCGTTGACGCTCGAATTCGCCGTCATACCACTGTCAGATGAGTCTCAGGTCTCAGCGCCTTGTTAATGACTGGGCAACATATCCAGCGGGCGGCCGAATTATCATGGTCGATAGCAGCGGACCCCACTTGGAAGGCCGATGATCGATGGTCGCGCTCCGGGGGCAGAACCGACGCGAAGGACTATCCGCGTGGGTCCGCCCGGCTCCTTCCATTGGCGGTCCTTCCTGCTTCCCGCGGTCCTATTCGTGCTCGTGTTCGCAATGGCAGCGACTCTTGCCGTACACGTCAAAGCCCTCAGCCCATACGACGAAGCGGCTCACTTCGATTACGTCGTGCAGATACACAAAGGCAACTTCCCCGTCCGAGCTGGCGAGCGATATTCGGAAGAGGCTATCCAAGCGTGGGCGTGTCGGCCTGTGGACAAGTTCTGGTCCATCGCTCCGCTCTGCGGGGAAGCCAACTCACCCAGTGATTTGCGGATTCCCCTTGAAGGGGTCAACTACGAGGCACCTTTTGGGCCGGTCTACTACAGCTTCGCGGCGGCTGGATCGGCCATCCTGGGCAGTGTCGGGGCGGGAGACTTCACCGCCACTCGCATCATGTCTTCGTCTCTCTACGCACTTGGAGCCGCGTTCCTGCTGCTTGTGGCGCAACGGATGGCATTCTCCTCCTTGGCGGCGGGAGGCCTGATTCTCGCGACGTCCTCGACGCCGCTATCCGTGAGCATGGGGGCGACGATCACTCCCGACTCAATGGCGTTCCTCGGAGCCGCCGGAGTAATCGCCGCAGCGATACTGCCGCGGACTTGGCGAAGCGCCGTGCTGACCACCACGCTCGTTGGTGCGGTCGCAGGGTTGACAAAGCCGAACTTCGTCGTGATTGGCCTGCTCGGCTCCAGCCTCCTTCTCGTGCGCTGGATCTCCCTCGAGGGACGCACCTCGTCCTGGCAGACGTCAAGGCGACTTCTGACCATAGGGCCCGCAGTGGCTTCGCCCCTGGTCTTGAGTGCCGCGGGCGCCGGTTTGTGGGGGGCTCTCGCAGAAGCACGCAATATCACCGGCGCCCCAGCAGACGGTGGCTTTCACGTGTCACTGCAAAGCGGCCTTGGTCCGATAGATCGTACGGCCCAGCAATTGGCGACGTTATTGCGCCCCGACTGGGGTACGGCATTCTCAGTTCTGGAAACGAGCCCTGTGCTGACCGCGGCCAGCCAGGTATTGGTCCTCGCGATCCTGGGCGCCTGTCTGTGCGCATGGCTCTGGCGAATTGATGCAGACCCGCGCAGCGTGATGGTGCTCCGATCGGTTGCATTGGCGATCCCCACCTCCGCTGTCGTACTTGTCGCGATCTACTGGATCAGCTATCTAGGTGGCCACAGCGTCTCTGTGCGTTACGGTCTGCCCTTCCTGGCAGCGGCCAGCGTCGGTCTTGGGTCGTCGCTTCCGCGCCGCGCCGCCATTCCAATGGGCCTCCTGGGCCTCGCCATGTGGCTGTGCGTATTGGCGAACTTGGGACTGAAGTGGTAGTCAGTCACACGCCGATCTCAAGTGGGGCGCAAACAGACGCTCGCGGCCGATGTTCCAGTTCGCCTGGACGGCCGCCTCGCAGCACTGGGTGGTGGACCTCATGGCTGGCCTGAATTGTCACTCCTCAGCCAAGCTGCCTGGCACTTGAGAATCGCTCTGATGGGAACGCGAGGCGTTCCGGCTCTGTATGGCGGCTTCGAGACCGCGGCGGAAGAGATCGGCTCGCGCCTCTCGGCTGCCGGCCACGATGTGGTCGTCTATTGCCGCAACCCAGGTCAGGATCTGGCGAACTACCGCGGAATGCGGCTCGTCAACCTGCCAGCGATCCGGTCCAAGTCGCTCGAGACGCTGTCGCACACGGCGCTCTCCACAATCCATGCGACGATTTAGAACCGCCCTGACGTCGCGGTGTTGTTCAACCCGGCCAACGGACCGTTCGTGCCCATCCTGCGTGCAGCCGGCATTCGGACCGTCGTTCATTTCGACGGGCTGGATGCGGAACGCGCCAAGTGGGGCCGGTTCGGGCGAGCGTACTTCCGGGCGGCGGCACGTTTGAGCGTTTGGCTTGCCGATGACGTTATCGCTGATTTGCAGGCGATCGCGGAGTACGTCTCAAGTCGGTATGGTCGCGAGCCGACGTATATCGCCTACGGCGCACCCATCCTCCGACCTGCGGCGGACCTGCTCCCACGGATCGGGCTCGACTCGGGGCGATTTCATCTCGTCGTGTCTCGATTTGAACCGGAGAACAACCTCGCGATGATCGTTGACGGCTACGGTTTGTCCGCGGCGTCGGTGCCATTGATGGTGGTCGGGTCCGGCCGGCATGCATCGACCTATCGGGCGCAGGTCATGAGTTCTGCTGGACCGGATGTCAGGTTCCTCGGCGCGATCTGGGATCAGGAGTTACTCGACCAGCTGTACGGGCATTGCGTGTCTTATCTCCATGGGCATTCGGTCGGTGGCACCAATCCCTCGTTGCTGCGCGCGATGGGTGCCGGCGCCCCGGTCATCGCCTACGACGTTGTCTTCAATCGAGAGACCGCGGGGGACGCTGCGCGATACTTCCGTGATGCCCCCGGAGTCGCATCAGCGATTGCGGCCGACGATCTCGATCGGGGAGGTGCCATCGCCCGCGGCGAAGAGGGCCGGCGACGGGCGGGCCAGAGGTACGTCTGGGACGACGTCACAGCTGCCTACGAGGCGATGTTTGAGCGATTGATCGAGCGTGGCCGTCGATGAACCCGACAGACAATGCGGTCGAGTATCTGACTCCGGCAACATCCGAAGGCTTCGACGAAGCCGCCTACCTTGAGGCCAACCCCGATGTCGCTGCGGCGCTGGCAGAAGGCCTTGTCGAGAGTGGAAGGCAGCACTTCGAGGACATCGGGCACACAGAGGATCGTCGGCTGTCCTTCGCCTCGCGAGTCAGGGCGGCAAAGGCCGAGAAGATTCACCGCATCCTTGCCGCGGATCTGCTCGCACCTGACCGAAGACTGTTGCTACACGAATCCGGGGCACTCGATGACCTGCCGGCCGCGATCGCGATCGCGGCCGGGATCGTCGACACGACCGCCGTTTCCTCGAATGACTACGACCCGAGGGTCCAGGACGTCATCGACGGGCGGCCCGATGTTTGGATTCTCGACGCCGGTTCCGGGCTTCGCCGCACCTATTTCAGGAACGTCGTGAACTATGAGGTGGTCCCGTACCCGACGACCGATGTGCTGGGCGTGGTCGAACAGATGCCATTTGCTGACGATGTCTTCGACGTCGTGCTATCGAACGCCGTCCTTGAGCATGTCCGAGACCCATTTGCAGCGGCCGATGAGATGTCGAGGGTCCTGAAGCCGGGAGGCATGCTCTACTGTGCCGTCCCATTCCTGCAGCCCTACCACGGGTACCCGCACCACTATTTCAACATGACGCAGCAGGGGCTGCGGCGACTCTTCGAGGACAAGCTCGAAATCGTCGAGCACGGGGTTCCGCATTACTTCCACCCCGCATGGACCGTGTCGTGGATCCTGAATGCATGGATCGCCGGTCTGTCTGAGCTTGCCCGCGACGAATTCTTGCGACTGACGGTTGCGGATCTGACCACCTTTACGGTCGATCAGATGTCACGCTCGTACGTTTCCGAGCTTGATGAACAGAAGCAGTTCGAACTTGCCTCTGGCACATTCCTGATCGCCCGCAAGGCCATCGAGCTGCCGCGCCCTGAGGGCTGATCGCTTGTGCGGATGGAAGCAATCTATCGGGCGCGATCACCCGAAGGCGACGTCACGGACCGCCTGAAGGAATGTCGACCCGAATTGGTCGCTTGGCTCGAGCACGGCGCCTTCGGCCCATTCGTTCCAGGCGTTGATGAACACCAGACGGTGTTCAGGATCGCGGTGCGCCACCGACGCCACGGCGGACGCCAGCCATCGCCGGAAGGTGTACGGGTTGGACCCGAACCAGATATCCGGCGAGGTCTGCCGTCGGGCGGTATTGTCGAAGTTGACCATGACTCCTGGGTAGTACAGGTCCGGTGTCCCTCCCTCAAGCTTCCGGATCGCGTCCTGGACCAGGGCTCGGTAGCTTAGGATGCTGCCGCCAAACCCCGGCACCGCTCCGACGTGCTGATACGGCAACCAGTCCCACAACGCGTTATGGGGCGGGAAGCCCAGGCTGCCGTCCAAGCCCCAGTCGGACAGGGTCGCATGGTCGACGCCGTCGAAATCCTTGACCACATCGACGTTCATCACGAAGAGTTCGCCGATCCCTTCACGTCGGGCAGCCGCACGCCAGGTGGCGATCGCCCGCCGCGTGTCCGGGATCTGGGCAGGCCGGTATATGGCGATCAGTGGCCGTCCATCGATGCGCAGATATCGTGGATCTCGCAGGATCGGCAGGACGTCCTCGATGAATGCCGCGGCAGGGACCTCCTCGTAGCGCTGGCCCATCAAGACGTCCGACTCGCGCCCGTCCCATCGGCGGGTCCAATTCTCGTTGGCCCACATCAAGCAGAACGGAAGATCTACGTCGCCGGTCAGTCGCGAGCGGATCGGTCCCTCGAGCAATTCTTGCCCAGCGAACCAGTAGTGGTAGTACATGAACCCCGCGATGCCGGCGTCCCGGGCCAAGGTGGCCTGCAGGCGGAGCGTCTCCTCAACGCGTAGATCGTAGAAGCCCGTGTCTGTCGGCAGCTTGGGCTGATGATGTCCGAGGTAGACGGGACGAGCGGCAGCCACGTTGCTCCACTCGGTGAACCCCCGGCCCCACCACCGGTCGTTCTGGTCGATCGGATGGAACTGGGGCAGGTAGAACGGGACGAGCCGGGCTCGCGGTCGGAGCGCCTGGGACGGATCGAATCGCGTCCAGTCGACCGGGTCGGTCGCTGGAGTCGGGAGGGCCGACCGTTCCATCATGTCCAGGCCGGCCTCGCGCGCCACGATGCCGATGACCCGTTCCAGCGCATGCGCCGTCGTGGCGTTGACCTGTCCGGCCTCCGGCTCGAAGTCGACGGCCGACAGGTTGAAAGCCCGCAGACCCTGGAGGACGAAACCCCGGATCCAGTACATGGATCCAGCCGCGAAGGCGAGCTCGTTCGTCCGGAGATCGAGCTCCAGGCGGCGAAGGAGGCTCGCCGTGACCGCCTGGTTGTCGCCCCAGAAGTCGGCACCGAGGAGACTCCCATCACCGGTGACCAGTCCGAGGTCAGGCGTCCTGGCGAAGGCGTCGATGATCGCGCGGACGTTACCGGCATCGCCGAGCAGGTCGCCGAGGAGTCGATCGCGCCACGCCTCCCCGCTTCCCGGCAGTTCCGCGTGATCCTCGCGCCAGGCGCTGCGCTTGGTGTGTACCTTGAGGATGAGCTGGTACGGGTCGAGCAAGCCCGCATTGACCAGGCCGACGAGCGGAAGGATGTCGCGGCCGCGGTTGTCGACGTCGAGGACGACGATGGCGCACGCGCCCGGGAGGCGCAGCCGATCGATGGCGATACATCTGCTGCTCGAATTCGTCACGATGAGGTCGAACGGGACCGGGATCGATCCGAGCTGGTCGAGGATCGTCTCGACCAGCTCGGGGTAGTGCACATGCATCACCACCGCGACCCGAGCTGGGGACCGGACAGGGATGTCGGCGCGAGTCCGCCACTCGTCAGGAAAACGACTTGTCCAGCCCAGCCCGCGTTCGACCCACGCTGCGAAGTCCGCGGGCGATCCAGTCCGGCCGGAGAACGCCGCCGGATTTACGGCGAGCACGGCGTGATGCGCACGGGTGCGAGCACTGGCGCGCCATCGCGACAGCACCGACCTGATTCGCGACCGGCTCAGCCGTGGGGACATCGTCGACTCTGATCAAGGTCGGTCGGGCGATCGCCGGGGGCCACGATCACACCCACTCCGCTAACGTCCACGTCGAAGCGGCGACGCAGGACAGCGGGCACCAGTGCTCCATCGGGGGCGACCTGGGGCCGCACCAGGAGCTCGCGCTTTACGAACGGTAGTCCACGATCCAGGAGCCGCTGCCACCCGACGATGGTGGGGTTCTTCCCGTCGGGGACGAGATGACGAAACGGTATGGCCACGTCACTGCCGTACCTCTCGCGGCGGAGCAGGCGGCTCAGGCCGACCTCATACCGCCAGATCACGTCGTCCTTGGAGGCTTCCACGCAAATGTCCCGCCAGAAGGCACGCATCGGGGGCTCCCGGAGGGTCGCGCCAGGAAAGCCCAGGGCGTAGCTCTGCAGGTGGTATTCGAATTGCGACGTGTCCGTGACCGCCCAGACGTCGGCTAGGGACGCGTGGAACTTAGCCAACAAGGGGTCGATCGTGGCGAACGGTCCGACCATGCTGTCGTTCAGCAAGAGGACACGCTCTGCGGCGGCGATCGCTGGATAGCGGTCGAGCGCCGTTGCCCAGGAGCCGAAGTCATAGCCGGCGTTAGGGCGGCGGAGGACGGTGATCCCGGTCGGCCGGCCTTCCCGCCACTCGAGTGGACCGCGGACTTCGGACGTGCTGACGACGAGGACGCGATATCCGGCGCGAGCGAGGGCGGCGACCATCGTCGTCACGGAGCGGCTCACGGTTGCGGACGGAGACCAGTGGGCCAGGACGGCGACCCGGTCGAGGGTCGGCGCCGCAGCGAGGTCGTCAACGCCTTCGACCGTCACGGCCGATCCATTCGCGTCCAGGACGCGCGGCCCACGCTTGCCGGCTCGGTGGAACAGCGCCCTCATCGCCGCCGAAAGATCGACTTGGCCCTGCGCAACGGGGCGGTGATCTGCCACGAACGGCTCTGACGCATCTCTCGGAGGATCTCCCAACTACCAAGCAGCTTCGAGCTCGTGTCCTCCAATTCCTCCTTCGTCGCCTCGAAGTCGACTCGGGCACGCGCGGCGCTCTGGTTGGCGGCCACCAGCTCCGCCCGGAGGATGCGGACCTCGTCGTGTGCGTCCTGCTCGGCCTCGCGTGCCTGGTGCTCGGCATCGGCGACGCGCCCCGCCGCGTCCTCTTCTGCCTCGTGTATCCGGCGCTCGGCATCGGCGACGCGCCCCGCCGCGTCCTCTTCTGCCTCGCGTATCCGGCGCTCGGCATCGGCGACGCGCCCCGCCGCGTCCTCTTCTGCCTCGCGAGCTCGCTCCAGCGCCACCTGTCGGGTCGCCATCAACTCGATGTTGATGATGCTCGATTCCCGGCCCGTGTTGATGTAGTCGCTGGTCCCGGCCACTTCGCTGAACGGGGCGTGGCGCCGCGCCCTATCCAGGACGATCACGCTGTCGTACGCGTGGACCGCCGCCAGGTCCGTCTGCCATGGCGCCGTGAGGTCGAGCTCGGTCGAATGGTGGTAGGCGTGCAGGTCGTCGAGCCGATCCTTGACCCAGCCGACGAACGTCGCCGCCGGGTCGTCGGGATCGAGGTACGGCGTCCAATACGATGTGTGGCAGTCCTCGACCAGGTAAACGCCACCATCGGCGAGCAGCGGAAAGAGGGTCTCGATGGAGCGGATCTGCTGGCGCATCGTGTGACCGCCGTCGTCGATGACGATGTCGAAGGGCCCATGTCGCTCGACGACACTCGTCAGGAACACCGGATCCTCCTGGTCGCCGATCTCGACGACCTCTCGCCCCGCGGCTGATCGGGAAGAGGGATCGATGTCGATGCCGACGATCCGCGCTGTCGGACCGAGGTAGTGGCGGAGCATTTCCAGGCCACCCCCCCGGTAGACGCCGATCTCGAGCACGCGTGCCGGCGAGTCGCGATACGCGGCGAGGTGTCGTTCGTAGATCGGGAAGTAGTGGACCCACTTGTCCAGCGGGCTGCCGCCGCGGTTCGCCGAGAAGTAGGCGAACAGTGGGTTGTCCGAGAGCGACTTCCACGCGTCGCCGGAGTAGAAGGCCGACCGGTAAGCGTCATTCACCGAGGCAGGGGGGGCACCGAGCGATCGAAGCGCGTCGCCAAACCGACGAGCCTGCTCGGAGCGGTCGTCACTCAACGTCAACGCCGTCCAGAGGACCGCTCGTTCTGGCTCGTCGATCTTGGTCGACATGGCGACCACGTTGATGGCGCGATCCGGGAACCCGGTCGCAAGCGCATATAGGACGGTCGCGACCGACTCACCGCTCAGCAACTTCGGCCCTCCCATGCGACCTGGATGCCGCGACGACCAAGGATCGCTCGGATACGGGCGCGGTCCAGGTGCCGGGCATCCGGGTCAGGCCGGGTTCCTGTTCGCCCGTCGCCCGGACCCGCACGTCGAATTCTCGGTCAGCGTAGTCGTACATGTGTCCGCGGTCCACGATCGCCGTGCTGACCTGGTAGGTTGCCGGCTGCAGGAGTAGCTCGGGGACCAGAAAGTCGACGTATCCGTCGCCCGCCGGCACCGGGCGGGCACCTGTCCGGCCGGAGTTCGGCCCGGCGACGTTCGCGCCGGACTCGTGCAGGAAGCCGATCCCGAAGACCGCCTGGTCGATCTCGGTTGCGGCGGTGTAGTGGAGCCGGAAGATGCACGGCGCGCCGGCCATCAGCATCGGCACGGGGTTCGCGTCGCCGTCGAGCGTCTCCAACTTTCGAATCCGGATCTCGCCGGTTCCCAGCCGTGTCGGGCCGTCGGCTACGGTCGCGATCGGCGTCGAGACCTGGGCGTCTTCCCGTGCCTGGGCCTCGTGTTCGTTGACGCTGCGCAGGTAGCTGTCGACCACATCACGCGCCGGGCCGATCTCCTGGACCACACCGTGATCGAGCCAGGCGGCCCGGTCGCACATGTCCCCGATCAGGCCCAGCGCATGGGTGACCAGGACGATCGTGGTCCCGCGCTTCCGGAGCTCGAACAGGTGATCGAAGCACTTCCGCTGGAACTCCTCGTCGCCGACGGCGATGACCTCGTCCACGATAAGGATCTCTGGGTCGAGCGACACCGCGATGGCGAACCCGAGACGTACGAACATCCCGCTCGAATAGACCTTCACCGGCGAATCGATGAACTCGCCGATCCCGGCGAAGTCGATGATCCGGTCCATGGCGGCATCGATCTGTCGTCCGGACATGCCCAGGATGGCGCCGTTGAGACGGATGTTCTCGCGTCCGGTCAGCTCCCCGTGGAACCCGGCCCCGAGCTCGAGCAATGCCGAGACGCGACCACTCACCATCACGCGCCCGCTGGTCGGCCGGTAGATGCCGGCCAGCACCTTGAGGGTCGTCGACTTCCCCGAGCCGTTGTGACCGACCAGGCCGAAGGTGCTGCCGCGTTCGATCGAGAAGGACGCGTCGCGGAGGGCCCAGAACTCGCGGGCTTCGGGCGGCCGCCCGCGAACGAGCCGCTCCTTGAGCGAGGTGCGACGCTCCGTGTGCAGCCAGAACCGTTTGGACAGGTGGTCCGCCTGGATCGCGATCGGCGTCATATCGACTCTCCGATGTCCTGTCCGCGGCGCTGGTAGACGATCGCCGCGATCGACGCGGAGATGATGGTCCAGAGGAGCATCAGGAGCCAGAAGGACGGATCCGGCAGCGTCAGGCCGTAGACGAGCGCCCGAAGGCTCTCGATGAACAGCGACAGTGGGTTCGCTTGGACGATCGCACGGAGTGGGATCCGTGCCACTGCTCCGGAACGAGGATTATCGGATAGATGATCGGCGTCAGGAAGAACAGCAACTGCAGGGCGACGGCCGTGATGTGGGCGAGGTCCCTCGCGAAGACATTGAGGATGGCGAGCGACGTGGCGACCCCATTGACGAATATGACGAACAGACAGAGCCATACGGGGAAGAGCAGCCACGTCGGGCCGATCTCTCCGAAGATCACCAGGATCACCGCGAGGATGCCGAATTCGATCATCGTCTGGACGAGCACGGCCAGAGTCGCTCCCAGGACCGGCGCGAACGCCGGGAAGTAGATCTTCTGGAGGAGCGGCCCGTTGGCGAGCAAGGTCGGGATCGCGATGTTGACGGCGATCAGGAAGAAGGTCCACGGGACGAGGCCCACCATCAACCACACGGTGAAGTTTCCGGGCCGCCCGCTTCCGAAGTCGGGTGGCGACGCCCGGAAGATCACCGAGAAGACGATGCTGTAGATGATCACGGTGGCGAGCGGGACCATGAGTGACCACGCCCACCCGAACGCCGTCCCCTTGAAGCGTGATTTCAGATCGCGACGGGCGAAGTTCCAGATGAGCGACCGCTGCGACCAGACCGTGGCACGCGGCCGGGGCTCCGCTGTCTTGACGGAGCGATCTCGACCAGGCTCAGGCCGCAAGCCCCGCCCTCGTGCTGAACGAGTCATCGCCGCTCACTCCGCTCCAGTCGGACCGGGGCGGCCACATCGCGATCGGCCAGCGTCACGACGCTCGGGGAGCGGTGGGATCGGTTCGCTCCACCGCGGCCCTCACCAGCGAACGCCAGGACAGTTCGTCTCGGACGGTCGCATCGAGGGCCAGCGGCCTGATCCGACGGACGACATCACGTGCGCGCACGGCCGCCTCAAAGGGACTTCCGCCCCGAGCGACGATCCGCTGCCATCGTCGGCTGGCCGCCGGTCCGGCAGCCTGGCGATCGCCGAGCACCTGACCCGGATGGATCCGATATCGGATCACCGTCTCTGGCTGGAGCACGAGACCATTCCGTGCTGTCGCGACAAGGGTCGCCCAACGGTCGAGGAACCATCGACGAGGCACCGGCACCATCAACGCGATCAGCTCCTGTCGCAGTGCGCACGTAGCCCCGGCAACGAACGGCTGACGAATCACGGCCCGGACGCGCTGCTTGGCATCCAACTCGTCCCAGTCCGCGGGTGGCGGGAACCGGTCGCGCAGATTGCCGCCGATTTCCGCCCCGGATTCGTCGATCAGAATCGCGTCGCCCGCGACGAGGAGGACGTCCGGGCTGGCACCAAGGATATCGCGTTGACGAATCAGGCGATCGGGGAGCCACTCGTCATCGTGGTCAGCCAGCATGACGAACTGGAATGATGCCAAGGCCAGCAGACCATGCACGAACGAGGCCGTGACGCGGCTCTTGATGTCGGTGTATCCGGATCCGTCGACGGTCAGAAGTTCGATCGGGATCGGTGCCGAATTGGCGATATCACGGATAAGCTTGCGCGATCCGTCCGTCGAGGCATCGTCCACGATCTTCAGCACCGCCGGCAGGAGCGACTGGCTCAGTATCGAATTCGATCTGTCTTGCGAGGAACCGCGCTCCATCGTGGCTGGCCATGAGGACGGCGGTGTCTGTGGCGACGTCCATGTCGAGGGAGCATACAAGTTCACCTCGTTCGGCCGACTGACTTCCGTTCCATCAACGCCGCATCGCCCGACCCAGCGCTCGAAGTGGCTTCGTGACGCGCCAGGACCTCGATCTGAAGACGTCGGACAGCGTCTGCTCGCTCACGGACAGGGAGGCGCAAGGTCTCAATGGCCTTCCCGCCCCAACATGGCCGGGATGGTCCTGAGGATGATCCGCATGTCGAGCCACAGCGACCATCGGTCGATATACTCGAGGTCGGCATCGACCCACCGGTCGAAGTCTGGCTCGCGTCGGGCGCTCACCTGCCAAAGGCCGGTCATCCCCGGCCGCATCGAAAGACGTCGACGGTGCCACACGTCATAGCCCGCCACCTCCGACGGTAGCGGTGGTCGCGGGCCGACCAGGCTCATGTCGCCACGCAGGACGTTGAGCAGCTGCGGGAGCTCGTCCAGGGAGGTCCTCCGGAGCCACCGGCCGGCGCGGGTCACCCGAGGGTCCCTCGTCATCTTGAAGGCGTTCCCGTGGATCTCATTGAGGTGGCGGAGCTCCTCGAGCCGCCCCTCGGCGTCGACCGTCATGGTCCGGAACTTGTAGACGTCGAACGTCCGCCCGTGGAGGCCCACGCGCCGCTGACGGAACACGACCGGTCCGCGCGAGTCGAGCACGATCCAGGCGGAGATCACGACCATCAGCGGGGTCAGAAGGACCGCGATCAGTGTGCCGCCGACGATGTCGAAGATCCGTTTCCCCAGCAGGCCTGCGACTCGGTCGGGTCCGGACAGGATCGAATAGATGAGGACGCCGCCGAATTCCTCGGCCCTGGCCGTGGCGATCGTGCGCCCGACGAAGGGCATCGGGATTTGCACGATCTTCCCTTCCTCCTCGCAGAGCCCCGCGATCTCCTCGATCCGCGACGCCTCAGTGTAAGGGAGGCAGATGGCCACCTCGTCGACGACCCGATCGTGCAGGATCGCTTCGAGGTCATCGAGGGTTCCGAGCGTCGGTCGCGTGGTCGTGGACGGCCCATCCGGGCGCTCGGAGAGATGCCCGATGACCTGGAGCCCGAGCGATGGATGGGAGTCCACCAGGTCGGCGAACGCCTCGCTCTCCGGTGTCGTGCCGAGAACGAGCAGGAGTCGAGTGTTGCGGCCACGCGTGCGCAATTGAATCAGCACGTTCCGCAGCACGAGGCGGGTCGTCAGCGCCCCCACGGCCAGGAGCGGGAAGAGGACGATCAGCACAAGCCGGCTGGCGTCCGAGTGTTTCGTGGCGAAGAGGAGGCTGAGGACGATGGCTGCGAAGATCACCGTCGCGCGACCGACGTCGCCCAGCTCCGACCGAACGGTCCACCGTGCGCGGTGGCGGTAGAGGCCCTGGGTCCACAGGACGAACGGCCACAGGACGGCATAGCCGGTCACCGCGATCCACGGATCGTCGAACGCGAATTCGAGGTCCCGGTCAGGCGACGTGGACCCGAACCGGATCGCGACCACGAGGAACAGAAGCCCCACCGCGGTCGTCGCGTCTGCGATGGCGAGGAGCCCGCGGAACGCAAGCCCGTACCGTCGGATCATTGGGCCTTGACCCCTCTCGGACCGTCAGATGCGGTCGCTTCTCGTCTGCCCGGCTGATAGTAGCCGACCAAGCACGCATATCAACCCCGTGCCAATTCGACGGTCGGTGCTATCGTGTCGCGGCCTTGAGCGAACCGACGGCCGCATCTCGCCACGCCTCCGTGACCCCTTCGTCCCCGACGGTCGCCGGGTTCCTGTCGTTCCTGTTTCCGGGCGCGGGCCAGCTCTATCTGCACAGGCGACGCGCGGCGGCCGTATTCGGGATCCCGGTGCTGGCACTCATCGGGCTCGTCGCCGTCCAGTCCGTGGGCGGGATCCAGTTCTTCGCCGCGCAGCTCATCGACCCGTCCTTCGCGCTGACGGCTCTTGCCGTCATCGCGTCGCTCGGCCTGTGGCGCATCGCGGCGATCGGTCACGCGGCCGTCAAGGCGTCGCCCCGCGACCGGCCACTCTCTCCGCAGGTCGTTATCGTCATCGTCGTTCTCGCGCTCGCCGTCGTGATCCCGCATGGCGTGGCGGGGTACTACGCCTGGGCGTTCTTCGATGCGGGGAGCCAGATCTTCCGGGCGGACGGGCCGATGCCCAACGCGGCCGGAGCGCCCGCCGCGACCGGGGCGCCAGCAGCGACCGATGCGCCCGCTGCGAGCCCAAATGCCGATGCGACTGCCGCTCCGTCCGCCATCCCGTCGGACGATGGCGGCTTCGCCCCACCTCCAACGACCCTGCCTCCGCCGACCGCGGATCGAACGACGATCCTGCTCACTGGCGTGGACTCGGGCCACGACCGCGACCATGCCCTGACCGACACGCTCCTCGTCGGGAGCGTGGATCGCGACGCCAAGACTGCCGTCCTGCTCAGCATCCCGCGTGACATCTCGAACTTCCCGCTGTACTCGGGCGGGACGTTCCGCGGCAAGATCAACTCGCTGATGACCGCGGCGCGCCTTGATCCGAGGCGCTTCCCGGACGGACCTGTGCTCACGCTCACCCGCGAGATCGGCTACCTGCTCGGCGTCCCGATCAACTACTACGCCGCCATCAACCTCGAAGGCTTCCAGAAGATGGTCGACCTCGTGGGCGGCGTCGACGTGGTCAACCCGAATCCGATCAACGATCCGTTGTACGACTGGTTCGATGGGACCCAGGGCTTCAGGCTGTCTGCGGGAAAACACCACCTCGATGGCCGGACGGCTCTCGCCTACGTCCGATCCCGCCAGGGCGCAGGCGACAACGACTTCACCAGGGCCGCACGCCAACAGCAGGTGCTGGTCGCCCTCCGGGCCAAGCTCGGTACGGCGGGCCTCCTCGAGAAGCTGCCAGACCTCCTGAAGGTCGCGGGCAAGACGATTCGCACCGATTTCCCGCCCGACCAGGTCCGCGAATACCTGGAGCTGGCGAACAGCGTTTCGGACAAGGCGATCGATCGGCATGTCCTCGGGCCACCGTACGCGATCCACCCACCGATGAGCGAGACCGGCGGGACATACATCCTCCAGATCGACTTCAAGAAGTGGGCGGCCATGTCGATCAGGGTGTTCGGAGCCGACAGCGCGTACAAGAGCGGTCCCCCTGGGTCGGCTCCGCCCGTGCCGAACTAGCCGCGGTGTCTGCCGGGTCGCGTTTCACACGCTCGCTCACCACCTTCGTGCTCCTCGCGGCCGTCGCCACGGGGTGCAACGCTTCCCCGTCGCCCTCGCCCAGCGCGAGTGAGGTCGTGTCCGCCGCGTCCCCCGACCCCACCGTGTCTCCTGGTCCGACCCTGGCATCCGCGCCCGCCCCCACCACGACGCCGGCACCATCGAGCACGGAGAGCCCGCCGCCAAGTCCGAGCGCGACGCCCGTGGACTGGCCGGCCGGCATCGCGCCGCTCGACGGTGTCCGGATGTCGTCCCTGGATGCGACCCGGCTGCCGCTCGCGATCATGATCGACGACAACATCCCGGCTCGGCCGCAGGCGGGCTTCAACGCGGCGTCGATCGTCTACCAGGCCCCGGCGGACGGCGGCGAGGACCGCTACATGCTCGTCTTCCAGGAGCGGGACTCACCGCTAGTCGGTCCGGTCCGGAGCGGCCGGCCCTACTTCATCCGCTGGGCGGCCGAGTTCAGGTCCGCGTTCGGGCACTTCGGTGGCGATGCGAAGACCTTCCAGAAGATCATCCCGGCGATGGACGGGCGGCTGATCTACGACGTCGACGCGCTGCGGGACGGCGGCGGGGCGTACCACCGCGTCAAGACCCGGTCCGCGCCGCACAACGCCTATACCTCGACGCGGGTCTACCGCAAGGTCGCCACCCGCCTCGGCGCCCCGTCGGCGATGGTGGCCGGCCTGCCGATCTGGACGTTCAAGGAGGACCGGCCGGACGGCGAGCGGCCTGGATCAGGTTCGATCACGATCCCGTATCGCACCGGAACCATCGGGTACTCCTACGATCCGAAGTCGAATGCCTATCTGCGGTCGATCGCGGGGCGAGCGCACGTCGACGCGGCCGACAACAAGCGGGTCGTCGCCCGGAATGTGATCGTTCTCTTCATGCGGTTGTCCATCGACCCCGACTCGGAGCCAGGCTACGCTCGACCGGTCCTCGACCAGATCGGGTCAGGTGATGCCATGGTCTTCCGCGACGGGGAGCGGATCAAGGCCACCTGGAAGAAGGTGGACGAAGGCGGCTTGACCCGGTTCTACGACGCCTCGGGAGCCGAGATCGCGCTGGTTCGCGGCCCGGTCTTCGTGCAGGTCGTGCCGAAGGGAACGAAGGTCACGTCAACGTTCCGCTGACCGCGGACGACCGGTCGCGGCTGAAGCCGCCGCATCGTCCGGGACTGCTCGAAGTTCGCTGCCGTCGCTCGACCCCGCACGTCACGTGGCCTCTCGCTAGGATCCGGCTCCTCGCGCTGGCGCAACGGTCACGCTCGCCAGATCCCGGCCGTCGCCGAGCTGGATGACGGTCCAGCCCAGCGAGCGCAGGGCAGAGGCGTCGAGCAGCCGCCGGCCGTCGAGGACGATCGGCCGTGCGACCTCGTCGATCCAGCGGTCCCAAGGCAGGTCGCGGAAGGCCGGCCACTCGGTGGCGATGACCACCGCATCCGCGCCGGCGACGGCGACATCGGGGTCATCCACGATGTCGAGGGCCGGAAGAGCCGCCGCGGCGTTGGCACCGGCCGCCGGGTCGAACGCCCGGACCGTCGCGCCGCCCTCGAGGAGGCGAGAGGCGAGGCGGACCGCCGGCGACTCCCGGATGTCGTCGGTGCCGGCCTTGAACGCGAGCCCGAGGAGGCCGATGGTCCGGCCCGGGAGCCCTCCGACCGCCTCGGCCACGCGGTCGGCGAAGCGGTCCTGCGCGGAAAGGTTGGCCGCCGACGCCGCCGCCGTGACGTACATCGGCAGCCCGAGCGTGCGCCCAGCGACGGCGAGCGTGGTCAGCTCCTTGGGCAGGCAGCTCGCCGCCGAACCCGAAGCTCGGATGCATGTACGTGCGCCCGATCCGCGGGTCCGCCCCGATCCCGGCGAGGACCTCGTCGACGTCAGCCCCGGCCTCCTCGCACAGGCTGGCGACCTCGTTCGTGAAGGACAGCTTGAGGGCGAGGAAGGCGTTGGCGGCGTTCTTGATGATCTCGGCCGCCTCGACGTCGACGATGAGGCGCGGCCCGGCGAGCGGCGCGTACAGCGCCAGCACCTCATCGAGGGCGTCGGTGTCCGCGTCCGGGAACCTGCCGATGACGACCCGGGTCGGATTGGCGAAATCGTCGACCGCGGTGCCCTGGCGCAGGAATTCCGGGTTCGTGAAGGTCCGGCTCGTCGGCAGCCCGGCGTCGAGCACGGCCCGCCACGTCCCGCCGACCGGCAGCGTGCTGCGGATGACGACGATGTCGGACGGATCCGAGGATCACCGCGAGCTCGGCCAGCACAGTGTCGATCTGGCGAAGGTCGCTCAGGCCGTCATCGCCGATCGGCGTCCCGACGCACACCAGGACGATGCCAGGTGCATCCGGCGGGACGTCGTGGACGGACAGCCGTCCGGCTGCGACGGCCGCATCGAAGCCCTCCTGGAGCCCCGTTTCGTGGATCGGGATCCGGCCGGCACGGAGGGCCGCCAATCGCCCGGGCGCGGCCTCGACGAGGCGAACCTGTTGCCCGAGCCCGGCGAGCCCGACGGCCGTGACGAGGCCGACGTAGCCGCCACCGATCACGGTGGCTGAGCGCGTCGAAGTCTGCATCGGTCGAGCGTAGCAGTCGGGACCCGGGACCATGTCGTTCGGCGAAGCGTCACGTCGCCGCGGCGGGCCTTCGGAGGCTGGGTGCCTGCCGTTGTACGCTGCGTCGGTGCGCGTCACGCAGTACCGGATCGAGGGGCTGGGTCATCTCTCGACGATCGTCGCCGACGAGGGCGCCGGCGTCGCCGCGGTCGTCGACCCGCGCCGCGACGTCGACGTGTATCTGCAGGCCGCGGCCGCCGAGGGTCTTCGCATCAGCCACGTCGTCGAGACCCACCTCCACAACGACTACGTCTCCGGTGGCCGCGACCTGGCGGGTCTGACCGGCGCGACTCACGTCATCGGAGTCGGCGCCGCACTCTGCTACGAGCACCAGCCCGCTCGCGACGGCGACGCCTTCGACGTGGGAAGCGTCCGCTTCCGGACGCTCGATACGCCCGGCCACACTCCCGAGCACGTCTCCTACGAGGTCGCCGACACGGCGCGATCCGACGAGCCGTTCCTGCTCCTGACCGGTGGCTCGCTGCTCGTCGGGTCGGTCGGGCGGACCGACCTGCTCGGCGCGGAGAACGCCGCCGCATTCTCGGCGGCCATGTACCGCTCCCTGCACGAGGTCATCCTGCCCCACGAGGACTCGGTGATGATCTACCCGACCCACGGTGCGGGCTCGCTCTGCTCGGCGAACATCGCCGCGACGTCGTGGTCCACGCTCGGCTACGAGCGACGCCACGATCCGCTCCTCGCGCCGATGGAGGTCGATGAGTTCGCGCGCGCTCTCCTTGCGGGGCAGCCGGCGTTCCCGCGCTATTTCGCCCGCATGAGACCGATGAACCAGGCAGGTCCGCCGTTGCTCGGAGGTGTCGTCCCGGCCATCGAGCCGCTGTCGGGTGACGGGCTCGAGCAGGCCCTCGCGCGCGGGGCGGTCGTGGTCGACGCGCGCTCGACCCAGGCCCACGCGCGGGAACACCCGGCTGGCTCCGTGTCGATCGCGGCCGGGCCGTCATTCGGCACGTGGCTCGGCTGGGTGGTGGATCCGGAGGCGCCCGTCGTCCTGCTTGTCGACGACGTCGCCGATCTCGACGACCTCGCCCGCCAGGCGCTGCGCATCGGATACGACGGGGTGCTCGGCCATGTCGACGGGGGGTTCGACGCCTGGCGCCGGTCCGGACGACCGGTCGAGGAAGGCGCCGCGCTCGACATCTCGGGGCTCGCTTCGGAGCTCTCGGCGGGCGGTCCGGAAGCGCCCCTGGTCATCGACGTGCGGCAGCAGTCCGAGTTCGAGGAGGGTCATATCCCGGGCTCGCTCCACATCGGAGCGGGTGCGTTGCCCGAGGTCCTCGACCGGCTTCCGCGCGACCGGGAGATCGCGACCGTCTGCGCGACCGGGTACCGATCGAGCGTTGCGGCCTCGCTGCTGCGGGCGGCCGGTTTCGCCCGCGTCAGCTGGGTCGACGGCGGTCTGGACGAGTGGACGGCAGACGGCTACCCGGTCGCGGTCGGCGGGGGAGGGGAAGGTCCGGGCGATGGTCCGGTCGGCGGCGCGTTGCCCGAAGGCGGGCATCACGCCTCCGAGGAGCATCGCTGAGCGTGGAAGGCGAGTCGACGTCTACGATCCGAATCGCGGTCGCCTCGACGCCCCTGACCGCGACCCTGGACGAGGCGGTGCCCGCGGCTGTCGCCGCGGTCGAAGAGGCCGGACGGCTGGGGGCCGCCATCGTCTGCCTGCCTGAGACCGGGCTCCCCGGGCATCGCGACCAGGCCCGGCGGGTCGCCGACGTGTCGGCCGAGGCCATCGAGGAGGCCGTCGAGGTCGTCGCCGAGGCGGCCCGGAGGGCCCGCGTGGTAACGATCGTCGGCGCCGAGCGACCGACGCTCGCCGGTCGCGAGATCGTGTCGTTCGTGCTCGGCGTCGATGGCAACCGGCTCGGCGAGCAGGTCAAGACCCAGATCGATCCGACCGAGGAGCGCTGGTATGTCCCCGGGTCCGGCCGGCGGGTGTTCACCGCCGCCGGCGCCACGTTCGGGATCGCCATCTGCCATGAGGGCTTCCGCTATCCGGAGATCGGCCGGGCGCTCGTGCTCGGCGGAGCACGGATCATCTTCGCTCCACATTACGTGACGACCGGGGATGGAACGCTGCCGACCCGCTGGTGCGACGCGTCGAACCCGTACAACGAGAAGGCACTGCTCTGCCGGGCGCTCGAGAACACGGTCTACGTTGCCGCGTCCAACGTGGCGGCGCCGGACCAGGGCTCGATCACCGGCATCATCGCCCCGGACGGCACGTTGGTCGCGAGCCTCCCGTACGGACAGACCGGGGTGGTCGCCGCGGACATCGACCTCGACCTTGCCGACCGCACGCTCGCGCTCCGCTGGGCGCCCGAGCGCAACGCCCTCTCGGCCGACGTGCTCTCGGCCGTGGCCCAGTAGCCCGCGAACGCCGGCCCGGGGCCGTCCGCGGGCCGCGCCCTCATCAAGCAGCCCGGGTCCGGGCGTACTGGCTCGAGGGTTTTCCCACCCAGATGATCCCGTCACCCGGCCATGGGATGTCAGGCGCTACCAATGCCGACTGGAGGGCTTGCCGGGCCGCGGGGAACGCCGTCGCGACGATGCTTGGGTGCGAAGCGACGCAACAGACGGCGGTGTCGAGTGCCGACAGCACGGGCCGGTCCACACGCACCACGCGCGCTATCCGACCGTGATCCCCGCAAATCCGAGCGCCGTCACTCCCAGAAGCACGGCATCGAGCGCGATCACCAGGCCGACCGCCGACCAGGCGAGCGCATTCGCCACGCGCCCGTTGCGGCGGTCGCCCATCAGCCGCCGGTCGTTGACCAGCAGGACCATGAACACGAGCACGACCGGCAGGAGCAGGCCCTGCAGGTTCTGCGAGGCGATGATGACCGGAAGCAGATCGAGTCCGGGGATCAGCACCACGAGCGCCCCGACAGCCAGGACGAACGTATAGATCGAGAAGAAGGCCCGCGCGTCGCCGAAACGCTTGTCGACGCCCGACTCCCAGCCGAAGGCTTCGCAGATCACGAATGCCGTCGAGAGCGGCATGATCGTGGCTGCCAGGACGCTCGCCCCGAACAGGCCCACCGCGAAGAGTGCTTCGGCGAGCCGTCCCGCGACTGGCTCGAGGGCCTGCGCGGCGTCCGCAGCAGACGAGATCGTCCCGGTCGCGACGCCAAGCGTGCTGGCCGCGGCGACCACGATGAAGATCGCGATGACGTTGGTCCAGACCGAGCCGACGATCGAATCGGCCTGCTCGAGGCCCAGCTCGTCCTCGCTGATGCCCTTCTCGGCCACGGCGCTCGTCAGGTAGAACTGCATGTACGGGGTGATCGTGGTGCCCACCACCGCGACCATCAGCAGGAGCTCCGCCGGCGTCAGGTCGAACGAGGGGGTCACGAGCGCCCGGCCCACCTCGCCCCAGTCCGGGTCCGCCAGCACCGCGGACGCGATGTACGCCAGGAACACGACGATGACCGACAGGAACACGCGCTCGACGGTGCGATAGCTGGCCTTGATGACCAGCGCCCAGATGGCGACGCCGACGATCGGCACCACGACATAGCGCGAGATCCCGAAGATCTCGAGCGCCGCCGCGGCCCCGGAGAACTCCGCGACGGTGTTCGCGACGTTTGCCACGAGCAGGACGATCATCGCGAACGCGGTCGGGCGAACCCCGAACCGGTCCCGGATCAGGTCGGACAGCCCCTGTCCGGTGACGACGCCCAGCCGGGCGGCCATCTCCTGGACGATGGCGAGGATCGCGATGGTGATCGGAAAGATCCACAGCAGGGTCAGCCCCGTGGTGGCACCCATGACGCTGTAGGTCGTGATGCCGCCGGCGTCGTTGCCGGCGATCCCCGCGATGAGCCCCGGACCGACGACCGCGAGGAAGGCGAGGAGGCCGCGCCGCCCTCGGAACCGGCCGCGCAGCCTGACGAGGCGGCGCGACGCGATCCGCTCGCGGAAGCGCGCGATGGGCAACAGCACCCGCTACTCCCGTGTCCCCGCGCGCGTCACGCGCCGCCGCCAGCTGGCGGGCAGGATGGTGTCGATCGCGTCATCGACCGTGACGATCCCCACCAGGTGACGCTCGACGTCGATGACCGGCACGGCCAGCAGGTTGTAGCGCGCGACGGCGCCAGCGACGTCGTCATGATCCGCGTCGACCGCGACCGCGACCGGGTCGTCGATCATGACGCTGGCGATCGAGGTCTCGGGCCGGGCCACGATCAGGTCGCGCAGCGACAGCACGCCGACCAGGTGCCCTTCGTCGTCGACCACGTAGACGTAGTAGATCGTCTCGGCGTCGGGCTCGAGCTCGCGCAGGCGGTCGATCGTCTGGGCGGCCGTCAGGTGAGCCGGGACCGCGACGAACTCGGTCGTCATCATCCCGCCGGCCGTGTCCTCCGGGTAGGCGAGCAGGCCGCCCAACTCGTCGGCCTCCTCGCGTTCCATGAGCGCAAGCAGCTCCTCGCGGGTCTCGTCGGAGAGGTCGGCGACAAGGTCGGCTGCGTCGTCGGGCGACATCTCCTCGAGGATGTCGGCGGCCCGCTCGGGGGCCAGCCCCTCGAGGACCTCGACCTGGGTGTCGGGCTCCATCTCCTCGATGGCGTCGGCGGCTGCCTCGTCGTCGAGAGCCGCCAGCACTCCCGCCCGGTCGCGCGGCGCCAGCTGGTCGATGATCGTGGCGAGGTCGGCCGGGTGGAGCTCCTTGAGCCCGGCGTGCGGCACGCGCAGCTTGATCGAGGCGACGCTCGTCTCGACGGGGTCCACGTCCTCCCAGTCGATGTAGCGCTCCGGGGTCGGCAGCCGCAGGTTCCGGGCGAGGACGCGATAGCCGCGCTCGAGACCGAGCCGGCGGAGGAGTCCGGAGGCGCCGACGTCGACCGCCACCAGGTGGAGCCGGCCGTCCACATCGTCCAGCCGCAGGTCGTTGACCCGCACCACCTTGCGCCCGTCGATGTCGACGATCTGCTTGTCGAGCAGGTCGGTCCGCAGGCGGATCTCGTCGGGCCGCTGCTGGAACCGCGTGATGTCGATCCGGTCGCTCGACAGGCGGGCGCCGGCCTCATCGAAGCGTGCGACGCTCGACCACGGCAGGAAGATCCGACGCCGATCGGTCGCGACGACCAGGCCGGTGACCGATGGATAGCGGCCGCCGAGGGCGACGATCAGGTCGTCGACCTTGCCCAGGGGTTCGCCGTCGGCGTCGAGCACGGGCCGGCCGATGGCTTGGCTCAGGTAGAGCATGGATGCCACCTCGCGTGCGGGCCGTCCCGCCGCGGGTGGCGCGACCCGTCTGGGTCGCGATCAGCCCTCAGGAGGCGGGACGAACCGGTTCACTGGTGCTGGCGGCGCACTGGGCGCCGGTGGGACTGGGACCGTCGTCCACGGGATGCAGGAGCCTCGGAGCGGAATGAGACGGCCGTGGACGCGTGGCCCGCGACGCCGCCGGAGTGTAGTCCCAGGGCCGTTCCACGGTCAACGAAGGGCCGCTCCCCGAGGGAGCCTGCGATCGCACGCTGGGTGTTCATCTGGCGCCTGCCGTCGGCGCCCGACGCCGTACCCTGCGCGAAGCGCCCGCGGTATCGGCCTCGCCGATCACGGGCCGAGCACTGAGCTGTGAACGAGCCCCCGAGGCGCCCGATCGGGCGGATTCCGGCCCCGAGCCGCGTCATGACCGCTTCGAAGCGGCGTCGATGAACGCGCGGCGATCGATCGTCGACGTACCGCGCGATGCCGCCCGCTCCACACTGGCGTCGCCGGCCCTTCACCACTGGTACGAAGGTACCGTCCCACCTTGGTACCGAGCCGACTGGACGCGGCGTCCGGCAACCTCCATCCTGTCTTTCCGACGTGCATGCCACCCCCACCGATCCGACGCGGACTCCGGGTCCGTCGGACCGACGCATCCGCCGGGCGTGGTGGGCATTCGCCGGCACCTTCGTCGCGCTGGTCGCCATCGTCATCCTCCAGCTGCTGGCGGGCAGCGCCGGCCCGATCGACCTTCTCATCGGAGCGCTCGTCCTCGGCGTGGGCATCGCGGCGATCGAGCACCGCGGAGCCGTCGCCGATCTCGAGGCCGGTCGCCGGGCAGAGGCGGAGTCGTTCGCGCGGATCCTCTCGAACCTGTCGCACTCGGTCTCGCCCGACGCGGTGGTGGCGGCCATCGTCGACGAGCTCGCCCGCGCGACCGGCGCGGACCACATCGTCGTCGCACGCCGTCGCGGTGACGCCCGCATCCTCGAGGCCCGTCTGGTCAGCTCGAGGCCCGGGGTCGGGCACTCGATCACGATGCTGCCGATCGGCGACCTGGAGGACCCGCTCCCCGACGGGGGGCCCACGCCCCGTCGCGATCCAGTCGCCGTCCCGGTCCTGCCTGAGTCGATCGAACCGGTGCCGGCGACGGCGGGGCTCGCCGTCGGAGTCCGCGGCATCGTCGGCGGGATGGCGACCCGCCTCGCGGCAGTGCCGTCGGCCGGCACTCAAGGCCCGTCCGCGGTGCCCGAACAACCCGGCCCGCCCGCCGACCTCCAGCGGATCGCCGACCGGATCGCGCGCACGAGACGCGGACCGTCTACGGCCTGACCAACACCCTCGCCGCCCCGCTGACCGTCGAGGGAGTGGCCATCGGCGCGATCGTCCTGTCACACCGGACTCCCGACGCCTGGTGGTCGCCCGCGACACGGCGGCTCCTCGGCGGAGCGGCGATGGAGGCGTCCGCCGCGCTGTCGCGGGTCACCTCGCAGCGCGACGCGGAGACGCGGGCGTCCACGGACGCGCTCACCGGGCTTCCAAATCGCCGCTACTTCGACGAGTTCTGCGGACTCCTCGCCCGGCGCCGGCGGGCGGGCGACGCCGTGGGCGTGCTGATGATCGACGTCGACCGGTTCAAGCTCCTCAACGACACGTACGGGCACCACAACGGCGACGAGGTGCTGCGATCCATCGGCGCGGCCGTCGTCGGGGCCGTGCGCGAGGACGACGTGCCGGCACGCTACGGAGGCGAGGAGTTCGTCGTCCTGCTGCGCAACCCGAGCCCCGAGGTCGCACTGGACGTGGGAGAGCGGGTTCGGGCGGCGGTCGGGCAGATGGTCTCAGCCGGCTCGGCATACCGCCGGTCTCGGTGTCGGTCGGCGTGGCCGTGGCGCGGGTCGCCGACCAGCCGATCGCCGAAGTCGTCGCAGAGGCAGATCGCGCCCTCTACCTGGCCAAGCGCGCGGGCCGCGACCGGGTCGTCGCCGCCTGACCGCTACCATCGGCGCGTGACCGACAAATCGACTCATCCGGCGGACGATCGAACCCACCCGTGAACCAGGCGACCGCAGCGCCGCCCACCGACCCGACGAAGTGATCGTCGACAAGTACGACCGGCCCGACGACCCGCCCGACCTCACCGCGGAGGCGACCGATCTCACCAACGGCGACCTCGCGCGGATGTTCCACGAGATCGGCGACATGGTCGAGCTCAAGGGCGAGCTCGGGTTCAAGGTGGTCGCCTACCATCGCGCGGCGGATGCCATCGGACGCAGCCCGTTCGACGTGATCAGCGCCTACCGATCGGGCACCAGGCCGAAGATCGCGGGAGTCGGCCAGGCGATCAGCGACAAGATCGACGAACTGGCGCGGACCGGCCAGCATGGCCTTCCATGACCGGCTCCGCGCCGAGGTGCCGCCCAGTCTTGTCGCGCTCCTGCGGATCCCGGGCCTGGGCCCCAAGACCGTGCGACAGCTCCACCAGGACCTCGGCGTCGAGACCGTCGACGACCTCCGCCGGGCTGCCGAGTCGGGCCGCCTCCGCGAGCAGCGCGGCATGTCCGCCCGCACCGAGGCGCTCGTCCTCGAGGGGATCGAGCGCCTCGAGGACCGGTTCGACAGGATGCTGCTGCACCGCGCCGAGCAGCTGACGGGCATGCTCATCGAGGCGCTCGGGACGACGCCGGGAGTGCGAAGCATCGAACCGGCGGGCTCCTATCGCCGCCGGCTCGAGTCGATCGGCGACCTCGACCTCCTGGCCGAGACGGACCAGCCCGCGAAGTTGATCGACGCGTTCACCGCGTTCGGGCTCGTGGAGTCGGTCCTCAACCGCGGCGGCTACAAGGCCGCCGTTCGGCTGATGCGCGGGCCACAGGTCGATCTCATGGTGATGCCGCCCGGCGAGGCCGGCACCTACCGGATCCACTTCACGGGCTCCAAGGAGCACAACGTGCGACTCCGCGAGCGCGCCCGCGACCTCGGCTGGAGCCTCTCGGAGAAGGGTTTCCTGCGCATCGACGAGACCGGCGAGCCGCTGACCGGGGCCGCGGCGGAGCTTCGCACGTTCGCCTCGGAGACCGAGGCGTACGCATTCCTCGGGCTGCCGTACATCGCGCCCGAGCTGCGCGAGGACAGTGGCGAGATCGAGGCTGCCCTCGCGGGCCGGCTCCCGACTCTCATCGAGAAGCGCGACCTGCGCGGCGACCTGCACAGCCATTCGGACTGGTCGGACGGTCACCAGCCGATCGAAGTCATGGCCGAGCACGCACGGCGACGCGGCTATGCCTATCAGGTGTTGACCGATCACACGCAGTCGCTCGCGATCGCGCGCGGCCTCGCGCCCGACCGGGTCGCCGAGGAGGCTCGGATCATCGCCGCGCTCAATGAGCGGTTCGCGGCGGAGGAAGCGGCCGGCATCGCGCCGGCCGAGACGCCGCCGGAGGGATTCCGGCTCCTCCACGGCTGCGAGCTGGAGATCCGGGCGGACGGCACGCTCGACTACGACGACGACCTGCTCGCGCGGTTCGATATCGTCGTGGCATCTGTCCATGTCAGCCGTCGCCAGACGCGAGCGGAGCTGACCCGTCGGACGCTTGCCGGCATCCGCAGCCCGCACGTGGACATGATCGCGCACCCCGCCGGTCGCAAGATCGGGATGCGAGACGATCTCGACCTCGACTGGGACGTCGTCTACTCCGAGGCCGCTCGGACCGGCACGGCGCTCGAGATGAACGGCTCACCGGCGCGACTCGATCTTGCGGTCGAGCGGGCCCGGCGCGCGGTCGGGATGGGCTGCCTCATCGCCATCGACTCCGACGCCCACGACTGGGACGAGCTCGACGACGTCCGCTGGGGCACCAGCCAGGCGCGCCGCGCATGGATCGAGGCGCCGACGGTCGTCAACACCTGGCCCCGCGCCGACCTGCTTGCCTGGGCCGGCGGGAAGCCCGGGCGCGTGTGATCGAGTCGCGTACCATCGAGTCGATGGAGGTGCGGTCCGCACGGCGCGACCTGGCACTCGTGGCCGTGACCGTGGTCGGCCTGTCGCGGCTGCTCGAACCGCCCCTGGTCTGGCTGGTCGCGGGTCTGCTGCTCGGAGCGATGCTCCTCGGCACACTCCAGGTCCTGAGTGACGATGCGGGTCCTGCCGAGGCCTGGGCGGGGGTCCCGGTCGAGGCCCTCATCCTGCCGTCGGTGGCTGCCATCGCCTGCCTGGGCTCGATCCGCCTCATCCCGTTCGGGCTCTGGCTGGTGCCCGCGCTGGCGGCCACGTTCCTGATCGTGGGGCGGACCCTTGCCCTCGAATCACGCATCCACCGGTCGATCGGGGCGCTGTCCGCCGACGACCTCACGGCCATCCAGGTGACGACGCTCCTGGTCGCGTTCCTCGCGTTCACCGGCGTCGCCGCGATGGTGCCCGGCGGGCTGATCGGGGACTCCACCTCCGAGGCGCCCGGGTCGTCGTACCTCGCGGTCCTCATCGCCGGCGACGCGATCCTGGCGGCGCTGCTCGGCTATCGCGTCGCCGCGCTCCGGGTCATCACGGCACGGGAGGCGCTGTGGTCCGCCCTGACCTACGGGGCGGCCATTGCCATCGCTGCCGCGACGCTCCGCGCGATGGAGATCCCGCGCCTGGTCGGGCCGGCGCTGCTGACCCTGGTCTTCTATCTGTGGGACGCCTTCGCCGGCGCCGCCCCGGCACGCCGGCGCGACCCGCGATGGCTTGGCCGGCTGGGAGTGCTGGTCATCCTCGGGGTGGTCGTCGCGGCGTGGAACCTGTTGCCGCGGGGATAAGGCTCGCGGACGCTGGGCGCCGCGGGTGCGTGCGTGCGGGCGCGGCGCGTGCGGGCGCGTGGCGCCGGCCCCGACGCGGCGCTCGCGGGCGCGTCGGCGGGTTGGCCCGCGGGCAAGCCGTGTGCGCGCGAACCGCCCACCGAGGCATCTTTGCCACATACCAGTGTGGCTCGTGGTCTGCGAACGCCGTCGCCGCGCCCCGGGCCGATCCTTGCCACCTACGAGCTTCACTCGTACCGCGCAGGCGTGCCGGCGCCGACCGAGGCGGAATCCTTGTCACATACGAATCACCTTCGTATGGACCCTGCCGAACCGGCTCGACGACCCCGCCGTCTCGCAGAACACGAGCCAGGCTCGTAAATGGCAAGAACCGGCCGGGAGCCCGGAACGCGTCCGCCCGGGACGCCCCGTTTGACGTGCCGCCGTCATGGTGCTAGAAAGGCGAGCCGCGCCACTTCCGCGTGCGCGCGCCCCGATCGATCCCGATCCCGGACTCAACGCACGCGCGCCCTGAACGGAGATCGCCAACGTGACATTCCCCGACGTCGAGACCACGGCCCAGAGTCCTGCCGCTCTGACCCGCCAGAAGCGGCAGCTCGCCGACCAGGCGATCGCACAGGCCACCGCCGCCCACTGGGCCGAGGCAGCGTCCACGAACCGACGCCTCATCGAGCTCGGTCCGGACGCCGAGGCGGAGAACCGGCTGGCCAAGGCACTCTGGGAGCTGGGTGAGCTCGGGTCCGCCCGCGAGCATTACCAGACCGCGCTCGCGCTCGACCCGACGAACCGGATCGCCGAGCGCAACATCGACCGGCTCAAGATGCTGCTCGTGGCAGCCGGCGAGAAGACCGTGCCCGCCCAGGAGGGCAGCAAGGCCCCGGTCAGCATCTTCGTCGAGGAGACGGGCAAGACTGGGTTCGCCTTCCTGACGGACCTCGCCGACCCGCGCCAACTCGCCCAGGTCAACCCGGGCGACGCGGTGGAGCTCACACCAGAGAACGGCCGACTGATCGCCTTCAGCAACGGCGTCCGGATCGGCGTGGTCGAGCCGCGCGTCGCAGCACGCCTCCTCAAACTCATCGCCGACGGCAACAAGTACCACGCAGGCGTCACGTCGCTCGGGGACAAGGACGTCCGGATCATCATCCGCGAGATCTTCCAGGACCCCGCCAACTACGGGAAGGTGAGCTTCCCGACGGCGGCCAAGTCCACCGACCTGCGGCCCTACACCAAGGGCACCCTCGTCCGCGAGGAGATGGATCTCGAAGAGGATCTCGAGGACGACGAGGAGGACGAGGAGATCGAGGACCTCGATCGCGTCCTGCCGCCGGAGTCGACGACCGACGAAGCGTTCGAGGACGAGCCGGACGAGCTCGACGAGCCGTAGTCCACGACCGACGAAGCGTTCGCGCACGGGCCGAACGGGCCGGACGATCCGGACGATCTCGACGAACCGTTGTCGCCCCCCAGGTCGGCCGGCGCCAGGCTGAGCGCGATGGCGTCGCGGGTCAGGCGGCCGCCGAGCGCATCCGCCCGGCGGTCTCGGTCACGTCGGCCGTCGCCGCGGCCATGATCCCTCGCGGGTCCGCTCCATCCGCGAACCGCGTCCCGAGCGCATCGGGCGGCCGACCCACGAACAGCCCCTCCAGGCGCCCGTAGCCCGCGAGGACCAGCCGCGCGAGCCGCTCCATCTCCGACGGCCGGCGGCCGATGAAGTCGAGCGTCTTGTCGACCTGGACCGTGTGCTCCCGGATGTGGGATCCATAGCGGCCCAGCCGGAAATCGATCGTCACCGGCAGTCCCGACCAGCGAGCCGGGACCTGCATCGCCGCCGCGTCGAGTCCGGCGTAAGCGACGATGTTGCGGTCGACGATGTCGTCGATCCGGGCCCGGACCTCGGCCGGGTCGCCGGCTGCCTCGTCGGCTTCGTCGGGCTCTGGCGGCAGGACGCCGTCGGGTGGGTAGACGGCCACGTCCGTCGCCCGCTGGCTCAGGTACCAGGCGTTGAACCAGCCGTAGGATCGCTGGCCCCCGATGATGTGGCCCACGGTCTGACGCACCGTCCACTCCCCGCCGCCCGGATCGGCATCCCAGTCGGCATCCGACAGCGGGAGCAGGGCGCCCTGGAGGTCCCAGCGGGCCGCGGTCGCCACCGCGAGGGCCGGGGTCGCCGGTCCCATCCGGCCGCCCGTCCCGTCGGCGCGGCCGCGGGCGATCTGACCAGCGGCCTCGTCGAGCCGTTCGACGATGCGGTAGGCGCCGTACCGGAGCTCGACATCCTCGAGATCCAGGGGCCGCCACCGCCACGGTCGATCGAGCGTGTCGTCGGGAACCCTCAACAGGTCGGCGGCGGCACGGAGGATGGCAGCCCGCGCGTCGAGGACCGACGGATCGAGGGCGACGGGCGGCCCGGGCGGAAGGTCGATCAGGGGATCGCGCATGGACGCAGGGTACGACGCGTCGGCTAGCATCTGTCGAACGATGACCGGACGAGCGACGCAGGCTTCCGCGGAGCCCGGCCACTCGCTGCCCGTCTTCGATCGACTCGCGCCGGCGCCTCCGCCGGCGATCCTCGCGGCGCAGATCGACCTCCTGACCAGGCCCGGCGACGTGGTGGTCGACCTGGCGGGCCGCGGGGGCTGGGTCGCCCGGGCGGCCATCGATCGACAGCGCCGGGGGCTGTCGCTGGAGTCCAGTCCGCTCACCCGGATGCTGGCCGAGATCGTCCTGCGCCCTCCGGACGTCCGCCATCTCGACGCGGCCTTCGAGGGGATGGCCGCCTCGCCCTGGCGGCATGGAAGTCTGAAGACCGCGATCGGCGACATGTACACGACACGGTGTGCCACCTGCGGCCGGACGCTCATCGCACACGAGTTCACCTGGTCCGACGATCGCCAGGCAGGTCGCGAGGCCGGGCGCGACGAGGCCGGGAGTGACGAACCCGGGACAAACGAGCCCGGGATCCGGGCCCCCGGGATCCGCGACGCCGGGATCACCGCGCGGGCGACCCCGAAGCCCGCGATCCCGACCCAGGCTCATCCCGTCCTCCGGCATTACCGCTGTTCGGTCTGCCGGGACCAGCTCGGCGGCGGAGAGCTGCGCCAGGCGCCGCTCGAATCCGACGACCTGGAGCGTGCCACCGCCGACCGGGACGCCGACGAGGCGCGCGCGACCATTCGTCAGCGGTTCCCCGAGATACCGGGCGCACACGCTCTCATCGACGAGATGGTGGCCCTTCACACGGCGCGCCAGCTCGTCGCCATGGCGGCGATCCTGGAGCGGATCGAGTCCGACCTTCGAGAGGCATCCGTGCTGGCCGCGCTGCGCCTGTCCCTGCTCGAGGCGATCCTCCCGTCGAGCCGGCTCGCCACCGCACCCGGCCGCGCTCCGCTGCTCAGGATGGCGGGCGGCCATGTCCGGCTCCCGAGCGGGACGACGTTCCGGGAGCGCAACCCGTGGCTGGCATTCGAGGAGGCGTTTCGCACGGTCCGTGGCTTCGTCCAGCGGCTCGACGGCTCGCTCGGTCCAGCCCAGGCCCGGCTGGGCGAGGACCTTCACGCTCTCGGCGAGGGGCATGCCAATGCCGTGCTCGGGCTCGCCACAGCCAGCGGGGTTCTGACCATTCGGGACGGCACGTATTCGGTCGGCCGGACCGGGGCAACGCCACGGGTGCGGCTGGTCATCGGGCAGCCACCGATGCGGCCGAGCCTCGATCGCCTGGCGACCGCCTACCACGCCACCGCCTGGGTGCTCGGACGAGAAGCAGCCGCGTTGCTGCCTCTCGAGGCACTGGCCGGCTCCGCGGTCAGGCCGTCGTGGAGCTCGCAGGCAGAGGCGCTCGGCCGCTCACTCGAGTCGGTGGCAGACGCGATGGCTCGCGACAGCCGTATCGTCGAGATCGTCGATCCGGGGCCGGAGCCGCTCGTGGCAGCCGTGCTCGGCGGGGCGTCCGCGGGCTGTCGATTGCTCGACGTCCGCCTCGGCGACGCCGACGAACGCGACGCGCCCTTCATCGTGGAGATGCTCCCTCCGGGCGGGTCGATGCCGCCCGGTCCGCGCACGCGGGCCAACGTCGCCCTGGAATCGGTGGCGGGCGGCGCCGGGGACCCGAACGTCGTCCCGGGTCGCGGCCTGTTCTCGCCCCCGGAGCACGTCCGGGACCGACCCTTCTCCGCAACTGACACGGCGCGCACGGTCACGGCCACGGCCGTCGAGACCCTTCGCGCCCGCGGGGAGCCGGCGTCATTCGACCGGCTGCTCGGCGCGATCCTGATCGGTCTCGACCGCGCCGGCCAGCTCCGACGGCTCGCCGACGCCTCGCTCCCCGGGGCGTCCGGCAACGGCTCAGATCCAAACCAGTCGAGTCCGGCATCCGCCGACGCGCACGGCGGCCGGGCGTGGAGCGGCGGCGACGGGCGCGCGACCACGCCGGAGACTCGCGCGACTCCCTCATCCGCCTCGGACGTCGTGGAGCGGCTGCTCACGCTCATCCGTGACGAGGTGGGCCGATCCTCGCAGCGAAGCCTCAGAGAGATCGAGCCCGGAACCTGGTGGCTGGCCGATCCGCAGGACGTCGCGAGCTCATCGCCACCCCTGGCGGACCGGCTCGAGTGGGCGGTGTTCAGCCTGCTGTCGACGGCCGGCCCGCTTACCGAGAGCGCCTTCTTCGAACGCATCGCGAGCCTGTTCACTGGTCCCGACCTGCCCGATGACGGCCTCGTTCGAGCCTGCCTCGACAGCTACCGCAGCCCCGCGAGCACAACGGACCGTCTCGTGACCGACGACGACCTCCTCGACCGCAGCCGCGAGCACACCGACCTCATCGGCCTGATCGCCGAGGCGGGTCATCGGCAGGGGATGCGGATCTGGATCGCCCGCCGCGAGCAGTCGCGCCACCACGGATCGGGCACGCTCGGCGATCTCCTGGCCCCGGCCGAGGAGCGCCCATATCTCGGACGGCTCGGTCGAGCCGCTCCGGAGCTTATGGACGTCGACGTGATCTGGTACGTCCGCGGCAGGCTCGCGTTCCTGTTCGAGGTCGAATGGACCGCGATGATGGGCGAGACGGTCCTCGGCCGGCACGCGCACATCCCGCCCGACGACGACCTGATCCGCTTCATGGTCATCCCACCCGAGCGGACGGAGCTGGTCCGCTACAAGCTCGCCCGTTCTCGGCTCCTGCGCGGGGCGGTGGAGAACGGCAACTGGCACATCGTCAAGTCGAACCACTTGCGCCGGTTCCTCGCGCGCGACCCGCTCGAGCTCGGCGACCTCGAGCCATATCTGGGCCTCGACCCGGCCGTGGAGGGGGCCGGCGAGCAGATGCCGCTGTTCGGCACCTAGACCCGGCCCGATCGGCCACCGGCAGCCCGGCGGGGCCGTCACCGGCGACGCACGACGGCGGGTGCCGGGACTTGCGCTAGGCTGTCGCCAACATCCCCGAGCCCCGGCGCGAAGCCGCACAGGAGACCGAACGTGACCTCCGACGAAGGACAGATGACCCCGGTCAACGCGCTCGCCCACCGTTACTGGGAGGCCATCCTCGAGCTCGATCCGACGACCGCGACGTTCTACGGCGACGAGCGCTATGCCGATCGTCTCGAGGATCCGGGGCCCGAGGGACGGGCCCGCCTGCGCTCTCTCATGGAGCGGACGCGTGACGAGGCGGCGGCCATCGACACGGCCGGGCTGCCGACCGAGGACCGCATCACCCGCGACATCCTCAAGGTCATCGCCGAGCTGCAGATCGAGCAGGACGACCAGGACTACTACCAGTTCCGGGTCGTCGATCAGATGAGCGGCCCGCAACAGCTGCTCCCGCAGCTCACCCAGTTCCAGCCCGCAGACACGCCCGAGCGCCTCGACGCGTTCCTCGCCAGGCTCCACGCCTACCCGGCCTACATGGACGCCAACGTGGGCATCCTGCGCGACGGCCTCGCGTCCGGCCTCACCGCCCCGCGGATCGTGGCCGAGCGGACCATCGCCCAGATCGAGCGCATGCTGGCGGTCCCGATCGAGTCGGCCATCGTGCCGTCCATGGTCAAGGTGGCCTCGGACGCCGATCGCGAGCGGGTCCGCGACGCGGTCCGCGATGTCGTCTACCCGGCGGACCAGGCCTTCCTCGACGCCCTCCGGGGCGACTATCTCGCCGCGAGCCGGGAGGAACCCGGCATCTGGTCCGCGCCGAACGGCGACGAGCTGTACCGGACGGCCATCCGGAGCTGGACGACGCTCGACCTCGACCCTCCTGAGGTGCACCAGATCGGCCTCGACGACCTCGCCTCGATCGAGGACGAGCGTCGTGAGATCAGCCGTCGGGCGGGCTTCGGCGACGACACGGCGGCCTATCGGGCCGCCCTCGACGCCGACGTCGCGAACACGCCGCAGACCAAGGCGGAGCTGGTCGCCCGCGCGACCGAGGACATCGACCGCGCCCTGGCGGCGGCGCCGCGCTTCTTCGGTGTCCTGCCGAAGGCACCCTGCGAGGTGCGGGCGGTCGAGGAGTACAAGGAGAAGGACGCGCCGTTTGCGTACTACTTCCCGCCCGCCCCCGACGGCTCGCGCCCCGGGATCTACTACGCGAACGGGTACGACCTCCCCAGCCGCAAGTACACCAAGCTCGCGACGACGACCTACCACGAGGCGGCCCCGGGCCATCACTTCCAGATCACGCTGGAGATGGAGAATCCGCACCTGAACACATTCCGGCGGCTCGGCGCGCGCGCGGTCGGTGGCGCCTACGTCGAAGGCTGGGGCCTCTACAGCGAACGCCTTGCCGACGAGATGGGACTCTTCCGCGACGAGGCGGAGCGGTTCGGCATGCTCGACGCCCAGGCGTGGCGCGCCGCCCGTCTGGTGGTCGACACGGGGCTCCACGCCCTGCGCTGGCCGCGCCAGCGCTCGATCGACTTCCTGCGCGAGGCGGGCCTGTCCGAGACCGACGCCGTCATCGAGACCGACCGCTACATCGCCTGGCCGGGTCAGGCCCTCACCTACAAGATCGGTCAGCGCGAGATCGAGCGCCTCCGGGCCGAGCTGACTCGCCGGGACGGCTCGGCGTTCGACCTGCGGGCATTCCACGATGCGCTGCTGGGACATGGCTCCCTGCCGCTCGCCACGCTCGCGCGCGAGCTCCCGAACTGGCTGGCAACGCCCGTCTGACCATCGACGCGGCGGAGGCCCCGGTCGGCGCGATCGAGGCCTCGTCTCGTCGCGCCGGATGGTCCGGCCGCGATTCGCGTTGACCCGTCGTCCGGCGCATGGGAGCATGGCCGCGCTGTCCACCATGCGCCCCGTCGTCGCATGACCGGGGCGCCGACCCGGCGCATTCTGAGGGCATCCGATGGCCACCGAACATGCCTCCCGTCCTGCACCGGCACTGCGGCGCGAGGTCCAGGCGGCCATGTACCAGCGCGCGTTGCGGACGATGCCCGGAGGCACGGACTCGAATTTCCGCGCCTGGGGCGAGGACACGATCTACATCGATCGCGGCAAGGGCGCGCTCATCTGGGATCTCGACGGGAACGAGTACGTCGACCTGCGGATGGGGTACGGCCCGAACGTCCTCGGCCACGCCGACGACCGTGTCGACGACTACGTCAACGAGCACATGCGCAAGGGCGTCAGCTTCTCGCTCACGAGCGAGGAAGAGGTCCAGGCGATGGAGCTTCTCAAGGAGCTGACCGGCTGGGTGGACAAGGCTCGGATGACGGTGTCGGGGACCGAGGCCACGATGCATGCGATGCGCATCGCCCGGGCGTTCACCGGCCGCGACAAGATCGTCAAGTTCGAGGGCCAGTACCACGGCGTCCACGACTACGCGCTGATCAGCGTGACGCCGGACGTCGTGACGGATCTCGGGGACAGCGAGGAGCCGGTCGGTCTCGCCTACGGCCGGGGCATCCCGAAGCCGGTCGCCGAGACGATCATCCCGGCCCGCTACAACAGCATCGAGCGGCTGCGCCGCCTGTTCGAGCGCCGCGGCGAGGAGATCGCCGCGATCATCGTCGAGCCGGTCCTCGGCAACGCCCAGGGCATCCTCCCCAAGCCCGGCTTCCACCAGGCGATGCGGGCCCTGACCCAGGAGTTCGGCATCCTGCTGATCTTCGACGAGGTCAAGACAGGCTTCCGGTTCGCGCGGGGCGGCGCGGCCGAGTTCTTCGGGATCAAGCCGGACCTCGCGACCTATGCCAAGGCGATGGGCAACGGCTACCCGGCCGCGGCGTTCGCCGGCACCGAGGAGGTGATGAGCGTCCTGCCCGGGAAGGTGAGCCATGGCGGGACGTACGCCGGCAATCGGGTGGCGGCCGCGGCCGCGGTCAGGACCCTCGGGATCCTGCGCGACACGGACGTATCGAGACCATCCATGCCACCGGGCGCCGGGTCCAGGCCGGGCTCCGCGACGTCCTGGCGCCGAAGGGCCTGCCCTACGTCTTTACCGGCCACCCGTGCATGTTCGGGATCATGTTCACCGAGACCGAACCCTCCGAATACCGCGACTGGGCCGACTCGGACCACGAGCTGTATGACGCGGTCGCGACGGGCATGCACGCCCGCGGCGCGATGCCGGAGCCGGATTCGCGCGAGCCGTGGTTCATCTGCGAGGCGCACGCCCAGGGAGACCTCGTCGACCGCGTCGTGACGGCGTTCTCCGACTCGCTCGACGCGGCGCTCGACGCTCGGGCGCGCGGACAGGCGATCGGGGCCACGCACGCCGCGGCCATGGGCGGGGCGACGGGGGATCCCGGGGACGACTGACCGGGCCGGCCCGCCGGGTCCGCCGCGCCGTCTCGCCGGGTCCGCCGCGCCGTCTCGCGCGGCCACTGCACGCTAGGCTGTCCCGAGCATGCCCGACTTCGACAAGAAGCCCTGGACGGACATCCTGCCGTTCCTCCGCCAGGAGGTGCTGCCGGTCCTGGTCATCGTGGTGGTGGCCTATGTCGCCATCCGCCTTGCCAGGGTGTTCGTCCACGGCGTCGTGAAGACGCTCCTCGACCGGGAGGCGGCCGAGGGAACGGCCCAGGAGCTGAGCGCCGTCGAGCTCAAGAAGCGCATGGACACGATCGACACGCTCGGGTCGAACTCGGCCCAGTTCCTGATCGTGGCCATCGCCGGGCTCATGATCCTCGGCCAGCTGGGCTTCAGCATCGGACCGGCCATCGCGGGGCTCGGGATCGTGGGCATCGCGATCGGCTTCGGTGCCCAGAGCCTCGTGCGCGACTACCTCAACGGCGTCCTCATCCTCATCGAGAACCAGTTCTCCAAGGGCGATGTGGTGCGGATCGCCGGGGTCGCGGGCACCGTCGAAGACTTCACGCTCCGACGGACGACCCTGCGGGACGCGGACGGCGTCGTCCACACCGTCCCGAACGGCGAGATCCGCGTCGCCTCGAACCAGACGAGGACGTGGGCCCGGATCAACCAGGACGTGACTGTCGGCTACGGGACGGACCTCGACCGTGTGACTGGGGTCGTCGATGCCGTCGGTCGGGAGATGGCCGCCGACCCGATCTGGCGGCGCCGCGTCCTGGAGGCGCCACGGGTCCTCCATGTCTCCGCGCTCGCCGATACGGGGGTCACGCTCAAGGTCCAGGGCACCGTCCGGGCGGCGGACCAGTGGGACGCCGCGGGCGATTTCCGCAAGCGCCTGCTGGCTGCCCTCGAGACCAACGGCATCGAGATCCCGGGATGGCAACGCGCCAATCTCGGCCAGGACCCGCAACCCGCTCTGCCAACGCCCGCGGGTCCGACCGACGAGGAGCTCGCCGCCGGCGCCGAGTAGAGGAAGGCCCCGGTCGGCAGCAAGCGACCCCGGACGATGCGATGGTCGCGGTGCGCCGGATCCCGCGGTAGGATGGCGGCGCCAGCCGAGACCGACCGTGAGGGTGAACGTGAGCGTCGAACCCACCGTCCCGTCCCCCGAGATCGAGAATCTCCTCGCCGAGTCGCGGACCTTCCCGCCCGACCCGGCATTCACCGCCCAGGCCAACGGCAGCGAGGACCTGTACGCCGAGGCCGAGGCCGATTTCGAGGCCTTCTGGGCGAAGCGCGCCCGGGAGAAGCTCGACTGGACCACGCCTTTCACCACGACCCTCGAGTGGGACCTGCCGTTCGCCAAGTGGTTCACCGGCGGCCAGCTGAACGTCAGCTACAACTGCATCGACCGCCACGTCGAACGGGGCCTCGGCGACAAGGTCGCCTATCACTGGATCGGCGAGCCCGGCGATACCCGGACGCTGACCTTCCGCGATCTCCAGCGCGAGGTCAGCAAGGCGGCGAACGCGCTCCTCGAGCTCGGAGTCCGGACCGGCGACCGCGTCGCGATCTACATGCCGATGATCCCGGAGCTGCCGATCGCGATGCTCGCCTGCGCCCGGATCGGCGCACCCCACACGGTCGTCTTCGGCGGCTTCTCGGCCGAGGCGCTGTCGGGCCGGATCAACGACTGCCAGGCCAAGGTCCTGATCACCGCCGATGGCGGGTATCGGCGAGGCAAGGAGGTCGGCCTGAAGCATCATGCCGACGAGGCCCTGTCGATCACGCCGACGATCGAGGCGACCATCGTCGTCAACCGGACCGGCCATGGCGTCCACATGGTCCCGGGACGCGACCACTGGTGGCACGACATCGTGAATCGCCAGTCCGAGGACTGTCCGCCGATCGCGGTCGACGCCGAGCACATGCTCTACCTCCTCTACACCTCGGGGACGACAGCCAAGCCCAAGGGCATCCTGCACACGACGGCGGGGTATCTGCTCGGCGCGTCGTTCACCCACGAGATCGTCTTCGACGCGAAGCCCGACGATGTCTACTGGTGCGCCGCCGACATCGGCTGGGTGACCGGGCACAGCTACATCGTCTACGGCCCGCTCGCCAACGCGACCACCGGGGTCATGTACGAGGGCGCGCCCGACACGCCCGCGTGGGACCGCTGGTGGAAGATCATCGAGGACTACCGCGTGTCCATCCTGTACTGCGCCCCGACCGCGATCCGGGCGTTCATGAAGCAGGGTGAGAGCTGGCCGGCGAAGCACGACCTGTCGTCACTGCGGGTCCTCGGCTCGGTGGGGGAGCCGATCAACCCCGAGGCGTGGCTGTGGTATCGCGAGCACATCGGCCGTGGCCAGGCGCCGGTCGTCGACACCTGGTGGCAGACCGAGACGGGCCAGATCATGATCACCCCCCTGCCGGGAGTCACCACCACGAAACCGGGCTCGGCCACGTTGCCGTTTCCGGGCATCGCCGCCGACGTGGTCGATGCCGAGGGCAAATCGGTCCCGCTCGGTGGCGGCGGCTACCTCGTTCTGAAGCGTCCGTGGCCCGGGATGCTGCGCGGCATCTACGGCGATCCCGAGCGTTATCGCCAGACCTACTGGAGCCGGTTCCCCGGGATGTACTTCGCGGGCGACGGGGCCAAGCGCGACATGGACGGCTACCTCTGGCTGCTCGGCCGGGTGGACGACGTCATGAACGTCGCGGGCCATCGGATCTCCACGACCGAGGTCGAATCGGCGCTGGTCGACCATCGCTCGGTCGCCGAGGCGGCGGTCGTCGGCAAGAAGGACGACATCACCGGCCAGGCGATCTTCGCGTTCGTGATCCTGAAGGCCGACCAGGAACCCGATGACGCCCTGGCGATCCAGCTTCGCGAGCATGTCGCGTACGTGATCGGTCCGATCGCCCGGCCCAGGTTCCTCATGTTCGTGCCCGACCTGCCCAAGACTCGATCGGGCAAGATCATGCGCCGCCTGTTGCGCGACATCGCGGAGGGCAGGGCGCTCGGGGACACGACCACGCTCGCCGACGAAACCGTCGTCGAGACGATCCGCGAGAACAGCGGCGCCGCGGAGGAATGATGTGCCGTTCGGGTTCCTGAAGCGCAAGGACACGGCGCCGGCGGCGGACCCCGCCACCGAACCGACGCCGAGCGGCATCCCGTTCGACGGGATCACAGAAGAGTGGCGGATCGTCGGCCGCATGCTGGTCGATGGGCGCCTGTCGGACGTCCTCAACCGCCGCGAACCCATCGAGATCGCCGACGTCCGCTGGGCGCCGGCCGACGGCACGGAGCCTCTGACCCCGGCACCCGGTCTGAAGTCGATCGACCCGTACGACCTCGTGCTGGTGTTCAGCGGCTCCGGATCGCTGTCCACGATGTCCGACGCTGAACGCAGCGCCCCTCGAGTCCACAAGGTGAGCTACGACGTGCGCCTCGAGGTCCCGCCCTACCGCGTCGTGGGCACCATCTCACTCTATCCGGGCACCGAGCCCGATCGGCTGTTGGATCGCTCGCCCGAGATGTTCATCCCGGTGGTCCAGGCCTACGTGACGAAGGGCGATCAGGTCATCGGGGAGCTGGAGCGGGACATCGTCCTGGTAAATCGTGCCTACCTGCGCGGCGTCGAGCAGGTCGACGCCCGGACGGGGGAGCCGCACGAGAGGCTTCCGGGTGCCCCGCTGGGCGGGGTGAACTGGACCGACCGGACGCGCTGAAGCTGGTGCAGTCGCGGTCCTGCGATCCGCGGATCAGGCCCTGCGTCGTGGCCTTTGCGGCGCCTGCCCGTCGCCGTGCCGGGAAGCGGAGTCCGCGTGCCGCCGGAACGACGCCGATCCCCACGACGCCCGCGGTCCGGTTGATCTCTCGCTTGAACGCGGCGATGCTCGCCACGCTCACGAGTCCCAACACCACGACCCGAGTGGACGTCCGCTCGGCGACTGGCCTGGTCGACGCCGTCGCCTCCGATCCTGATCGGGTCCCGTGGTCCTGCGTCGAGGACGGGCCCTCCGGCTCGGCGGCGATGTCCGCGCTCAGGGCGGCAGCCTCGGCCTCCGCTGCCGCGAGATCGATGACCGCGGGTGCGTCTGGTCCGCCTCGGACGCCCGCGATCGCCGGCGCTTCGGGACCGGCGCTCACCGCAGCCGGGAAAGGCGCCGGCTGGAAGCTCGGCGTCGCGAACGGTGCCGGGTCGACACCGAGGATGGACGCCGCGACCTCGGCGAGGCTCGGTGGCTCGGGCATCATCTCGGCCATCGTCGCGATGCGTGTCGGGTCCTCCTCGGCGAGGAGCCGCCCGAAGAAATCGTCCATCTCCGTGCGGTACGTGGTGACCCTGGCCCCGACGTCGATGCGCGTCTGGATGACGGACGCGTGCCCCTCCATCTCGCCGTCGAGCGCGCTCTTGCGCTGGCCGATCCGCTCCTCGGTCAGCTCGCGGACGCGGGCGATCTCGGCCTTCGACCACTCGCGGACCGCGGCGACGTCGTCGTCTGCCCGGCGGCGGAGGTTGGCAGACTCGACCGTCGAGGCCGCGTTGATCTCCTCGACGACCGTCTTGGCGTCGGCATCGAAGCGGGTCATCGTCTCGTCGCGGGCATGCTCGGCCGCAGCCTGCATCGCGCGGCTGAGGTCGGCCATGAGCTTGGACTGGCGTTTCGGTGTCGCCGGGCGCTCGTCGGCCACCGCGTCGAAGCCGACCGCCTGGGCGACCCCGGCGGGCGGGGTGGTGGGCGCATTCGCCGACGAGGGGGTCAGGGCATCGATCATGTGTGGCGTCTCCGTGTCCTGGTCGGCTGTCTCGGCCCCATGCGCTGGTGACTCCGGTTCGGCTGGGTCAGCCGTCCAGGGGAGTCGAAAGCCGGGTCGGGTCGCGGTCTGAGCCATGTGGATGTCCTCGTTGGCGCGATGCCGGACGGGTAGGGTCAGGCACTGCGGCTTGGTCGCATGCTGGCAGCGCGGGAGGGTCCGGTGCGGTTGACTGTTGGTACCAGGACGTCGAGCCGGTGGTACCGCCGGACATGCGCCGCGGGCGGCGGATGAGGCGCCGCGGGCACGCCGAACGGGCCCTGCCGGGCCCTGCTGGGCCCACGGCCGCGTATGCGATTACCATGGGTCGGATGTCCGCCGCTCCGGATCTGCGTCCCGAAACCCCGCGTTCGCCACTCGACCACCTCGGGCGGCCGATGCACGACCTGCGCATCTCGGTCACCGATCGCTGCAATTTCCGGTGCACGTACTGCATGCCCAAGGAGATCTTCGGGCGCGACTTCGAGTTCCTGCCGCGGGATCAGGTCCTCAGCTTCGAGGAGATCGAGCGGATCGCCCGGGCGTTCGTGGGCGGTGGCGTCGGCAAGCTCCGGATCACAGGAGGCGAGCCGCTCGTGCGGCGGGACCTGCCGGATCTCATCGCGATGCTGGCCGCCATCCGCCGGCCCGACGGCGGCCAGGTCGATCTGACCCTGACCACCAACGGCTCCGCGCTCCGCGGACTGGCCCGACCGTTGGCCGACGCGGGTCTCCGACGGGTCACGGTCAGTCTCGACTCGCTCGATGATGCGGTGTTCGGAGCGATGAACGGGATCGACTTCCCGGTCGCCAAGGTGCTCGACGGCATCGACGCAGCCCGCGAGGCTGGCCTGACGCCCATCAAGATCAACATGGTCGTCCGGCGGGGGATCAATGAATCGAGCATCGTCCCGATGGCCGCCTGGGCGCGCGAGTCAGGCCTGATCCTGAGGTTCATCGAGTACATGGACGTCGGTCACTCGAACGGCTGGCGGCTCGACGAGGTCGTGCCCACCGACGAGCTCCTTGGCTCGATCGCCGCGATCTGGCCGATCGAGCCGGCCGACCCGAACTACCCGGGCGAGGTCGCCGACCGCTGGCGCTACCTCGACGGCGGCGGCGAGTTCGGCGTCATCTCGTCGGTGACCCAGCCGTTCTGCCGGGACTGCACGCGGGCACGCATCTCGGCCGAGGGCAAGCTCTACACGTGCCTCTTCGCGGTCGCCGGCCACGACCTGCGGGCGCTGCTGCGCGGCGGCGCCTCCGACGCCGAGCTGGCGGAGGTCATCGACGGCATCTGGGTCCGGCGGACGGACCGTTACTCCGAGATCCGCTCAGCGGCGACGTCGACGTTGCCGAAGATCGAGATGTTCGCGATGGGCGGCTGAGGGGACCCGCCGCCCTTTTCCGCGTGAGTGCGAGCGGACGCCCGCTCCGTTCGTCCACAGGTTTTTCCACACCCAGACCCGATTGGTGGACAGGCGCGGGCGCCCGTCCGGGGACTTCGTGGAAAACCGCGTTGACCCGTCCCGCTGGTGGCTCGTACCGTAGGTCTTGCCCGAAGGGGCCGTCAGGATCGGCGGACCGAGATCACATCAAGGACCATCGCTCCACGCCGGTCGCTTCGGGCGATTCGTTGCCCGCAGTGGCGGTCGTCTCACCACGGCCTGCCGCCGGGGAACGCGCCCGGCGGGACGTGATCGGCATCCCGGTGTCGATACTCCCGTCGGGTCGACACCCGCCCGCGGGCCTTCGGACGGTCGCCCCCCAGACGCGCTCCCGGAGGCCCGCATGTCGTCAACGGCACCGATCCCCGATCCGTCGCGGCCGATCCGCCCGGCTGACCAGCCTGCCCTCATCGAGGCGCTCGCCGCGGCCGTCCGGGCCCGGACGGACCTCGTCCCCGAGATCGCCATCGTGCTCGGGTCGGGGCTGGGCGGGCTGGCCGACGACGTCACGGACCCCGTGGCCATCCCCTTCGCCGACCTTCCCGGCTGGCCCGCCGCCACCGCGCCAGGACACGCGGGACGGCTGCTGCTGGGCCGTCTCGGTGGCCGCACGGTCGTCCTGCTCCAGGGGCGGTTCCACCTGTATGAAGGCTTCGACCCGGGTCTGGTCATCCAGCCGGTCCTCCTGTTCGCGCGGCTGGGGGCGCGGGTCGTCGTCCTGACCAACGCCGCCGGTGGCCTCGATCCGTCATTCGGCCCGGGGGCGCTCATGGTGATGCGCGACCACATCAACCTGACCGGCCGGAATCCGCTCATCGGGCCCAATGCCGACGAGCTCGGCCCGCGCTTCGCCGACCTCACGAACGCATGGAGCCCGCGCCTCCGCGAGCGCCTGCATGCTGCGGCCTCCCAGGAGGGCGTCGAGCTCGTCGAGGGGGTGTACGTGGGCCTGACAGGCCCGACCTACGAGACGCCCGCCGAAGTCCGGATGCTGGCGGCGCTGGGCGGGCACGCGGTCGGGATGTCGACCGTGCTCGAATGCATCGCGGCGCGCTGGGTGGGGCTCGAGGTCTGTGGCGTGTCGCTCGTGACCAACGCCGGCGCGGGCTATACAGGGGAGCCGCTGACCCACGAGGAGGTCCTGGAGGCGGGGGCCGTGGCGGGACCGCGGCTCGCCCGCGTCATCCGGCGTTTCGTCGAGGACCTGCCGGCGTAGGGTCTGGACCGGGCGGCTCATGAGAGCATCTCCGGCCCAGCCCGACCTGGTGGTTCGGAGTCAACACCGAGCCGTCGAGGAGTCGAATTCGCGGTCTTGAGGGCCTGAGGCGGTGGGTGACGCCCACGAAGACGGCTCGAGGGGACGGTCCCAGCCGTTGCGGACCACTGTCGACCTTCAGGTGTTGACTCGTGAGCACCATTTGCGCGGGCGGCACCGCGCAGGGCCCGTGAGGCGGAACGTCAGGTGACCGGCAGCTCCCGTCCCGCCGCCTTCGCGGCGGCAGCCTTCTCGGCCCACGCCTCGAGGACCCGGTCCTTGTGCGGCCGGATCGGGCAATGCCCGTCGCGGTTGTTGAACTCGTCGCAGTAACCGAGCGGCACGCACTTGGGCGCGAGGAAGGACCCGAGGAACGGCGACACCGCGAAGACCTCGTGGCGGATGAGCTGGAACAGCCGCCGGATCTCCCACTGGGCCATCGTGCACAGCCTCAGGCCCGACATGTGGATCAGCGCCCGCAGGTTGGTCGTCATGACCAGGTTCGTGCGGGTCGCGTTGGGGAAGACGAAACGAGCGTCCTCGCCGGGCACGCCGGCCCCGAGCATCTCGCCGTACAGATCCAGTGCCCCGTCGACCTGGGCCTCGTATCGCTCGCGCAGCTCCGGATCGCCCTCGGCGATGGAGTGGGGGAGCATGGTGGCGGCGCCCTTGAACTTGACGTAGCGCTGGCTCTGCTGATCGAAGGCGACTCCCGCCCGGTGCCTGACGAGCTGGTGCGACAGCGTTCGCGAGACCCCGCTGATCGCGAAAGTGAACACGACGTGCTCGATCGTGGAGCCGTGACCGGACTCGATCACGGACCCGATCAGCTTCTGCATCTTGAGTGGATCGAAGTCGCCGGCCACAGCCCGCCGGAAGATCTCCTGGGGATCCTGTTCGGAGTAGCAGGTCCGGCACGCCGTGTAGATGATCGGCACGTAGAACCGGTCGACGATCTCGCGGTCGGGGAAGATCAGCGTTGCCCGCATGCCGAGGTCGCGCCGCCCCGGGTTCTTCGGGATGCCCGATGGCTCGCGGACGGGCTGGGTCGGGACGGACTGGGTGGTCATCGAGGGCAAAGTCTAGCGGAGTCGCCCATACCGGACCGGCGGGCCGATCGGGCGTCAGCCCTCGGCGAGGATCGCCGCGAGATCGTCGAGATAGCCGCTCCAGTAGCCCTCGTGGTCGTCGCGAAGAGCCTCGTCGGCCCCAGCCTCGCTCCAGCCTTCGTGCACGAGGACGACCCGCGCACCCAGGGGTTCGAGGGGCTCGATCTTCCAGGTGACCAGCGTCTCCAGCCGCGGCTCGAGGTCCGCCCAGGCCCACGTGTAGCTCAAGCGCCGCCCGGCCTCGACCTCCATGATGACGCCCTCGACGACGCTCCCCTCGCCAAAGTCGAGGCGGTACGGGCTGCCGGGCTTGCGCACGGGGCTCGCATCGGTGAACCACTCCGCGACGCGGGCGGGCTCGGTCAGCGCACGCCACACCTCCCGCGGCGGGGCCGACGTCTCGATCTCGAGGACGATCGGCGGCAGCGTCTCGGTGGTCACGCCGTCCATGCTACCCCTCGCTCGCGCGCGGTCGGGCCGCCGCGCCTGCGTCTACGGGACGTGCGTCCGCCGCGCCTTCGTCCGCCGAGTGGGCAGCGTCGCCCGCGCCGCGTCCGGCCCGCCCGCGTCCGCGCCAGCGGCCGCGCCCGCGCCGCGTCCGGGCCGGCCTGCGACCGGCCCGCCCGCGTCCGCGCCAGCGACCGGCGGATCGCGCCCGCGTCCGCAGCCGCCGCGCCCACGGATGGGACCGCGACAGCATCGTCACCACCGAGCGCGTACGCGATCGCCTCGTCGAGCGTCATCGCCGCCCCTTCCGCGCCATAGCGAGCGATGTCCTCCTCGGACATCACCGAGCGGACTCCCGGCCGGACGCCGGTCTCGAAGGTGTCCTCGACGTATCCCGCCAGCCCCGCCCCGGTCTCGACCGTCAGGTTGCGCGCCGCCCCACGCAAACGGGCCGCCCTCGGGAGGTTGCCTTCGGCCACCGAGACCGCCGACAGGTCGTCGAGCGAGAGCGTGACCCCTGCAGCGTCACCGGCCGCCTTGAAATGCCGGATCGCCTCGATGATCGGAGCGCGCGCGCCGGCGACGTCACCGCTTCGAAGGAGGCCGGTGCCCAGCATATGGTTCGACCACGCCTCCATCGTGACGTCGCCGACCTCGCGGAAGATCTCGAGCGCTGCGCGTGACTCGTCCACGCCGAAGCCCGGTTGCCGCCGGAAGTATCGATAGTTGCCGAGCGCCCACAAGGCATTGGCTTCCCCGCGCCGATCGCCGACCTTGTGGAACAGGTCGCGCGCGCGCTCGATGTAGGTCATGCCGGTCGTCTCCATGTCGAAGCGACCATCGGCTGCCTCGCCGTCGCCCGGGACTGCGTACTGGAACGACGCGTTGTAATAGGCGTTGGCGATCTCGGCCTCGTCACCGATCGCCAGCCACGATGCGAGGGCCTCCTCGTAGCAGGCGCCCATCCGCTCGATCTCGCCCTGCCACCAGCATGTCCCGCCGAGCGCCTCCATCAGTTTCGCCCGAAGGCGTGGGTCGTCATGCGACCAGGGCTCCGCTGCCATCGCCTCGAGCCGCCGGCGCGCCTCGGCGAGGTGTCCTCGCTTCTGCCAGAAGCGCCACATCGAGAAGGCGAGCCCGATGGCCACCGGCGGGTCCGGCGCTGCCACCGCCCGGTCGAGCACGGCCCGGATGTCGTCGTGGTCGCGGTCGAGGCGGTCGAGCCACGTTCGCTGGGCGTCGCCGGACAGCTCCGCCGCCGCCCGGGCCGCGAGGGCCGTGAACCAGTCCCTGTGGCGAGCCTGCACGAGGTCGATCTCGCCTCGGGACACCAGGCGCTCCCCGGCGAAGTCGCGGATCGGATTCGAGGAGCCGGAACCGCGGCTCGCCGTCGGGCATCGTGTCGACCTTGACCAGGCTCTGATCGACGAGGCTGGTGAGTCCGTCGAGGACATCGCCGCCGATGTCGCTCGGCTGGCCCGGCGATGGCCTCGGCCGCGTCGAGGTCGAAGCCGCCGACGAACACGGACAGCCTGTCGAGCAGGCGGCGCCCGCTGTCGTCGAGCAGCTCGTAGCTCCAGGCGATCGCGCCACGAAGGGTCTGCTGTCGTTCGGGCAGGTCGCGCGCGCCCGCCGCGAGCGCGTCGAGCTGGTGTTCGAGTCGCGCCAGGATCGCGTCAGGACCGAGCAGCTTGACCCGGGCCGCGGCAAGCTCGATCGCCAGCGGCATCCCATGCAGCCGTGCGCTGATGGCCGCGACGGCTGGAGCGTTCTCGTTCGTGACCGCGAACCCCGGTCGGACCGCCATGGCCCGGTCGATGAAGAGGCGCACCGCCGCATACTGGCCCAGCGACTCCGCGTCGAACGCGCGCTCCGTGCCGGGGACGTTGAGCCGGTCCAATCCGGAAAGCCGGCTCGGATCGGGCGGCGTCGGGAGCCCGGGGACGGGATACTCCTGCTCGCCGTAGATCCGGAGCGCCGCGCGACTCGTCGCGATCGACCTTGACCTTCGGTGCGGCGTGCAGGATGTCGGCGACGAGCGGCGCCGCGGCGACGACCTGCTCGAAGTTGTCGAGCACGAGGAGGGTCTGCCGATCGCCCAGCCAGTCCGCGAGCGAGTCCGCGATGGGACGCGCCCCTCCTTCGGCGACGCCCACCGTCGAGGCGATCCGCGCGGCGACGAGCTGCGGGTCGCGGATCGGCTCGAGCGGGACGAAGAAAAGGCCGTCGGGGAAGTCGTCGGAGACGCTCGCCGCGAGCTGGATGGACAGACGGGTCTTGCCGGTGCCGCCGGGTCCGGTCAGGGTGAGGAGGCGCGTCGACGCCAGGAGCCCTGCGGCCTCGGCGAGCTCGGTGTCGCGCCCGACGAAGGTGGTGACCTGGGTCGGCAGGTTGTTGGGGTGCGCGTCGGGGGTGCGCGGTGGCGGGAAGTCCGCGCGCAGGCCGTCGCCGAGGACCGCGTACACGTGCTCGGCGGTCAGAAGGTCCTTGAGCCGGAGTGGCCCGAGGTCGCGCAGCCGGACGTCGGGTGGCAGATCGCGGACCAGGACCCGGGTCGACTCCGAGGCGAGGATCTGGCCGCCGTGGGCGACCGCCGATATCCGGGCGGCCCGGTTGATGTCGAGGCTGGTGAGGGTCCCGCCCACCCGTTCGGCCTCGCCGGTGTGGAGTCCCATCCGGACGCTGATCGCCTGTCCGTCCGGCCAGGGCTCGGCGGCGAGCGCCCGTTGTCCGGCGACCGCCGCGGCCACCGCCGACCGTGCGCTCTCGAACCAGACGAAGAACGAGTCGCCCTCGGTGCTCTCCTCCTCGCCGTCGTGGGCCATCCACACCTCGCGCAGGATCGCTCGATGCCGCTCCTGCAGCTGCCCGAAGCGCGAGGCTCCGACCTCGCTGCCCGAGACGGGTCGAGCCCTCGATGTCGGTGAACAGGAAGGTGACGGTGCCTGTCGGAATGCGGGCCGCTGGGGTCATCCGGTCATCCGGTCGTCGTGCGCGTCAATGGTTGGGCATCTCGGTCAGGTCGCGCAGCCGCCCGGCGAGCTCACGCAGGATGGCGAGCGCGACGCTCGGTTGCTCCGCGACGATGGCCTCGAACTCCCACGACGGCGAGAGCGAGGCAGATCGTCGGTTCGAGGCTCACCACCTGGGCGGTCCGCGGACGGCCATCGAGGATCGACAGCTCGCCGAAGAACTCGCCCGGGCCCGAGGCGGGCGAGCGCCACCCCGTCACGGACGACCTCGACCGCGCCGCTGACGACGATGTAGAAGCCGGTGCCGATCTCTCCCTGCCGGACGATCGGCCGGTCTGCCGGGACGTCGAGCTCGCTGACCCGGCCGGCGATCATGTCGAGCCCGGCGGCATCGACACCGGCGAACAGCGGTGTCTCCCCGAGGCGTCGTGCGGTCTCCTCGTGGGTCAGCGTCATGCGTCCCTCCGGCGTGCTCTCAGGCGGCCATGCTGCGCCGCACGGCGCCGGGCCGTCAACCGAAGCGCCGCCTCCCGCGATGACGCGCGATTCTGTCACCATGCCGACGATGGCAGGACGCGACGAGCTGGTGGATGCGATCGCCTCCTTCGCGCTGTTCGCCGACCTCAACCAGGCCCAGCTCGAGGGCATCGCCCACCTTTTCGATGAGGCCATGTTCGCGGAAGGCGAGCGCGTCCTCCGACAGGGTCTGACCGGTTCGGGCTTCCACGTCATCCTCGACGGTGAGGCGGCCATCGTCGTCGACGGGACGGAGCGGGCACGGCTGGCGCGCGGCGAATTCTTCGGCGAGGTCTCGATCATCCTCGGCGAATCGCCGATCGCCGACGTGGTCGCCATCCGGCCGCTGCGCTGCCTCGTCCTGTCGGGTCCGCAGGTCGAGTCGTTCCTCATCGACCACCCGCGGGTCATGTACCGGATGCTGCAGGCCCAGGCGCGCCGGCTGCGGGCCGCGAACCGATGGCGGAGCTGAACCGGCCGTTCCCGCCCGGCGAGTACCCGGTCGTCGTGGTCGGCAGCGGCCCGGGCGCACTCCAGTTCTCGTACTCGCTGCGCCGGCACGGGTCGACCACGCGGTCATCTCGGCGGACCCGTCGCCGGGTGGGATGTTCCGCCGCTGGCCATTCTTCCAGCGACTGCTGTCGTGGACCAAGCCGCACGCGCCGGCCGCCCGCGGCACCGGGCCTACCAGCGCTACGACTGGAACAGCCTGCTCGGCGAGGAGCCCGAGACGCGGGCGATCCAGCCGGGTCTGATGGACGGGACGTCGTATTTCCCGTCGCGCCCGGAGATGGAGGCCAACCTGGTCGCCTTCGCCGAGAAGGCCGCCCTCCAGGTCCGCTACGACTGCCGATGGACGGCGACGCGGCGTCGATGACGACGCCGGAAGGGCGGAGGTTCACGCGTCGAGACGACGGACGGCGCGTACACCTGCCGGATCCTGGTCATCGCGGTGGGCGTGGCCGAGCCGTTCATCCCACCGGGCGAGGGCCTCGAGCACGCCTACCACTACGCCGACGTCAAGCCCGCCGCCGAGTACGCGGACAAGCGGGTCTTCATCATCGGCAAGCAGAACTCGGGCTTCGAGCTCGCCAACGGCCTCCTGCCCTGGGCGCGCCAGCTCATCCTCGCCTCGCCATCGACGGCCCGCCTGTCGGTCGACACCAAGTCGCTCGTCGGGGTCCGCGCCCGCTATGTCCAGCCGTTCGAGGACCACGTCCTGGGCGGCGGCGTGAGCGTCCTCGATGCGGCGCTCGACCGGATCGAGCGGCTGCCCGGTGGCGCGTTCGGCATCCGCCTCCGCCGGACCGACGGCGGCGCCGACCTCGCGATCGAGGCCGACGAGGTGATCTCCGCGACCGGGTTCATCTGCCCGCTGCTCGACCTGCCCGCGCTCGGGGTCACGACGTTCGGGGCGAGCCGGCTGCCGGCCCAGACGCCCTGGTGGGAGAGCTCGAGCCTGCCCGGGCGTCTTCTTCGCGGGAACGATCGGGCAGGGTGCCAAGGGCCTCCAGAAGCACGGCATACCGGCCAACTCCGGAGCCGTCCACGGCGCGCGCTACAACGCCCGGGTCCTCGCGGGCCGGATCGCCCGCACGCGCGTTCGGCATCGAGCCCGAGCGTCCGCATCTCGCGCCAGGATGCCGTCACCGCGTTCGTCGCGACCGAGCTGGCCGAGGCGCCCGATCTCTTCCACCAGCGCGGCTACCTGGCCCGTGTCCTCACGGTCGACCCCGACGGCGGGTTCCGCGACGAAGGGGTCAAGCCGCTGACGGCGTTCCTCGACGAGGGCGGGCCGGCTGCCCTGGCCGCGACCCTCGAGGCCGATGGCTCGGGAGCGATCTACCCGGTCCTGTACTCCGCGCGTCGGGGGCCGGGTCGGCGAGCACGCCCTGGCGCCCGACCCGTTCCTGGGCTTCGAGGCGGCGGATGGGCTGCGAATCATCGCCGACCTCGTGGGGAGGGTCGCTCGGGGCTGACGCGCGGCGCCGCTCGTGGTCGGGCGCGCACGACGAGTGCCTCGGCGGCGTGCGAGGATGCGGCGATGGACGACAGTGGACACGCCACGAACGGGCCATGGACGCGTCGGTCGCGCCGAGTCGCGTACGAGAACGCCTGGGTGACGATCTGGCACGATGAGGTGATCAGACCCGATGGTTCGCCCGGGCGTCTACGGGGTCGTCCATTTCGCGAACCTGGCTGCCGGGGTCCTGGTGATCGACGACCGCGACCAGGTCCTGCTGGTGGGCCAGCATCGCTACCCGCTGGACGAGTACTCGTGGGAGATCCCGGAGGGCGGCGTGCCGGCCGGTGAGACCGGCGTCGACGGGCGCCCGCCGGGAGCTGCGCGAGGAGACCGGGGTCGAAGCGGCCGAGTGGCGCGAGATCGGCCGTGTGCATCTCTCGAACTCGGTCTCCGACGAGCTCGCGGTGCTGTTCCTCGCCACAGGCCTGACCCACGGCGTCGCAACGCCGGACGCCACCGAGGATCTCGCGATCCGCTGGCTGCCGTTCGACGAGGTTCTCGCGATGACCCTTGACGGCCGCATCACCGACGCCATGACCGTGATCGCCGTCGAACGGCTGGCGCTCCTGCGCCGGATGAGCGCGCCGGGCGGTCAGTAGGTCTCGATCCGCACCGGGGTCGATGCGAAGTCGCGGACGTTCCGCGTGAGGACGGCGGCTCCCACATCGAACGCTGTAGCCGCGATCAATGCGTCGGTCGTCGTCAGCGTGCGCCCGGAGTCGCGAGCTGCAGCGCGCCACTCACCGGCCCTCCGGGCGGTCAGCGGGCCGGCGTGCACGAACTCGAGGTAGCGAAGGGCGCCTTCGATCGCCATCTCGGTCCCAGGCCGTCGACCCGACCAGAGTTCCGTGGTTGTCACCGAGCTGACGAACGGCTCGTCGCCATCGTCATGGAGACGGTCGAGCCGATCCAAGGCTGCTGGTAGACGGCGAAGGACATCGACAAGGAACGTGGTATCAAGGAGGTACCTCATCAGTCGGAGGGATCGGACCACGGGTCGTACATCTCCCTGCGACCGGCACTGACCCACTCAGCGACGGATTCGTCGTTCGTGAATAGCGGATGATCCTGCCAGGCGCCTGCTGCGGCTCTCAACCCTGCATACCAGCGGTCTCGTTGGATCTGACGGGCGAGCACCTCGGCGACATAGCGACTCCGACCCCTTGGTCCTGCGACCGCGTCGACCGCCGCGACCAGGTCCGCCGGCAGCAGCAGATTCGTGCGCACATTCATGCGCAGAGGTTAGCACACAGCATTGCGCAGTCCGAGGCAGGTTTCCCCGACACACGCAGCCGCTACCATCATCGCCGGGTGGTGGGGCCTTGGCGCGGTCCCCCGATGCCCCCCTCTGCAAGTGAGCAGGAGCCCGTCATGAGCGAACCAGGTCTCGAACCGCTCAACCCGGTCCTCATCGCCGGCCTGTTGGCGGCGACGCCGACGACGATCAGCGCCGAGATGGATGCGCTCGGCGAGAACGGCAGCTGGCGTCCTGCACCCGGGGAGTGGAGTGCCAACGAGTGCGTCGGCCATCTCATCGAGGCCGAGCACCGCGGCTTCGCGGGTCGGATCCGCCAGATCCTGTCAGCCGACTTGCCCGACGTGCCCGCTCGCCTGGTGGCATGGGATGAGTCGGCCGTCGCTGAGGCCCGGCGCGACCACCTCCGCGCCGGCGCGGACCTCGCCGCGGAGTTCGCCGCTGCTCGGGCCGAGAGCGTGGCCCTCGTGCTCGGCCTCGGGCCCGACGACCTGGCCCGCTCCGGGATGCACCCGGAGGTCGGCCCGCTCCGGGTCGACGAGCTTCTGGGCGAGTGGGTCCACCACGACCGCAACCATGTCCGCCAGATGCTGGCGGTCACCCAGGACCGCGTCTGGGGCCAGATGGGCAACGCTCGCCGGTTCAGCAACGAGGGTCTCTGACCGGCCGGCGGGCGCCCGCCGGCGCTCCGATCGCCCGGAGCGCGTGAAACGGCGTACCGGGCCGCTCATCGCTGATCGGCGGCGCGAGCGGCGCGGATCAGCAGCGCATCGCGCCATGTTCGGCACAGCACCTCGACGAGCTCGAGCCGATCGACCGCCTGCGCCGCGTCATGCCCGACCGCGACCGCCCCGTGACGCTCGAGGAGGACCGCCGTGGCAAACGGCTCGGGCGGCTCCGAGAGCGCCATCGCGACGCCTCCGGCGAGCTCGGCGCTGCCCGGCACGCCGAGCGAGAGGAATGGGAGCCGGGGCAGGAGCAGCGCAGTCTCCGGCAACGCGTCGGGATCCGGGATCTCGCCGGCGAGCGTCAGCGCCATGGACGCGGGCAGGTGCGCGTGCGCCACGGCAGCGATGTCGGGGCGCGCGGCGTGCACGGCCAGGTGGATGGCCAGGTCGGAGCTCGGGGCGAGGCCGCTCCGTGACACGGCATCGCGCTCCACGTGGCCGAGCCAGACCACGACGAGGTCGTCCGCTCCCAGCTCGTCCTTGCGCCGTCCGCTGGGCGTCACGAGGAGGCGGTCCGCGTCAAGGCGAACCGACAGGTTGCCCTCGCCGGCCGAGATGAGTCCGCGAGCGCCAAGCCGCCGGCCGGCCCGGATGATCGCGTCGGTCGCGGCGGAGAGAGCGTCCACGACGCTCATGCTAGGGCCTCGCCGGTCGCGCGGCCGGGTCCGGGCTTCCCTACCATCGGAGGCGTGCCCCACGAGCCGATCCCGGTCCCGCTCGCGCGGAACCGGGACTTCAAGATCCTCCTGACGAGCCAGGGCATCACCGCCGTCGGCGACGCCGTCACGTTCACGGCGATGCCGTTGCTGGTCCTCGCGCTCACGGGGTCCGGGTTCGCCATGGGGGTCGTCGGTGCGCTCCAGACCCTTCCCGACCTGGTCTTCGGGATGCTTGCCGGGGCCATCGCGGACCGCAGCGATCGCAAGCGGATGATGTTCCTGGCGGACCTCGGCCGAGCCGTCATGACGGCGCTGATCCCGCTGTCGGTCGCGCTGGGCGGGCCGACGCTGGCGGTGATCCTGCTCGTCGCTGCGCCACTCGCCATCCTTCGGTCCTTCTTCCTGGCAGGCTACTCCTCGTCACTGCCGGCGCTCGTCGGACGGAGCCAGGTCGGGCGCGCGAACTCCGTGTTCGAGACGGTCTACTCCCTTGGCTACATCGTCGGCCCATCGATCGCCGGCGTCCTGGCTGCGACGATCGGTCCAGGCCCGACCCTCGCGATCGACGCGCTCTCGTTCGGCATCTCGGCCCTCTGCCTGGCCTTCGTGCGGCGCGACCTTCGTGCGCCGGTCGATCGTCCGGTCGGGCCCCTGATCGCCGAGATCCGCGAGGGGATCGACTACATCGCCGCCCATCCCCCGCTCAGGAACGCGGTCCTGTACTGGGGCGCGACATCCATCGTCATGGCGCCCCTGGTGACGGCCGTCACGGTCTACGTCACGCGGGAGCTGGCATACCCACCCTCCGTCCTCGGACTGATCCTGACGGCGTACGGCGTTGGAACCGTGGCGGGCGCCGCGGTGAGTGCGCGCCTGATCGGACGCACCCGGCCCGCGCAGCTGATGCTCGGCGGCAATCTCGTGATGGGCGCGGCGCTCGGTTGGGTCACCGTGGCTGACGAGCTGCCGGCCCTGGTCGCCGGAGCCGTCGTGGCGGGCATATCGCAATCGCTCGTGCTCGTGACGTACCTGACCCTCCGGACCGCGCTTTCGCCCGACGCCCTGCTCGGGCGGATCGGCAGCACGGCACGGACGATCTCCCTTGGCCTCCAGCCGATCGGCCTGCTCGTGGGTGGGGCGCTGGTCGACGCGACCAGCGCGTCCGTGACGATCGCGCTGATGGGCGTCCTGGTGGCAGGCCTCAGCCTGGCCTTCCTTCCGGTGACATCGCTCCGCCGGGCGACGCTGGCCGTCGGCTGAGCTTCCCGCAGCGAGCTTCGGCCCGCGTCGTCAGGCAGCGCGGGCGAGCCGGGCCTCGACTGGGTCCGGGGCAAGCTCGACGCGCACGCCGCACTCGGCGCAGTCGAGGGCGTTAGGGACGTCTCTCAGCCCCTCGGCGACGAGCGCGGCTGGGCCCGCGCACCACGGGCATTCGGTCTGGGCCATCGCGATCGACTCCTGGCTGCTCAGGCGGGTCTTCATGCGCGAACCTTCGCGCCCTCCCGTGACAGCTTTGATGTCACACGCTTCCTGAGGCCGGCGATCCGGCCCGCGAACCTCAGGACACCAGTTCGAACGAACCCAGCGGAGGGCCGTAGACGCTTTGCGCGCCCTCGCGATCGACCTCGGTCAGCTCCAGCGCCGGCGATCCGATCCCGTCGCACAGGTAGTGCATCACCGACTTCGAGTCGTACTCCGTGAGCGCCTTGGTCTCGTCGAGGTCCTCGGGCTGGCATCCCATCCAGCCCGCCCGTCTGATGTGCTCGTGGCGGAAGCCCAGGACGTGCCCCAGCTCGTGGCGGAGCACCCCGACCGGGTCGAACTCGAGCGATGCCGCGAAGTAGGACGGATCGATCACGACCATCCGGCGATCGGGTGGATCGTCGGGAAAGAAGGACACCGCGATGAACTCCCCGCCGGTATCCTCGCCCGCGACGACGACGAACACCGAACGGGCCGCCTGATCGGCTGCCGGGAGCCCGTCGAGCGTCTCGTCGTGCTCGAACCTGATGCCACACACGTCCTGCCAGGCTCGGGTGGCGTCGCCCATGTTCGCGCTCACCAGGTCGCAGTCGCGATCGCGGGCGAAGGATGACCTGTCGACGGCGTAGGTCAGCGCCAGGCCGTCTCGCCAGCGGACCACCTTGCCCGCGCGGGTGATCGCCAGCAGGCGCCGGCGGCGTTCGACGAAGGAATGGTCCGGTGGCGGAGCATCCGGCTGGCGGGCGGCGACGGCCTGGCGATGGGCGTATTCGGTGAGCCCCTGATCATCGAGAAGCAGGTCGCCCTCGGCCACATAGAACCGCTTGCCTCGAACCTTGACGACCTTGGCGCCGACCCTCGCACGGATCTGCGTGAAATCGACCTCAGCCGCCATCACCGCGACTCGGTGGCGGAAAAGTGACCCGGGTCGAAGGGCCGGCCGGTCACCGGGTGCCCGCGAGCCCTCGCGTTGCCCGCGCCCCGGGCGCCTGGTCGCGCTCGCGCGCGATCGCCTCGAGCTGCTCCTGGAGCATCGATCGCGCTCGGTCGAGGTCGGGACTTCGGGCCGGCGGCACCGACGGCGCAGATGAGTCGCGGCCGGAAGGGTAGGCGTGCTCGAGGTCCTCGAGCGCGACGGCGACCAGCCCGTAGCGCCGTCGCGGGTCGGGCTGGCTGCGGAGCTGGTCCATGGCCCGCTCGTACTCGCGAATGGCCGAGCTGCCCTCGCCGCTGGCGAGGAGCGTGAGCGCGAAGTCGAACTGGGCCCACGCCAGCGTCGGCGATTTCGAGAGGGCGCGGGCGAGGAGGTCCGCGGCCGCCTCGAACTCCCCAAGCATGAAATGAGCCCAGCCGAGATTGGCGACATCGCTCGGATCGAGCGTCCGTGGCTCGGGCAAATCGGCGATGACCTGTCTCAGCAAGGCGTCGCCCTCGTCGCGGCGCCCCGCCGATCGGACGGCATTGGCGAGCCAGACCTTGGTGTTGGAGTTCTGCGGTTCGGCCGATGCCGCCTCGCGGAATGCACGTTCGGCATCGTCTCCCCGGCCGACGAACCAGTACGCCACCCCGCGAACCGTGCTCGCCCAGCCGATCGTGGCGGCATCCCACGTCTCCGGGGTCGGAGCGCCGATCGCCTCGGCCGCCTCGACTGCGCGGGCCCACTCGCCGCAGGACGTGAGGATCGACGCCAGCTCCGTCTGCACGATGGGTTCATCCGGCAGTCGCTCGATGGCTCCCTCGGCCGCCGCGAGCGCCTCGCTGAGCCGATCGATCGCCTGAAGCGCGACGGCCTTCAGGTAGAGGTTCCAGCCATTCGCCGGCCCCGACTGGTCCAGCACGGCGTCAAGGACGGGCAGCGCCTCCTCGTACCGCCCGAGCCCGAGGAGGGTCTGCGCTTTCAGCTGCTGCGCTCCGAGGTGGCCCGCGTCTTTCGCCAGGATCGCGTCGACCTCCTCGAGGGCCTCGGGGTAGCGATTCGCGGCGACGTAGAGCTCGGCCAGCTCGTTTCGCACGGCGATCTCGTCGTGGCCGGCGCTCAGCGCACGACGGTCGAACTCCTCGGCCTCGTCGAACATCCCGGCATTTCGGAGGTCCACCCCCACCGCGAGCATCAGCGCCGTGCTCGTCGGATTGGCATCGAACACGTCCCTGTAGGCCGCGAGCGATTCGGTCGTGCCGGCCGAGGCTGAACAGCACGCCGGCGCGTTCGGCCTGGATCCAGGACTGGTCGTCGATGCCACGGGCGCGATCGAGCTCCCCCAGCGCGTCGTCGAGCTTGCCGAGCGCGCGCAGCGCCTGGCCGTGCGTCCCGATCGCCATCGCGTCGGCAGGGTCCAGATCGACGGCCTTCTGGGCCGCATCAAGGGCCTCGTCGTTGCGTCCGGCGCCACGCAGCTCGTCGGACAAGGCGACGTAGGTCGACACGAGCGGTTCCGCTGACGCGGACGCGGTCAGGGCCTCGATCGCCTCGTCGTGGCGATCGAGCTCCTTGAGGACGGTGCCCTTCAGCGCTAGGAGCGAGGCATCGCCCGGCTCGTCGGCCAGGAATCCTTCGACCCGTTCGAGTGCCGTATCGGCGTGGCCGCCGCTCACGAGCGACGTGACGAGGCTCTTGCGGATCGTGGCCAACGTGGTCTGCACGTCGGGGACGTCGGGCAGGACGCGGACGGCGGCCTCCGCCACCCCGAGCGCCTCCTCGTGACGATCCAGGGTCTCGAGCACCAACGCCTTCATGTACAGGCCCCGCCCGTCGTCGGGCTGCTGCTTGAGGATGGCGTCGAGGACCGGAAGCAGCTCCTCGTAGCGCTCGAGTCCGGTGAGTGCCTGGGTCTTGAGCCGGAGGGCGGAGAGGTGGGCCGGCTCCGTTGCCAGGATCGCGTCGACCTGCTCGAGGGCGTCGGGATAGCGGCTCGCAGCAACGAACAGCTCGGCCAGCTCGTTCCGTGCGTCGATCTCGTTCGCGCCGGCGTCCAGGGCCTGGCGATCCATCGCCTCGGCCTCGTCGAACTTTCCGGCCAGCCGCAGGTCGATCCCGATCGCGAGCATCAGGGTCGTGTTCGTCGGGTTGGCGGCGAGGCCGACCCGGTAGATCTCGATCGCTTCGTCGTACCGCTCGGTCGATTCGAGCAGGCCCGCCTGTTCGATCTGGATCCACAGGTCATCGCGGATGGTTCGAGCGCGAGCGAGCTCCGCCAGCGCCTCATCGAGCCTGCCGGACGCGCGCAGGGCCTGGCCGCGCGTGCCGACCGCCATGACGTCGTCCGGAGCGAGATCGACCGCCTTCTCGGCGGCCTCAAGCGCCTCCGCGCCGCGACCGGCACCGCGCAGCGCGTCGGACAGGGCGACGTACGACGAGCTGAGCGGCTCGGCGGCGGCGGCGGAGGTGAGCGCGGCGATCGCCTCGTCGTGGCGCCCGAGTCCGACCAGGACGCGGCCCTTGAGCGCGAGCAGGGAGGCATCGCCGGGATGACCCGCCAGGTACCGCTCGAGGACGCCGAGCGCATCGTCACCACGGCCGAGCTGGGCGAGCGCCCTGGCGAGGTTGGAGACCGTCCAGTCGGTGGGCGCCGCCTCGACCGACTGCGACAGGAGGTCGACCGCGTCGGCCGGCCGTTCCAGGGCGACCAGGGCACCGCCCTTGATCCCGAGCGCGATCGGGTCATCCGGCACCAGGCCCAACGCCACGTCGCTCTCCTGGAGCGCCTCGTCCGACTGCCCGGCGCCCAGAAGGGTCTCCGCGAGAAGCGTGCGGACTGCTCCGTCCTCCGGGCTGAGCGTCGCGAGGCGCCGGAGTGTCTCGACGGCCATGTCCATGCGGCCGGTATCGCGCAGGGCCAGGGCCTTGACGGTCAGCACGTCGGGGAGCTCGCCGGCGACCGCGATCAGCCGGTCCGCACCCTCGATCGCCTCCTCCGGACGGGCCAGCCCGCGAAGCGCCACGAGCCGCCAGTACTGGGCGAACGGATAGTCGGGCGTGACCGCGATCGCGCGGTCGAGGTGGTCCAGTCCCTCGGCATAGTCTCCGCTCGCGGTGAGGATGGCACCGAGACTGGCCCGCGCGAAAGCGTAGTCGGGCGAAGCTGCCACCGATCGCTTGAGCCAGTCGATCGCCTCGGGCGCCCGATCCAGGCGCCGCAGCAGCTCGCCCTTTGCGGCCATCGCGACTGGTTCGTCGGGTCGGAAGCGCAGGAGGCCGTCGACCGCGGCCGCCAGCGCATCGAGGTCGTCCCCGCCGAACAGGAGCCCGACGGCCTCGTCGTACTGGTCGGCTGCGTCGTCCCTGCCGAGCTCGGCGGCGGTGCGGGCGAGCTCGAGGCGAAGATGTCCGTCGCTCGGCGCCGCCTCGACGGCTGCGCGGAAGGACTGCTCGGCATCCGCGGTCCGACCGGCCTCGCGTCGGGCCATCCCGAGGTAGCCGAGCGCCTCCGCGCCGAGGTCGGGCTGACGTGCCGTCGCCGACTCGAGGAGGGCGACCGCCTCCTCCGCTCGGTGCCGGTCGAGGAGGAGGACCCCGAGGTCGGCCTCCTGTTGGGGCGTCAGGCTGCTTCGCCCGGCCTCGAGGAGCGCGAGCGCCCGGTCGGAGGCGGCCGACGCGGCTTCCGCATCCCCCGACAGGGCATCGGCCCGCGCCAGCACCGACAGGGCGCTGCCCAGCGAGCCCGGCCCGGCGGTCGGGACGCCACGTCCCTCACTGCTCACCAGTGGGTGAAGCCTCGAGATCACCTCAGCGAGACGGCCGGCCCGGAGATCGTCGCGGGCCGTTGCCACCTCTCCGTCGAGGTCGATCGTCGGGGCCGGCCGGCCCTGGCTCAGCTGCCCGGATCTCGGTTCGGATGAGACCTCGACGATACGGCCCGGGGCCTCGAGCACGGGCTCGCCCTTGGGATCGATCTTGGACGTCATTGCCGGACTGCCGCGACCGGGGACTTGAGTCGCCCGGCGCCGACACCCTGGACCGACGTGGCCGCAGCCGTTCTCAGGAGCATGCCCACGCGTTCACCGAGCGCCTGGAGCGGGGCGTCGTCGCCGGACCGATCGAGCTTGTCCTCCATTCGCACCTTCCACCCGGCGTTGAGGATGGCTCGCAGGTCATCGGGCGGCTGGGTCTCCTCCTCGGCTCGGAGCGCGTCGGCCAGGTCGGTGACGGCCTGCCAGTCGTCGCTGCGCATGGCTCGCGGGCGGTAGCTTGCCTTCAGCTCTGCCACCCAGCTCGCGGTCTCCGCCTCGTCGACCTCGCGTCCGGCCTCCGTCACCTCGGCGTCGGACGGCTTGGCGTCCCCCGCCTCGTCGAGCGCGGCCTGCCAGGCCTCCTGGAGTTCCGTGGCGATGGTCCCGAACGGTTGATCCGTGGGCGTCGCAGGGTCGTCGAGGGTGCGCAGCGTCGCCAGGATCGCCTGCAGCCTGCGGCTGGCCCCGCGCCTGTCGACGAATCCCGCTCCGGGGTCGAACTGGATCACGGTCGCCCATGCGTACGCCGGGCCGACCAGGTACGTTGCGATCGAGTCGGCGAGGCCGTTCTCCACGTCGAACCGGCGGAAGCCGGCATCGACCTTGGCGGTCACGAACGCCGGAAGGTCTCCCTTGCGCGACTCGAGGCGGCCCACGTCGAACGCCGCGAGCGGCAGCGCCCAGGGCGACCATTCGGGGAAGCCGAGATGGATGAAGCCCGACCGAGTCAGCGCCTCGGGCGGCTTGTGGGATGGGATCGTCAACGAGTACCAACCGGCGATCCCGCGGCGGATCAGGGCGTCCGAGATCTCGGCGATGCCCCGATCGAATCCGGAGTCCCGGAGGGCCAGGCCGGTCAGCAGCTCGACGTACTCGGCGAAGAACTGCTGGCTCTCGGCAAAGAGCGTGCGCTGCTGCTGCCAGGCCGCCTGGATCTGCGCCGGCGTCGCGGCGTCGGTCACCGCGTCCAGCAGCGTCGTCGCGGCTTCGATCTGGTTCTCGACTGCGGCGATGAGGTGGTCCTGGAGAGCCGTCTCGGTCTCGCGCTGGAGGACCCCGATCGCGCGCGTTCCGCTGCGGACGGCGGTGAGATAGGAACGGATCTGCTTGGTCTCCTCACGGATCGAGTCGAGCTGGATGCCGATCGGTCCTTCGACGAGGCTCAACTCGACGGTGGCGCGGATGTTCTCCGCAGCGATATCGACCGCTCTGAGCTTCTCGTACGTGTCCTGGAGGATGTTCGGCAGCAGGTCGCGCATGACCTTGCGCTCGTCCTCGACCGACTTGAGCGAATCGCGCACAGCCTCCAGGCTGCGTCGAAGCATCCTGATCCGGGCGGCGAGGAACAGGTGCTCGGCGTCAGGCACGGACCGCCTCCTTCGCCCATCTGAGCGCGACCTCACCTCGTTTGGCCAGGCTCTGGACGTCGACGATCGGCTTGTCGATGCGGGACAGCCAGGCGCCGTTGAGCACGTCCGCGATCGAGACAGTTGGAGGTAGGGTCGCTTGACGTCCCATGACGACGTTCTCGGCGCGACGCGCGTCGTTCATGCCCGCGTACCTGGCGTCCGGCACGCCGTCGCGCAGGATCCCGAGGTAGGTGTCAGCCGCTTCGGCGACCGGGTCACGGTCGAGCGGATCCAGCTCCACCGGCTGGCCCGCGGCCGCGAGGTTGGCCCGCCATGTCGCGACCAGGTGGGCGAGGAGGGCCGTGTACGGACGACCCGGAGTCGCCAAGTTGATCGCTTCGAGGACCTGGGTCATGAGCGCCACGCGCTGGGCGTGCGACGGATGCGTCTCGCTCACCTCGGTCGCCTGCCCTGGATGGAACCTGGATATCACACACGCGGCCAGGAAGGACGGTCCGATGGCGTAGACCGCGAAGGCGTCGGCGAACAGCTCGTGGGCATGCGACCAGGCCATCGATCCCACGCGGCGGGCGGCCAGGATCTCGGCGAACGGGTAGGCATCGCCGATCTTGATCCGTGGGCCGATGAAGTGGCCGAACTCGTGGGCGGCGACCGGCAGGTGCCAGACGCTGACGTCGCCGGCACGGATCCGCACGATCTGGGCGAGGTCCGACACGAACTCCGAATCGGCCGGCACCGACAGGCGATCCCAGGGGATCTTGCAGCGCTCGCTCAACCCGTCGAGCATTCGATCCGCGACGGTGCACAGGCCGTCGTCGAGGACGGCCTGGCGCACGAGGGCGCCCTGGATGAAGTCGTGGGCCTCGGACAGGAGCTCATCGCAGCGGGCCTTTGTCTCGGCGTACGTCTCCCAGGTCTTGGGCGACGGGGCTCCACGCTCCGCGGCAAGCGCCTCCAACTCGTTCCGTCGCGCGACGAGGTCCGATTCGATCACCCGGTGGAACCGCTCGTACAGCGCCTCATCCGTGGCGCGAAGCCGTGCGACGCGGGTCTCCATGCGCTGGATCTCAAGGATCGTGGCGGCCAGCTGGGCCTTGAGGGTGGGCGCGGGATTCGGGCCTTCCTGGACCGGCCCAGGGCCGGCGAGGGCGACCGTCCCGCCACGGCCAGCCGGCTCACCCCGTTCGGCTGCTGTTTCGCGCACGCTCGTCCCCTCCCACGATGCGCATCGTCGGTCGGCGGTCACTATCCGCCCCGGGCAGGGCGGCAGTCAACCGCGGAACGGTCGAACCGCTAGCCCACCGTCGCGGCCCCGGTATCGGAAGCAGCCCGGCATATGGTCGTCGACGAGTCCGACGCTCTGCATGAACGCGTAGACGATGGTCGAGCCGACGAACCGGAACCCGCGTCGTCGAAGGTCGGCCGACAGGCGGTCGGAGGAAGGCGTGGTTGCCGGGATGGCCCCGGACGCCGCGTCCGGCGGGAGGCGCGCAGGTGGTGGCGGCACGACGCTCGCGAGATACGCCGCGAACGTCCCGAACGCCTCCGCGGTGGCCACGAACGCCCGGGCGTTTCCGAACGTCGCGAGGATCTTGGCACGGTTCCTGACGATCCCCGCGTCGCCCATCAGGCGCTCGACGTCGCGCTCGTCGAAGGCGGCGACGGCGACCGGGTCGAAGCCTGCGAAGGCCGCCCGGAACGCCTCGCGCTTGCGCAGGATGGTCGACCACGAAAGGCCCGCCTGGAACGACTCCAGGGCCAGCCGCTCGAACAGGTCCGCATCGTCCGCGACCGGTGCGCCCCACTCATCGTCGTGATAGGCAACCATCAGAGGGTCCGGGGATGGGCCATCGGCGCCGGCCCAGGCGCAGCGCGGTCGCGGCGTCGGCATGGGCCCCACGATACAGAGGTGTCAGGGGATCGGCTGGGTCCCGACGAGCGTGCTACGCATCGACGGATCCGACGACGGACGCCGGGCGTTGAACACGGACCGGAAGACCTCGCCGGACACCGTCTTCCTGCCGCCCGAGCCGATGAGGGTCACGCTCACCAGCCGCCCGGAGACGCCGCGGTTGCGCAGGTCGAGCGCGAGCAGCGTCCCCACGCTCGTCCGGGGATCGGCCCGCGAACCAGCTCGACAGCTGGGCGCGGCCGTATGTCCTCGTCGACCAGGTCGCGTAGGGCGACCCGAGGTCGAACGGCACGCCGCCGGCGGTCCGGTCGAGGGAGCCGCGCAGGTAGCTCACCGCACTCGAGACCTTCGCGCCCGTCGCGGACGTGTAGATGTTCTCGTTGCTCTCGGTCCCGCCACCGCCGGTCGAATGGAACAGCGCGTTGGCGATCGAGCCTCCGCTCCGCAGGACGACCCCGGCGGTCGAGCGGATCACGAGGTTGGTCGACGAGCGTTCGCCCTTGACTCCCCGGTAGACCTGCGAGCTCGTGTCGTCGGTCACGTCGTACGACGACACGCCGGGCCGAAGCCTGCGAGCGGCATACGAGCGGCTTGCGATCGCCTGCGACTCCAGGGCCGCGGTCGGCCAGGCCGACGGCATCTCGACCGGGACCACGCCGCGCAGGTAGAGGTCGATGCCGATCTCGTTGACCACCGACACGGTCGTCGCGGTCGAGGAGGTCATGATCCGGAGCGCGCCACGATATGTGTCGTACGAGGACGACTTCGACCAGGGCTGGAGCTGGCTGGCGTTCGAGATCCCGCGGACGATGAGGCTGGCGGGCTTCGTGCCTCGATAGAGGACTGTGCCGTCGGGCCCTTCCACGCGGAGACGCCAGGTGACGCGGGGGCCCGACGCTGTGATCGCGGCGGTCGGGATGAGTCGCATGCGAGCGTTCATCGGGAACGTCCCAGCGATCGCGTCGATCGTCCACGGGGTGAGCCGGCCGTAGACGACCAGCGGCACCGACGACGTCGCGCGCCATCTGGACAGCACGAGGACACGGATCGGGGTCCGCGGGTCGATCGAGCCGAGCGTCGCGCCACGGTAGTAGTGGCCGAGGATCTCGCTCGAACCCTGGCCTGCGAGGGCCCGACCTCGGGCGCCGTACTGCGACATGCCGACCCCGTGACCGTAGCCACGCCCGTAGAACGTGACGGCGTCTCCGAGGACGGTCGGACCCGACGGGCTCGGCGTCGGAGTCGGCGTGGGCGTCGGGGTGGGTGTGGGCGTGGGCGGTGGGCGTCGGCGTCGGCGTCGCGACGGGCGTCGCGCCCGGCGTCGGGTCCGCGGCACGCGCCGCCGGCGCCCCTGCGCCTGCAAAGGCTGCCAGCGCGACGAACAGCGCGAAGCCGAGCACGCCCGGCACGATGGGCCCGGTCGTCCGATGTCGCGACGCGCCGGAAGCGATGGGCAACGGACTGGGACCTCGACTGCGACCGCTGGAACGATGCGTTTCCGCACGACGCCCGGCCATGACCCGAAGGGACCATACGCCTCCTATCCAAACCGACCACCACGGCTACCCTGTCGAGGTGACACTCCGGTGCTTCCTCGGCCACGGCGCAAGCGGCTCAGCGGCCTCGATGGCACCGTTCGTCTCGGGGCTGCGCGCACGCGGCCTCGACGCTGTCGCGATCGACCTTCCGAAGCGGAAGGCCGAGGACGCACTCCCGGCGTTCCACGCCGCCGTCCCGTCGGAGGCCGATGTCGTCGTCGGCGGTCATTCGTTCGGGGCAGGGTCGCGAGCCTCGCCGCAGCCGAGCCCGACGCACCCTATGCCGCGCTTGTCCTGTTCAGCTACCCGCTCCATCCGCCCGGGTCGCCGGAGCGCACCGACGCGCGGATCGCCCATTGGCCGGCCATCAGGTGCCCGGTCCTGCTGCTGTCGGGAGAGTCCGATCCGTTCGCGCGGATCGACCTCCTGCGCGCCGCGGTGCCGCGGCTGCCGGACGGCACGCTGGTGACGTATCCGCGTCTCGGACACACCCTCCAACCCGTTCTCGATGACGTCCTGGACCGGGTCGCCGCCTTCCTGGAGGGGCTCGCGACGCCCTGAAACGCACGTCCGATCCTGGGCGATCCGACCAGATGTGGATGACCGGGGTTGCCGGGATGCGCAAAACCTGCGTATCCTGACCGCTGCCCCAAGGCCGCCCGATCCCCAGGTCGCGTGGCTGCCCACTACGTCGCCGCCGGAGTTCCGGGACCTCACGTCCTGCTGACCACGCACCGCTCCGACCGCGACCCGGCCGTACGTCCGGCGCGCTCACCGCGTCGTTCTGGCAGGAAGGAGCTGTATTGCGTGTGCTGCATGGCCGTCTCAAGGCGGTCCTCGTCGCGTCCCTCGCGGCGATCATCCTCGTAGGCATCCTCGCCCCGGCGACCACGCTGGCCGCCGACCCGCCCGGCCTGGGCCGATTCATGGCCGCCATCGCACGGGTCGAGTCCGGGAGCTACACGGCGAGGAACGCGACGGACTGGCGCTTACGGCAAGTACCAGATCATCCCGTCGAGCTGGCGGGCGTGGGCTCGGCTGTACCTCGGTGATGCGAACGCTCCGAAGACGCCCGCCAACCAGGAAACGCTCGCAGCGGCCAAGTTCCGCTCGCTCTACAGGTGGCTCGGCGGGTCGTGGCCGCGGGTCGCCTACTGCCTGGCTGACGGGCTCGGATCGGACGACGGGCTGGCCGTCCTTCGCCAGAAGCTATGTCAACAGGGTCATGGCCTACTACGCCGCCGGACCACGACACCGCCGTCCCGGCGTCGACGGACGTCGCGGGAGCGGCCTCCGTGGTCCAGCACCGCTTCCAGGAGTCAAATGCCGCGATCGTCTACGCCGGCACGTGGCGACCGTTGTCCGGGCGCGCCAACGCCGGCGGCGCGATCCGCGTGGCGACGTCGCGAAACGCGAGTGCGGCGCTCACGTTCACCGGCCGGCGGATCACCTGGAACGCCCCGGTCGGACCGAAGTTCGGTTGGGCCAGGGTCTTCATCGACGACGTCCTGGTCAAGAGGATCAGCCTCAACCGCACCTGGACCGGTGCCCGCAAGGGCGTCTTCAACCGGACGTGGGTCAACCCCGGTGAGCACACGATCCGGATCGAGGTCATCGGGACACGAGGCCACCCGGCGGTCGGCGTCGACGAATTCGTGGTGACCGAATAGCCGAAATCGCTCTGATGTCGCCCGCTGTCCCCGCACCCAGGGGTCAGCGGGCGGCCGTCACCTCGATCTCGATCCGGTAGTCGGCCGCCAGCGCGGTGACCCCGACGGTCGCGCGAGCTGGCGCATCCGACGGGAAGTACTCGCGGTAGACCGCGTTCATCGCCGCGAAATCGGCGAAGTCGCGCAGATAGACCGTGCACCGCACGACGTCCGAATGATCGAGCCCGACCGCCCGCAGCAACCGCCCGACGTTGTCGAGCATGGCCCGGGTCTGGGGCTCGATGCCGCCGGGGACCGCCCCGTGGCCGCCGGGCACGTCGCCGACCTGGCCGGCGAGGAAGACGAGCCCGTTCGCTTCCACGACCTTCGAGAACGGGAGATCGCCGGGTTCGAGCCCGGGCGCGTGCGGGACGGTCTTCGGCATCGGGGATTCCTCCAGCGGCGAGTTCGAGGGCTAGGGTAGCCTTCCGGTCGATGGCTGCCATCGTCACGTCGGGGCTGACCAAGCGCTACGGCCATCAGGTGCCGATCCACCGGCCCGGCCGGCCTGCGGCTGCGCCCGTCGAGGCGCTCGTGGACCTGACCATCGAGGTCGAGACCGGCGAGATCTTCGGCTTCCTCGGTCCCAACGGGGCCGGCAAGAGCACGGCCATCCGCCTCCTGCTCGGATTCCTTCATCCGACGGCCGGCCGAGCGAGCGTGCTCGGCCTCGATGCGGTCCGCGAATCGGTCGACATCCGTCGGCGGGTCGGGTACCTCCCGGGCGGCGTCGCGTTCTGGGACGGCCTCACCGGCGAGCGGCTGCTCGACGAGCTGGCCGCGATGTCCGGGCGACCACCGGTCCGGCGCGCGGAGCTGCTCGAACGCCTCGAGCTGTCGCCCGCGACCCTGCGCCGGCCGGTCCGCGACTACTCGCGCGGCATGCGCCAGAAGGTCGGGGTCATCCAGGCGCTCCAGCACGACCCGGACCTGGCCATCCTCGACGAGCCGACCGAGGGCCTCGACCCGCTCATGCAGTACGCCTTCTACGCCATCCTCGACGACCTCCGGCGGGCCGGACGGACGGTCTTCTTCTCGTCACACATCCTGTCCGAGGTCGAGCGGGTGTGCGACCGGGTGGCGATCGTCCGGCGCGGCCGGCTGGTCGCCCTCGAGGACATCGGCAGCCTGCTCGCGCGCCGGAAGCGCAACGTCGAGATGCGGGTGTCGGGCGTACCGCCGAACCTCACCGGAGTGCCCGGCGTGTCCGACGTCCTGGTCACCGACGGCATGGTGCGCTGCCGGCTCGAAGGGGACGTCGCGCCGTTCCTGGCCGCGATCGCCGGGCACGACATCCACGACCTCACGATCGAGCCGGCGCGGCTCGAGGAGGCGTTCCTCGAGTTCTACGCCGAGGACGCCGCGCCGCCGGCACCTGGGGGCCCGACCGTCCCGCTGACGGCCGGCGACGGCGCCGGCGCCGAGCCGCGGCACGGGACCGCCGCTTGAATCTCGCCGTCTTCGCGCACGTCTGGCGCGCCAACGCGACACGAGTGCTCGTCGTGACGCTCGCCCTCGCGCTGTGGGGAACGTTCCTGCCGATCATCTACAACGCCTACGGCTCGGTCATCAAGGACATCTTCGCGAGCGGCGCAGTCCCACCCCAGTTCCAGCAGTTCGCCGAGTTCGGCGGCGGCGACCTGTTCAGCCTGTCCGGTTCGGTGGCGCTCGGATTCATCCATCCGATCGCGGTCGGCCTCGTCCTCGTCCTGGCGGTCGGGTTCACGTCCATCGCCCTCGCGGGGGAGCGCCAGCGCGGGACGCTCGAGATCCTCCTGTCGCGGCCGATCTCGCGCCGCCGGCTGGTCGTGACGCTGGCCGCGGCGGGAGCGTTGTTCATCGGGATCGCGGTGGCCGGCCTCCTCGCCGGGACGCTGTTCGGGACGACCCTGACGGGACAGATCGACGATCTCGGCGTCAGCCAGCTGCCGTTGCTCTGGCTGAATGGCTTCCTGCTGTTCGTGGCGATCGGCGCGGTCTCGCTCCTTGCGTCAGCCTCGTTCGACCGGCTCGGACAGGCGCTGGGTGTCACCCTGGCGTTCGTGTTCGCCTCGTACTTCCTCGACGTCCTGGGCTCGCTCTGGCCGGACGCCAAGGGTCTCCAGCCCTATTCGGTGTTCTCGTACCTGGATCCCAAGGCGATCCTGTCCGGGCTCCCTGACGCCACCGACTTCGCGGTCCTGGCGATCATCACGGCCGCGGGGCTCGGGGCGGCCCTCGTCGTCTTCCCGCGCCGCGACCTCGCCGCGCCGAGCTAGTCAGAGGCGCCGAGAGGCGCCCGTGACGGCCCGGTCGCACCACCAGTCGAGGTCGTCCCGGGCTGGTACGCCGGAGCCGAGCGTCGCCCCCGCCTCGGCATCCAGCCCCTTCCGCCAGCCGCGCAACAGGAGGCCGACGATGGCCACGAGGTCGACCTGGGCGTCCCAGTCTCCAAGGACGCGCTCCGGCTGTCGGAACACGGCCGTCGCCGGATCCCCGATGACGGCCTCGATGGCCTCGGGCGGATAGCCTCGGCGAGGCTCGAACGGGGGACCCACCCTGACCGGCTGGCCGGCGATGCGGCCGAGCGCGGCCCGGTAGCGCTCGAGGGTGGCCTCCGGGGTGTCGGGCAGCACGCCCGAGTTACCGACGAGCAGCCAGCCGAGATCGACCGCGACGGGTGCCAGCATGGTCATCTGCCAATCGATGACGGCGACCCGGCCGTCCCCGAGCAGCGCGAGGTTGCTCAGCTTGAGGTCGCCGTGGAGGCCTGTCCGAGGCAGCCGATCGAGCGCCTCGACCAGGACGGACGGGTCGGCCTCGAGATCCACCACGAGCTCGCGCGCGGGGGCCGGCGCGCGGCGCTCGAACGCGGCCCAGCCAGCAAGGAACCGCTTGCCCGCAGCGACTCCCGCACCGATCCCGCCGGTCGTGAGACGTGCCGCCGCGGCCGGCGCCAGGAGGCACAGCCGCTCGGCCAGGGGCGCCATCGGCCAGGTGTGCGCCACGCCGGCCGGATCGGTCTCGGCGAGGCCGGCGATCGGCCACGGCGCGGCATGGAGTCGGGCGATCGCATCGAGGCAGCGCTCGAGGACCGCCTCGTCGAGTGGCGCGGCCCCGAGATCCCAAGCAAGCAGGCGCGCAGACAGGTCCGGCATGAGGATCCCGAGCGTCGTCCCCGCGGCACCCGCCCCGAGGTAGGGCGCGACCAGCGGATCGGGCAGCGGCAGCGGCATCGCCGCCACGAACCCCTCGCGGAGGGCGTGGTCCCGCGTCGAGCGGGCGATCCAGTCGGTCGCCCACGAGGTGCGCTTGAGGATGAACCCGGCTCCGTCGTCGGGACGCTGGAGGCGGGTCAGCACGGAACCCGACCAGCCGTCGTTGGGAAACGGCTGCTCGGGAAGGCCGGCCAGGTCGTGCTCGGCGAGGATGTCGGTCAGCGACCGCCGGTCCCAGTGCCTCAGCACGGAGCCGGGACGTCGTCGGCGCCGCCAGGCCCCCCGTCGAGATACACCACGTGCGAGTCGGGGCAGTTCCGTGTCACGACCACGACCAGCGGCTTGGTCGCCGACGCGTTCGCCTCCACGTGGATCTCGCCGGCCGCGATGTACACGAAGTCGCCGGCCGCCGCGTCGAAACCATGCTCGACGCCGGTCGGACCGAACGTGTAGCTCGCCGCGCCCGACACGATGTAGATCGAGGTCTCGCACTCCCCGTGGTGGTGGATCCTTGTCCGGTCGCCGGGTGCGGTCGAGACCACGGCCGAATAGAGCCGGTCCGCTCCGACGGTCGGGCGTGAGATCGCGATGGACCGCTCCATCCCCGCGTGCTGCCCGGTCGTCGTCCGGCGGTCGGCCGGCGAGACGCGCACGGCCACCTCAGGCTTCTCCGTGCGAGGCCGCGCCGGGCAGGCTGGTCGCTTGCGCCAGACCGGCCGGGACGGGCTGGCCCGTGTCGGGGTCCAGTCGCGCGACCAGCCGGATCCGCTCGCAGACGACGAACGTCGAGTCGACGATGTCGAAGCCGGGATCGCCAAGGCGCATGCGCAGGTCGTCGAGGTAGCCGCCCCAGAAGCGCTCGTGGGCGCGTCTCCAGTCGGCGGCGTCGGCGAATCCCTCGCCCTCGTCGATGGCGAATGCGTCGTCCACCGCGGCGACCGTCGTGATCCGACACTCTGTCGTCTCGATGATCGCGACCGGCCGCCCCGCCGAATCGACGACGACGAAACGGTCCCCGGCCCGCGGGATCGGGTCGCCGTCGACGACGAAGTCCGCCACGAGACCCGCGGTCGCCGTCTTCTCGCCGGCGAGGACGAGCGCGACGAGCCGGTCTCGCAACGGCCCGGGGAAGGCGAATTCGCAGATGGGCAGGCCCAGAAGGGTGCGCGACGGGACGGCTTGGTTCACTTCGCGATGATAGGCCGGGGCCGGACTCGCGACGGCTACCATCGTGGCCATGGCGCCGTGGACCACCGAGCTGCCGCGATTCCCGCTTCTCGACGGGCCGTCGCCGCTGCAGCGGCTTCCGCGGTTCTCGGCGGCCATCGGAGGCGGCGTGGAAGTCTGGGTCAAGCGCGAGGACCTCCTTCCGCTGGCGTTCGGCGGGAACAAGCTGCGGAACCTCGAGTTCCTCGTCGGCGCGGCGATCGCCGACGGCGCGGACACGCTCGTGACCTCGGGCCGGCGCTGGTCGAACCATGCCCGGCTCACCGCCGCCGCGGGTGCTCGGGCCGGCCTTGCGGTCCATCTCGTGCTGTCAGGGCCCCCGACCCAGCCGCCCAATCCTGGGGTCCGTCTCGCAGAGCTCCTCGGTGCGACTGTCCATCTCGCGTCCACCGACGCTCGCTCTGAGCGCGAGGCCCTGCTCGACCGGGTCGTCGGCGACCTCCGCGAGGCGGGGCGGCGGCCGGCCGTCATCGAGGTCGGCGGTTCCGGGGTGACCGGAGCCATCGGCCAGGTGCTCGCGGCATTCGAGGCGCTCGAGGGCGCCGCCGCGCACGGCTTCGTGCCCGACGACGTCGTCCTGCCGTCGGCGACCGGCGGAACGCAGGCCGGCCTCTTGGTGGGCCTTCGAACGGGCGGCGCGGCGACGGTCGTCCGAGGCGTGGCGGTCACCCCGGCCGCGGAGCTCTTTCCGAAGATCGTCACGCTCGTCCACGACCTCGGCAAGGTCGCCGGACTCGCCGCGGTCGACGAATCCGAGATCCATCTCGACCCCTCCCAGTTGGGCGACGGCTACGGCCGCCCGACCGAGGACGCTGACGCCGCAACCAGGCTCCTCGCCCGGACCGAGGGGATCTTCGTGGATCCCATCTACACGGCAAAGGGCCTGGCGGGGCTCGTCGCGCTCGCTCGCACGGGCGCCCTCGAGCGCCGCCGGGTCGTCTTCTGGCACGCCGGCGGCACACCCGGCCTCTTCGAACCGCTCGCCGACTGAGGCTCTGCCGCCGCGACTATTCCCCGGCCGACCGCCACGCGTCGCGCAGCTTCATCCGGCCGCCGAACTGGAGGACGGCGCCAGCGTAGACCCGAGCCCCGATCGTGAACAGCACGTAGATCGCGACCAGCGTCACGATCGCAGCCAAGCCCGATCTGCCAGAGCGGGATCGCGTCGAAGGCGGCCCGGAGAGGGACCACGAAGGGCGCCGACGGCGGGACGAACGTCGCGACGTTGGCGACGAGACCGTTCGGGTCGTCGATGACCGCGAATATCGCCACGAAGTAACTCAGCATCGCGATCAGCGTCACGGGAGTCGACGCGTTGGATGCCTCTTCCTGCCGCGACGCCAGCGCGCCGAGGAACCCGAGCGCCGTGGAGTAGAGCAGGTACCCGAGGACGAACCAGACCAGCCAGCAGCACGACCGTTCCGGGCGTGGTCGTGGGCAACACCAGACAATTCGTGACCAGCGCGGCAAGGAGGGCAGCCGCGATGAACACCGCGAGTTGGAAGACGCCGAGCACGCCGATGCCAAGGACCTTGCCCATCAGGAGGTCGCGCGGCCGCACGGTGGAGAGCACCACCTCGACGACGCGGCTCTGCTTCTCCTCGACGACGCCGGTGAGGACCGTGAAACCGAAGCTGAAGATGCCGACGAGGATCAGCACCGCACCGATGTTGGCGACGAGGAACTTCGCCTGATCCTGGCTCGGTCTGGGCCTCGAAGGGACGATCGTCTCTGGCGGATGTTGCGCCTCCGCCAGGGCCCCCTGGTCGACGTCGCTCGCACCGAGCACGTGCTGGACCCGGAGCGCAACGGTCGCCGCGGTGATGACCTGGGCGCTCGCCTGGTCCGGTCTTCGCTTGACGCGGATCTCGCCGGGGCCGGACAGGTCGGCAGGCATCTCGATCGACGATCTCGGACCGCCGCCGTCGTTGAGCGCAGCGTCGGCAGCCGCGGCGTCGGGGTAGGTCGTGACCGCGACCTCCTGGTCGAACCGCTGCAGCCGATTGCCTCGATAGCCGCCTGCAGGCCGGGCGGCGAAGGCTCGACGATGCCGACCTTCGTCGGGTTGTCACCGCCGAATAGCGATCGCCGGGATCACGAACGAGCCGACGACGATGAGCGGTCGTGAACAGCCACGCTGAGCAGGAAGCCGCGGCTCCGGCCGCGTTCGAGGATCTCGCGCCGGGCGACCAGCCAGACGCTCCGCCAGCGCGGCATCAGGCCACCTCCACGGCTCGCGGCCACCGGATCGGGCGCGACCGCTTCCATGAACAGCTCCGACAGCTTCGGCGGCTCGTACGCAGAAAGTCCGGACCTCGCCGGCCGCGCGGGCCCGAGCGAGCAGCCCATCCAGGTCCACGGACGCGGTCGACCAGGAGCTTGACCCTGTCGCCGGTCCGCTCCAGGACCTGGAGTCCCTCGTGGCCGTCGAGCCAGGCGCCCCGCGAGCCGGCGACCTCGATCTCGAGGTGCTGCCGGCCCGAGGCCGCCTTGAGCTCGTCGATGGCGCCCGACGCCACGATCCTCCCGCGGGCGATGATCACGACGTCCTCGCAAACGTCCTCGACGAGATCGAGCTGGTGGCTGCTGAAGACGACCCCGACGCCAGCCGCTGCCTGCTCGCGGACCACGTCGGTCATGGTGGCGATGCCGATCGGGTCGAGGCCGGAGAAGGGCTCGTCGAGGACGAGCAGCTCGGGGCCGTGGACGAGCGCTGTGGCGAGCTGGATCCGCTGCTGGTTCCCGTGCGACAGCTCCTCGAGCTTGGACCTCGCGCGGTCGCCGAGCCCCATCCGCTCCAGCCATCGGGCAGTCGCGGCGTTCGCGCGTCCTGCTCGTCATCCCGTGCTGCTGTCCGAAGTAGCTCAGCTGGTCCGCGACGCGCATCCGCGGGTAGAGGCCCCGCTGCTCCGGCATGTAGCCGAAGCGAAGGCGCGCCTCGCGGTCCACGATCGCTCCCCTCCAGCGGACCTCGCCGCGATCGGGCCGGGCGAGGCCGAAGATGCAGCGCATCGTCGTCGTCTTGCCGGCCCCGTTCGGACCGAGGAAGCCGACGATGCGGCCGGGATCCGCTTTGAAGGTCGCGCCGTCGAGGGCGACGACGGGGCCGTAGCGCTTCGCAAGGTCGATGATCTCGAGCATGGCTGGCCTCGTCGATCGGTGGCGGGTTGACGCCGGATGGACGGCCCGCTCGCACCCAGTCTGGCAGCAGGACCGCCCTTGTCGTCAACGCTCCGATGAGGTTGCGTCCGGTCACCGGACAGCCGAAAGCCCCCGGCGGACCGGGGGCTTCGAATGGAGCGCGACCGGGACGGACCCGGGCCCGTCACTGGACGGTGATCGTGCCCTTCATGTCCGGATGGACCTCGCAGATGAAGGTGTAGGCGCCGGCCGCGAGGGCGGGGACCTGGTAGGTGACCTTCTGGCTCGAGACGATGTCGCCGCCGAAGACCTTGGCTCCCGACGCGTCGGAGATCTTGATGTTGTGCGGGGCTCCGTCCTGGTTATCGAAGGCGATCGAGAACGGGGAACCGGCCTTGACGGTGACCGCGGTCTCGACGAACTTGATGTCCTTGGCGGTGATGGCGACGATGTCCCCGGACGGGCTTCCGGCCGGCGCCGGGGCCTGGCTCCCGGGAGCCGCCGACGCGCCTGAGCAGGCGGCCAGCACGGCGGCGAGAGCGACCATGCCGAAGGTGAGTGTCAGGCGCTTCATGTGTCGGTGACTCCTGGCTGTTCGATCGTGACGGTCAGGCCGCGGCGGGGGCGGTGGCGCGGCGGGCGGAGACGAGAGCGACGAGCGAGGCGAGCTCGCGGCGGACGAGCGAGACCGGGTTCCCATCGTGGCGGGCGAAGTCGACCGCGACGAGGACGATGAGCGCGACTTCGATCGCCTTGGCGACATAGGCCGTGGTGTAGTACGGGCCCATGACGGCCCAGGCGACGATCGCGGTCGCGGCGTAGCCGATAAGGCCGATCCGGATGACCCAGCGGAAGCGGACGGCGAGTGCGAGCGGGATGACCATCGCGACCGCGGCGGTCGCGTAGCCGGCCGCGTTCAGGGTGAACAGCAGGCCGCCGAGCGTGTAGTGGATGTAGCCCGTGGCGAGGACGAGAGCGACGATCGCTGCGCGGATGGCCACGTCGGCCGGGCGGAGGGAGGTGCGAGAGGCGAACATCTGGCTGGACCTCATGTTCGGGGGGCTGGTGCCGGTCCCACGCCGGCGATGACGGGATGGTGCGGGGACGGCCCCGCCCGGAACGGTGGGCAAGCGACCTCGATGGCGCACGGTCGCTCGCCGCGTCCCGTGGGGGACGGAGGTCGAGGGGTTCATCGGCCGGATGACGTAGCCCGCATCGGCGAACGTTCATGCCACCCCTCGTGGCAGGGGCGGTATCCTGCCGGGCGTGGCGACCACGACACCACCCAGGGCCATGCCTCACCTGGCGGAACCCGATGCCCAGCCGGCGGCACCCGATGCCCAGCGCGCCGCTGCGACGCCGGCCCGCCCGACGCGCGGACGGCCTCGCGACCCCGACGGCGGGACCGGCGAGGTCCATGAGCTGCTGAAGGCGGCCGTGGCCGAGACGGCTGGACTGCTCGACGCCGACGGCGCGATGGTCTACCTGCTCGACGAGGCGACGGGTCACTTGCGGTTCGCGCACGACGCGGGCATCCGAAGCCGACGAAGCCGTGCCTGGGTCCGATCGATCAACCTGCCGATCGGGGTCGGGATGTTCGGCCGGGCCGTCGCCGAACGTGGCGTGGTCCTGACCGGGAACTACCTCGAGGACCCGGCGTTCCCGCACGCGGTCGATACCGATCGGGTCGTCTCCGACATCGGCATCAACTCGATGGTCGTGGCGCCGATGGTCGCGGGCGACCAGGTCTTCGGTGCGCTCGGGGCCTTCTCGAGCCGGCGCGATGCCTTCGATGCGCCCCAGACCGTGCTCGTGCGCGCGCTCGCGGACCACGCCGCGGGGGCGATGGCCAATGCCCGTCTCATCGAGGCGCTCGATGCCTCCCGGCGCGCTCTTGCCGATCGCGCCGAGGTCGAGCGCGCGCTCCGCGAGATCACCGCCCGGATCAGCGCCGCGCGCGACCTGCCGGCCGTCCTCCAGCTCGGAGTGGACGAAGCGGCCCGCCTGATGCGTGCCGACGGCGCCCGGATCGACCTCCTCGACGCCTCCGTCGAGCGCCTGCACCTCGCCTATGCGTCGGGATCGGCCCGTCCCGACGACGAGGAGTGGCCGGAATTGCCCGACGAGAGCCTCGAGCAGGGCCTTGCCGGCCAGGCCGTCACGCACGGACGCCCGTTCTGGACCGCCGACTACATTCCCGACACGGCCTTCCCGCACGGGCCTGGCGCCGATGAGTACATTCGCGAGCACGGCATCCACTCGGTGATGGCAGCGCCGATGACCGGCGAGGATGGCCCTCTGGGCGCGCTGACCGTCTTCAGCCCCCGGCGCGACGCCTGGAGCGAGGCGGACGCGGGTCTGCTCACCACCATCGCCCACCAGGCGGCCATCGCGATCCGGACCACTTGGCTGATCGAGGAGCTGGACAAGTCCCGCGAGGCCCTCGGACGCCGCGCCGCGGCCGAACGCGCGCTGCGCGAGATCGCCGCCCGGATCACCGTGCTGCGCGACCCGAAGGAGATCCTCGGCGACGTCGTCGCCCACGCCGGACGCCTGGTCGCTGCGGACGGGGTGATCCTCGACCTCCTCGACCCGGCGACCGGCAACCTGCACTGGGCGCTCGACGACGGCCTTGGCGCGAAGTTCACGGATGAGGAACGCGCGCAGCTGTGGATCTCCGTCGGCGTCGGCGCGACCGGGGTCGCCGTGGCCGAGGACCGGGTCATCGTCGCCGACGACGATCTGGCCGAACAGTTCCCGCCGTCGCCCGAGTCGACCGAATTCTACGACCGGACGGGCTTCCGCTCGATGATCGCGGCGCCGATCACCGGTGAATCAGGCCCGCTCGGCGTGATCGAGGTCTATTCGAAGGAGCCCGCGGCGTTCACGACGGCCGACGGGGGACTCGTCGGCGCGCTGGCCAGCCAGGCCGCCATCGCCATGACCAACGCCCGTCTCATCGACGAGCTGGCGACCTCGCGGGCCGATCTCGCGCGAACCGCCGACGCTGAACGGACCCTGCGCGAGATCGCCGCCCGGGTCAGCGCGATGCGCGACCAGGACGAGATCCTCCAATCGGTGATCGATGCCGCGGTGCGCCTGCTCGGGGCGGCCGGGGCGATGATCGACCTCCTGGGATCGGCCGGGACGGCCGAGGTGTGGACGACCCACGGGGTCGGGCTGCGGGCGGGGGCCAACGCGGACCTCCTCAACGAGGCCGAGCTCACCCCGGGCGCGGGGGTCTCCGGCCTGTCCATCCGGACCCGGCGGGTCGAGTGGACCGGCGACTACCTCGCGGACGACCGTTTCGGGCACACCCCGGAACGCGACGAGTTCGTGCGCCAGGTCGGGATCCTCTCGGTCATCGCCGCCCCGATGATCCACCGCGACGTCGTCGTCGGCGCGATCACCGTCTACGGCGACCGGCCCGACGCCTTCGACGCCGACGACGGGGCGCTCCTGCTGGCACTCGCCGACCAGGCCGCGGTCGCCATCGCCAACGCGGGGCTGATCCTCGAGCTCGAGCGGTCCCACGCCGAGATCGCGCGGCGGGCCGACGCGGAGCGGACTCTGCGTGAGATCGCCGCCCGCGTCTCGGCCATCCTCGACCCGGCCGAGGTCCTCCAGCAGATCGTCGAGGAGACGACCCGCCTCCTGGAGTCGGACGGTGCCCGGATCGACCTGTACGACCCCGAGATCGACGCCCTGCGATGGTCGTACGCGGCCGGCGACGCCATGGCCTCCGTCCCCGAATGGGCCAAGACGAGCGGCCTGAAGCCGGGCGAGGCGGTCGCCGGCACGGCCTACGCCGAGCAGCGTCCGATCCGGACCGACGACTACCTCACCGACGAGCGATTCCACGGGGACAACGCGGCCCGCGAGTTCGTCACCGATACCGGGATCCGGTCGGTGATCGGGGTCCCGCTGGCCGGCGACACAGGTGCGCTCGGGACACTGTCGGCCGTGTCCCGCAAGCCCGCGGCCTACGACGACGCAGATGCCGAGGTGCTCACCGCGTTCGCCACCCAGGCCTCGATCGCGATCAGGAACGCCCGTCAGATCGAGGAGCTGGCGCGATCGCGCGATGTCATCGCCCGGCGCGCCGAGGCCGAGCAGGCGCTCCGTGAGATCGCTGCCCGGATCACCGCCATCCGCGAGCCGCGCGACCTGTTCCAGCACGTCGTCGATGAAGCGCAGCGCCTCCTTCGGGCCGACGGCGCGGTCATCGACCAGTTCAACCCGGTGACCCAGCGGCTGGAATGGGCATTCGATGCCGGCCTGCCGGAGCACCAGCGCACGGCCCTGCGCCAGAGCTCGGTGATGATCGGCGAGGGCCTGGCGGGCACGGCGGTCGCGCAACGCAGGGTGATCGCCGCCGGTGACTATCTGTCGGGCGACTTCCAGCATCACGAGCTGATGGACGCCGGTGCCGCCGAGGCGGGCATCGGCGACCTGATCGTCGCGCCGATCATCGGCGAATCCGGGCCGCTCGGCGCGATCGAGGTGTACAGCCATCGCTCACATGCATTCGACGAGATCGACGAAGCCGTCCTCGGCGGCCTCGCCGACCAGGCGGCCATCGCGTTCACGAACGCCCGCCTGATCGAGGAGCTCGAGCAGTCCCAGGCCGCGCTCGCCCGCCGCGCCGACACGGAACGCGCGCTGCGCGACATCACGGCACGGATCGCTGCCCTCCGCGAGCCCGACGTGATCCTCGTGCGGGTGGTCGAGGCCGCCATGCGCCTCCTCGACACCGACGGCGCTCACCTGACCCGGATGAGCGAGGAAAAGACCCACCTCGTCCCGGTCGTGGCCCTCGGGGGCGTGGACGCCGCGACCCAGACATGGCTCCTCGGCACGAAGTTCCCGCTCGACGGCGGGATCAACGGGCTCGCGGCGTCGCGCGGAGAGCCCGTCTGGACCAGTGACTACACCATCGACCCTCGCATCCCGCACGACCCCGACGACGTCGCCGTCTCGGACCGTCTCGGGCTGTACGGGATGGCGGCCGCGCCGCTGCGGGCGCCCGGCGGCGAGGTCATCGGGACGCTGGCCATCTCCACGTCCAGGCCGCGCAGCTTCGACCCCGAAGAGCTCGATCTCCTCCAGGGGCTCGCCGACCAGGCCGCCATCACCATCTCGAACTCCAACCTCGAGCGCGAGCTGCGCGAGTCCGAGACGCGCTTCCGCAATCTCGTCCAGACGACGCCCGACGTCATCTACCGGTGCGACGCCGACGGCCGCTTCCTGTTCGTCGCCGAGGGAGCGGAGGCGCTGTTCGGCTGGAGTCCCGCGGAGATCTCCGCCATGACCTTCGCCGACCTGACGGCCGAGGAGTCCATCGCCGAGGCGACCGCCAACTTCAAGACGCAGCACCGGGAGCGCGACGTCATCCGCCGGTTCCGGTACTCCCTCCGGCGGCGCGATGGCTCCACGTTCCCCGGCGAGATCTCGTCAGTCGCCGTGTGGGAAGACGGTGAGTTCGCCGGCGTCCAGGGCACCGTGCGCGACATGAGCGAGCAGGAGCGCCTCGAGCGCGAGCTGCGCGAATCGGAGAATCGCTACCGGTTCCTCGTCGAGAACTCTCCGGACGTCGTGTACTCGACCGATGCGCAGGGCAACTTCACCTTCATGTCGGATGCCATGGAGCGGATGACCGGCTGGCGACCGCAGGACGTGATGGGCGGCCACTTCTCCCAGGTCGTCGACGCGCCCAGCGTCCCCGAGGCGGTCGACAGGTGGATGGCCCTCGTCGCCGAGCCCCACGTCGAGCAGGTCGCGCACCTCGTCCTGCGCGGACCGGACGACCGGCTGGTCCCGGTCGAGGTGAGCGCGATCGGCATGGTCGACGCCGAGGGGAGCTTCGCGGGGATCCACGGCTCGACGCGCGACATCAGCGAGCGAGCTCGACTGGAACGCGAGCTGCGCGAATCGGAGGAGCGCTACCGGTATCTCGTCGCGTCATCGCCGGATCTCGTCTGGGTGACCGACCGGGACGGGGTCTTCACGTTCATCAGCGACGCCAGCCGGACGATGGTCGGGCGCGAGCCGGCCGACCTGATCGGGCGCCCGTTCCAGGACGTGTTCGCCCCCGAGGCCGTCCGCGACGCCACCATCCGGTTCCGCTGGGTCTCCCGTCACCCGAGCGCGGTCCACCGGATGCGCCTGCCGTTCCGCCACGCGGACGGCCACGACGTCCACGTCGAGATCAGCGGCACGGGCATGACCGACGACCAGGGCCGGTTCATGGGGGCGCACGGCGCCGCGCGCGACGTCAGCGAGCGCGATCGCCTGGAGCGCCACCTCCGGCGGCAGGCGGGCGAGCTGGCCTCGAGCGAGGAGAGGGCGCACCTCGCGCGGGAGCTCCACGACTCGGTCACCCAGGCGCTCTTCTCGATGACCCTCGTGTCACGGTCCGTCGAGATGCTGCTCGATCGCGATCCGGCCCTCGCGCGCACGCAACTCGCCCAGCTGCGGGATCTCCAGCGTGAGGCGCTCGCCGAGATGCGCGCGCTGATCTTCGAGCTGCGCCCGGGCAACATCGAGCAGGACGGTCTCGTCCATGCCCTCCGGACCCACACCAGCGCCCTCCAGGGGCGCATCGGCCTGCCGATCGTGGTGGAGACGTCGCTCGATCATCGTCTGCCTCTGTCGATCGAGGAGACGCTCTACCGGATCGCCCAGGAGGCGCTCCACAACATCGTCAAGCATGCCGGTGCACAGCAGGTCCGGCTCGAGCTCGGCCCGGTCAAGCGCGGGGTCCGGCTGCGGGTGGTCGACGACGGCCGCGGGTTCGATCCGTTCAACGTCGCCGACGGCCACCTGGGCCTCGCCGGCATGCGGGCGCGGGCCGTGCGGATCGGCGCGGAGTTCACCTGCGAGAGCGTCCCCGACGAGGGCACGACGATCGAGGTCTTCGTCCCGGACGCGGCGCTCGTGGCCGCCGGGACCGCGCCCAAGGCCGGCGACCTGACCAGCATCCGCGACATTTGACGTAGGCCCGCATCGTCGTTCGGCCGCGCGGACCATCGCCGCACGTCGCTATCGGACCGGGCCCCGGACCCGTCACGCTTGGTCGGTGCCAGCCGACTATGCCCCACGACCCCCAGGAGCCATCCCGCGCGTCATGGTCGTCGATGCGGATGAGAGAGTCCGGGAGAGTCTCACCGGGCTGCTGTGCATCGGAGAGCGGCTCGCCGTCGTGGGCAGCGCCGGTCAGACGACCGACGCCCTGGACCTGGCCGCCGACCAGCACCCCGACATCGTCATCATCGATCCCCGGCTTCCCGAGAACGATGGTGGTGTCGTCTTCATCGAGCGACTCCGCGAGACGGTTCCGGGCGTCCGGATCATCGGGATGAGCCGAAATGACGGCGAGGTGGATGCCGGCGCTCGCCGCGTGCTTCGATGGGTTCGTCCGCAAGACCTTCCGGCCGAACGACCTCCAGTCGGCCATCCTTGGCACGGATGGGGCGACCGCGAGCTAGGGAAGCCGGGGCTTTGCTAGACTCCGTGTCACCTGACCACGCCCTTCAGGGCGCCTCACAGCCAGGAGTCCCCGTGACCGAGCCCTCCGTCATCCGTGTCCTCATCGTCGACGACCATGCCGTCGTCCGCATGGGACTTCGGACCTTTTTCGAGCTCCAACCCGACATCGACGTGGTCGGCGAGGCCGCGGACGGTTCCGAAGGCGTGGCCATGGCCCGCCGCCTCGAACCCGATGTCATCCTGATGGACCTCCTGATGCCGAACATGGACGGCATCACGGCGATCGGCCGGATCAAGGCCGAGCGACCCGAGACCGAGATCGTGACGATGACCTCGTTCATCGAGGAGGAGAAGGTCACTGCGGCACTCGAAGCCGGCGCCTCGGGCTACGTCCTCAAGGATGCCGAGGCCGAAGAGGTCGCCGCCGCGGTCCGCGCGGCGTACGCGGGCGAGGTGCACCTGGACCCGGCGGTCGCGCGCCTGCTCGCCCAGCGCATGCGGACGCGCAAGAATCCCGACGCCGACCTCGTCGAGCCGCTCACCGACCGCGAGAAGGACGTCCTCAACCTGCTCGGCCAGGGGATGAGCAACAAGGAGATCGGCACGGCCCTGTTCATCACGGAACGGACCGCTCGAACGTACGTCTCGAACATCCTCGGCAAGCTCGGCCTCGCATCGCGGACGCAGGCGGCCCTGTACGCCGTCGAGCACAAGCTGGTCGAGCCGCCCAAGGTCTGACCGGGGGGTCGGCTCAGCCGATCGAGACGACCCGGTAGCGGAGGCTTCCGCCCGGCGTCGCGACCTCGATCTCGTCGTCCACCGCGTGGCCGACGAGAGCGCGCCCGACCGGCGAGGACGACGAGATCCGGCCGGCCCTGGGGTCCGATTCGGCGGCGCCGACGATGGTGTACGTCGCGACCATCCCGTCGTCCTCTTCGACAGTGACCACGGATCCCAGACCGACGCGCGACCCGGCGCTCGGCGCCTCGACGATGACCGCCGTCCGGAGGCGTGCCTCCAATGCCTGGATCCGGCCCTCGAGGAACGAGTGCTCCTCGCGGGCCGCGTGGTACTCGGCGTTCTCCTTGAGGTCGCCGTGCTCCCTCGCGGTCCGGATCCGGGCGATCACGGCCGGCCGCTTCACGTTCGAGAGCTCCTCGAGCTCCGCACGCATTCGCGCCGCGCCCTCGGGGGTGAGTGAGCCGTCGACCGGGGAGGTCGGGTTGGGCGGAACGGCGGAGGCCGTGGACGAGACCGGCGTGGGTGGCGCCTGGCGGCCGGACCGACCGGATGGCTGGGCGGCGGGAGTCGCGCGGGCTCGGGACGTCACCGAGGGCGTCGCCGGCGTCACAGGGGGCGTCGGAGGGGCGGTCGTCGGCGCCGGAGAGGCCGCCGCGACGGCCCGCGACCTTTCGACGGGGCGGTTCCCCGCGGGCGCCCTCGGCGTCCCGTCGGGCAACTGGACGACCCGGGTCGGTGGCGGCGGAGGGACGACCGGCTCGGCGATGATCGAGCCGGTCAAGCCGGTCGCCTTGCGCTCGCCGGTCGGTCGGCGCAGGTTCGCGAACGGCAGGACGACCGCCGTGTCGGGGAGAGACGGCGCGTTCGCGGTCCGGGACGGCCTCGGCGAAGGCCGTCGAGCAGCGCGTCCTCGTACTCCTCCGGAGCGTCCGTCGGCGCCCACCAGATGCGGAAGCCGTCGAGCGACCGGAAGGACTTGAGCCAGTGGCCGCCCGAGTGCGGCCGCCGGTCGCCGAGCTCGGTGGCCGGCGATCGCCGCGACCCGCCGCGCGACGGACGTCTCGGTCGACACCGACGTAGACGACCGTCTGCGGACGGGAGCCAGAAGGCCGCCAGCCGGGCCGCGAGGGCCTTCGACGTCGGTCGCACGCCGTCGAGGCGAAGGGTCTCGACGCGCTCGATCCACTTCCCGACGCGGGTCAGCTCGATGGGCGCGCTCGCCAGCGGTGCCGGGCAGCTCGACGACGAAGACGCCCGGCGCCGTGGGCCGGGACCGGCCGGCCCCAGAGCGCGGGACCGTCCGCCATGAGCCCGACGGAGCGGAGCAGAGACGGCGGCGTCGGCAGTGGTGGTCATCGGCCTCGATGGTACAGGCGGCCGGCGTCGCGCTATCGTGGAGAGAGATGACAGCCCCTCCCTCCCCGGTCGCCCGGGGGTTCCGCCGATCTCTCGGCCTGGCAGCCCCCGTCGCGGCGGCCGTCGTGCTCTGGCTCGCGCTCGCGCCGCTCCTTGCCGCGCCGGCCCTGCCCCAGGCCCCCGTGGAGGGCCGACCGAGGGACCCGCGGCCCTCGCGGCCGGCGCCGGCGCATCGTCGTCCGCCGCCGGCGCATCGGGCAGTCCGGTCGAGCCGCGCGCCGCGCCCGGGTCGTCCGCAGCGACATCGCCCGCGGCGACGGCGTCCGGAACCACCTCGCGCGCGACCGCCAGCGCCCGCCCGAAGCCGGCCTCCGCCCCGGGCGCGCGGCCTCGCGCGTCGGGCGGCACGCCGGCACCGTCGCCCGCCGCCTCCGCCGGGGCAGCCTCGACCGGCCTCCCTGCGGCCATCCGGCGCGTCGACCGGCCGAGCGCCACGCCGTTGATGAAGGCATCGCTCGACCGCCAGCTCGATCGCGCTGCGCGCCAAGCTCGGGATCCCGGGCGTGTCGGCGGCGGTCCTGTTCGCCGACGGCAGCATGTGGACCGGCACCTCCGGTCTTGCCGACGTCGCTGCCCGGACGCCGGTCACCCCTGACACGCCGTTCGCCGTCGGAAGCATCTCGAAGACGTTCACGGCGGCGCTGGTGGTCGCCCTCGCCGGTGAGGGCCGGATCGGCCTCGACACGTCCGGTGCGGACGTACCTGCCGAACCTCAAGATCGATCGCCGGATCACCGTGCGCCAGCTGCTCGACCACACCAGCGGGCTCAACGACTTCTTCCTGAACCCGAAGATCGACCCCGCGCTGCTGCGCAGACCCGGGCCGACCTGGCTCGCCGGCCGACTCGCTGGCCTTCATGAAGAAGCCGTACTTCGCGCCGGGCGCCGGCTACCACTACTCGAACACGAACTACCTCATCCTCGGGATGCTCGCCGAGGCTGTCGGCGGCGCACCCGATCGCCGACCAGCTCCACGCGCGATTCCTCGGACCCGCTCGGGCTGACGAGCACCACCTACCAGGGCGCCGAGCCACCGGCCGCGGCGCCCGCCCACGGCTACCAGTTCACGGGCGCGTCGCGTGAAGCTGCCGGCGATCGACCTGACCGGCGGTTCCTCGATCGCGCCGTTCACCTCGGTGGTGACCGCAGCCGGCGGAGCGGGCTCGATCGCCGACGACCGCCGACGATCTCGTCCACTGGGCCCGGGCGCTGTACGGCGGAGACGCCCTGGCCGCAGACCGTCGCTGCGGTCGATGCTCGGCGACGTCGCGACGGACGTCGCGCTACGGTCCCGGTGCCGAGTACGGACTGGGCGTCCAGTCCGTGGTCATCGAGGGGCGGCCGGCCTACGGGCACTCCGGCCGGCTCCTCGGGTGCCGCGGGCCGTCGTCCGGTGGCTCCCGACCGAATCGATCGCGATCGCGGTGCTGACCAACCAGAGTCGCGCCGACCCGCGGTCGATCGCCAGCGCCTCCTCGCGTCGCCGCCGTCGTCCAGCCGGCCGACTGCGCCGCCTGCCAGGGCGGCTGGTGCCGCGCGCGATCGGAGTCGGCGGCCTGCAGCCGCCGGCGACCGTGGACCGGGTGACGCCCGAGGACGAGCGGCCGTCGCAGGGGGTACCGACGGGTCTATCGCGCGACGCGCCGGCCCGGCGGACACTTCGGCCACGCTCGGGGGAGAGCATGCCGATCCGGGTCGATGTCTACTGACCGACGGGATGATGCAGCGGCGTTCCTCGCTCGACCCGGACCCGCTCCGTGATGCGCTGGAAGCCGCCGGCGAGCCTGCCGCTCGATCGGGCCGCCTGGCTGGCCGCTCGATGACCCGCAGCCGCCGGCCGCCGGGCTCGGTCGACGCTCGCGCCCGACGACATCCTCCTCGCGATCGCCGACGACGAGCCGGCGACCCCGGTCCACGCCGACGTGGCACCACATCAGCCTCGATCGCCGGGCCGTGGGTCGTCGAGGCGACCTGCCGACGATGCCCGGCTTCGATCCGGGTCGTGCCCTTGACCCGGCCGTCGGGCGAGTTCGTCCTGCTCCGCGACGTCCGACCTGTCGCTGGCCGAGGTCGGCCCGAGGACGGCCTGGCCAGCGGCCGACCACGCCCTCGTCAACCGCTACGCCGTGGATCGGATCCGCGCCGGAGCTGATGCTCGGGTTCTTCTTCCCGGGCGGCCGTCGAGGCGACCCGGGAGGGTCGGCATGCGGCCCTGATCGGGGCGGACCGCCCGCGGCTCCCCGGCCGCCGGTCACGGGCCGCGCCCGCGCCGGACCTTGCAGACCCTGCGACCGGTGCCGCACCCGCGCCAGCCCGGCGGCCGTGTCGAGTTCGTCGCCGCCGGCTGTCAGCCCCGCCGGCCCGCCCCGGCCCGGTCGGCCGGCGGACGGGCTTGCGATGGGCGTGGTGCTCGGCGCGCGTCCGGGCGTGACCCATCCGCGCGCCCCACGGCCGCGGCTCGGCATTCCGGTCCGGGATGAACCCGTCCTCGACGGTCCACGGGATCGCCTGCTTGAGCATCCGCTGGATCGCCCGGAGCAGGTCCGTCTCGTCGATGCAGACCAGCGAGATCGCCGAGCCGCTCGCCCCGGCCCGGCCGGTCCGGCCGATCCGGTGGATGTAGTCCTGCGGGTTCCACGGCAGCTCGAAGTTGACGACGACCGGCAGGTCCTCGATGTCGAGGCCGCGGGCGGCGACGTCGGTCGCCACGAGGATCCGGATCTCGCCGCTCTTGAAGCCCTCGAGCGCGCGCGTCCGCTCGGGCTGAGAGCGGTCCGAGTGGATCGCCACCGCGTCCAGGCCCTCGCGGTCGAGCCGGTCGGCCAGTCGCGTCGCCGCGAGCTTCGTCCGCGTGAAGACCAGGACCTGGCGGAGGTCCTGCCGCCGGATGAGGTGGGCCAGCAGCGCCTCCTTCCGGTCGCGATCGACCGGGTAGACGAGCTGGTGGATCGCTTCGAGGGTCGTGTTCCGCGGCGCGACCTCGACCGTCGCCGGGATCGCGCAGGATCGCCGCCGGACAGTCGCCGGATGTCGTCCGAGAAGGTCGCCGAGAACATGAGGTTCTGGCGTCGCGGCGGGAGCAGGGCGATGATCTTCTGGATGTCGGGCAGGAAGCCCATGTCGAGCATCCGGTCGGCCTCGTCGAGGACGAGGATCTCGACCTGGCCGAGGTTGGCGACCCGCTGCCCGACGAGGTCCAGCAGGCGGCCCGGGCGTCGCGACGAGGATCTCGACGCCCGCGCGCAGCGCCTTGATCTGCGGGTCCATCGGGATGCCGCCGTAGACGACCGTCGAGCGCAGCGGAACGGTCCGGCCGTACGTCCGGACGCTCTCGTCGACCTGCATCGCGAGCTCGCGCGTGGGCACGAGGATGAGCGCGCGGACCGGGTGGCGGGCCGGCGAGAAGCTGGTGTTCGCCTTGTCCCGAAGGCGGTCGAGGATCGGCAGGACGAACGCGGCGGTCTTGCCGGTGCCGGTCTGGGCGGCGGCGAGGACGTCGCGACCGGCGAGGACGAGGGGGATGGCCGCGGCCTGGACCGGGGTCGGGATCTCGTATCCCTCTTCGGCCACCATCTGCACGAGGTCGGCCGACAGGCCGAGTGAATCGAAGGTCAAGCGATCGCTCCTGATGTGGTCCCGCCGCGGGCACCAGGAGGAGCGCGACGGCAGCCGGGCGCCGGGCACGGGAGAGTGCGGCCGGCGAGGCTCATCGGAGCATAGCCGAAATCGATACGATCGAGCCGTGAGCGCCGGGACCCGGGCCGTCGACATCCTTCGCCGCGCCGGCATCGAGCATCGCGTCCACACGTATGCGACGCCCGAGCGCCACGGCCGCGAGCGCGACGCGCGACCCGCCTACGGCGCCGATGCCGCCGCCGCACTCGGGGTCCCGCCGGAGCGCGTGTGCAAGACGCTCGCCGCGTTGTCGACGACGGATGGTCCTCGCCGTCGTCCCGGTGGATCGAGAGCTCGATCTCAAGGCCCTCGCCGACGCCGCCGGCGGGCGCAAGGCCGCCCTGGCCGATCCGGCCGCCGCGGAACGGGCGACCGGGTACGTCGTCGGCGGCATCAGCCCGCTCGGCAGTCGCCGGCCGTTGCCGGTCGTGGTCGACCGCTCGTGCCTGGCGCACGCCACGATCTTCGTCTCCGCCGGCCAGCGTGGCGTCCAGGTCGAGCTGGCCCCGGCCGACCTCGTCCGCTGTGCGGGCGCGACGGTCGCATCGATCGCCCGGGAGGGGCGGACGACCTGACGACGCCCGGGGGTGACACGGCGCTTCCCGGGCTGGCATACTCGGTGGGCTCCAGTCAGCCCGATAGACAGGACAACCGAAGACCGCCGCCCCAACGGCAGGATCCCTGTCACCTCGTCGGGTGCCCGCACACCTGACGGACCGGACCACTCGTCGGTCCACCGGAAGCCCGGAGGCCCCAACGCTCCGGGCCCGGCCGTTCGCCCGTCGTCCCCGCCTGCCTGGCGGCATGCCCACCGTTCGCCGCGTCTCGCGACGCGGCGTTCCGGCAGTGAGGAGGTACGAGCGTTGCGGGTTCCCCAGCACGGCGCCCAGAGGGCGTCCATCCATCGGTCGGTTCGCCTGACCGCCGTCAGCCATCAGTCTCGCACTCGTCGCGCTCGCCGGCGCGGCGGACCCGGCTCCCGCCGCCGCGTCCGCGATGAAGGTCGTCGTCGTGGTCGGCCCGGTCGGCTCCAGCACCTCGAACTACATCTACAACGCCAGGAAGTACGCGTCGCAGGCCCGCTCCTACGGGGCCACCGTGATCGAGATCTACAGCCCCAACGCGACGTGGACCCGGGTCAGGTCCGCGGCGCAGGGCGCCAACGTGCTGATCTACCTGGGCCATGGCAACGGGTCACCCGAGCCCCTACGGCGCCTTCTCCGCACCAGCAAGGACGGGATGGGCCTCAACGCGACGGCCGGCAACGGGAACACAACACCAAGTACTACGGCGAGTACCACCTCCGGACTACATCCGGCTGGCCCCAACGCGGTCGTGATCCTGAACCGCCTGTGCTACGCCTCCGGCAACTCCGAGTGGGGTTCGGCCAACCCGACCAAGTCGGTCGCCAGGCAGCGCGTCGACAACTACGGCGCGGGCTTCCTGCGAGCGAACGCCCGGGCCGTCTTCGCCGAGGGGATCACCAGCGCGTCGTACATCCTGTACGGCCTGTTCCGGACGAACCGCTCGATGGGATCGATCTTCATGAGCTCATCGAAGGCCGTCGGCGACTACGACTTCCAGTTCGCCTCGGCCCGGACCCCCGGATATCGCGCCTGGATGGACCCATATGCGCCGAGCCGCTACTACCGCTCGGTCATCGGCAACCTCAGCCTGACGGCCGCACAGGTGCGCGGCGGCTGAATTTCCCGAACGGCACCAAGACGGAGGCCCCGGCCGGGAGCGCATCGCTCCTGCCGGGGCCGATCGATTCGATGGGTGAGCGCCCGAAGGCGATTTGAGGCTAGATGACCGCCGCGTGGGCGACGATGCCGAGGATTGCCAGGATCGTCATGAGGACGATGCAGCGCGGTCGGCAGGACGCCGAAGGCACCCGCCGAAGCACCGGGGACTGGGTGGTGACCATCGACGTTCTCCTTTCTTCACCAGTTCGTCGCCGACTCGTTTGGTCAGCCGATGGACGTAGTGTCGCCGCGCCCGTCGCGTCTTTCCGCTGGTCGCGAGTCGCGAACCAGGAGCGGCCGTTCGGCGGGCCGGTCCGGTGGACAGATGACGACCCCGAGGGCGACGGGCGCGCTGAGATCTGCGGCTTGCGTGGTTTATTCGCGAGCCTCAGTATAGTACGCGAGGCCTTGAGCCAAAGGAAAATCTGTTTTCTCCGCGTCTGATACGAGCGGTACTCCCCGTAGCGGCGATTGCCAGGCATGCCTTTCAAGTCCGGTAGTGGTATCTGCATACGACCAGCGGGGCTCGTTTTTGGCGAGAACGGGGCCGACGCTCACCCTCCTCGCCGCGCGTCGGGCGCATGAAGCGGGTAACCATGTGCCATCGATCGGCTTGACAAAGCGAAATGCAACTTGCTATAACGTGACCTGCCGACAACAACACGCATCGAGGTCACGAACGCAGAGATGCCACACGACGTCATCGCCACTTGCCCGGTCTGCTCGAACGAGCTGGCCGTCACCCGCCTCCATTGCCGGAGTTGCGGGACCACCCTCGAAGGGGAATTCAGCGTCGGCCGGTTCGGCCGGCTCACGCGCGAGCAGCTGGCCCTCCTCGAGAGCTTCCTTCGGTCGCGTGGCAACCTGCGCGAGATGGAGCGCGAGCTCGGGATCAGCTACCCGACCGTTCGTTCGCGCGTCGAGGCCCTGGTCCGGCACTCGGTTTCGGCGCTCGATCCGACGCCGACGGGGCCGCTGAGACCTGCCAGGCTGCACGACCGGGACGAGATCCTCGAGGCGCTGGCGCGCCATGAGATGACTGCGGAGGACGCGGCCATCGCGATCCGTTCGCTTGGGAGGACCGAATCATGACCTCGACATTCCGGAGCTGTCCTCGAGCACGCCATCGGAGCGGAGGGCGTCCTTTCGATCCGCCTGGATCGGGCGAGGTCCGTCTGCGTGCGGTGGACGGGTTCTCCGTCCGCGTCCGCGATCGTCGCGACCACGACATCGCCGACATGTTCCACGTCGAGGCAGCCGAGGGCAGCCTCTCGCTTCAGGTGGAGCACGGTCGGGGATGGTTCTCGGCGGGCGACACACTCCCGAGCTCGACGTCGAGGTCCCGCGCCGGGCGATCGGTCGTCATCGATTCGGCAAGCGGCGACATCGCCGCAGACGGCCTGGCGGGCGACCAGCGTTACCGCACGGCGTCGGGCGACGTGGCGCTTCGCGGTTGCGCGGCTCGACTCGCGGTCGACGTCGTCTCCGGCGACATCGACGTCGTCGCCCCAGCCGAGATCGACCTCTCGGCCCGGACCGTGTCGGGCGACCTGGAAGTGCGGGCAGGGAGCCTGCCGAGGCTGCGCGCATCGACCACGAGCGGCGACATGAAGGTCGCCGGCCGGTTCTCGGGCGAGGGCCCATTCACGATGGAGACCGTCAGCGGCGACGCTCTCGTGGCGCCGGTCGGCGACGTCCGATCGAGATGACGACCGTCACCGGCGACCTGCGGTCGGACCTCGGAGGGCGCCCCGAGGGCGGCCGTGGCCACCGAAGGCTCGTCGATCGGCGACGGGTGGGCCGCTGATGACATTCCGCTCGCTGTCGGGCGACCTGCGGGTCACGCGCTCCGTCGTCCTGGAGCCCGATTGGAGACCCGCTGGTGCGGGATGCCGCTGGCGTCGTGGCGGGGTCCTCGGAGCCGCGGCCGAATGCCTCAGCGCCCACGGCCGATCGTCCGCCGCCGCGGAGCCGGAGGGTCCCGCGTCCGAGCCCGTCCGAGGCCTCGCCCGAAGCCGTCGGTGGCACACGGGACGGCGCGCGATCCCGTCGCGACCCGACCCGGCGCCGACCGAACGCAGCCGCCAATGCCCTGGCCTGCGCGCCATCCGCACCCGACCGCCGTGCCGCCGAGCCGGCCGGTCGCCCCGGACGAGCCCGTCCACCGATGCACGACCTCGTGGACCAGGCGACCTTCAGCCGGCCGACGAGCAGCCGGATGGAGACCCGCGCATGGACGTCCTGCGCGCCCTCGAGCGCGGCGACATCGACGTTGCCGAAGCCGGCGCCGCCTGGAGGCGCTCGATGCCGGGTCGCCGGCGGAGGGCTCGTCGGATGCCTGACGACCCGATCGCCCGGATCCTCGGCCTCGTCGCCGAGGGCCGTCTGACACCGGAGGAGGCGTCCCGGCTGCTGGACGCCCTCGACGGGTCGGAGACGCCCGATCCCCGGCGCAACGGCTCCGACGACCGAACCGCCGCCGGCGTCGCCACGGGCCAGGGGACAGCCTGCCAGCAGCCTTCGCATCCAGGTCATGGACACCGGTCGCCCGGTCGTCAACCTCCGCGTCCCGCTCTCGCTGGGCAGAGCCGCCCTCGAGCGCGTGCCCGGCCTCACCGATGCCACCTCCGATCGCATCCGCGAGGCGATCGAGGCCGGCATCATGGGCTCGATCTCGACGTGGACGAGGGGGCGACGGCGTGCGGATCTCGATCGAGTAGGAGTCGAGGTCGTGGCCACCCCCATCGATCTCGTGCCCGGCGACGTCACCGCGCGCGAGCGGGACGCGTGGCGCTACGATGCCGCGATGACCGCTCCGACCAGCCTGCCGTTCACCGGCGATCCCGACGCCGACCAGTCTTCTCGCCAGCGACCCGCTCGCCCTGCTCATCGGCTTCGCGCTCGACCAGCAGGTGACGGTCCAGAAGGCGTTCTCGGGCCCGCTCGACATGAACGCCGCTTCGGACATCTTGACGCGGCGAAATCGCTGCCATGCCGCCGACGAGCTCGACGCGGTCTTCCGCGAGCGGCCCGCCATCCACCGGTTCCCGGGCTCGATGGCGGGCAAGATCCAGCGCTGTGCGCGACGATCGCGTCGGACTACGGGAACGACGCTGCGCGCGTCTGGCGAGGAGGCCATCCGACGGCGCCGATCTCGAGCGCCGCCTGCTGGGCTGCCGGGGATCGGCGAGATGAAGGCCAAGTCGCTGATCGCCGTCCTGGGCAATCGCTTCGGTGTCCGGCCGCCCGGATACGACCAGGTCGCGCCCACTTGGCCGACGCTCGGCGACGTCGACACGCCGCGAGGCGCTCGCGTCGTATCAGGCGGTGAAGCGGGCCCACAAGGCGGAGATGCGGGCGTCCGGCAAGGGCTGATTCGGCGGTGCGTGCACCCCGCGCTCGGCCGGGAGCTCGCGCGCCCGCCGTTGCGCTCGCTTTCGCCGACCCGGCCCAGGTGTACGTTAGTTGCACACGCAACGACACGGAGCGCGACCACATGGACACGCCAGGTCAGCCGGGCCTTGAGCCGCGGCGGCATCATCGACATCACGACCACGGGCCGCAAGACGGGCCAACCGCGCCGCATCGAGATCGCCTACCACACGATCGACGGCCGCATCTACATCACCGGGATGCCCCGCGCCGACCGGACGCGCGCGTGGCTCCTGAACCTCGAGGCGGATCCGCACCTGACCTTCACCTGAAGGGCCCGGTCAGCGCGGATCTGCCCGCGACCGCCCGGGTCGTCACGGACGAGGCCGAACGGCGGGCCGTGTTCGAGTACGTGGTCACTGTCTGGAGGGACAGGACGTCGAGACGATGAACCGCTACAGCCCGCTCATCGAAGTGACCTTCGACGACCTGGCCGCCTGACCGACCGAGGGCCCCGGGTAGCGCGAGGGGCGTAGACTGTGGGCCAGTGCCCGACCTGGAGACGCGCCTCTGACCCCAGAGGAGCCCGCGACGCCATCGGCCTCCGTGTCAGGTCGCGCCGATGGAGGCTTCCAGCCCGACCCCTGGCGTCAGGCCGTGCCGCGCGGCGCCGAGCGGCCGCCGCCTTTCCGGTACGCCGCCGATGCAGACGCGTTCCGCGATCGGCGGGGCCAGGACGATCCACGACGGTGCGGAGGCCGCCGCGATCGCCGCCCGGCGGACTTCTTCCTCGAGACCCGTCCCGACTGGTTGACGGCGGTCCGGCGCGAGGACGCCCGGACCGTCCGGTACGACCGCCCGGTGTCGGTGGTCCTGCTCGAGCTGACCGGCGAGGCGCCCGGCACCGCACCTCGAGGCGACGCCGGCGACCTCGCTGAGGTCATCCGGAGCCAGTCCCGCTCGACGGACCGCGCCGTCCGGTTCTCCGCCAGGGCTTCCGCATCCTGATGCCCGAGACGAGCGAGGCGTCGGCGCAGGACGTGGCCGCGCGACTCGCAGCGCACCTTCGCATCGACGCCGGCGGGCAGACGCGGCGACGGCCTGAGCGTCGAGGTCGCGACGCCCGTCGCGCGTGCGCTCGCTCGTCGACGCCCTCAGCCGCGGCCGAGGAGCGGCTCGTCAACGCCGACTGGCGACGAGTCCGGCCCCCGGCTTAGAGCCTGTGAATTTTTCGCCGAGGGGATTTCCCAGCTGAGGCCGTCGCAGCTACGATTCCCGGCATGGACGACACCCTCTTCACACTCCCTCCGGCGGAGCCAGCGGAGTCCGAGGAGCTGGCTCCGGGCAGGCCTCGCCTGCAGCGCCCGAACCGGGGCCAGGTCGAGCTGCGCCCGGTCGACCTCGACGGCCTCCTGCCGGCGGACCACCGGGCGCGGCTCGTGTGGACCTTCGTCGAGGGTCTCGACCTCGAGCCGCTGTACGAGGGGATCCGGGCGGTCGAGGGCCATCCCGGCCGGCCGCCGATCGACCCGGCGATCCTGACCGCGCTCTGGCTGTACGCGACGCTCGAGGGCGTCGGCTCGCGCCCGGGCGCTCGATCGCCTGTGCGAGGAGCACGACGCCTACCGCTGGCTGTGCGGCGGCGTCGGCGGTCAACTACCACACCCTGGCCGACTTCCGGGTCGAGCATGCCGACGTCCTCGACCGGCTCCTGACCGAGAGCGTCGCCGCGCTCTCGCCGACGGCCTGGTGACCATGAACGCGTCGCCCAGGACGGCATGCGCGTCCGGGCCGGCGCCGGGCGCCGCCTCGTACCGCCGGCGCGACGCCTCGGAGGCTTCCTCGCCGAGGCCGAGGCTCAGGTCGCCAGCTCAGGGCCGAGCTCGAGGACGACCCGGCGGCCACCCCCGGCGGGTGGCGGCGGCCCGCGAGCGGGCGGCGACCGAGCGCGCCGAGCGGGTCCGCAAGGCGCTCGGCCACCTGCCGGAGCTGGAGCGGCCAAGAGCCGGGCCGGCAAGCCGGTCGACAGGCCCGCGCCTCGACCACCGATCCCGAGGCGACGGTGATGAAGATGGCCGACGGCGGCTACCGGCCGGCCTACAACGTCCAGTTCGCCACCGACACCGAGAGCCAGGTCATCGTCGGACTCGGCTGTCGACCGCCGGGACCGACCACGGCCAGTTCGGCCCGATGGTCGGCCAGCTCGACGGGCGCTATGGTCAGCGACCCGGACGCGCTCCTCGTGGACGGCGGCTTCGCTCACGAGCCGCCGACATCGCCGCGCTCGACCTGCGGCACGACCCTCTACGCTCCCGGTCCGAAGCCCGAGGACCCGACCCGCGACCCGCAGGCCCGCTCCCGACGACTCGCCGGCGGTGGCCGCGTGGCGGGATGCGCATGGGGACTGCCGGAGGCCAAGGAGCTCTACAAGGACCGCGCCGCGACAGCCGAGTGCGTGAACGCCCATCGCCCGCAACCGCGGCCTCCTGCCGCTTCCCGGTCAGAGGTCCCGACAAGGCCCGGGCGATCGCGCTCTGGTTCGCCCTCGCCCACAACCTCATGCGAACGGTCGTTCTCCGGGAGGCCGTCGCGGCGAAGCTGATCCCGGGGCCAACGCCCGCCGGCCTGGCGTATCGCAGCCCGGGGCCTCGATCGTCCACGGCCGGGTCATGCAACCGCCATCCGCACGCCGAACGGACCGAGACGCTGGCCCTCCGGCCCGCCCGGCGACCTCCGGACCGATTTGTCCTCAGGCTCTTAGCTCGGCCTCCGCTCGTCGGGCTGCTCGGCCGGGGAATCCTGCCGGACGAGCGTCGCGACCAGGTGGTCGAGCTCGGCCTGCGGATCGTCGCACAGCCCGCTGTGGACCTCGCTTGGCTGGATGATCGTGCTCGACGGGACTGACCAGCCAGTGGAATCGCTCCGCCTGTCCGAGGCGGGCGATCGGTCCCGCGGCGACATCGCCCGCAGCGATCCGCTCGATGGCGTCGAGGTGGGGCCGGATCGGTCGCCGGGTCGAGCCCGGGCGAGAAGGCGGCCAGGCGTCTCTCGTCGAGCTCGATCCGCGCACCCAGGAATTCGGCGCGGGCGACACAGCAGGACGATCCCAACGTTCAGGCACTCGCCTCGCTCGACGCGGGCAGCACGCGCACGATCGAGTACTGGAACGGGTCACGCGGCCCGGACACGCTCTGCTTCTTCCACGAATGCCCTGGGGGCCGTCAGGCGGCGGCCAAGATACCGGACGTAGGCCTCGCGCTGGGCGGCCGCATCGCCCATCACCGGATCGGGCGGCAGCCAGCCGTCGGGCAGGGCTCGACGAGATCGCGCACGAGCGCCGCGTCCACCGTGCCCGCGTGACGTGCATCGGCGGCCGCGATCGAGCCCGCGTACGGGAGCAGGACGTGGTCGCGGATCCGCTCGAACGGTCGCCGGGCGTGCTCGTCCGGGTCGCGCCAGTGTGATGGATGTACAGGGCCGCACCGTGGTCGATCAGCCAGGGACGCCCGTGCCACACGAGGAGGTTCGGGTTCTGGGCGGTCCGGTCCGGGTTGGTCACGAGCCCATCGAGCCACACGACGTCGGCCGCGAACGCCGGAGTCGATGATTTGCGGGGCGTCGCGGACGGCCGGATTGAACGACAGTGCCCCGGGCAGGAAGTCCATGCCGAGGTTGATGCCGCCGCTGGCCCCGACCAGGTCGCGGTTCTCCTCGTCCGGTTCCGCGTCGCCGAGCGCCGAATCCACGTCGATCGCGACGAGGTCGGGAACCGCGAGGCCGATCGCGCGTCCGATCTCGCCCGCGAGCCACTCGGCGACGAGTGCGCGGGGTCCCGGCCGGCGCCTCGGAACTTGACGACGTAGAGGCCGTCGTCGTCGGCCTCGACGAGCCCGGGGAGCGAGCCGCCTTCTCGTAGCGCCGTCACGTAGCGCGTGGCGACGACGGTTCGCATCATCCGCAGAGACTACCGGAGTGGGTGGCCGGGGTTCGGGCGACCGAATCCGACTCCGCCGGGAGCCGCTTTTCGCCATTCCGACAGTAACTGGCAGGTTCGCGCGGTATGGTCGTGGCAGGTGATCGACGGCGATCGCCGAAGCCCAGGAGGCGTCCCAATGCTCCTCATCGACCTTACATGGACCATCCAAGCCGATCGGGAGCGCGCCTTTCGTGATGCAGCCCGGCGCCGCGAGGCGCGTGCCGCGGCGACCGACCCGGCCGCCTCGAGGGCGGCCGGAAGGTCGAGCGATGGCGTGCCTTCAGGCTAGGTCGCCCGCGTAGCGCTCGGCGATCGCGCGGGCCGTCGCGGCGAGGCGCGCCCGGACATCGGCGGGCTCATGACCTCAACCCAGCTTCCGGCTCGTAGGAGGATCATGGCGGACCCTCCGGCCAGTCGAGCCGCAGGCGGTAGCGGGTCCAACCCTCCGGATCCGGGTCGGTCAGGACTTCGGCAGCCTGGAGGGTGGCCGTCCCGACGGCGTCCCGCACTCCTCGAGCCTGTCCGGCCTGATGCGGAGTGTCACCGCGATCCTGGGCGTGTCGCGCTCGTACGCGGCGCTCGACTCTGCCCAGTGGCCGCGAGATCGAATGCGGCGGGCCGCTCGCCCCGCTCGTCGAGGACGGTCGCCGCGATGACACGTGACACCCGATACGTGCGGATCTGGCCCTCGGAGACGGCGACGATGTACCAGATGCCCGCCTTGAGGACGAGGCCGAGCGGCTCGAGGATGCGCCGGACCACCTCGCCCCGGTCGTAGTCGATCGGATCCGCTGCCCCTCCAGACTGCCTCTGACAGGACCGCGAGGTACGGCACCGGCTCGCTCGTGGAACCAGCCGGCGTCGAGATGGAAGCGCTCGACCAGCCGCGACGCGCGTGTCCGGAGCTCGGCCGGGAGCGCGGCGAGGACCTTGAGGCGTGCGGCGGCGACGACCGTCCCGAGGCCAGCTCGGCGGCAGGGCCGGGGAGGCCCGACAGGAACAGTGCCTCGGCCTCGTCGGGGGTCAGGCCGGTCAACCGGGTCCGGTAGCCGTCGACGAGCCGGATGCCACCATGCGGTCCCCGCTCCGCGTAGATGGGGACGCCGGACTCGGCAAGGGCCTCGACATCACGATGGACCGTCCGGACCGAGACCTCGAGCTCGCGCGCGAGCTCGGCTGCGGTCAGCTGTCCACGCGTCTGGAGGAGGAGCAGGAGCGAGACGAGCCGCGACGCACGCATGGGGGCCATATACGCGATATCATGACAGAAGCTCGTCATGATGATCACGCGTCAGAGATCGCCGTTGAACGTGTCGCAGGACGCCGGGTCGCCGCTGTCGTAGCCGGTCCTGAACCAGTGCTGGCGCTGGGCGGACGAGCCGTGGGTCCAGGTCTCGGGATTGACCTGTCCCTGCGTCGCCGCCTGGATCCGGTCGTCGCCGACGGCAGCGGCCGCGTCGAGCGCGTCGGCGATCTGGGCGTCGGTCAGCGGCTCGAGGAAGCCGGTCGCGCGCGGCGTTGTTCGCCCAGACGCCGGCGAAGCAGTCGGCCTGGAGCTCGGTCCGCACCGACTCGCCCTCGGCGCCGGCTCCGCCGCCCCCGCCTTGAGGATGCCGAGCAGGTCCTGGACGTGGTGGCCGTACTCGTGGGCGATGACGTAGGCCTGGGCGAGCGAGCCGCCCTGCGCGCCGAACTGCGTCGCAGCTCGTCGAAGAAGCCGAGGTCGATGTAGACGACTTGTCGGCCGGGCAGTAGAACGGTCCGTCGCGGCGCTCGCCGTGCCGCAGCCGGTCTGATGTCGCGCCGGTGAAAGACGGTGTCGACCGGCTCGTATTGCTGGCCGGCGGCCGCGAACTCCCGCCTTCCAGTACGCCTGCACGCTGTTGACGTAGCCGACGATCCGGCAGTCCTCGCGGGCGTTGGCGTCGGCGCCGGTCTGGCAGTCCTGAGCGACCTGGTGCTCTCCGGACCCGTCACTGCGCCGGGATCTGTCAGGTAGCCGAGATCGTTGGGGTTGCCGCCGAGAAGCATGTAGGCGATGACCAGCACGAGACCGATCCCGCCGCCGCCGACCGCGAGTCCGCCACGGCCGCCCATACCACGGCGGTCGCTGATCTGTCCGGGGTCGAGCGTGGCGTTGGGATCGAACGTCATGGACTGGCCTCGTACGGGAACCGGGACCCCGATCGTACCGCCCGCTTCATCGCGCCCCCGTCAGGGAGCGGCGTGTCCGGGCTCGCGTCGGCATTACGGATCGCCTTCAGCGGAGAGCATCGTGCTAGCGCCTCTCGGCGCGCTTCGAGCAGGTTTATTTTTTTTTTTTGGCCCATGACGAGTTGCCGCATATTGACATTTGCCGACAACTTCATGACCTTTGGCCGATAGCACCGGCCCGGTTCGGCACCTAGTGTCTGGTCATCGCGAATGGACCGCCGGACATCGAGACTCTCGACCGGCGGCGCGTCGACCCTCCGGCGGGATGCCGGGCGGCGGCGGAGCCGGCATTCCTGCCGCTACGGCGGTCCTTCGACGATCCCTCCCTCTTCTGACGCGGTGCAGAGCCTGCCCGCGCCCGCGGACGGGACCCGGACCGTATCTTTTGGTTCCCGACGCGCGCCTAGCCCGAACTTCCAGCGCCCGACGGGCATCCCTGAGCACGAAACCGGCTGATTGAGCTGCGGCCCTTTGGCTACACGCTCGCGGGAGTGACCCCGATGAGTTCGAACGCGCGGGCCTGGAGCGCGGTGGGCTCGTCCTGCTGCCAGAAGCCGGCCCGCTCGTCGAGCCCGGCCGGGATCACCCGGTGCTCGGTGAGCGTGGCGAGATGCGCGAGCAGGACCGGGAAGCTGGTCACCCGCAGGCCGTCGGGGGTGACCTTGCCGGCCTCCTTGGCGAGGGCGCCCGCCGATCGGGGCCGCGGCGCGACCGGGTCGAGGCGCTCGGGCGGTGCCTCGTCGCGGAACAGGAGCGGTGCCCAGGCCGCCTCGAGGTGCCAGCGCAGATAGGCCGCGAGGAAGCACAGGAACAGGTGCGCCCGCACCCGGTCCTCCTTCCAGTGGAAGACCGGCCGGACAAGAAGGTCGTCGCCCTTGAGGGCCCGGAAGTCGCGCTCCACCGTGGCCAGGCGCTTGTACGTCTCGACCACGGCGGCGCTGTCGAGCCGCTCCGGTCCGACGCTCGTGCGCACCACGTACAGCCCGTCGAGCGCCGCCTCGTCCGCGATCTCCCGCTCCCGTCGCCGGAACGTGAACAGCCCGTCGGCGATGGTGAGCTCGAAGTGCTTGGCCACCTTCCTGGCGTTGACCACCCGCCCCGCACGCAGGCCGATCGCGGCGGCCGTCCGCAGCCTGCCATGCTCCACGCTCGCGGCCACCCGGGCGAGGGCCTCCTCGGTCGCGACCAGCAGCGCCTCGCGCTTGCGCGTCCGCTCGGCGGCGAGGGCGGGGTTGCGGCACACGACCAGGCGCTCGCCCGGGAACTGCGGGCTCGTGATCTCGGCCAGGTCGCGCTCGTCGAACAACCCCAGCTGGAGATCGCCCGCCTCGACCAGCGAGCGGATGGCGGGTGCCCGCAGGCAGCTCACCCAGCCGATGCCGCCGGTCTCGCGCAGGCGCTCGATCCGGGCAGAGGTGAGCATCCCCCGGTCGCCCACGAGGACGAGCTCGGTGAGGCCGAAGCGGACCCGGAGCTTGTCCACCTGGGCCTCCACCGTGGCCGGGTCCGCGGTGTTGCCAGGAAAGGCCTCGACCGCGACCGGGCAGCCCCGGGCATCGGTCAGCAGGCCGAACTCGACCTGGGGCCGGTCGGGCCGGTGGTCGCGGGAGTGGCCGTGACGCGCGAGCGGGCAGCAGCGGCCCTCCAGGTACGTGCTGGTGAGGTCGTACAGCACGAGCGAGCCCGGCCCGAGGTGGCGGGCGGCGAGTGAGCGCTCGATCCGCCTGCCGTTCGAGCAGCCAGTCCATGGCGGCGTACAGCTCGTTCTCGTCCGCACCCTCGACGCCCAGGCGGTGGCGAGCGTCGTGTCGCCGAGCCAGCCGGCGGTCGCGAGCTTGGATGCCGGGGCGAGGACCCGGGCCACGACGAGCGCCGTCGCGAGATCCCGCATCCGCGACGGCCGTCGGTCGAGCAGGCCCGGCAGCCCGAGGCGGCGGGCGAGGCCGAGCACCGCCGCGACGTGGCCGTGGGGCAGCGTGCGCACCGTCCGCAGGGCCTCCCCGACCGCGGTGAACCGCTCGCCCTTGAGCGCCCGGGTGACGAGCTCGATCACGTCCGCCGGCAGCGCCGAGAGGTTGGCCAGGGTCCGATGCTTGACCTTGCCGTCCTCGCGGTAGGTCTGGCGCACGAACCAGTACGCGTACTCCCGGTCCTTGTAGGGGCGGACCACTTTGGCCACGTGCATCGCGCCGGATCCCGCTTCGGCATGCGTGGATGATGGCATAAACCCGCACATCGTCAACCATATTAATGGCTACATCCCACACCGCGCAACAGCCGTCTCGTGCCCAAACCGATCGGGAAAGGGGCGGATCAGCCGCGATCAGCGCTGGAAGTTCGGTCTGGCAGCCCCGCTGCGACCCACGCCCGC
>CAVYZQ010000033.1:0-14573 GCA_963772995.1 uncultured Chloroflexia bacterium | reverse complement strand
CGCGGCGGACACCTGGTCGGTCGCCACGGCGGGCAGCGCAGCCCCGAGCTCATCGACGAGCGACCTGGCGAAGGTCGCGGTCAGATGGTGGTGGTCGCGGTAGACGAGCATCGACCCGATGACAGGCGGGCACGGATCGGTCGGGCACGTCACGGCCGAAAGGTCGACCAGGGTCGCACCCGTCAACCGGGAGGCCTCGGCCTCGCGGCGCATATGCCGCCAGCCGAACGCGGCCGACCGAGTCGTGGTGCAGCGCTCGATGGCCTTGCCGTGCTCGGCCAAGCACGCCGGAACATCGTGATCCGAGCGCGGCGTGTCCACGATGATCGCCACCTTGCCGGGGACACGCTTGATCAGCCGGGCCACCGCGGCGCCCTGAAATTCCGGGTCGTCGTCATTGTCCACGACCACCGGGAGCTCCTGGTCCGAGGCGACGATCACGAGGTCGGGGCGGACAGCCACCAGGCGATCGACGACCCGCTCGCGCCACGCTTCGCACTCGGTGTACTCCCGCTTGAGGCGCGGCGACCAGATCCGCATGTCGACGAACACACAGCTGAACTTCGTGAACGGCATGAGCCGCCATCCGCGTTGCCTGGCCAGCAGCTCGATGGCCGGGAACCAGTGAGCCGCGTGGGAATCGCCGACGAGCGCGATCGTTACCGTTCCGGCCTTGTCACCGTAGACGCAGGTCGGAGGCTTCGATCCGGCGAGGGACAGCCCGCAGCCATCGGCGCGCAGCGGATCGGTGTCGTTCCGCGCCCCCGTAAGCGACGGTGTCAGATCACGAGGCAGAGCGCCATCGATCCTGGGCTTCGGACGCGGCGCGGTCGACGGTAGCGTCCGGGCGGCCGGGGACGGCGTGGGGACGGCTGTCGGCCCCGGCGCCGACCGAGTCGGGGGTTCCTCATCTGCCGCGGGATCGACGGGAACCGTCGTCGTCGACAGCACGTCTTTGGTCGATGTGACGTCCGCATCCAGATCGGCAGCCGCCGCCATTTCGCGATCGCCGACCACGCCGATCGCCGTCGAACCGAGGACGAGGATCAGGGCAGTGGCGCCCGCTAGCGCGACGCCGCGTACTCGACTGCGAGGAACGAGGAGACCGCGACGGAACGGCTCCTCGACCAAGGCCCACGTGGCCGCGGCGAGTACGACGGCGATGACCGCAAGCCCGACCCGGATGGCGAGGTCGTCGCCGGCGGCCACTTGGTCAGCGGCAACGCCCAGGCCGAGCGCCACCGGCCCCAGGACCAGGATCGGCCAGTGCCACAGGTATAGCGAGTACGAGATCTCGACCGAGCCACCGCATCGGCCCCCTCGAGAGGGCGATCCATCCGGGCGAACCGAAGACCCCACCGGAGGCGATGAGGGCGACTGCGCCGAGCGTCGGCAGCAACGAGGCCAGGCCCGGATAGGCCGTCGTCGGTCCGATCGCCACGAGGCAGGCCCCCAGCAGCGCTGCCCCGAGCCAGCCGACGGCGGCGGCCTCCGCCTGTGGCAGGCGGCCAAGCAGGGATGCGCCGAGCGCGAGCAGTCCACCCGCCGCGAGCTGCCAGGCGCGGGTCGGCAACGAGAAGTACGCCCAGGCGCTCGATGTGTCGGTCAGCGCGCTGCTCAGGACGAACGAGCCGGCGAGGACCACCGTCGCGAGGGCGGCCATCGCGACTCGCGGACGCCCCACGCGGGCGACGGTCAACAGCAGGATCGGCCACAACAGGTAGAACTGTTCCTCGACGGCCAGCGACCAGAAGTGGAGCATCGGCGAGGCATCGACGGGCGCGAAGTAATCGGTCGCGTCGAGCGCGAAGCGCACGTTTGCGAGCGACAGGCTGGCCGCCAGGCCATCGTCGGCGATCCGTCGAAGGTCGAGCGGCGACAGGAGGAGCTGCGCCGCCAGGAGCGTCGTGCCGAGCACGAGCACGGCGGCAGGCAGGATGCGTCGGGCTCGGCGTGCGTAGAAATGGCCGAGGCCGATCCGCCCCGTGCGCTCACGTTCGTTCACGAGCAGGCCCGTGATCAGGAAGCCCGACAGGACGAAGAACACGTCCACGCCGATGAACCCAGCCTCCACTCCGGGGACCCGAAGGTGACACAGGAGGACGAGCAGGATCGCAACGCCGCGCAGACCCTCGAGGTCCGGACGATACCCAGGATCGCGTGTGCGCGGCGACGTCATCGGGGTGGCTCGCTACTGTCCTCAGGTGTCCGCAGGTGCCGTGCTCGATAGATGCCGTCCGCACGTCCGGGGTTTGGCGGAGGCTCGTGCGCCCGAATAGTTGCCGTCCTCGAGATCCGAATCGTTCCTGACCAAACCACCGTCCCCTCGGCGGCATCTGGACACTCGACAGCAGCGATCGAGGCGACATTGCGAAGGGCGAGCGCTACGATCGACGACCCGAGGGCGACGTGGATGCGGTGACGGGAGCAGCGAACGCGGCGGCATCGGCCGACGATGCGCTCGTTCGGCGCGCTCGCACCGGCGATGCGGCGGCATTCGAGGCGCTCGTCGATACCCGGATCGATCGCTGCTATCGGCTCGCCTGGTCGGTGCTGTCGAACGACGCCGACGCGGCGGATGCGACCCAGGACGCGCTCGTCTCGGCGTGGCGACAGCTTCCCCGCCTGCGCGACCCAGCGGTCTTCGACAGCTGGCTCAACCGGATCGTCGCGAACGCTGCCCTGATGGCTCGCCGGCATCGAGTCCGGCTCCGTGAGGTGTCGGTCCAGCCGGCCTACCCGGGTGACCCAGCCACGACGCCCGAACCGCCACAGGACGCGCACGCCAGAACCGAAGCCGACGACGTCGTCGACAGCGACGCGATCTCACGCGCGTTCGACCGCCTGCGGCCGCAGGACCGGATGATCCTCGCCCTCCATCATGTCGAGGAGCGACCGGTCGCCGAGATCGCCCGATCGCTCGGGATCCCGGTCGGAACGGCCAAATGGCGTCTGCACGCCGCCCGCGCCGCGCTCGAGAAGGCGATGGAGGCTGAGGCATGAACGGCCTGCGGTTGACCAACGCCCAGATCTCGAAGGCGCTCCGCCTCCACCTGCCGGAGCGCGCGCAAGCTGGCCTGCGCGAGCGGATCCTCGAGTCGGCCGAGGCCACCGCGCAACAGCGAAGAATGCCCTCGTTCCTCGGGGCCCTCAGCGATGCGGATCCGGTCAGCCGCCGACGCAGCCTGCTCATCGCTGCAGCCCTCCTGATTGCGCTGGCGGTGGCGACTGCCGCCGCGGCCGGAGCGTGGCGCCTTCTCCAGCGGGACCCGTTGACGGAACTGAGCCTCGACCCGCCGACCGATGTCCGGGCGTTCGTCCTCTCGAGCTACGAGCGGCTGCCCGAGCTCCCGCCGCTCGCCCTGACGTGGCACGACAGCGCCTCGGCCAAGGGCCGCGTCTACGTCGATCGGTCGGGGGCCGTCCGATTCGATCGGTTCGCGTCAGCCGAGGCGACGGAGCCCTCCAGCTACACGGTCCTCAGCGACCACCGCATCAGCGGGATGGCGCCCGTTGAGTCCGGGGTGGCCTGGGTCGAACCTGGTCACGAGGCCATCGGTGACGACCCACGGGTGTTCCTCCGAACCATTCTCAGTGCGGGCGAAGGGCCGGGCTGCGAGATGGAGCGGGATCCGGACGCGGGCATCGGGACCGCGGCAACGGGCTGGCGATACGTCGGCGCCGAATACGTTGCGGGGCGCCCCACGCACCATGTGGCCTGCGTCGGCGAGCACGCGCTCGACATCGACCTCTGGCTCGACGCCGAGACCCGGCTGATCCTGCGCACGCGGGAGCCTGAGACCGATGACGCGGGTCAGCCCATCCCGGGCCAGTTCGGAACCACGGAGGTCACCGAGATCGGGTTCGGCGAGCAGCCGGCGGCGCTGTTCGAACCGCCGGATGGCGTGGTCCACATGACCAGCGAGGCGTACAGCGCGTACCTCTGCACGCGTGACGTCAAGACTGACGAAGAAGTCGGCCTCGGCACCAGGGACTGCCCGACACCGACGGAAGCGGAGGCTACGCCGCTGCCCAACCGCCCACCCCGACGCCCACCGTTCGCCCCGAACCGAGCGACTGCGCAGTTCGGCCCGGCCACGAGCGAGCCGATCGGCCCCCTGACATGGACCCAGGCGAGCCTGAAGGAGGATTGGCCAGCGCCGGTCCGCCCCGAGCCCGCTCGGAGGCGCGCGGCGTCCAGCCGATCGCCGCCGCACGTACGTCGATCCCCTCGGGCGACACCGGATCCGACTGCTTCCCGTGGGCCGATATCCGGGAGGTGATGGCCGCAAAGGTGCCTGGAACTCGTCTCGAACCAGCCCGGTCGTGGATCCCACCGAGCAGTGGATCGCGTATGGCGTTGTCTTCGATGTCGACAACGACGGTGTGGCCGACTGGCGATTTGGGATCGACAACATGCCCGTCGACGCGACTGATCAGTGGCCCCACACCCGAGTGTGGCGGACGGATCTGCACACCGGTCAAACGGAGGCCGGCCCGGAGCAGTATTGCACCGGATCCGCCCCCCCTGTTGGGCCGCAGGGCATGGGCCATGCGCGGCCCAGGACGAGTATCCGGCGGTCGGATCAGATGCCGGCTTCCGGTTCGGCGGCGGCAGCGAAACGACGAAGGATCGTCGGTGGGGCTTCGAGCGGACATGCCCTTCTATGCATGGGCATCGGTGATCGTGGATGGCCGGGTCGTGGCCACGGACTATGCCCCTGACGTCGGCTGGCTCGTCGCGACTCGCGGTGTGGGCCGGGAGGCACGTTCCTGCTCGGGGATCCATTCCCGCATTTCTCGATGGCCGTCGCCGACAGGCTGGACACGAGTTGACGACTCCGGCTCGGACCGCTCGGCGGTTGGAAAGCGAGTTGAAGCGCGTCACATGTCGGAGACGTGCCCGAGACACCGGTCTGAGCCAGGTGTGGGGATCGACAGCGGCCATTGCGCCACGCGTTCGGCTCGATGTGATCGACGACCCGGAGGAGCTACTGCGCGACGACTCGATCGACGCCGCCGCTCGGGTCCACGCTTCGACGATCTCGTGACCTACTGTCGCCGGGCTCCGCCTGGTATCACAGAGACTCGCAGACGTGACGGTCGATGGCTACCGCGGGAAGACCTCGAGTACTCGCACGGGCGATGATGATCGCGCGTCTCACTGGGTCTCCTGCTGCAAAGCCGACTTCGACAGATGGCGACGTCTGGATCCTCGACGTCGACGGCGTTCGCCTGATTGATCGGCTCGCGCCCATCAGGGGCGACCATATGACTTGGAGCCTCCCCGAGGAGGCAGTGAAGAGCCGAGATCCGGCAGATGGTGGAGTCGATCCGCATTCGAACGCTGATCGGGCGGTGTGGTTCCTCCCGCGATCGGGCTCCTATCGAGCGAGGCGGTACCCGAGACCGGCGAGCGGCGGACCGTCCGGCCAGCCGCGCCCGAACGCCATGACCCGGAAGCGGCCCATGGCGGCCGGGTCGAGCAGCCGCACGAGGGCCGAGCGGACCGCCAGGTAGTCCTCCATCGTCGTGGCGGGATCGGCCTGGATCGCGCGCAGGATTTCCTCCGTGCCGAGACCGACGAGGAACTCGGCCTGGGTCGTGGTCCCGAGGTGGGCGAGACCCGCGGCCGTCGCCGCCCGCTCCACGGCGGTCACATCGAGGTGGGCCGTCAGGTCCTGGCGCCCGACGTGGATGTATGGGTCGTCGTGGACGCGATGGCGCAGGTAGGCGCGCAGGGTGCCGTCCCGGCGACGCAGCGAGTCGTACAGGTCCGCGGCGGGATAGCCGTAGTCGATCAGAAGGAGGACGCCGCGGTCAGACCTGCCGCGGCTTCGGCAACCCAGCCGTCGACAGCCAGGCAGATCTCGGCATGCTGGTCGTCGGCGAGCGTCACCCCTTCGTCACCAAGGCGGGCGGCGAGCGCGGGCGTGGATGGGTCGACTTCTACGTCGACGAAGGCACCGTCGCTGATGCCGACGAGCACCTCACGCAGCCGGCCGTTGCGCGCCACGACGCGATGGGTCGGCAGGGCGTCGAGCACCTCGTTGCCGAGGCCGATCCCGGTCACCGGTTCGCCGGTGCGAGCTCCCTCGACGAATAGGCCATCCCAGCCGGCGTCTGCCAAGCCGCGACTCGATCGCATCGAACCGCCGCCGCTCGACGTCGATCGGGTCGTACTGGATCACGCCGGCCAGGTCCGGGCGCTCGACGGCGAGCCCCGCCAGGATCGCGAGCGCGAGCGTGCCGGTCCCGGCACCGTACTCGCGGAGCACGAACGGATCCGGCCGGCCCAGCCGATCCCAGGCGTCGGCGACCGCGCGCGACAGCGCCGCCCCGAAGATCGGGTGCGCCTCCGGTGCGGTCAGGAAGTCACCGTCGCGACCCGGACGCGCCGTCTCGGAGCGGTAGTAGCCGCCATCGGGGTCGTAGAGCGCAAGCTCCATGAACCGGGCGAAGGTGATCGGGCCGTCGCGCGCGATCTCGTCGCGGATCCGTGCCACGAGCGGCTCGTCCTGCCCGACGGCGTCGAGGTCCGGAACGGGATCGCGGCGGAGGCCCGGCGTCACGTCCACGACGAACCCCGCGCGCCGGCGTCGCCCGATGACCAGTCGCACCCCCGGGCCGACCAGGGTGTGCCCGCCCAGCACGATCGGGATCGGCGCCGCCGCCGCTGACGCGGTCAGCGCCCGGAGCCACGGATCGACCACCCGCTCGGACAGCAGGAGGTCGGAGGCGAAGCGATCCTCGGCCGATGGCCACGCCGTCTCGTCGGCTCCGAGGCGATGGGCCAGCAGGACCCGCGTGTCGACGATCGCGGCATCGCACAGCCGGGCGAGCAGGTCGCCCAGCGCCCCGGGCCCGGCCTCGTCGAGGACGATCCCGAGGACGCTGGTCGGTGCGCGGATCGTCCCCGGCGCGCGCCGCGGTCGCGCCGATCGCCAGCCGCGACGCGGCGCGCAGCCCGCGCTCCTCGACCCATGCCCGGACGCGGCCAGCGGTATGCCGTTCGAGCCACGCCAGCGTTTCCGCCGACGTCCGACCGGCGACGAGCAGCTCGGCGCGCGGATCCGCGGCGACGGCCCGGATCGCCGCCAGTCGTGCCGTCACGAGCCCGACATCGACGGGCGCCTCGTCGCGCCGGCCGGAGGAGCACGACGTCGAGCGGGCTATCGATGTCGAACGCCGAGCCGCCAGCGTCGGCGGAGGTCGTCGACCCGGTAGCCCGCGACCTCCTCGAGCCAGCGCGGCAGGGCGTTGTCGCCGGGCAGGTCCGGGATCGCGGGGAGCGACCCGGTCCTCGCGATGGCGACCACGTCCGCCGAATACCGATTGTTCGCCAGCGCCCGCCGATCGTCCGCCCCGGCCGCGACGACGAACGCGCGCCGGTCGGCGGCCGTCGCCAGCGGGACCGCCCCCGAGCCGAGCACGACGAGGCCGTCGCCACCGCCGCTCGACACGATGGACCGAAGCCGCGCGCCGAAAGGGGTCGCATCGGGCGGCGCGCTGACGATCTCGACGTCGCTCGCGCCGGCAGTCGCGAAGCCCGTCGCGTGGCGTCGGGCGACCGCCCCGCGGACCTCGGCCAGCCAGCGCTCCAGCGGTCCCTGGTCCGGACCCGGTCCGGGGTGCATGATTCGGACGCTGACCGGGCGCATGGCTCGGAGTCTAGCCGCCACCGGAGAGGCATCCGTGTCCGACCATCGCGTCCGCGCGTACATCGGCCTCGGCGCGAACGTCGGCGATGCCGAGGCGACGCTCGTCGCGGCCGTTCGCGCGCTCGTCGGCGCTGCCCTCCATCCGCGTCCGCGCCGTGTCGCGCCTGTACGCCACCGAGCCGGTCGGCGTCGTCGACCAGCCCGAGTTCCGGAACGCGGTCGTGGCCCTCGACGTGCCGGCCGGTCCGGATCCTGCGACCGGCGCCCTCGACCTGCTCGCGGCGCTCAAGGGCCTGGAGCGCCAGTTCGGCCGGCGCGATCGCGGTCGCTGGGGGCCGCGCGAGCTCGACCTCGACCTGCTGGTCTTCGGTCGCGCCCGGATCGCCGTCGAGCGGCCGGCCGCGGCGCGTTCCATCGACGCCGAGCTCGATCCTGCAAAGGCCTCGAAGCTGCTCGAGGTGCCGCATCGCGCCGCGGCGGTCCGCCTGTTCGTGCTGGCACCGCTCGCCGACCTCGCGCCGGGTCTCGTGCCACCCGGCTGGGGCTGCTCGGTCGAGACCGCGAGGCGTCGGCAGGCGCGACGTGGAGGGCCCCGGAGCGATCCGCGTCGTCGGGGTGTGGGACGCGGCCCGCCGGCGCTGGCGCGCGCCGAAAGGAAGCTGAGAGCCCGTCCTCCGAGGGTCAGTGCGAGACGATCCGGAAGCCGATGTGCTTGTCGCCGTAGGTCGGCGGATCCTCGTAGTGGCGATAGGCCGAGCGGGCGACGAACGCATTGCTGCCCCACCAGCCGCCCTTCTCGACCTTGACCTTGCCGGTCGCGGGGCCGGCCGGATCCTTGGCGGGACTCGTCGCGTAGTAGTCGGGATCGAGCCAGTCGGCGACCCATTCCATCGCGTTGCCGGCCATGTCGTGCGCGTTGACCCAGCTGACGCCGTCGCGAAAGCCGCCCACGGCCATCGGGCCGGAGCTGTCGACGACGTTGGCCAGGGTGGCGTCGAACCGGTCGCCCCACGGATAGACCGCCGACTCGGGACCGCGCGCCGCGTATTCCCATTGCGCCTCCGTGGGGAGCCGCCCGGCACGCCACGTCGCGTAGGCCTCGGCCTCGAACCAGGTGACACACAGACGGGGCTGCTCGGGGATGTCGCCCTCGCACGACACCGGCAGGCGCGCCACGTCCTGGCCGGCCAGCCATGCCCAGCCGGGCGTGGACCACAGGGCCTCGGTCGCGTAGCCGCCCGCCGCGACGAAGGCCTTGAACGCCTTGTTGGTGACCTCGTAGCGATCGATCCAGTAGCCGCGGGTGAGCGTGACCTCGTGCGCCGGCTGCTCGCTCGGGAGCTCGACCGCGACCCAGTCGGGCGGCGACGCCTTCAGGATCGCCGCGATCGCGGCCGCGGACGTGCCCATCCTGAACGTCCCCGCGGGGACCCAGACCTGCTCGATGCCCCACGCGTCGACCCGCGCCTCACCGGATTCGTGGCCGTCCGACGGGACCGGGCTTCGGGCCGATCGAGGCGCGGCTGCCCTCGCTCGCGCGTGGCGGCGGTGGCGACGCGCCGTCGCGGCGCGTAGTGCGGTCGAGGCGGCTGCGACCGACGGTGCGGCACTCGCGTTCGACGGCGATGTCGCCGAGGCGCCTCCGGCGCAACCGACGACGAGGGCGGCGGCCAGCAGGAGGATCGCCGCGACCGGGCCGATGCGCGAACGGCGGTCCCGGCATGTGGGGCTGGATCATCGGCTGATGCTACCCTCGACAGACTCGAGACCGCCCGATGGAGAGCCCGGAGACCGTGCGATGACCAAGATCGGCTACGCCGCGATGCTCGAGCAGTTCCACCCGACCGACCTGCTCGACTACTGCGCGGCCGCCGAGGACGCCGGCTTCAGCGCCGGCTTCATGGTCAGCGAGCACTTCCATCCGTGGACGCCGCAGCAGGGCCAGAGCGCGTTCGCGTGGTCGTTCATGGGCGCCCTCGGCACGCGGACCAGCCTCCCGTTCGGGACCGGGGTCACCTGTCCGGGCTTCCGCTACCACCCGGCCGTCATCGCCCACGCCGCCGCGACGCTCGGGGCCATGTTCCCGAACCGGTTCTGGCTCGGGCTCGGGGCGGGCGAGGCGCTCAACGAGCACGTCATCGGCGGCGCCTGGCCCGAGGTCGGCGTCCGCAGCGCGATGATGTTCGAGGCGATCGAGATCATCAACAAGCTCTTCACCGGGAACGTGACCAGGCATCGCGGCGAGCACTTCACGCTCGAGAGCGCCAAGCTGTACACCCGGCCCGAGACGCCGGTCCCGATCTACGTCGCGACGGCCGGACCGGTCAACGCCAAGCGGACCGGCAAGTTCGCCGACGGGATGATCACGGTCGGCGCCGCCGACGAGAAGATCGGGATGCTGTGGGACAAGTTCGACGAGGGCGCGCGCGAGGCCGGCAAGGATCCCGCCGGCAAGCCCAAGATCCTCCAGATCCATCTCTCGTGGGCGCCCGACCCGGATGTCGCGATGGACAACGCGCTGCGCGAGTGGCCCAACGGCGGGATGGCCTTCCCCAAGCAGGACATCAAGAACCCGGAGGACTTCGCCGCGATGGCGAAGCTGGTGCGACCCGAGCATTTCCTCAATCGATGCGAGGTGTCGTCCGAGCTGTCGGCCCAGACCGAGAACATCCAGCACTACGTCGACATGGGCTTCGACGAGATCTACCTGCACAACGTCGGGCGCAACCAGATCGAGTTCATCGAAGCCTTCCGGCGCGAGGTCCTGCCCAACCTCCGCCTCGGCTGATCCGCCCGTGAGCGACGGCGACCCACCGTCGACCGCCGAAGCCGAGGCGCTCGCCCGCGATGCCGCGGATCCGCTGTCGGCGCTGCGCGACCGCTTCCTGTTGCCCGACGGACCGGACGGTCCGGACGGACCGCCCGCGATCTACCTGGCGGGCCAGTCGCTCGGCCTCCAGCCGAGGTCGGCGCGCGACGCCGTCGAGGAGGTGCTCGACCGCTGGGCCCGCCTCGGGGTCGATGGCTGGTTCACGGCCGAGCGGCCGTGGTTCACGGAGGACGACGCGCTGCGCGAGCCGATGGCCCGGATCGTCGGCGCCCGGCCCGCCGAGATCGCGATCCTCAACTCGCTGACGGTCAACCTCCACCTGCTCCTGACGTCGTTCTTCCGGCCGACCGGCCGCCGGCGACGGATCCTCGTCGACGCACCGCTCTTCCCATCCGATCGGCACGCGCTGACGAGCCACCTCGCCTCGCGCGGGCTGGACCCGTCGCGGACCTCGTGGTCGTCGCGCCACGGACCGGCGAGGCCACCCTGAGGCCGGACGACCTGGCGGCCGCCATCGCGCGAGCACGGGCCGGACCTCGCGCTGGTCGTCCTCGCGGGCGTCAACTTCGCGACCGGCCAGCTCCTCGACATCGAGCGGTTCACGGCCGTCGGGCATGCGGCCGGCGCGCCCGTCGTGTGGGACCTCGCGCATGCGGCCGGCAACGTCGAGCTGGCGCTCCACGACTGGGGCGTCGACGCCGCCGTCTGGTGCACCTACAAGTACCTCAACGGCGGGCCGGCTCGATCGGCGCGATCTTCGTCCACGAGCGGTTCCACGCGACGCCACGCTCCCGCGACTGGCCGGCTGGTGGGGGAGCGACGCCGACCGACGGTTCGCGATGGACGAGCGCTTCGTCCCGGCCGGCGGCGCCGCCGGCTGGAAGGTGTCGACCGCGTCGGTGCTCGCGATGGCGCCGCTGGCCGCCTCGCTGGCGATCTTCGACGCGGTCGGGATGCCGGCGCTGCGCTCGCGGTCGGTGCCTTGACCGGCTACCTTGCCGGCCTGCTCGACGGGCGGGCGTCGAGGTCATCACCCCGCGCGATCCGGCCGCCCGGGGCGCCCAGCTGTCGCTACGGTTCGAGTCGGCGACGCGCGCCGAGGCCGTGCTGGGGCCTCGCCGCGCGTGGGGTCGTGTCCGACTTCCGGGCGCCCGATCTCATCCGCCTTGCGCCGATGCCGCTCTACACTCTTACCACGATGCCTGGGACCGCGAACGACTGCGCGAGGCGCTCGGCTAGGGCCGACGCGGCGGGATCCGGCCCGACGGCTACATCCGCACCCGCGGCGGCAAATCCCGGTCGAACATGTGGACGGTGTCGACGAAGCGGACCTGCTTGGCCTGGTAGGCCATGACCAGCGAATGCGTCCGGGCGCCGCCGCCGAAGAAGCGCACGCCCTGCAGCAGGTCGCCGGGGGTCACGCCGGTCGCGGCGAAGACGAGGTTCTCGCCCGGGGCGAGGTCCTCGGTCGTGGTAGACGCGCGCCTCGTCGCCGTGGCCCATCCGCGCCCCGCGCTCGTGCTCCTCGGGGTTGCGATACCGGAACCGGGCCTGGATCTCGCCGCCCAGGCAGCGCAGCGCCGCGGCGGTGATGACGCCCTCCGGCGCGCCGCCGGTCCCCATCACCGCGTGGACGCCGGTCCCCGACACCGCGCAGGCGATCGCGGCCGACAGGTCGCCGTCGCCGATGAGCTTGATCCGGGCGCCGGCCTCCCGGACCTCGGCGATGAGCGCGTCGTGGCGCGGCCGCTCGAGGATGACGACCGTGATGTCGCTGACCCGCCGGCCGAGCGCCTCGGCGATCCGGCGCAGGTTCTCGGTCGGCGTGTCGCGGATGTCGACCTTGCCGGCGGCCACCGGCCCGACGCACAGCTTCTCCATGTACGTGTCCGGGGCGTGGGTCAGGCCGCCCGCCTCGGACGCGGCGAGGACGGTGATCGCGCCGGCCTGGCCGTGGGCGACGAGGTTCGTGCCCTCCAGCGGGTCGACCGCGATGTCGACCCGCGGGACGTCGTCGCGGTCGGCGCCGGTCCGACCGACGCGCTCGCCGATGTACAGCATCGGCGCCTCGTCGCGCTCGCCCTCGCCGATGACGATCCGGCCGGCGAAGTCGATCTCGTCCATCGTCCGGCGCATCGCCTCGGTCGCGGCGGCGTCCGCGCGCGTCCTTCTCGCCGCGACCCATGAACCGCGCCGACTCGATCGCCGCCGCCTCCGTGACCCGGATCATCTCGAGCGCGAGGAGCTGCTCCATCGGTCCGATCGCCGGCCGCGTGGCCCGCGCGGCTCGCAGCGGGAGCGCCCGATGCGCCGCGCGGATCAGCGCCCCGTCGCATCAGTGCCGGAAATGGCGTCGGCCGGTGAAGACCATCGCGAGGTGGTGCCGGTCCGCGACCTCGATCGCCATCTCGTCGCGGATCGAGCCGCCCGGCTGGATGATCGCCGTCACGCCCGCGCCGGCCGCGGCCTGGATCCCGTCGGGGAACGGGAAGTAGGCGTCCGAGGCGAGGACCGCGAGCTTCGCCCGGTCGCCCGCCCGCCGGACGGCGATCTCGACCGAGACCTGGCGGCTGGCCTGGCCGGCCCCGATCCCGACGGTCGCGCCGTTGCGGGCCAGGACGATGGCGTTCGAGCGGACGTGCCGGACCGCGCGCCACGCGAACAGCAGGTCGGTCAGCTCCTCGAGCGTCGGCCGGCGCTGGGTCACGACCTGGAGCCGGCCGCGATCGAGCCCGAGCTCGTCGAGGCTCTCGACGAGCAGGCCGCCGGCGACGCGCTTGAAGTCGAGGCTGGCGATGCCGTAGTCGCGCATGCCCTCGATCGGGTCCGGCGGGATGGCGAGCAGCTCGAGGCCGGGCTTGCCGCGCAGGATGCCGATCGCCGCCTGGCTGAAGCCCGGGCGCCACGACCGCCTCGTACGAGTTGGCCGCGATCTCGCGGGCCGTCGCGCCGTCGAGCTCGCGGTTGACGCCGACGATCCCGCCGAAGGCCGCCACCGGGTCGGTCTCGAGCGCGTGCCGATAGGCCTCGACCAGCTCGTCGTGCGAGGCGAGCCCGACCGGGTCGGTGTGCTTGACGATGGCGACCGTCGGCGACGTGTAGTCGCGCGCGATCCGGTAGGCGGCATCGAGGTCGAGCAGGTTGTTGAACGAGGGCAGGTCGCCCTGCAGCCGGGCCGCGTCGGCGAGCGTCCCGCTGCGATGGGTCGTCTCGCGATAGAACGCCGCCCGCTGGTGCGGGTTCTCGCCGTAGCGCAGGTCGTCCACCTTCTCGAGGACGAGCGCGAGATGGCGCGGGAACGTGTTGCCCGAGACCTGGTTGAGGTAGGCCGCGATCTCGGCGTGGTAGGCGGCGACCGTGCTGAACGCCTCGGCCGCCAGCTTCGCCCGCGTCTCCGGGCTGACCGTGCCGAACTCGCGCAGCTCCGCGACGACGAGCGGGTAGTGCGCCGGGTCGGCGACCGACGCCACGCCGGCCGCATTGCGCGCCGCCGCGCCGAGCAGCGCCGCGCCACCGACGTCGATCATCTCGATCGCCTCGTCGAGGCCGATGACCTTGACCCCGATCGCCGGCGCGAACGGCTTGACGTTGACGACGACGAGGTCGATGAGGCCGATCCCCTGGGCGCGCAGCTCCTCGAGCTGGGCCGGCACGTCGCGCCGGGCCAGGATCCCGGCGTAGACCGCGTGGTGGAAGGTCTTGACCTGGCCACCGACATCGGGCTCGCCCTGGGTCAGCTCCGTGACGGACGTGACGGCGACGCCCTCGCCGGCGAGGTACTCGCGCGTGCCGTCCGTGGCGAACACCTCGACCTCGAGATCGAGGAGGTCCCGCGCGAGCGCGACGATGCCATCTCTATTCGCCACCGACAGCAGGGCTCGCACCCGGGGCTTCCTCCAGTTCCCGTGGCCTTGCGAAGCGTCAGCGGGGCGGGCCGTGGGGTCCCCGGACGGTCGCGTCAGCGCCGCACCTTTGGGGCCGAGTATACCGCCTGTCATGGCATACTCCGGGCACTCATCCACACGCGAACCCGAGGTCCCGACGTGACGCTCGCTCCCTGGGAATACCTCTTCAAGTCGTTC
>CAVYZQ010000032.1:0-221499 GCA_963772995.1 uncultured Chloroflexia bacterium | reverse complement strand
TGAGCCCGAGGATGGCCAGCACCCGACCGAGGGCGCTCCGGACCAGGATCAGCAGGACCAGCGCGCCGATGGCGTAGGCCGCGACCCACTTGCTCGCGAGCGCCAGACCGAGGAGCAGGCCGATCGCCGGGAACCCGAGCCAGACGGCGGCCCGCCCCCGCCACCAGCCCGTCCAGATCGCGGCGAAGACGGTGTACGCGGCGATGATGAACAGTCCGACGTAGACGTCGTTCATGCCGATCCGCGACTGGACGAAGAACATCCCGTCGACGAGCACGAAGAGGCCGACGAGCCCGGCCACGAGGCGGCGCCTGAAGAGGATCCGGGTGAGCAGGTACAGGAGAGCCGCGGTGATGGCGCCCGCGATGACGCCGGGCAGTCGCCACGCAAAGGCGTGATAGCCCAGGTTGATCGAAGCCGACGCGCCGTTGCCGTCGAAGAGCAGCAGCTGCTGCCGGTCGGTCGACGGGTAGTCGGGCTCGATGTCGCTCGCCCAGGCGGCGGGGACGAACCCGGCGGGCAATCGCGCGTCCGCGTAGACGGCGTTGCCGTGCGGCTCGACGACGTAGACCGTCCAGTCGCCGGGGATCCCGGATCGGACCGCCTGGTCGGGGTTCTGGGCCAAGCCCAGGATGTGGACCTGCTGACTGGCCGCGTCGTACGCGACCCAGGTCCCAGGTCCCGGCAGCGGATGCCTGCCCTGCCCGATCGGGCCGCCCTTGGCGGCATCGCCGGCGATCGCCACGACCTCGTAGCCGGGGTCGTCGGGCGGGCCGCTCGTGACGTACAGCTTCTCGTCGTCGATGCCCGTGACCCTCGCGACGCCGTGCGCGCCGCCCTCCATGGCGACTGTCGAGATGACCGACATCCGGGCCGGGTCGAGGAAGGTGAGCCCGTCGGCGTCGGCGACCGCGATTCGCTCGACGTCATCGACCCGCACGCCGGGCAGGGTGCCGTCGGCGATCGCCGTGTCGAGGGCCTTGCGGGCGTCGCCACTCCCCGGCGAACCGAGGACGACCGTGGTGCCCGGCGACGCCCCCGTCAGCTTTGACTCGTAGTCGGCCGCCTTGCCCGACAGGATCTGGGCGAGCTTGGCGGCCGCACTCGGCGCGTCTGTCACGGCGTCGATGTCGGCGACGAGGGCCGCCCCCGTGCCGCCGGGAGCCAGGCCGGCGATCTCCGCCAGGTCGACGGTCCCGCGCACCTGGCCTCCCGACAGGTCCATGACCGTCAGGCGCTCGGGTGAGGCGGCCACTGCGGCCGCGCCGTCGCCGGTCACGAGGAGATGGTCGATGGGGTGGTCGACCTTCCCGACCGCGACCGGGTCGGGGCCGGCCTCGACCCCGCCCGCGCCCAGACTGGCCAGGTCGAGAGTCGCGATCCGACCGTCGTCGAAGCCGATGACGAGCTGGTCGGTCGCGGGGTCCATCGCAAGGGCAGAGGAGCCGACGGCCGGCACCACCGAGACGAGCTGGCGCGTGACGAGGTCGTAGCTCCGGATCTCCGTGCCCGTGGCGACGTGGACGCGTTCACCGGTGTGCCGGCCCGGTGTCGCCGGGTCCTCGCGGCGCGGTTCCACGGCGGCCGCGCGGGCCGGGACGCCCAGGTCGCTCGTGGCATCGACCTTGTCCTGGCCCCACAGGACCAGCCCGGCGGCCATCGCGTATTTCGCGAGGTGCGGGTGGGTCCATTCGTAGATGTCGTGCGACAGGCCGTAGCGCCAGTCCTGGAGGAACTCGGTCGCCGTGCGGGCGTGGTAGACCTCGTCGAAATGCATCTGGTAGGGCTCGGCCAGCCGGAACGTCCGGAGGGCCATCGTGGCGATGACCAGGACGACGAGCAGCCAGAGATCGAGCCGGTCGAGCCTCCCGCCGCGCTCCCTCGCCAGCTCCGAACTGCGATCGGGGCGGACGGGGGCCTCGCTGAACCTGGCCCGGAACCAACCAACGATCCCGAGCTCGGCGAATGTCGGCCGCGGGGTCCAGGTCGGCAGCCTGGAGCGCGCCGGGAGTGCTGCACCCTCCGACATGGCAGCCGGCAGGACGAGGGGAGCGTTGGGGCTTGTGCCGGCGACCCCTCCCGTGCCCTCGAAGCGCGCGACGGCCGCGCCGCCCGCGGCACCCGAGGCTCCCGCGCCGCCCGCGGCACCCGAGGCTCCCGCGCCGCCCGCGCGGCTCGCCACCATGGCCGACCCCTCGCCGAGCGCCGCGCCGGCGCCGGCCGGCCGGCCGACTCCGGGCCCAGCCGGCACGTCCGCCCAGCGCCCGTCGTCCGGATCGGGCCCCGCCGGCGTCCATCCCGAGGCCGTCTCCAGCTCGTCCTCGAGCCGTTGCCGGGATCGGTCGCGGAGCTGCAGGAACGCCCAGGCGAACCCGGCCGTATGGAGGAGCGCGATGAGGATGACGCCCGGCTCGGAGCGGATCGACGAGCCGATCCCGAGCCAGTCATGGATCGACGGGTTGTTCGGGTACAGCGTCGTGAGGACGACGTACATGTTGAGGAACGTCGCCACCGACAGCACCGTGTAGGCGATCGCCCATCGCCAGGAGATCACGGCCAGGATGACCCCGAGCGCGAAGAACGGGAATCCGTAGCGCTCGTGAACCCGAGTTGGGACCACGAAGAACACGAGCGACAGAACGGCCAGCCCGACGAGCAAAGTCAGCCGATCGGGCCGACGCGCGACGACGGCCAGCGTGACCGCGATCGCGGCGACGAGCAGCGCCGTACCGACGACCACAGCCGGCACCACTCCGAGGACGGCCGAGCCCGCGCCGCACTGTTGGGCGGTCCCGGCGAAGTCGCAGATCCACTGCCCGGCGTTCGCGAGGCTCTGGCCGAGGTTCCCCGGGACGATCGCCCACGGGTTGTAGGCGTTGACCGTCAGATATGGGTAGCCGCCGGCCGCCACGGCAACCTGGCGCAAGAGACCGGACTCGATGAACGGTGGGGTGGTGCTCGGCCAGATGACCGACAGCCCGAACGGTAGGCACAGAACGACCGCCGTGACGAATCCGGCCGCTCCCGTGCTGAGGATCCGCCACGGCTTGCCGGTCCGCTCCGGGTCGCCTCCACCGCCCTGCGGCCAGAGCGCCCGACGGATGGTGACGACCGCGACGAGTGGGATGAGGATGCCGAGCTGCGGCTTGATGACCGCGGCGACGACCGCGTAGATCGCCGACCGCTCCGGCTGGTCCCTCCACAGTGCTCGCAGGGCGAGCAACAGGAACACGACACCGAACGAATCGACCTGGCCCCAGACCACGCTGTCGAACCAGAAGATCGGGTTGACGACGGCGACGAAGGCCGCTGCCAGGGCGAGCCGGTCACGGCCGCCGAGTTCGCGGACCATCGACCAGGCGAGCCAGCCGATCGCGACGTCGGCCAGGATCGGCGGGACCTTGATGAGGTCGCCGATGCCGCCGATGGCCTTCCCGACGATGCCGACGAGCCACAGGACGTAGAGGTAGCCCGGCGTGTAGTCGTGAAAGAACGGGCGTGCGTAGAAGCCCCACGGTCCATTCGTGGCGAGGTCGTTCGCCCAGAACTGGAACGCCCCTCGATCGACGTCGAAGCCGGACCCCGGCAGCAGCTGTGCGATGATGAGGCGAAGGGCGAGACCGAGCGCGAGCACAACGAGGACCGCGCCGACGGCTCCCTGCGTCCCGGTCGCCCGCGACGGCGCTCGTGTGCCTCGCTCGGTCCCGGCGGAGGCGGGGCCAGTCACCGGGAAGGGCTCCTGCACGAGCGTGGAAGGTGGATCGGAGCGTAGCACAGGGTCGGCTGGCGGACTCCAGCGGGGCCTCGGAGGCGAACCCATGGGCCCCCGTCGCGCTGGCCCGCTGGCTGGCCGTCGCCGTCGGCCTGCTCCTCGGCCTCGCGGCGCTGGCCGTCTACCTGACCACGGCCGTGGATCGCCACTACGACCATTTCGTGTGGCAGGCGTCGGCCTTCCTCGAGGGCCAGGCGGCCATCAGGTACCCGGTCCCAGGTGGCGCCGGCTCCATCGGAAACCTCTACTTCCAGGACGTCCTGCCGGTCCCGACGACCGACGGCGTCCCGCGTGGCCTGCTCCCGTTCCCGCCACTCCCGGCTCTCGTGCTCGTCCCGTTCGTTGCGATCTGGGGCCTCGCCACCCGCGACCAGACGATCTTCACGGTCCTGGCCGCGATCGACGTCGGGCTCTGCTGGTGGGCGCTCGGGCGCCTTCCCCTGGCGCCCGCGGTCAGGTTCGCGACGGCCGTCTTCTTCGCCTTCGGGACGGTCTTCTGGTACACGGCGCAGTTGACGACGAGCTGGTACCAGGCCCATGTCGTCGCGGTCGGGCTGACCTTCCTGGCCATCGGCGTGGCGCTCGGCGGGGACCGGGCCGCGATCGACGAGCCGCCGGGAGAGCCGAAGGAGGAACGGGGCTTCGGTTCGCGGCGTGAGGGGCTCCGCGTCGAGCCGCGCCAGTTCGCGGCCGGAGCTGCTGTTCGGTCTCGCCTGCACGGCGCGCCTGACGGTCGTCTTCGGGGCCCCGTTCTTCGCCTTCGTCGGGGCCGGCGGGAGTCTCCGGCGGCGGAGCTGGTCGGCCGGGCTCGGTGCGGCCATCCCGCTCCTCGCCCTGCTCGTCTACACCGTGGTCTCGACCGGACACCTGTTCAACCCAGCCTACGACTACCTCTATCGACTCGAGACCCAGGGCTATCCGGCGCTCGGCTACCATGCCGATTGGGGCCTCGAGGACATCCGGTACCTGCCCCAGAACCTCGGGATCGCCCTGTTCACTGCCCCGGTCCTGTTCCCGACGACGCTGCCGGACGCACTCGGGATCTCCACGACGCATCGTCTGCACGCTGCCGGACGCGGCCCGTGGCCTCTTCGACGCCGCGTGCCCGCTCGCTGTTCCGCGCGACATCGGGATGAGTGTCATCCTCACGAGCCCCGCGTACCTCCTGGCCGTCCCGACCCTCGTGCGGTTCGGCCGAAGCCGCCTGATCACCGGAGCCAGCATTGCCGTCGCTCGTCATCGCGCTCGTGAACCTCATGCACTTCAGCCAGGGCTGGGTCCAGTTCGGCTACCGGTTCAGCAACGACGCGGCGCCTTTCGCCCTCCTGCTCGTCGCGGTGGGAATGCAACGGCTTGCCGAACGGCGGTCGTGGGGGATGCCCCTCGCGACGGCCCTCGTCGTCGTCTCGCTTGCCGTCAACTTCTGGGGCGTCGCCTGGAGCCGGCTGCTCGGATGGTGAGCCGGTTCAGGTGGGGGCGGGCGGCGGTGCCCGTCCTCGTTGGTGTCGTGGCGTTCGCGGCGGGCTTCGCGGTACTCGAACCCGGGCTCGAGTTCTGGGACACCGGCGAGCTCCAGGCGGTGGCGCCGCTGCTTGGCACGGCCCACCCGACCGGATTCCCGACCTACGTCATCCTGGGCTGGCTGGCGTCGGTGTCCTCCAGCCGTTCGGCGAGCCGGCGTTCCGGATGAACGTGTTCTCGGCCCTGTGCGTCGCGGTTGCCGCCGGCGTCACCGTCGACCTCGTCCGGGCGCTGACCCGCTCGACCATCCTCGGCGTCATGGCGGGGCTCGGGCTGGCCCTCACGCCCGAGGTCTGGAGCCTGGCCACCCACGCCGAGGCCCATACGCTCCATCTGGCCCTGCTGGCCATCCTCCTGCGGCTCCTGGTCGCATGGGAGGCGCGGGTTCGACGGCCGCCGGAGCCGGTGATGTCCGTGCCGTGCCAGCGGAGATGCCGACCGGGACGGCGGCCTCGGCGCCGATGACGGCCGGCGCGCCCGGGACACGATCGATCGCGGGGACCGCTTCCTCGTCGCCGCGGCCGTTGTGTTCGGCCTCGCCATGGGAAACCATTCGTTGACGCTGCTCCTGGCCGTGCCCGTCGGGCTCTTCGTCATCGCCGTCGATCCGACGATCTGGCGCCGCAGGCGGCTCGTCCTCGGTTGCCTGGCGGCGCTCGGGATCACGCTCGTTGCCGTCTATGCCGAGCTGCCGCTTCGGGCGGGGATCTTCAGGGCGCCTCTCGTCTATGGCCGGCCCGAAACATGGGACGGGTTCTGGTACGTGACCCTCGCCGAGCAGTTCCGCGGCAGCCTGCAGGACCCGTTCGGTGGATTGCCGCAAAAGGCCGGCGACCTGGTCTCGCGGACGGTCGCCGAGTTCGGCATCCTGGCCGCGCTCATCCCGATCGGCTTCGTCGCCACGGTCGTCCGCCGGCCGGCGTACGCGCTGCTGACGGGGTCCGCTGTCTTCATCACGTGCTTTTTCGCAGCCTCGTACGAAAACGCCGATATCGAGCGCTACTACCTCGGGCCGATCCTCATCGCCTGGACGTGGCTGGCCATCCTCGCCTCGATGGCCGTGGATGTCGTTGCCGTGGCGACCGGGGAGCCGGTCGCGGCGGCGGAAGCTGAGGCAGACGCAGAGGCGGCGCCAGCCGGCATCGAAGCCGGAGGCCGTGCCTTCCCGGTCCGGACGTGGTCGACGGTCGCCGCCCTCGGGCTCGGGGTCCTCCTCCTTGCGCCGACCCTGCTCGAAGCCCCGGCCCGGTCTGCGCAGGTGGACCACCGCGGCGTAGTCGCTGCCCAGGCCTTTGCCGACCACGTGATGGACACGCTGGAGCCTGGCGCCTTGCTGGTGAGCTGGTGGAGTTTCTCGACGCCGCTATGGTATGAGCAGCTGGTCGATGGTCGGCGTCCTGACGTGGCCATCATCGACGACCGGACCCGCCTCGACGAGAACCTCGGAGAGATCACCGACGTGATCGACGCCAACCTGGGCAAACGGCCGGTCTATGTCATCCGGCTGGACCCCCGCGAGATCGCACTGCTGGCGAGCCGATACGAGCTCGACTACATCGATGGCTACGACGCCTCCATGCTGACCCGCGTCGTGGGCCGCAGGGCCGGGTTCATGACGGCCGCACCGACCGCCGAGGACGCGCGCGCGGAAGGGTATGACCCGGCCTCCGCGCGGGTCGCCCGGCTCTCCTACTTCTTCCCGGCGCACAACGAGGAGGCCAACCTCGAGAGCCTCGTGGCCGAGGCGCTCGAGACGCTCCCCACCCTCGCCGAGACGTTCGAGATCATCGCCGTCGACGACGGCTCGACCGACCGCACGGCGGGGCTCGCCGACGCCCTGGCTGCCGCCCATCCCGGCCTCGTCCGGGTCGTCCACCACGTGGTGAACCAGGGCTACGGGGCGGCCCTTCGCTCGGGCTTCGCGGCCGCGCGGTACGAGCTCATCGCGTTCACCGACGGCGACCGCCAGTTCCGGGTCGCCGACATCGGCCGGCTGACTGCCCGCCTTGCCGCCTCCGACCATCCCGATGTCGTCGTCGGCTATCGCATCAAGCGGGCGGACCCGCCCCTCCGGATCGCCTACGCCCGCGCCTACCGATTCGCCAATCGTGTCTGGTTCGGTCTTCGGGTGACCGACGTCGACGGCGCCTGCAAGCTCTTCCGGCGCGAGGCCCTCGAGGGGATCGCGGTCGAATCGGGCGGCGCATTCTTCTCGGCCGAGCTGCTGATCAAGCTCCAAGCGGCAGGCCGCACCGTGGTCGAGGTCGGCGTCCCGCACTATCCGAGGACCGCGGGCACGGCGACCGGGGCCAAGCCGCAGGTCGTCGGCCGCGCCGTCCGCGACTTCTGGCGCCTGCGCCTCTACATGTGGGTCAACCGCCGGCGAGCGCTGAGCCGCGGGACGCCCATCCTGGGCCGGAAGGGCTGAGGGCTCGGCCCCGAGTCGCCTCGGGCGACCCGATCGGCGTCCACCAACAGATCGCCGGTTCGACATCACACCGCTGCCCGGTGCACGGCGGGTGTTCATCCGGTGGTCTTCGAGACCGTCAGACGCGCCGTTCCAGCATCTCTCCTCCGCCGTGGGCGCCGATATGGGCCCTGTTGCACGACCGATGTTCGTCACGCCGGATACCGACCCGTGACGCCGACGCGGCGTCGTCCATCGAGGCCTTGGAGCCGCCCGGATGAACATGGGCCGTGCACGGCGGACGGCACCAGCGGCCCGCCCGCCGACCCGGCCGCCCAGACTCGGGCGCCGGTCCTCGACGTGCTCAGCTCGTGCGGCTGTCGCCCTCGGCGTCGGCATCGAGCGAGTTGACGAACTCCCGGAAAACATCCAGCCGCGGGTCGACGACGCCCTCTCCGGTCGACTCGAGCGCCGCCCCGAGACCGCCCTCGTCGTCCTCGCCGATCCCGGCCTCGCCGCCCAGGGCGGCCTGCGCCAGGACGGACGTCGCTGCGTAGATGGGCACGCCCGACCGCACCGCCAGGGCGAGCGCGTCCGAGGGTCGAGCGTCGACTTCGGTCACCTTGCCGTCGCGCGCGAGCATGATCCGGGCGTGGAAGGTTTCGTCGGCGAGGTCGCTGATCACGACCCGGTCGATCGAGGCACCGAGCTCGTCGAGCGTCGCGACGAAGAGGTCGTGGGTCAGCGGCCGCTCGGGGGTCAGGCCCTGGAGCTTCATCGCGATGGCGCTCGCCTCCCAGGGACCGATCCAGATCGGGAGATAGCGGTCTCGGGCCGCGTCCTTGAGGATCACGACGTGGCGGCTGGAGAGCATGTGGACCCTGACGCTCTCGACGACCATCTCGACCAAGTCGCCATCCATGTCCGCGATTATCCCACGGCCGCCGGGGCCGTCGGCGGGACGGCGCGCCGACGGGCGTCCGGCGAGAGGCCGCCGGGGCGGGCGTCCGGCGAGAGGCCGCCCGCGCATGGCCCCGCCGATGCCACCGCGGGGCACCGTCCTGCGGCCGCCCGGGTCAGCCCGCGCCACCGGCCCACCCCCCGGCGCTCCGCGACCGAGCTCGCCGGCCCGACATGCTGAGCAGGACCCGGGCGGCCAGCGCGCCAGCCACGAAACCGCCGATGTGGGCGAAGACCGCGACCCCACCCGCCTCGGTCATGCCCAGCGACGCGATCCCGTCGATGATCTGCAGCACGAACCAGAAGCCGAGCACGATGATCGCCGGCACGTCGATGAGCTGGTAGAAGAATCCGAGGAAGACCAGGGAGGTGACCCGCGCCCGGGGGAAGAAGACGAAGTACGCACCCAGGACGGCCGCGATCGCCCCCGATGCGCCGATCGTGGGGATCGTCGACGTCGGGTCGATGGCGACCTGCGACAGCCCGGCCAGGACACCGCCGGCGAGGTAGAACACGAGGAATCCGGCGCGCCCCAGCCGGTCCTCGACGTTGTTCCCGAAGATCCACAGGTAGAGCATGTTGCCGAGCAGGTGGAACCACCCCCCGTGCAGGAACTGGCTGGTGATGAGGGTCGCCGTCTCCTGCGACACATAGGCACCGCTGGCCCACGCCGCGGTCAGCTCGGCCGGCACGACGCCCCACTTGGACAGGAACGCCTCGAGCGCAGCCTCGCCGCCGCTGGCCATCAGGCCGAGCTCCCAGGCGAAACCGACGAAGCAGGCGACGACCAGCCCGAGGGTGACCAGCGGCGTCCGCTGGGTCGGGTTCGCATCCCGGAGGGGGAGCACGACGGCGCCCGGTCAGGGCTTCTTCGTGGGCTTCTTGGTCGGTTTCGGGGTCGCCTCTGCGGGAGCGGCGCTCGCGCTCGGAATGGCGCTGGGCGAGGGTGCCGCGGATGGAACGTCAGGGGGTGAGCGCAGACTGGTAGATTCCGTCGTGAGTCATCCAGATGAGCGTCGAAGGCTCTTGATCGGTGCCGTCTACGATCGCGATCGCTCGCAGATCCGACCAGCCCGTAGGGCCCCACGCCGGCCAGTACTGGGCGCGATACGTGCCGTCGAGCTTGTCCAGCGCGATGACCCGCTGATTGGTGTGGTCGAAGGCGTAGATCTGGCCGGTTCGGCGGTCGCCCGCGGCCGCGACCAGCGAGTACGTCGGGGCTGGGCGCAGAAGCGTGTCCTTCGGCGCGGAAGGAGACCACCCGTCGTTCTTGCCCGAGACGAATCGTTCGAGCCCGCCACCATCGACCGCGAACATGTCGCCGTCGACATAGGTCGACACGATGCCACTGACGTCTCTCGGCGTGGCCAGCCAGTCGCTCGACTTGAGTGGGAAGCCGCCACCATCGGCCGATGCCGAGTAGGAGCGGATCTGCTTCTCGGATGGATCGATGACGTACAGGTTGTAGAGGTTGCGCGAGCGGTCGCGCAGGAACGTGTTGATCCCCATGACGTCGTCGCCCCACGAGCTCGCTCCGTCGACCGTGACCCGGACGAGCGTGCCGGCCCCGGCCGCGTCGGCCGGTCGCCATCGCCACAGCTGGTTCTTCGTGTCGAGGACCAGTAGGTCGAGGCCGCCGACGGCGAGGAACAGCGGTGTCGCGACCGTGGCGCCGCCTGCCTTCTGGCCGGACCGCACGACGGCCGTCGCCTTCTTCGCCTTGGGATCGACCCGGTAGACGGCCTTGGTCGAGCGGTCGATGGCGTACGGGACGCCGTCTGGACCGACGACAATGGCCGACAGGTCGATCGGCGCCGCTCCCTGGGCCGGATGGAAGGCGAACAGCAGGTCGCCGCTGACCGCGACCACCCCATAGAGACGGTCCAGACCGGCGACGACCTGGGACCGCAGAGGCGCGACGACGGCCGGGCTGACCTTTGCCTCCTCGGCCGTCTCGAGCTGGTTGTAGGCATGGGTCAGCACGTCGAGGGCATGCTTGGGGTCGTCCGCGACGAGATCGACGCCGGGCCCGGACACCTCCGCGAGGTCGGCCCGGGCCGAATCGAGGGCCTTCTGCCCGGCATTGACGGAGCTGATCGCCTGTTGCGGTGTGCTGCCGCCGAACGCATAGACCGCGAGCCCGAGGCCGCCGACGACGACGACCAGGGCTAGCACGGCGAGAGCGGCCCGGCGCTGGGTCTCGCGGCGCGACGCGAGCGGCGTCACGCGGCGGTACGCCGGCCGGCGCTGGGGCATGAGGTCCTGGATGCGGGCGACGGCCCGCTCGAGCGCGCCACCGGCGGCCACCGCGGCAGTGCCGGCCGCAGCCGTCACGGCGATGCCCGCGGCCTGCACGTTGTCGGCGAGGGGGATCGGCGAGCGCTCAGGCGCTCCCGCGAGCGGCTCGGCCGGGCGGACCGGGACGAGGGTTCGCGCTTTACTCGTAGACGCCACCTCGGTGGCCTCGAAGGCGATCGCGCCGTCGCTCCCGGAGCCTTCGGCCGCCACGAACCGCTGGTGCAGGTGCTCCATCGCCGGCTGCGGGTGGAGGGTGAGCATCGCGTCCTTGAGCTCGTCCGGGCCGAGCTTGGCGATGACGTTCGGGGAGATGAGGACCAGCGAATCGCCGACGGAGATCTCGCCGCGCCAGACGTCGGGCTCGATGGCCCCGGACGGAAGGCCGCGTTCGCGGTGCGGGTCGGGGAGCGTCGAGAGGCGTGCCTGGCGGATGAGATAGGCCTCCGCCGGTCCGACGGTCGCCACGTACATCTCGTTGCCACGGACCACCGCCACGCCCACGCCGATCGGTCCGTTGCCGTCGGTCGCCTTGAGGCCGAGGCGGTCGGCCTGGTGGGCGAGCCGCTTGTTGGCCGTCGCGACCGCCTTCTGGAGGCACACCCGGATGCCGGCAGATTCGTCGTAGTAGTACTCGTTCCGGATCGTTTCGGCGGCGAGACGGGTCGCCTCGAGCGCGTGACGCGTCGAGACGCGCGAGGTCACCAGGAGATAGAGACTCCCCTTCGAGCGGGCGACCGAACCCACGCTCGGCTCGACGACCACGACGGTGTCGGGCGAGTCTGGGAGGCGGTCGTGTCTCGGCGACGACGCCGAGTTTCATCTGCAATCGAACGGCCAATCCGGGCCTCTCGTGGCGGGTGACCCTTGGCGTTCCGCGGGTCGCGGGTACGGCTGGGCGAGGGTCGAGCGACCGACATGACCGGGGCGGCCCTGTCGACCGGGATCGTTCACCCGGGAGGTGGCTGGCAGGTGCCGAGGATTATACGCGGGGACCCGCTCGACGGACGTGAACGCGCATCTCACGAACGCCGACCCCGCCCGGGGCGGTCGCGAAGGCCGCCAGGAGCTCCGTGCCCCGGAGTCGCAGCTCCTGGGCGACGATCGGCGCGTCGGCCTCGACGTCGAGAGCGAAGCCCTCGAGGCGGACCACGCGGCAGGCGCCCGAGGCGGCCGGGACGCGCTCCGCGACGAGCGCCTCGAACGTCGCGATGGCGCGGGACAGGCGCAGCTCGTCCTCGAGTCCGAGCTGGCGCGCGGCGTCCGGGATGAGGTCGCCGATGCGGGTCATCGGCCGGCGGCGACTCCTCATCGGAGGCTCATCGGACTGGATCGGCCGGCCGTGCCGGCGTGCGTGCCTCGGGCGCCTGCGGGGACCCGGCGACCAGCTCGGCCCCCAGGCCGGAGCCCGGCGCTCCCGCCCTGACCTCCCACGCGGTCGCGATCGCCCGAAGCCCCGGGTCGAGGTCATCGAGCGTGGTGGTCGTGACGAACGCCTGCGGCAGCTCCGCGATCCGGCGGACCAGGTGGGAGCGTCGTTCGGGGTCGAGCTCCGAGAAGACGTCGTCGAGCAGGAGCAGCGGCGGGCGCCCGTCGAGGGCCGTCAGGACATCGAGCTCCGCGAGCTTGTAGGCGAGGATCGCGGTCCGCTGCTGGCCGCGCGAGGCGAAGCCCGCAAGGTCGCGGCCGCCCAGCTCGAACGCGATGTCGTCGCGGTGCGGGCCGACGAGGGTCGAGCCGTTCCAGACCTCCTTTTCGGCGGTCTCGGCGAGACGGCGGGCGAGCGCGTCCCGGGGCGACTCTCCGGGGAGTGGCGGCGCGTTCGTCACGTACGCGAGGCCGAGCCGGGCGACCGAGGCCTCGTCGGGCGCGATCTCCGCGTGCGCGGCCGCGAGAGGCTCGGCAAGGATCCCGAGCAGCCGCCGGCGCTCTTCGACGATGGTCCCGCCGGCGTCGAGGAAGGCGGTATCCCAGAAGCGGAGCTCGTCGCGAGACGCGCCTTCCTCGCGGATCGCGCGGAGGAGGCTGTTGCGCTGCTGGAGGGTGCGGCCGTACGTCGCAAACGCATCGGCGTAGACCGGCGACCTCGCGGACGCGAGTTGGTCGAGGGCGGCACGCCGCAGGGACGGCGCGCCTGCGATGAGGAGCATCTCCTCGGGCGCGAAGACGACCACGCGCAGCAGCCCGGCGAGTCCTGCCGCGCGCCGGCCCAGGCCGTTGACCCGGATGCGCTTGCGGCCCGCCGCGCTCCCGGCGCCGGCGCGGACGATCGCCACTTCGATGACGTCGGACGCGACGCCACCCTCGACATCGCCCTCGACCCGGGCCAGGTCGGTCCCCCATCGGATCAGCTCCCCGTCTGCCGCCGTGCGATGGGAGTGGCCCCAGGCCAGCACCACCATGGCCTCGAGCAGGCTCGTCTTGCCGGCCGCGTTGGGGCCCCAGACGAGATGCGGCCCGGGACCGAACGCCGCGTCGAGCGACGCGTAGCCCCGGAAATCGAGCAGAGTGAGGCGATCAAGCACGGGATATCGCCACCCTCAACGTCGAGCCGGCACCCACGCTCCGAGGTCCAAGAGGGGAGCTCCGCGACCCCATTGGCCCGAGGATTCAGGAGGTCGTCCGGACAGGCATCACGACGTGGACATAGCGGTCGTCGCCCACCGGCTTGAAGACGCCGGGCGACAGCGGGCCGTTCAGCTCGAGCGCGAACTGCTCGGCGCTGACGTTGGTGAGGACGTCGGCGAGATAGCGGGCATTGAACGCGATCGTGGTCCCGTCGCCCTCGACGGCCGCCTCGACCTGGCCGACGTGGTCGCCGACCTCGGCATTCGCGGAGACCGTGATCCCCGGCTCGCCATCGCCAGTGATCTGGAGCTTGACGATGTTCGCCGACTCATGGGCGATGAGCGCGGCCGGGCGGACGGCGCGCAGGAGTTCCTCGCGATCGAGGACCGCCCGCGTCGCGTGGCTCGCCGGCATGACCTGCTGGTAGTTGGGGAACTGGCCGTCGATCAGCCGGCTCACCAGGTCTACGCCCTCCAGGTGGAACAGGACCTGGTTCTTCCCGGCCGCCAGCACGACCTCGATCGGGTCGTCGACGTCGGCCAGGATCCGTGCGAGCTCGTTGAGCGCCCGCGCAGGGATGACGACGCTCGTTTCCTCGACCGGATCGAGGATCGGGATCGTCTTGACTGCGATCCGGTAGTTGTCTGCCGCCGCAAGGGTCAGCTGGTCTCCCTCGAACCGCGCCAGGACCCCGGTCAGGATCGGCCGGGCCTCGTCGCTCGCGGCCGCGAACGCGGTCTCGGCAAGGGCCCTGCGCAGGATGTTCTGGGCGATCCGCGTCGTCGGGCGCTCGCCGGCCGCACCGATGGCCGGGAACTCGTCGGCGTCGATGCCCTTGATGTGTGTCTCGAATCGGCCGCAGCGCAGGTAGAGCGTGTCGCTCGCCTGGAGGTCGAGGTCCACCCTGTCGCCGCTCGGGAGCGAGTTGACGAGGTCGGTCAGGAGCTTGGCGGGGACGGTCGTGGCGCCGTCGGATTCGATCTTGCCGGGCACCCAGTAGGTGATCCCGATCTCGAGGTTCGTCGCCGTCAGCTTGAGCCCCGCGTCCTCGGTCTTGAGCAGGACGTTCGCGAGGACCGGAAGGGTGCTCCGGTTGGACACGGCGCGACTGACGACCGACAGGCCGCGCGCCAGGTTCTCCTGCATGACCGACAGTTTCACGTGGGCGACTCCGGCTGACGTAACGGGTCCGCGTGCCTGCGGAAGCATCTCCGAGAGCTGAGGCGACGCTCTGCTAGCCATCAGCCCGAGGATCTCGTGGGTATCTTCTCCCTATCTTCTCACTCCGTCATCACCATCATCATGGTGTGGAGCGTGTGGACGCCGAGCGTGGCGCCTGCACGGAGGGCAGGTGGACGGGTTGGTGCCTGCGGTGGACGCGCCGTCCGATCCGGTGGACCTCGCCGGGACGGATGGTGGACGGCCGGATCGTGGACGGCGAGCGACGATGGCGGGAGCCGCGGACGTCCACCCGCTCCCCACCGCCGTGACGTGCCGTCGGCCACGGATGTCCACAGGGGAACGGGGTTTTCCACCGAATCGGTGCGCTTATCCACACTGACCGAGGTCCTGGCACCGGCAACGGCGTACCGCATTGACGCGCACCCACGGCCGAGGCGACGCTCCTGCGAGCCATCAGCCCGAGGTTTTCAGTCGGCGTAGATGAGCTCCCGGACAGCGGCGATCTCGCGCCGCAGCTCGTCGTTCACGGCGACCTCGCGGGTGATCTTGTCGCAGGCGTGGAGGACGGTCGAGTGGTCACGCCCGCCGAGCTCGGCACCGATCCGCAGGAGCGAGACGTCCGTCTCCTCGCGCATGAGGAACATGGCGATCTGGCGCGGGACGACGATGGCCTTGTCGCGCTTCTGGCCCTGGAGCACGTCCATCGGGACAGAGTAGTAATCCGCCACGGCCTTGGCGATCTGCTGCGGGGTGACCTGCCGCTTCTTCGGGTTGTACAGGACGTTCGAGAGGACCGCCTGTGCCAGCTCGATCGAGATGGGCATCGCACCCATGCTCGCGTAGGCCACGATCCGGTTGAGCGCCCCCTCGAGCTCGCGGATGTTGCTGACGACCCTGCGGGCGATGAACTCGATGACGTCCGACGTGATCGGGACCGCTCCCTCCTCGGCCTTCGCCCTGAGGATGGCGATGCGCGTCTCCAGATCCGGGGCCGTGAGGTCCGCGATGAGGCCCCACTCGAAGCGGCTGCGCAGACGCTCCTCGAGGGTGAGGATCGCCTTTGGTGGCCGATCGCTCGAGAGGACGATCTGCTTGCCGTCCTCGTGGATGGCATTGAACGTGTGGAAGAACTCCTCCTGCGTCCGCTCCTTGTCGGCGATGAACTGGATGTCGTCGATGAGGAGCAGGTCGATCCGCCGGTAGCGGGCACGAAACTCGTCGATCTTGCCCTGCTGGATCGAGGTGATGAACTCGTTCGTGAACTTCTCGCTCGTCGCATACACGACGCGCTTGCGCGGGAACTTGGCGATGACCTGGTTGCCGATGGCGTGCATCAGGTGGGTCTTGCCGAGGCCGACGCCGCCATACAGGAAGAGCGGGTTGTAGGCATGGCCCGGACGTTCGGCCACCGACAGGCTCGCGGCGTGGGCCAGCCGATTGGCCGAGCCGACGATGAAATTCGAGAAGGTGTAGCGCGGGTTGATGAAGGTCGTCCCGCCCTCGCCGCCGACCCGCGTCGGCTCGACGCGGACCTGGACGCGCGTGCTGCCGTTCCGGCCGTCGGACCCCGGCGTCGCGTGGATCCCGGCTGGGCTCGCCTCATCGTCGGCCGCTGCCGGGGCGACGAGGAATTCGACCTGGACGCTGTATCCGACGATCCGGGCGAGGGTCTGGCTGATCAGCGAGCGATAACGCGACTCCAGCCAGTCCTTGGCGAACCCGTTCGGGACAGCGATCCGGAAGCGTTGCTCGTCGACGTCGATGAGCCGGGTGTCGCGCAGCCACGTCTCGAAGTTGGCCGGCGAGAGCGAGACCTGCAATTCTCCGAGGGCGGCTCGCCAGACCTGTTTTGCGTCCATTCGTCGATGGGACCCTGCGAATTGTGTGTGAACGTGATTGATGGCGGGCACGGAACGGTGTCGGAGCCGGGCCCGCGGAGGTCTCGTGAGATCCGTCGTAGCTGCCGGTCGACGCGTCCCGGGGGTTACCCTCCACGAGATCGGGTGGCCCCGCGTACGTCCCGGCGCCGAGGGCCCGGAGAGGATAGCACCGGCCCGCAGCCCGCCGCAAGGCGATTCCGCCATACTCCCCTGGGGTATCCGAACGTGGCGCGACGGACGACGGCCGCCGCGTCGCGCTCGACGCCGTGAGCACTCGGTGGGTGGCCCGTCGAGGTTCGTTTGACACCCCTCTCGAGGCGGGCATATCATCCGCCGGACGACGACGCGCCGAGCGCTTTCGGGCGCCTAGGCGCGTTTGCGTGCCTTCAGGGGTTAGTGACAGACCGTCCCCGAGGCCGGATGGAGAGGATCCCGGACAGTCCTGATGAAGCAGACCTATCAGCCCAAGAAGCGCCACCGCGCCAAGGAGCACGGCTTCCGCGCCCGGATGCGAACGGCCGGAGGCCGGCGCGTCCTGACCGCTCGCCGGGCTCGCGGCCGAAAGCGGCTGACGGCCTGACGATCGGGCGCGGCACGACCAGGCCGCGGCTCGTGATGCTCTCTCGCCCGAAGGATTTCGCGGCGTTCGGTAGAGGCGGGACCACCCGGTCCCATCCGCTCCTCACCGCCCGATTCCGGCGGACCGACCTCGAGACGACCCGGATCGGACTCTCGACCAGCCGAGCGCTCGGTGGGGCGGTGGTCCGCAATCGAGTCCGACGCCGGCTCCGGGAGGCTCTCAGGGCGATGGCGCCCTCGTTCCAGCCCGGCTGGGACGTCCTCATCATCGCCCGGCCGGCGATCGTCGGGGCCGACCATGACCTGCTGGTGGGTGCCCTGCGCCGGACCCTCGACCGGGGCGGCGTGTTCGGAGGGTCCACGGGGTGAAACGGATCGGGATCGGGATGATCAGGCTCTACCGGATCGTCTTTGCATGGCTGCCGGCCAGCTGCCGGTACGAGCCGAGTTGTTCGCGGTACACGGAGCAGGCCATCCAGAAGTACGGACTCATCAAGGGAAGCTGGCTCGGGATGAAGCGCATCGCTCGCTGCCAGCCGTGGGGTGGAAGTGGCTATGACCCTGTCCGCTAGCGAGGCAGACCGCTCGTGAGGATCCCGTGGCTGACCCGTGAGCGGGCCGGCCTCATCCTGCTCCTGCTGGCGGTGATCCTCATCGTCGCTGCCTGCGCGGCACCCACGGGGTCGGGCGTACCCGATGCTTCGGGCTCGCCGCACCCGACGACCACCCCGCACCCGCCCCTCGAGCCCGCCCAGCCCGGCCAGGACCCGGTCAGCACCCTCGCCTGGGCGTTCACCCCGATCTTCAAGGCGATGTTCATCATCCTGGTGGGCGTCTACGACGTCTTCGAGGCGCTCGGGGCGCCCGCCGCCATCGGGATCGCGATCATCGTCTTGACCCTGCTCGTCCGGACGGCCGTCATCCCCCTCGTCCGCCGGCAGCTGACCTCCCAGCGGCGGATGCAGCTGCTGCAGCCCGAGATCAAGGAGATCCAGCGCCGCTACAAGGGCGACCAGGTCAAGGCGCGGACGGCCCAGCAGGAGCTCTTCAAGGAGCGCGGCATCAACCCCCTGTCGGGCTGCTTCCCGCTCCTGCTCCAGATGCCGCTCCTGTTCATCATGTACTCGGTCATCCAGAACGGGCTCACCAACCAGAACCCGTCGGCGATGCTCGAGGTGTTCGGCGTCCAGGTCGTGCCGCTCACCTGCACCAACATCGTCAACGGGGTGGTCGACCCCTACAAGCCGTGCATCGACACGCTGATCCCGTGGTTCGGCGGGATCGACGTGAGCCAGCCCTCGACGATCTTCAGCATCCCGATCGGCAGTTTCGTCCTCGGGATCAGCATCCTGGCGATCGTGTCTGCGGGCCTGCAGCTCGTCCAGTCGCGGATGATGCTGCCGATGACCCGCCCCGAGGACGACGACCCGAACACCAAGATCCAGCGCCAGACGATGCTGTTCCTGCCGCTGATCTCGATCGCGTACGGCGGTTTCCTGCCGGCAGGCCTGTTCATCTACTGGATCACGGCCACGGTCTACGCGATCGTCCAGCAGTACCTGATCGTGGGCTGGGGAGGCATGTTCCCGATCTTCGGCTGGACCCCGGGTTTCGCCGCGGGGCACACCCCGCGATTCCCGGTCTCCATGCCACCCCCACCGGAGCCAGGCAAACGCGCGGCGATCCTGACCGACGCCGACAAGAAGACCACGGCCGAAAAGACGATCCGCCCCCGCGAGCGGGGCCGTCAGGGCCGACGAGGGAGACGACGCTGACATGAGCGAGTACCGCGAGTTCACCGGCAAGACCGTTGAGGAGGCGTTGCGCCAGGCGCGTGAGGCATTCGGCGCCGAGCTCAACGACCTCGACTTCGAGATCCTGACGCCCGGCAGCCGGGGGGTCCTCGGGATGGGGGCGGAGCCCGCCCGGATCGTGGCTGCGCCGCGTGCGGCCCTCGGTGGCGCCGCCCCGAAGCGCGAGGCGGCCGCGGCCGTGCCGCTCCCGCCGGCCCCGCCGCGCCCGCCGCGCGAGGACCGTCCCTACGACGACCGTGGTCCCCGCCGCGACGACCGCCCACCGCGTCGCGACGACCGGCCGCGCGATGACCGCCCCCGCGGCGACCGCCCGCCCCGCCGCGACGACCGCCCGCCGCGCCGCGACGACCGGCCGCGAGACGACCGGCCGCGAGACGACCGGCGTGGCCGGGGCGACCGCGACCGGGCGCCGGCTCATGGAGGATCGGCAGACCTGTCGGCGTCGGAGGCGGCCGAGGTCGCCGCCGCGGCCCGCGGCTCGCTGTCCGCCGAGCGGGCCGACCTGGAGGCGGCCGAGGCGTCGCCCGAGGCGCTCGCTGCCGGCAAGCAGATCCTCGAGACCCTGATGGGTCATCTCGGCTTCGACGTGCGGATCGAGGTCGCCACCGGCGAGACGAGCCGCCTCAACGTCGTCGCCGACGGCGAGGAGAAGGAGGCCCTTGGGGCGCTGATCGGGCGCAAGGGCGAGCGGCTGTCGGCCCTCCAGCACCTGGTCAACCTGATGCTGTCCAAGGAGATCGGGACGTGGACCCGGGTCCTCGTCGATGTCGAGGACTATCGCGGGCGGCGGGAGCGCCAGCTGCGCGAGCTTGCCGACCGCGCCGCGGCGCGGGTCGTGGAGACCGGGAAGATGCTCCAGCTCGAGCCGATGTCCGCGCTCGAGCGCCGCTGGATCCATCTCGCGCTGCGCGACCATCCGGCCGTCGCGACGCAGTCGATCGGCGAGGAGCCGAACCGGCGCGTCGTGCTCATCCCGCGAGCCGCCGGCTGATCACGGGAGTGAAGCTCGTCGGCAAGGCTGGTGCACCGAGGGCCGCCACCAACTGATGTGAGCTGCCGGCGGAGGGCTGGGCCGCCGCCACGGCGCGCGAGGCGGAGCTGATCCCGGTCAGAGGCTCGTGACCCGCCGACCCACGGTGTGGCGCTCGACATAGTCGAGGTCGAGCTCGATCCCGAAGCCCGGTCGCTCGGGAAGGTGATAGCGGCCGTCGCGGACTCGGCTCGGCATATCGGACAGGTGCCAGAAGAAGGGGTCCCGTTCCTCGTCGAAGCATTCGACGAAGGTGTGGTCGGGGACGCTCGCGAGCAGGTGGGCCGAGACTTGCGGCTCCTCGTGGTGGCCCAGCTGGACCCCGAACGCCGCGGCCAGACCGGCGGCCTTGCGCCAGATGGTCGGTCCGCCCGCCCACGAGGCATCGAAGTTGGAGACGTCGATGGCGTCCTCGACGATCAGGTCACGGATGCCGCGCAGGGTCGTCTCGCTCTGGCCGGCGCAGACCGGGATGCCGGTCTGGTAGCGCACGTCGCGCATCCAGCGCCGGTCGTTCGTCCAGCGACACGGCTCCTCGAACCAGCGGATGTCGAGATCGGCCACGCGCCGCCCGAAGTCGACGGCCCCGGCGCGGTCGTACCCCTGGTTGGCATCGACCATCAGGGCCGCATCCGGGCCGAGGGCCTCGCGCGCCGCCCGCACCCGTCCGGCGTCCTCGGCCGGCGTCCTGCCCCCGACCTTGAACTTGACGCCTGCGAAGCCGGCCTCCATGTAGCCGGCCATCGTGTCGCTCAGCGCGTCGCCGGTGAGGTGGTAGTACCCGCCGATGATGCTGATCGGGAGGCTGTCGGTGACGCTCCCCCAGATCCGATGGAGCGGCAGCCCGACCGACCGCCCGAACAGGTCCCAGATCGCCTCGTCCACGCAGGCGATCGCCTGCAACGCGAGGCCGCGGTCGCGCAGGATGTCGTTGGTCGACGGCTCCATCGCGCGCCAGGCGCCCTCGGGATCGGTCGCGCTGCGGCCCAGGACGGCCGGGGCGAGCTCGTCGTGGATGATCCCGACGATGAGCGCCTGCTCGGCGTCGGTGTCGCCGGTGTACACCTCCGACACGAGGCCGTCGGCGGTCGACAGCCGGGTCACGATCGTGCACCGGTTGTCCATGCTGTAGGCGCTGCCGGTGTAGCGCCGCCCGAGCGGGGCGCGGAGGGCGAGGGTCTCGACCCGCTCGATGACGAGGGTGCCCGGCCCGAGTCCCGGCAATGCCGTGACGGGCCGGGCGGCGGTCTCGGTCATCGGCCGGCGGCGGCCCGGGCTGCGGCGGCGATCGCGTCGGCCGACGGGACGATGAGGTCCTCGAGCGGTGGCGTATAGGGGATCGGATAGTCGTCGGGCAGGCTGACCCGACGCGGTGGCGCCGCGAACGGCACCCCGGCCTGGGCGAGCTCGGAGATGACCGTCGCACCCCAGCCTGCGGCGTGGACCTGCTCCTCGGCGACGACGAGCCGGCCGGTCTTCTCGACCGATGCCTTGACGGTCGGGAGGTCGAGCGGGCGGACCCAGCGCAGGTCGATGACCTCCGCTTCGATGCCCTCGGCGGCGAGTGCGTCCGCGGCCTTGAGCGCACGTTCGACCATCAGCAGGGTCGCCACGATCGTCACGTCGCCGCCCTCGCGGACCACCGCGGCCTTGCCCAGCTCGGCCACTTCGCCACGGCGGACGGCGCCCTTGCGCGCGTAGAGGCCCTTGTGCTCGAAGAAGATGACCGGGTTGTCGTCCTGGACCGCGGCGCGCAGCAGGCCGTACGCCGAACCGGGCGAGGAGGCACTCACGACGCGCAGGCCGGGCAGGTGCATGAACCAGCTCTCGAACGTCGCCGAGTGCTGGGTGCCGAAACGCCCGGTCGCGCCCGAGATGACACGCAGCGTCACCGGGACCTGGCACTGACCGCCGGACATGAACCGGTACTTCGGCAACTGGTTGACGATGGCGTCGCCGGCGGTCGGCAGGAAGTCCGCGAACATGATCTCGACGATCGGCCGCATCCCCACGAGGCTCATCCCGAGGGCGACCCCGACGAACCCGTTCTCGCAGATCGGAGTCGCCCGGATGCGCTGGCGGCCGTACTTCTCGACGAGCCCGTTGTTGGTCTTGAACACGCCGCCGTCGGCGTCGACGTCCTCGCCCATGAGCAGGACAGCCGGGTCCGCGGCGAGGGCGTCGTCGAGGGCCGTCGTGATGGCCTCTCGATAGGTCATCTCGACCGTGGCGGCCTCTCCGGCCGCGGGTGTCGCCTCAGTCAGCGTAGACATACGAACGGGTCTCCTCGAGCGTCGGATACGGGGCGGCGGCGGCCCGGTCGGCGGCCGCGTCGACCTCGGCCTGGAGCTCGCCCTTGATGCGCGCCTGGTCGTCGGCGGACAGGATCCCGTCGGCAGCCAGGCGGGAGCCGAGGATCTCGATCGGGTCGCGCGCCTTCCACGCCTCGAGCTCGCCCTCGGGCCGGTACTTCGCCGGGTCGGAGCGGGAGTGCCCGCGGTAGCGGTAGGTCTTCATCTCGAGCAGGCTCGGCCCTTCGCCCGCACGCGCCCGCTCGACCGCGTCGCCGACCGTCGCTCGCACGACGTCGATGTCCTGGCCGTCGACGATGATCCCGGGAATGCCGTGCGGGTCGGCTCGTCGAGCGAGGTCGGGGCCGCCGCTGGTGGTGGTCCCGCAGCGGCGAATACTCGCCGTACAGGTTGTTCGCGATGATGAACACGACCGGCGCCTTCCACACGGCGGCCATGTTGAGCGCCTCGTGGAACGTCCCGATGTTCGTCGCGCCGTCGCCGAAGAAGCTCAGCGCCACGTTCGGCCGGCCCTGCATCTGGAACCCGACCGCGGCCCCGACCGCGATCGGCAGCCCGGCGCCGACGATCGCGTTCGCCCCGATGTTGCCCTTCGAGAAGTCGATGAGGTGCATCGATCCGCCGACCCCGCCCGAGCCGCCGGTGCTCTTTCCCATCAGCTCGGCGAACGCGGTCTCGGGGGTCATCCCGAGCGCGAGCGCCTCGCCGTGACCGCGGTATGTGTTCGTCTGGACGTCACCCGGGCGCATCGCGGCGATCGACCCCACCGAGACCGCCTCCTGGCCCTGGCACAAGTGGGTCGTGCCGCCGATCGCCCCGCTCATGAAGAGCTCCTGGACCTTGTCCTCGAAATGGCGGATGCGGACCATGGTCGAGAACCATTCGCGGCGGGTGTCGGCGCTGGGTTGCTGGTCGGTCATGCGGTCGGGCTCCGGTGCTGCGTCGCTGGGCGGGCGTGGCGGGTCGCCTGGGGCTCGGACGGCGCGGCTACACCGTTCCCGGCTTCGTTTGCAGGGGACCCTCCGAGACGGAGAATGGTGGCATCCGCACGCACCCGGCGTCAATCCGGACCCGATGAAGGTTGCGACCGGGCCGTCGTCTGAATATCGGTGTGATACCGTCCGCGCGAGAACGGTTCTGGAACGCATAACAGGGCGGGAGTGGACGCATGGATCGTCGGCGCCGAGTCAGCATGCGAGAGGTCGCCGAGCTCGCGGACGTGGCGATCTCGTCGGTGTCGCGCGTGCTGTCGGAGCACCCGGACGTCAGTGACGAGATGCGCACGCGCGTCCTCGAGGCGGTCGCGAAGCTCGAGTACGAGCCCGACTTCCTCGCCCAGAGCCTGCGCCGCGGCGAGACGAAGTCGGTCGGCTTCGTGGTCGGCGACATCTCGAACCCGCTGTTCGCGAGCGTGGCCTCGGGCGTCGAATTGGTCCTGCGGGCCAACGGCTACTCGCTGATGTTCATGGGCTCGGAGGGCCAGCCCGCGCTCGACGTGGCGCACATCCGGTTCCTGCTCAGCCGCCGGGTGGACGGCCTCATCCTGTCGCTCGCCTCGGAGACCGATCCCGCGACGCTCGAGCAGCTGGCCAAGCTGGAGGTCCCGATCGTCCTGCTCGACCGGGACCTGCCGCCCGAGCTCGGGGCGAGCGCGGTGCAGTCGGACCACGCCACCGGGATGCGCCAGGCGGTCGACCACCTGCTGGACCTCGGACACCGGCGGATCGCGCTCGTCGCGGGCAGCCTCGACCTCCGGCCGGGACATGCCCGGTTGAAGGCCATGCACGAGGCCATCACGGCGCGCGGCCTGCTCGACGAGTCCATCCACATGCCGGGCTCTTTCTCGGTGGAGCACGGCGTCCGCTCGACCCACGAGCTGCTCGACGCCGACGAGCCTCCGACCGCGATCATCGCCGGTGGTAACCATCCGTTCGTCGGCGTGCTGACCGCCATCACCGAACGCGGCCTGCGGCCCGGCGAGGACATCTCGCTCGTCGCGTGCGACGACATCCCGCTGGCCCGGATCTACCAGCCGCCGATCGCCACCATCACCCGCGACGCCCAGGCCATCGGCCAGACGGCGTCGCGCCTGCTGCTCGAGCGGCTCATGGGCCAGGCCGGCCCGGAGACCGTGATGATCCCGACGTCGTACATCCCCCGTGCGTCCGTCGCGGCGCCGAGCCTGTTGCGGCCGCGCCCGGTCGGGGCGATGTCCGCGACGGTCAGCGCCCGCCCGTCCTGACCGACTCGAGCCGGCCGGAGGCCGCGCTGCGGTACGCGGCCTCGAGGATCTCGACCGTGCGCGCCCCGAGCTCGGCCGGGGAGTTGTTGGCGACCGGCCGGCCCATGCCGGCCTCGACGAGCGCATCGATCGGACCGGCGCAGTCGTACTGACCGGCGCCCGGCTCGAGAGCCACGCGACGGTCGTCGTCGGGACCGCGGTAGCGCCACAGCACGTCGTCGCGCAGGTCGAGATGGAACATCCCGCGCGAGCCGACGACACGGACCTCGACCGCGTGGCGGTTGCCGGCCGCGCCGACGTGGGTCGACTGCCCGCTCATCGTGCCGATGGCGCCACCGGCGTAGCGGATGGCGACCGCGTCGTGCAACTCGACCTTCGCGTCGAGCGGCGCCGACATCAGCGCGAACACGTCCTGGCCGCGCAGGTCGGTCAGCCACAGCGAGACCCCAAGGAGGTGGGTCAGCTGGGCCTGGCCGTAGCCGCCGCCGGAGGTCTCCCGGCGTGACCAGGTCTCCGGGCGCGGCACCGATTCCGGCGCCGCGTCCGGGTAGGCGCCGGTCTCCGACAGCAGCTCTCTCGTGACCGAGTCCATGTGGAGGGCCACGTGCTCGATCTCGCCGAGGCCGCCATCCTCGTGCATGAGCCGGTGGGCCTCGACGACCATCGGACGGTAGTTCCAGCCGTAGGCGATGAACAGCTGGCGGCCGGTCCTCCTGACTGTGTCGTCGAGGTCCCAGGCATCGGCCGGGTCGAGCGTGAAGGGCTTCTCGCACATGACGTGTGCACCGGCCTCGAGGGCGGCCTTGGCCTGCTCGTGATGGAAGCCCGGCGGGCTGCCGATGACGACGACGTCGGGCCGCTCGGCGATGACGTCGTGCCAGTCGGTCGTCGACTTCGCGAAGCCGTGGCGCTCCGCGATCCGGGCGAGGAGGTCGGGGTCGCGCCGGTTGACGATGGTGAACTCGATCTCGTCGCGGTGACGCTCGAGGTTCGGCAGGTGCGAGCTGACGGTCCAGGAGCCGGCACCGATGATGCCCAGTCGAAGCTTCGCCACGGCCGTCCTCCAGGGCAGGTGGAAACGTGTGCGGCCATGCTACCGTGCGGAAAGGCCCGGAAGGCGGCAGTCGAAGCCGGCGGAATGCGCAGCGGAGGCAGGCGATGGACCCCCTGGCGACCCGGGAGCTCGGACGGACCGGCGTCCGGTTGACCCAGCTCGGGCTTGGCGGGGCGCCGATCGGGTCGATGGCGGTCAAGGTCTCCGAGGTGGACTCCTTCGCGACCGTCCGGCAGGGCTGGGCCGAGGGCCTCCGCTATTTCGACACCGCCCCCTGGTACGGGCGCGGACTGTCCGAGCTCCGGATGGGGGCCGGCCTGCGCGACCTGCCGCGCGATCAGTTCGTCCTGTCGTCCAAGGTGGGCCGCTGGCTGAAGCGGCCGGTCGATCGGGCGAGCTTCGACACGACGCCCTGGGTGGGCGGGAACCCGTTCGCGATCGTGTTCGATTACACCTACGACGGGATCATGCGGTCCTACGAGCAGAGCCTCCAGCGTCTCGGGCTGGCCACGTTCGACCTGGCGGTCATCCACGACCTGGACTTCTGGCACCACGCCTCGGAGGCGAAGGTCGCCGCCTACGAGGCGCAGCTGATGGCGTCCGGCTGGCGGGCGCTCGACGAGCTCAAGCGGACCGGACTGATCCGGGCCATCGGCGCCGGGATCAACGAGCGGGTGATGCTCGATCGCTGGATGGACCGGGTGGACCTCGACTTCTTCCTCGTCGCCCTGCCCTACACCCTCCTCGACCAGGACGTCCTGGACCACGAGTTCCCGCGTCTCGCCGAGCGCGGGATGGGCGTGGTCATCGGCGCCGTGTTTGCGTCGGGGATCCTGGCGACCGGTCCGATCGACGACGCGCGCTATGCCTACGCGCCGGCCTCCGACGCGGTCAGGGACAAGACCCGCCGCATCGCCGAGGTGTGCGCCCGCCACGACGTGCCGCTGGCGGCCGCCGCGCTCCAGTTCCCGCTGGGCCACCCGTCCGTCACCGCGGTCATCCCGGGTGCGTTCAGCGCCGAGCAGGTCAGCCGGAACGTCGCGACGTTCCGACAGGACATCCCGGCGGACCTGTGGGCCGAGCTCAAGGCCGAGGGCCTGCTTCACGCCGAGGCGCCCGTCCCTGGCTGACGGCGGGGTCCACGTCGTCGACACGGCGGTCGACCGCCTCGCGTTCGATGGCGGTTCCGGGCGCCTGGTCTCGTTGCGCCACGGCGCGACGCCACGGACCGAGCTGATCGCCTCGAACCGCGGGGATCCGGTGGTCGAGGTGGGCTTCCTCGACGCGCACCGGCGGTTCCGCTCGGTGGACGACCGCTCGGCGGCGAGCGTCCGGGTGACGACCGAGCGGGACGGCGGCGCGTGGCGCGTGACGATCGCGGTCGCCAGGCTGGGCGCCATGCCGCTCGACGCGACGCTCACGGTCCGCGGCGGACCGGACGACCGGTACGCCCGCTGGTCCGTGGTCGTCGACGATCGGACGCCGGGTGGTCTCCGGCTCACGCACGTCGCCTTCCCGTGGCTGGCCGTCCCGATCCGCGGTCGGATACCGGGGGCCGGGCGCAGCGCCGCCAACGCCATCGTTCGCCCGTTCGGTGCCGGACAGCTCCTCCGCGGCGATGCGCTCGCCACGCTCGAGCCCGACACGCCCGCCGCGTTCGAGCTGCGCCCGGACGCTTTCGACTGCCTGCACTATCCCGGCTACACGTTCGCCCAATTCCTCGCGTCGACCAGCGGGCGGCCGGACCGGCCCGGGTTGTTCGCGGCGGCACAGGACCCCTCCGGCCGCCCGAAGCTCATCAAGCCGCTGGCCACGGCGGACGGGCGCGTCCGCCTCGCGTTCGCCCATCTCGGGGACCCCCGTGACCTCGACTACGAGGTCGTGGTCGGCGGATACCTCGGCGACTGGGAGGCCGCCGCCGAGCTCTACCGGTCGTGGGCGCTCGGGCGGCCGTGGGCGGGGAGACCGCTGACCGCTCGTGCCGACATCCCGGCCTGGCTGCTCGACTCGCCGATGCCGGTGATCATCCGGGCCGCGGGCGTTCTCGACGACGCCGGGCCCGCGACGCCGAACCCCTCGTTCGTGCCGTACGAGCGGTCACTCCCCGCGCTCGACGCCCTGGCCGAGGCGGTCGGCGGTCCGCTGATGCCGATCCTCATGGCCTGGGAACGCGAGGGTCCGTGGGTCTACCCCGAGGCGCTGCCACCGGTCGGAGGAAGCGCCTCATTCGCGGCATTCACGGCGGCCGCCCGGGAACGGGGCTGGCACCCCGGCACGTTCTGCGACGGGACGCGATGGGTCGTCGGCCATCGGCTGACGGGCTACGAGGGGAGCGCCCATTTCGACGCGTCCGGCGGTCCGGAAACCGTCGCGCGCACGGCCGAGGGCGCGCCGTGGCACGAGAACTGGGACGCCTCGTGGCGACCGAGTCTCCCCGCGTGCGTGGGCGTCCCGCGAACGCGCGAGATCGCGCTCGCGTACGTCGCGACGCTTGCGGGCGAGCTCGGACTCGAGATGATCCAGTTCTTCGACCAGAACCTCGGCGGCGTCACCTTCCCGTGCTATGCCGAGGACCATCCCCATCCGTCCGTTCCCGGGCCGTGGATGACGATCGAGATGACCGCGTTCATGGCCGAGGTGGCGGCCACGGCGGCTCGGGTGGCCGGTCCGGATCGCGGGACGGCCATCTCCGTCGAGAGCGCCCCGGCCGAAGTCCACCTCGGTTCGATCGCCCTGTGCGACATCCGGGCCGTCGTCGAGGGCCACCGGGCCGGCGATCCGCTGTGGGACGGCGCGATCCCGCTGTTCCACTTCCTGTACCACGAGCTGCTCCCGATCCAGGGTGGTTTCGGGTGGGCGCCGGAGCCTCATCACGTGGCGCTGCGAAACGCCTGGAACATCGTGATCGGCGAGATCCCGGGTGGCGTCCTGACCCCGAGCGGACGCCTCCTCGACCGCGACACGGTCAACTGGGCGCCGTGGGACCAGCCGGTCGAGGACCCGGCGCCCGGCCTGGCGGTGCTCCGCAACGGGCTGGCTCTGCGGCGGGGTCCCGCCCGCGACCTCCTCGTCTTCGGCCGGATGGAGCGGACGGCCCGGGTCGAGGGTGTCGCGACGGTCCGCTGGCGGCGCCGCGGCCGCCGGCATGCGATCCCGGCAGTCGTGCACCGCACGTGGCGGGATCCGCTTGGCACCCTCGCCATCGCGCTCGCGAACTGGACGGGCGAGGCGCAGTCGGTGGTGGTGGACGACCCGCGATTTGCCGGCGGCTGCCGCTGGATCGAGTCCGCTGATGGGCGCCTCCAGGAGCGGGAAATGCCGAACGGCCGGGTCGCGCTCCGGCTCTTGCCGCACGCATGCGGCGTCCTCGTGGCCAACGGCCCCTCCTGACCGGGTCTCCCGCCGCCCGTGCGAGGGTCCGGCGATGGCCGAAGAACGGGTTCGACGACGATGTCATCCGTCAAAGGCGAAGAATTCCTTGCCCGAAAACGCTTGCGGGGACGGGTGCCGCTCGCTAGGGTTCGCTCAGCCGGCCCCGCAGATCTCCTCAGGCGTCTCTCCGCGAGGTACGTGACCGTGGCGCTGTACATCCTTCGCCGCCTCGGGGGTCTTCTGCTCTCGCTCGCCCTGCTGTCGGTCATCGTGTTCAGCCTGATGCACGTGGCGCCGGGCGGGCCGTTCTCGTACGACCAGAACATGCCCGAGTACATGATGAAGAACATCGAGCACAAGTACGGGCTCGACCGGCCGGTCTACGAGCAGTACTTCGCCTGGCTGGGGGCGATGCTCCACGGCGACTTCGGCATCCCGTACCAGAGCCCGACCGAGACGGTCGTCCAGGTCGTGCTCCGTGCCTGGCCGATCACCCTGATCATCGGCGGGATCTCGATCGCCTTCGCCTTCGGGATCGGGATGCTCCTGGGCACCATCGCGGCGTTCAACCAGAACAGCTGGCTCGACAACCTGGTCACGTTCGGGGCGACCCTCGGCATGGCCGTCCCGAGCTACGTCATCGGGTTCGTCCTGATCTACCTCTTATCGATCAACCTCGGGCTCCTGCCGACCGGCGGGTGGGGGGAGCCGAAACACCTGATCATGCCGGTCATCGCCTTCTCGCTCGGTCCGATGGCCATCGTCGCCCGGATGACCAGGATCAACCTGCTCGAGACCCTGTCGATGGAGTACGTCCGTCTCGCTCGCGCCCGCGGGATCCCGACCCGCCTCATCTGGCGCCGGTACGTCCTCAAGAACGCCCTGATCCCGATGATCACGGTCCTGCTGCCGATCATCCCGGACCTGCTGACCGGCTCGATCTTCATCGAGGCCGTCTTCACGATCCCGGGCCTCGGCCGGTTCTTCACGACCAGTGCTCTGAATCGTGACTACCCGATGATCATGGCCATGGCGATGATGGTCGCGGTCCTGTGGGGGATCATGTACCTGGTCTCCGACGTGCTGTACGCGATCATCGATCCGCGGGTCCGGCTGGGCGGAGGCGAGGCAGCGCATGAGCACGCCGCTGAGCCCGGTCGGAGGCGCCGACCTGCGGGACACGCCGCCCGCGCCGATCGGTGCCCCTGCCGTCGAGGTAGCGCCCGGCATCCTGGCGGAGACCGCGCGACGCTTCTTCGCAACCGCCTCTCGGTTCTCGGGCTGATCGTCATCGTCCTGATCCTGCTGGCCGCGATCTTCGCCGACGTGCTCGCGCCGGCGCCACGGGACTACGTGTTTTTCGGTCACACGCTTCAGCCGCCCGGGCCGGGCCATCCGCTCGGCACCGACGCGGTCGGTCATGACTTCCTGACGCGGCTCCTCTACGGCGCGCGGACCTCGATGCTGGTCGGGATCACGGTTCCACTACTGGCCGCCCTCATCGGCATCCCGATAGGCGCGGCCGCGGGCTGGTACGGCGGCCGGGTCGACGCATTGTTCCTGCGCGTCATCGAGGTCATGACCGCCGATCCCGCTCTACATGTTGGCGATCATCCTCGTCGCGGTCTTCGGGGCGGGCGTCGAGAAGATCATCCTGTTCCTCGCGGCCATCTCGTGGGTCGGTGGCGCCCGTCTCGCGCGCGCCCAGGTCATCTCGCTCAAGCCGCGCGAATACGTGCTCTCGGCACGGGCCCTCGGAGCCTCGGATCGGCGTCTGCTGACCCAGCACATCCTGCCGAACGCCGCCGGCCCCATCGTGGTCCTTCTCGTGATGGCCATCCCCGGCGTGATCTTCATCGAGGCCGGCCTGTCCGTCCTCGGGCTCGGCGTCAAGGACCCGATCCCGAGCTGGGGCAAGATGATCGCGGAGGGTGCACCATACGCGTCCTCGCATCCGATGCTCGGGCTCATCCCGATCTTCCTCATCGCGTTCACCCTTTTGGCATTCACGTTCGTCGGCGACGGCCTGCGGGATGCCCTCGATCCGAACAGCAAGGCATGACAGCAGCAGAGATGCGATAGGAGGTTCGAATCGATCTGGTTCCGCCGGGCAGGAGGACGATCGCGCTCTGGGCACGGTCCCCGGCAGGTCATATCGACCGCTCGCAGTCACGAATGATGGGGCGAGCGGCCACGGAAAGGAAAGAGGAGGAGCAATTCCATGACAGACGTGATGGACACGAAGATCAGCCGCCGCTCGTTCATGGGCCGGTCGGCTATCGTCGTCGGCGGGCTGATCGCGGCGCCGGCGGTCCTTGAGGCGTGCTCGCCAGCGGAGTCGCCGAAACCGTCGGCCGCCGCGTCGTCGGCGGCGTCGGCCGCACCGCCCTCGGCTGCCGCATCCGCCGCCGCATCGGCTGCCGCGCCGTCGGCTGCCGCGTCCGCCGCGGCATCGGCCGCGGCCGGTGTGACCAATGCCTTCGGGATCGCGCTCCCGTCCGACGCCGCACCCAAGGACCAGCAGTTCGCGCTGAGCACGATCAGCTCGACGGGCCAGGGCTGGCGAGCGATGGACGCGCTCGAGAGCATCTACGCGAGCGGGCCGATCTACAACCACCTCAACGAGCCACTCATCCGCTGCGACAAGGACTGGAAGCAGATCCCGGGCCAGGCCGAGAAGTGGGAGGTGTCACAGGACGGGCTGACCTGGACCATCACCCTCAAGAAGGGCCTGCTCTGGACGAACGGAGACGAGGTCACCGCAGACGACTACGTCGCGTCATTCCGGTACGCCGCCGACCCGAAGCACGCCTGGGATTTCTCCTGGTATTACGACGGGATCATCAAGAACTTCGGAGAGGCCGCCCGGGGCAAGGTGCCGACCGACCAGATCGGGATCGCCAAGGGCAAGGACCAGTACGAGATCGTCTTCACGACGGCGAAGCCGGTCCCGTATCTGCCGGCGATGCTCATCTGGTCCGCGCCGATGCATGCCAAGTCCCTGGCCCAGTACGGCTCCGGCGTCTACAACACCGATCCCAAGACCGCGGTCACCTGCGGACCGTACATGCTCCAGGAATTCAGCCCCGACCGGCGTGTGGTGGCAGTCGCGAACGTTCACTACACGGGTAACCTCAAGCCCCTGCTCGACAAGATCGTCGCCAACATCGTGACGGGCGGCAGCGACTTCGCGCGATACCAGAACGGCGAGATCGACAGCGTCGCGAGCGTCTCGGTCGGCGACGTCAAGGCCGTCCTGGCCGACCCCGAGCTCAAGAAGCAGTTCTTCGTCAACCCGGGCGATTTCCGCTGCTACTACGTCTTCTTCGACGTCACCTCGAAGCCGTTCAGCGACAAGAACGTGCGACTCGCATTCGCCAAGGCCATCGATCGCGAGTCGATCGTGGCGGGCATCCTCGCCCCGACAGCAGTCCCGGCGTACACATGGCTCATGCCGGGCTTCCCGGACGCAAACGAGGACGAGCTCAAGCCGATCCAGGCCTACGACGCTGACGCGGCGAAGAAGCTCCTGTCCGATGCCGGCTACCCGGGCGGCCAGGGTTTCCCGAAGCAGACGCTCATCATCCGGGGAGGTGGCCCGGATTCCACGCCGGCTGTCACCCAGGCGGTCGTCGCGAGCATCACCCAGGTCCTGGGCGTCGAGATCGACCTGGTGACCAAGGACCAGGCTCCATTCATGACCGATCTCACCAGCGATCCGAAGAAGATCCCATTCGGCTGGGTCACCTACGGCATGGACTACCTCGACGCCACGAACATGCTGAGCGTGTGGAAGAGCGGCGGCCGGCACAACTGGAACAACGCCGATTTCGACAAGCTCGTCAACGACGGCGGCGCGATCACCAACGACCCGGCTGCCCGAAGCAAGGCGATGAAGGACGCCGAGCGCCTGCTCGTGTCCGACGCTCCCGGTGCCTTCGTCTACCACCCGCTGATCGGCCAGCTGCAGAAGCCGTACCGCCTTGGAACCTGGAAGGACCCGAACAAGACCGGTTACACCGGCGCCCAGTGGCCCGGCGAAGGAACGCTGACCGACATCAGCAACACCCTGTACAACGGCGCCGATGTGACCACCATGCGGAAGGCGACGACATAGGCATCCGGCACCGCCGGAGCTCCTAGCCGAGGCGACGGTCCGCGCCCAGCGACCGCCGCCTCGACCCCGACGTGGGGGATGACACGACCGCCATAGGCCTCGATCCAGCCATCCTTGCCAGGACCGCTCCCCCCGAAGGAGCGGTCCTGGAGGTCCGTGACCTCAACGCTTCGTTCATGACCCGGCGAGGCGAGGTTCGCGCTGTCCGGGACGTTTCGTTCTCCCTCCGCCAGGGCGAGACGCTCGCGCTCGTCGGTGAGAGCGGCTCGGGGAAGACCGCGACCGCGATGTCGATCCTGCGGATGCTGCCGGGCACCGGCCGGATCGGGAGCGGCAAGATCCTCTTCCAGGGTCAGGACCTGCTCAACCTGTCTCAGCGCAAGATGTCCAAGCTCCGCGGCCGCCGGATCGGGCTCATCCCGCAGGACCCGGCCGCCTCGCTCAACCCGCTGATGACCGTCGGCCAGCACGTCACCGAGCTGCTCGGCGTGCACCTCGGGATGCACGGCAAGGCGGCCCGCGAACGTGCCGTCGAGTTGCTCGACCTGGTCGGCATCCCGGAGCCGCGACAGCGGATCGACGCCTTTCCGCATCAGCTGTCCGGCGGCATGCGCCAGCGCGTCATGATCGCGCTCGCGATCGCCTGTCACCCGCCCCTGCTCATCGCCGACGAGCCCACGACCGCCCTGGATTCGACCGTCCAGGCGCAGATCATGGAGCTCATCGCCAACCTGAGCCGGGAGATGCACACGGCCACGATCCTCATCACCCACAACCTGGGCCTCGTCGCGGGCGTCTGCGACCGGGTCGCGGTGATGTACGCCGGCCGGATCGCGGAGATCGCGCCACTGGACGCCCTCTTCGCCGACCCACGCCACCCGTACACGCTCGGCCTCCTGCGTTGTGTGCCGCGCGTCGACAAGGTGACGGCGGGCGTGTTCCAGAGCATCCCCGGACAGCCGCCGGACCTGATCGGGTCTCCGTCCGGCTGCCTCTTCGCGGCGCGCTGCGAGTTCGTCGGCGAGCGATGCCTGGCCGAGACGCCGCTGCTGACGCCCCCGGGCGGCGACCATCAGGCCGCCTGCTGGCACCAGGATCGAGTCCGGGGCGCGACCTCCATGGGCGCTCCCGCTCTGAGCGCGACATTCACTGAGCTCCAAGTCGCTGAGCCGGACCTCGTGAGCCCCACCTCGTGAGCGCAACCATCGAGCGCCAGTCGCGGTCTCGGGGGCCCCTGGTCCCCTGGAGAGGACGGGGCGCGCCCGCCCGTCGTCGACGTGCGCGACCTGAAGGTCCACTTCCCGATCAAGCAGTCAACTCGCCTTGGCACCCGCCACGAGGTCGTCCACGCAGTCGACGGCGTCTCCTTCACGATCCAGAAGGGCGAGACCCTGGGCCTGGTGGGCGAGAGTGGCTGCGGCAAGTCGACGCTCGGCCGCGCGGTCGCCGGTCTCTACCGACCGACATCGGGCCAGGTCCTGATCGACGGCGTCGACATCGGCGGGCTGTCGTCGAAGGAGCTGCGACCGCTCCGCCGCCGGTTCCAGATCGTGTTCCAGGACCCGTACATGTCGCTCAACCCGAGGATGACGGTCGGCGGGCTCATCGGCGAGGGCCTGGCCATCCACAACATCGGCAAGTCGAGCGAGCGCCCCGCGCGCGTGGCCGAGCTGATGGACATGGTCGGGCTCCGCCGCGAGCACGTCTCCCGCTATCCCCACGAGTTCTCGGGCGGCCAGCGCCAGCGCATCGCGATCGCCCGGGCCCTGGCCGTGGAGCCGGAGCTCGTCGTCCTCGACGAGCCGGTGTCCGCGCTCGACGTCTCCATCCAGTCCCAGATCCTGCGGCTGCTGGTCGACCTGCAGCAGCGGCTCGGGCTGACGTACCTGCTGATCGGGCACGACCTCGCGGTCATCGGGAACACGTGCCAGCGGGTGGTCGTGATGTACCTGGGCCGCGTCGCGGAGACGGCCGAGCGCGAACCGCTCTACCGGTCGCCGCTCCACCCGTACACCCGCGCCCTGTTCTCGTCCGCGCCCATCCCGGACCCGACCACGGAGCGCGTGCGGCGCCGGATCGCGATGGAGGGCGAGGTCCCGAGTCCGATCCACCCGCCCGCCGGCTGCCGCTTCAACACGCGGTGTCCGATCGCCATCGAGCGCTGCCGCACGGAGGAACCTGCCCTCCGACAGATCCCGCTCGAAGGTCGCGGACCGGGCGACCTCGTGGCGTGCCACCTCGCCGAAGGTGTGGCGGCCGGAAGCTACGCGGTGCTGGCGGGCAACTGGGTGGCGGCCGGAACGGGTGCTGCGGGCCCGGAAATGTTGCCTGGGCCGCACCGGCCGCGGCGGACGCCGGCCGTCGTGACGCCCCCGACGGGCGCCTGATGGGCGCCGCTTCGGCCTGGACCCTCGATCCCGCCGTCACCTTCCTCAACCACGGCTCGTTCGGGGCGTGCCCACGACCGGTCCTCGCCGCCCAGCGAGAGTGGCAGGACCGTCTCGAGGCCGAACCCGTCGACTTCCTGGGACGCGAATCTCGAGGGCCACGTCGACGCGGCGCGGGCCGAGGTGGCCGCGTTCGTCGGCGCCGATCCGGACGACCTGGCGTTCATCCCGAACGCCACCGTCGGCATCAGCACCGTCCTGCGCTCGCTCCGGTTCCGGCCCGGCGACGAGATCCTCGTCGACACCCACGAGTACAACGCCGCCCGCAACGCGGCCGTCTTCGCGGCCGAGCGCGGCGACGCACGCGTCGTGGTCGCCGAGATCCCCTTCCCGATCCGCGGTCCGGAGCAGGTCATCGAGACGATCCTCGCCAGCGTCACGCCGCGGACCAAGCTCGCGATGATCAGCCACGTCACGAGCCCCACCGGCCCTCGTCTTCCCGATCGCCGAGATCGTGGCGGAGCTCGACCGCCGGGGCATCGACACGCTCGTGGACGGCGCCCACGCCCCGGGCATGGTCCCTCTCGACGTCACGGCGATCGGCGCCGCCTACTACACGGGCAACTGCCACAAGTGGCTGTGCGGGCCGAAGGGAACGGCGATCCTCCACGTTCGCCGCGATCGCCAGGCAGGCCGTCCGGCCGCTGGCGATCTCCCATGGCGCCAACTCGACTCGCACCGACCGCTCGCCTTTCCGCCTCGAGTTCGACTGGACGGGCACCGCCGATCCGTCGGGCTACCTGGCGCTGCCGGCCGCGATCCGGTTCATGGGCTCGCTGCTGCCGGGCGGCTGGCCGGAGGTCATGGCGGCGAACCACGGCCTCGCGCTCGCCGCGCGGGACCTCCTGTGCGAGGCTTTCGGGGTCGAGGCGCCCGCGCCGGACGACATGCTCGGCTCCATGGCGACCGTGCCGCTGCCACGACCGGGCCCATCCGGCGCCGCTGTCGATGCGTCTGCGATCGGAGAGGCGCTCTGGCGGGACCATCGATCGAGGTCCCGATCATGACGATGCCGGCCGCGCGCACCCGGCGAGGAACCTGGGCCGCGCACCTACGTCCGCGTCTCGGCGCAGCAGTACAACGAGATCGGCGATTACGCCCGTCTCGCCGATGCGGTCATCGAGATCCTGGGCGTGGACCGGGCCGGCCGGACCCCGCGATCGGCCCGCTCGTCGTCAGTCCTGGTGGAAGACCTCCCGGGCCGTGATGAACCCCCCGTTCTCGTCCGTGATCGTCGTGATGATCCCTTCGAACGCCGCCCCCCAGCGGGCGTTGACCTCGAAGTCGTCCATCCGCGTCATCGCCGTCTGCAGGTCGGGGACGAACTCGCCGTAATACACGACGTGGTTGCCCCGCCGGAAACCGGTGTAGTTCCGGAAACCGGCGGCATCGAGCGCCGCGATCATGTCTGGCCACGGGTTCGCGTGGAGCGCCTCGTACTCGGCGATCCGGTCCGGCGCGACGACCAGGCCGAAGAGCCCGCGAGTCGCCTCGCCGTCGACACCGCTGTCGCTGTGGAAGACCTCGTCGTACCAGAGCATCGAGCCATCGGGCTCATTGATCCGCTCGATGATCGTGCGGAACGAGGCGGCCCACTCGGCCACGACAGGGATCTCCCCGTGGCGGGCGAACGCCGTGTCGCGGTCGGGCTCGCATTCGATGTAGTACCAGACGTCCGTTCCGCGCCGGAAGCCGGTCATCGTCGCGCAGGCCCGACGACCGGATCGCCTCGGCATGCTCCGGCCAGATCGCCTCGTGTCGTCGGTCGTATTCGGCTTCCGTACCGGGATACAGGTGGAGGTAGAAGAGGGCGCGCTGCATCGGTCAGATCCGGTAGAAGTGCTCGGCGTTGCCGTGGAGCATCCGCTCCTGGTCCTCGCGGCTGAACCCGGCCTCGGCGATGATCACCCGATAGGCGTCCACCTGCTCCATGTATGGCGCGAACAGCACGTCCACCGGCCAGTTCGTCGCGAACATCGCGCGCTCCGGCCCGAAGGCCTCGATCGCATGAAGGACCCACGGCCGGATACTCTCGATCGTCCAGTCGTGGTCGCCCATCCCGAGCCCGGAGATCTTGCAGGCGACGTTGGGCACCTCGGCAAGCGCCGAGATCTCGCGCCGCCACCAGTCGAAGTACTCGGGGTCGCGCCGGAGCGGGTTGCCGGTGTGGCCGAGGATGACCTGGACGTCCGGGTTGGCCGCCGCCACGTCGCGCCCCGACAGCAGCTGGCCGGGCGACGCGTTCAGCTCGTAGGACAGCCCGCGCGGTCCGAGGGCCGCGTATGCCTGGCGGAAGGCCGCCGTGTCGGCATCGGCCGGATGGGCCCGGACCCGGATGCCCCGGACCCGGTCCGACGCCGCGAGGTGGCGATCGAGCTCGGCCTCGGCTCCGTCGCGCTCGAGGTCGGTGTAGGCGACGATGCCGTTTGGCATACCGTACTGCTTCGCGACCGAATCGAGCCACGCCGTCTCGGCGACCGGGTCGGGCGCGTTGCTGTCGCCTTCGACGTGGACGCTCTTGATGACGTTCTGGCCGTAGAACTCGCGGAACAGGCGGGCGGGTCCCCAGTCCTGGCGAAGCATCTTGTACTCGCCGATGAACGCGTTGTGGCCGGGGTTCCCGGGGTCCTGCAGCCAGGCGTACGGGAAGCGATCGAGCTCCCAGAGGTGGTGGTGGGCCTCGATGAACGGGATGCTGCGATCGACGTCGGCCATCGGTCTCCTCCGGCTTCGGGCGGGACGGGCTGGGCGATGGAACGCGCGGGCTGGCTTCAGGCGGGCCCGGGAGGACCCGGATCGGATGGATGAACGGCCAGTGCCTCGACCTCGATGTCGCACCAGGCCGCCAGCGGCAACGAGGTCAGGGCGGCGTGAAGGGTCGTCGCATCGGGCGCCTCCCACAGGCCGTAGTTCGCCCAGCGACCGGGGATGCGCCACAGACGCCGGATGCGGCCCTCGGCGATGAGCTCGCGGGCCCGGGCGCCTTCGGCCGCGCTGAGGCGAGCCTTCTCGTCGGGGTCACCGTCGGGCGGCCAGTTGACCTCGATATGGACCAGGAACTCCACGCTCGACCTCCCTCGTCGTGCGAGCGACGACGACCAGGACCCGCCGAGCGGCCGGCGACAGTCGGTATGATAGCGACCCGCAAACGCTCCCAACCCCGGAGGAACGGATGGCACGCATCGCGATCGAGATGCCGCGACTGGGCTACGACATGGAGACCGGCAAGGTGTCCGGGTGGCTCAAGAAGGTCGGAGACTCGATCACGCGCGGCGACGTGATCGCCGAGATCGAGACGGACAAGTCGACGGTCGAGATGGAAGCCACGGCCTCGGGCACGCTGGCCGAGATCGTCCACGACGCCGGGGACGAGGTGGACGTCGGCGTGCCGATCGCCTGGCTCGAGGACGGGGCGTAGCGCCCGATGACCGAGGGCCGGCACCCGATCAGCCCGTCCCCGATGCGCCGGGCGATCGCCCGGCGGATGGCCGAGAGCAAGGCCCACGCGCCGCACTTCTACCTGAGCACGGACGTCGAGATGGACGCCCTCCTCGACGCCGTGGACGCCCGCAACGTCGGCTCGCGAGCGCGAGGGGCGCGTGACCGTGACGGCCTTCCTCCTGCGCGCCGTCGCGCTGACGCTCGCCGAGCACCCGACCTTCAACGCCGTCTGGAACGGCGAGGTGACCGAGATCGTCGATGCGATCAACATCGGCGTCGCGATCGCCCTCGACGAAGGGTTGATCGCCCCGGCGCTGCTCGATTGCCGCGACCGCGGCGTGGATGACCTCGCGGCGGGCCTCGGCGATCTCGTCGCGCGAACGAGGGCCGGCAAGCTGCGCGGGTCCGAGATCGCCGACGGGACGTTCACCCTGTCCAACCTCGGCATGTTCGAGGTCAGCCAGTTCACGGCGATCATCACGCCGCCCCAGGTCGCCATCCTGGCCACCGCCCGAACCGAGCCGCGGGCCGTCGTCCGCGACGGCGAGGTCGTCGTGCGCCGGATCATGAGCGCGACCCTGTCGTCGGATCACCGCGTGGTCGACGGCGTCGGCGCCGCCCGCTTCCTCGGCACGTTCAAGGGCCTCGCGGAGTCGCCCGGCGGCTGGGCGGGATGATCGCCGCGCTCGTGGCCCTCCAGATCCGGGCCGACGGGGTCGACACATTCGTCGAAGCCACCCGGGCGAACGCGGCGGCGAGCATCTTCGAACCGGGCTGCGTCCGATTCGAGGTCTACCGGGAGACGGCGGACGAGAACAGGTTCCTCCTGTTCGAGATCTACCGCGACCGGGCCGCCCGCGAAGAGCACTGGGCCTCCGCGCATTTCCTGGCCTACCGGGACGCGACCGCGGGACTCATCGAGAGCCGGACGGCCACCGAGTACGAGCCACTCGACTCGCCCGACCCAGAGGACGCGAACCCCGGGGGATAGACCGATGCGGATCGACGCGCACCAGCATTACTGGGACACGGCGGCGTTCGACTACGGCTGGGCACGGGCCGGTCTGCCCGCCCTCGACCGGCCGTTCCTGCCCGGTGAGCTCGAGCCGCAGATCGCGGCCGCCGGCATCGACCGGACGATCGTGGTCCAGGTCCTCCACACGCTCGACGAGACCGAATGGCTGCTCGATCTCGGCCCCGAGCACGCGTCGATCGCCGGGGTCGTGGGCTGGGTCGATCTCGAGGCGCAGCCCGACGACATCGAATCGGCCCTGGCCGGGCTGCGCGAGGATCCGCGCCTCGTCGGGATCAGGCACCTGGTCCACGAGGAACCCGATGACGGCTGGCTGATCCGGCCCGCGGTCCTGCGCGGTCTCGGCGTCCTCGAGCGCCACGACGTGCCCTACGACCTGCTGCTGAGGCCCAGGCACCTTGCCCACGTGCCGCTGCTGTCGGAGCGGTTGCCCGGACTCCGGATGGTCATCGACCACATCGCCAAGCCGCTCATCGCCGAGGGCCGGATGGAGCCGTGGGCGACCGACTTCCGGACCGCCGCGGCGAACCCGAACGTGTGGTGCAAGCTGTCGGGGATGATCACCGAAGCCGATCACGCGTCCTGGACCGCGGACGACCTCGCGCCCTACGTCGCGGTGGCGCTCGACGCGTTCGGGCCGGACCGACTCATGTACGGCAGCGACTGGCCGGTCTGCACGCTCGCCGGATCGTATGCCCGGGTGATCGAGGCGCTGCGGACGGTCCTCGGCTCGATCGACGATGACGTCGAGGCGAGGTTGTTCGGAGGATCCGCAGCGGAGTTCTACGGCATACACGACGAGGAGGGTGGGACGTGACGCTCGAGGGCAAGGTGGCCGTGGTCACCGGGGCCGCGCAGGGCATCGGCCGGGCCATCGCGCTCAGGCTCGCGAGCGAGGGAGCGGCCGTGCTCGTCAACGACCTTGACCAGGCCGGCTCAGACGCGGTCGCGACCGAGATCGCGCGTGGTGGTCGAGCGATCTCGATCGGCGGAGATGCGTCGAGGCAGGAGACGTGGGACACGATCGTCGGCGCTGCGGTCAAGGAGCTCGGGAGCCTCGATGTGCTCGTCAACAATGCCGGGATCATCCGGCCGACTCCCTGGGGCACGATCACCGAGGCCGACTGGGACCTGACGATCGCGGTCAACTCGCGGAGCGTCCTGTTGGGGATACAGGCCGCCTCCGCGGTGATGGTGGCCGGGGCCTGCATCGTCAACATGTCCTCGATCGCGGGCCGCGGAGCGCCGACCCTCTCGCCGCCGTACGCCGCGAGCAAGGCGGCGGTCATCAGCCTGACCATCAGCAGCGCTCGCGCGCTCGCCCCGCGCGGCATCCGCGTGAACGCCGTGTGCCCCGGGGTCATCGACACGGCGCTCAACTGGCGGCTCGACGAGGTCCTGGGTCAGCAGGGCCAGGGCCTGCCACCGGGAGAATTCCTGCGCCGCCGGGTCGACACGGTGCCGCTCGGGCGGATCGGGACGCCGGATGATGTCGCCGGCGTCGTCGCGTTCCTCGCCGGCCCCGACGCGAGCTACGTGACCGGGCAATCGCTGATGGTGGACGGCGGGATGGTCACCATCTGATGACCGGCTCGGCCACCCGCGGGACGGTTGCGACCGGTCCCGCCGAGACGGGCGGGGCGACGGCGGGTGCGCAAGCCGGCCCGCCGCCCGTCGTGCTGCGAGGCGCGAGCCTCCTCGACCCGGCCTCGGGCTGGATCGTCCCGGCAGAGCTGGCGTGGTCCGACGGCCGGTTGGTGCGGAGCGACGGCGCCGCGGTGCCGAGGCCGGCGTCGCCGAGGCCGGCGTCGCCGAGGGGCGTCCCGACGCACCCGAGCCGATCGACATCCCCGATGACGCCATCATCGTCCCGGGGCTGGTCGACCTGCACACGCACGTCTTCGACGGTGTCGGCGACGGGGTCGACGCAGATGCCTACTGCCTCGATCGCGGCTCGACGACCGTGGCCGACGGCGGCAGCGCGGGTGCCGCCACCATCCGCGCCTTCGCGCGGGTCGCGGCCGGGTACCGGACCCGCGTCCGGGCCTGGCTCAACCTCTCGTCGATCGGTCTCGTCGACACGCGCGTCGGCGAGCTCGTCGCCGGCCCATACCTCGACGTGGCGGCCGCGGTCGAGGCCGCCCGCGCGATGCCGGATTTCATCGTGGGCTTCAAGGCGCGGCTGTCGACCTACGCCGCCGGCGCCGGCGTCGGCCGCGTGCTCGATGGGCTTCTCGCGGCTGCCGAGGCGGCGGCGCTTCCGGTGATGGTCCATGTCGGGGACACCGACGAGCGGCTGGCGGACATCGTCGCCCGGCTGCGGCCCGGTGACGTGGTGACCCACGCCCTGACCGGTCGCAAGCACGGCATCCTCGTCGCCGACCGGCTCGACCCGGCGATCGCCGATGCGCAGGCGAGAGGCGTCGTGTTCGACGCCGCGCGTGGGAGCAACCACCTCTCGTTCCGGGTCCTCGAGGCTGCCGCCGACGCCGGGTTCCTGCCCGACACACTGAGCACGGACATGAACGTGCGGACGACCGGCATCCCCGGGTTCGGACAGGTGACGCTCGGGACGTACCTCCTGTCGGTCGGCGTGGCCTTGCCGGAGGTCATCGAACGGGTGACGGTCCGGCCGGCGGCGGTGATCGGCCTCGCCCGAGCCGCCGGCTCTGGCGGCCCCGGCCTGGGTGGCCGTGGCGGCCCGCGCCACCCGCGTGGCTCAGGCGGCCGTGTCGGCCCGGCTGCGACAGATCCCGCTGGACCCGACCCCGCCACCGCGACCACCCTCCCCGACCCAGGCGACGTCACCGTCATCCGCATCGTCAACGGCCCGTTCGAGATCGCCGACGTGGACGGCCGCGTCCGGACCGTCGGCCAGCGGCTCGAGGCCTGGGCCACGGTCCGTGCCGGCCGCTTCGCCCGCTGCGGCACCGCGACGTGAGCGACACGGCGCAGCGCGACACCGCGTCTCCCGGCGTCCTCGCCGGTCGCGCGGCGATCGTCACCGGTTCGTCGCGCGGGATCGGCCGCGCGATCGCCGCGGCGATGCTCGATGCCGGTGCGCGGGTCGTCATCAACGGTCGTGATCCGACGACCCTCGCCGAAACCCACGCGGACCTCGCCCTTCGCGGCCAGGTCATCGCCATGGCCGCCGACGTCGGGATTCCCGGTGAAGCGGCGCGGCTCGTCGGCGCGGCCCGCGCGGCCTGCGGTCAGGTCGACATCCTCGTGAACAACGCGGCGCTGGCCAACCCGGTCGCCCACCTGCTCGACGAAACGCCCGAGGGTTGGGACGAGGTGATCCGGTCCAACCTGACCAGCGTGTTCTTGTGCACGCGCCTGGTCGCGCTCGCCCTCGTGGAGGCCGGCTCGCCGGGCACCATCGTCAACATCAGCTCGTTCGGAGCGCACCGCGCACATCGCGAGCTGGTCGCCTACGACACCACCAAGGGCGGCATCGAGGCATTCACCCGCGCAGCAGCGATCGATCTGGCGCCTTATCGCATCCGGGTCAACGCCGTCGCTCCCGGCGCCATCGCGACAGCCATCGCCGGGGACGACGCGGAGGCTCGGGAACGACGAGGCAAGCCGATCCCATTGGGGCGGGTCGGTGAGCCCGAGGAGATCGCCGCGGCCGTCGTCTTCCTCGCGTCGGACGCTGCCTCATACGTCACCGGACAGTGCCTCATCGTTGACGGTGGGGTGACCGCCCAGCTTCGCCCGGCGCAAGTCGATCGCCCGCCGACCCACGTCGATCGCCCGCTCGAAGGACCGACGGATGGCTGACCCCGCCGCACCGACCCTGCCCGACGACCTCGCGATCCGGCGCGTCCGGACGATCCCGGTGTCGGTGCCGCTCGAGACGCAGGTGCGCTGGGCGACACGGGCCGTCACCGCGCGCGAGTTCGTGCTCGTGTTCATCGATGCGGGCGAGCACACCGGCGTCGGCTACACCTACGCGGGCATGAACACGGCGCGCTCGATGGCCGCCTACATCGACGACGTCATCGCGCCGCGCCTCATCGCGCTCTCGGCCCGGGCGCCCAGCCGGCCATGGCCCGACCTCTTCCAGGAGACCGTGCTGGTCGGGCGTCGCGGGTTCGCCGTGCGGGCCATCTCGGCGGTCGACATCGCGCTGTGGGACCTCTTCGGCAAGATCGTCGGCCAGCCGGTCTACCGCCTGCTGGGCGGGGTCCGCGACACCGTCGAGGCCTACGCATCGGGCGGCTACTACCGGCCCGGCGACCCGCTCGAGCGGATCGATCGCGAGATCGGCCGGTACCTCGAGCTCGGGTTCACGGACGTGAAGATCAAGGTGGGCGGCATCGGACCGCACGAGGATGCCGCCCGAGTCGGGCGCGTGCGCGAGCTGATCGGCCGAGACGGGCGCGTCGCTCTCGACGCCAACAACGCGTGGAAGACCCCCGCCGAGGCGATCCGGTTCATCCGCATGGTCGAAGAGTTCGACCCGTGGTGGATCGAGGAACCTTTGATGCCCGACGACGTCGCGGGACACGCCGCGATCGCGGCCGCCGTGGACGTCCCGATCGCCACGGGCGAGATCCACTCGTCGCGCTGGGATTTCCGAGCGCTCATCGAGGCCCGTGCCGCGGACATCCTGCAGCCCGACGTCGCGGTCATCGGCGGCGTGAGCGAATGGATGAAGGTGGCTCACGCGGCGGCGGTCTTCGACCTGCCGGTCGCTCCGCACTGGAACCAGGAGGTGCACGTCCATATGTCGGCTGCGGTCGCCAACTGCCTGACCGTCGAGTGGTTCGACATCGAGCAGGACATCGTCAACTTCGAGCGTCTGCTCGCCGAACGCCTGCGCCCGTCGGCGGCCGGATCACGGTCCCCGACCGGCCCGGGATGGGCCTTGTCTTCGACGACGCCGCGATCGAGCGCTACGCCGTCGCCCGAACGACGACATGAGGATCTCCGACGTCTCGATCAAGACGTTCCGGACCCAGGCGGACCGATGGGACGCCGGTCACGCCCAGCCGATCCCCAGGGCCGAGCTCATCCAGACCGTGCTGACGATCTCGACCGACGAGGGCGTCTCGGGCCACTACTTCGGCGGCGGGTCGCACGGCGACCAGGACGGGCTCAACGTCGTCGACCAGCAGGCGATCACCGGCCGGATCCGTGACCTCATCCTCGGCCAGGATCCGTTCGATCGTGAGCTGATCTGGAAATGGATGTGGGTCGCCAACATCCCCGAGCACATCGGCAGTGTCATCGACAACACGCTCTGGGACCTCGCCGGGCGCGCGTTCGAGACGCCCGTCTACAAGCTCATGGGCGGAGCCCGCGACAGGGTGAAGGCCTACGCCTCGACGTATCCGAATATCGGGGTGCCGCGGGTCTACGCCGAGCACGCCGTCGCCTGCAAGGACGAGGGCTACGTGGCCTACAAGATCCATCCCCATTACTTCTGGGACCCGGCGACCGGTCAGCCAACGCCCGGGACGCCCGTCGAACATCGCGGCCGACATCGAGACCATCCACCTGGTGCGCGAGGCGGTCGGCCCGGACTACGTGCTGATGTACGACCCGTGGGGCACGTACATGACCCTCGAGGAGGCGATCCGGGTGGGGCGCGAGCTCGAGAAGCTCGACTACTACTGGTATGAGCACCCGATGCCCGAGTACCGCGTCGAGAGCTACGTCCGGCTGGGGCGCGAGCTGTCGATCCCGATCCTGTCGCCGGAGATCGCTGCCGGCGGCGTCTTCACGCGCGCCGAATGGATCCTGCGCGGCGCAGGCGACATGAGCCGCATCGACGTGCTGCGCGGTGGCATCACCGGGGCCCGCAAGACGGCGATCGTCTGCGAGGCGTATGGCCTGCGGTGCGAGATCCACATGGCCGGCTGGGGCAACCTCCAGGTCCTCGGCGCGACCTCCGAGGACACGTCCGAGTACTACGAGAAGGGGCTCATGGCGCCGGGCGTCGATATCGACGCGCCCGACCCGTACCTCGCGGAGCGCTGCGACCTGATCGACGCCGACGGCAACGTCCACCTGCCGGACCTGCCGGGGATGGGTTACGACATCGTCTGGGACTACATCGACGACAACCTGGTGGATCCGGTCGCTGAGGTCCGGCGCCACTGGTAGCGGATCTCGTGGCTCGAGCGCCGCGGCCGGCGGGCGCCCGCGCCCGCACTGGGTCAGCCCGGCTCGATTCCCGCGGCGGTGAATGCGGCGATCACCGCGTCGCTCAGGTCGGACTCGATCGCGCGGTCGTCCGTCCTGACGAGCGGGGTCATGCAACCGGGACAGGTGATGCCCGGCATCTCGACATCGACGCGGATGGGCGGGATCCGGGTGAACGCCAGCTGGGTCGCGACCGCCACGCGATCGGCCGGGATACCCTCGAGCGACGTCTCGCACCCGGGGCAGACGATCGTCGATCGAAAGAAGAGACCACGATGCCGGGGAGCCGGCAGCGCCTTGTTCAGGGCTTCGATGAAGCCTGACCCGAAGTCCGGGTACGGATAGCGCCGTCGGGCGCTGGTCTGCCGGAAGGACAGGCCGGTCAGCGTGACGCTCACATCGCGGGCTCGCCCGTTGACCGCACCCAGGCGGTCAAGGCTGGCGTCAGTCATGCGGCAACCTCAATCTGGCGCGTCGCCCGGATTGGGCGTCCGGGTGGGGACGGGCGCGAGCGCCCGGATGAGCTTGCCACCGATGCCGTAGTAGGCGGCGCCGGCGTTGGCGTGGAAGTCCGTCGATTCGACGACCAGTGGCGTGCTCCGACGCCGGCGGGAATTGAACGCCGCGGCGTAGCCGGACGCGCCTGAGGTGATGTCGATCGGCGGTGGCGCGGCCATGGCGCCAGAGGCGACGGCGCGGCCGTCGGGTGGGACGGGCGTGGTGGGAGTGGCGGGCGGGACGGCCACCGCGGCCTCGGCCGCCTCCGCGGCGACACCAGCCGTCTGGCTGTCCGACTTCGGTGACATGAGCGTGCCGGCGACCCCGATCGCGACCACGGCGACCGCGACGGCCCCCCACACGGCCAGCCACGGCTTCCCGGACCCGACCCGGACGCGCGTCGGTGCCGCGCTGGTAGTCGCGAAGTGCGGGCTCCTCGGGCATCGGGGAGAGCCTCAGGCCTCGGGCCCCGGCCATGGCTGGGATGCCAGCCACCGCCCCCGGTCGCCCGGCTCGAGGATACGGTGGCGCCCGGTGGCGACGTCCCATTCGTTCCGCGTGAAGAGCGACTGGTCGTCCCCGGTCATGATCAGGACGTGGGCCGGGTGGCCATGGCCGGCGAGGTGGCCGTGGTCGTGGATGTCCTGGGGTGGCAGGAGGGTGGCGACTTCAGCCGCGTGCAGGGACAGCGACTCGACCAGCTCGACCCGTGCATTCGGCTCCGCGGAGCCGTCGGTGGGGCCGGCGGTCAGGCCGCCGGTGGGGCCGTCGGTCAGGCCATCGCCGCCCACGACCCGCCAGCGCCGGTGTGTCTCGAGACCGACGATCGGGCTGATCGCGACCCACGTCGCATGGTCGTGGACGGCGCCCATCTGGCCTTCCCGGCGGTGGACGATCATCAGTCGTGGTCCGCGCGCCGGCGCATGGATCGGCAGCGAGCCGCTCTGGTCGCCGAGCTCCTCGACCCAGCGCTTCACGTAATCGAGGTCGCCGGCCAGCGCGGCGAGCGATGCCCCGATGGATGCGAGGTCGGGGGTCGGCGCGGCGGCCGGTGCCGCGATGCGTTCGAACAGCCGCCGAACCGGCTCGTCGAGCCCCGCAAGGTCGTCGCGTCGCGCGGTTCCCAGCTCGGTCATGTCGGGCGCTCCAGCAGCTCGACCCAGAACCCGTCCGGGTCGGCGAAGTAGGCGATCCTGCCGCCCGCGTTGACGCCCGGATGTCACGTCCACGATCGCGTCCGACCGCGACCGATAGCCGAGCCCGGTCATACGGGCGAACGCGGCTGCGGCGTCCCGGACCTGGAGGCAGATATGACCCGATCCGGGGTCGCAGGGGCGGGCGGCCGCCGCCATCCGCTCGAGGCCCCGGTATTCGAGCAACTCGACCATGTTGCCTGGCACGCCCGGCACGCCGAGAAGCACGTACCGGATCTCGGTGAACGGGAGGTCCAGCGTGTCGTGCAGGTACGGCGCGTCCCGGATGGCATCGACGATCAGCGGAAGCCCCAGGCCCTCGTGATAGAAGGCGAGCGACGCATCCATGTCGGATACCGTGACGCCGCCGTGCAGAAGGCCGATCACGTCGGCTCCGGCAGCCTCGGCAGTCTCGGCGACGCTGGCCCCGGGCTCCGGCATCATCGTCTCGGCTCGCGATCAGGCATGGTCTCCTCCGATGAGTGGTGAGCCGCCACTGCGAGTGGCGGATGCGGCGTCATCATCCCGACGCCCCGAGGTCCACAGTATCGAGCACCGACGCCGGTCCGAAGAACCCAAGATCGACGGGCTGGTAGGGGTGCCGCGCGATCTCCTCCGGGACCAGGCGGATGCCCAGGCCCGGCCCCTCGGGGATAGCGAGATGGCCGTCAACGACCCGTGGCCCGCCTTCGACGACCTCATCGCGCCAATCGGCATCCCACGGCGCCAGCATCTCCTGGATGAGCACGTTGGGCGCGATCGCATCGACGACGAGCGTCGCCGCCGTCGCGACCGGCCCGTTCGGGTTGTGCGGCGCGATGGGGACCATCCACGTCTCGGCCATGGCTGCGATGGCCAGCGTCTCGGCGATGCCGCCGGCATGGACGACGTCCGGCTGGATGACCGACGCGCCTCCCGCGGTCAGCAGCTCCCGATAGTCGAGCCGGGAGAAGAGCCGCTCGCCGGTCGCGATCTGGATCGGGCTCGCGCGGCGGACCTCGGCCATCGCCGCCGCATTGCCGGGCGGGATGGGTTCCTCGAACCAGAACGCATCGAACGGCGCCAGCGCGTGGGCCACCCGGATCGCGGAATGGACGTCGAACCGCCCATGGCCTTCGATGAGCAGGTCCACGCGAGGTCCGACGGTGCGCCGGATCGCCTCCACGATCGCCACGGAACGGTCGAGCGCCTCGCGATCGATGACCGGACCGGCCGTCCCGAAGGGATCGAACTTCATCGCGTCGTAGCCGAGCTCGACGACCTCGCCGGCCCGTTCCGCCCAGCTACTCGGGGCTCGACACGCCGAAGTACCAGCCGTTGGCGTAGACCCGGATGCGGTCGCGGACCCGGCCGCCGAGGAGCCGCCAGACCGGGACCCGCAGATCCTGGCCGATGAGGTCCCACATGGCCATCTCGACGGCGGCGACCCCGGTCTGGGCGATGTACCCGCCCGTCCAGAACGGGTCGCGCGTGAGCTCGCGGACGCGTGCGCGGAGATCGCGCGGGTCGCGTCCGACGAGGGCACGTCGGAGGTCCTCGAGGTGGCCGGCCATGGTCAGCTCGCGACCCTCGAGTGTCGCCTCGCCGACGCCCGTCAGACCGCGGTCGGTGACGAGCTCGACGAACACCCAGTTCCGCCACATCGCAAAGCAGGTGTGGACCCGGATGTCCGTGATCAGCATCGTGCGATGGTCGCGGTGGCTGGAAACGCTGTCAATGGACTGGACCGCTCGGATCGACAGCAGTGGCCGCGGTTCGGGCCTGGGCCGCGCCGGTTGCCTGGGCCGCGCCGATTGCCGGGACGGCGCCGATTGCCTGGGAAGAAGAGTTGCACCCCGGGTACACAGCCGGCCGTTCACGCTCGCTCCTGTCCACAGGGATGCGCCGGGAGCAACTCCCGGGACCCCGCGATGGGCGGGCGGCTCGGCACGCGCTCCGTGCTTCCCGGGGCGCAAGAATCCGGACCGGACCGGCCGTCCAAGCGCCCGAATCTCGTGCTGTGTTCCCCGGACGCAATCCTTGCTCCGCCGGCAACGGATCCGGTATCGACACGTCGAAGGAGCATCGGCATCCTCAGCGCGGTTTCATCCCGTCGAGCAGCCCGCGTGCGGCGAGGTTCGACATCAGCCCGCGGATCCCGAACTCCCAGGGCGGCAGCGATTCGCTCATGCCGACCCAATTGACGAGGCTGCCAAGCCGCCGTTCGCGGATGATCACCCGGTCTCCGATCCGGTGGGTGAAACCGGACCCGGACCCCAGCCGGTCGGCGGTCGGAACGAACATCGTGCCGAGGAACAGGGCCAGCCCGTCGGGATACTGGTGACGCGCGCCCATGGCGTGATCGACCAGGGCGCGAGGCGTGCGGCTGATCTCGGCAAGGCGGTTGGCGCCTGCCGTCTCGAAGCCGTCGCGACCCGTCACCTGCAGGCTCACTTCGCCGGCCATCAGCCCCTCGAGCGTGAAGCCGACGCCGGGGCCGTCTGCGCCATCGCCACCGCCCCGGCCGCCCCCGTCCGCGTCGCCACCGCTCCCGTCCCCGTCCCCGGCCTCATCGAACAGGCGGATGAACGGCCCTATCGCGCAACTTGCGTTGTTGTCCTTCGCCTCGCCGAGGAGCAGCGCGCTCCGGCCCTCCATGTCGCGCAGGTTCACGTCGTTGCCGAGCGTCGCCCCGACGATCCGTCCGCGGGAGTCCACCGCCAGCACGATCTCCGGCTCGGGGTTGTTCCACTCCGAATCCCCCCGCACGCCGACCTGTTGCCCGGTGCCGACCGAGGCGAGCACCGGCGCCTTCGTGAAGATCTCCGGGTCGGGCCCGATGCCGACCTCGAGATACTGCGACCAGCGCCCGGCGGCGATCAATTCGGCCTTGAGCGCAGCGGCGCGGGCGGAACCCGGTTCGATGGCTGCGAGGTCGGAGCCGATGGCCGCGGCCAGGCGCTCGCGGATCCGTCGAGCCTCGGCGGCATCGCCCCGCGCGCCCTCCTCGATGACCCGTTCGATCAGGCTCGTCGCAAAGGTCACGCCACAGGCGCGGACCACCTGGAGGTCGAAGGGAGCCAGCAGGTACGCCTCCCGCGGGTCACGGCGAGTGTGATGGCTCGCGGCCACGACGTCGGCCAGCGGCGCCACGACGCGAAGGTCGGCGGCGTCGATCACGCGAACCAGGTCATCGATTTCGAGCAGATCGGCCACGGTCGGCGCGACCGTCGAGAGGTCCACCACGACGCCGTCGCGGACGAGGACCGGGGTCGGGCCGCCGATCCCCCGCGGGCAGGCCGCTGCCGGCAGGGCGATCCGGCCGACCAGCCGCCCCGAGACGGGGCCACCCGGCTCTCCCCAGCGCTCCAGCTCGGCGACGAGGTCGTCGGGCCCGTCCGACCAGGCCGTCATCGCCGCCGCCAGCCCCTCAGTACCCGATCGATCGCAGGAAGGCGCGATTGTCGAAGCAGCTCTCGTCGGCCGGCGTGTCGCCATACGACGAGAGCTCGACCGTGACCCAGCCGCCGTACCCCGTCTCGGTGAACGTGGCGAGAACCTCTGCCCAGTCGATGCCCTTCGTGCCCTGGCCCAGCGTGCAGTACTTGCCGAACGCCCAGTCCTTGAGATGGACGTAGCCGGTCCGCGGGGCGTACCGCCGGATCTGGGCGATGTAGTCCTCGTCCATGAACGCGGAGATCCCGACGTCGATGCAGACGCGCAGCCGCGGGTCCGCGAGCTCCAGCAGTCGGTCCTGCTCGGTCTCCCGTTCGACCGTGCAGCGCGGATGGGAGTGATGGTTGACCGTCATGCCGTACGGCTCGGCGTGCTCGATCAGCGCGCCGGCCACGTCGGCGAGGCGCTTGAACTCGTCGTCGGTCGGCAGGCGCCGCCCGATCCGGTCGCCACCGATGAAGACGTACGCCTCGCAACCGAGCTCGGCGCCGAAGTCGATCATCCGCTTCTGCATCTCGGTGACTCGCGTCTTGCGGGCGTCGTCGATCTGGACGACGCCGAGCATCGCGATCGCGGGCAGGCCGACGCGCTCGAGCATCGCCCGCACGCGTGACGGCGGGCCGCTCCAGTTCGCATCGTTGTTGAGCAGCTCCACGCCCTCCCAGCCGGCTTCCTTGATCGTCGCGAACACGCGCTCCAGGTCCGGATCGTTGTCTGCCCAGGTCAGCGTGTTGTAGCTGAGGCGGTAGGGATGGTCGGGCATGCCCGCTCCTCGAAGTGGCGTGCGGGGTGTGGTGGCGACCCCGGAGGGCGTCCCGCCCATGATATGGTCTCGACTCGGGCCGGGAAGGTTTGCAGCGCATCGCGTCCCGTCGGTCCGACGCCCACTCGACCTTCCTCGTGGGAGCCCCACCATGCCGGCCGGAGTCTTCTACAAGCCGTCGGACGGATGGCTCGGCGACGTCATCCCGCTCTACTGGGACGGCGCCTACCACCTGTTCTACCTGAAGGACGACCGCGAGCATCCAGAGGAGCTGCTCGTCCCGTGGTTCCATCTCGTGACGCGCGACTTCGTCACCTTCGAGGAACACGGCGAGGCGATCGCACGCGGCGGCGACGACGCCCAGGACCGGTCCATCTTCACTGGCTCCGCCATCGAACGGGACGGCATGTTCCACATCTTCTACACGGGCCACAACGAAACGTTTCGCGGCACGGGACGGCCCAACGAGGGGATCATGCACGCCACGAGCCCGGACCTGGAGCACTGGACCAAGGACGCGGACTTCCCGACCCTGTTCGCGGGAGACGGCTACGAGCCTGATGACTGGCGCGACCCCTTCGTCGTCCGCGATCCGCGCACCGGCGACTACCTGATGCTGATCGCGGCACGCCGCCGTGAAGGTCCTGTGAACCGGCGCGGATGCGTGGCCCTGGCGGTCTCGCCGGATCTCGAACGATGGCAGATCCGTGAGCCATTCTGGGCGCCGGACCTGTACTTCACCCACGAGTGCCCGGACCTCTTCCCAGTCGGGGACGGATGGTGCCTCCTCTATTCCACGTTCAGCGAGCGGCAGGTGACGCATGTCCGCCGTCCCAGAGCCTCGACGGCCCGTGGCTCGCGCCGGCAGACGACGCCTTCGATACCCGGGCCTTCTACGCGGCCAAGACCGCGAGCGACGGCGACCGGCGATTCCTCTTCGGCTGGCTCGCGACCCGGACCGGCGACCGCGACGACGGGGCGTGGCAGTGGGGTGGCAACCTCGTGGTCCACGAGATCGTCGACGACGACGCAGGGTTCTCCGTGCGACCGCCCTCGACCGTTCTCGAACGCTTCGCGATGCCGGTCGCCCTCGCGCCAGAGGCCAGGATCGGCCGCTGGGTCGAGGAAGAGGAGGCCTGGTCGACCGACCGACCTGACGGCTTCTCCTACCTGCACCTTGCGGCCATGCCCGAGGCGTGCGCGATCGAGGCCACGATCTCGATCGCGCCCGGCACCCGCTCGGCCGGCGTCGTCATCCGTGCCGACGAGACGCTGGAGCGCTACTACCAGGTCCGGATCGAACCGGACCGGCGCCGGGTGGTGTTCGATCGCTGGCCGCGCCCGGGCGACGAGCCGTTCGTCTTCGAGCGGCCACTGCCCGACGCTGGCACCGGGACCTACCGCCTGCGCGTCCTCGTCGACGGCAGCTGCGTCGTGGCCTACGTGGACGACCGGGTCGCGTTGAGCTGCCGCGCGTACGCCGGGGACGCCGGCGCCGTCGGACTCTTCGTCAGCGAAGGGGCGGCGAGCTTCCGCGACGTCGCGGTCCGCGAGCCCCGCTGAGGCGGAGACGCCTATCGCGAGTGCCGCGCGGCGCATGATGTCAACCGGCGCGATCGCCGGATCGGAAACGAGGGACGACCATGGACGAGGCTTCGATAACGAACGGATCGCTGGCCGGGCGGGTCGCTCTCGTGACCGGCGGGACGGCAGGGATCGGGCGGGCGGTCGTCGAGCGTTTCGCGCGCGACGGCGCCGCCGTGGTCGCGACAGGGCGTCGCGAGGATCGCGGCCGGGACCTGGTCGAGGCGATGCGGGAAGCCGGTCACGACGTGACCTATGAGCAGGGCGACATGTCGGTTGCGGCCGACTGCCGGCGCGCGGTCGCGGTGACGGTCGAACGCCAGGGGCGCCTCGACATCCTCGTCAACAACGCCGCGATCCTCCACGCGACGTCTGTCGAGGAGACCACCGATGAAGCCTGGGACGAAGTCCTGCGGGCCAACCTCACGAGCGTATTCCTGGTGTCGAAGGCGGCCATCCCCCACCTGCGGGCCGCCGGCGGTGGGTCGATCGTCAACTTCGCCTCGGTCCACGCCCAGGCGACGGTCGTGCGGCTGGCCGCCTACGCGGCGGCGAAGGGCGGGGTCGTCGCGCTGTCGCGCCAGATGGCCCATGACCTGGTCGCAGACCGGATCCGGGTCAATGCCGTCGTCATCGGCGGCGTCGCGACCGACATGAGCCGACTGCACGCGACGCTGCTCGGCGCGGACATGCCGTCGGCCGGCTTCGTGATCGACGAAACGGTCCTCGGCCGGACGGCGCGACCCGAGGAGATCGCCGGCGCCGTCCGGTTCCTGGTGGGGCCGGACGCGTCGTTCGTCAACGGGTCGGCCTTCGTGGTCGACGGCGGGATGCTGGCCAAGCTGGCGATCGCCTGAAGAGACGAGACGGGGCGGGCGCGGCGCCGCGCAAACGTTTGCGTTCCGGCACGCCTCGAGAGTACAGTGCGTCGCGGGCACTGACAGCGATGTCACGAGAGGAAGGCGCGGACCAGATGCCAGATTCGATCTTCGCCGTCCTCCGTCGCCGCCTGCGGGGCGACCGCTCCCCGATCTCCGACAGCGCCCGCTGATGGCCAACCTGAAGGACGTCGCTCGCCTGGCGGGCTATGACCCGTCCACTGTCTCGCGTGTCCTCAGCGACGCGGAGTATGGCCCGCTCCGACCTGAGACCCGGGAGCGCATCCTGTGGGCGGCCAAGGAGCTCAACTACCGGCCGAACAGCGTCGCGAGGAGCCTCCGGACGAAACGGACCGGCGCGATCGCGCTCCTCGTTCCGGACCTTGACAACCCCGGGTTCGCCGAGGTCACCTACGGCGTCCACGAGGCTGCGCAGGAGGCCGACTACCTGGTGATGATCGGCGCGGTCGACGGCATGGTCCCGAACCTCCACGAGCGTCTCGTCCTCGAGGGGCGCGTCGACGGCATCCTCGCTGCGTATGCGCACCTCGACGATCCTCCTCGCCAGGGCGTCGATGGAGTCCCGTTCATCGCGCTCAACCGGCAGGTCGAATGGGCGACCAGCGGAGTCATCGTGGACGATCAGGGCGCCGCGCGGATGGCGATCGATCACCTGGTCGCCCTGGGTCATCGGCGCATCGGCCACATCACCGGCTCGCTCCGCACCGATACCGGCGTTCGGCGCGAGCGCGGCTTCCTGCTCGGACTGACCGGCAATGGATTGACGCTCGACGACCGCTGGCTGGTACAGGGCGACTACACCGAGGAAGGCGCCTATCGCGCCGCGATGCAGATCGTCAGCCTCCCGGCCGGTGAACGCCCGACCGCGCTCCTGATCGCGAACCTCGTGACCGCACTCGGGATGCTCCGGGCGTTCCGCGAGCGGGATGTCCGCATCCCCGACGACATCTCCGTGATCGCCTTCGACGAGCACCCCATCGCCGCGTCCCTCGCCCCGGCGATGACGACCATCAAGATGCCGATCCGGCAGATGGGCGCCGTCGCGACGCGCATGCTGGTCGGTGCGATCCGCGGCGAAACACACGCTCAGACGGTGATGATCGACGAGCCGTCCGTGCTCATCGAGCGGGAGTCGGTGGCGCCCTGGCCGTCGAACGGCCGATGACGATCCACGATCCGGCCCGGGCCCCGCGCCAGCGCGACCACGGCTACAAGGGCGACGCGTGGTCAGCCGACACGCCCCCGGTCGGCTCGAAGCCCGTCCTCCTCCTCGACTCGGGGCTCGACAGCGTCGCGATCCTGCGGATGCCCAACGACGCGTGGGACCGCTCGACGGCGCCCACGACGGTTCGCGCTCACCTTGGCTATGACGAGACGATCCTGATCCCGCGCGGGAATGGCACGCTCTACCACGGCACCGATCCGGGCGATATCGCCGCATCGCGGTTCGAGGCACCGGTGACCGTCGTGCTGCCGGCGGGAATCTGGCACTCCGTGGCGATGGACGAGGGAGTCGTCGCGGAGGGGACGGCCTTCTTCACCGTCCCGGGCACCGTCATCGAGCCGTTCGCCATCCAGATGGAGATCGTCGCACGGGGCCGTGTCACCTTCTCCGAGCTGCCGGTGGTCCATCCGGAGCCTGTTCGCGCGCGCGACTGGACGGGGCCGGCATGGCCGAAGGTGCCGACGGCACCGAGCGTTGGCGCGGAGGAGCGGCCGCTGGGCCGCCGCCGGCCGACGCCCGGATCCTGCCCTATCCCGAGCCTCGCGACGGCCTGACGCTCCCGCTCGACACCGGCGATGACAGCCTGTTCATCATGTCGGCGGCGCCTCCCGCGGAGACGCCTGCGCCGGCGGCAGATCCCGTCATGCTGCCACTCCCCGATGTCGTCGATGTCCACCGACACCCCGACGTCGACGAGTACATCATCCGCCGCGACGGAGCGGGCTACATCCTCAACGGGCGCACCCAGGCGACCGTGACGCTCACCCCGTTCCGGGCCCCGTGCGTGCTGGTCATGCCGGCCGGCGCTTTCCACCGCATCGTCCAGACCGAGGACGACCAGGTGGGCGAATCCATCCTCATCTACGCCGACCGGCGAGCCGTCGTCGAGCGCTACGAGACGATCGTGGCGAAGACCGTGACGGCCTCGATCAGCGGGCCCATCCGCACCTCGGCTTGACGAGGAGCCAACGGGCACCCTTCGTTGACTCCCAGCGACGATCTGCGGGGGCGGCCTCGCCAGATGCAGGTTTGCGGCCCTGTCCACGGCCCTTCGTTGACTGCCAGACGACGATTTCGGGGTCCGCCTCGCCGGCCGCCGCCTTGCTGCTCGTCGACGCCCCTCCGTTGACTGCCAGACGACGATCCGCGGGTCGGCACCGTCAGACCCCATCTGGCCGGATCTGGCCGGCCCGCCCGGCGCCGTTCGTCGACTGCCAGACGACAATTCGAGGGATCCGCCGCGCGGGACCCATCTGGCCGGCCCGCCCGGCGCCTTCCGTTGACTGCGAGACGACGAGCCGCCGGCTTTGACCCGCCGGACATCGGCCGGACGACGGCCTGAGGCTCACTCCTCGTGGTCCGGTCAGTTCGTCGGGCGCGCCACCCGGCGGTCGACGAGCTCGCTCGGCGAGAGCCCGATCCCGAGCCGGACGCCATTCCCCAACGCCTGAACGCGTGCGCGATCAACGTCCACACCCAGGCCGGGACCCTCGGGGACCATCAATCGCCCATCGCTGTACCGGATCGGCGTCGTCAGGATGTCCTCGACGTACAGCCGCGGGCCGACGTTGTCGCACGGATGATCGATGGTTGGTGCCACGGCACCGACGATCGCTGCCGCTGCAGTGCCGATGCCCATCTCCTGCGTCGTCCCGATCAGCACGCCGACGCCGGCGACGGCGGCGAATTCGGCAACCCGGATCGCCGGGGTGATGCCGCCGAGGACATACGGTGAGACGTTGAGGATGTCGACCGCACCATGGCGGACGAGTCGCCAGGCATGCGTCGTCGACACGACGTGCTCCGAATGCGGCCACCGACTCCGTTTCGCGAACTCCCGCATGCCGTCGAAGTCGTCGCGCGGGGTGGCGCTCTCGACCAGCTCCGGTTCGCACGCCTCCGCGAGCACCTCGGTCCAGTGCAGAGACTCCCGCCAGGTCAGCCGGTTCGAGAAGTCGAATGACTTGATCCGGAACGCCGATAGCGAGTTCGGAACGCCTCGAGGAACGCGCGCTCCGCGGCGAGATCGCCGCCGGTGTAGAGCCAGAACAGGCCAACCCCTCGATCGACTTGGCGGCGACTGTCTCGAGGTGACCGTCCAGCGCGTCGCCGGGGGCACCACGGAACAGCGGATAGCAGACCTCGAGGTAGTCGCGCCGGGCGTAGCCGAGGACCGTCCTGGCCTCGAGACCCTGGTGTCGCCCGACGGCATCGATCACGGCGAGGTCCACGCCCTGGCGGACGAGCCCCGACCTGCTGTACAGTGTCCCTCGTCGGTGAATCCGCGGGCCATCGCCGACTCGATCGCCAGCCGGTTCTCCGCGTCCCTGCCGGCGAGCAGGTCGTTCAGCGTTCGCCCCAGCAGGTCCAGGTCGAACTGGTACAGCGGCAAGTGGCCGAGATCGCTCATCTCGCCCCAGCCGATCCCGTGATCGGTGGTCAGCTCGACGATGACATGCTGCGAGGGGAAACCCGTGTTCCGGCGAACTTCGATGAGGTGGAGGTCGACCTTCTCGATCTTCAGCATGTCACCCTCGCGGGTCCGCTTCGGGCGCATCCGCGGACGGGACCAGGATCCGCAGCGCGGCATTGAGCTCCAAGGCAAGGCCGTCAGGGAGCTCGCTGGACGGTGGCCTCACCGGGCCGACGGGCGACCCGAGGCGCTCCATCGCCGCCTTGACGATCGCGACGTTCCAGCCGTCGCCACCGCGCGAGCGCAACACCTCGAGCGGGCGGATCCGAGCCCACAGCGTCCGGATCGCGGCCATGTCCCCGCTCTCGAGCGTCGACCAGAATCGCAGGGCGAGGCGGGGATCGACGTTGACCAGTCCCGACGTGAACCCCCTCGCGCCGTACGACCAGAAAGCGGGAGCCCACGATTCGGCCAGCCCGCAGATCCACGTCGTCTCGGTCGGCGCTCTCGAGAGGGCAGCGGCGAACGCCAACGGGTCGGCGACCGCGTACTTGATCGCCACGGCATACGGACGTGTGGCGACCGTCGCGATCGACGCGGGGTCGACGGCCGCCGAACGGAGGTACGGAAGCAGCGGCGCATCGGTCGCTTTCGCGATCGTGTCGAGGTAGCGGATCCAGCCCGGCGCTGTCAGGAACGGTTGGGTCGGCGTATGGACCATCAACCCGTCGGGTCCCAGGCGTCGGGCCGCCCTCGCCTCAGCCGGCGCCTCCTGGGTCGAGGCGCCGATCCCCGCGATGACCGACGCGCGCCCCGCGACGGCGCCGACCACCGTTCGGATGGCCTCGCCGCGCTCGCGGCGCGTCAAGGAGAAGTACTCGGACGTGTTCCCACCGACGACCATGTTCCGGACCCCGGCTTCGAGGAGTCGCTCGACATGCGCCTCGAGCGCGGGGTGATCGATCCTCGCCCCGTGTCGGGCGAACGGGGTGACGAGGATCGCGTGAACCCCGGACAGATCCTGGTCCATCACACTCCTTCGCTCGTCGGCGCCGCTATTCGGTGAACAGTCCGGCCATCTCCGCGTCACGGAAGACCTCAAGGGCGGGCAGGAAAGGCTGCCCGCCTCTATCCCGTCCGGCGTTCATCGCGTGAAGATGGTTCCCCTGACATCCGCGGCGTCGTCGGATGCCAGCCAGGCGTACACCTTCGCGATGCCGTCGGGCGGCACGTTCGCGGCCAGGCCGGCCTCATAGGCGACTCGATCGCCTGTCCGCCGGAAGATCTCCTCCATCGCGTCGAGCTTGAGCGGAGTCGTCACATTGCCCGGGCAGACGTCGTGGATGCGCAGGCCGCGTGGCTCGAGGAAGCCGCGAAGCACCATCGCGAGGCCATGGACCCCGCCCTTGCTGGACCCGTACGCGTACGACGAGCTCGGGCCCGTCACGCCCGCGCCCGAGGCGGTCAAGACGATGACGCCGCCGCCGTTCTGCTCCATCCGGGCGGCCACGTGCTTGGAGACCAGGAACGAGCCCTTGAGGTTGACGTCGATCACGGCGTCCCAGGTCGTCTCGGCGAAATCGGCGATCGGGGCGTTCGCGCCCTTCAGGATCCCGGCGAGGTGGAGGAGAACGTCGGGGCCACCACCGAGCCACGCGGTCGCGCCTTCGACCCCGGCCTCGACCTCCGTCTCGACCGCGACATCGACATGCCAGTACCCGGCCATGCCGCCGGCCAGGGCGATGTCGCCGACGACGGCCCGACCATCGGCGTCGTTCACATCGAAGGCGGCCACCTTCGCGCCGAGCGAGGCCACCCGGAGGGCGGTCGCGCGGCCGATGCCCGTCGCCGCGCCGGTGACGATGATCCGCTTCCCGTCGAGGTTCATGTCGAGTCTCGTCCGCGGTCGATCACGGCGTCCTGGACATCGGGTCTATCGAAGGTCACGCCGGCATCGTGCGCGAAGGCCAGCAGAGCGGTGCGTGCAGCCGAGAAACGCTCGGGCGGGAGGTGCTCGATGAGGACGTGCGCGGTGGGCGCGATCTCCTGCATCCGGCGCAGGAACGTTATGTGGTCCAGCAGACCGGTCCCGATCTCCGTCTCCTCGAACTGCGGGAGCAGGGTGTCGGCGACGCGGTAGTCCTTGACATGAGCCCCGATGGTGTACTCGCCGAGCACCTCGAACGACTCGTTCACGAGGCGGGTCGAAATCGTAGGCGTCGTCGAGGCTGCCCACGAGGTTGACCGGGTCCTGGTTGAAGCCGAGCGCCGGCGAACTCAACGGCCACGATGAAGTCCCGCGTGCGGGTGGGCGAGTACAGCGGCGAGACGACACCGGCTTCCACCGCGACCTTCGCGCCCACCGCCTCGGCCGTCTGGCAGATCTCGTGCGTGCTGGCCACCAGACGGTCGAAGACGGCATTGGAGCGATTAGCGGGGTCGGGTGTCCACGCTCCGGCCGGGTTGAGGCTGCCCGGCCGCAGGTACGTGTTCGGCGCCTCGAGGCGCGCGGTCAGGTCGCACATCCGCTTCACGGCGTCGATCGCGCGAGCGCGAACCGCGTCGTCCGGACTGATCAGCCCGCCACCGTAGTCGCCGACCGTCTGACCGACGACCAACCCGGCGTCCTCGAACAGCGCCTTCGTGCGGGCGACGTCACGCGTCACCGACATCGAACGGATCGTGGACGCGCACGTTCATCACGGCGAATCCGAGATCGGCGACACGCCGGGCGATCTCGGGCGTCAGCGCGCGCCAGTCGCCCTGGTGATAGTCGGCTGCTCCGACAAGCATGCTGGCTCCCTTCCCGCCGGCGCCCTGGAGAGGCCGCGCGCGCCCGGCTAGAATGGCATCTCGCGCAAACGTTGGCATGCCGAAACGCTCGATGTTCGACGCGACCCGCGGTCCTTTCCGCCATCTTGACCGCCGCCGAAGCTGAGCGCCGGCGATGAACCCACGAGGACAGGAGGGACCGACGCGATGACCGACACCTGCGCTCCAACGGGATCGACGGCATGAAGGTTCTCCTCGTCGGCGGTTCGGGCATGGTCGGGACGTTCGTCACGCCGTATCTCGCCAAGCGCCACGAGCTGCGAGTGCTGGACGTCCGGCCGCCCGAGCACGCCGACCTCGTCGAATACGTCGAGGGTTCGATCGCGAACCCCGACGACCTCGCCCGCGCGCTCGACGGCATGGACACGTTCGTCGACATGGTCATGCGGAACCCGTCGGCCGAACAGACGGCCGAGGACATCGCCGGCCACTACCAAGTCAACGCCGTGGGCGTTCACCTCCTGCTGTGGACTGCCCACAAGATGGGGATCGAGTCCGGGGTTTACATCAGCACCCGGACCGTCCACAACCTGCCCATGACCGCAGAGGGACGCCCGACGTACTTCCAGGCCGAAGAGTCGGCGCCCATCGACAACCCCTCGGTCTACGGGCTGACCAAAGGCATCGGCGAGCGAGTCTGTCAGTACTTCGCCACGCACTTCGGGATGCGGCTCATCGCGCTGAGGATCACCGGCCCGCGGACGCGCGAGGCATTCATCGCGGAACGCCGGACTCCCATCCACCCCGGGCTCTACGTCATGGACGAGGAGGATCTCGCCAACGCCATCCTGGCCGCCCTTGACGTCGCACAGATCGGGACGGCTCGCTTCGACGCAATCCTCATCGCCGCGGACGAGGGTCAGGTCGACCACAACCTCACGAAGGCGAAGATGCTCCTCGGCTGGGAACCGAAGGGCCACCTTCTGCTCGAGGGCTGAGCTCCGCCCGGAGGTCGGCGACCGAGCCCTTCCCGCCCGGCGGTCGCAGCGGGTCGTCGATCGGCGGGTACCGCGCCTCGTCGTGGGCGTTGACGTCGCATGGGTGTCGACGATCGGCCCGTCATGGTCGTCCGTCGTCGAGTTGGAACAGCTCCTCCATCTCGCCCACCACTCGCCGGGTGCACGGTCCTCGAGCGGCCGCTGGAGGGGCATGCACACCGCGTGCCACTGCTGGGTGATCGGGTCGGCCTCCATCCTCGCCCAGTCGGCGGCGAGGTCGTCACCCACGTAGTCGAAGTGGGCGAACAGCCACCCGCTGCGATGGTAGATCGTGTAGTTCCGGATGTTGCACTCGGTCAGAGTTGCGAGCACGCCGGGCCAGACCGCGGCATGGAGCCGTCGATACTCCGGCAGATCGTCGGGATCGATCCTTATCACGCTGCCGTGGCGAGCTCATGCGTCCTCCTCGGGCTCGATGGGGTGCCTGCCGGTCGATCCGGATCGATGTAGCGCCTCGACGATCTTGAGCGTGCCGAGGTTGTCGCGGGCGCTCGTCTCGGCCTCGCCGTCCCTCCGCGATCGCGGCCTAGCATCAGCACGCCTCTCCGACGCGATCGTCGCCGGTCGCGGCGAATGGGAAAGCCCCGGATGGGCTGGGGTCCATCCGGGGCTTCGAGGAGGGGGGAGCTACTCCGCGTTGGTGGGCTTGAGGTGGTAGAGGTAGAGGTAGCTGGCGTCCCAGCAGCAGTAGAACGGCGCGACGTACGGGTCTTCCTTGACCGCGTAGCCCGTCCAGTAATGCTCGTTGTAGGTCATCGTGTGGTACTCGTCGGTGAGGATGACCTCGGGCATCTCCTCGAGGAAGATCTCGGTCGCCCGAACGCTCCAGTCCATGTACTTGCTGTCCTGGGCGTTGTCGGCGGGCACGGCCTCCATGTTGGCCATGAGCGTGTCGAACTCGGGGTTCTTCCATCGGCTGCAGCCGTACCACAGGGTGCACGGTGTCCCGTTCGGGCACCGCGTACTTCGACTGGTAGCCCTGGTACGCCGCGAATGGGTCTCCGAAGCTGTTGCAGTGGACGAGGACCCAGTTGTCCTGAGTCCCCGGGAAGACCTTGGAGTCCCACTTGGGATCGAGCTTCGAGGTCGTGTTGAACCCGGCCGCGATGAGCTGCTGCTGCAGCACCGGGCCGATCGCCTTCATGAAGTCGAGGTAGCTGAAGTAGACGTCGAGCTGCTTGCCGTCCTTGGCCCAGAACCCGGCCGCGTTCTTCGCGAAGCCGGCCTTGGCCATGTAGTCGTCGACCTTGGCCTGCGACTGGGTGCCGCGGTCGTACTTGTCGAGGACGGCCTGGATCCTGCCCGGGACGTACTGCGGCGCGAAGTAGCCCGAGAAGGGCAGGATCGCGGTCGGCATCGCGCCCTCGAACGCGAGGTCGGTGATCTTCTGTCTATCGAAGGCGTAGTTGACCGCGAGCCGCACGTTCACGTCGTTCCACGGCGGTTTCGACGTGTTGAACGCGAAGTTGTACAGACAGCCGTCGGGAGCACCCCAGATCGGACCCTCCTTCGACCATGACCGGACCTCAGGCTTCTGGGCCATCGTGCTCACCAGCAGCCCCGTCGGAAGGTCGAAGCACATGTCGACCTCGTTGGTCATGTACAGGTTGGCGCACGCCTGCTGGTCCTTGATCGGGATGAAGATCTCGCGCTTGACTTCGGGCCACTTCTGGAAGCCGGTATCGACGCCCCACCACTTGTCGCGCGGTTCGAGGACGAGCTTGTCCGGGGTGGACGAGACGATCTTGAACGGGCCCGTCGTGCACGGGTAGCCCTTGGCAGGGTCGTAGAACTTGAAGGTCTTCGGGTCTTCCTTCTCGAAGATGTGCTTCGGCGCGATCGCGTAGGGATCACGCCCGAGGGTGAACTCCTCCTTGAACCACTTCGGCGCCGGCTTGTTCAGGGTGATCTGGAGCGTCAGCTTGTCGACGATGTCGACCGACTTGATGTACTCCTTGTAGTTCGCCGAGTCGAAGTACGCCGGGTCGCCCGTCTTCAGCAGGTCCAGGCTGTACTTGACGTCGTCAGCGGTGAACTGGACGCCGTCGCACCACGTGACGCCGTCGCGCAGCTTGAGGGTGACGCCGGTGTAGTCGTCGCTGATCGTGTAGCTCTCGGCCTGCCACGGGATGAGCTCGCCGGTGTTGAGGTTCGTGTAGAACAGTTCCTCGTACAAGCCGTACGAGTTGGAGTCCGGGTGTGTGGCCTGAGCCGCCAGCGGGTTCCAGTTGTTCTCGGTCCTGAGCGTGTCGCCGACCGCCCCGAAGATCAGAGTCTTGTTGCGGGCGACGTCACCGGTCGCCTGTGACGCCGCGATGGATGCGGATGCGGCGGCCGTCGCCTGGGCGGTTGCTTCTGCTGACGCTGCGGCCGACGCCGCAGCCGCGGTGGCCGCTGCCGATGGCGCGGTCGAGGCCGTCGATTGGCCGCACGCGGCGACGAGTAGTCCAACGATTGCAAAGCCGACGACCGACTTCGCAAGCATCGAAGATCCGGCGAGTCGCTTTGGCGACCTCGTACGGGAACGCGTACGCAAATCCGTCTCCTCCTCATACGACCCTTGACAGGCTCGCCGACGCCCTGCAATCCTTTGCCCGGCGCCAGTCGCGACCGTAACGGCGAGTCAGGCGGATGTCAATATGGAATATGATATCCGCCATCGCAACCGCATCCTGAGGAGGGACGCCCCAGCATGGTCGACACCCTGACCTATGTCGGTCGGCGGTTCGTCAATCTCCTGGTCGTGCTGTGGATCGCCGGCACGCTTGAACTTCGCCATCCCGCGGATTGATGCCAGGCGATCCGGTCGAGCAGGCGTTCCTCGCCCTCGCAGTCCGCGGCGGGCCGAGCCAGGACGTCGCCGCGCTCAAGGCGTCCTACGAGGCCAAGCTCGGGCTCGATCAGCCGGTGCTCGTGCAGTACGCGAACTACTGGATCGGCGTAGCGACGCTTGATCTCGGCGTGTCTGTCATCAAATACCCGGCGAAGGTGACGTCGGTGATCGGTCCCTCGATCCCGTGGACGCTCGGGCTGCTCGGCATGTCCACGATCATCGCGTTCGTGATCGGGACGTTGCTGGGGGCGTTCCTCGCCTGGCCGAGATCCGCCCGGATCCTGCACTTCCTCGCCCCGCTGTTCATGGTGCTCTCGGCGATGCCCTACTACCTCCTTGCGCTGATATTGATCTCGATCTTCGCCGATCACGTTGCGGATCTTCCCGCCGGCCGGTGGATACAGCACGACCTTGATCCTCGGTCCGAACCTCAAGTCGGTCTTCGATGTCGCCTACCACGCCATCCTGCCCTCGCTCTCGATCGTGCTGGGGGCGATCGGGTTCTGGGCCATCGGGATGCGCGCACTGATGGTCGGCGTGCTCGGCGAGGACTACATCGTGTATGCCGAGTCGAAGGGGCTGAAGCCGCGGCGCGTCTTCCTCCGTTACGGTCTCCGCAACTCGCTCCTGCCGCAGGTCACCGCACTCGCGATCGTGCTCGGCACGGTCGTTTCCGGTGCGATCCTCGTGGAAGCGATCTTCGCGTACCCGGGACTCGGCGGGCTCCTCGTCGCTTCGATCCTGGGCAAGGACATCTTCGTCATCAACGGCATCGTGACGATCCTGATCGTCACTCTCGGGATCGCCGTCTTCACCATCGATCTCCTGCTGCCGATCCTCGATCCGCGGATCAGGCGAACCGGATGACGGCCCCCGCCATCCCCGTCGCGCTCGTCCGGCCTCGACGCCGGCTTAGGCTGATCCACGATCCTCGTATCACGCCACAGCTCGTCGTCGGCCTCGTCATGCTCGTCGCGCTCCTCGCGTTCGCGATCGTCGGCCCGCTGCTCGTCGATCAGAAGGCCGCCGTCGTCGGTGCCGAGACTCCCGCGCCTGGCTCCCAGTGCGGCCCACCTCCTGGGCACCGATACTCAAGGCCGCGATCTGTGGACGGAGCTGGTCCTCGGCACGCCGAACTCGCTCAAGATCGGATTGATCGCCGGGTTCGTCGGTATCGGTGTCGGCCTGCTTCTCGGGTTGATCGCAGGGTTCGTCGGCGGCGTGCCGGACACCGTGATCCGGATCATCGCCGACGCGCTCCTGACCGTGCCGGCGATCGCGGTCCTCGTCGTGCTGGCAGCGAACGTGGACAAGATGACCGTCGAGATGATGGGGGTGGCGATCGCATTGCTCGCCTGGATGTTCCCGACTCGCGTCATCCGATCACAGGTCCTCACGATCCGGGAGCGTTCGTACGTCGAGATCGCAAAGGCCAACGGGGTCGGCATGGCCGGCGTGATCTTCAAGGAAGTGATGCCCAACCTGATGCCGTGGGTCGGCGCGGCATTCGTCGGGACCGTGTCCGGCGCGATCCTCGCTGCCGTCGGGCTCGAGGCGATCGGACTCGGCGCAAACGACGCCCACACGCTCGGCGTCAACATCTACTGGGCGCAGTTCTATTTCGCGATGTCGCGCGGGATGTGGTGGTGGTGGATCCCGCCGATCATCATGATCGCCTACATCTTCATGAGCCTGTACTTGACCTCGACGGGGATGGACCGCTTCGCCAATCCGCGACTGCGGCGCGACTGAGTCGGCCCTCGGGGCGGCATCGCCAGCGTGCGCCAGCGGCCCTCAAACTCCGTTGCCGCTTGCGAAATCATATCTGATACACGATTATTGGCCGAATGTCTCGCTCGGCGAGGCGTGGTCCGCAGCCAGCCGGCGACGAAAGCCGACAATGAGGGACACATGAGCCGAGCCGCCACCATCCCGGTGGGACCTCGAAGCCCAGCGACCAACGACCCGAGGATCCGCCTGCCCGGGGTGAAGACGTACAAGGGTGCCATCTACGACGCTCTCGTCGAGATGATCGCCGAGCTCGAGCTGCCACCGGGCACGCGTCTCGTCGAGGCGGACCTCGTCAGCCGGTTCAACGTGTCCAAGACGCCGATCCGCGAAGCTTTCCTGCAACTCGAGTCGAACGGCCTGATCGAGCTGGAGCCATACGTCGGTGCCCGGGTCAGCTGGTTGTCGGTTGACGACTGGGCGGAGCTCCAGTTCATCTTCGACGCGCTTGGAGCAGCCCGCGCTCAAGATCGTCGCCGAGCGGATCACAACCACGGAGATCCGTGTAGTCAGGCGCCTGATCGCCCGGCTTCACCGGCTGCGGGCCGCTCACGACAGTCGCGGGTATGCAACGACGCTCTGGGAGATGCACCAGCGCCTGTTCCTGCCCACTCACTATCCGAGGCTTCTGCGGATGATCGTCAGCGAGGGTCGGACGATGGGCCGTCGCTACCAGATCGTCCTGGTCCATTCCTTCGAGGACGCATGGGACCTGGAGCTCGAGACGATCGAGGCGCGCGCCGAAGCTCTCGCCCGGCGCGATCCGGTCGCCGCCGCGGAAGCCGTCACGACGGGGCACGCGGAGCTCATCCGGCTCGCGCGCGAGCGCAGCAGCGACCCCAGGATCGCGGCCTACTTCAAAGGCTGATACCGGAGGCCGCGGATGGCGGCCGTCGTCAAGGCGTGTCGTGGGACCGCACCGGGCCCGAAGGAAGCTGCGTGCCGACCCCTGATTCCACGGCCAGACCGTACACATGTGCCGCCACGGCGATGTCCTCGAGTCCGATGCCCTGCGACTCGAACAGCGTCATCGCATCGGGCCCTGGACGCCCGATCCGCCGTCCGGCGACGACGTCCGACAGCGGAAGGACCTGATCCCAGGTGACGAGCCCGAGCTCCGTCGCGCGCATCAGCTCTGCACACTCGACCTTCGCCTGCTCGACGTCGTCGACGGCGATCACGTCGAAGCGTTCGATCGCTGCGACTTCCAATTCATGCTTCATCCAGTTGTTGCTGCCCGCCGCAATGACGTGAACGCCTGGCTCCAGCCACTCCCGCATCAGGACCGGCTCGACCGAGGTCGTGATCGTGACGACCGTGGACGCTCCCTCGACACACGATCGCGCGCTTTCCGCGGGTCGCACCGGGATTCCCATTCGCTCCGACATCTGGTCTGCGAACCTGCCTCGTCGCTCGACGCTGGGGCTGTAGACCCGGGCCGCAGTGGCGCCCGTTGCGAGCACAACGCCCTCGAGTTGCGATCGGGCCTGGAGTCCGGCGCCGATGATCGCAACCTCCCCACCGCGATTGGCCATGTGCCGCGCAGCGAGCCCACTTGCCGCCCCGGTCCGCAGGTTGCTGATCGTCCACGCCTCGAGCAGCGCGAGAGCGCCGCCCGCATCAGCGTCGAAAAGCTGGATGTGGAACGGCCGGGGGACGCCGCCTGGGCGCGCCAGATAGCTCTTGTGGCCGACCATGCCGGCCGAGGTCCAGCCGGCCACCAGCACGTTGTAGGTGCCGCCATGAAGGGGCACCCTCAACCGAGGCCGGTTGACGATCTCTCCCCGCGCCTTTGCGCGGAACGCCGCCTCGAGGACGCCGATCGTCGCACTCATGTCGAGGAGCCGTTCGATCTCGAGGTCGGTCAGATACAGCATGGTCCCTCGATACGCGCGCCGGGTGGACACGCCGTCGGGTCACGGCCCCGGTTTCCGGGCATTAGTCTGAAGGAGACGTGACGTTTCCGAAGGGGGAAGCCGCGACCGTGACGGTTGTAACGCGATCCAGGCCGAAGGACCGATCCGGCTCGGACGGCGACCGTTGATCAGGGGCCGGCACCGAGGACGACGGCCGGTGCGTCTCCCATGACCGAGACCGGGCTGTGCCTCGTGGGCTGCGGCGGCATGGGCGAGCGGCACATTCGTGCCTACGCCCTGCTGCAGGATCTCGGCCTGTCCCCGTTCAGATTGGACGCCGTTTGCGATGGCGACCTCGACCGAGCCGGATCAGCGGCTGCCACCGCAGAACGCCTTCTGGGTCGAAGCCCACGGGTCTTCGGAAAGCTGGATGACGCGCTGCGCAGCGACGGCATCGAGGCCTTCGATGTCGCGACCGACCCGAGTTCCCATCACGCGGTGGGGATGGCGATCCTGCGCGCCGGCCGGCATCTTATCTGCGAGAAGCCGCTTGCCCTGACGCCGACCGACTGCTGGGACCTCATCGACGCCGCGACGGATGCCGGCGTCGTGCTCGCTACGGCCGAGAACCTCCGGCGAGATCCCAGGATTCGCGCGGTGCGGGCGATCATGGAGAGCGGAGCGCTGGGCCGGATCCTGCTCATCGCGATGGAATTTCTCGGGGGCACAGACGAGATCGTGATCTCCCCTTGGAGGCACCTGAAGGAGAAGGGCTCGATCGCCCTCGATCTGGCCGTGCATCATACGGACCTGATCTCCTATCTCGGCGGCGACTTCGACCGTGCGTTCGGTGGCGCGTTCATCGCCCATGAAGTGCGGCGCAAGCGGGCTTCCCCGGAGCTGGACCTCGAGTCGTACCGGGCTCGGCATCAGGCGATGCCGCCGTTCGTCGTCGCGACGGGTGACGATTTGCTGGTCGCGACATACCGCATGAAGTCGGGCCTGATCGCCCAGTACGCACTGATCCTTGCAGGCCCGTCGCGTCCCCCGACGGTGATGGTCCAGGGACGCGACGGCAGCATCGTCATGCCCCTCGACGCGTCGACCGGCAGCCTCACGGCGACGATCGGAGGCAGGACTCTATCCGTGCGTGAGATCCAGGCCACGGTGAATTCGGTAGCCGCGGCGGCCGGATCGGAAAGATTGCACCGAGCGGCGCTGGCCGTCGACACCCGCGACGCGGCGTTGATCGCGATCGAACTGCTCGACTTCGCGCGTGCCATGCAGACCGGGAGCGCCCCCGAGGTCGACGGCCTTCAGGGCCTCGTCGCAGTGGCAGCCGTGCTTGCCGTCTCGCGGTCGGCGAGGACCGGTCACGCTGTTCGTATCGACGCCCTCGTCAACGCCGGGCGCGGTGGGGCCACGGCCGCCGAGATGAACGACAACGAGACCACCCAGGCAGACCCGCATCGGAGGAACTGATGGGCCGCTCCTATCGACTTTCGTACTCGACGCTCGCATGGGGTTCGACGCTCGATCTCGAGGCGTGCCTCGAGGCGGTCGCGGCCGCCGGGTGGGAAGGTATCGAGTTCATCAATGTGGCTCTCGACTGGCTGGGGACGCCGACCCGCGTCCGGCGACTGCTGACGCAAGCCGGCCTCGAACCGGTCGCCTATTTCACCGGCATCGCCGCCGGCCCTGGGGGCGGGGAAGCGAACACGAAGGCTCGACGAACCGTCGATTTCGCCGCCGAGGCGGGCTTCGGCATCCTCGGCCTCGTCGGCGCCGAACGCATCGCTCTCCGGCCAACGACCGACGACGACATCGCCGCGCTCGGTGAGGCGACGGAAGCCCTCATCGACCATGCAGCCTCCAACGGGATGACCGTGGCCCACCATGCTCATCTGCGGAGCATGGTCGAGAGCCAGAGCGAGACAGATCGGCTCATGCAGGCGAGCCCACGGCTTCAGGTCTGCCTCGATATCTCGGTCGCGACGCTCATGGGCGAAGACCCGGTCGAGCAATATCGGCACTTCGGCGACCGGGTCGCCTACGTCCATCTCAAGGACTGGAAGAACAGCCGTCCCGAACCACTCGGCCTTGGGACCATCGATATCCCGGCGTTCCTCGCCGAACTGGAGAGCCATGACTACAGTGGCTGGGTGACGACCGAGCTTTCACCGTACGCCGACTACGATCCGGTCGAGGGCTGCGTCACGAACCGGGCGTACCTTCAGTCGATCGGACGCTAGATGGACGGATCCCGGTCCGGTCCGGCCCTGCGCGGTGCGGGCAGCACTCGCCCCGCATCTCTCCCGTCGGATCCCTGTCTAACGCTCTCCCCTTCGGGGGCCCTGGCGATCGACGGCTGCGACGTCACCGAGATCGTCGCCGACCACGGCGCACCCGTGTGGATCATCTCCAATTCGACCATTCGCTCGAATATCGACGACATCAGGCGGGCGTTCGCCCACCACGATGCAACCGTTCGGGTTCTTTACGCATCCAAGGCGAACCCGGAACCGGCGGTCCTCCAGATCGTCCACGAGGAGGGGGCCGGCCTCGATGTGGTGACTGCGGGTCACATCGATCTCGCACTGATGGCCGGTTTTGCGCCAGGCGACCTCGTCCTCAACGGCAACAGCAAGACATACGACGAGCTGTCGTGGGCGATCACCAACGGCATCGGGATGATCAACGTCGACTCGCTCGCAGAGCTCGACGCGCTGATCGAACTGACGGCCCGGCATGGACGGCGCCTCGACATCGGTCTCCGGCTCGCGCTCGATCCCGGGGCGTTCGAGGCCGACGATCCGGTCCACGCGGCACAGCTCCGGGAGTCCAAGTTCGGGATGCCATACGACGACATCCTGGTCGCGGCGCGAACTGCGCTCGGATCGCGGTGGCTCAAGGTCGTCGGCATCCACTCCCACCTGGGATTCACGGCCTACGGCGGCACCCCGTATTCACACGAGGCCGAGCTCGAACGCCGCCGAGAGCAGATGCGCCAGATCACGTCACTGATCGTCGACATGAAGGCCGATCTGGGGATCGAGATCGCGGTCGTCAACATCGGAGGTGGCTTTCGGCGGGGACGCCCGGAAGGCTACGGCCCCGGAGGACTTCGATCGTTCGCGCCGATCGATGCCGTAGCCCGAGTGATCACAGACGAGATCCGCTCGGCATGCACGGCCCATGGGCTCGCCGTGCCCGAGCTCGTGCTCGAGGCCGGTGGATACATCGTGTCCGATGCCGCGATCTTCGCCGCGAAGGTCGGGTTCACCAAGACGATCGTTCACGGGGAGGCGCGGCGGGATTGGGCCTTCCTCGAGAATACGTCCGCCTACCACTTCGTCCGCCGGCTTCTCTTCGACTTCTACCACCATCCGCTCCTCGCGAGCCGACCCGATCTGCCACCGATCGGGACGCTCTCGATCGCCGGCGCCACCTGCGCCGAGGACAGCGTCGCGACCGAGGTCCCATTCCCGCGTGTCGCTCGCGGGGACATCGTCGCCCTGCTCGACCAGGGCGCCTATTGCGAAGCCGTTTCCAGCGATTACTGCGCGATCCCCCTTCCGGCCGTCGTGCTCGCCAGGGACGGACAGGCGATTCTCATCCGGCGCCGTTTGGATGAGGCCGAGTTGACGGCACCGTTCCTTCTGCCACCCACGCGCAGCGGAAGCAGCGGCGCTTCGCCGATCGGCTGATGCCCGACGTCCAGACCGTCCTCGGTCCCGTTCCCATCGCGAACCTGGGCATCACGCTGACCCACGAGCATGTGCTGATCGATCTGGTTCGTGTTGCCTACACCCCGCCGACCCACCCGCTTGCGACGCATGTCGACGATCCTGTCTCACTCGACAACCTCTGGTGGATTCGTCGGGACTGGGCTTCCAGCAGGGACAACCTGCGCCTGGACCAGGCCACGACGGCCGTGGTCGAGCTGCGCCGATTCCGAGGGGCGGGTGGCGGCTCGATCGTGGACGCGACGCCCCGAGCGCTGGGAAGCGATCCCCGAGTCCTGGCGAAGGTGTCTCAGGAGAGCGGCGTCCATATCATCAGAGGGACCGGGTTCTATGTCGCAAAAGCCCACCCGCGGCAATTCGGTGACGCGGACCGGGCCGAGGTCCGTGAACTGATCCTCCACGACCTGCTCGAGGGCGAGGCCGGGATCAGGAGCGGAGTCATCGGGGAGATCGGCTGCAGCTGGCCGACCGATCCATCCGAGATCCTCGTGCTCGAGGCCGCAGCAGAGGCACAACGACTCACTGGTGCACCGATGATCGTCCATCCAGGCCGTCACCCTTCCTCGCCCGGGTCGTTGGCCGAGACCATCATCGATTCCGGGGGTGATCCGTCGAGGACGGTGTTCGCGCACATGGATCGGACGGAGGTCAGCGAGCGAGACCTCGTCCGGCTCGTGTCCCTCGGGTTCTACATCGCTTATGACCTGTTCGGGCTGGAGACCTCGTTCTATCCGCCGCATCCACCGACACCGATGCCGAACGATGCCGAGCGGATTCGCAGGATCAGGCGCCTCGCCGAACTCGGCCTGCTCGACAACATCGTGCTGTCGCACGACATCTGCATGAAGCACCGACTCGCTTCATTCGGTGGCCATGGCTACGACCATCTCCTGGTCAACGTGCGGCCGCAGATGGAGCTGCTGGGACTCGACGTCGAGCAGATCAGCCAGTTGATCGAGAGGAACCCGGGTACCTGGCTGTCTGGTCCGGTGACATGACAAGACCCCCGACGGAGGAGGTCCGTCGGGGGTCTCGTGGGCGTGTAGGTCGGTTACTGGGCGCCGGTGGGCTGCATGTGCCACAGGAGCATGTTCGTGCCCGGACCAGCAGCAATGGTACGGAGCGACGTACGGATCGGATGCGTTCGGCATGTCCTTCCAGTACTTCGTGTCGTACGTGATGACGTGCCATTCCTCCGTCATCATGATTTCAGGCATGTCTCGCAGGTAGATATCGACCGCCTGCGCGGCGAGGTCCATGTACTTCGAACCCTGATCTGGATCGGCGACGATCGCCTCCATCTGGTCCAGGATCTTGTCCATCTCGGGGTTCTTGTACCGGCTGCAACCCATGACGTTGGGACAGGGCTTGCCGTTGTCCACGTAGAACTTGCTGTGGAGATCCTGGAGCGTGTCGTATGGCTCGCTGAGGCTTCCGCAATGGACCAGGATCAGCAGCGGCGTCGTGCCCGGCTGGAAGTTCGCGTCCCACTTCGGGTCGACCGCCACCGTGGCATCGAACCCGGCATCGATCAGCTGTTGCTGAACGATCGGCGGGATCGGGAACAGCCAGCCTCCCGCACCGACGGGCATCTTCAGGACCTGGCCATCCTTTGCCCAGAACCCATCCCCGTTCTTCGCGAAGCCCGCCTTTCCCATGTACTCATCGACCTTCGCCTGCGAGGGCGTACCGCGATCGTACTTGTCGAGCACGGCCTGGATCTTCCCGGGCACCCACTTCGAGGCCATGTAACTCGAGAATGGGATGATCATCGGCTTGTTGGAGCCTTCATAACCGAGGTCGGTGATCTGTTGGCGATTGATGGCGTAGTTGACCGCCACTCTCACGTTGGCATCATCGAAGGGCTTGGTCGTGTTGTTGAAGACGAAGTTGTAGCCGCAGCCGTCCGGCGCCCCCCAGACAGGACCCGACGGTGCCCACGATTGGACGTTCGGGTTCTTGGCCTGGGTTGCGGTGAACGCGCCCGGCTGGAGCATGTTCCCCGCGTCCACTTGGTCGGTCAGATACAGGTTGGCCGTCGCTTCTTCGCTTGCGACAGGCAGCACGATGATCCGCTCAGGAGCAGGGGCCTTCGCAAAGCCCGAGTCGCTGCCCCACCACTTTTCGGCGCGATCGAGGACGACCTGCTGCGCGGTCGATGACACGAGCTTGTACGCGCCCGTCGTGCAGGGATAGCCCTTGGCGACGTCGAAGTCCTTGAAGGTCTTGATGTCCTGGTTTTCGTAGATGTGCTTGGGCAGGATGGTGTAGTGGTTCTCGTGACCGAGCGTGAACTGTTGCTTGAACCACCGCGGCGCCGTCTTGTTCAGGGTGATGACGACCGTCAGCGGATCGGGGACCGTGACTTCCTTGATGTACTCCTTCCAGTTCGTCGAAAATTCGAGATCCGGGGCGTTGTTGCGGACCAGATCCAGCGTGTACTTCACGTCGTCGCCGGTGAACTTCTGGCCGTCGCACCAGGTGACGCCGTCACGCAGCTTCACCGTCGTCTGCGTGAAGTCCGCGTTCTGCGTGTAGCTCTCGGCCTGCCACGGGATCAATTCGCCCGTGTTCAGATTGGTGTAGAAGAGCGCCTCGAAAAGGCCCAGCGAGAAACGATCCTTGTTCGACGCCGGCTGGTTGTACGGATTCCAGTTGTCCGGCGCCGGCACTTCGGCGACGGGCCCGCGCGAAGTGACGAAGGTCTTGTTCCGCGGCACGTCCTTGAGGCCGGCCGTCCCGCCGGAAGCTGCGGCCGAGGCTGAGGCAGCAGCCGACGGAGCTTCCGAGGCTGCCGCGGACGTGGCGGAGGCCGCGGCAGATGCCGCCGCAGATGCCGCGGCCGAAGGCGCCGTGGATGTCGTCGCTTGACCGCACGACGCGAAGACCAGACCGGCGATCGCCAGACTCGATAGCCAGGTGACCGCCCTGCCGCGCCGCGTGCCCCGCGTCATCGGCCCGGACGCACGCCTGCGCGTGGCGACATGGAGATTGTCCACGACTCGCTCCTCCCGTTCGCCGAACTTGACACGTTCGCGAACGCTCTGCAATCCTTCCCGGACCGCGCAGGAAACGTACCTAGGGCCTCCCACGCTGTCAATATGGGACGGGAGCATCGACTCGAGACGTCACGTCGAGTCGGCTGTCTTCGGGAGAGGGTCGGCGGAAGTTGGCTGACACCTTCGTCTACATCGGTCGCCGCTTCATCCAACTGCTTATCGTCATCTGGATCGCCGGGACCCTGAATTTCGCGGTCCCCAGGATGATCCCTGGCGATCCGGTCGAGTCGGCGTTCAATGCCCTGGCCGTCCAGGGTGGCAGTCGCTCGGTCGACGTCGTGGCGTTGAAGGCGGCCTGGAACGAGAAGTTCGGGTTCGACAAGCCTCTGATCGTCCAGTACATCAACTATTGGCGCGGCATCGCAACAGCGGACCTTGGCGTCTCCGTCGCCAGCTTCCCGCAAAAGGTCACCGACAAGATCGCTGCGGCACTGCCGTGGACGATAGGACTGCTGCTCGTGGCATCACTGCTGTCGTTCCTGATCGGCACGATCGCCGGCGCCCTCCTGGCCTGGCCGAAGTCGCCTGGATTCATCCGGCCCGTCGTCGCCCCGTTCATCCTCTTATCGGCTGTGCCGTTCTATCTGCTCGCAATCCTGCTGATCTTCCTGTTCTCGGCGACGCTGAACCTGCTCCCGGGCGCAGGCGGTTCTACGCCGACGACGATCCTGGGCTGGAACATGAAGTCCGTCATCGACATCGGCAGCCATTCGATCCTGCCAGCGCTCGCGATCATCCTGGGAGGCATCGGTTTCTGGGCGCTCGGCATGCGCAGCCTGATGGTCAACGTGCTGGGCGAAGATTTCATAACGTTCGCCGAGTCGAAGGGGCTCCCGTCGCGGCGGGTTTTCCTCCGCTACGGCTTGCGCAACGCCATGCTTCCGCAGATCACTGCCCTGGCACTGGTGCTCGGCACCCTCGTGTCGGGAGCTGTGCTGGTGGAAGCGATCTTCAGCTATCCGGGTTTGGGCGGCCTGCTCTACCAGGCGATCCTCGGAAAGGACATCTTCGTCATCAACGGGGTCGTCGTCCTTCTGATCCTCTCCCTGGGCTTCTCCGTCTTCATCGTGGACTTGATCTACCCGGTCCTTGACCCCCGGATCCGGCGCCGACGATGACCGCACCATCCGTTGCCACCACGGTTCCAGCCACATCGGCAAGGCGTCGACGTCTTGGGTTCCTGAGCGATCCGCGTATGACGAACCAGCTCATCATCGGGGTCCTTATGTTCGCGGCCGTCGTCATCTTCGCCGTGATCGCACCGATTGTGGTCGATCCACGGGCGGCACGGGTGGGCGATGACCTGCAACGCCTGCCGCCGAGCGCCAAACACTTCCTGGGAACGGACGTCCAGGGTCGGGACCTGTGGACGGTCATGGCCCTCGGTACCGGCAACACCCTCAAGATGGGTCTCATCGCCGGCGTCGTCGGTATCTCGATCGGACTGGTCCTGGGGTTGATCTCGGGCTATTTCGGCGGACTCATCGACTCGTCGATCACCGTCGTGACCGACGCTCTCCTGACCGTCCCGGGCATCGCGCTCCTCATCGTGATCGCGTCGAACGTGGAGCAGATGACCGTCGAGGTCATGGCCCTGACCGTCGCGGCCCTTGCCTGGATGTTCCCGACTCGGATGATCCGTGCCCAGGTGCTGTCGATTCGGGAACGGTCGTACATCGAGGTGGCGAGGTCGAACGGCGTTGGCGCGTTCGGGGTCGTCTTCCGGGAGATCATGCCCAATCTGATGCCCTTCGTCGTCGCGGGTTTCGTCGGTGCGGTCAGCGGAGGGATGCTTGCCGCCATCGGCCTGGAGGCCCTGGGTCTTGGCGCCAACAATGCGAACACGCTTGGCGTGAACATCTACCGCGCACAGGCGTATACGGCCGTCACGCGTGGTCTGTGGTGGTGGTGGGCACCGCCGATCTTCATGATCGCGTTCATCTTCCTGGCCCTGTTCGTCATCTCGGCCGGGATGGACCGTTTCGCGAATCCGCGTCTCCGTCGCGACTGACGGACGGGTGGGCCGCCGCGGGAGCTCCCGTCGATCGCCCGGGCGCGTCTCGCCCGCCGAGGCGGCGCCGACTTTGACCTAGCTGCGACTTGGCGGCGCCTGGCCCGTCCGGTTGGCGATCGTCCGGGGGAGCAGGTCGTAGCGGGTCTCGTGCCCGGCGAAGAACCTCTCAAGCTCGTCGACCATGATCCGGAAGTTGCGCGACCGGGTCGCCTCGGTCGCGGAGGCAGTGTGCGGCGTGAGGAAGACGTTGCGCATGTCCCGGATCGGCGAATCTTCGGGGATCGGCTCCGGGTCGAATACGTCGAGGGCGGCCACGACCGTGCCGTCGCGCAGCCTGTCGATGAGGGCGTCCGTCTGGACGATCGCGCCACGCGAGACGTTGACGAAGACCGACCCGTCTCGGAGAAGGGCGAACTCGCGCGGGCCGAGCATGCCTCGGGTCGCCGGCGTGATCGGCGCGAGGCAGACGACGACGTCGGACAGCGAGAGGACGTTGTCGAGGGATGTGAACGTGATGTCGTACACGTCGGCGAGCTCGCGCGGCACGTACGGGTCGTAGACGTAGATCGTCGTGTGGAACGGCTCGAGGAGCTCGAGCAGCCGCCGCCCGATGATCCCGCAGCCGATGAGCCCCACGGTCTTGCCGGTCAGCTCGTCGGGCTTGAAAGGGCGCTGATCCCACGGGACCCCGTGGAACGGGGGCTTCCGATCGATGATGTCGTGGAACTGCTCGCCGGCGTTACGGAGCCCGACCAGCATCAGGGCCAGGGCCCACTCCGCGACGCCGTACGACGAGCCATTCGTCGTGTCGACCGTCCGGATGCCCCGCCCCCAGGCGGCCTCGGTGTCGATGCGGCTGGCGAACCTGTCGCCCTCCAGCTCCCCGATGAACCGCAGGTTCGGGCAGGCGTCCATGATCTCGCCGGTGACCCGCGGAGCGCCCATCGAGACGATCAGGGCCTCGGCGTCGCCGACCAGCTCGATGAGGCGGCGGTCCGCATCGGCGTCGGGCGGCGGCGCCTCGACGTAATCGGCCGGCCGGTCGAACTCGCCGAAGCGGAAGTCGGCGATCTGCCGGAGCCGCTCGATCTGCGGTTCGCGCACGACGGCGGCGCGCACCTCGGGCTTGCAGGCGAGGACCACGGCAGGTCGTCGGTCGGTCACGGTGCGTCTCCTCCGAAGGTTGCGATGGGGGCGCCGGCCTGGTCACGCAGGCCGAGGGCGATGTCGATGTCGACCTGGGTGGCGGCCGTGTCGCCGGCGAGCATCTCGTCGAGGGTGACGGCCCGGCCCAGGACGCCGGCCTCGTAGGCGCCCAGGATGGCCGCCACGGCAGTCGTTCCGGCGCGGCCGTCCACCTCTGCCGGTCGGCCGTCCGCGATCGCCCGGCCGAAGTCCCAGAACGTGACCGCGAGATGGGCGGCATCGATCCGCGGGAACGACCAGTCGGCGTAGGTCGGCCCGGGGAAGAGGCGCGCCGTCGCCTCGTCGAAGGCGAAGCCCGGCAGCTCGCCGGAGCAGGTCGCCGCTGGTCAGGTCGCGACCGTCGAGGTGAACGGTGAGCTCGCCGCCGGTCCGGTCGGGCGGGATCTCCATCGATCCGGCGCGCCCGTGGATCCGGCGCTCCAGGTACCGCTGTCCGGGCCCGGACGGGATGAAGGCGAGCCACGCATCCTGCCCGGCCGCCATCCGGTACAGCGCGAGGACCGAATCCTCGCCGGTCGCGACGACCGATTCGGGCCCTCGCGCGATCGCTTCGCTGTAGAAATCCGTCGCCGCGTTCCGCTCGGCGGTGGGAGGCTCGCCGCGACGGCGCACGGGCTCCGCGATGAAGCCGCGGCCGCTGACCGTGGCGAAGTCGCTGCCCAGCAGGTACTGCAGGACGTCGGCGAGGTGGACCGCGAGGTCGAGGCCGATGGCTCCCTTCTCGCGCAGGTGCCGCCAGGCCGTGAGCATGATCCGGTCGTCGCCGCCGATGAGGGTCGTCGTCGCGAGGTGGACGTCGCCGAGCATCCCGGACTCGATCACCGCCCTCGCGAGCCGGTTCGCCGGGCCGCGCCGCCACTGCTCCTCGACCGCCAGGATGGCGCCGCCGCGTGCGGCCGCCTCGGTCATCACCCGGCAGCCGAGGACCGTGATGGACAGCGGCTTCTCGCACAGGACGTGCCGGCCGGCGAGGAGCGCCGGGACCGCGATCCGGTGGTGGGTCGAAGGCTCCGTGGCGATGTCGATGGCCGCGATCGAGTCGTCGGCGAGGATCTCGTCGAGCGAGGTCACGACGGCCGGCCGGCGGCCGAGGAGCGTCTCGGCGTCCTCGGCGCCGCGCGCCGCGTTGTTCGCGTCGAGGTCGCACACCGCGACGAGGTCGAAGTCGAGAAGGCCGACGTCGTTGAGCGCGGCCAGCCCGCGGAGGTGGCGACGGCCCATCGCGCCGGATCCCACGAGGGCGAGCGGCAACCGGCTCATGGCGCGGACACCCGGCCCCTCAGCCTTCGGACGGCGCGGGGTACGTCCATTCGGGCGGGAACCGCTCGGTCGGTGGTTTCACCACCTCGACGATGATCCCCGCGGCCGTCGGGTGCTCGAAGTAGGTGAAGGCGCCGTCGCGCGACCGGCCGAAGCCGACGCCTGCCTGGACCGCGACCCAGCCCCGCGCCGCCATGGTCGCAGCAGCCTCGTCGAAGTCGTCCACGTAGAACGCGATGTGGTGAAGGCTCGGCCCGCGCGCGTCGAGGTACTCCTGCCAGATGCTCGGCCCCTCGATCGGCTGGACGAGCTCGAGCATCACCTCGCCGGAGAAGGCGAGCGCATGTCGGATGACGAAGTCGGCCGGCTCGCCGCGGTAGGTCATCCCGGTCATCGCGGGCGCGCCGATGGTGTACACGTTCCACGGCCCGACACCGAGCGCGTCCGCGTAGGCCCGCACGGCGACCTCGAGGTCCGGCACGACCAGCGCGATCTGGCGGACCGGACGGCCGAGCAGCGACGGCTCTGCCGGGAGGTTGGCGGACATGGGCGCCGGGGAACCCGGCGTCAGGCGACCGCGGCGGACTGGGGCCGGCGGAAGACCTCGCCGATCCCCGTGGACGGCAGGGCCTCGTGCTCCTTGTAGAGGAAGCACGAGGCGGCACGGTCGGGATCGATCCGGAAGAGCGGCGGCACCGTGTTCCAGCACTCGTCCATGACGTATGGGCAGCGCGGCGCGAACCGGCAACCTTCGGTGACGCGGCCGGCGGAACGCCTCGGGGATCGGCATGTCGTCCTCGCCCCAGCGCTTGGTTCGATCCGTCACCGGGATCGAGGACACCAGGAGCTTCGTGTAGGGGTGTTGCGGGTTGCGGATGACTCGCTCGACCGATCCCGCCTCCGCCACGGTGCCCTGATACAGAACGACGATGTTGTCGCAGACCTGGTAGGCCGTGGTCAGGTCGTGGGTGATGTACAGCGAGCGAGATGCCGAACTCGGTGTTGATCTTGCGGAGCTCGTCGAGGATGGTCGCTCGGAGCGACGCGTCGACCATCGACACCGGCTCGTCGGCCATGATGATCTTCGGCCGGAGCATGAGCGCCCGGGCGACCATGATCCGCTGGCGCTGCCCGCCTGACAGCTCATGCGGATAGCGGCCGAGCGTCTCCCGCGGCCGCAGGCCCGACCAGCTCCAGCGACTCCTCCATGCGCCGCTGGACGTCCTTCGGCGTCCTTGGCGAGGCCGAAGTTGCGGAGCGGCGTCGACAGCACGTTGTCCACCTTGTAGAACGGGTTGTAGACCTCGAACGGGTCCTGGAAGATCGGCTGGACCTCGCGCCGGTACTGGCGGGCCTGCCCGCGGTCCATCTTCGCCACGTCCACGCCCTGATAGATGATCTGGCCGCTGGTGGGCTTGATGAAGCCGAGCAGCAGGCGGGCCATCGTCGTCTTGCCCGAGCCCGACTCGCCTGCAACGGCGGTCGAGGTCGGGAACTCACTCGGGACCGTCAGCGAGGCGTCGCGCAGCGCAATGGTCGTGCTCGCCGCAGTCTTCCGGATGCCGCTCTGGAAGACCTTGGTGACGTTGCGCAGTTCGAGCAGCGGCGTCTCCATCGTCAGTGGTCCCTTCGGTGGTGCATCTCGTCGAGATCGGATTGGGCGAGGTCGCCGATGCCCGCGGCGGAGCTCCCGGCTGCCGCGGTCGGGCCTTCGCCCGCCAGTTCGTCGGCGAGCGCCGCCTGCGCGTCGGCGCGCCCTGGGTCTAACTCGCCCTCCATCGCAGCCGAGCTCGCCTCCATCGGCGCGTCCGGGTCCAGCTGGACCGACGAGGGGAGCGGCGGCAGCACGGTGTGCTCCGGATAGAGGTGGCAGACCACCCGGCGGTCCGGCGCCACCTGCTGGTCGAGAGGGATCTCGACGCGACAGCGATCGAAGGCGAAGGGGCAGCGCGGGTGGAACGCGCACCCGTCGGGCAGGCTCAGGAGTGCCGGCGGAAGTCCCGGGATGCCGATCAGCTTGCCCTTGCCGGTCAGCTTGGGGAGGCTGTCGATCAGCAGGCGGGTGTATGGATGGCGCGGGCTCGACAGGATCTCGTCGACCAGACCGACTTCCACGAGGCGCCCGGCATACATGACGCCGATGAGATCGGCGAACTGGGCGATGAGCCCCATGTCGTGGCCGATGAGGACCACGGCCGAGCCGAGCTCGCCCTGCAGCCGGCCGAGCGTCTGCATCACCTGGCGCTGGACCACGACGTCGAGTGCGCTGGTCGGCTCGTCGGCCACGATGACCCGCGGGTCGAGGACGGTCGAGATGGCCATGACGGTGCGCTGCTTCATCCCGCCCGACAGCTCGTGCGGATAGCGCCGGGCGACCGTCGGCGGCAGGCCGACCTTGGCCAGCTGCGCCGTGACGCGGGCGTCGAGGGCCTTCTTCGAGGCGCCCGATTCGTGCGCCACGATGGCGTCGATCATCTGGTCCTCGATGCGCATGACCGGGTTCAGGGAGTTCATCGCGCCCTGGGGCACGAACGCGATCTCCGCGAGCCGGATCTTGCGCAGCGCGGAATCGTCCAGCTTCATCAGGTCGCGTCCGGCGAGGAGGACCCGGCCACCGACGATCCGGCCCGGCGGGCGGGTCATGCGCATCAGGGCGGTGGCCATCGTGGTCTTGCCGGAGCCGGATTCGCCGATGAGACCGAGGCGCTGGCCCGGCATGAGCGAGAACGACACGTGGTCGACTGCCGGCACGTCGCCTGCATTCGTGCGGTAGATGACCTGGAGGTCCTCGACCTCGAGGACCGGGCCGGTGGCCGGGGCGCCCGGAGCCGGGGCGGTCTCGCGAACGACGGTTGCCATCAGTCGCGCCGGAGACGCGGGTTCGCGAAGCGGTCCATCCCGGCCGACGTCACGAAGAGGGCCAGGAAGATGAACGCGATGACGGCGATCGGCGGACCCCACCACCACCAGAAGCCGCGGAGGACCGCGGTGTACTCCTGGCGACCAGTAGATCGTGACGCCCAGGGTCTGGGTCTGGATGGCGCCGAGACCGAGCGCCTCGAGGCCGATCGCCGCGAGCATCGCACCCGCGACGGCGCCGACGAAGCTCGCGATCACGAACGGCATCAGGTTGGGCATGATCTCCTTGAAGATCAGACCGAACGACCCGACGCCGTTGGCCCTGGCAACCTCGACGTACGACCGCTCGCGGATCGACAGCACCTGGGAGCGGATGGTCCGGCAGGGGAACATCCAGGCGAGCGCGGCGACTGTCAGGGCCATGATCTCGATCGTCATCTGCTCGACGTTCGAGGCGATGATGACGAGGATCGCGATGCCGGGCACCGTCAGGAGCGAGTCGGAGATGATCCGGATGATCGAGTCGGGGAGGCCGCCGAAGAACCCGGCGATGAGGGCGAGCACCAGCCCGATGCCGACCCCGACGAAGCCGGCGATGAGGCCGATCTTCAGCGTGTTGCCGACGCCGAGGGCCATGACCGTCCACAGGTCCCGGCCCTGGGTGTCGGTGCCCAGGAAGTGCTGGAGGTTGGGCGGCACGCGCGGCACCGTCGCGCCGACCCTGGCCATCTTCTCGTCGACGACCAGCGGGCCGATGATCGCGAACAGGACGATGCGCGGTCAGCATCAGGATGCCGACGATGAGCTGGCGGGTTATCCGCGGATCGCGCAGGAACCGGATGCGCCGGCGAGCCTTGACGGCCGGCATGGGCGAGGTGGCGGCAGCGGTCGTCATGTTCGGTGTCGGATCCTCGGGTCCAGGACGGGGATGATCAGGTCGATGATGAAGACGGCGACGGCGAGCGTGACGATGAGGACGAACACGATGCCGTTGATCACGAAGATGTCCTTGCCCAGGATCGACGCGAAGAGCAGCCCGCCGAGCCCCGGATAGTTGAAGATCGCCTCGACCAGGACCGCGCCCGACACGACCGTGCCGAGGGCCAGGGCAAGCGCGGTGATCTGCGGCAGGAGCGCGTTGCGCATCCCGTAGCGGACGAAGATCCGGTCGGACTTCAGCCCCTTCGACTCGGCGAACAGGATGTAGTCCTCGCCGAGCACGTTGATCATCAGGCTGCGCATCCCGAGCGACCAGAAGCCGATCGCCCCGAGGACGATCGACAGCGCCGGGAGGAACGCGTGCCGGGCGATGTCGGTGATCGAGTTCATGTTCAAGCCGACGATCGTCGTGGGACTGAAGCCGCCCGCCGGCGGCAGGAGTTTGAGGACGACGGCGAACAGGGAGATCAGCAGGATCGCGAGCAGGTAATACGGGATCGACGAGAGGAGCAGGAAGGGCGGCGCGAGGATCCCCACGATGCGTGGCGACTTCGGCCAGGCGAGCAACGCGCCCGCGAACGTTCCGATGAGGAACGCGATGATCGTGCGACACGCCGAGCAGCCCGACCGTCCAGGGGATCGCCTGCCCGATCTTCTCGGTGACCGGCTGCGGGAAGTTCACGAGCGACTTGCCGAGGTCCCCCTTGGCGATGTCAGCCCAGTAGTTGACGTACTGGCTGATGAGCGGCTTGTCGAAGCCGAACTTCTCGTTCCAGCTTGCCTTGAGCGCCTTCGCGTCGAGCACCTGGGAGCCGCCGCGCGCCGCCATCTGGGCGAGCGCCGAGTCCACGGGGTCGCCGGGGATCATCCTCGGGATCATGAAGTTGATGGTCCCGGCGACCGCAGATCACCAGGAAGAGTTGGACGAGGCGACGACCGATGTAGATGAGCGTGTCAGCCATTTCGGCTGGCCCCTCCTCAGAAGCCGTATGTCCGTCGAGGATAGTGACCGCGCATCGCATTCTGGATGCGTTTCTTGACACGACACGCACCGCATTGTAGGTTGCCGCCGCGGTCCGGGAAGGATTGCAGAGCGTTGGCGACAGTGTCAAGGTCGCCAGAGGAGGAGGAACTCTTTGAGCATTCGTCTTCGCGCCAGCGGGGGGCATTCAGCCTGCCCCGAACCCACGGCGCGGTCGCCACGGAAAGGCCAGCCACGTGGCTGTCGGGCCTGGCGATCGTCGGTCTGCTCGTCGCAGCGTGTGGTACTTCGACCACGTCCACCGCACCATCTGCAGCCGCTTCGACTGCGGCCTCCGCCGCTCCTTCGGCCGCCGCGTCGGCTGCCGCCTCGGCGCTCGGCATCGTCTCGTCTGCCGCGTCGGCCGGCGGCCGTCGATCAGCACGGCGGGCCTCAAGGAGGTCGCGCGGAACAAGACGTTCATCTTCTCGCCGTGGGGCTTCGTGACTGAGATCCCGAACCCCGACAACTGGAACATCTACACCGGGGTCGGCTACAACCACCAGCGCGAGATGGGCCTGAAGGGCATCTACGAGGCGCTCTTCTACACGAACCTGAACACGGGCGAGCTCATCCCCTGGCAGGGCGAGAGCTACACCTACAACGCGGACTTCACCCAGGTCACGCTCAAGCTGCGCGACGGCATCACCTGGTGCGACGGCGAGAAGTTCACCGCCGACGACGTGAAGTACACGCTCGAGATGCTCCGTGACAACTCTCCCGACCTCGCCTACTCGGGGACTTACAAGGAGTACCTCAAGGACGTCACGGTCGTCGATCCGCTGACCGCCCAGATCAACCTCACCAAGCCCGCGCCGCGGTTCTTCCGCGACAACCTGGCCCTCGGCCATGAGAACCACCAGGTCATCCTGCCCAAGCACATCTGGTCCAGCCAGGACCCGAAGACCTTCAAGAACTTCGACGTCGCCAAGAACTGGCCGTGCGGCACGGGCCCGTACCACATCGTCCAGTCGACGGCGCAGCAGCAGATCGCCGACCGCTACGACAAGTGGTGGGGCGTCACGACCGGGTTCAAGCCGGCCCTGCCGGCCCCCGAGCGCCTGATCCTCATCCCGGTCGCCAGCGACGAGGCGATGGCCCAGCTGCACATCGCCAACAGCATCGACTACGGCAACCCGCTCCAGCCGGGAACCTTCGTCGGCGCCCAGGCGCAGAACCCGAAGCTCCAGTCCTGGTCCGCGACCGGTCCCGGTCTGGGGCGCTCCTGACGGCTGCGGGTACAACTTCATCTTCAACAACATGAAGGCCCCGTGGACCGACCTGAACATCCGGACCGCGATCAACTACGCGATCAACCGGCAGCAGATCAGCACGATCGGCTACGAGGACGCGAACTACCCGGAGATCATCCCCTTCTCGGCCTACATGAAGCCGAAGTGGCAGCCCGGGATCATCCAGGCCACGATGGACAAGTACGACCGCGGCACGCCGTCGCAGGCCAAGGTCGACGAGTTCATGGGCAAGGCCGGCTACACCAAGAACGCGGCCGGCAAATGGGAGAAGGACGGCAACGGTCCTGAAGGTGCCGGTCTACGGACCGTCGTTCTTCGGACCGCTGGCCCCGCCGCTCACCCAGCAGCTCAACGACGCGGGCTTCGATGCCGCGCAGGAGCTGGACGAGAAGTGGGACGCCAAGTTCACCGTCGGCAACCACGACACCCTGTTCCTCGTCCACTGCGGCAGCCTGAGCGAGCCGTACGACACGCTCAAGGACCTGCACAGCAAGAACTCGAAGCCGATCGGCCAGGCGATCACCAACGTCATCGCCGGCACCCGGTACGTCAACCCTGAGATGGACAAGATCCTCGACCAGATGGACGCCATGCCGGCCGATCCCGACCAGAGCTCCAAGTACATGCAGCTCGCGAACCAGGCGGTGGACATCTACCTCCGCGACATTCCCGAGATCATGCTCACGGAAGAGCTCCACGTCGTGACGGCGAACACGACCTACTGGACCGGCTTCATGAACAAGGCCGATCCGTACGCCGCCCCGTACCCGTGCTGGGAGGCGTTCTACCTCGCCATGTTCAAGTTGCAGCCGACCGGCGCCTGATCCCGGTCTAGGCTCGAGGACCCCCGGCGGGCGCTGCCCGCCGGGGGTCTCTTCGTGTCCGGGCGTGTCCGGGCGTGTCCGGGCGTGTCCGCGCGGGTCCGATGCCGGGTCGGGCCCGACGCGGGCCCCGGTCAGCGCGAGTCGAGTCGGCGGGTCGGTGCTCCGGGTCGGCGGGCGTCGAGCCCGCGTGACCGGTTGACCCTTCGGCGCATGATTGCGCCCCGAGCGCCAGGTGGCGCGAAACGATCCCGACTGGCAGCGGCCGACCAAGTCAGAACGTGCGCCCCGGGTCTGCGCGACCAGTTGTGACCCGGCATTCGCTCGCCATCGGCCGCGCCCATTCGAGCTCGGTTCATTGCTGCCCGAGCGTCACCCGCGACCACCCGCGACCCGAAGGGCTGCTCATGCTCCCGGTCAGCCGTTGCCCAGGGGGCAATCGTGACTCTCGGGCGCAGACCGCCTTGGGGCGCAGACGACTCGGGGTGTAAGCGGAGCCGGACGAGGTTCGGGATGAACGCCGGGCGCGCCTGGCTCGACGCGGCCTCTATACGCGCCGCGGCATCGAGCATCGCGAGTGAGCGCCGCCGCCTGACGGGCCCACCGGCCCCCGCCTCGCCCGCCGTTTTCGTCTCCCGTCCATGTGGTGCGCGTTGGGCTTTGCCGGGCGCGGGTTCGCCCGGCTCCGAGGGCCTTCGAGCGCCGAATGGCGTCGCTCTGAGCACGCGTCCTCCTCGAACGGACACGGCTCACCCGCATCACGGGCTCAACGTCTCGGCCAACGCTCACTCCGTGGACGCAAGGCAAGAAACCAGGATCGCGCAGCCAGCGTATCGCGACGCTGCCCCGGAACCGCTGGCCCACTCGTTCGTGCCGACGTCGGCGGGAGCCTCGGGTTCCCGGTGCCTGTCCCGCCGACGCCTACCCGACCAGGCGTCCCGCTTCGAAGCGCAACGGTTCGGGCGGACCGAGCACCTCGATCCGCGGATCCTCTGCCAGGTCGTCCAGCAGCGCCGGCGACAGCCACAGCTCCCCGAGGTCCAGCGTGTCGCGGATGCGGGCGAGCCGGATCCGGTCGCGGTCCTGGGCCGCGCAGCTCGCCACGGCCGCTGCGATCGCGTCGCGATCGGTGGGCAGGATGAGCGGGATCTGCCCGCGCTGGACGCCGCCGAGCCCGGACGTGAACGAGTTGGTGTAGGTCGAGGCGAGGTCGACCTTCGCCAGCAGCCGCAACCGTCGCGAAGTCGGCCAGTCCGAAGCCCGCCGCGTTGCCGTGGGACCCGTCCGTCAGGTCGAGGACCACGATGTTGACGATCCGCGGCCGCGCGAACTCGGGCGTGCCCCGGATCATCATCCGGCCGATGACGTTGGTGTCCATCCCGGACCCGGACTTGTCCTTGCCCATGACATCGACGACGAGGACGTCCGCCGCCTCGAACGGGAGCGTCAGGCGCCAGGCGTTTGGCCTCGGCGAGGAGCGCCGCCTCGGCCGGACCGCCGATCTCCGATGCCTCCAGGAACGCGATCCGCGCCGCGCGGTCGTGGCCGTCCTCGACGATGCCGAGGCCGCCGAGCAGGTGTCCCGGACGCGGCGATGACGCGACGCCGCACGAGGAACCCAGTGTCCCAGCCGGGCCGGGCCGAAGGAGTGGATCGCCTCGGCGCCCGATCGCTTGCCGAGGCCGATCGCCACGATCTTCGCCAGGCCGCTCTCGACGGTCCCGCTGAAATCGGTGTGGGCCTTGATCCTGTTGACGGCCAGGATGCCGTCCGCCTCGAAGGCGTTGCGGTCGAGGTGGACCGGCGGCCCGCCCTCGAGCCGATCGAGGACGACCGTGTCCATCGTCGCCCGGATCGGCATGCCCATCGACTCCTCGGTGACGCCGAGGTCGGCAAGCACCGTGACCTGGCCCTCGGCGGTCGCCCCACCGTGGGAGCCCATGGCCGGCACGATGAACGGTTCGGCTCCCCAACCCCGGAGAGTCTCGCCCGCGGCGTGCAGGACGGCGGGCAGGTCGCGGATGCCCCGGCTGCCCGCGGTCAGCGCGACCCGCATCCCGGGCCGCACGCGTCGCGCAGCGGCGCCAGCGCGCTCGCGGTGGCGGCCGCGATGTCGGGCAGCGCCTCGTCGGACAGGCTCTGGCGGACGTGGACGACGGGCGGCAGGACCGCCTCGACCCTCAGCCCCCGGACGGCCTCGAACGGTCCAAGGCCGCCATCCGCGCCCATCGTCCGGTCACTCCTCCAGGTAGCGCTGACTCTGCGGCGCCCAGCCCAGCATGACCTTCGCCTTCGTCATGTTGTGGTCGACCTCGTGCTCGTCGCCCGAGATGAGGATGGCATCGAACCGGTTGCGTCCCGACCTTGACGACCTCGAGCGCCGACAGGATGGCGTTCGCGAGGTCCTCCTCGTCGAGGACGTAGAGGTCCTTGTGGATGGGCACTCGCCGCTCGGCAAGATACGCCTCCCGTGTTCGCGGCCCGGTGATCCGCAGGCAGATGAGGCGCATGTCGAAGTGCTCGGCGAAATGCTGGCAGACCCGTTCGCCGAGGCCCTTCGTGAAGCCGTAGACCGTCCCGGCATCGAGCGCCATCGTCTCCTCGGCCTGGTAGCGGGCGATCCGCCCGTCCTGGCCCCGGCGCTGGAAGTGGACGCTCCTCGTCCCGACGTGGACGCCGGCCTTGATCCCCAGGCGACTGAGCCGTCCACAGAAGGACGTGGAGGCCGATCGTGTTGACCTCGTAGTTGTTGAGGATGTCCTCCAACCCGTAGGTCGTCTCGTTCGCGCCGGCCGGGTTGCGCATGACCATGTTGACGAAGGAATCCATCCCCTCGAGCGCGCGCGCGACGTCGTCGGGGTTGGCGATGGAGCCCTCGACGTACTCGACGAGGTCGGCGTGCTGCGGCGGCCGGACGTCGAGCACGCGAAGCTCGTGCTGCTTTGCCAGGTACGGCGTCACGAAGGTGCCGACCATCCCTGAACCACCGACCAGCAGGACCTTCACCGGGCGACTCCTTCAGATGCTGCAGCCGTGACTCGCGACGACGGTCGTGCGCGCCATGATCCGGTCGTAGCGCGGCACCACGGACCGTCGATCGGTGTAGATGAGGATCGAGTCGGTGGTCTCGTCATCGGTCCGCACGATGCGGTGGAACGCCCCGGCCGGCATGACGATCACGCACGGGCCACGGAACGGGGTGAGCGTCACGGACGCGAGGTCCGGGCCGTTGAGGAGATATCCCTCCCCCGAAATCGATGACGATGAACTCGTCGACGTCGCTGTGGCTGTGCACGTCGACCTCGACCGGCGCCCGATCCCATGACCTGCCGCGAGAGATCATCACGAAGATGCTGTCGTCGCCGGTGTCGACGGGGAGGACGTAGGCGTCCTCGGGCTGGTCGTAGGCGATCACGACGGACGTCCGCGCCGGCCGCCGGTGGCGCGGCTCGTCCGCCTCCGCGGCCGCGGCACTCAGCCGTCCTTCCCGCCCCGGGTCGGGCTCCTGATCGGTCGTCGAGGGAGCCGCCACGACCGGCGGGGGTGAGACGACGCGCAGGTCGCCGAACGTGACCTTCCCGAAGCTGTTGAGGGGCTGGCGGTCGGCGAACCGGGGAAGGGCGGAGCCCGGGACCGTGAAGAAGCACGTCCCCGTGGCGGTGGCTTCCGGGTCCATCACGACGTGGTGGAACACCCCGGCCGGGAAGACCAGGACGACCGGTCCCGCGAACCGCGTCGCCCGGAGCGCGGACGGATCCGCGCCGTGATACAGCGTTCCCGTGCCCGTCGGGATGACCACCGTCTCGTCGTGGTCGGCGTGGGCATGCACGCGCAGCGGCCGTTCGCCGCGGTCCCACTTGGCATCGGGCACGCGCAGGATCGCGACGCTGTCAAGACCGGTGTCGAGACCGAGGACCGCCTCATCGGCGCCGGGCCCGGGCAAGGTGACCGTCCAGCCGTCGCCCTTGAACCCGGCCTCGCGCTCGCGCGGCGCGGTCGGGAGGATCGTAGACGGTCATGCCGGCAGGTCCAGGCCGATGCCCGCCTCGCATGCCCTCCGGTAGGCCAGCTCCGCGACGGCGACATCCTCGATGCCGATGCCCTGGAGCTCGACGAGGACGATCTGGTCCGGCGTGGTCCGGCCCGCCCGGGCTCCGCCGATGACGTCGTGAAGGGCCACCGCGCTGTCCCAGCTGAAGAGTCCCGCCTCGGCTGCGCGCATCAGCTCGCCGGCTTCGATCTTCGCGTTGTCGATGTCATCGACGACGACGACGTCGGCGCGGCCGACGATGGCCGGGTCGATCTCGCTGCGCAGCCAGGTGTTGTTTCCGGCGGCGACGATCGTCAGGCCCGGCCGGAGATGCTCGGCCCGCAGGACCGGCTCGGCGGAATTCGTGATGGTCACCACGACGGGCGCACCCTCGAGCGCCGCCTCCACCAAATCCACGGCATGGACGTCCACGCCGGTCGACTCGGCCATTCGCGCGGCGAACGACTCGCGCTTCTCGGCGTGACCGCCCGTGGACGCGGATCTCCGTGGCGCCGGTCGCCGCGACGAGCCCGTTGACCTGGGCGGTCGCCTGGAACCCCGCGCCGATGACCGCGATCGGGCCACCTGGTCGGGCGGCGAGGTGCCGGGCCGCCAGTCCCGTGACCGCGCCCGTCCGGAGCCCGCTGATCCGGCCGCCGCCCATCACCGCGAGCAGTCCGCTGCCATCGGCGCTGTACAGCACGATCTGGAACGAGGCACCCTTCGCCGATGCCGTGTACGTCTTGTGCCCGACGACCCCGCGCTCGATCCAGCCGGCCGGCATGAGGTTGTAGGACCCGCCGGTGATCGGCACCCTGGTTCGCGGGCGGTTGACGATCTCGCCGCGGGCGCGGGCTCGAAACATCTCCTCGAGCGCGTCGACCACGTCGGGCATCGTCAGCAGCCCGGCGATCTCGCCTTCGGTCAAGTACAGGGCCATGCTCTCCTCCAGGCCGGCGCCAGGGCGGGCGCGCCGGTCGCCGGCTGCGCCGGCCGAATCAGTCGAAATGACCGTGTCAGTATAAGGCGGGAACGTTTCCGATAATCCCGCGGGAACCGCACGGAGCACTCTGCCCGAGCCGGACGGGGCCGTCCGTCCGGCGTGGCCGCAGCGGCCATGCACCCCTTGGCATCTCTGGGAGGAGGAGCGGGTGATCATCGACAGCCACTGCCACGCCTGGACGACGTGGCCCTACGACACGACGGTCCCCGATCCGGATTCGCGCGGCAGGATCGAACAGCTCCTGTTCGAGATGGACCGCAACGGGGTCGATCGGGCGATCCTCATCTGCGCCCGGATCGACTTCAACCCCGACAACAACGAGTACGTGGCCGAGGCGGCGACCCGCCATCCGGACCGGATCGTCCCGTTCCCGGACGTCGACTGTTCCTGGTCGCCGGAGTACCACACGCCGGGTGCCGTCGACCGGCTTCGCGCAGCCGCCGACCGGTGGCCGATCGCCGGGTTCACGCACTACGTCGCCGAGCAGAACGACGGTTGGCTCGTCGCGGAGGAGGGAAACGCGTTCTTCGCCCTCGCTGCCGAACGGAACCTGATCGCGAGCCTGGCCGTGGGACCGGCCTGGTTCGAGGACATCGGACGGCTTGCTGCCGCGCATCCCACGCTGCCGATCCTGCTCCACCACCAGGGGATGGTCCGGGCGGTGGACGGCCTCGACTCGGCGGACCTTCGTGGGCTGGTCGCGCTGGCAGAGCATCCGAACATCGGGGTCAAGGTGTCCGGCTTCTATTACGGATCGCGCGACAAGGCCGAGTACCCGTACGCCGAGCAGACGGCTGTCTTCGAGCGGATCTACCGCGCCTTCGGGGCACGCCGCCTGACCTGGGGCTCGGACTTCCCGGTCAGTCCGTGGGTGGCCTGCACCTATGCGCAGACGCTCGATGTGTTGCGGCGCCACTGCCCGTTCGTCAGCGAGGCGGACATGGCCCTGATCCTCGGCGACACGATGGCCGGGCTTCTCGAGACGCGCCGGCCGCTGGCCGGTTGACGGGCTGGCGGACCGGGTCGGGGACGGCGGATGAAGCTCAGCTACGTCGTGTATTCGCCGGTGTCGGACCTCGCCGAGCTGGCCGCCCGGATGCGCCTCCTCGCTGAACTGGGCTACGACGGCATCGAGCTTCACGCGACACATCCCATGGGGTTCGCGGTCGAGGACCTCGCAGCGCAGGCCGAGCGGTTCGGGCTGCCGGTCGTGTCGCTGATGTCCGGCTGGTCGTATGCCAATGAAGGCCTGTGTCTATCGAGTCCGGACGCATCCATCCGCGACCGTGCGGTCGCGCGGCTGGTCGACGACGTCGAGATGGCGGCTCGACTGGGCGCGCTGGTCGTGGTCGGGTTGCTCCAGGGCCTGCGCACGGATGAGCCCGACACGGCCATCGCGAACGAGCGCATCGCCGACGCGCTGGCACGTGTGGGTCGCGTGGCCGGCGAGCGTGGCGTGCGCATCGTGCTCGAGCCCGTGAACCACCTGCAGGTCGGCTTCAACCACACGGCGGCCGAGGTGACCGAGCTCATCGCCCGGATCGGCTCGCCGGCCGTCGGGCTGATGCTCGACACGATCCACATGAACATCGAGGAACGCTCGATGCTCGACGTCATCCGCGAGCACGGCCGGACGCTCGGCCACTTCCATCTCGCCGAAACGAACGGCGGCCTGTACGGGTCGGGCAACCTCGACTTCGCCGCGGTTCTCGACACCCTCGAGGCGGCGCGCTACGACGGGTATGTCTCGGTCAAGATCTACCGGACCCCGTCATGGGACCTTGCCGCGCGGTCGGCGGTCGAGTACCTGCGCGGTGTCGGAGCTGTCGGGGGCGCCTTGGCGCGTCGCGATCCTCGGTCGTGACCTCGCGGCCCGGCGCCCGAGCCGCATGGTCAGGCCGTCGGGACCGCCTCCGCCTCGGCCGCCTCCGCCTCCTTGATCCCGCGCCAGACGCGCGGCGGCGTCATCGGCAACGTCCGGAAGCGCACGCCGGTGGCGTCGGCCACGGCGTTGGCGACCGCAGCCGCCGACCCGCACAGCGGACCCTCGCCGATCCCCTTCGCCCCGTATGGTCCATCGGGCGCCGGCACCTCCACGATGATGGTCTCGAAGACGGGGACGTCGGTCGACAGCGGGATGGGGTAGTCGAGGAACGTGCCGGTCAGGAGCTGGCCGCCCTCGTCGTACTCCATCGCCTCGCTCAATGCCCAGCCGAGCCCCTGGGTCGCGCCGCCGTGGAGCTGGCCCTCGATGATGGCGGGATTGAGCGCTCGCCCGACATCCTGGGCCAGCACGTAGCCAAGGACGTCGACTCCGCCCGTCTCGCGATCGACCCGCACGTGGACGAGGTGCGCGGAGGTCAGCGGCGCGAGGACCGGCGGCACGGACCCGCCATGGCCCTCGAGCGGCTCGAAGTCGTTGCTGAACAGGTCGAGCTTGTCCCCGATCTCGGCGAGCGTGATCGCCCGCTCAGGGGTCCCCTTCGGCCGAACTGTGCCGTCGACGAGCTCGAGGTCGCGGACGTCGATCTCGAGCAGGGTCGCGGCGTACGCGAGGATCTTCTCGCGAAGCTGTTCGGTCGCCCGGACGATGGCGCGACCGGTCGAATACGTGACCATGCTGCCGCCGCTGACCGGCGAGCGCGGGGCGGACGCCGTGTCCGCGGAGATGACCGCGACGTCCTTGGACCCGATCCCGAGGCCTTCCGCGGCAAGGGCCGCGAATCCGGTCATCGTCCCGGACATGTCCACGACGCCCGTGATGACGGTGACCCGCCCGTCCGCCTCGAGCCGGCAGATCGCGGAGGCCGGCATGCGACCGCCGGGCCATGCACCGACTGCGAGCCCGACGCCCTCGTTCGGCGGCAGCGACTCGCGGTCGCGCCAGAGCGGATGGTCGGCGAGTCGCGCGAGGCACTCGTCGAGGCCGATGCCGCCCCACGCCGTCCCGTCGGCCATGTCGTCCTCGGGACCAACGAGGTTCTGCCTGCGGAGGACGATCGGATCCATCCCGAGCTTGTGTGCCAGCTCGTCGATGATCTGCTCGAGCGCGAACGTCGCCTGGGGTGCGCCGGGCGCCCGGTATGCCCCCGTCGCGACCCGGTTCGTCTCGACGCCATACGCCACGATCTCGTGCGCGGGCCAACGGTACGGACCCACCGTCAGGATGGCCGCGATGCCCTCGACGCTGCCTTCCGAGAAGCCGCCGGTCTCCGTCCGGAGGCGCGCGCGAAGCCCGGTCAGCCGCCCGTCCGTGGTTGCGCCCGCAGTGAGCTCGAGGATCGTGGCCGGAGCCGGGTTGCTCATCCGGAAATCCTCGTTCCGGGTCAGCTCCACCCGGACAGGCCGTCCCAGGCGAAGGGTCGCCCCGGCAGACAGCGGATCGACGACGTACAGCTTCCCGCCGAAACCTCCGCCCAGCGTCGCGCCGGTCACGCGGACCTTGGCGATCGGCAGGCCGAACAGCTTGGCAAGCTCCGAGCGGACGATGAACGTGCCCTGGGTGGCGGCCGTGACGTGGAGCGTCCCGTCCGGCTCGAGCTGGGCCATCGACACATGGGGTTCGATATAGCCCTGATGGACCCAGCTGGTGACAAACCGGCCCTCGACGACGACATCGCTTCCCGCGAGCGCCGCCTCGACATCCCCGCGGCGGTACCCGGTCCGCTTTGCGACGTTCTCGGACAGCTCCTCGTCCGGCATGAACTCTTCCGCCCCGCCACCGACAGCGGCATGCTGTGACTCTGCGGACGCTGCCGGCTTCTCCTTCCTGTGCATGGCACGCGCCCGGTCGGCTCCGGGGACCACCGCTTCGTCGAGGTTCATGACGGGTGGCAGCGGCGTGGTCTCGACGTGGACGAGATGGACAGCATCCGCCGCGGCCTCGGCGGTCTCGGCGACGACAAGCGCGACCGGCTGCCCGGCCCACAGGATCTCCTGCCGCGCGAGAGGCTCGTGCTTGCGCTCGTCGCCTTCGGACGCCATCGGCAGGTCGGCGCAGGTGAGGACCGCGACGACGCCGGGCACCGCAAGCGCCTCGGACTTGTCGATCGACACGATCCGGGCATGGGCCGGCATGGCCAGCACCGGGCGCCCGTGAAGGAGGCCACGAACGCCGACGTCGGCGGCGAATCGGGCGCTGCCGGTCACCTTGGGACGGCCGTCGACCCGGGGCACGGAGCGGCCGATCGCACTACTCAGAATGTCCATCTCATCTCCGTTGGGCTGTCCGGATCCGTGGATCGATCCATGGGTAGAGGAATTCGACGACTGCGAGGGTAAACGCGAGACCCACGATGAGCACGAACGTCACGCTGCGCATCATCACGAGATCGTCGCCCAGGATGGCCCGGTACAGGATGTAGCCAAGGCCCGGGTAGCTGAAGTTCGCCTCCACGAGTATGGCACCGGTCACGATCAAGGCGAGGACGAGGCCCAGGCCGGTCACCTGGGGCAGCAGTGATGGTCGCACGAGATGGGACCAGAAGAGCGTCCGCGACGACAACCCCAGCGATTCGGCGTAGATGGTGTGGTCGTCGGCCACCTGCATGGTCACTGTGCCGCGCATCGCCACCGCGAAGAGGCCGATCCCGGCGAGCGTGATCGTGGTCATCGGCAGGATGGCATGGATCGCGAGGTCCCCCAGCGTTCCGAGGCGGTCCTGTTCCCACAGGAGGGTCGGGCTGAACGCGGCCGCGCCCGGCAACGCATGGAGCTGGACCGCGAAGATCGCGGTGAGGCACATCCCGATCAGGAATGCGGGGATCGAGGCGAGGATGATGACCGGCACGAACGCGCCGGTGACCCGCCCGCTGTTCCGCCGACGACCCAGGTAGGCGCCGAGCAGGGTCCCGATGGCGAAGGCGACGAGCGTCGCCGGGATCAGCAGCGCGAGGGTCCACGGCAAGGCGGCCGCGATGGTCCGTTGCGACCGCTCGTCGGCGATGCCCTTGACGTACAGCTCGAGGAGATACGTCATCGGGAGGCGGCTCGGGACCGCGCGCGGGATCGACACCTCGAGCAGGAAGTTGAACAGCACCGCCACGACGACGACCAGGAAGAAGTGGCCGGCCGCCAGCAGCAGCCGGCGCGACGTCTCCGGCGTCATGCGCCGGCCCGGATCCGCTCCGCCATCACCTCCGCCAGGGCCAGAACGGTCGCGTGGATGTTGGCGCGGACGCTGTCGGGCATGATCGAGGCGTCCACGATGCGGAGCCCGGCGATCCCGTGGACGCGGCCGGCGCCGTCCACGACAGCGTCGGGGTCGTCGGCGCGACCCATCCGGCACGTGCTCGACACGTGGTGGCCGGTCATCACGTTCCGGTCGAGCCACGCACCGAGGGCCGCCGGGGTCGCCAGCGCCTCATCGCTCGGAAGTGTCCGCGCGCCGAGGAGCCCGGCCAGCGGGCTCATCGTGCCGAGCGTGATGGCGCGCTCGATGCCGTCGGCAAGGCGCTGCCGGTCGATCGGGTCCTCGAGGAAGCCGAGGTCGATCGACGGTCGGTCCGTCGGGTCGGCCGAGCGCAGGCGCACGGTCCCGGCCGACATCTCGAGATTGTCGACGACCTCGATCCTGAAACGCCTTGGGCCCTGGGCGTCACCCTCGCCGTCCTGGCGGTCGCCGGCGAAAGCGTTCGTTCCCGCGGCCATGCCGGCCCCGGTCACGACCGAGTTCGGGTAGAGCATCATGTCGCCCCTCTCGGGCGAGCCGGTCGCCGTGTAGCGGGCCGACGTCTGCAGGCCCGGCACCTGGTCGCCGATGGCAACATCGTCGCGGAGCGCCCAGTCGACCCATGCCTTCGGATGGTCGCGGAGGTTCCGTCCGACGCCTCGGCGGTCGGCCACCACGTCGATGCCGACCCGGCGCAGGTCGTCGGCGGGACCGATCCCCGAGAGCAGCAGGAGGTGGGGCGTGCCGATCGCCCCGGCCGCCACGATGACCTCGTCGGCCGTGATCCGGCCCTCGCCGTCCGGCCCGTCGACCACGAGTCCCGTGGCCCGACCGCCCACCACGTCGATCCGGCGGACGGTCACCCCAGGCCGGATCTCGAGGTTCGGCCGCGCGCGGACCGCGGCCGTCAGGTAGGCGAGCGGCGGGCTCCAGCGCACCCGGTCGTCCTGGTTGAAGGGCAGCGCACCCGCGCCCATCGCGTCGGGGGCGTTGTGATCGGCGACCGAGCCGTATCCCGCCGCCAAGCAGGTCTCGACGAAGGCGGCCTGGGTGACCACCCAGTCGGCGGGTGCCCATCGGCGGATGCGGAACAGACCGTCCGCCTCGAGCCCGCGGTACGCCGCGTCCATCGTCGGCCAGTCGACGAGCGGTCCGGCCACGGCTGCACCAGCGCTCGATGTCCTCCGGCAGCGCACGCAGGAAGATCTGGCCGTTGATCGATCCCGATCCGCCGACGAGGCGACCGCGCGGGATCGACACCTCGCCGCTCGTCCGGGTGGCGGTGGCCACGTACGCCCAGTCGAGATCGAGCGGGTCGTCGATGATCGATGGCGTCCCCCAGCCGTAGCGGACCATCGAAGGGGTCGTGGCGGCGTCGGGGTAGTCCGGGCCGGCTTCGAGCACGAGGACGTGGCGGCCGGGGTCCTCCGACAGGCGCGCGGCGAGCACGCACGCGGCCGCCCCGCCGCCCGCGATGACGACGTCGGGCACCGACGCGATGTCAGACACGGCGGGGCGGCGGCGCGCCCGTCCGGTTCGCGATGGTCCTCGGCAGCAGGTCGAAGCGCGTCTCGTGCCCGCCGAAGAACCGCTCCAGCTCGTCGACCATGATCTTGAAGAAGCGCGGGCCGCCCGCGGCGTTCACCCCGGCGATGTGCGGCGTCAGGAAGACGTTCGGCAGGTCGCGGATCGGGCGAATCCACCGGGAATGGCTCGGGATCGAAGACGTCGAGGGACGCGATGAGCTTGCCCTCGCGCAGCTTGGCGATGAGGGCATCGGTCTGGACGATCGCACCCCGCGAGACGTTGACGAAGACCGCCTCGTCGCGCATGAGGTCGAACTCGCGGGCGCCCAGCATGCCGCGCGTCGCCGGGGTGATCGGGGCGAGGCAGATCACCACGTCCGACAGCGAGAGCACGTTGTCGAGCGTCGTGAACGTGACGCCGTAGGCGTCGGCCAGCTCGCGCGGGACGTACGGGTCGTAGACGTAGGTCGTCGTGTGGAAGGGCTCGAGGAGCTCCAGCAGCCGGCGGCCGATGATCCCGCAGCCGATCAGACCGACGGTCTTGCCACTCAGCTCGCCGTTGCGGTAGCCGGGATCGTCGCGGAAGCCCGACCAGAACTCGGCCTGGCGGTCGATGATGATCCGGCGGAAGAGCGTACCGGCGTTCCGCAGCCCGATCATCGCCATCGCCAGCGCCCACTCGGACACCCCATACGACGAGCCGTTCGTCGTGTCGACCGTCCGGATGCCACGCTGCCACGCGGCCTCGACGTCGATCCTGCGGGCGAACCGGTCGCCCTCGAGCTCGCCGATGAAGCGCAGGTCCGGACAGGCGTCCATGATCTCGCCGGTGATCCGCGGCGACCCGTGGCAGACGACGAGCGCGTCGGCGCCACCCACGAACTCGATCAGCCGCCGGTCCGTCTCGGGGTCCGGTGGTGGCGGCTCGTCCCAGCTCGTCGGCCGGTCGAACTCGCCGTAGCGGAAGTCGGCGAACCGCCGGAGGCGCTCGAGCTGCGGCTCGGTGACGTCGTCCTCCATCGACTCGCGGTTGCTGGCGAGGACGACCTCGGGTCGTCGATCGGTCACGGTCGCTCCTTCGGGTGGGTCGGGCGGCGGCTCCCGTCAGACCGCCATCGCCGGGGAGCCGTCGACGCGCAGGCTGACGTTCCGCGGCAGGTACTTGAACGGCGTCTGGTCGAGAAGCGAATCGTCGAGCTCGACACCGAGACCGGGCGCCTCAGGGGCGATGATGTATCCCCCTCGCGCTTCAGCACCGACTTGAAGATCGCGTCGGCCGGGCGCGTCGGACTCGTCGGCGAGCAGGTACTCCTGGGTGATGAAGTTGGGGATCGCCACGTCGAGGTGGATCGAAGCGGCCGTCAGCAGCGGACCCAGGAAGTTGTGCGACACGAGCGCCGAGTGATACGACTCGGCCAGCGCGGCGATCTTCCGGCAGCCGGTGAGCCCGCCGGCGATGCCGAGGTCCGGCCGGACGTATTGCGGGCCGCCCGCCTCGAGCAGGTCGCGGAACTCCCAGATGGTGCTCATCCGCTCGCCGTTGGCGACCGGGTTGACGGTCCGCAGGGCGATCTCGCGCCTGGAGAGGCATGGAGTCGATCTGGATCGGGTCCTCGTAGAACAGCGGCCGGAACTCGACGAGGGCGTCGGCGAGCGCGATGGCGTTCATCGGGGTCAGCTTGCGGTGGATCTCGAAGATGATGTCGACGTCGATGCCGGCGCCCTCGCGGGCGGCTGCCGCGATCTCGCGGGCCGACTGGATCATGCGCGACAGGCTCTGGTCGGCGTACCCCGCCCGCAGCGGATCCAGCTTGATCGCCGTGAAGCCCTCCTCGGCCGCCTGCTCGAGCTGTTGAAGACCTGCTCGGGGCTGTCGCTCTGGAGGGGAAGCAGCAGGTGCAGGCGGACCTTGTCTCGAAACTTGCCGCCGAGCAGGTCCCAGATGGGCGCGCCGTAGTGCTTGCCCTTGATGTCCCAGAGCGCGATGTCGATGGCCGACAGCGCACCCGACAGGATGTTGCCGCGGAAGGGCGCATCCGGTAGAGCGCACTGCTGGATGTGGTCGATCCGGAAGGGGTCCTGGCCGATGAGGTACTCGCGGAACTGGTTGACGACCGCCTCGGCGGCGTCGGGGAAGCCCCACGCCCCGGACTGGCCGACGCCGGTCACGCCGCTGTCCGTGGTGATCCGGACGACGTAGTTGGTCCCGATCAGATCGCTCCCGATGAGGAGCCCCTCGACCTTCTCGATCTTCATCCGGCAGGCCCTTTCCCTCGCGCTCGGCGCCCTAGCCGATGGGCCGGCTGCGCCGTATCGGAAACCATTCTAGCCCGCGGCGCGGGGGTTCGACGACGGGTCCCCGGTCGCCCGCCGCGATGGCGCCAGCTCGCGCGAAGCGCTTCCCGGTGGCATCCTTGACCGGCTGCGCCTGCGTTGGATACGTTTGCGCCTACGGGATCGGAAGCCATGGCCGTCACGACACGTCGCGCTTTCGCGCCGTCCCGCACACGCCGTTCCCTTGGACCCCATCCGGGGCCGGGCGCGCCGGATGGTCATGAAACGGAGGCTGTCATGACCGAGGGCATCTCGCGACGCACTCTGCTGAAGGCGACGGCGATCGGAGCCCCGGCGGCGCTCCTCGCAGCCTGCGGTCCGGTCGGTTCATCCGCGTCGGCTCCCGGTGCATCCGCTCCGGCGGCATCCCCCGCGGCATCGGCCGCAGCGTCCGCCGCGGCATCGGCGACACCATCCGCGGCTGCCAGCGCTGCGGCTTCGGCAGCCCCGCTGACCGGCGAGTTGAGCTGGCTGACCTGGACCGCCTCTGGTCCCTACACGGACCTCCCGGCCAAGATCGCCGACGCGTTCACGAAGAAGAACCCGGGTGTCACGATCACGGTCGACCAGAATCCGGCCGGAGCGCCGTACCTGGAGAAGCTGCTGGCGCTCAAGGCAACCGGGCGCGTGCCCGGACTTCATCGCCGATGAGAGCGGGTCGTCGCAGACGCTCGCACAGAAGGGCATCACCCAGGATCTGACGGCGTATTTCGCCCAGTCGCCCGACTTCCCGGTCTCGGACTTCTATTCGCAGATGATCGCGGCGGGCTCGACCGTCGCGCTTGGTGGGATCCCGGCCGGCGAGCTGCACCTGCTCGGGATGAGCTGCGATGTCTGGATGGTCCTCTTCAACCTGGACATGCTCAAGAGGCCGGGCTGAAGCTGCCCGAGAACAGCTGGACGTACGCCGACCTGGCCGACTACGCCCGGAAGCTCACGAAGCGCGACGCATCCGGCAAGACGACCCGATGGGGACTGACCTGCCTGCCCGACAACGCCGACCAGCTGGCCGAACACGATGGCCGCCTCGGGATCGACGCTCCTGGACGACGCGACCCAGACGCTCCCGGCCGACGCGAAGTTTGCCGCCGGCCTTGACGTCTACTGGGCGGGGTGAAGGACGGCAGCATCATCTCGAGCCGAGGACGTCGGTGCCCTCGGCGGTGACTGGCAGGCGGCCTTCGTCGCCGGCAAGGCCGCGATGCTCCAGGGGGCGATCTGGTCGACTCCCTCGATCAAGGCGGCGACCTTCCCGTGGGATGTCGCGGTCATGCCCGTCGGTCCAGGCGGCCAGTTCTCGGCCGGCGGCTGCGCCGGCTGGGCCATCACCAAGGACTCGCCGAACAAGGCACTCGCATGGGAGCTGATGAAGTTCATCTACAGCCCCGAAGCGTTCGCGATCTGGACGCCGACCACAGCGTCGTCCCGCCGAAGCGAAGTCTCAAGGGAACCGACTGGGCGCCGCCGGTGCCGCACGCCCAGCGCTACATCGAGGCGGTCCAGCACCTCTATATCCAGCCCCGCGGACCGGTCTACGACTCGAGCGGGATCTGGTACTCGGGGCTGGCCGACACGTACAACGAATACGTCGTGCAGAAGAAGCCCCTCGACCAGGCGGTCGCCGACCTGAAGACCAAGATCGACGCCGGCCTGAAGAAGGACCCGGCGGCGAGCGTCCCGGTGCCGACGGACCCGGTCGGCTGACCTGCTCCCCGCCGAAGCGCATAGCGTCCCGAACCGCCGCGTCGCTCGGTGTCGTCGCCAGCCTGCCGGGATCGAGGGGACTTCGACGGTCCCCGCGCGCGCCTACAAGTACCGGCGATTCCGGTACCCGGAGTACGTCTACGCCGCCATCCTGCTGGCGCCGAGCCTGATCCTCTTCCTGACGTTCGTCATCGGGCCGATGTTCTTCGGCCTCCTGATCAGCGTCACGAACTACGACATCCTCGCAGGGTCCTCGGGTTTCGTCGGCCTGACCAACTACGCGGATCTCCTCTCGGATCCCGAGTTCCATCAGGCGGTGCTGAACACCGTGATCCTGTTCGCCGAGGTCGTCCCGGCGACGATCATCATGGCGTTCATCGTCGCCTGCCTGTTGAACATGAAGCTGCCCGGGCGGCTCCTGTTCCGGACGGCATTCTTCCTTCCCCTCGTCAGCGCCGCGGTCGCGGTTGCGACCATCTTCCGATTCGTCTTCTACCAGAACGGACCGATCAACTCGATCCTCGGGACCCAGATCCCGTTCCTCAGCAGGCCCGAATTGCGTTGCTGTGCCTGTCGATCATCCTGATCTGGACGCTCATCCCGCTCAACATCGTGTTCTACCTGGCGGCCCTCCAGGCGGTCGGTCAGGACCTCCTTGACGCGGCCGCGCTCGATGGCGCCGGCGGGATACAGACGGCTCGTTACATCATCTGGCCGCTGGTGCTCCCGACGACGATCTTCGTCGCCGTCATCAACATCACCTCGGTCGCGATCGGCTCGTTCGACATCGTGTACGTCCTGACCAAGGGCGGTCCGCAGGGCGCCACGACGACCGTCGTCTACCTGCTCTACCGGCGCGCCTTCGTGGATTTCGACCTGCCCTCAGCGTCCGCGCTCGGCTTCCTGCTGGCACTGATCCTGCTGGCGATCACGCGGCTGCTTCTCATCTACGAGGCGTCGAAGCGATGAGGACGACATTGGGGACGGCGCGCCGCATGACGACCGCCGCGAACCGCGATCCTGCGCACAATTCCGCCCACCCCGCGCACGCCGGCGGGCGACACGCATCGCGATCTATGCGGTGCTGTGTGCAGGAGCATTCCTGACGGTGGTCCCGTTCGTGTTCGGGACGTCGCACGCGCTGATGACGACGCTTCAGTTCGTGGCCTATCCGACGAGTGGATCCCCGATCCCCTGAAGCTGCGAATCTGGCCGATGGACTCCAGCTGCTCGGCTGGAAGTCCTTCTTCAACAGCACGCTGCTTGCGATCTGCGCGATCCTCGGACAGACCATCTTCGGGATGATGGCCGCATTCGCCATCGCGATGCTGCGATTCAGGCTGCGGACGGGGATGCTGCTCGTGTATATCAGCGAGCTGCTGGTCCCGTTCCACGTGATCATGATCCCGCTGTTCGTGCTGGTGTTCCGCCTCGGCTGGCTCGATACATATCCCGGCCTCATCGTCCCCGTCGTGGCGTCGCAGTCACTCGCCGTCTTCTTCTTCCGCCAGGCGTTCCTGGCGGTGCCGGCTGACCTGTTCGAAGCGGCCGTGGTGGACGGGGCGAGTCCATTCGTCATCCTGCGCCGGATCTACGCGCCGCTGGCCGGGCCCACCGTGGCGGCCTACGCGATCATCACGTTCCTCGGAGCGTACTCGCTGTTCGTCTGGCCACTGCTGGCCTCGACCCAGCCCGACCTGCGGACCGTCAGCGTCCAGCTTGCGATCAAGAACACGTCCAGCGTGCCACCGAGCAACCTGCTCGCGATGGCCCTGCTGTCGATGGTCCCCGTGCTCATCGTGTTCCTCGTGGCCCAGGGCAGGTTCGTCCAGGGGATAGCCGGGACGGGCCTGAAGGGCTGACAGCGGCGATGATCGGCGCCGGACGATCCCGGTGTGCGCCTCGTCCGTCGCCGGTCAATACGAACGCGGCAGCCCGAGGACGTGCTGGCCGATGTACGCCAGGACCAGGTTGTTGCTGATCGGGGCGATCGAGTAGAGGCGCGTCTCCCGGAACTTGCGCTCCACGTCGTATTCCGTCGCGAAGCCGTACCCACCGTGCGTGTCGAGGCATGCGTTGGCGGCTGTCCAGGATGCCTGTGCGGAAAGGTATTTGGCCATGTTCGCCTCGGGTCCGCAGGCCAGACCGGCGTCGAAGCGTCGCGCTGCCTCGTACGTCATCAACTCGGCCGCCCGGACGCGCATGTGCGCCTCTGCGATCGGGAACTGGACGCCCTGGTTGGCGCCGATCGGGCGATCGAAGACGACCCGCTCGCGCGCGTAGCGCGCCGCGCGCTCGATGAACCAGTCGCCATCGCCGACGCATTCCGCAGCGATCAGGATCCGCTCCGCGTTCCAGCTGTCGATGACATATCGGAAGCCCTCGCCCGCATCGCCCACGAGGGCGTCACGGCCGACCTCGAGCCCGTCGATGAAGAGTTGCGTCGTGTGGTGGTTCATCATCACGCCGAGCGGCCGGATCTCGATGGTGCCGGCGGCGACCGCTGTTCGAAGGTCGACGAGGAACAGGCTGAGGCCGCGGGTCTTGTCGGCGAGCTCGTCGTACGGGGTCGTGCGTGCGAGCAGGAGCATCAGGTCCGAGTGCTCCACCCGCGAGATGAAGATCTTCTGGCCGCTGATGCGGTAGCCGGCGTCGGTCGCGATCGCCGTCGTGCTGATCCTGGTCGTCTCGGATCCCGCGTCGGGCTCCGTCACCCCGAAGGCCTGGAGTCGGAGGTCTCCGGCGGCGATCGCCGGCAGGACCCTGGCCTTCTGTTCCTCGGATCCGTGGCGCAGGATCGTGGTCAGGATGTACATCTGGGCATGCGCCACGGCGGCGTTTCCCCCGGAGTGGTTGACCTCCTGGAGGATCGCCGCCGCCTCGGAGACGCCGAGCCCGCTCCCACCGTAAGCCTCCGGGATGAGGGCTCCAAGCCAGCCGCCCCTGGTCAACTCGTCGACGAAAGCCGTGGGGTATGCACGATCGGCGTCGAGGGACCGCCAGTACTCGCCCGGGAAGTCCTCGCACAGCTTGCGGACGGCGTCGCGGAGTTCGCCGAGTGCCTCCTCCACCGGTCCGGGACGCCCGACGAACGGCATCCGATCGGCTCCCGCTGCGTGATCGTCGGTTGCCATGGAGTCAGATCCGATACGAACGTTCGGCGTTGACATGAAGCAGTCGATGCTCGTCGGTCGGCTCCAACCCTGCCTCCACCAGGATCAGCTGATAACCATCGATATCCTCGGCGCGCCGGTCACCCAGAGTCACGGCACGCGGACGCCGACGCCGCGTTCGAGAGCCCGCCGGTAGACCCCCTCGGCGAGGGCGACATCCTCGATGGCGATCCCCTGGCTCTCGAACAGAGTGATCTCGTCGTCCGACTGCCGCCCCGCCAGGCGCCCGGCGACGATGTCGGCGAGCTCGATGACAGCCGTCCAGCTCAGGCGCCCCGCCTCGACAGCCCGCATCAAATCGCCGCATTCGGTCTTCGCCTGCTCGATGTCGTCGACGACGATCCGATCGCATCGGCGCACCGCGTCGAGGTCGAGCTCCGCGCGGACCCAGCTGTTGCTGCCGGCCGCGACGACATGGACCCCTGGCTCGAGCCAGGCGCCACGAAGCAGGGGCTCGACCGCGTTCGTGACGGTGACGATGATCGCGGCGCCCGAGATGCACGCCTCGACGCTGTCGACCGGCGTCACCGCGATGCCAAGGCTCCCGGACATCCGGCCGGCGAACGCGGACCGGTGTTCCTCGGACCGGCTGTGGACCCGCGCGCTGGTGGACCCGGTCGCCAGGACCACCGCTTCGAGCTGTGTGGCTGCCTGGATCCCGGTCCCGATCAAGGCGACCTCGCCGCCCTGCCGCGCCAGGTATTTCGCTGCGACGCCACTCGCGGCGCCGGTCCGCAGGGCGGTCAGCCGCCTGCCCTCGATGATGGCCAGCAGCCCCGCTCCATTTGTGTCGTACAGGACGATGTCGAGGGAAACGCCGGCCGGCCCCGCGGTGAACGACTTCTGGCCGACGACGCCTCGGGACATCCAGCTCGCGGCCATGACGTTGTAGTTGCCGTCCACGAGCGGCAGGCGGAGGCGTGGCCGGTTCAGGGCATCGCCGGTCGCCTTCGCGGCGAATGCCTCCTCGAGGGTGTCGATGGCGGCCGGCATGTCGATCAACCCGTCGACATCGGCCTCCGTCAGGTAGAGGGGCATGGCCCGGATGGCGCCCGAAGCCGTCTAGAACGCTGCGTGGACGGAACCGTCCGAGCGCCGGTGGCGGTCGATGGTGGCGCCCCAGTCGAGGTGGACGGGCGGGAACTCGGCGAGCGCTTCCGGGACGATGTCGACGCCGATGCCCGGCAATTCCGGGATGCGCATGTAGCCGCCATCACGCTGGAGCGTGCTCCGGAAGACACGGTTCTCGGGTGCCGTCTCGTCGTCGACCGAGTACTCCTGGACCACGAAGTTGGGGATGCTGACGTCCAGGTGGATGGCGGCCGCGGTGAGGAGCGGGCCGAGCCAGTTGTGGCTCACCACCGCGGAGCTGTGAGACTCGGCAACGGCCGCGATCTTCTTGCAGTGAGTGATCCCGCCGCCCATCCCGAGGTCGGGCCGGACGTACTGCGGGCCGCCCCGTTCGAGGAGCTCGCGGAACTCCCAGATGGAGGTCAGGCGCTCGCCGTTGGCGATGGGCACGTGCGTTCCGCTCGCGACGAGCCCGAGGGTCTGGATGGAATCGATCTGGGTGGGGTCCTCGACGAACAGGGGGTGGAACTCGGCGATCGCGTCGAGGACGGTCGGTGCCTGGAGCGGGTTCAGCTTGCGACCGAATTCGAGCAGGAGGTCCGTCTCCGGACCGGCGGCCTCGCGCGCCGCGGCCACCACGTCACGGATGATCCGGACGAGCTGTGGGAGCGGGACGTCGCCGCACGAGCGCGGCAATGGATCGAACTTGATCGCGGTGAAGCCCTGCGCGACGCCGTCGCCCACGAATTCGGCGACGAATGCGGGATCGTGCTCATCGCCCAGCACCAGGAGATGGAGGCGGACCTTGTCGCGACATCGACCACCGAGCAGATCCCACACCGGGGCGCCGTAATGCTTCCCTTTGATGTCCCACAGTGCGATGTCGACCGCGCTGACCGCGCCGTGGAGGATGTTGCCGCGGAAGGGACCCATCCGGTACAGGTGCTGCCAGTGGTGCTCGATGCGCAGCGGGTCCTGGCCGACGAGGTAGGTCCGAAACGCCTCGAGGAGCGACGCCACCCCCTCCGGATAGGCCCACGTCCCGGATTGCCCAGAGCCGACGATGCCGTCATCGGCTCGGATGCGGACGAGGCAGTTGGTGCCGCCCTTGAACCCGCCCCCGGCTGCGACGAGGTCGATCTGGACATCTTCGATGAGCATCGATCTGTCCTCCGATGGGATCGCTTCCAGCCCGCGGCCGCAATGTATCAGAGCATGCGGTCCGGATCGAACGGTCCGGAGCCGGTGTCATTGCCGGAGGTCGTGCGTAGAATCGCCCGACAGGCGTCGTCCGCCGGTGGCGTCCTGGAAGCCGTGAGCATGGGAGGCGGCGATGACGATCGCGCCGGGGCGCGTGGCGCTCGTGACCGGTGGGGCGGCCGGGCTGGGTCTGGCGATCACGCGCCAGGCGCTGTCCGCCGGCATGAGGGTCGCGATCGTCGACGTCGCCCGTCCCGCGCTCGACGCCGCCCGGAGCGAGCTTGGCGATGATGTCCTTGCGATCGAGGCGGACGTCCGCTCACCCGAAGCGATGGTCGACGCAGTCACTCGCTGCGTGGGGCAGTTCGGGGCCCTCGATACGGTCGTGCTGGCGGCTGGAGTCATTCGGGGCGGATCGATCCTCGAGGCGACCGAGGCGGACTGGGACCTCACCCTCGACGTCAACCTGAAGGGCGCTTTCCTTGCCGTCCAGGCGGCCGCCGAGGCCCTGCGCGCCAGCGGCCGCGCCCGCATCGTCGGGATCTCTTCGGATGCCGGCCGCCGAGGGTTTGCCGGCGCCCCGGCGTATTGCGCCTCCAAGTTCGGCCTGATCGGCCTCCTGGAATCGGTCGCCGCCGAGATCTCCGAGTGGGGCGGGACGGCGAACGCCGTCTGCCCGATCGGCATCCCGTCCACCGGCATGGGCAGGTCCATCCTCGCCCGACAGACGGCAGACCTCGGCAAGCCCCCCGATGAGATCCTCGCGGCGAGGGCACGTGGAGTCCCGCTTGGTCGGAACGCGACCGAGACCAACGTGGCCGACGCCGTCATGTTCCTGATCTCCGAGGAGGCCAGCTTCCTGACCGGTCTCGCGATCGATGTGGACGGCGGGACCCACCTCGGCCGCAACGTGCTCATCCCCTTCCGGTAACGCTTGGTATCCTGACCTCGGGCGCCGGAAACGACACCAGCCCGGCCGGCGTGCGAGGGAGGAACCCATGGCCGTCAGGCAGTTGCGGGCCGATCCGGTCGCCGACGTGCGCGGCGAACATGGCGAGGGCCCCGCCTGGGACGAGCGCGCCGGTCATCTCCTGTGGGTCGACATGCTCGCAGGCGGGCTCCATCGGACCCGGAGTGACGGCTCCGACGAGGTCACCGACTACGACCAGCCGGTGTGCGTCGCCGTGCCGCGTTCCCGCGGCGGACTGGCGCTGGCCCTCGGCGACGGCCTGTGGCTCGAGGAGCCCGGCGGGGAAAGGCGCGGGTTGTACGCGATCCCCCAGCCGGACGGCGAGGGCCCCATCCGGATGAATGACGGCAAGTGCGACCCGCAGGGTCGGCTGTGGGCGGGTTCCATGGCCTACGATGCGCGACCCGGGGCGGGTGCGCTCTACCGGCTCGATCGTGACCTGACGGTCCACGAGGTCGTGCCGGCGGTCACGATCTCGAACGGCCTCGCCTGGACGCCGGACGGAACGACCATGTTCTACATCGACACGCCGACCGGCCGGGTCGACGCCTTCGACGCGGACCCGGCGACCGGCGCCATCAGCGGTCGCCGATCGTGGGTCGAGATCCCCGAAGCCGCCGGCGGCCCGGACGGCATGACCATCGACGACGAGGGCTGCCTCTGGGTGGCGCTGTGGGGTGGATCGGCGGTCCACCGCTACGCGCCGGATGGCCGGCTCGACACCGTCGTCTCGCTGCCATGCACACAGGTCACGAGCTGCGCTTTCGGTGGGGCCGGGCTCGATGAGCTCTACATCACGACCTCGTCGCTGGGCCTGTCCGCCGAGGAGATCGCGGCCCAGCCGTTCGCCGGACGACTCTTCCTGCTGCGGCCGGGTGTGACCGGGCCGGCGGCCGTCTCGTTCAAGGGCTGACACCGCGATGCGCGTCACCGACGTCCGGACCACCGTCGTCGGCACGCCGTGGCGCGACCTCGTCTTCGTCGAGCTCGAGACCGACACGGGGCTGGTCGGGGTCGGCGAGGTCCGGCCGCTCAACAAGACAGATTCGTTCGTCGCGGTCGTCGGCGAGCTCGCCGGCCGCTACGTCATCGGGGCCGACCCGTTCGACGTCGAACGGCTCGCCTGGGCCATCGAGCGGCTCGAGTACGGGCGCCCGAGCGAGCACGGCCAGTCGGCCCTGGCGGCCTTCGACCTCGCGTCGTGGGACCTGATCGGCCAGCACCTCGGGGTGCCCGTCTGGCAGCTTCTCGGTGGCCGGTTCCGGGAGCGGGTGCCCGCCTACGCCAACGGCTGGTACCAGGCCGATTACGAGCCCGACCGCATCGCATCGCTCGCGGAGGGGGTCGTCGCGCGCGGCTACCGGGCGATGAAGCTCGATCCCTTCAGCGCGGCCAGCGTTCGCCTGTCGGCCGCCGAGCTTCGCCGGGCGGTCGCGGTCGTCGCCGGGGTGCGCGAGGCCGTCGGTCCCGACGTCGACCTGATGATCGAGATGCACGGCCGCTTCTCGCCCGACACCGCCGCCCAGGTCGCGGCCGCGATCGAGCAATTCGCCCCGCGCTGGATCGAGGAGCCCGTTCCGCCCGAGAATGCGGCCGCCCTCGCGCGCGTGCGACGTGCCACGAACACGTCGATCGCCACCGGCGAGCGCATCCACACGATCTGGGACGCCGTGCCGTTCGTCGAGGGCGGCGACGTCGACATCATCCAGGCCGACCTGACCCACTTCGGTGGCTTCACCGGGATGCGCCGACTGGCCGGCTGGACGGAGGCCCACTACCTGACGCTGGCGCCGCACAACGTCGGCGGTCCGGTCGCGACCGCGGCGAACGTCCACTTCGCGGTCGCGACGCGAAACGTGGACATCGTCGAACACTTCAACGACTTCGCCGACGCCTGGGTGAGCGAACTGGTGGACGTCGCGCCGGCGGTCGACCCGGCCGATGGCTGCTTCGCCGTCCCCGAGAGGCCCGGGCTCGGCCTCCGGCTCGACCACGACGCGTGTGCGCGTCATCCGCACACGGGGGCCCGTCTCCAGCTGTTCGTCGAAGGCTGGCAGAAACGCGAAGGCGGGTGAACGCACCGTCGCTCGGCGCCGGGTTGCGTCGGGTGCCGCGCTGGTCGGTCGCTCCGCCGGGCGTCGGAGGCCGGCGGCTGCACAACTACCGGATCGTGCAGCGCGACGCGATCGCGGTCGGGTTCACGTCGGCTGCTGCGCCGTTCCTCGGGGTCTTCCTGGCGCGCTTTGGAGCGACGCCGTTCCAGCTGGGCCTGTTCAACGCCATCCCGTCGATCTTCGGGCTCGTGCTCGCGATCCCGCTGGGGCAGTTCCTCCTGCGGCGGGGCTCGATCCCGCGCTGGCTTGGGGTCAACCGGATGCTGGCGGCCTTCACGTACGGCGTCATCGGCCTGTTCCCCTTCTTCGTCCCCCCGGCCGCCATCGTCCCGCTGTCCCTCGTGGTCTGGACCGTCTTGGCGGTGCCGCAGCTGATCATCCCGATCGCGTTCAACGTCGTGATGTCGATCATCGCTGGGCCGGGCGGCCGTTTCGAGCTTCTCAGCCGGCGCTGGGCGCTGGCCGTGCTCACGACGGCGATCACCGTGGCGGTCTGCGGCCGGGTCCTCGATCTCCTGTCATTCCCGCTCAACTACCAGGTCGTGCTGATCGTCCTGTCGCTTGCCGGCCCGATCAGCTTCCTGTTCATGGAGCGGCTCAGGATGCCCGACCGGCCGCTGCCTCCGCCGGCCCCGGCCGAGCGTCCGCCGAGGGAACGAGCCTCTGACTTCGCTAACCTCATTCGCAGCCAGCCCGCGTTCGTGTCGTTCATCGCCCGGCAGCTGCCGTTCATCGTGGGAGCGCGCATGACCCTTCCCCTGATCCCGCTGTTCTACGTCACGACGCTCGGCGTGACCGACGGCCAGGTCGGTACGATCGCGACCGTGCAGTCCTTCGCCCTGCTGGCCGGCTACCTCCTGTGGACACGGCTCTGGCGGCGACGCGGCGGTCGCGTCATCCTGCTCACATGCGGAGCGGGCGTCGCGGTCTATCCGGCCGCGCTGGCGGTGAGTCGTGAGTTCGGGGTGGTCCTGGTCATCACCGCGGCGGCGTCGCTGTTCCAGGCGGGACTGCAGCTCGTGTTGTTCGACGAGCTGATGCGGCGGGTCCCGGTCGCGTACAGCCCGACGTTCGTCGCGGTCGAGGCGAACCTCGGCCACGTCGCGGGGCTGGGCGGGCCGTTGCTGGGCGCGGCCCTCGGCGCGGTGGCGGGGCTGCCGGTCGCGCTCGCGTTGGCGGCGGCGATCGGCTTCGTGGGGTACGTGCTGCTCGCGCTGGATCGCGGGCCCGCGCCGTCGACCCAGCCGGTCGGGGCCGCGGCATGACCGCGCGGGTCCAGACGGTTCTCGGGCCGGTCGAACCCTCGGCGCTCGGGCCGACGAGCATCCACGAGCACCTCCTCTGCATCCTCGACCATGTCGCGTTCCGACCGGTCGAGACCGACGAAGGCCGGGCCTTCGCCGACGCCACCGTGTCGCTCGAGACGCGCTGGTGGGTGCGGGAGCAGTGGGTGAGCGTCCGCGACAACCTGCGATTGACCGATGAGGCGACCGCGATCGCCGAGCTCGCCCGGTTCGCCGCGGTCGGTGGCGGCGCCATCGCCGACCCGACGACAGACGGCTTCGGGCGCGACCCCGAAGCCCTGGCTCGCATCTCGCGTGCGACCGGCGTCCACATCGTCATGGGCTCGGGGTACTACGTCCACGGTTCACATCCCGACTGGATCGAGGGCGCGTCGGAGGCGGCCATCGTCGATGCGATCGTGGGCGACCTCGCCGACGGGCTCGGTTCCGAGCGCATCCGTTCCGGGATGATCGGGGAGATCGGCTGCTCGTGGCCGCTGACGCCCCGCGAACGCCGTGTCCTGCGCGCCGCGGGCCTGGCGCAGCGGGTGAGCGGGGCGCCGCTCATGGTCCACCCGGGCCGAGATCCCGGCGCGCCCGACGAGATCCTCGCCGAGCTCGACGACGTGGGTGCCGACCTGGCCCGCACCACGATCTGCCATCTCGAGCGGACCGTCAGCGGACCCGACCAGCTCGTCGCGCTGGCGCGGCGCGGGATCTGGATGAGCCTCGACTGCTTTGGGCTCGAGACCGCGTTCTATGCCTTGAACACTTCCGTCTTCATGCCCAACGACGGCGGTCGCCTGGCCCTCGCCGAGGCGGTCATCGCGGCGGGCTTCGGCGATCACCTGCTGTTCGCGCAGGACATCTGCCAGAAGCACCGGCTGACGGCATTCGGTGGCCACGGATACGACCATCTGCTGCGGGACGTCGTCCCGATGGTCGTCGCGCGTGGCCACACGCCCGAAGCGGCCGACGGGCTCGTGCGCGCGAACCCCGCCGCCTGGCTGGCATGGGAAGGCGCCGGATGAGGTCCGATCTCGACCTCGGGTCAGTGGCGCGCCGGTCGGCCGTGCGGGGCTGGGACCGGGGCCGCCGAGGCTAGCGAAAGGGGGCCACGATGCCGGGATACCAGCCGATCGAGCTCTCGGAGCACGCCAACGTGGGGTACGAGGCATTCGCCTCGCCCATCCGGCCGCCGGTCGGGCAGGTGACTCTCCGAGGACTGCCTTTCCGCATCGGTTCGGGACGGGCGGACGAACAACGACCCTTCGTCCGCCTCGGACCCGGCGGGCTGCCCGGGCCACTCCATCTCACGTTCCCGTGGCCGGCCAGGACCATCGTCGTCGCCCACCTGCTCCTCGACTCGGACGTCATGGCCGGCGGCCCGATCGGAGTCGCCGTCGCCGACTATGAGATCGGCCTCGACGATGGCGGCAGCGTCAGCGTCGCGATCCGCGAGCTGTTCGAGATCGGCGCCCTTCCGAGGCCGGATCTCGGCGGTTCCGGCCCGGCGGCCTGGCGGGTCAGCACGACCTCGTTCCTCGCGCGCCCGGATGTCCCCGACAAGCTCGCGCAGCGGCTGTCCGGTCCGTGGGAGGCCGCCGGGCGGCGGATGACGGAGGTCGAGCAGGGCGCCGCGGACGGCTACCGGCTGTGGGCATGGCGGGCGCCGGATGATCGTCTCGCCACCGGGCTCACCATCCGGCCGACCGGGCCTGCGTTCGTGGTCGCCGGCGTGACGATCGGCGATCTCGCCGAGGACCCGTTCGTCACCACCGGCCGCGAACCGGTGACGATCACGCTGCTCGACGGTGCGGGCGGCGCGGGCGCCGGCGAGGGCGCGGCCGCTGGTCGCACGCTGCCGCCCCTCGAGGTCCACGTCGATCGGGGAGTGGCGACGTTCGTGTGGCCGACCCAGCCCGGATCGGTCGAGGCCTTCCTCTCCGAACCGGTGCGCGGCTGGGGCCAGCCGCCCGTCACGGCGGGACAGATCGGCGCGCCCGGCAGTCACGCCTCAGCGGAGATCGCCGCCACGCCATCGGCGACTGTCGAGATCCGGCGTGGCGACCAGGTGCTCGGGGCGGTCCGGTGGGGCGACGTCATCGATGACGGGGTCGCCGAGGATCCCGGTCGGGTCAGGATCGAATGGGTAGACCGGACCCGGCAGTGGGTCCACACGACCGTGGTCGACGAGGCGACGGGCCGCCCGGTCCCGTGCAGGATCCACTTCCGGTCGACTGCCGGGATCCCCTGGCAGCCGCACGGACATCACGGCCACGTCAACGACGACCTGCCGTCATGGCACATCGACGTCGGCGGCGACATCCGGCTCGGGGCGGTCCCATACGCCGTCATCGACGGGCGGTGCCAGGGTTGGCTGCCGGAAGGCGACGTCCTCGTCGAGGTGGTTCGTGGCTTCGAATACGAGCCCTTCCGGACGACGGTCCGGATCGAACCCGGCCAGCGGGAGATGGTCCTGACCCTCAGGCGCTGGGCCGACGAGCGCGCCCGGGGCTGGGTCAGCGGCGACACGCACGTCCATTTCCTGTCGGTCGACGGGGGCCATGCCGAGGCGGCGGCCGAGGACCTCCATGTCGTCAACCTCCTCCAGGCACAGTGGGGCCACCTGTTCACCAACACGGAGGACTTCACGGGCGTGCCGTCAGTGCGAGACGGCTCGGAGACGATCGTCCATGTCGGCCAGGAGAATCGCCAGCACGTGCTCGGCCACATGGGCCTGCTCGGCCTGCGCGAACCCGTCATGCCCTGGAGCAGCGATGGGCCGAGCGAGGCGGAGATCGGGGGGTCGCTCGAGACCACGCTGTCGCACTGGGCGGACGAGGGTCATCGAAAGGGCGCTCTCGTCACCCTGCCTCACTTCGCCCTCCCGAACGGCGAGGCCGCTGCCTTGATCGCCACCGAGCGGGTCGATGCGGTCGAGATGATCTGGCTCGGCGAATACTTCCATCGGGAGTACTACCGCTACCTCAACGCGGGGTATCGCCTTCCATTGGTCGGCGGCACCGACAAGATGACCAACGAGGTTCCGGTCGGGATCTACCGGACGTACGCTCGCCTGGCGGATGGCGAGGCGTTCACCTACGACGCCTGGAGGGCCGCCGTGCGAGCAGGCCGCACGTATCTGTCGGCCGGCCCGATCCTGCGTCTCGAGGCGGACGGCTCGGTGATCGGCGACACGATCGCGATGGCAGCGGGCGGCGGAACCGTCGAGGTCGTCGCTTCTGCCGAGTCGGCGGCGCCGTTCGAATCGCTCCAGGTGGTCGTGGGCGGCAAGGTCGTGGCCGAGGCGACGGAACCCGCGGGCACTCGCCGCCTCGAGATCCGGGAGCGGATCCGGGTGCCGTCCGATTCGTGGATCGCGCTGCGGGCCGGCGGTCCGGGCTACTTCGACGCCCGGCGAACGCTGTGCTCCTTCGAACGCGGTGTCTTCGCCCACACGTCGCCGATCTACCTTCGCAGCAGCGACTTCGCGGACAGGACGACCGACGACGATCTGCTCGAGTACCTGTTGACGCGGGTCGATGCCGCCCGAGCCTACGTCGAGACGATGGCTCCGATCCGGCGCCTCGGGGGCGGTGGCCACCCCCATGGCGAAGCCGACCATCTCGCCCATCTGGTCCGGCCATTCGACGAGGCGCGTGCCCGGCTCACGGCCCGTCGGCGACCTCGAGCGGGGTGAGCCTGGCGCCGCTTTCGACCCACGACGCCGAGTGCCGGATGGTACCGTTTCCACCCGCACCCCAAGCCGACCGAACATCGCAGCGTGGTAGCACGCTAATAGGCTAGCAAGGTAGAGGAGGTCATCCCATGGCCCGTGTCGCCTGGACCGGCCGGCTCCGCCCCGACAAGATCGACGAGTATGTCGAAGCCCATGCGAACGTCTGGCCGGAGATGCGCGCGATGATCAGCGAATCGGGCGTCCGCAATTACTCGATCTACCGGTTCGAGGACCGCGTCTTCGGCTACTACGAGTGCGACGACCCCGCCGCGACGAAGGCATTCCAGGCTGCCGCCGAGGTGACCAAACGATGGGGCGCGGCCATGGCGCCGCTCTTCGCGGAGGAGGTCGCGACCGAGGGTCTCGTCGACCTTCCCGAGATCTTCAGGCTCGACTGACCCATGCCCCGCAACGCCTTCCGGCTCTGGCTCAAGCCCGATCCCGCCGGTATCGAGACCTACGCGCAGTGGCATCTGCATCCGTTCCCGGAGCTGTACGACCTCATCCGGGCTGCCGGGATCCGCAGGTACACCATCTGGCTCGATGGCACGGACCTGCTGCTGACTCGCGAGGCTGATGATCCAACCAGGGGCGAAACGCTCGACATGACGAATCCGGTCCACAAGGAATGGGCGGACACGATGACCCCACTCTTCGATGAGCGGGTCCGCGGAGGCCCCGGAAAGCCGATGGAGGTCTTCGCACTCGACGCGGAAGCCGACCCGGGACACGCCCAGATGACCTACCGGACCGGCCTCCGTCCGGGTCCGGACGCGACCGACGCCGTTGCGGCGGCCCACCGCGCGATGCCCGCCGACGTCGTCGATGCGCTGCGTCAGGCCGGCATCCGGCGTCAATGGACCTGGGTGGAGGACGGCGACGCCTGGACCTACCGCGAATCCGACGACATCGACGCGACGGAGTCGGCGCTCTCCGCATCGTCCCCCTACCAGGCGTGGCTCGGCGGGCTGGCGGACCACCTAGACGAGCGGACCGCGAGCGAGGGACCTCGACGGACGCGCGAAGTCTTCCGCTGCGACTGAGACGACCGACCAGATCGACCCGATCCACCCGACCGAGAGGAATCCGATGACGACGTACCAGCTGGCCGTGATCCCGGGCGACGGGGTCGGCACCGAGGTGATCCCGGAGGGCCTCAAGGCCCTCCGTCGAGCGGGCGAGGTGACCGGTCGGTTCGACATCGCGACCCGCGACTTCCCCTGGTCATGCCAGTGGTACCTCGAGCACGGCGCGATGATGCCGCCGGACGGCGTCGACCAGCTCCGCGACTCGGATGCGGTCTATCTCGGCGCCGTCGGTTTCCCCGGGGTCGCCGACCACATCTCGCTGTGGGGTCTGCTCCTCCCGATCCGCCAGGGCTTCGACCTGTACATCAATCTCCGTCCGGCGCAGCTCCTCGAGGGCATCCCCGGACCGCTCCGCGACCGAGGCCCGGCCGACGTCGACATCCTGTGCATCCGCGAGAACACCGAGGGTGAGTACGTCGGACTCGGTGGGCGGTTCCACCAGGGCCGGCCCGAGGAGACGGCCCTCCAGACCTCGCTCTTCACCCGGCGCGGTGTCGAGCGCGTCGTGCGCTACGCCTTCGATCGAGCGATGGAGCGCAAGAAGACGCTCGCCAGCGCCACCAAGTCGAACGCGCTGAACTACACCGCGGTCTTCTGGGACGAGGTCGTCGACGAGGTCGCGCGCGACTACCCCGAGGTCACGGTCACGACCTACCACGTTGACGCGCTCGCCGCGCGGATGATCACCGCGCCCGACACGCTCGACGTGATCGTGGCGAGCAACCTGTTCGGCGACATCCTCACAGACATCGGCGGCGCTCTCCAGGGCTCGCTCGGCCTGCCGGCATCGGCCAACCTCAATCCGGAGCGCGTCTACCCGAGCCTGTTCGAGCCGGTCCACGGGTCTGCGCCGCGGCGGGCCGGCCAGGGCACGGCCAACCCGATGGCGACGGTCTGGGCAGGCTCCATGCTGCTCGACCACATCGGCGAGCCGGAGGCCGCCCGCCTCGTGATGGACGCTCTCCGGGCGGTGGCCAGGGACGGTCCGCGGACGAAGGACCTGGGCGGCACCGCGAGCACGCGCGAGGTCGGCGACGCCATCGCGGCGCGCATCGGCATGACAGACACCGCCGGCAGCACTGCCGACACCGCCGACACAGCCGGCACGGCCCACTGACCGCTCGACCCGACCGTGACCATCCGCATCGGCCTCGGGCAGCTCCAGCAGCTCTCCGCCGACGACGCCGCATTCGCCCGCCAGCTGGGCCTGACCACGATCCAGCTCAACACGCCGGCCATCCCGGGCGACGACGGGCTGTGGCATGAGGCCGACCTCGTCCGTCTGCGGGACGGGATCGCTGCCGAGGGGCTGACGCTCGAGGCTCTCGAGAACGTGCCGATCGCGTTCTATGACAAGGTCATGCTCGGCAAGCCCGGCTGGGAGGACCAGCTCGAGCGCTACTGCACGACGATCCGTAACGTCGGGGCGACCGGCATCCCGTTCCTCGGCCACCACTTCATGCCCACCTTCGTCTGGCGGACCTCGCTCGAAACGCGCGGTCGCGGCGGCGCCCTCGTGTCGTCGTTCGACGAGGACCTCGTGCCCGGCGGCAACAAGGTGGACTACCCCCAGGCGCCGCCGACCGAGACAGTGGGCCTCGAGCAGATGCGCCTCAACTACGGCCGGTTCCTCGACGCCGCCCTGCCCGTCGCCGAGGCGGCCGGCGTCCGGCTCGCCCTGCATCCCGACGACCCTCCGGTGACCGCGATCGGCGGCGTCGCGCGGCTGTTCGACAGCCCCGAGGCGCTTGCCTGGGCGATGGAGCGCAGCGGTGGCAGCCCCGCATGGGGGATGGACCTCTGTCTCGGCACGGTCTCCGAGATGGTCGGCGGGCCGGATGCGGTCGACCGGGCCATCGATCTGCTCGGACCTCCCGGGCGGATCTTCTACGTCCACTTCCGCCAGGTCGTCGGCACGGTGCCGCGTTTCCGGGAGGCGTTCATCGGCGAGGGCAGCTACGGGCCGGCAGGGGTCCTCCGCCGCCTCATCGACGTCGGCTTCGACGGGTTCCTGCTCGACGATCACGTCCCGCACATGGACGGCGACACTCCCTACGGCCATCGCGCCCGCGCCCACGCCATCGGCTACATGCAGGGCCTGCTGGAGGCCCTTGCCATCGGAGGGATCGACTGATGCGGATCGTCGTGACCGGAGCCGGCGGCTCGATCGGACGCTATGTCGTCGCGGACCTGCTCGCCCACGGTCACGAGGTCCACGCCCTGGACAGGGTGGCCCCATCGACCGAGGTGGCGGAAGTGGTCGGCACCGGCGCCCACTGGTCGCAGGGCGATGTCCGCGATCCGGGCTTCATGGCGTCACTCATGGAGGCAGCCCGACCCGACGCACTCATCCACCTCGCGGCGTTGCCGTCCCCGTTGCACGGCACGCCCCTCGAGGTGTTCGGGACGAACGTCGAAGCCACGTTCGTGGCGCTCGAGGCGGCCGGCAGCGCCGGGGTCAAGCGGGTCTCGCTCGCGTCCAGCATCTCGCTGCTCGGCCTCCCCTACGGCGCCGAGGGCCTGGCCCCGCTGTACGCGCCGGTCGACGAAGCGCACCCGAACATCGGGACAGATCCGTACGCGCTCTCGAAGGAAGTCGATGAGGCGACGGCCGCGCTGATGCATCGCCGCCACGGCTACCAGGTCGTCGCGCTCCGCATCTCGAACACGGCCCCGATGGACGCCCACCTCGACCGGATGAAGCGGGCGGAGGCGGATCCATCCTTCCTCGCTCGCGAGCTGTGGGCATACCTCGACGTTCGAGACGCGGCGCGGGCCTTTGCGCTCGCCGTCGAACGCGACATCCCCGGCTGCCATGTCATCAACGTGATGGCACCCGACACCTACTCCGGCCTCCCGAGTGGCGAGCTCATGGCCCGCTATCACCCGTCGACGCCGCTGCGACGCCCGCTGGTCGGCCGCGAGGTCCCGTTCGACCGGACGAAGTGCCACGACCTCCTGGCGTTCGAGCCGGAGCATCTGCTGCCGCTGCCCAGGTAGGCGCGAGGCGGCCGTTGTCTGCCAGACTCCGGATCGAACCGAGGCGCCCGCGAGTCCGCGAGGTGCGTCGGGCGCACCCTTGCCCGTCGGGCGCGACCCTTGCCCGTCGGGCGCGACCCTTGCCCGTCGGGCGCGACCCTTGCCCGTCGGGCGCGACCCTTGCCCGTCGGGCGCGACCCTTGCCCGTCGGCGCGACCCTTGCCCGTCGAGCGCACGCTTTCGCCGCGCGTGCACGCCACATGTTCATCCGCCGGATTTGGTCGGCCGCTACGACTCGGGAAGCGCGCGCTCACCCTTCATTGTCGTCGTAGACGCGCGCAACATGAGCGGCTGCGCCGACAACGGGGCATCGGGGACCGGTATGTCGCCCCCAGAGCACCGACGCTCCCCGTTGTCGGCGTCGAAGCGCCGCCGATGAACACGTAGCGATCGGGCGTGCCGCCGACGGCCGGCCGCTGCGACGGGTCCGGCCGTCGGAGCAGCTGCGCCACGAGGGCCATGCGCTGCCCCGAGGACGCCCGAGCGGGCCGCCCCCCGGCCGCCCGCAGCCGCCGCATCCGCCGCCGGCCGCCCCGCCGTGACCGCACCAACCCTGCCTGCCGTCCTTCCCGCCGATCGACCCCCAACGACCCATCCCCGATCTCGAGCGCGCGGCTAGACTTCAAAATCCGCGGTCGACGGACGCCGGCACGCATCGAGGAGGTATCGCCATGGGATTCATCGGTCGGATAGTCGGACTGGCAGTCGTCGGGATGGCCGGCGTGATGGCGGTCGGTGCCGCCGGAGCCATGTCAGCAAAGCAGCGGATCGTGCCGACGACGGATCCCGCAGACGACGAGATCACGCTCGCGAGCATCTTCGGCCCTCTGGCCTACCGGAGCACGGCGACCAACTTCCGCGGCGGCACCATCGAGTGCTGGTACGGCGGCGGCGCGGTGGATCTCCGGGACGCCACCCTGGCGCCGGAAGGCGCCACGCTCAACGTGAAAGCGATCTTCGGTGGCGGCCAGATCCTCGTGCCGCCGACCTGGAAGGTCGTGACCCACGTCACGGGTGTCGGAGGGACGCAGGACTCGCGGCCCGCCCTGGGCCAGATCGATGGGGCGCCGACGCTGACCATCACCGGAACCGTCGTCTTCGGCGGTTTCCAGGTGCTGTCCGAGCTCGACGAGGGCCAGGAGGACTGGCTGCGCACCCAGGAGGCCGCGATCGATGCGGCGGCCGCGGCGAAGGCCAAGCCCGTGGAGGCTCTCGACCAGCCCGCCCCGGTCGCCGGCGCCGAACCGGAGATGACGCCGGCGGGCTGACGACTCCTCGGGACGCGGCTCCTCGGGCGCGGCTCCTCGGGACGCGGCTCCTGGACGCGACTCGGACGCGCCCTCAGGACGCGCCCTCAGGACGCCGTTCGCAGCACCTCGCTCACCAGGCTCTGGGCCTCGGCGATGAGGCGGTCCAGGTGCGCCTCGTCGCGGAAGCTCTCGGCGTAGATCTTGTAGACGTTCTCGGTGCCTGACGGCCGGGCGGCGAACCAGCCGACATCGGTCGTCACCTTGAGGCCGCCGATGGCCGCGCCGTTGCCGGGCGCGGCCGTCAGGATGGCCGTGATCGGGTCGCCGGCCAGCGAGGTCGCCCTGACGGCGTCGGCCGACAACCGTCCGAGCACCGCCTTCTCGGCCGGCGTCGCGGGCGCGTCGATGCGGCGGTAGACCGGGCTCCCGAACCGCTCGGTCAGCTCGCCGTACGCCGCGCCCGGGTCGCGACCGCTCCGAGCGGTCATCTCGCAGGCGAGCAGGCACGCGATGATGCCGTCCTTGTCGGTCGTCCACACGGAACCGTCCCGGCGCAGGAACGACGCCCCTGCGCTCTCCTCGCCACCGAACCCGATCGAGCCGTCGACGAGCCCGTCGACGAACCACTTGAAACCGACCGGGACCTCGACGAGGCGCCGGCCGAGCTCGGCGACGACGCGGTCGATCATGCTCGATGACACGAGCGTCTTGCCGACGCCGACGCCGGCTCCCCACGACCGTCCCGCCGCCGAACAGGATAGCCGATGGCCGCCGACAGGAAGTGGTTCGGGTTCAACAGGCCGGCACCCGGGGTCACGACGCCGTGCCGGTCGGCGTCGGTGTCGTTGCCGAGGGCGATATCGAATCGATCGCGGAGGGCGACGAGCCGGGCCATCGCGTAGGGTGACGACGGGTCCATCCGGATCTTGCCGTCCCAGTCGACGGTCATGAACCCGAAGCGTCGGATCCACCGTTTCGTTGGTCACGGTCAGGTCGAGACCGTATCGCTCGCCGATGGCTCCCCAGTAGGCCACGGACGCTCCGCCCATCGGGTCCACGCCGATGCGCAGCCCGGAGGCGGCGATCGACGCCATGTCGATGACGGAGCCGAGGTCTTCGACGTAGGTCGCGAGGAAGTCGTAGGGCGCCGCCGACGCACGCGCCCGCTCCCAGGGCACGCGCGGGATGCCATCGATGCCGTCCGATCCGCTCGCCTCGAGCAGGCGGTTCGCTTCGTCCTGGATCCAGCGCGTGACGTCGGTGTCGGCCGGACCGCCGTTGGGCGGGTTGTACTTGAAGCCGCCGTCGTCGGGCGGGTTGTGCGACGGGGTGACCACGATCCCGTCGGCGAGGCCGGGCTGCGACTTGTGCGCCACGCCGGTCGCGCCCCGGGCACCTCCCGCGCTAGCCGCGCGGTTTGCGACGAGGATCGCGTGCGAGACGGCCGGCGTCGGCGTGAATCCGTCGCGCGCGTCCACCCGCACGTCCGCGCCGTGCGCGGCCAGGACCTCGAGCGCGGTCCGCGTCGCAGGCTCCGAGAGCGCATGCGTGTCGCGACCCACGAAAAGGGGTCCGTGGTACCCCCGCATCTCTCGGTAGCGCCAGATCGCCTCGGTCGTGGCGAGGATGTGGGCCTCGTTGAACGCGGCACGGAACGCCGAACCGCGATGTCCGGAGGTCCCGAACGCGACGCGCTGTGCCGGATCGGCGGGGTCGGGACGGGTGTCGTAGTAGGCCGCGACCAGCGCGTCGACGTCGAGCAGGGCCGCGGGGTCCGCCGGCTGGCCGGCGCGCGCGTCGGTGAGGGTCATCGCCCGGACCTGGGGCGCGGGTCCGTCGCGGTCATCGGATCGGCAGCCTCCCGATCGACGGCCGCCGAGCGCGATCCGGTGGCGGCCGAAGGGCGTAAGTGTAGCGTCCACGATCCTCACGCCGGAAGGAACGGAACTGATGCGCGACCATCACCTGGCGACGTCGTTCGCCCGTCACGCGATCGCCCTGACGGCGGCGGGAGTCCTGATCGTGGGATGCAGCAGTGGTGGGGGTGGCTCCGCGGCGCCCACGGTCCCTGCGGCCGCAAGCGCCTCGGCCGCCAGCGCTCCGAGCGCCGCTGCCGCAGCGAGCGGGACCGCCACCTCCGTCGACGCCACCGAGTCGGAGTTCAAGATCGACCTGGGGGCGACGACCGCCCCGGCTGGACCCGTGACATTCCACATCAAGAACGGCGGCACGATGGTCCACGAGTTCGTGGTGATGCGAACCGACCTCGCCGCGAACAAGCTCCCGCTGGCGGCCGGAGCGCCCGAGGTCGACGAGGAGGCGGCCGGGCTCACCGGTGTCGATGAGGTGGAGGACATCGCGGTCGGCAGTACGGCAGACCTGACCGTGGACCTCCCTGCCGGGCACTACGTCGTCATCTGCAACGTCCCGGGCCACTACCAATCCGGGATGAAGGTCGACTTTACGGTCGGCGGCGCCGCCGAGGGTGCGCCCGCCTACTGATCCAGCCGTCGATGCGGGTGGGCTCGGGCCGCTTCGATCAAGAGGCTGTTGCGTCGGAACGGATTCGAGCGGGGCTCGACAGACGCCACGCCTGGGCAAGGGCCAGCACGCCCAACACGAGAAGGATCATCAGGACGAAAAGGCTCGCGCCGTGGGTGGATCCGGCAAGGCGCAGCCACATGATGTCCGGCCCGGCGGCGGGTATGTACATCTGCCACGATCCGATCGGCGCAAACGCCCCGGGCTCGAACTGCCGCCAGAAGCCGGGTGTCCCGAAGTCGCTGTCACCGTAGACCGCCCAGAACGGCAGCTGATCGACCGCGAGGTGCGCGAGGTTGGCGAGTCCGCCCGCCAAGGCGAGTCCGCCGAACACGAGCAGCGCGGGACGCCGAGGCGCACGCCAGTCCACGGCCCCGGCCAGCAATCCGAGAAGGGGTATCAGCGGCACGAGATAGCGAGGTCCCCAGGACCACTGGCCGAGCGATTGCCACGTGGCATAGACGAGCGGGTAGAGTCAGGACGAGCAGCGTCACGGTGGCCGTCTCGTTCCGGAAACCTCGACGCCACAGGGTCCAGGCTCCGATCGGCGCGAGGATCACGAGCGGGAAGTACCAGAGGATGCCGCGGCCGGGGCTGAGGACCTCTGCGACCAGGCCGATCGGGAGCGAGCCGGAGGGTTCGGTTCCGGAATCCGAAATCGAGCGGCGCGCCGAAGCGGATCGCGTTGACCGCCATGGTCGCCGCGATGCCCGTGAGGACCCCGGCCACCATCTCGACGCCGAGGCGTCGCCGGTCACGTATCGGTGGGCAACCCCGGATCGGGAGGCAGAGAACGAGAAACGCGGCGAAGGCGACCATGAGCCCATCGACAGGACGGGTGAGGATCGACAACGCGACCGCGCCCATCGCGAGGCCCGGCGCGATCGTCCGCCCCTGGATGGCTTCGATCACCAGCGCCACGATGCCGACCAGCAGAAGGGCAGTGAGAGGCTGGGCGAAGTCTGCCCGAGCGTAGAAGACGAGCGGGCTCCCGAAGATGACCGCAACGGCGACCAGCACGGCTGCCCGTCGCGGTGCGCCGAGTCGCTCGGCGGTATGGATGATCAGCGCGCCGGTCAGGGCGACGAGCAACGGGTTGACCCATGAGGCCAGCGTGGCGACCGGATCTCCGTAGAGCAGCGCCGGGTCGTACAGGGCGGTCGTCGGCGGAGGCCGCAGCGAGCCGGCCGATTCGGCCAGCAGGACCGCGGGCATCTGCACGAGGGAGAAACCGATCGGCATGATCGAACGCGAGATCGGCCCGCCCCAGATCACCGGAGGATCGAAGACGAGGCTGCGGTCCAGGACCAGGGCTTCGGCGCCTCGAAAGTACAGAAGCCCATCGAACGAGTAGAGGTGCCCGCTCATCAACCCGATGAAGATCAGGAAGAGGCCGGCAGCGGCGAAGACGGCCGGGGATCGGATCGGCCGAGCGAGCCAGCCGGTCTGCGTGGGGTTCGTCCTTCCGAGCTCGGCCGCGGCCATGCCCCCAACATACGCGGCTTCGCACGCGCCGGGTCGACGGGATCCGTTCGCCTCTGGTGATCACGTAGCGACGCGCGCGACGACGCCGATCGGGGTCGCTTGCGAAGCCTCGCGGCGCCTCAGACGAAGAGCGGCTCCATGCCCCACTTGGCGTCGAGCTCGCGCATCGCGGCCTCGCCCGGATCGCCGGTGAAGCGCTCGGCGGCATCGAGCACCTTGGGCAGGATGTGGATGTCGCCGACGGTGTTCAGGAAGAAGTCCGGCCGCCCGAGCACCCAGGCGACGGCTGTGTCAATGGCCTCCTGGTCTTCGAGTGGCTCGTACCACGTGCTGGCGGTGTGCTCGCGATCGCCCCACGGCGCCCGGGTGATCGCCTTGATGGTCTGGACGGCGACCTCGCGCTGCTGGCAGACCTCGACCAGAGCCTCGAAGTCCGCCATGTACTCGGCGTTGAGCGACATCGGATAGTTGTAGGGCAGAAGCACCGAATCGAACGGGAAGCGCTCGAGCGCGCGGAGATGCTGGGCGGCCACCGTGACCCCGTGGCCGGTGACGCCGATGAAGCGCACCATCCCCTCGTCGCGTGCCTGGACGGCGGCCTCGAGGGCGCCGCCGGGCCCGAGGGCCGTCTGCCACTCGTCCTCGTCGACCAGGTTGTGCAGCTGGATCAGGTCGACGTGGTCCGTGCGCAGCCGCTCGAGCGACTTCTGGATCTGCGCGTAGGCGGCGTCACGGCCGCGCTCGCCGGTCTTCGTGGCCAGGAAGACCTCGTCGCGGTGGTCGCTCGAGCCACGGCGCGAGCCTGAGCTCCGAATCGCCGTAGCTCGCTGCCGTGTCGATGTGGTTGATGCCGTGGCGGCCGACCAGTTCGAGGGTCGAAATCGGCCTCCTCCTGGGTGACCGAGCTGAGCGCCGCGGCCCCGAAGATGATGCGCGTGCTCTGGTGGCCGGTGCGGCCAAAGGAAAGAAGCGTGATCATGGCCTGATTATCCTCCCGTCGTCTCGAACGACGTCAGCTGGCGGCGGCCGCCCTCCCGACCTGGACGACCTCGCGCAGCAGGCCATTTCGACGATGGATCTCGAGTTGGCCACCGCGCCCTTCGAGCGCATTACGGGCGTACTTCACCGCGTTCGCCTGCGTGCGCTCGCGCTGCATGACGCCGCCGTCGTGGCGCACGGTCCAGTCGCTGTTCTGGGGATCTGGCGCGACCACGAGGCGCGGGAGCGACGACGCGATCTCGGTGGCTGCGGACAGGCCCTCATCGGTCGACGTCACCCGGACAGTGGTCGGGCCGATCATGAACGTCAAGCCGAGGATGTCGGAGAGCTTCTGGAGCGTGTCGAGCGTCGGGACCTGGCGACCGCTCTCGAGCCGCGAGATGGCCGTGTTCGTCGTTGCCATCCGGTTCGCGAGCTGCGCCTGGCTCATCTGGAGTTGGGCACGGGCGGTGACCACGGCGTTGGCGATCGCGATGGCAGGCGCAAGCTCTGCACGGATCGCTGCAAACTTGGGGTCCCTGGCCTCTTCCTCGGCGATGAAGTCATCGTATGAACGCCCGATGCGCGTGACGGGAAGTTGTGTGGTCATGCCGTGCCTCCAGCGCCACATGTTAGCGTCGACGCTAACTTTCGTCAACCCGACGAGCCCAAACCCAGCCAGCGACGCTCGGCCACGGCGTACTCGGTGCGGCGCGCCGCACCGCCTCGGTCGCGGAAGGCATGAACGAGCACCCATCGCCCATCGCGGGCCCCGAAGACGATGCGATGGATCTCGTCGACGTCGAGTTGGATCGCGATGACGTGCAGCCCGTGCGTGCCCGCAGCCATGAACGGCGGGTCCGGCAGATGGTCGCCTTCGGCGTAGGCTTCGAGGAGCCGCAGGCGACCATCGATGAGCGCGCGACGCGAGCGGTCGAGCCGGCGCAGGTACTCGGCGACTGGTTCGTGGTACTTGCCGGCCTGCTGGATCTGCAGGAATCCGTAGTCCATCAGCCGATCCCCGGCGGCCAGCGCGTGGCGCCGTCCGACTTGGCGGCATTCTGCTGGGCCTTCGTCAGGCCGATCGCCTGACTGAGGTCGACCCCCGCGAGCGTCGTCCGGTCGAAGGTGGCACCGGTGAAGATGGCCTCCGCGGCCTGTGGCGCCTTTCCGTCGGCGCCCGGCGTGAGCGTGGCGCCGTCGAGCACGGCCGACCCGAGGTCTGCGCGACGCAGGTCGACCGCCGCCATCGATGCCGCTTCGAAGGTCGCGCCGACGAACGAAGCGCCTCGAAGGTCGGCTCCGTCGAGAGTGGCGCTGGCGAAGATCGCCTGCGTGCCCCGCGCGTCCGCGATCTTGGCCGCGCTCATGGTCGCGCCGGTGAGATCGGCGAAATCCAGGATCGCTTTGCGAAGGTCCGCTGCGGGCAGATGGGCCGCCTTGAAGCAGGCGCGGGTGAGGTCAGCGCCGGGGAGGACCAGCCCGTCGAGCCGCAGGCTCTCCAGGTTCACGCCGCGCAGATCGATCTCGCGGACGAGATCGGCGCCCGGGAGGCGGGACAGGACCTCGAGCGCGGCCGTCACGTCGGGCGCCGGCTGCTGCTCCGCGGGCGGGCGAGCCGTCTCGCGGACCAGTGCGGCGAGGATATCGATGATGGTCTTGCGGTCGCGTTCGGAGTCGCGGGCGATCCTCTCGAGCGCGTAGATGCCGCCGAGACGGACGACGAGATGGTCGTCCCCGAGCTGGTTGACGGCCGCGGTGTAGCGATCGGTAACCTTGCCTTCCCGCGTGGCGAGGTACGACCGCGCCGTGAAAACGAGACCCCCGAGAAGAACGAGCCCGCCGACAGTCGAGATGAGTGAGCCGCGCGCATCGTTCTCGGCGTCGAGAAGGTCCTTGCCGGACAGGCCTCCCTGGGCAACCAGCTGGGCCGGCAACCACACGATGATGGCCCAGGCGCCGACGGCGACAGCGATGACGACCGCGATCAAGAGGAGGATCCGCGGTCCTCGGTTCCACACCATCGAAAAAGGATGGCATGCCGCCGCCCGGGCGGTGGCCCGTTCCGCACGAGGGCGGGGCGAGCAGAGATACGGTGGTGGAGATGGGGGAGAGTCGAACTCCCCGTCCAGAACCCTTCACCGGGAACCACTACGAGCGTGTCCGATGGTTTGTCGTCGATCGCCCGGACGGGCATCGGCACTCTGCCGGGCGATCCAGTCACGTGCCCCTAGATCGGGCTTGCCTCCGGACTACGCGACGCTTGTCCGGATCGCAGCCTCGCTGCATGACGCTTCCACTACCCGCGAGGCGGAGGTAGCTTCCACGCTCACCTTACCGCCTAAGCGGCGAGGGCGAGAGTCGACTGGCGGTTGCCAGGTACTTCGTTTTGCTGCCTGATTAACGAGGCCTGAGCAGCATCCTCGGCTCGCGTTTCCCGATAGCCAGACCCTGTCGAAACCACACATCCCCACAGGTCCGAGTACCGAGTCTCGGACCAAGAATCATACCACCGGGGCCGGATCCGGCCGAATACGATGGTCTGCGTGGACCGCTGGCGCTACTACGCGATCACTCACGGCGATCATGTGATCTGCAACGCGACGAGCCCCGAGCGGCTCGACGAGATCATCGGGTTGCTCGATCTGGCGCCGGGGGCGCGGGTCTGGGAGGCGGCGTCGGGCAAGGGCGAGCTGCTCATCCGCCTGACCGAGCGCTACGGGGTGGCCGGCGTCGGTGTCGATGCCTCCCCGTTCGAGATCGCGGTCGTCCCGGGAGCGGGCCTCCGCCCGGGTCCCCGGCGCGGACATCCGGTTCATCGAAGGCGATGCGGCTGCGCACATGCCTGAGCCCGGGAAGGCGGATCTGGCCGTCTGTCTCGGCGCCAGCTGGATCTGGGGCGGCCATCGCGGCACGCTGCGAGCGCTGTCCGAGGTCGCAAAGCCGGGCGGCCTGGTCCTGGTCGGGGAGCCCTACTGGATCCGCGACCCCGACGCCGGAGTACCTGGAGGCGAAGGGATTCGATGTCGATGCGTTCTCGACGCTTCGCGGCAACGTCGAGATCGGACGGGAAGAGCGACTCACCCTGCTCTACGCGATGCCGAGCGACGGCGCCGACTGGGACCGTTACACCGGGCTCCAGATCCGCGCCGCCGAACGGTTCGCCGTCGCGCACCCCGACGACCCCGATCTGCCGGACCTGCTGAGCCGCGCCCGCCGCGACTTCGATGCCTATCTCCGATGGGGTCGCGACAGCCTGGGCTGGTGCATCTACCTGTTCCGCACCCCCGCCTGACCGGCGGATCGGGCGGTCACGGCGGCACTCGCCTTGGTCACGGGCCGAGGGAATTCGCTGCGGCCGCGATCTGGCAGCGCAGGATGAACCCGATAGTCGGCGATCTGTTTGCACGGTCTCCTGCGTGGGCAGAAGCGCCACGTACTCGGTCCCGGCCCCCTTCTTCGGGCCACTCCTCTTCGGGTACTGCATCAGTTTGCTGGCGCCCTTCGCGAGGCCCTTCCAGCCCTTCGGGTAGATCTGCGGGCTCTTCCCGGGCACGCACTGCTTGCCCTTGGATTCGTCGGACCCCCCGCCGCCAAGACCGCCGCCTCCGGCGCTGCCCGAGCCGCTGCCGCCCGGACGCGTTCCCGGGGCCGCCGGGTCCTGGGAAGGGGTTCGGGCCCGGGTAGGAGATGGGGTCGTCGTTCAAGGACTGGCTGCTGCCCGGGTCATAGGGTCCCGACGGCGACAAGCCCAGTCCCGCGATGCCGTAGAAGTAGATGCAGAGGTACTCGAACGGGTTCTCGAGGCTGCCGATCTGCAGCGGGGTACCGAAAGCCTGGTAGCGGTAGCTCGCCGAGGTCGCGCCGCTCAAGTCGGTGAGTGCGGCCGTGCTCTGCCGGCCGTCGGCGAGATAGAAGTAGCGCTGTCCGTCCCGGACCATCTCGAGCGGGCAGAAGCTCTCGACGCCGGGATGGACGAAGATCGCGGCGAGGGCGTTCGTGCTGTCGTACTCGGCGGCGATCGCCCCCTGGTCGAACGCATACCGTCTGACCGCCGAGCCGGCGGCGATCTCGACGCGTCGGCCGAGCGGGTCGTAGCGCAACGTGCTCGTGCTGTGGTCGGGGTACTCGATCCCGACGAGCTGGTGCTCGGCGGTCCACGTGTAGGTGGTCCTGGCTCCGTTCGCCTTGTTGGTCCGGCTGACGAGGTTGCCCTCGCTGTCGTACGCGTACGTGGTGGTGGCGTCGCCGAGGAGCCGGTCGCCGCTGTCATAGCTGAACGAGCCGAGCGGCGAGGTCGCGCTCGAGATCCGGTTGCCGTCAGGGTCGTAGGTGTACTGCTCGTTGGGGAGCCCGCTGCCGGCCGGAGGCGTCGCGGACGTGAGTTGCGACGCGCGGTCGTAGGTGTAGGTCGTGGTCCCCAACAGATTCGTGAGTGACGACCGCAGGCCAGCCGGGTTGTAGGCGTAGTCGGCCTGGTTGGCGAGCGAGGCGCCGAGCGTCGAGTGCAGCGAGGTGAGGTTGCCTGCCGCGTTGTACGACAGCGAGTCGGCGATCCCGTTGGGGCGGGTCATCGACGTCCTCCGGCCGGTTGCGTCGTAGCCGAAGGCGAACGCACCGCTCGCGGGATCGGTGATCGTCGAGAGCTGCGAGTTCGCGTCGTAGCCGTAACCGATGTTCCCGCCGGGACCCTGGGTCGACGTGAGGTTGCCGGCCGCGTCGTAGGCATAGGTGAAGGTCGACGTCGGCAGCGCGTTGGGCACCGCGGGCGTGCTCGTCGCGGTCAGCACGCGGTCGGCGTCGTCATGGGTGAACGTGAGCTGCGCGACGCCGTTCACGGCCGCGGTGAGACGACCGAACGGGTCGTACGTGAACGTCGTGACGCCGGCGCCGGGGACGTTCTTGGCGACAAGGCGCGAATCGGCGTCGTAGCTGTACGTGATCGTCTGGCCGTTGCGGTCGGTGACAGAGGTGAGGTTGTCGTTCGCGTCGTATTCCTCGTGGACGCTCGCGCCGCTCGGGTCGGTCAGCGAGCGTGATGCGGTCGAACGCGTCGTACCTGGCGCTGCGTGTGTGGCCGTTGGGGTCGGTGATGCTCGTGAGGTGGCCGAGGGCGTCGTAGCCGTACGTCGTCGTCGCTCCGGTCGGGTCGGTGACCGACATGACCCGTCCACTGCCGGCGTCGACCGTCAGCAGGGTCGTGTTGCCGCCGGGATCCGTCGTCGTTGCGAGGTACCCGGCATCGTCGTACGTGTACGTCGTCGTGCGGCCGGTCGGGTCCCTGGTGGTCAGCAGGCGACCGGCCGAGTCGTAGGTGTTCGTCGTCGCCTGGCTATCGGCAGCCACGGTCGCGGTGAGGTTGCCGTTGCTGTCGTAGGTGTAGGTCGTGACGTGGCCGAGCGGGTCCTTGACCGTCAGCGGCTGACCGCGCGTGTTGTAGGTGGTCACCGTCGTGCGGCCGTTCTCGTCGGTCTCGGTCAGTACGTTCCCCGCATCGTCGTAGGTCTTGGACGTCGTGTGGCCGAGGCCGTCCGTGGCGCTCAGCTGCCGGCCGAGGGTGTCGAACGTGGCCCGGGTGGTGATCGTCTTGCCGCCGGCGATGCGGCTCTGGCGGATGAGGTCGCCGCGGTCGTCGTAGGTGTTGACGGTCGTCAGCCGGCCTGTTGCGTCCGTGAGGACCTCTTGATGACCGGCGAGGTCGACGTCGATCGTGGTGGTGTTCCCGTTGCCGTCGGTGATCGCGGTCACGCGCCCGGACGCGTCGTAGCGCAACGTGCGCACGACCTGACCGCCGCCACCGCTGGTCAGCAGGTGGTGCTGGGCGTCGTAGGTGAACGACTGCGACGTCCCGTTCGGATAGGAGACGTGGACGAGATCGCCGGCGGGCGAGTAGCTGTAGTCGATGTTCCCGCCCGGCGCAGCGATCCGCGTGATGCGGCCGTCGGCGTCGCGGGTGAACGTCATCTCGATGCCGGACGACGCCAGCGCGCTCCCGGACGACGCGAGCGTGCTTCCGGACGACGCCGGCGCGATGCCGGACGCCGCCGCCGCGCTACCAGCCGAGCCGACGATGCCGTCGCTCCCGATGTCGACGCGGTTGCCATTGCGGTCGACGATCGCAAGCAGGCCCGCGTGCCGGTCGAGGGTGTACTTCGTCCCGAACTTGTCGGTGAGCACGAACTGCAGCGGGTCGTAGATGGTGTCCACGAAGAAGAAGTTGCCGAGCCGGAAGTCCGAGCCGGTCTTCACGATCCCGTTGTCGAAAGCCGCCAGGGTCGACGTCGTGCCGCGTTCCGCCGTGAAACCAGCCGTCGTGATGGTCGGCACGAGCGACGATCCCTTGTCGGGCGTGAAGCGGAATCGCTCGAGATGCCCGTCCGGCCAGGTGACCGTGACGAAGTGCGGCTTCGACGACGAGTAGCAGGTCGCGAGGAACGGGAAGGAACCGCACGTGTACGAGGACCAGCCACCGCCGCCGAGCGGCCCGTTGGTGTCGACGCGGAACTGCGCCAGCGAGAGGCTCCAGCCGACGCCGAAGTCACCGGTGCTCTGGTCGGCGCTGTCGTAGGTGCGCAGGAGATCGATCGGGATGTTCGCGGAGTTCACGGCGACGTCGGAATAGGTCGTCGTGTAGCGGCCGGGCTTGTAGTCCCCTTCCACGCGACACCCCCGTCTCGTTCACGAGGATGCCGCCCCCGGAGGTGACCGCCCGGATCACGAGCGCGTACGCCCCGTTCCGGATCGTCGTCGGGTCGAAGTCGCCGGCGACCGCGGTGCCCGAACCGGTGGCGAGCGCGACCAGGTTCGGATCGCCCGGGCGTCGGTACGACACCGTCCAGGAGGAGACGGTCTCGCCGGCCGGCGGGATGAGCGTGGCGCTGAAGTGGGTCGGCCCGGTGATCCGCGTCCCGGCCGCCGGGCGATGTGGTGCCCACTACCGCCGTCGCCGGGCCTCCGCTGGTCACGGTGATGCCGACGTTGGCGGTCTGCGACAGCCGGCCCTCGGAGTCACGGACCTGGTAGCTGAACTGGTCGAAGCCGGTGAAGCCGGGTTGCGGCGTGTACACGAACGAGCCGTCCGGACGCAGCAGCAGGGTGCCATTGGCGACGTCGCCGAGCAGCAGGGCCGTCAGGGCGAGCCGTGGATTCGGGCTGGTGTCGTCGTCGAGCACGCCAGGAGCCGGGACGACGAGCTCGTGACCCTGCTGCATCTCGTAGCGGTCGTTCCCGACGATCGGCGGGCCGGGTGGGCCGGTCACGTAGATCGTGACGGTCACGTCGTCGGAGACCGCGCCCGACCGGTCGACGACGTGGTAGACGAAGGTGTCGATCCCGGGAGCAGTGCGGCGAGTAGGTGAACTCGCCGGTGCTGTTGAGCAGCAGCGTCCCGTTCGTCACGCCGCGCACGAGCCGCGCCTGCATGCGGTCGCCCGGATCGGGGTCGGTGTCGTTCGCCAGGACGCCCGGCGCGGCCGGATGGAGGGTCGTGCCGGCGGCGATGTCGTAGCTGTCCGGCTTGGCGACCGGCGGACGGTTCGGCACGACGGTCGCAACGGTGACCGCAGCCTCGCCGCAGACGCCGAACGTGTCGCACACGCGGTAGGTGAAGCGATCGTCCGGGGTGACTCCGGCGGCCGGCGTGTAGCGGATCGCGCCGCTCTCGACCACGCCCGTGCCGTTCGTCGGCGGCGTGACGATCGCGAGTGTCGTCGGGTCGAGCGTTCCCGCCGCCGCGGTGTCGTTCGCCAGCACTGGGATCAGGACGGGCTGGTTCATGGTCGTGGCGACGGCGTCGGGCAGCACGATCGGCGGCGGCGTCTCGGTCACGGTGATCGAGACGGTCGCGGGCGCTGAGGTGCCGTACGCGTCGGCGGCGCGTGTAGGTGAACGAGTCGGAGCCTGAGAATCCGGTCTCCGGCGTGTAGGTCCGCGTGTCGCCGGCCCCGGCGAGCGTCCCGTGCGCGGGCTGCGTGACGATCGCGAAGGTCAGCGCATCGTCCTCGGGATCGGTGCCGGCCAGGGTGACGGTCACGGGAGTGTTGCGCGAGGTGCCGGCGCTCTGGTCGTGGGCGGTCGGAGTCCGGTTGGTCACGATCGACAGGACGCCGTGCGCGCACTTGGCGTCGGGATGGCCCGCCGTCGTCCCGTTGTCGCACACGGTGTAGTCGACGGTGGCGGTGCCGGTGAACCCGGGATCGGGCGCGTAGGTCACCACGCCGAACGAGAGCGTCACCGTGCCGTGCGTCGCGCGACGTCGCCGTGACCGCGGTGACCGTCAGCGACTGGATCAGCTCGTCGAACGGCCCGGGCGCGTCGTTGCCGGCCAGGACGGTCGCCGCGACGGTCGCCGGATCGCCGGCGCCCGCGGTGATCGAGTCGGGCTGCGGCACCGGCGGGTCGTTGACCTCGCTGACGGTGATGCCGACCGTGGCCGGACCGGACACGTCGTGACCGTCGTTGGTCGTGAAGACGAACGCGTCGGCACCGTGGAAGTCGGGGGCCGGGGTGTAGGTCAGGTTCGGCGCCGTCCCGCTGAGCGTGCCGTGGTGCGGCGCCACCTCGATCGTGAAGGCGATCGGGTCGCCGTCGGCGTCGCTCCCCGTGAGCACGACGGCGAGCGGCGCGTCCTCCGGCGTCGTCAGCTTGCTGCGCGACGGCCGTCGGCGGGTGGTTGGCGGTCACCTTGACCGCGGTCGTGGACTCGGCTGCAGAGCGGATCGGGCTGACCGTTGGTGGTCCCGTCGTCGCAGGCGGTGTAGAAGAACGACGCCGGTCCGATGTAGCCAGCGTCCGGGGTGAACACGATCGTGTCGCCCGACAGGGTCGCGGTCCCGTGGCTGGACGCATCCGTGCGGACGGCCGTGATGGTCAACGTCTGGCCGCTCTCGTTGTCCGGGCCGGGACGATCGTTCGCCAGCAGCGCCGACACGGCGAGCGTCAGGCTCAGCGGTGCGGCCGCCGGGACGATCGCTAGCGGTCGAGCATCCTGCTCGCGAGAGGCGGTAAAGGTCGCGCTCCGGGCGCCGAGCGCCTGTGACGCCGGCAGGTCGGCTGTGGGGGCGTTGTTGAGGGTGAAGGTCAGGCCGCCGGTGTTCTGGGCGGCCGGGTCGACGATCAGCGTGTAGGTCCCGGTGACCGGCAGGGTGAACGTGTCGAGGAACCCGGTGGCGGCCGACACGAACAGGCTGCTGACGGTCGCGTTGTTGGGCTGGCGGACGATCAGGCTGACCCCCGGGATGGTGTTGCCGGTGACGGTCAGGGTCAGCTTCTGGCCGGCCGTCGCGTCGAACGTGCGCACGGCGTTCTCGCCGATCGTCCCGATGGTCACCGAGGTCGCCGTCCCGATCGTCGTGGTGCCGGTGTTGTCGGGCACCGGGCCCAGGGTGAAGGTCAGGCCGCCGGTGTTCTGGGCGGCCGGGTCGACGATCAGCGTGTAGGTCCCGGTGACCGGCAGGGTGAACGTGTCGAGGAACCCGGTGGCGGCCGACACGAACAGGCTGCTGACGGTCGCGTTGTTGGGCTGGCGGACGATCAGGCTGACCCCCGGGATGGTGTTGCCGGTGACGGTCAGGGTCAGCTTCTGGCCGGCCGTCGCGTCGAACGTGCGCACGGCGTTCTCGCCGATCGTCCCGATGGTCACCGAGGTCGCCGTCCCGATCGTCGTCGTGCCGGTGTTGTCGGGCACCGGGCCCAGGGTGAAGGTCAGGCCGCCGGTGTTCTGGGCGGCCGGGTCGACGATCAGCGTGTAGGTCCCGGTGACCGGCAGGGTGAACGTGTCGAGGAACCCGGTGGCGGCCGACACGAACAGGCTGCTGACGGTCCCGTTGTTGGGCTGGCGGACGATCAGGCTGACCCCCGGGATGGTGTTGCCGGTGACGGTCAGGGTCAGCTTCTGGCCGGCCGTCGCGTCGAACGTGCGCACGGCGTTCTCGCCGATCGTCCCGATGGTCACCGAGGTCGCCGTCCCGATCGTCGTCGTGCCGGTGTTGTCGGGCACCGGGCCCAGGGTGAAGGTCAGGCCGCCGGTGTTCTGGGCGGCCGGGTCGACGATCAGCGTGTAGGTCCCGGTGACCGGCAGGGTGAACGTGTCGAGGAAGCCCGTGGCGGCCGACACGAACAGGCTGCTGACGGTCGCGTTGTTGGGCTGGCGGACGATCAGGCTGACCCCCGGGATGGTGTTGCCGGTGACGGTCAGGGTCAGCTTCTGGCCGGCCGTCGCGTCGAACGTGCGCACGGCGTTCTCGCCGATCGTCCCGATCGTCACCGAGTCGCCGTCCCGATCGTCGTCGTGCCGGTGTTGTCGGGCACCGGGCCCAGGGTGAAGGTCAGGCCGCCGGTGTTCTGGGCGGCCGGGTCGACGATCAGCGTGTAGGTCCCGGTGACCGGCAGGGTGAACGTGTCGAGGAACCCGGTGGCGGCCGACACGAACAGGCTGCTGACGGTCGCGCTGTTGGGCTGGCGGACGATCAGGCTGACCCCCGGGATGGTGTTGCCGGTGACGGTCAGGGTCAGCTTCTGGCCGGCCGTCGCGTCGAACGAGCGCACGGCGTCCTGACCCGGCGTGGAGATCGTGATCGGCGTGGCCACGCCGATCGACGTCTGCCCGGTCGTGTCATCGGGGACCGAGCCCAGCGTGAACGTCAGCGTCCCGACGTTCGGCTCGCGCGGGTCGACTGTGATCGTGTACGTCCCGGCGACCGGCAAGGCGAACGCGTCGAGGAAGCCGGTGGCGCCCGACATGGACAGGCTGGCGACCGAGCTCCCGTTCGGCTGGCGCACGGTCAGGTCCACGCCCGGGATCGTGTTGTCGCTCACGGTCAGCGTCACCCGCTGCCCGGCCGTCGCCGTGAACGACCGCACTGCGTTCTGACCCGCGGTCCCGATCGTGACCGTCGTCGGCACCCCGATCGCCGTCGTGCCCGGTCGTGTCGTCGGGCACCAGATCGAGCTCGAACGTCAGGCTCCCCGTCCCCTGGTCGCGCGGGTCGACCGTGACCGTGTACGTCCCCGCGACCGGCAACGTGAAGGTGTCGTGGAAGCCGCTCTGTCCCGACACGAAGGTCGTCGCGACGACGGTCCCGCTCGGCTGGCGCACCGTGACGTCGACGCCGGGGATCGTGTTCCCGCTGACCGTCAGCGTCACCCGCTGGCCTGCGGTCGCCGTGAACGAGCGGACCGCGGTCGCTCCAGCCGTGTCGATCGTCACGGTCGTCGCGGTGCCGATCGCGGTCGAGCCCGTGTTGTCGGGGATGCCGTAGACCGATTCCTGTGCGGCCGCCGAGCTCGAGGCGAACTCCGCGTCGCCGGTCAGCCCGAGGTCGACGATGCACGCGTCGAGCACCTCCGGCACCGTCACGCCGAACAGGCGCGCACTGCGCGGCCGCCGCGGCGCGCACGTCGGGCGGCAGGCCGCCGGCAGTGGCCGGCGCATCGGGGAAGGTCCGGTCGGTGAACGTCTCGGTCGTCTCGCCGGCCCCGTAGTCGAACAGCGATTCAGCCTGGATGATCACGCCAGCTGTCGGCGTACGTCGGGTACAGCGCGGCGAAGGTCGGCGGGTACGCGATCGGGACGCCGTCCGCGGGTGACGATGTCGTTCTCCTTCTGCCCGTCGGCATTGCCGAGCAGCCCGACGACGTGACGTCAGACGAGCCGACGCGAGGCCGAGATCGACGCGGAAGCGGAAGGACGCCGTGTAGAGGCCCTCCGCGGTGACGATCACGACCGATCCGTCGGGCCAGATGACGATACGTCTTGTTGGTGGTCCCGTAGGTGCCGATCGAGCCGCCGCCGGGCAGCGCCTGCGGCTCCGCGGGCACGGCGAACGGCTGCGCCGTCGACGCGAGTCTCGGTTCCGGTCAGCGTCCGGTAGAGCGCCACGCGATGGCCGGCCACGCGCATCGCCACGGCCAGCGCCATCGAGACGACCCGCGAGGGATGGTACGGAGCGGTGCGGATCTGGACCTCGAAGTCGTCGGTGGTCGACTTCACGGCGATGAACTCGCCGTACCCCTGGAAGTCGTAGGGACCGCGGTCGAACGTCGACGAGGTGCGGGTCGCCCCAGATCAGCGCCGCACGGGTCGCCGCACCTGGGCGCAGTCGGAGGAGGTCCGAGGGTGCCCGCGCCGCCGAGCGTGGCCGTATCGGGGCCGAGCACTCGGCGGGTCGTTGACCTCGGTGACACTCAGCGTCACCGTGGCGGGTTCGGAGATCACGCGCCCGTCGCTCGCGACGAACGTGAAGACGTCGGGTCCGTTGTAGTCGGCTGCCGGCGTGTAGACCAGCGCGGGTGCGGTGCCGACGAGCGAGCCGTGCGCAGGAGGATCGACGATCGCGAACGTCAATGGGTCGCCGTCGGGGTCGGAACCGGTCAACGTCAGCGGCAGCGGCACGTCCTCGGCCGTCGTGAGGTCCTGGCCGTCGGCGGTCGGCGGGCTGTCGGGGGCGGTGACGACCAGTGACACCGACCCGTCGGCCCGGCACAGCGGATCCGGCTGGCCGTCGGTCGTGCCGTCGTCGCAGAGCGAGTACCCGAACGATGCCGGTCCCGTGTAGCCAGCATCGGGGTCGTAGGTGATCCTGCCGCCGGCGACGCTGACGGTGCCGTGGGTCTGGGCGGACGCGGTCACCGCGGCGACCGTCAGGCCCTGGCCGGACTCGTTGGCCGGTCCGGCGATGTCGTTGTGAAGCACCGTCACGTTCGGGATGTCGGTCGGCGCGCCCGAGCCGACCTCGAACTCGTCGGGCTTGGCGGCCGGGGTGTCGTTGACCTCGGTGACCGTCGATCTCCACCAGGACCGGCTGCGATTCGAGGTGCGCGTCCTTCGCCGTGAAAGTGAACGAGTCGGCACCGTTGAAGTCGTGGTCCGGCGTGTACGTGAGGTTCGGAGCGGTCCCGGTGAGGACGCCATGTGACGGCGGTCCCGTCACCTCGAACGTGAGGGCGTCGCCTTCGGGGTCGCTCGCCGGCCAGCACGATCGGCAGCGGCGTGTCCTCGGCGGTCGTCACCTGCTGGCCGGTCGCCGACGGCGGCAGGTTCAGCGCGACGACGATGGCGATGGTGCCGACGCTGCAGCGCGGATCGGGCTGACCGGCCGTCCTCCCGTCGTCGCACACCGTGTAGGTGATGGACGCCGGGCCGAGGTAACCGTCGTCGGGGGTGTAGGTGATCGTGCCGCCCGCGAGCACGGCGGTGCCGTGGCTGTCGCCGCCCGGTCGTGACGGCGGTGACCGTCAGGGTCTGGCCTGCTTCGTCGGGAGGGCCCGCCACGTCGTTGACAAGCAAGTCCGTCACGGGCACCTGGAGCGCCGTGTCCTGCCGCACCATGATCGAGTCCGGTCCCGGCGACCGGCGGGTCGTTGACGGGCGTGACGTTCACCGTGACCTGGCCAGGTGGCGACGTCGTCGCGGCGTCGGCGACCGTGAACGTGAATGCCGTCACCCCCGTTGAAGTCGGGGGTCGGCGTGTAGGTGACCGTCAGCGAGCATGCGGCCGCCGCTCCGGGGACCTGCACCGTGGTGCACGACGACGCCCCGGCGAAGACCACGGCTCCGTGCTGCGGTGGGGCGAGAACGAAGTTCAGCGTCTCCGGAACCGGAGAGCGGCCGGTGAGCGAGATCGCCACCGGCGTGTCCTCGGGCGTGGTGGCGCTCGTACCGACGGCCTCCGGCACACTGGGTGTCGGCAGGCAGTCCGTGGGGCCGAGATACCGGGCACCGATTCGGTTGTCCTTCGGCAGCTCGTAGTCGGTGATGGAGAACCGGGCGAAGCCGCTGACATGGTAGGCGGCGTTCGCGCCCTGACCACGCGCGGTGTCCCACAGCGGCACGACGATCTCGCGGCCGATGAGCGCCTCGAGGGCATCCCGAACCGCGCGCGAGTTGACCACACCGGGCCGTCCCGCGACCCAGTCCCCCACCGAGACGCTGTGATCGGTGGCGTCGGCCGGGTTCCGATACGTGTCGCTGTCGCCCGGGAGGGTCAGGCTGGTGGCAAGCACCGGCTCACTGACGTCGCCCGTCCAGGTGAGCCACCCTCGCTGGCCGGGCCTCGCCCCGTTCAGGATGTCCCTGATCGCGGTCCCGGACGGGATGTCGGCGACCGTCGCACGATTGGTTGCGATCGGCATCAACGGACAGGCCGCGCCTTGCGCATCGGTCGTCTTCGGAACGACCGGGGCCCGGGCCCCGACCGCGGTGACCATCCCTGCCTGGATGGCGATGGCGGCGATCGCGGCGAGCGCCGCATGGCGTCGCCAGCCTCGAGATCTCGCGCCCGCCCCGTGTCATCGGACTCCGACCGGCACGTCACGGTCGCCAACGGCGGACGCCCATCCATCGCGTCGATCGACGGGGTGCGAGCAAAGGCGCGCCAGCCGTGCCGCTCTCAATGATTCCCCTCCGACGTGGCTCAGCCACGAAGCCCCAGGGCACGCGTTGGGCCCGCACCTCGACCATCCCCCTGGTCAGTGTGGCGCAGTCTCCACCCCGTGCGGGACCGAAGTCAAGACTCGAAACGAGATCGCCCGGATACCCGGCGCTGAAGTCGGATGCACCTTCCGGGAGGCCGGTGCGATGCGGACGACGCGGCTGCTACAATCGTTCCCGGCCGAACCTCCTCCCGAGGACGGGGGAACCACCTCCCACGCCGGGGCACATCGCGGACCGACCGCGACGGCGAGCCCAACGCCGAGCCCGTCAGCTCACCTCGCAGGCCACTGGGCACTGTGCGAGGGTGCCCGGTGCGACTGCCGACACGCGATTCGATCGATGGACTGCGCCCGCTGCGGCGGGACCTGTCGCTCGACCTCGTGGCGGCCGTCGGCGTCGGCGTCACGGGCGCCCTGGTCGGCGCGCTGCTGCCGACCATCTCCCGCCGCGGCGGGCTCGAACCGATCGGCCTCGCGGCCCTCGCCGCGGCCCCGTTCCTGGCGAACCTGCTCGGCGTCTTCGCCGGACGATCCGGCCCGAGGACGACGAAACAGCAGGCGCTCGTTCGCGGACTCGGCGCCGGAGCCCTCCTGATGCTGCCGCTCGCCTCGGTCCCCGCGGCGGTCATCGTGATCGCGCTGGGCTTCTGGCTCAGCCTGTCCTTCAGCGCCCCGTTCCAGCTCCGCCTGTGGGGCGCGAGCTATCCGGCCAGGATGCGCGGTCGGCTGATCGGCTTCCTCGGCATGGGTCGAGCCGCTGCGGCGGGGTTCGCCGCGCTTGCCGGTGGCATCCTGGCGGACCGGATCGGAGGCCCCGGGGCGGTCGCCATCGCCGGGTTCGTCGGGGTCCTGTGCGCCGTCGCCTTCGCGTTCTTCCGGACGCCCACGACCGCGGCGCCCGTGCCGTACTCGGCTCGCGAGTCGCTGCGGGTCATGCGGGCCCGCCCTCGTCTCGGCCGGGTGGCTCTCGCCCAGGGCTTCTACGGTGGCGGGCTCATCGCCGCAGGGCCACTCTTCGCGCTCGTCAACGTCGACCGCCTCGACATGTCGATGTCGGACGTGGGCATCATCGGCGTGCTCGGCGCCACGGCGACGACGCTGTCGTTCCTCGCCTGGGGCGTGGTCGCGGACAGGCAGGGTCCGATCACGCCGATGCGCCTCGGCAGCGCCCTGGGCCTTCTCGCGCTCGTCGCCTACGCGCTCGCGCCGAACGTGGCCGTCGTCTGGCTGGCATCGGTCGGCCTCGGAGCGAGCGGCTCCTCGATCGAGGTCGGGATCGCCGGCGTCATCAGCGAGGAGACACCACTCGCCGAGCGGGCCAGCGCCATGAGCGGCTGGAACGCGTTCACCGGCGCGCGCGGTCTGATGGCGCCCTTCGTCGCGAGCGGCCTCGTGCAGTTGGGCGTCCTCAGTGTCACGGCCGCGCTGCTCCTGTGCGCGGGCGCGACGGCGATCGGGGTGTCGCTGTTCTGGCGCGAGGCGCGACGATCGCACGCCGAGGTCCGGTTGCGGTTGTCATCGGAGGCCGCGGCCTGACCGACACTCGCTAGGATGTCGGCGATGCGTCTGACAGCCTGGGAGGAGGAGCGGCTCCTCATCTTCACGGCGGCCGAGCTGGCGCGACGCCACCGGGCCGCCGGTCTCCTGCTGAACGCACCGGAGGCGGTGGCGCTCATCTGCGACGCCATGCTCGAGGCGGCGCGGGCCGGCCGGTCATACGGCGAAGTCGAGGATGCCGGGCGGTCGGCTGTGGACCCGGGAGAGGTCCTCGCCGGGGTTCGCGAGCTGGTCGATGAGGTCCGCCTCGAGGTGCTGTTCGGGGATGGGGTGCGACTCGTCGCGGTCCTCGACCCGCTGGGGCGCGGCGATGTGGCCGACGCGTTCGGTCCGGGCGCCGTCCTGGCTGCGGCCGACGTCCCTGGAGAGTCCGCCGCCTCGCCTCGGCCCCGGCGTCCGGCGCGCGCGACCATCGAGCTGGTGGTCCGAAGCACCTCGACCCGGATCGTCCGCGTGTCGTCCCACTATCCGTTCGAGCGGGTCAACGCGCGTCTCGAGTTCGATCGCGAGGCCGCACGAGGCTTCCACCTCGACATGCCGGCGGGCTCGTCCGAACGATGGGCGCCGGGCGAGTCGAAGACGGTCCGCCTGGTCCGGTTCGGCGGGCGAGGCGGCGCGTGACCCGCCTCTCCCCGGCCGATCGGCTCGCCCGCTACGGGCCGACCACCGGCGACCGCGTCCGCCTGGCCGACACGAACCTCTGGATCCGCGTCGCCGACGACCGCCAGGCGCCGGACGACGAGCCGCTGTGGGGTTACGCCAAGACCATCCGGCCGCGAGTGGCGCAGGGGTCGCCCGGTCCGTCCGAGCTCGACCAGGTCATCGTCGGAGTCGTCGTCGTCGACCCGGTCATCGGGGTCGTCAAGGCGGACATCGGCATCAAGGACGGCCGCATCGCCGGAGTCGGGCGGGCAGGCAGTGCCGACATCTCCGACGGCATCGAGCTGCCGATCGGGCCACACACCCAGCCGTACTCGGGACACGGCCTCATCGCCACTCCGGGTGCGATCGACAGCCACGTTCATGTCATCGGGCCCGCCCTGATGCCAGCGGCCCTGTCCGGAGGCGTCACGACCCTGATCACCGCCGGATTCGTGGAACCGCCGTGGGCGATGGAACGGACGCTGCTGGGCCTCGATCAGTGGCCCCTGAACGTGGCCCTCCAGGCGACCGCCAGGGCGGAGGACGACGCCTCCCTCGAGGCCCTCCTCGACGCCGGCGCCTGCGGCTTCAAGATCCACGAGGATTACGGCGCCTACCCGGAGCTGATCGACCACGTCCTCGGATTCGCGGACGCCAACGACGTGACGGTCTCGCTCCACACCGACGGGCTCCACGAGGCGGCCGAGCTCGAGGACACGGTCGCCGCGATCGCCGGGCGGACCGTTCACGCGTACCACGTCGAGGGCTCAGGAGGGGGCCATCTGCCCGACCTTCTCGGGTTGGTTCGCGAGCCCAACATCATCTGCTCCTCGACGACGCCGACCGTGCCGTTCGGGGTGAACGCGGTCGCCGAGGACGTGCCGATGATCGTCCTCAACCACGGGGCGTCGTTCTCGATCGCCGAGGACATGGCGCTCGTCTCCGACCGGGTGCATCCGGCAACGATGGCCGCGGAGGGCCCGCTCCACGAGCTGGGCGCGATCGGCATCGTCAATTCCGATTCGCAGGGGATGGGCCGGATCATGGAGACGGTCCGCCGGACCGTCCAGCTCGCGGACGTGATGCTGGGATGGCGGGGCACGGAGGCCGGAACCGGCCACGCCGGCCTGCCCGTCGATCGGGGCGACGCGTTCGATACGACCGAACGAATCCTCCGGTACCTGGCGAAGGTGACCATCGAGCCCGCGATCGTCCACGGCATCGCCGATCACGTGGGTTCGCTGCAGGCGGGCCGGATCGCCGACATCGTCCTGTGGCGGCCGGCCTTCTTCGGCGTCAAGCCCGAGTACGTCATCAAGGGCGGTTACTTCGCCTGGGGCCCGCTCGGCGATGGGAATGCCACGGTCGAGACGATCGGAGCCGACCCGCTTCGGACCGGACTGGGGCGGCAGCGGGCGGGCCGCTGCGAAGGTGTCGACCACGTTCGTGTCGGCGCGGGGCGCGGCGGATCGGACGCTCGTCGGGCGACTGGCAGCGGGCGGGCGCGCGGTCGTCCCGATGGGCGGCGTCCGAAACCTGACGAGAGCCTCGCTCGTCCACAACCGGGCGACAGCGCCGGTCGAGATCGACCGGACGAACGGCCGGGTGACTCTGGAGGGGCGCGCTCTCGAGGTCCAGCCCGTCACCGAGCTGCCCCTGAACCGACGGTACCTGCTCCGCTGAGGTTCAGTGGCCGGCCGTCGCCGGCGACCGCTCCGGCGAGCCCGACACGGCGGCGCGCCCCGTGGCCCGCGCTACGCCCAGATGTCTCCGACAGTGAAGCCGTCGGGGAACGGGTCCGTCGGATCGACGACGTAGCGCGCGAAGCCGGTGATCCAGGCCTGTCCGGTGATGCTCGGGACGATCGCCCGGTACGGCCCCACCGCGGTCTCCTCGACGACGCGGCCGGTGAAGACCGTGCCGAGGATGCCCTCGTGGCGGAACGCGTCGCCCACCCGCAGTCGGCCGCGCGCGTGGAGCGTGGCCATCCGGGCCGAGGTGCCCGTCCCGCACGGCGAACGGTCGATCGCCCCGGTCCAGGTTGCCGGCCGTTCCCAGTCGAACACCCCCGTCGAGACGGTGACGACGTTGCGCAGGCTGTTCGCCGAGTCGTGCGCTGGCCCCGACAGCTGGCCGATCGTGATGCCCGCGAACCCGGGCTGTTCGGGATGGACGACCGGGAGCTGCTCGGCGGCCGCGGCCTTGGTCATCTCGGTGATGCGGACGATGTCGGCGCCCTCGTCCGGGGTGAGCCTGAGCCCGAACCGTCCGGCATCGGCGATGACGTAGAACATCCCGCCATACGCCACGTCGACCTCGACCGTCCCGAGCTGTGGAACCTCTACCGGCGCGTCCAGGTGAGTCGCGAAGGCCGGGACGTTGCGGAACGTGACCCCGGTCACCTTGCCGTCGGCGCAGGTGGCGGTGATGCGGATGAGCCCCGCGGGAGCCTCGAGGGTCAGCTCCGTCGTCGGCTCGGTCATCGGGAGCATGCCGGTCTCGAGCAGCACGGTCGCCACGCAGATCGTGTTCGAGCCCGACATCCCGGGGTATTCGACCTGCTCCATGATCACGTACCCAGCGTCCGCCTCGGGATCGGAGGAGGGAAGGACGATGTTGCAGCAGGTCGCCGGGTAGCCGCGTGGCTCGCGCAGCATGCGCAGGCGCACGTCGTCGCGGTGCTCGCGCAGGAACGACATCTTGTCGAACATCGTGGCGCCCGGCACGTCTTCGACGCCTCCGACGATCACCCGACCCGGTTCGCCTGCCGCGTGGGCGTCGAACGCTTCGATGACGGGCCCGAGTCGCAGTCGGTCCGGCAGCCTCGGCGCGCCCTCCACGCCGCCCTACCTCCGCCCGCGCTGCGCGTCCGCCAGCTCGCGAGCGACGTCGCGCCGCGCATCCCGGTCGGCGATGTCGCGGCGACGGTCGTGGAGCTGCTTTCCGCGCGCCAGGCCGAGCTCGAGCTTGGCTCGGCCACGCTGGCTGATGTACAGCCGGAGGGGGACGATCGTCTGGCCCTTGGCCTTGGTGCGTCCGAGCAGCTCGTCGATCTCGGAGCGGTGGAGCAGCAGCTTGCGGACGCGCTTCGGCTCGTGGTTGTAGCGGTTGCCCTGCTCGAACGGCGCGATGTGGGCTCCGACCAGCCACGCCTCGCCGTGCTCGATCCTCGCGTACGCGTCGGACAGGTTCGCCTTGCCGGCGCGGATCGACTTGATCTCGGTCCCGGTCAGGACGACGCCGGCCTCGAACGTCTCGTCGATGGTGAAGTCGTGCCGGGCTCTTCGGTTGACGGCAACGGTCTTTTCGTCGGGCATCGCTCTATCGGTCTACTGAGGGCGGTCCTGCGGTCGTCGCTCCGAGGTCGGAGGCCGATCTCCGGGAGGCCATCCGACCGAGGATGGCCATCCGACCGAGGATTCGCACGAACGCCGGCCCGTGCGGGCCGGCGTCCGAGTTGCTTACCACCCACAGGGTGTCCGACTAGACGGCCATCTCCTGCGAGGTGGTGCAGCTACGCGTACTGTCGATCACTGCACATCACCTCCTTTCGTTCCCCGGAACCGTACCCGATGCAGGTTGCGAGCGCAAGAGCATGGCATCCGCGAGATGTGCCAGTCAGGCGGCTTCCTCCCAGGGCGCCAGAGAGGCGGACTCGCCGAGCACTTCGAGCCCCGCGTCGAGGACGGGGTCGACGCCATCCGGGGTGTTCGCGGGCACGGTCACGACCAGATCCGGAGTCAGGCCCTTGCCGTGGATCCAGCGCTTGTCGGGCGTGAGCCAGCGGGCCACGGTCAGCTTGAAGGCGCCTCCCCCGCCGGTGAGCTCCTGCCACTGCTGCATGGTGCCCTTCCCATACGAGGTCTGGCCGACGAGCGTGGCCCGTTTCGTGTCCTGCAGGGCTCCGGCCACGATCTCGCTGGCCGAGGCGCTCCGCCCGTCGATCAGGCACACGATGCGGAGGTTCGAGCCGGTCGCGGCGCCATCGCCGAGCGCGTTGACGGCGACCTGGTTGCCGGAGGCGTCCTGCTCCCAGAAGATGACGCCCGACCCGATGAACTGGCTTGCGACCTTGCGTGCCGCGGTGACGTATCCACCGAGGTTGCCGCGCAGGTCGAGGACGAGTTTCGTGCGTCCCGCCTTCACATGGGCGGCGAGGTCCGCGGCCAGCAGGTCGGCGGCCCTGTCGGAGAAGTCGTTCATGCGGATGTACCCGACCGCGTCGTCGGCGAGTGTCTCGGTGATGACCTCCTGCTCCTGGACGACGTCGCGGGTGATCGCGAGCTGGAGCTTTGGGGCCGAGCGTCGCTGGATGGTGAGCGTCACGACCGATCCCTTCGGTCCGCGGATCCTGTCGCGAGCGGCGTCAGGGGTCAGTCCGTCGACGGAGGACCCGTCGGTGGCGACGATGACGTCGGCCACCTCGACTCCTGCAAGGTCAGCCGGTGACCCGGGGATGGGGCGCGTCACCACCAGAAGGCAGCTCGTCCCGAGCGGGGTGCAGCCTTTCGTGCCATCGGGGGCTTCGCTGGCGATCTCCGCGCCGACACCCTCGAACTGGCCGTTGACGCCGAGGAGGCTCTTGACGAACTCATCCGAGGTCAGGTAGGCCGAATACGGATCGTTGAGCGACTGGATCATGCCCCGGATGGCGCCGGAGATGATGGTCGCCCGATCGACCTCGCTGCCGGCATATCGGTCGCGGATCGTGTGGTACGTATCCCAGAACGGCTCGAACCCGGCGGCCTCGGACCCCGGCGTTCCCGGATCGCGACGCCGAGGCACGTCCGAGCGAATAGCCCGAGAAGAACAGCACCGAGCCCGCCAGGGTCACGACGAGGCCGAGGGCCATCCACAGAGTCAGGTGCCTGCGACCGGCCACGCTCGGCACCGCGGCCGCGGCCGGTCCGGCCGTCGCATCGGAGACGAACGCTGCCGGCTCCCCCGGCTCGGTCGTGTCAGGGCCCGGACCCGGGCTCACCAAGGGAACAGCGTCGGCAAATGGCGCTGGATCGGGGTCGGGGGTGACCATCGCTGCGGGATCCTGGGTTGCGGCGTCCGGAGGGGAGACGCGAAATGTACATCGAGTGCGCCGCGAGGTCCCGGAAGGCCTCGAAGCAGTGGTGACAGTACGCACCGCGAATGCGCGCTCCGGAAATGCCGGCCCGTGGCGGCGTGTCAGGCCGGTCTCAGCGGATCAGATAGGTCCGCACCGAGAGCCATGAGCCGAGGATGCCGAGACCGACCCCAGCGCCCATGACGAGGGTCACCAGATCGCGGGTCAGCGACCCGAATTGCAGCGGGAGAACCCGGAAGAACCCCACCATGAAGTCGCTGATCGGTTCCGCGGCGGCGGCCAGGATGCCGAGCGTGACCAGCGCTCCGAGGAGGCCGACGAAGGCGCCCTCGAAGACGAACGGCCAGCGGATGAACGCGTCCGAGGCGCCCACGAGCCGCATGATCTCGATCTCCTCCGCGCGCGCGACCACCGCCAGCCGGATCGTGTTGACGATGATGAACAGCACGATCACCGCGACCACGACGAGGACCACGGTCCCGGCCGTCCGCAGGATGTTGGTGACCGTCGTCAGCTGGTCGACGAGCTTCTGCTGTTCCTTCACCTTCTGGACGATCGGCTCGGCCCGGAGCTGCTCCACGACGTCCGCGAAGACCGCCGGGTCGCGCAGCTTGACCTCGAGGCTCGGGTGGAGGGGGTTAGCGTCCAGGTAGCGGGTCAGGTCCTCTTCGCCCTGCTCGGCGAGCCGGGCGCGGAATCGCGCGAGGGCCTCGTCCTTGGTCACCAGGGTGATGCTTTCGACCTCCTCCGTCTCGAGGATGCGCTGCCGGACGGCTTCGATCTGCGGAGGGGTTGCGTCGTCATACAGGTCGGCGACCACCTCGACCTTCTGTTCGGTGAACTCGAGGCCGGCGAGCAGGCCGGTCTGGATGATCCAGAACCCGGCCAGGAGCAGGAGCATCAGCACCATCGTCGCGGTCGCGGCGAGGCTCATGAGAGCGTTCCGCCAAAGGCCCTGGAAGGCCCTCTTGACGCTGAAGATCACGAACGTGATCACCGCTCGCTCCCCGTCATCGGTCAGTCCTCGCGGTGGTAGGCGCCACCGACCTCGTCGCGGATGATCCGTCCCTCTTCGAGGGCGACGACGCGCTTGCGCAGGGAGGTCACGACCTCCGCGTTGTGGGTCGCCATCATCACGGTGACCCCGAGCTCGTTGATCCGCAGCAGGAGCTGGAGGATCTCCCAGCTGATCAGCGGGTCGAGGTTGCCCGTCGGCTCGTCGGCGATGATGAGCCGAGGATCGTGCACGAGGGCGCGGGCGATGGCGGTCCGCTGCTGCTCGCCGCCGGACAGCTGCGAGGGGACCTGGCGGCTCTGCTCACTGAGGCCGACCAGCGACAGGACGCGGGTCACGGCGGGCCGGATCTTGCGGCGCGGCGTGCCGGTCACCTCGAGCGCGAAGGCGACGTTCTCGTAGACCGACTTGTTGGGCAGGAGCTTGAAGTCCTGGAAGATGATGCCGATCTTGCGACGCATCTTCGGCACCTGCCGTCGGGGCAGCCGCGCCAGGTCCTGGCCGTCGAGGACGACCTGCCCGCGGGTCGGCATCTCGTCTCGGATGAGAAGCTTGATGAGCGTCGACTTCCCCGCCCCCGACGGTCCGACGAGGAACACGAAGTCCCCTTCCGGGATGACCAGGTCGACGTCACGAAGGGCCAACTTGCCGTTCGGGTACTGCTTGGTGACGTCGTGGAGGACCAGGACCGCCCGGTCCTGGCTGGCTTGATCCCGGGTCCGACGAAGCATCCGATGGCGGATCGATCGCGCGGGGTTCCGGGCCGGGGCGATGGTCAAAGTCGGCTCCGCTGGGTATGACTGGGTCAGGCGGCGGGTGCCTGGCCAGCGAGCGTTGGGGACTCCATCCGCGGGCACGGCCGTGGGAGCCACATCGGAGTCGAGGCTACCACCGGACCGATACCCGGGCAAACGACCCACCGGTGCACGTCAGCACCGGACTTTCGTTCCGCCGACGCCTCAGGGAAGGCCCGGCGAGATGGGCAGGTAACGGCCGAAATCCGCGAACTGGCGATCCCAGCACAGCAGCACGGGAAAGCCGTCGAGCCGGAAGCCGGCGGCCAGGGCCGCCACGATGGCCCGATCCGCGGCCCCGCCGATCCACGTCGCGAAGGCGCCACGGGGCACGACGACATCGGTCAGGTGGCCGAGGATCGGTGCGACGAGGTCGGGGTCGATCACGGCGATCGGCCCGAGCCGGCCCGACTCGCCCGCGTACCCGTAGCCGACAGGGCCGCCGTCGGGTCCGAGGTACAGCCAGCCGCGCCGGGCTTCATTCGCGCAGGAACCCGTGGTCGACCGGGTGGGCGGCGCCGAGGCAGTCGCGGTCGAGCGCATCCACCGCCTCGGCGAGGCGCCGGTGCCCGTCACCGCCCGGCGGGCCGCCGGCGATCTCCTCGAAGGCGACCGGTGTGACGCCCGACGGCATCGGCCCGAACGCCTCCGGCCGCGAGGGCAGGCCGTTGAGGTTGAGGAGCGGCATGCGCGGCACGACCCCGTAGCTGGAATACAGGGCGTTCGAGATCGGCTGGGCGCTGTCGGTGGCGAGCGCACGAACGTGGCCGTCGCCATCGGGCATGACCCGATCGAGCAGGGCGCGTCCGAGGCCGGCGCCCTGGAACTCCGGGAGAACGAAGAGCATCGAGAGGTACCACAGGCTTTCGCGCTCGATCGCCGAGGCGAACCCGACGACCTGTTCAGCGCCTCCGTCGGGCGACGGGGTGGCCGCCACGACGAACCGGTCCGGGTCGGTGGCCTGGAGGTGGTTGAACAGTCGCGTGACCGGCCCGAGCTCGGGCGGCATGGCGCCTTGACCCAGCCGGCTCATGTAGTCGTCGATCGAGACCCGCCAGATGTCGGCACAGGACCCGAGCTCCGACGTCGTCGCCGATCGCAGGCTGACGTTCGGGATCGCGCGCCGCGACGTCGCGTCCGATCCGGGGCCCGCGATCACCCCGCGACAGCCTCTTCGCCGATGTTGCGCTCCAGCTCGGCCTGCATGAACGCATCGAGGTCGCCATCGAGGACCGCGCCCGTGTTGCCGGTCTCGTGGCCGGTCCTGAGGTCCTTGACCATCTGGTAGGGGTGCAGGACGTAGCTCCGGATCTGGTTGCCCCAGCCGGCCTCGACGTGCTCCCCCTTGAGCTTGCGGACCTCCTCCTCCTTTTCCTCGAGCGCGCGCTCGAGGAGGCGCGAGGTCAGCACCTTGATGGCCATCTCCTTGTTCTGGGTCTGGCTCCGCTCGTTCTGACTCTGCGCGACGATGCCGGTCGGAAGATGGGTCAGCCGAACCGCCGAATCGGTCTTGTTGACGTGCTGGCCACCGGCACCCTGGGAACGGAACGTGTCGACCCGGATCTCATCCCAGTCGAGCTCGATCCCGACGTCCTCGTCGGCCTCCGGGAGCACCTCGACGAGGGCGAACGTCGTCTGGCGCCGGTTCTGCGAATCGAACGGGCTGATGCGCACCAGGCGGTGCACGCCGCGCTCGGCCCGAAGCCACCCGTAGGCGCGCCGGCCGTTGACCGCCACGGTCACGCTCTTGAGGCCGGCCTGCTCGCCTTCCTGCTGGTCGAGGATCTCGGTCGGGAAGCGGTGCCGCTCTGCCCAGCGCAGGTACATGCGTAGGAGCATCTCCGTCCAGTCCGTGGCCTCGGTGCCGCCTGCCCCCGCGCTGATCGACAGCAGGGCCGGGCGCTCGTCGTAGTCGCCCGAGAAGAGGAGTGCGGTCCGTTCACGGCCGAAGTCGGCCTCGAGCGACGCGCTGTCGCGGTCGAGCTCGGCCTCGAGGCCGACGTCTGGCGCCTCCTGGAGCAACTCGACCGCGGCCAGCAGGTCGTCGGCGCGCGTCATCAGGTCGCGCCACGTGGAGATCTCACCGCGCAGGCCGTCGGCCTCGCGGAGGACCCTCTGGGCGTGACGACCGTCGTCCCAGAACCCTGCTTCCTGGGTCAGCGCCTCGATCTCGGCGACGCGAGCTTCCTTGGACTCGAGGTCAAAGATGCCCCGAGGTCGACCGGATCCGTTCAGCCAGGTCCCGGATGGCGGACGCGTCCACCTAGTTCCGGCCCTGGAGATCCTGGAGCAGGATCGGGCGCAACTCGATGAGTCGCAGCGCTGTCTTGCTTCGGGCGACGACGGGGTTCACGCAGGGACAATAGGAGTTGTGGGGGCAGACGCCGCAGTTGCCGTCACAGTCGAGCGCCGCCGCATAGCTGCAGGTCCGGCAGTCTCGCTCACAGGCGATGAGATCGACGAACGCTGCTTCCTCGGCCTGCTTCACGTACTCCCTCTCATTGCGGCGGGCGTCAGCACGGGCGATATCTCGGGCTTGGGCAGTGCCCTGTGGGGATTCTGGGGTCCCCGTGGGCGGCGGGTTTTGGCACAGTATACGTGTCCAAATTGCCGACGCCAAGAGGGAAATCGGTTGTTCCCCGGACTTTTTTCGGTCGCGGAGCCGCGGCGAGGACCCGGCGAGCCTGCGTCAACGATCTCTCGTCAACGGGCGGCGGTCACCGGCCGTGGCACTTCTTGTACTTGGCGCCCGAGCCGCACCAGCACGGATCGTTGCGCCCGATCCGGGCGCCGGTCGGCGTGTAGCCCGGGCGTGCGCCGCCGCTCGCCGCGCCGCCGGCACCCACGATCCCGCCGCCAACGACCGGCTGATCGCCCAGCGATTCGCGCATGACGCGGTTGGCGGGCTGTGCGGTTGGCCCTCCGCGGAGGATCGCCGACCCGCTCGCGCTCGTCGTGCCGTCGCTCCCCGCGGCCACCCCCGTCGCAACGGCGCCGGCCGCCACAGCTGTGCCAGCCTCGGTCCGGGACGTCGCCGTCGCAGCCCCGCGTCCATTCGAGCCGTTGCCCGACGAGAGTGCAGCCGCCCCCCGCGCGAGCGCCGCGGCAACGGCCGGGTCTCCCTCGGTCTGCGCGGGCTGGCGCGTCACGGTCACACGGAAGATGGACGTGGCCACGCCGTGCCGGATCAGGTCGCGAAGCTCCTCGTACAGGGAGAACGCCTCGCGCCGGAACTCGTTGAGCGGATCCTGCTGGGCGTAGCCCCGCAGCCCGATGCCCCGGCGCATGTCGTCGAGCTCGGTCAGGTGCTCCACCCACAGCGAATTTATCGTGCGGATCAGGACGAGGCGCTCGACCATCGACCAGTCGGCCTCGCCGACCTCCGCCTTCCGCGCCTCCAGCTTCGCGTCGGCCAGGTCGCGCACGTGCTCGGCGATCGCCTCGCGGCCACCGACGTCCCAGAGCTCGTCGGCGGACGTGCCGTCTCCCGTCAGCCCCATCGCGTGGAGCGCGTTCGACAGCCCCTCCAGATTCCACTCGTTGGGATCCTCGCCCGCGAGGTTGTCGGCGACCAGTGCATCCATCTCGCCGTCGAGGAACGTCTGGACCGTCTCCGACAGGTCCTCGTTGTGGAGCACCTTGTCGCGTTCCGCGTAGATCGTCTCGCGCTGCTTGTTGATGACGTCGTCGAACTCGACGACACGCTTGCGGATGTCGAAGTTGTAGCCCTCGACCCGGCTCTGGGCCGACTCGATCGTTCGCGACACGAGGCGGGACTCGATGGCGGTCTCCTCGTCCAGCCCGAGCCGCTCCATGAGCCCGGCGACGCGGTCGCTCGCAAATCGCTTCATGAGGTCGTCTTCGAGCGAGAGGTAGAAGCGCGATGAGCCCGGGTCGCCCTGGCGTCCGGCGCGGCCGCGCAGCTGGTTGTCGATGCGCCGCGAGTCGTGCCGCTCGGTGCCGATGATGTGCAGCCCGCCGGCCTCGACCACCCGGACGTGGTCCTCGTCGGTAGTCTCCTTCGCCTCGGCCAGCGCGGCTTCGTAGGTCTCCGCGTCCACCTCGGCGGGGTTGAGGCCGCGCTTGTGGAGGATATCCGAGGCCAGTCCGGCAGCATCGCCACCGAGCTTGATGTCGGTGCCACGGCCGGCCATGTTCGTGGCGATGGTCACCGCGCCCGTCCGCCCGGCCTGGGCGACGATGCCCGATTCCTTCTCGTGGAACTTCGCATTCAGCGTCTCGTGCTTGACGCCACGCCGCTTGAGCATCGTCGAGAGCATCTCGGACTTCTCGACGCTGATCGTGCCGACCAGGACCGGCCGCCCCTCCTCCTGCATCTCGACGATCTCGTCGATGAGGGCGTTGAACTTCGCCGGCTCGTCCTTGAAGACAAGGTCAGGGGCGTCGTCGCGGATCATCTCCCGGTGGGTCGGGATGGCGACCACCTCGAGCTTGTAGATCTTGTGGAGCTCCTCGGCCTCGGTCATCGCCGTGCCGGTCATCCCGGACAGCTTGTCGTAGAGCCGGAAGTAGTTCTGGAAGGTGATCGTGGCGAGGGTCACGCTCTCGCGCTGGACGCGCAGGCCCTCCTTCGCCTCGACCGCCTGGTGAAGACCCTCGCTCCAGCGCCGCCCCGGCATCTGCCGACCGGTGAACTCGTCGACGATGATGATCTCGCCTTCCTTGACGATGTAGTCCCGGTCGCGCTTGTAGAGGGCGTGGGCGCGGAGCGCCTGCTCGAAGTGACGAGCCAGGCGCGGGTCGGCGTCGTACATGTTCTCGATGCCGAGCCAGCCCTCCATCTTGGAGACGCCTTCCTCGGTGGGCGACACGGCCTTGTCCTTGAGGTCGACGAAGTAGTCGCCGCCCTCCTCGTCGCCCTCGGGACGGCCCTTGAGGCGGGGCACGAGCCGGGCGAAGGTGAAATACAGGTCCGCCGATTCCTCGGCCTGGCCGCTGATGATCAGCGGGGTCCGCGCCTCGTCGATCAGGATGTTGTCGACCTCGTCGACGATCGCGAAGCTGCGTTCGCGCTGGACCCGCTGGTCGAGCTCGAGGACCATGTTGTCGCGCAGGTAGTCGAAGCCGAACTCGTTGTTGGTGCCGTAGGTGACGTCCGCCGCGTATGCCTCGGCGCGGCCGACCGGGCGCAGGTTGAGCAGCCGCTCGTCATTGGTCGGGTAGCCGGGCTCGAACAGGAACGAGGCGTCGTGGGTGATCATCCCGACGCTCACCCCGAGGAAGTCGAACACCGGACCCATCCACTGCGGGTCGCGCCGGGCGAGGTAGTCGTTGACCGTCACGACGTGGACGCCATGGCCCGACAGGGAGTTGAGGATCGCGGCCATCGGCGCGACGAGGGTCTTGCCCTCGCCGGTCTTCATCTCGGCGATCCTGCCCTGGTGGAGGACCGCGGCGCCCATCAGCTGGACGTCGAACGGGCGCATCGCGAGCGTCCGCTTGAAGGCCTCACGCGTCATCGCGAAGGCCTCGGGCAGCACGGCATCGAGGGCCTTCTGGACTCGCTCGTTCTCGCGGTCGCGGCGGGCCTTCTTCAGCTCACGGCGGCGCTCGAGGTCGGGGTGGTGCAGTTCGTCGTCGGATGGCTCATCCGGGATGGCCGCCTCGTGGACGTCCTCGCGAAGCTCCGCGAAGGCATCGCGGATCTCCTCCTGGGACATCGCCTCGTAGTCGGCTTCGAGGGCGTTCGTCTCATCGACCAGCGGTTGGAGGCGTCGGATCTCGCGGTCGTTCGAGTCGACGAACCTGGAAAGGAATCGCATATCCGGTCGAGTATAGGGGAGGTCGTGCGCCTGCCCCGTCCGGCCGACCCTAGCGCCAGAACCCGATGCCGTACCCCGCGACGAGCACGACGAACGTCAGAGCGCCGAGGCCCAGCCAGAACAGCAGCGAGCGAAGGCGCGACGTCGGGTTCATCTCGGTGTTCTTCAGCTCGGGCAGCCGGCTGCCCTCGAGCGCGGTCCCCCAGCGGGGCGAGCGCAGCTGTTTGCGCCAGTTCTGGTCGGAGACGGGCCGTGGCTCGAGGCCGCCCTCGCCGTCGGGTCGGTGGAGTTGAAGGCTCATCGATCACCTGCTCGGGCGGGCGCTGCGACCGCGTTCGGCTGCGTGTTGGAGCGATCGAAGCCCTCGCGGGTGTCGATCGTGCTCTCGGCGCCGTCCTCCCACAGGAGCATCTCCTGGGTGAGTGACACCTCGGACGAGAAGAGGGCGCCGACCGACTCTCCCCGGTGGATCCGCTTGATCGCCTCGCCGATGAGCGGTGCCACCGACAGCGTCGTGATGTTGTGCAGCCGCTTGCGCTCGGGGAGCGGCACGGAGTCGGTGAGGACCACCTCCCGCAGGTTCGACGCCGCGATGCGATCGATGGCCGGCTCGCTCAGGACGCCGTGGGTCGCGCAGGCGTAGATCTCGGTCACGCCCTCGCGCTCGAGCGCGCGGGTGATCTCGACGAGCGTTCCCGCCGTGTCGATCTCGTCGTCCACGATGATCGCCCGCTTGCCCTCGACGTCACCGATGACGTTCATCAGCTCCGCCCGGTCGAGGTTGCCGACGCGGCGCTTCTCGATGATCGCGAGCGGCGCATCGAGCAGCTCGGCGAAGGCCCGGGCACGCTTCGCGAAACCGAGGTCGGTGACCACGACCGGGTCCTCGATGTGCTTGTGGCGGTAGTAGTTCGAGAGCAGGTGGACGGCCGTCAGCTCGTCGACGGGAATGTTGAAGAACCCCTGGATCTGACCCTGGTGGAGGTCCATCGTCAGGACTCGGTCCGCGCCGGCCACCGTGATCATGTCCGCGACGAGGCGGGCGGTGATCGGGACCCGAGGCTGGTCCTTCTTGTCGGACCGGCCGTAGGCGTAGTACGGGATGACCGCGGTGATCCGGCCGGCGCTGGCCCGCTTGAAGGCGTCGATCAGGATCAGCAGCTCCATGATCGACTGGTTGACCGGGTGACAGGTGGGCTGGACGAGGAAGACGTCCTTCTCGCGGACGTTCTCGAGGATCTTGACGAAGATGTTCTCGTTGGCGAACTGGAAGACCTCCGCCTTGCCCGGCTCCGTGCCGAGGTAGCGGCAGATCTTCCGGGCGAGACCCGGGTTCGAGTTGCCGTGATAGATCTCGAACTGATCCGCGTACACGCCGGGCGCCTCCCGTTCCCCGATGAAGGTCACGCCTGTCCGCCACCGCCCGGTGTGGTGGGTCCGCCGTTTCCCGCTCCGGGGTCGCCATCGTCGCCCATGGCGTCCCTCTCCGCAAGTCCGGCCCGGAATGCGGCGATCGCCACGACACGGTCGCCTTCGGCCAGCCGCATCACGATGACCCCGCGAGCTCCCGATGAGTAGCGGTTGATCGAGTTCGTCTCGGTCCTGATCACCTGCCCGCCGGCGCTGATGAGGAGCAGCTCTTCATCGGCTTCGGTGACCTGCTGGACCGCTGCGACGTCGCCGGTCTTGCGACCCTCGATGGCGATGAGTCCCACCCCCTGGCCGCCGCGGTGCTTGCGCCGGAACTCCGAGAGGGCGACCCGTTTGCCGTAGCCGGTCTCGGTCAGGACCAGCAGGTCCGATTCGGGTTGCACGACGCTCATGCCCACCACCGAATCGCCCTTGCGGGCGAGGCGGATGCCGATCACCCCGGCCGCGTCGCGGCCCATCGCTCGGACCTCGGATTCGGAGAACCGGGCGAGCTTGCCCTGGGCGGTGGCGATGATCACGTCATCCCTGCCGGTCGAGACGTCCACCCAGGCGAGCTCGTCGTCGTCGTTGAGGATGATGGCCCGGATGCCGGACGAGCGGACCTTCTCGAACTGTTCGAGCGGCGTCTTCTTGATGATGCCGTTCCGTGTCGCGAGCACGAGGTAAGAGCCGGCCGCGAAGTCCGGCAGCGTGATGGTCGCCATCGGTACCTCGCCCGAATCGACCTGGACCCCGGGAAGGTTGATGATCGGGATGCCCTTGGCCTGGCGGCTGGCGTCGGGGATGGCGTGGACCTTGGCCGAGAAGACGCGTCCGCGGTTGGTGAAGAAGAGCGCCCAATCGTGGGTGTTGGCGACCAGGAGGTGCTCGACGGCGTCCTCCTCGCGGGTCACGTGCCCGATGATCCCCTTCCCGCCGCGATGCTGTCGGCGGTAGGTCGCGACCGGCTGGCGCTTGATGTAGCCACGGCCCGAGATCGTGATGACGACGTCCTCGTCGGCGATGAGGTCCTCGTCGGTCATCTCCCGGCTCGAGTCGTCGGCCACCCGCGTCCGGCGCTCGCCGGCGTATTTTCGCTTCAGCTCGGCGAGCTCATCCTTGATGATGGACAGGACCCGGGCGGGATTGGCCAGGATGTCCTCGAGCTCGGCGATGAGCTGGATGATCGCGAGGTACTCGTCCTCGATCTTCTGGCGCTCGAGGGCGGCGAGGCGCGCCAGACGCATGTCGAGGATCGCCTGAGCCTGGAGCTCGGACAGGTCGAAGCCCGACATCAGGTTGTTGCGGGCGTCCTCGACCTCCGCCGACTCGCGGATGGTCTTGATGACCGCATCGAGGTTGTCGAGGGCGATCTTGAGTCCCTCGAGGATGTGCGCCCGGGCGCGGGCCTTGCCGAGGTCGAACTCGGTCCGGCGCCGGATGATCTCGCGCCGGTGGTCGAGATAGTGGACGAGCACGCTGCGCAGCGGCAGCGTCTGCGGCTGGCCGTCGACCAGGGCGAGCATGTTCATGTTGAACGCGAGTTGCATCGGCGTGTGCTTGAACAGGTTGTTCAGGACCTTGTGCGGGTTGGCGTCCCGCTTGATCTCGATGTAGATGCGCATGCCGTCGCGGTCGGACTCGTCACGCAGGTCGGCGATCCCGTCGACCCGCTTGTCCTTGACCAGGTCCGCGATCTTCTCGAGGAGCGATGCCTTGTTCACCTGGTACGGCAGCTCGGTGACGATGATCGCGGTCCGGTCGCCGCGGACCTCCTCGAAGGCGACCTGGGCGCGCATCACGACCCGACCACGGCCGTGGGCATACATCTGCCGGATGGCGTCGACGGTCTCCCATTCGCCGGTCAGCGTGTTCCGTTGCTTCTCGTACCGGAAGATCGTCCCCCCGGTCGGGAAGTCCGGGCCCTGGACGTACTTGCACAGGTCGTCCGAGGTCAGCTCCGGATCGTCGATGAAGGCGATGGTCGCGTCCACGATCTCGCCCAGGTGGTGAGGCGGGATGTTGGTGGCCATCCCGACGGCGATGCCCGAGCTGCCGTTGACGAGCAGGTTCGGGAGCTTCGCCGGCAGCACCGAAGGCTGCTTCTGGGTGCCGTCGTAGTTGTCGACGAAGTCGACCGTCTCCTTGTCGATGTCGGCGAGCATCTCGCCGGCGATCGCCGTGAGGCGCGCCTCCGTGTAGCGCATCGCCGCAGCCGAGTCGCCATCGACCGAACCGAAGTTGCCCTGGCCATCGACGAGCGGGTAGCGCATCGAGAAGTCCTGGGCGAGACGGACCAGCGCGTCGTACAGGGCCTGGTCGCCGTGCGGGTGGTACTTGCCCATCACCTCGCCGACGATCGCCGCGCATTTGCGGTATGAGCTCGTTGCGGAGAGGCCCATCTCCCCCATCGCGTAGAGGATCCGGCGGTGGACCGGCTTGAAGCCGTCGCGGACGTCGGGCAGGGCGCGCGACACGATGACGCTCATCGCGTAATCGAGGTAGCTCGTCCGCATCTCGTCCTCGATGCGGGTGGCTCGGTAGTCGCCCAGGTCTTCGGTCACGGTCGGTCAGTCCTCCGGGGATGGGTCACGCGAGCGGGGGTTCGGGATGAGTCGCAGGATCCGGGAGCCTGCCGAACTTGGCGGCCGTGGCCGAGGCGGCCGAGGTGGAGGCTGCGCCCGGGCGCTTGCGGATCCCGGCGAGGGCGGTGCGCAGCTCATCGGCGACCGCTGGGTCCAGCTTGGCGAGAGTGTCGCGGATGACCCACGCACGGTGGCCGTCGGCGGTCTCGGCGGCTCGGCTCGTCTCGGCTCGCAGGGCGGCGGTGGTCGCCACGACGTCGACGACGGTGAGCGACCTGTAGGCCCACGCGAGGGCCTTCTGGACGTCCGGTTCGGCATCGCCCATCAGTTGGCCCAATAGTTCGAGGCCATGACGGGCCACGTCCGGTGTGCGTCCGCGGCGTCGATCGATGTACGGCAGCGTGGCGATGGTCGAACCGACCAGGCGGCGCTCCCACCGGCTCGGCGAGAAGACGAGCTGTTCGAGTTCGGCCCATCGATAGGGTTCCGCGGCGATGCCCTTGCCGTAGGGGTGAGCGAGGGAGTCGACCGTGATCCAGTCACCAGCCTCGCGCGACGCACGCCTGAGCAGCTGCCAGGTCCGCTCCGTTTCGCCGACCAGCGTCCGCTCCAGGAGCCCGAAGGCGAACCAGCGGGGCTCGAGGCGATCCTCGCGAAACAGCCGGTCCGCGAGGAACAGCAGGGTCGTGGGGCGGTCCTGCTTCGTGGCGTTCCGGAAGCCACGCGACACCGCCGCCATGAGCGGCCACCTGACGCCGTAGACCGCGCCGATGCCTGGGGCGATCCGCTGCTGGCCCTCGAGGTACTCGGGGTCGGCGAGGGTCTGGAGGCCATCCGTGAGCGCGCGGGCGAATGCGTCGGGGTCGTGGACGTTGTCGGCGAGGTTTGTTCCGAGAGCCTCGGCGGCCGGGCGGTGCCGTTCGACGAACGCCACGGCACGGGCGGTGACGTCGCTGGGTGGTTTGACGGTCGTCGCGGAAGCTCCGGCGCCGTGCCGCGTTCCCGCGACCTGCGTGGCCGGGGGCGCCTTCGTGTCGGGCGCCGACGCTTCGGTGTCGGGCGCCGTCGCTTCGGTGCCGGGCGCGGTCGCGGCCGTGCGCGTCGGCGTGGAGTTCTCGGTCGGCCCCTCGGTCTCGCGCGTGCCCGGTGTCGGCGTCTGCAGCTCGTCCGCGCTCGACACGGTGCCGATGCTTCGCGCTGTCAAGGTCGGTCTACCGCTTCGGGTTCGGCAAACGCGGCGCGCCGTTCCGCCACGCGGACGCCGTATCTCGCACGGAGCTCACGCTTCTGCTCCTCGTCCGCGGCAACATAGGTGGCTCTGGCGGTCGCCAGCTCGAGACCACTCCCGGCGTCGACCAGCCGAGCCTCGGCGTCCACGACCCGGCGGCGGGAACGCGTGATCCACCCATCCGCGCGAATCGCTGCGCCCGATCGGGACGGGCTTGCGGAAATCGACCTGCATGCGGGCCGTGACGCCCCAGTTGTCCTCGGCCACGAGGGCCCATGCCATGACCTCGTCGAGGATCGTGCTGACGATCCCGCCGTGGGCGATGCCCTGCCAGCCCTCGAAACGTTCATCGAGTGTCAGCTGTGTCCAGGAGCGCGCATCCTCGAGGTGGAGCGACAGCTGGAGACCATGCGCGTTGAGGCTGCCGCAGGCGAAGCAGTTGTGGGGCTCGAACTCGAAGGTGAGTCGTGGAGCGGCCGCGACCATGGGCTCAGACGTCAAGGTTCTGGACCTTCCTGGCCTCGGTCTTGATGAAGTCCTTCCGCGGGCCGACCTTCTCGCCCATGAGGGTCGTAAAGATCTCGTCCGCCGCGGCGGCATTCTCCCCATCCACCCGCAGCAGCGTGCGCGTCTCCGGGTTCATCGTCGTCTCCCAGAGCTGGTCCGCGTTCATCTCGCCAAGACCCTTGAACCGCTGCACCGACAGGTTCTTGACGTTGAAGTCCTTGATGATCCGGTCCCGCTCCTTCTCTGTCTGCGCGTACTTCGTGACCTTGCCGGTGCTGACCCGATAGAGCGGCGGCTGCGCGATGTACAGGTAGCCCGCTTCGATGACCGCCGGCATGTGACGGTAGAAGAAGGTGAGGAGGAGCGTTCGGATGTGAGCGCCATCCACGTCGGCGTCGCTCATCAGGATGATCCGGTGATAGCGGATCTTCGCGATGTCGAAGCCTTCGCCGATGCCGCCGCCGAGTGCGATGATCAGTGGACGGATCTTCTCGCTCGAGAGCACCTTGTCGAGGCGTGCCTTCTCCACGTTGAGCATCTTCCCGAACATCGGGAGGATCGCCTGGAAGCGTCGGTCGCGCCCCGCCTTTGCAGAGCCGCCGGCCGAATCGCCCTCGACGAGGTAGATCTCGCTGCGCGATGGGTCGCGCTCCTGGCAATCCGCCAGCTTGCCGGGCAGGGACATCCCTTCGAGTGCGCCCTTGCGCAGGACAAGATCGCGTGCCTTCCTGGCCGCTTCTCGGGCACGGGCGGCCGTCAGGCATTTCTCGATGATGCGACGGCCGTCGGCCGGGTTCTCGTCGAGGTACTGGCCGAGGCTCTCGCTGACGGCCGTCTGGACCTGGCCCTTGACTTCGGCATTGCCGAGCTTGGCCTTGGTCTGCCCCTCGAACTGCGGGTCGGTGAGCTTGACGCTGATGACCGCCGTGAGCCCTTCGCGGACATCGTCGCCGGACAGGTTGCCGTCCGATTCCTTGAGCACCCCGGCTCGGCGGGCCCAGTCGTTGAGTGAGCTCGTCAAAGCAGCGCGGAACCCGGTGACATGGGTTCCCCCGTCGACCGTGTTGATGTTGTTCGCGAATGCGAGGACGTTCTCGGTGTAGGAGTCGTTGTACTGGAGGGCGACTTCGACGGCTGTCCCGCCCTCGCGCCGTTCGACGTAGATGGGCTTCGAGTGGAGCACTTCCTTGTTCCGGTTCATGTGTCGGACGAACGATTGGAGGCCGCCTTCGAAGTAGAAGGAGCGCTCGCGGTCGCTCCGCTCGTCGACGAGCGTGATCCAGATCCCTTTCGTGAGGTACGCCGACTCCCGGAGACGCTCGCTGATCAGCTCGAACGAGTAGTCGGTCGTCTCGAAGACATCCGGGTCGGCCAGGAACGCGGTCGTCGTGCCACGTCGCGAACCCTGCGGCCCGATCTTCTGGACCGGGCCTTGCGGCTTGCCGCGCACGTATTCCTGGGCCCAGACATGGCCGTCGCGCGCCGACTCGACGCGCATCCAGGACGACAGGGCGTTGACAACGCTGACGCCGACGCCGTGCAGGCCTCCCGAGACCTTGTAGCCTCCGCCGCCGAACTTCCCGCCGGCATGCAGGACCGTGTGGACGACCTCGAGAGCATCCTTGCCCGTCGAATGCTTCCCGACCGGAACGCCTCGACCGTCGTCCTCGACCCTGACGACGCCGTCGGCCCGAACCGTCACGAAGATCCGGGTGGCCTGCCCGGCCATCGCCTCGTCGATCGAGTTGTCAACGACCTCCCAGACCAGGTGGTGCAGCCCGCGGACATCGGTCGATCCGATGTACATCCCCGGCCGGCGTCGGACGGCCTCGAGCCCCTCGAGCACCTGGATGCTTGCCGCCGTGTAGTCCGAGCCGGCCTTTGCTCGCTTTCCGCGCGTCCCGCTGGTCGTGGACATCGCGTCTGTAGTGGCTTCCTCGGTCACGCCGTCCCTCCGGTCAGGCGATCGTAGAGTCGCCCGAGTTCTTCGTCGCTGTAGTACTCGATCACGATCCTGCCGCCACGACGCGATCGAGCGAGGCTCACCTTGGTGCCCAGGGCGCGCCGCAGGTCCTCCTCGACCCGCTCGAGATCGGGATCGACTCGGCGCTCCCTCGCCGACGCAGGCTCGGGCTTCGGCTCGCGCAATCGGCGGACGAGCTCCTCGGTCTGCCGGACGGATAGGTCCTGGCCGATGACCGAATCGAGGACGCGGTCCTGGAGCTCGGTCGGCAGCCCGCCAAGGGCACGTCCGTGGCCCTCGGTCAGGCGTCCTTCTGCGACCGCCGACTGCGTCGCTGGGGCGAGATCGAGAAGCCGGAGGGTGTTCGTCACCGTCGACCGCGCGCGCCCGACGCGAGTGGCGAGATCGTCCTGGCTGAACCCGAATTCCTCGATGAGCTGGCGGTATGCGTCCGCCGTTTCGATCGGGTCGAGGTCGTCTCGCTGAAGGTTTTCGACCAGCGCGAACTCCAGCTGCTCACGGTCGGCCAGCTGCCTGATCACGGCGGGGATCCGCTCGAGGCCGGCGGCCTGGGCAGCGCGCAGACGGCGCTCACCAGCGACGAGTTGATAACCGTCGATCGTCTCGGTCACGAGGATGGGTTGGATGACGCCGTGCGAGACGATGCTTTCGGCCAGGACCGCGAGGCTTTCGGGATCGAAGCGCTTTCGCGGTTGGAACGGGTTGGGTTGGATCCGGCTGATCGGGATATCCAGGGTCCCGCTCTGGGCGCCGTTCCGCTGCGGGATGAGGGCCGCGAGGCCGCGACCCAGACCTTGCGGGCGATCCGGGCGAGAGGTCATGACGCGGCCACAGCTTCGTACTTCTCGACGCTCGTTTCAATTGCCGGCGTCAGTTTGTGGTCCCGATACTGGACGTGGGCATCTTCGTCGCGGCGGCCGTCGCGCGTTCGGAACTCGGCAGCCAGCGCCGCGTACGCCAGGGCTCCGGTCGATTTGGGTGCGTACGAGGAAATGGGCTGGCCGTGACTCGGCGCCTCGGAGAGTCGGACGTTGCGGGGGATCACCGTCTCGTACACACGATCGCCGAGATGGCGACGCACCTCCTCGGAGACGTCGGCGGAGAGTTTGGTCCGGCCGTCGTACATCGTGAGGACGACCCCCTTCACGTCGAGTTCCGGGTTCAGGTGATCTCGGATGAGATCGAGAGTGGCGAGCAGTTGGGTCAGTCCTTCCAGGGCGTAGTACTCACATTGCAGCGGGATGAGCACCGAATCGGCGGCGGTCAGTGCATTCACGGTCAAGAGCCCGAGCGACGGCGGGCTGTCTATGAAGACGTAGTCATATTCGCTGCCCGTCCCCGCGAGCAGGCGTGCCAGGCGACGCTCTCGGCCCTCCACAGGCGCCAATTCGATCTCGGCGCCGGCAAGAGCCATGGCGGATGGGACCACATCAAGGCCCGGAACCGGCCCCGGCATCGTTCAGTGTCGACAGATGGGCTCCATCGATGACCGCGTCATACACGGATCGTTCGATCGCGTTCCGATCGAGTCCGAGGCCGCTCGTGGCGTTGCCCTGTGGGTCAAGGTCGACGACGAGGACTCGCTCGCCCGCGAGGGCAAGGTAACTTCCGAGATTCACGACCGTCGTGGTCTTGCCGACGCCGCCTTTCTGATTTGCGCAGGCGATCGTCTGACCCACTCAGGTGCCCGCTCGGAACGCATTCACGAGTGCTCAATTCTACCATTTTCTGCCCTTTCACTCGGTCCGTGACGGTCGGACGAGGATGGCACACGGCACTTATCCACCGCGTATCTGGAGGGCTGTCGGCCTGTGCGGGGCACGGAGGAGGGCGGGCTTGCCACGGCGGGTGCAGCTGGGTTTCCCAGTTTCACGTGAAACGTGCGCTTGGGTGACGGACTGCACCATGCCCATAGCCGGGAGGCCCCGCCCGGAACGATCACCTCCCTCTGCGGGCGTGTTTCACGTGAAACGTGGTGACGCCCCGCCTTTCCGGGTGACGCGATCGAGGAAAACCGGGCCGGCCGGGTGATTCGATCGAGGACCGCGCCACGGCACGCGGCAAACGCTGGCTTCGCTCGGCGCCGCGGCTCGGCGGTGCGGCGTGTTTCACGTGAGACTCGCCGCAAGCTGGGGAGCGGCGGTGGCCAGTCGAGGACGAAGGTCCCCGCAGCCGGGCGCCCGGTTAGCGACGGGCGACCGCAGCCCTCTGCGGCGCGACCGCGTTGCCCGGACATCCGCGCCGTGGGATACTTCGCGAAGGTCGGCGTCGGTCGACCACCAAACGAGGGGACCGTGCGGGCGGACGCACGACCTGGGGCAATTCGCCAAGGATTTACCCGCCCGATGACCCTGCTTTTCACCGCGGTCGGCGCGGTGATCATGGCCTTGCTCGAGCTGACGGTCGGACCATATCTGAGAATCGGAGCAGCGCAGCCTCACCTCGTCCTGGTGATCGGAATCGTCGTCACGGTGGCGATCGGTCTCGACGCCGGGCTTGTTTGGGCCTTCGTCGGCGGCTTGGCGCTCGATGTCCTCGCAGATCGACCCCTCGGATCGACGGCCTTCGCCCTGCTCCTGTGTGTGGGGGCGACTGATGTCCTCGGTCGGATCCTCGTCCGCTTCCGACCGATCGTTCCCATCGTCGCCACCGCCCTCCTCAGTCTCGGCTACTCGATGATCGTGTTCTTCGCACTGAACGCGTTGGACCGTCCCATCCCCGTCGATGACCCGATCTCCATTCGTGACCCCGAGCGCTGTCTATGACGTCGTGATCGCGGCCCTGATCGGGCCGCTCGTCGTCTCGATCCACGACCGGCGCTTCGAGCCCGAGCGCGCCGACTGGTGACCACCTACCTTGATGGTCGGCCCAAGCCGATGCGACGCCAGTCGCGCTACCTCGTCTTCGCTCTGGTGATCGTTCTCTGTGTCACGGGACTGACCGCTCGCCTGTTCTACCTCCAGGTGACGGAAGGCGGGCAATTCGTCGCGCTCTCGACACGTGAATCGGACGGCCCTGGAGGCGATCCCCTCGTCCCGGGCCTCATCTACGATCGCAACGGCATCCCGCTCGTCGCCAATGTCGCGACGTTCGCCGTCAAGGTACGACCCGCCGATCTCCCGACCGAGCGTCGACCCGAGGTCGTCGCTCGACTCTCGGCGCTGCTCGGTATCTCGGCTACCGACATCAACAGCACGATCGACAGCAACCCGGGGTCCAGTTTCGATCCGGTTCGCATCGCCGGAGACGTGAATGAAGCGACCGCGAGACTCATCTCCGAGGCCAACGATGAATTGCCCGGAGTCGAGGTGGCCGTCGAGACGAGACGCCAGTATCCGCAAGGGCCACTTCTCTCCCAGATCGTCGGCTACACCGGCCCGATCTCGTCGACACAACTGGACCGGCTCCGCGCCACTGGCTACCTGCCCGACGATCCGATCGGTGAGTCGGGCGTCGAGGCGCAGTACGAGGCGGAGCTGCGCGGCACGTATGGAACCCAGACCGTCGAACGCGATGCCTCGGGCCGGTCGTCGCAGGTGCTGCAGACGGACGCCAGCCCCGTCGCCGGCAATTCGTTGACGCTGACGATCGACACGACCGAGCAATCGAAAGCCCAGACGGCCCTGACCTGGGCGATGAACGAAGTCGGCCTGAAGCGAGGGGTCGTGATCGTGATGAACCCCCAGACCGGCGAGGTTCTCGCGATGGTGAGCCTTCCGACCTACGACAACAACCTCTTCGCCCGAGGCATCAGCAAGACCGCGTACGACCAGCTCGTGAGCGATCCAGACAAGCCCCTGACGAACCACGCCACGCAGGCCCACTACCCGCCCGGGTCGACCTACAAGCTCGTTGCCGGGACCGGCGCGCTTGCCGATGGCAAGATCACGCCGACCACGAAGGTCGAGACAAAACCCTTCCTCACGCTCGGCAAGACGAGGTTCTACGACTGGAATCACCGCGGGTTCGGGGCCTGCGACATCTACTGTGGTTTCGGCCACTCCAGTGACACGTTCTTCTTCCAGATGGCCGGCAAGCTCGGAATCGACCGCCTCGCATATTGGGGACACGAGTACGGCTTCGGCGTGCCGACCGGCATCGACCTGCCCGGTGAGGTGCCCGGCATCGTCCCCTCGAACCAGTGGAAGCAGGACGCGCTGGGCGCCCAGATCTTTCCCGGGCGAGGTCTACCAGGCCGGCATCGGCCAGGGCTACGACGTCGTGACCCCGATCCAGCTGATCAACGCGTATTCCGCGCTCGCCAACGGCGGGACCCTTTACCAGCCTCAGATCGTCCGTGACGTCGTCGGACCGGACGGTGCGATCGTCCGCCCCTTCGAGCCGAAGATCCTCCACAAGCTGGACGTGCCCGCGAGCGTGCTCCAGACGATGCGCAACGCCGCGCGCAATACCGTGGTCCTCCGCCATACGTACAACCTCGTCGACCTGCCGATCAAGGTCGCCGGCAAGTCCGGCACTGCGGAGTTCGGGACGCGCGACAGCAAGGGTCGCCTGCCATTCCACTCGTGGTTCGTCGGGTTCGTCCCCAAGGACCCTCGAAACGGATCGTTCGACAAGCCCGACTCCGACCTTGTCGTGCTCGCCTTCGCCTACGACTCGCGAACGAAGGGCAACGTCGCCACCGAGATCGTCAAGTACTACCTGCAACTTCACTTCGGCATCAAGAAGGACTACCGCCTGCCGAACCTCCTGCAGCGCGGCAACTTCTACCAGAGCAACTGATGGGCATCATCCGAGCTCAGCCCGCGCGCATGGCGGATTGGGCTGCCAACCCGGTCGGCGCGGCGTGGCGTTCCTTCGACTTCCAGCTCACGACGTATGCGGGCCTCCTCGCTGGCTGTCGGCCTCGTCATGGCGTACACCAACAGCCCCGAAGGCGGCGCGGCGCTGGGGTCGGGGACAACCTTCAGTCGCGGGCTCATGTGGGCCGTCATCGCGGCCGTCGTCTTCATCCTCGCCAGCGTGTTCGACTACCGCTGGCTCAAGACGCTGGCGTGGCCGATCTACGGCGTCCAGCTTGGCCTGCTGGTCCTGACCCTGGCCGTTGGGAACGGGGTCGGCGGTTCCGCCCGCTGGGTGACGATCGGGCCCCTGACGTTCCAGTTCAGCGAGATCGCGAAGGTCCTGATGATCATCGTGCTCGCGGCCTTCCTGACCGCCCGTCAGAACACGCTCGATTCGCCGCTCTCGATCATCGGCGCGTGCCTGCTCGTCGGGCCACCGCTGGTCCTCGTCATGATGCAACCCGACCTTGGGACGTCCCTGGTGTTCGGCGCGATCCTCGCCGGGATGCTCTGGATGTCCGGGGCGAGCCTGCGCTGGCTGACCGTCATCGCCGCGGGGGCCGTTGCGATGCTCCCGGTTGCGTGGACATACCTCCTTCGTGACTACCAGAAGGAGCGGCTGACCTCCTTCCTCGATGCCAGACCGGACATCCAGGGTGCCGGCTATCAGCTCTACCAGGCGCAGATCGCCGTCGGTTCGGGGGGCCTCGCCGGCAAGGGCCTCACGAATGGCACCCAGACCCAGGGCGACCTCCTCCCGGTCCAGGCCACGGACTTCGTGTTCGCGACCCTTGCCGAGGAACTTGGCTTCATCGGCGGCCTTCTGCTCTTCCTGCTGTTCATCCTGCTGTTGTGGCGTGTCCTGGTCGCGGGGTGGCGCTCGCGCGATGCGTTTGGGACCCTGTTCGCGGCCGGCGTCGCATCGATGGTCCTGTTCCAGCTGGTCGTCAACGTGGGGATGGTTCTCGGCGTCATGCCGATCACCGGGATCCCGCTGCCGTTCGTGACCCACGGCGGTGCGTCTCTGGTGAGCATGGCGGCCGCCCTCGGCATCCTCCAGAGCATCAACATCCGGCAGACAAGAGCCGCGTGGTAGTCGCGCGCCCGGCTCGCCCGATCGCTCGATGAACGAGGCGATCTCGCCGGCGATCGAGCTGTTCGTCGGCTTGCTGCTGCTGGCCATCGTCGTCGCGATCGCCGTCCGGCCCCTCCGGCTGCCATACACCGTTGCCCTCGTTGTCGCGGGGCTGCTCGTCGGCATCGGTGCCAATGCGGCTGGGCGCTCCCACGATCGATGTCCCACCGGAGCTCGTCCTCCTTGTCCTTCTGCCGGGCCTCGTCTTCGAGGCCGCTTACCGGATGCGGGTGGCGGAGCTTCGCCGCTGGTTCGGCGCTCTCGCGCTGCTGGCGGTGCCGGGGGTCGTCGTCTCGGCCGCCGTCGTCGCGGCGATACTCCATTTCGCGACAGGTTTGCGGCTCGACCTCGCTTTCATCGTCGGCGCCATGCTCTCGGCGACGGATCCGGCCGCCGTGGTCGCGACATTCAAGCGGCTGCGCGTCCCCGACGCCCTCGCGACCATGGTCGACGGCGAGAGCCTCCTCAACGACGGAACGGGGCTCGTCCTCTTCGCGATCGCCGTGGGAGCCGTCTACGCGCCACTGAGTCCGGCCGAGGCGGTCGTGTCCTTCGCCGCGACGGGGGCCATCAGCGTTGCGATCGGCCTCGCCACCGGATTTCGTGGCGTCCCGGATCATGAGTCTGACCGACGACCACCTCATCGAGCTCACGATCTCGGTCGTCCTCGCGTACGGAAGCTATCTGCTGGCCGACCAGTTCGGGTTCTCCGGCGTGATCGCCACCGTGACCGCGGCGATCGTCCTGGGCAATGTGAGTCCCGGCATGACGATGTCTCCAGGCGGTGGGGACGCCATCGATACGGTCTGGGAGTTCCTTGCGTTTCTGCTTACCGCGGTCGTCTTCCTCGTTGTCGGCCTGGCGATCCCACCGGCTCGCCTGGCGGACACCCTGGGCCCGATCGCCTGGGGGATCGTGGGGATCCTGGTCGGACGAGCCATCGTGATCTACGTGCTCCTGGGCGGGGTCTCGCGTCTCGCGCGCCTGCCCGGGCTCGAGGAACCGGTAGCTCGAGGATGGCTCCACGTGATGTTCTGGGCCGGGCTCCGCGGGGCGGTCGCCGTCGCGATGGCGCTGGCGCTCCCCGCGGACATCCCGCAACGGGGGCTGCTCCAGGAGATCACGTTCGGTGTCGTGCTGTTCACTCTCGTCGTCCAGGGCACGACCATCGGTCGCGTCATCGACAGGACGATCACCGATCCCGCGGCTCGGGCGGCGGGCGCGGCGGCGGGCGCCGGGGCCGTGCAGGCATCCGAAGGCTAGCGAGTCGCCGACGCGTGACGACCGTGCGGGCAATGTCAGGCAGGACGCAGAGGGCCTCGCCGCCTAGCGCCGCCGGTACAACCCCCGTCGATCGATCGGCGTCCTGTGCCTCCGACCGTCGCCGGCCAGCCGAGCGCAGGATGCCGTCGATGTCGTCCCGGTAGGGCCGGCCGATCGGCATCCGGTCCAGCCACTCGAGGTACAGGATGTCCTGCCGGGCGATCTCGCCGAGGGACCACCCGGCGTACCGGCCGAAGTTGAGGACGCGCCCCGACGGCCGGCCCGGCGGCGGACCGGCATGGCCTTGCGGCGCGCGCATCGATTCGTCGAAGCCGCCACCCTGCGAAGATCGGCCAGAGGTCCAGTCGCGCGACACCAAGTCGGGAGGCGGAGGGGGCGCAGGTCGCGGCGAGGAGGCAGCAGGATCACCGGTCGAACGACCTGACCCTGCCCCGCCTCGAGCGCCCGGCCCCGCCCTGAGCACCTCCGTATCCGCTCGAAGCGTCCGGACCGCGCCCGCGCCCCGGTTCGACCCCGCCGACCCCGCCGATCCACCGGACCCCGCTGACCCGCCCCAGCTCGAAGACGCCTCGGCTCGGCCGGAGGACCCTTCCCCGGCAGTCGCGCGCGCCTGGCCGGCCCGCCGCAGTCGGTCGTACATCGCTCGCTTCGTGGGGTCGCCGATGAGCTCCCACGCCGCGTTGATCGCCGCCATCCGGGCAGCAGCGTCGGGTGTCGACGCGAGGTCGGGGTGGTACTTGCGGGCCAGTCGCCGGTAAGCGGCGGTGATGACCTCCTCCTCGGCCTCCGGGTCGACCTGGAGCGTCTTGTATGGATCGATCGCGTCAGGCATCGGGCGGTTCCATGCCGATCGCGGCGAGCGACAGGGCGAGCGCTGCGGGCTGGTCGGGGCTCAGCCGCCGGAAGAGGTAACGGACCACGTCGCGAAAAGCAGCGGTGATCGGCAGGGCAAGGATCGCCCCCAGCAGGCCGGCAAGCGAACCGCCGACGATGATCGCGAAGACGACGACCGCAGGATGGAGTTGCACTGCGTTGCCCTGGATATTCGGGACGAGGAACGTGTTCTCGACCTGCTGGACGAGGAAGTACAGGACGAGGACGGCGAGCATGGCCGCCAGGCCTGCAGTCGCCGCGAGCAGGACGGCCGGGACTGCCGAGATGATCGGGCCGATGATCGGAACGAGCTCGAGGAGCCCGGCGATGACCGACAGCAGGACCGCATAACGGCCGAAGATCGGATCGACCGTCCGGCTCAGGACGATGAGTCCGACAAACGTGAAGATGCCCACCACGAAGCCGAGGATGATCTGGCCGCGGACCCACTGGCCGAAGTCGCGCTCGACGGTCTTGATGACCGCCCAGGTGTCGAATCGCCAAGCCGCCGGGAGCGCGTTGTCGAACGTCGCGACCAGCGTGCGCTTGTCTTTGAGGATGTACGCCACCCAGACGGGCAGGATGAAGTAGGCGAACACGGCCCCAAGGAGCGAGCTTGCGCCTGTGAGGAGGGGGAGCAAGAACCCCACGTCGGCGCCGCCGCCTCCGCCACCGTTCCGAATCCCGGCGATCAGGCTGTCGACCCAGTCACGGATCTCCGGAGGGATCTGGAGGTTCTCGTAGAACTCGCCGAGGTGTTTGAGCTGCTCGTCGAGTTGAGCGGTGAGGTGCGGGAAATCCGCGACGAACCGCACGAGCTCGTTGATCAGCGGGGTGAGCGTCAGGGCGAGGAAGGCGATGAACCCGACGATGCCGACGACGTAGACGATGAGGATGGCGAGCGTCCGCCGCAGCCCTCGGCGGACGAACCAGCGCACCGGCGGATCGAGCAGATAGACGAACAACAGACCCAGGATGAAGGGCCGGATGCTGTCTCGCGCCATCCACAGGACGAGCCCGGCGACGGCCGCGGCTGCGATCAGGAGCGCGACTCGTGGTGAGAGCGGCACGAAGTGGCTTTCGCCCGGTCCGGCGTTCGCATTCACGAACGGTGGCGGCGGGAGCGAGGTGACCCAGTCGGCCGCCAGAACTGGCTGGCCGTCAGTGACCGGCCGGGCGGGCTCCTCCATCGTGGGCCAGACTAGCAGACGTGGATGGTCGCACCGACAGCCCCGCAGCTGCCCGAAATGTCTCCTCCGGCGACCGTTGCCGAGCACGCGGAGGCCCGCGAGAACGCCGTGGCCGAGCGTGGCCCCGATGCCGGATCGCCCGAGCCGGCGGCTGTCCCCCGCCAACGCTGGCGTCTCGGTCTTGCCGGTCATCGCGGGCGCCTGCGGCTGTCGGGCGCGAGCTGACGGACGCCTGGGAGATCGCCCTGGACCGCTCCACCCTGCCCCTGATGCGTGTCGGTCGTGGGCCGGCCCGGATCACGTTCGGCGCACCGTTGCCGTCTGCGATGGACGCCGAACACGAGCTGGCCGAGATCGTCCTGTCGGAGCGCTGCGAGATCTGGCGGGTGCGTGAGGGTCTGGCGGGGGCACTGCCCGACGGCTGGCGGCTCGTGAGCATCGAGGATGTGTGGCTCGGGACGCCGTCACTCACCGGGATTGGTCGCGGCGGCCGACTACCGGATCGAGCTGGGGGTTGCGGGGCCTGACGCGGCGGATTCGGCGACGCTCGTGGAAGACCGTGCGGCACTGGATTCCGGGGCACCGAAAGAGGTGGACTCTGCCTCGATCGCGGCCGGGCATTCGACACCCGCGGCGAGTCCCACCGCGGCATCGATCGCCGCCGGGGCGACGGCGCTCCTGCGGGCACCTCGCTTGCCGCGCCGGCGGGCCAAGGGTGGCGGCATCGTCGAGTACGACCTGCGACCGTTGCTTCTCGACGTCGGTGTCGTCGATGTCGGCCCGCCTGTCGTCATCCGGACGCGGACTCGTCTGCACCCGAGCCTTGGTTCCGGTCGGCCCGAGGAGGTCGTGGCGGCCCTCGCGGACCAGGTGGGGATCCCGCTCGTTGCCGTTTGGGTCGTGCGCGAGCGCATCGCTCTCGCCGACGACCTCGCCTGATCTGCGGAAAATGGCAGCGGGAATTGCGGATCACATCTGGACGTGCGAGGAGATCGCGGACCTGCTCGGTTAGGCAAGAAACAGGTCTATGAAGGTAGGAAGATGATCTCGTCATCCTCGATGACGAACGCAAGAGCGAGTCCGGGTTCGCTCTTATCCCAGATGACCTCGCCGACTTTCTCGCGGTGAGCCCAATTCTCCGGCTCGGCGGCGATGGCCTCTTCCATCAAATCAAGGGAGAGTTGCACCTGCTCGTCTTGCAGCGCGGCTTTCTTCGCTGCGGACTGTATCGACGGACGGGCTTTGATGGTCCCCTCCACGGTGCTGTGCCAGTGCGGCCTCAGCCTCGGCTTGACCACCGATGGCGCGGATGTAGCCCTCGAATTGGCGGGGCGTCATCCGATCAAGGTGCTCTGGCCGAGGCCAGCGGAACCGCGAAAGAAGCCTGCGAACGGGGGGAATCCGAAGCCCGAGCGCAAGGATTTGGGACAAAGATCGCGGCTCCCCTTGTTTAGTCGCCAGGGGTCGCGGTGTACCCGGCAACGCGCCTCGGAGGTCGGGCGGCAACACTAGCTCCGACGGCCTCACCCACACCCAGGTTGCTCGGCCATATGCAGTATCGCCGACCTTCCCCTATCGCCGTCAATAGGTCTTCTCCTCGTTTGAACTTGATCACTGCCAGCGGCACGTTGCGATTGACCATTCATCGGACTGAGCCGTACAATCCCTGTTCTGCGTCTCGGCCTCTGCCGAGCGAACTTCCATGTCCAACATGACGCGGTCGCCGCGCGCGGCCGAAAGCACGAACCCTGAGGACCCATGTACGCAGTCATCGAGACAGGCGGAAAGCAGTACCGCGTCGAGGTCGGCACGGAACTCGAGGTCGAGCTGCTCGATGTCGAACCGGGCAAGACGATCACGCTCGATCGCATCCTGCTCATCGCCGATGGCGATGAGGCCAGCATCGGTCGTCCGCTCGTCGCGGATGCCGCGGTGAGTGCCGAGGTCGTGCGCCAGACACGTGGCGAGAAGCTGATCTCGTTCAAGTACCGCCCGAAGGCCCGTAGCCGCACCAAGAAGGGTCATCGGCAGGAGATCACGGTCCTTCGAATCGCCGACATCACGCTGAACGGCAAGAGTGCGGCGAAGACAGCCGAGAAGGCGGCCGAGGACGCGAAGACCGAGCGCGAGCGCCTCGAGGAGGCCGCCGCCGCGCAGGCCGCCCGTGACGCCGAGCTCGCCGCGAAGCTGTCCGTGGGTGCAGCGGCGCCTGAGACGACTCCTTCGAAGAAGTCCACCCGGGGCAAGACCGCCGAGCCGGTGGACGCCGCCGAGGGGCCGAAGGCGGCCGGCCGATCGCGATCGGCCAAAGCGAAGGCTGTCGAGGCGTCGACCGAGTCCGACGCGACGACGGAGGCCCAGGCGATCGTTGCTGACGAGGCAACCGCAGCCGAGCCCGAGGCCGGCGCCGACGAGCCCGAGAGCGCCAGCGTCGTGGCCGGCGGTGGCGAGACGGGGGCCGAGCCCGAGAGCGGTGTAGCAGCCGCAGGCGACGCTGAGGCCGCGGCCGGCACCGCAGACTCCGAGAACGCCAGTGTCGAGGCAGTCGCTGCCGAGCCTGCGACCGTGCCCGAGAGCGCCGATGTCGAGGCCGGCACGGTCGAGCCGGACGCTGAGCCCGCCGAGGCAGTCGCCGGCGAGGCCGCGACCGACGCCGCCGAGGCCAGCTCCGCCGACGATGGAGGGGCGCCCGTCGAGGCCAGCGAATCAACGACCGAGCCAAGCGAGCCCGAGGCGGATGCCCCCAAACGGACCCGCGCCACGAAGAAGGACGAGTAGACCCGATGGCACACAAGAAAGCGGGCGGCAGCGTCAAGAATGGCCGCGACAGCGTCGGCCAGCGTCTCGGCGTCAAGGCCGGAGACGGCCAGCTCGTGCCGGCCGGCTCGATCATCGTCCGCCAGCGCGGCATGACGTTCCTCTCCGGTCCCGGCACGGGGCTCGGTCATGATTACACCGTGTTCGCGACCATCACCGGCAACGTGAAGTTCGAGCACGCCACCAAGTCGAAGAAGCGAATCCGCGTCGACGCGGTCGAAGCGACCCCGGCGACCACCTAGCCAAACCCACACAGCCGGCGACCACCGGCGGGGCCACTGCCCTGCACGGACGGCGTCGGAGGAGAATGTTTCACGTGAAGCCCGACATCCATCCCAAGTACTACCAAGCGAAAGTTCACTGCGGTTCGTGCGGAACCGAGTGGACAGTCGGATCCACCCGCCAGGAACTTCGCGTGGATGTGTGCTCCAACTGCCACCCCTTCTTCACCGGCACGCAGAACATCATCGACACGGCCGGACAGGTCGAGCGCTTCCAGAAGCGCCTGGAGCGCCAGGTCCGGACCTAGGCCAAGGCCACCAACCGACCCGCTGCACCGACGACGGCGAGCCTTCGGGCTCGCCGTTCCTTTTCCGGCCCAGACAGAGCGATGACCAACACCCGGTAGACTGCGAGCCATGCCCAGATACACCTATGGCGGTCAGGCCCTCATCGAAGGCGTCCTCATGCGCGGTCGTGATGCGATCGCGGTGGCCGTGCGCCATCCCGACGGCCGGATCGTGTTCGCCACGGAGCGACTCGACTCCGGCTTCCACGGCACGACATGGTCGAAATGGCCGCTCATTCGGGGCCTCGTCGTCCTGTACGAGACCCTCGTAGTCGGGACGCGCTGGCTGATCCGCAGCGCCAATGTCCAGGCCGAGGAGGAGGGCATCGAGCTCGGCAAGGGCTCGGTCGCGCTGATGCTCGGGTTGACCTTGATCGCCGGGGTCGGCGTCTTCTTCCTCCTGCCGTTGTTCATCGCTTCGGTAACGACCGGAAGCCAGGAGAACGGGCTGATCCAGCACCTCACCGAGGGCCTGATCCGGGTCGGCATCTTCCTCGGCTACCTCGTGCTGATCTCCAGGGCCCCGGACATCTCCCGGGTGTTCCAGTACCACGGCGCCGAGCACATGACGATCCATGCCCTCGAGGCAGGCGATCCGCTGACCGTCGACGAGGTCCGCAAGTACCCGACGGCTCACCAGCGCTGCGGCACCGAGTTCCTCGTGGTCGTGATCCTGCTGTCGATCCTGATGTTCTCGCTGGTCGGCCGGCAGTCGCCGATCGTGATGGTCGTGAGCCGTATCCTCCTGATCCCCGTCATCGCGGCGATCGGCTACGAGATCCTTCGATTCGGTGCCCGCCATCGCGGCAACCCTGTCGTCAAGGTCCTGCTGTATCCGGGCCTGCTCGTCCAGATGATCACGACCAAGCGACCGACCGACGACATGATCGAGGTGGCGATCGTGTCGATGGAGGAGGCGCTCGAGGCCGACGGCGAAGCCGTGCCCGGCGGATCCACCGACTTCGAACGCGACCCGATGAAGATCGCCCCTGAGGCGGCCAGGCCCGAAGGTCCGCCCATCGAACCCGCCACGGCCACGCCCACATCGCCCCCGCCGAGCGCCCCAAGCCTTCCGGCCGACCCACCGCCGGGGCCGTGACCGCCCTCGACGAGAAGCTCGCCGAGGTCGCGCGCCAGTACGACGACCTCGGAGCCGAGCTTGCGCGACCCGAGGTCGCCACCGACCCGGGCGAGTTGCGCCGGCTGGGACGCGAGCTCGCTCGCCTCGAACCCGTCGTCGATGCCTTCCGCCGGCTCGAGTCGACGCGGGCCGAGCTCGCCGGCGCGCGCGAACTACGCGACGCGGGGGACGCTGGCGAGGAGTTGCGGTCGATGGCTCGGGAGGAGGTCACCCGGCTCGAAGCGGACGAGGTGCGCCTGCTCGAGGAGTTGAAGGTCCTGCTGCTCCCACGCGATCCCAACGACGATCGCGATGTCATCCTCGAGATCCGGGCAGGCGCGGGCGGGGAGGAGGCAGCCCTGTTCGCGGCCGAGCTGTACCGGATGTACGTGCGCTACGGCGAGCGGCACCGCTTCACGCCGGAGCTGCTGAGCCTCAACGAGACCGGGATCGGCGGCATCAAGGAAGCGATCGTCCAGGTCCACGGCGACGGCGCATACAGCCGCCTCAAGTTCGAGGGCGGTGTGCACCGGGTCCAGCGCATCCCGGCCACCGAATCTTCCGGGCGCATCCACACCTCGACCGTGACCGTCGTCGTCCTGCCCGAGGTCGACGAGGTCGAGATCGAGATCGACGAGGAACGCGACCTGCGGATCGATGTCAAGCGTTCGTCGGGGCCCGGTGGACAGTCGGTCAACACCACCGATTCGGCGGTGCGGATCACCCACCTGCCGACCGGGCTCGTCGTCGAGATCCAGGACGAGAAGAGCCAGCACAAGAACAAGGCCAAGGCGCTGGCGGTGTTGCGGTCGCGACTCTACGACCTCGAGCTCCAGAGGCAGCGGGCGGCCAATTCGGCGGCGCGGCGCTCGATGGTCGGCTCGGGTGATCGCTCTGACAAGGTGCGGACCTACAACTTTCCGCAGGACCGCGTCACCGACCACCGGATCGGGAAGACCGTCCATAACCTGCCCGCCGTCATGGACGGAGAGCTGGACAACCTGATCGACGCGTTGCAGATGGCCGACCAGGCGGACCGGCTGGGTTCCCTGGCCGACGACGGCTCCGCCTGACCGGGATGGACACGACCGCGGCACTCCTGGCCGAGGGGACCGCGCGATTGCGAGCCTCTGGCTCCGAGACCGCTCGATTGGACGCTGAGCTGCTGCTCGGCGATGCCGTCGGGGCAGGGCGCACCGCGATCGTCGCGCATCCGGACGCGCCGGTCGGCGCCGCCGCGGCGGCTGCCTATCGAGTCGCCATCGATCGGAGGGAAGCCGGAGAGCCCGTCGCGTACATCCGCGGCCTCAAGGAGTTCTATGGTCTCGCCTTCCGCGTCGATGGTCGGGCACTGATCCCGCGCCCGGAGACGGAACGGCTGGTCGAGCTCGCGATCAAGGCCGTGATGACGCGACTTGGGCGGTCTCCGCTCTCGGCCGGGGATCGCGTGCAGGTCATCGACGTCGGCACAGGAAGCGGCGCGATCGCCGTCGCCGTCGCAGTCGAGCTGCGCAAGCGCCGGGCGTCAGACGCGGTGGCGATCGTGGCGACGGACCGGTCGGCGGCCGCCGTCGAGCTTGCCCGTGAGAACGCCGTCGGGCATGCGGTCGCCGATCGGATCCATTTCGTGGAGGCCGATCTCGTGCCCGCGGGTGGCGGGGCCGGTGGCGGACGATATGACCTCGTCCTCGCCAACCTGCCCTACGTTCGCCACGATGCGATGGCCGACCTGCCGGTCGCGACCTCGTTCGAGCCGGCAGACGCGCTTGACGGCGGCGCCGACGGTCTCGCGGTCATCGATCGGCTCCTGGCTCGACTCCCCGACGTGCTGGCAGAGCACGGCGAGGCGCTGCTCGAGATCGGTGCGGATCAGAGCGAGGACATCGTTGCCGCGGTCGGGGACGTGCTGCCTGGATGGTCCTGCTCGATCGAGCCGGATCTCGGCGGACTCCCGCGAGTCGCCCGCGTGCGGCGCGCCTGAACCCGCATCACGGGCGGGCTCGCGCGTGGTCGGTCATCATCAACGCGTGCCCCGAATCCTCACGCCACCGCCCATCCTGCCCATCCGACTCGTCGCCCTCGACATCGACGGCACCCTCGTCGGCGACGACCTGGTCATCGGTCCCGACACGCGGGCCGCGGTCGTCGCGGCACGTGATCGGGGAGTCGTCGTCAGTCTCGTGACCGGCCGGATGGTGTCGAGCGCGATGCGATTCGCACGCGACCTCGGGCTCGATGCGCCGGTCGTCGGTTACCAGGGCGGCCTCATCCGGGACATGCCCGAGGCAGGCTCTACTCGGATGGGCAGGCTCCTCCTCCACACGCCGTTGTCGGCGGCCGTCGCGCGCGACATCGTCGAATGGACGCGGTCGGTGGGCCTGGACCCGCACCTCAACCACCTCGAGCGGTTCATCCTGCGGGCCGACGACCCGCATGCCGATGACTACAGCGCCTTCATGGGCGCTCGGGCGGAGCTGGCCCCGGACCTGATCGCCGCCATCCGCCACCCGATCACGAAGGTGCTCGCAGTGGGCGACCCGCCACTCCCCACGGAGGTTGCCCCGCTGGCTCGCGAGCGGTTCGTGGGCGTCGCCGACGTCACGATCAGCCATCCGCGGTTCCTCGAGTTCGTGGCTCCGGGCGTGTCGAAAGGTCGGGCGATCCGCTGGCTGGCGCGCCGCCTGGGCGTTCCGCTCGGGGCGACTCTGGCGATCGGCGACCAGTGGAACGACCGCGAGATGCTTGCCGAGGTCGGCCACGGAGCGGCGATGCCCACAGCGCCCGCCGAGGTGCGCTCGGTCGCCCGCTACATCGCGCCGCCCCTCGCGGAGGAGGGGGTGGCCCGCATGATCGAGGCGCTCGTCCTCGCGGCGCCGGCCGAGGCGCGCCGGGCGTCGGAGCGGCTTGAGGCGGAGGCGGCCGAGCGGCGCGTGCTCGAGGCGACCGAGGATCTGCTTGGCCAGACCGCGGCCAGCAGCGCCGCCTCGAACGACGGATCTGCGGCGCGACAGTCAGAGGTCGCCGTAACGTCTGCCTCGGCCGGGCCCGCTCGGAAGGCGGCAGTTCCGGTCCCCGCCGCGCCAGATGCCGGGGTCGTGGTGGCGGGCGAGCCGGACCCGGTCCGTCGATGACTGCGCGCGTCGTCGCGGACGACGCGACCGGCCGGATGCTGGCGATCGAAGTCCTGCGCCTCGGCGGCGTCGTGGCCATCCCGACCGACACCGTCTATGGCATCGCCGTGGCTTTGGACACGCCGGATGGCATCGAGCGCCTGTTCCGTGTCAAGCGGCGCCCGCCCGACAAGTCGATCGCGCTGCTGCTCGCCGACGCCGACCAGGCTGGAACCCTGGGTGTCGTGACTCCGGCCTCGGCAGTCCTCGGCGCGGCCTGGTGGCCGGGCGGCCTGACCCTGGTGCTCGCGCGAAAGCCTGGTGTCGCTCTGCCCAAAGCCCTGACCGGCGGCGCGACGACCATCGGGGTCCGTGTCCCCGACCACCCGGCGCCACGAGCGCTCGCCGAGGCCCTCGGACCTCTTCCGACGACGTCCGCCAACGTCTCAGGCCAACCCGAGGCGCGCGACGCGAGCGAGATCCTCGCCCTGCTCGGCGACGCGATCGACCTCGTCCTCGACGGCGGTGAGGCGCACGGCGGTCCGGCATCGACTGTGGTAGACGCTTCGGGGAAGCAGCTTCGCGTGTTGCGGGTCGGGGCGATCCCCGTGGCACGGCTCGCCGAGACGCTCGATGCGGCGGGAATCCCGCACGGGCTCGACCCCTCGCCTGGATCGGGCTGATCCGGAGGCGGGCGCCGCGGGCGTCACGGCGGCGCCTCGCCGAGTGGGTATCGCCATCCGCCATCCGCCCCCTCGAATGTGTCCTCCGGGGCCGTGCGGGCGCCTGATCCGATGCCTGGTGATCACCACCACGTGGACGCAGGACGATTCCGGCGGTCTCGTGTCAGGCCACGGCTCAGGCGTTGCGGCCGCGGGCGTCCACCGGCCACCGATCCACGATCCGGCCCCCCTGGGCGATCACGAGCTCATCCACGAGGTTGACGACGGGGCAGACGTGGTTCGGGGCCACCCAGACGATCGAGCCGATCGCCGGCCTCTCGGCGCCTGCGGGCAGCTCGACCATGCCGTGGTGATCGTTGACCCGCGTGATGACGGCGTCCGGGTACCCAACGATCGAGCCGTGTCCGGCCAGGAACGGCGCCACGTCCTTGGCCAGGATCTTGGCGCCGGCGTCGATCACGAAACCGCGACCGGACCCGGCGCTGACGACGGTGGACGCCACCAGGAGCGCCGTGTCGTCGAGCGCCTGACCGGCGATGAACGCCTGCTGTCGATCACCGAAGATGTACGTCCCCGGCCGCTCCTCGGTCACCGCGCCGCGCGCGGACAGCTCGGCGGTCGGGGTCGAGCCCGCGCTCACCACGACCGGCTCGACGCCGTTGGCCCGCAGTGTCTCGGCCGCGGCCGTCAGCCCGGCGACCTCGTCGTCCGCGGCGGTCACCCGCTCCACGCGGCCACCGTAGCCGTGGCCGGGATGCGTGAACACACCCGAGACGGCCAACCCGGCTTCGACCGCCAGGCGTGCGACTTCGCCCGCACGATCGGGCCGGACGCCGGTCCGCGCGCCGCCGACGTCCACCTCGATGACGACCCTCAGCGGTGAGCCGGCGGGCTCGGACGCGCCCACTCCGTGCCCTGAGAACGCGGCGGCCAGCGCCTGGATCCCCTCCGCGGAATCCGCTCCGACCGACAGCCGGACCCGCCCGGCGAGCCGTCGCAATCGCTCCGCGCGAGGGCCCGTCGCGATGAGCGGGTAGGCGATGAACAGGTCCTCGAAGCCCGCGTCGGCGAACACCTCCGCCTCGCCCAGGGTGGCGACGGTCAGCCCGGTCGCGCCGGCCGCGATCTGCCGTCGGGCGAATTCCACGCTCTTGTGCGTCTTGGTGTGCGGACGGAGGGCGACGCCGCGCTCGCGCATGGTGTCGGCCATGGCCTCGATGCGTGCATCGGCACGGTCGAGGTCGACCACGACGTACGGCGTGTCGACCTGCGCTGCCCTCTCCGGATCGAGCGGCCAGACCGTCATCGTCACCTCCCGCGACCCGGCGCCGGGCGCAGCCCCTCGCATCGCGTCCCGACTGGGCGGCCGGCTCGGGCCACCCCGTTCGTGGGAAGATACCCCGCGGGCGCGCGGGCAGCGCATCGATGCCCGCGACGGCAGGAAGGACGGCGGCAGCATGACCATCTCGCGCCCGCAGGGACTCGCGCTGGAGAGCCTCGCCGAGGTCGACCCCATCCTCTGGGAGGCGATGGTCGGCGAACGACGACGGCAGCACGACAAGATCGAGCTCATCGCCAGCGAGAACTACGTTTCGGCGGCCGTGCTCGAGGCGCAGGGTTCGTGGTTCACCAACAAGTACGCCGAGGGCCTGCCCGGCAAGCGCTACTACGGCGGCTGCGAGTATGTGGACGTCGCCGAGCGGCTCGCCCAGGAGCGCGCCCTCGCGCTCTACCCGGGGGCGGAGCACGTCAACGTCCAACCGCACGCCGGCGCTCAGGCCAACATGGCCGCCTACTTCAGCGTCCTCCAGCCCGGCGATCGGATGATGGGCATGAATCTCGCCCACGGCGGTCACCTGACGCACGGCATGAAGCTGAACTTCAGCGGCCGCCTCTACGACGTCCATCCCTACGGCGTGCGCCAGGACACGGAACGCATCGACTACGACGCGATGGAGGCGCAGGCGCGCGAGGTGCGCCCAAAGCTCATCGTCGGTGGCGCCTCGGCGTATTCGCGGCTGTGGGACTTCGGGCGCATGGCCGACATCGCCCACTCGGTGGGGGCGCTGCTGTTCATCGACATGGCGCACATCGCCGGGCTGGTCGCGGCGGGCATCCATCCTTCGCCGTTCCCGCACGCCGATATCGTCACGACGACGACCCACAAGACGCTCCGCGGCGCCAGGGGCGGCATGATCTTCAGCCGGTTCGAGCTCCCGCCGCAGGTGGACCCAGCCGACTTTCCCACGGTCAAGGGTTCGCTTGCCGCGACGATCGACAAGAACGTCTTCCCGGGCGTCCAGGGCGGTCCGTTGATGCACGTGATCGCGGGCAAGGCCGTGGCCTTCAAGCTCGCCGCCGAGGAGCCGTTCCGCGAGGACCAGCGACGCACTGTCGCGAACGCCCAGATCATGGCGGAGACACTGACCGGCCTCGGCGCACGCGTCGTGTCGGGCGGCACCGACAACCACATGATGCTCGTCGACATGACCCCGCTCGGGGTCACCGGCAAGGAGGCCGAGCACCTCCTCGACGAGATCGGCATCACGGTCAACAAGAACGCCATACCGTTCGATCCGCTGCCGCCGAACACCGCGTCCGGGATCCGGATCGGGACCCCCGCCACGACCTCGCGCGGATTCGGGCCCGACGAGATGCGCGCGGTGGCGCGGATCATCATCGATGCCATCGCGGCGCGCGACGACCCGGCGGTCCAGGATCGTCTCGCCGGCGATGTCCGCGACATCGTCGATCGCTTCCCGGTGCCGGGACTCCGCGACTCATGACCGAGGCGTGACCCCCTCGACCCGGGTCGCGCCCGCCATTTCTCCGCTTCGGCGGCCGCGATGACGTTCATCCCGGAGCTGGGTCGCGCCGTCGGCCCGATCGTTGTCGTCTTCGTCCTGGCGACCGTCATCGCCCTCCTGCTCACACCGCTCATCCGCCGCGTCGTCCTGCGCTACAAGATCGTCGACCGGCCCAACGCCCGGCGGGTCAACACGGTCGCCGTTCCGCGCGGCGGGGGGCTGGCGGTTTCGGCGGCCTTCCTGCTGACCGGGGGCGCCTACATGTTCCTCAACCGCGACGCCGGATGGCTCCCGATCCCCAGTTCTCTCAGTTCGACGGACGTCGCCGCTCTGTTCGCAGGCGGTGCCGCAGCCGCGTTGCTTGGCGCCATCGATGATCTCTTCGACCTTCGTGCGCGGTGGCAGCTGCTCGGCCAGCTCGGGCTCGCCATCGGCACCGTCGCACTTGGCGTCACGATCGACTTCATCGCCAATCCGTTCGGGCCCGGGATCATCCTCCTGTCGGGGCCGATCGCCGCCGGTTTCACGATCTTCTGGATCGTCGGGATGATCAACAGCATCAATTGGATCGACGGGCTCGATGGCCTTTCGTCGGGGGTGGCGTTCATCGCCGCGGTGACCCTGGGTCTGATCAGCCTCACGACCCAGATCGGCCAGCCCCTCATCGCGGTCCTGTGCTTCGCCCTCGCGGGGGCGCTGCTCGGGTTCCTGCGTTGGAACTTCCACCCGGCGTCGATCTTCACCGGGACCAGCGGCGTCCAGTTCGTGGGCTTCACGCTGGCGGTGCTGGCCATCCTCGGGACGGCGAAGGTCGCGGTCGCCTTGCTCGTCCTCGGCGTTCCGATCATCGACACGTTCTGGATCATCGTCCGGCGTGTCGGCCAGGGTGGCTCGCCGTTCACCCCGGACCGGAGCCACATCCACCACCGGCTGCTGGATTTGGGACTGTCACACCGCCAGACGGTCCTCGCGATCTACGGCATCTGCCTGGCGCTGGCTGTCCTGGCCATGGTCCTGTCCGGGGTCAGCCAGCTCTACGCTTTCCTCGGCGTCTTCCTGCTCTCGGGCCTGATCCTGTTCCTGCCGACGCGCGGAGATTTCCAGCGACCGGACGAGCTCGAGGCGGAGGCCTATGAGCCGAGGTCCGAAGCGTCGAGCGGCGTCGCTCGAGAGGGTCCTGACGTGCCTGGGGCTGCATGAGTGGTTCCGTGGCCTGCCCCAAGGGCGGGTCTGGCCCGTTGAAAGTCGGTGCTACCATCGCGCCGCATCGGCCGCACCGGGGTTGCGGCCGGCTCGGGGTATGTCATGAAACTGATCTGTCCATCGTCATCGCCGGGAGCGACTTCGTCGTGACGGCCGTCGATCCCAGGTCGCTGTGACCGGCGAGGCGGGCGACCGTGAGGTGACAGAACCTCCGCGCGACCAGGCCGAGGAGCCGGCAGAGCGGTCAGGGCCATTCACGGGCGCGAGGAACGTCGTCGACCGGTCGCTCGGGATGTACCTGATCAGGCGCCTGACCGGCCGTCCGACCGAGCTCGCGGAGGGGCCGCTGCCGCCGGCGATCGACGGGGCCGGCGTCGGCGAGGCACCGGGTCTCGCGGCCGCGGTCGGGGCTACGGCCGCGGACGAGGCACCAACCGGTGGAGCTGCGGTCGGGGCCACGGCCGCGCGCGCGCCTGCCGTCGGTGGCAGGTGCGATCACTGCGGGAGCAGCGGCTGCCATGATCGACACCGGGGGTCCCGCTATCGGCGCGGCCCCGAGCACCTCCGGGGCGGGTGCGGCGGCCGCCACTGCTCCGATGGTCCTCGCGGCCACCCCGACGAGCGCGTCGGCCGCCACCCCGACGGTCGGCGCGGCCGCCACCGTCCCGACGACTGGCGTCTCCACCACGGCCCCGACCGCCGCCGCCGCCACGGTCCCGGCGAGTGCGGCGGCCGCCACCACCCCGACGGTCGCCGCGCGGAGCTCCGCCGCCACGGTCCCGGCGAGTGCGGCGGCCGCCACAACCCGGACGGTCACCGCGCGGAGCTCCGCCACCACGACCGCGCCAACGGTCGCGGCGCGCAGCGCCGCCACCACGCTGCCCGCCGCGACTCACCAGACCCAGGCGCCACTGGTGGCGACACGCGCGCACCTCCTGCGTGACACCGGACTCGCCCTTGCGGCATTCGGGGTCATCGCCATTGCCACGGTGAGCCTGTGGCCGAGCATCAGTGGGCCGACACGGCCTTCGGCCGCGGCCAACGCAGCAGTGCCGATCGACGCCCGCGACGCCAACCTCCTCGCCACCGTCGACACGGTCGCCTGCTGCGACGCCCTCACCACTCCCGTCGCCGGCCACGAGCACGCCACCGTCCATCGCGCCCACCGCTACGGCCTCACCCACGGCGACGCCGACCCCGATCCCGACGCCGACTCCGACTGCGGCTCCGACCGCGACCCCGCGGCGACGCCGCGCGCCACCCCACGGGCGACGCCGCGCGCGACGGTGGCACCCCTCCGCGCGACGCCCAGGCCCACCCCCAGGCCGACAGCGACCCCAAAGCCGACGCCCAAGCCGACCGGCCTCGCCTACTCCCACTCCGACGCCCACTCCCACCCCGACGCCGACGCCCACTCCCACCCCGACGCCGACGCCCACTCCCACCCCGACGCCGACCCACCCCGACGACTCCCACCCCGACCCCAACCCCGACGCCCACTCCGACTCCGCCCGAGGAAGGACCCTAGAAACCGATCCGCGCACGATCTCCCGCCACCGACCCAGGCGACGCGTATTCGCGGCCTTTCGCTGGCAGCGGGGGATGGCGGCCGTGGGCGTCTCAATTCCTCCTGGAATTGGCTCAAGCACGGCCGGGGGCGGCCGTCAGTGCCTCGTCCGCCGCCCGTCCCCTGTCGGCAGAGGGTCGTGCCCGATCGCCGGATCTCAGTCGGACGCCGGTCCCCTGGCGATTGCACCAGACGAGACCATCGTCGCCCGACGATCGGCCAAGACCGTTTTCGTGCCGGATCGTGTCGTCTGGCGCAAGCGACCGACGCGGACCCGCCCCTCCGGGCCGGCCTGGGCGCGAATCTTGCGCTGGATGGGCCCTCGCGACCGACCTCGGCGACGGTGGTTGCGTTCGGCGCACGGCCTCGTCGGGTTCTTGCATCGGGTGACATTCGTCGGCGCGGGGCGGGCCGGTCGGCCGGGTCGGCGGCCGCCCGGGCCGCACCGTGACGGATCGGCTCACGTCGCTCCAGCCTCAGCGCCCTGAGCCCGCCCGGGGGTGTGTCCGAGCGGTGGCGCCTGCTATACTGCCGCCGCCGTGTCAGGTCGCCCATGATCGAGCCCGGCCGAGGTTGGGCCTATGTCGCCCTCTTCTCGGAGATCGGGGTCTCTCTCCTGGTCACGACGCTGGTCGGCGTGCTCTTCGGCTATTGGGTCGACGGGCAACTCGGGACCGTCCCGGTCTTCGCCATGATCGGCTTCTTCGTCGGCGCCGGGGCAGGGACCGTGATGATCTACAGACTGGTCAATCGGTTCCTCAAGACCATCGAATGAACCAACGACCCCGGGCCTGACCGGGACGAACCGAGCGCGGCAGAACGCCGCGCTCCTGTGTGTGGAGAGAGCGTGTCGATCGAGCAGCCCGCGACCGAAGGGGTCGCGCCCGCGCCCGAGGCCCCGGCTCCGCCCGCGCGAGGCGGCGTGTCGCAGCGTTGGTTCGTCATCATCGGTGCGGTCATCGTCGCCAACATCGCGGCGTTCATCCTGTTCCCGCCCTTTCCCAAGGGAGGCGAAGCCGGCCAGGACTGCCCGTATCCAGCCTGCTTCATCGAGGGCAACCTCGAGTTCCCGGCGCCCCATGTCGTCATCGACTTCGCGCCAGACAGCGCGCCCGGGGTGAATGACCTCGTGACGTTCCACCCGAGCATCAGCTCGACGATCCTCACGATGTGGATCGTCATGATCGTGGTCCTCACGGCCTCGATCCTGATGGCCCGCGGGCGCAAGCCGGTCCCGGGGCGCGGCCAGAACCTGTTCGAGTGGTTCTACGAGTTCCTCGGCGACTTCGGTCTCAGCCTGTCCGGCCCGACCGGTAAGCCGTACATCCCGCTTTTCGCGGCGTTCTTCCTGCTCATCCTGTTCGACAACTGGGTGGGCCTGATTCCGCCCGTCGGCAGGATCGACGAGCTCCGCGCCCCGTCGAGTGACGTCAACATCACCATCGGCCTTGCCCTCGTGGCCTTCATCATCTTCGAGGTCGAAGGTTTCCGGAAGCTCGGCTTCGGCGGCTACCTCGGCAAGTTCTTTCCGTTCTACGAGTTCAAGCACGGGATCGGTGCCGGGATCATCGCCCTGTTCGTGGGTCTCGTGGAGCTGATGCTCGAGTTCGTCAAGCCGGTCACGCTGTCGATGCGACTCTTCGGCAACATCTACGGCGGAGAGGTGGCGCTCGGCGTCATGACCGCCCTGACCATCGCGTTCATCCCGGTCGGTCTCTACGCCCTCGAGCTCATGCTCAATGCGATCCAGGCGCTCATCTTCAGCGTGCTGACCCTGATGTTCATCGTGCTGGCCATCGAGAGCCACCACGAGGAGGAGGGCGAGGTCGCCGAGGAGGCACTCCAGGCCGTCAAGGGTACGGAGCCGCCCGGGCTCCAGCCCGCCCACTGACCGCGCCCCAGCTGGCGCCCCCACCCAGGTCCCAGAGATCCCGGATCGCAGGTTCGGGGAAGAGGAGGAAGTCTCGATATGGAGCACATCGGCGCCGGACTCGCCGCACTCGGGGTCTTCGGCCCCGGCATCGGCATCGGCATCCTGGCCGGACTCTCCGCGCAGGCGATCGGGCGCAACCCTGATGCCGCCGGCCAGATCCGCGGCATCGCGATCATCCTCGCCGCCTTCGCCGAAGGGCTCGGCGTCCTCGCGATCGTCGTCGGCCTGCTCGCGATCTTCATCAAGTAGCCGTGGACATCCTGGCCGTCGCAACCGGAATCGGTCGCGACGTCCTCCAGCTCACCGCCGAGGAACCGGCGAAGTTCCAGATCAACCTGTTCTGGGTGATCATCGCCGCCATCAACTTCCTGCTGTTCTTCGCGATCGTCTGGACGTTCGCCTTCAAGCCCGTGTCGGCCATCCTGAGCGAGCGCAAGGCACGCATCGAGCGCGGCCTCCAGGACGCGGAGCAGGCCCGGCGCGACCGCGAGAACGCAGAGGCAGAGCGCGTCGCGACGCTGGCCGAGGCACGCCGCGAGGCGAACGACATCCTGTCTCGCGCGCAGAAGGTCGCCCAGGACACGCGCGACGCCGACATCAAGGCGACGAAGGAGGAGCTGGAACGGATGCGCGTCCGGGCCGCCTCGGAGATCGAGGCGGAGAAGGTCCGCGCGATCGCAGACGTCCGGGCGGAGGTCGCCGACCTTGCACTCCTGGCAGCCGGACGGGTCGTCGGTGAGACCATGACGGACGAGCGCCAGCGACGTCTCGTGGAGGAGTTCCTGCGGACGTCGGCCACCGGCGGGACGAACAACTGATGCCGAACCAACCGATGGCCAGCGACTGATGGCGAACGACTGATGGCGAACGACTGATGGCCCGCCGCGACACTTCCGCGCGCCGCTACGCCGAGGCCGCCTTCGAGGTCGCCCAGCGTGACGACACGGTCGCCGATTGGCGCCGCGAGCTCGACGCAGCCGCTGCCATCTGCGCCGATCCGGACGTCGTCCACGCCCTCGGCAACCCGGCCATCCCTCTCGAGCGGCGATGGTCGGCGGCCCAGAAGATCTTCGGCACGGTCGTGAGCCGCCCGGTGCTCAACCTGATCGGCCTGATGCTCCGCCGCGCGACGGATCGACCAGTTGCCGCGCATCGCGGCGGAGTTTCGCCGGCTCGACAATGAGCGCCAGGGCATCGTCCTCGCGCATGTGACGAGCGCGGCGCCGCTGACCGATCAGGAGACCCGGGCGATCGTCGCCCGCATGGAACAGTTCACCGGCGGTCGAGTCGAGCTCGACGTCGCGGTCGATCCCAGCCTGCTGGGCGGCCTCGTCGTGCGGGTCGGCGATCGCCTCATCGACGGCAGTGTCCGAGGCCGCCTCGAGCGACTGCGGAATCAGCTCGTTTCGGGCGCCCTCTAGGAGATCTGAGACCGATGGCCATCCGTTCCGACGAGATCACCAGCATCATCAAGTCCGCGATCGACTCGTTCGACGCCGGCGTCGAGACCCGCAGTGTCGGGACCGTCGTCGAGGTCGGCGACGGCATCGCGCAGATCTACGGGCTGGCCGGCGCCCTGTCCTCGGAGCTGCTCGAGTTTCCGGGCGGATTGATGGGCATGGCCCTCAACCTCGAGGAGGAGACCGTCGGCGCGGTCATCCTCGGCAACGCGACCGGCGTCAAGGAAGGCGACACCGTCAAGACGACAGGGCGCGTGGTGGAGGTGCCGGTCGGCGCCGCCCTGCTCGGCCGGGTCGTCGATCCGCTCGGCCGCCCGCTCGACGACAAGGGCCCGATCGCCGCGACCGAGACCCGTCCGGTCGAGCGCATCGCCCCGGGCGTCATCGTCCGCAAGGGCGTGGACACGCCGGTCCAGACCGGCATCAAGGCCATCGACGCGCTCATCCCCATCGGGCGCGGTCAGCGCGAGCTGATCATCGGCGACCGCCAGACCGGCAAGACCGCCATCTGCATCGACGCGATCATCAATCAGGCCGGCAAGGGCCTCGTCTGCATCTACGTCGCCATCGGCCAGAAGCTCTCGACCGTCGCCAACACGGTGGCCATCCTCGAGCAGTACGGCGCCATGGAATACACGACGGTCGTCGTCGCCGGCGCGGAGGAGCCGGCCCCGCTCCAGTACCTCGCCCCGTATTCGGGCGTGGCGATGGGCGAGGAGGTCATGGAGAACGGCGTCGAGGTGCCCGGCCAGGGGCTCGTCAACGACGCGCTGTGCGTCTACGACGACCTGTCCAAGCACGCCTGGGCCTACCGCGAGATGGCCCTTCTGCTGCGCCGCCCGCCCGGCCGCGAGGCATATCCCGGTGACGTCTTCTACCTGCACAGCCGCCTGTTGGAACGCGCCGCGCGGCTCAATGACGCGAGCGGCGGCGGCTCGCTGACCGCGCTGCCGATCGTCGAGACCCAGGCGGGTGACGTGTCCGCCTACATCCCGACCAACATCATCTCGATCACCGACGGCCAGATCTTCCTCGAGACCGACCTGTTCAACGCCGGACAGCGGCCCGCCCTCAACATCGGCATCTCGGTGTCGCGCGTGGGGTCGGCGGCGCAGACCAAGGCGATGAAGAAGGTCGCGGCGCCCCTCAAGCTCGACCTCGCCCAGTACCGGTCCCTGGCGGCCTTCGCCCAGTTCGCGTCCGACCTCGACAAGGCGACGCGCGACCAGCTGACCCGCGGCGAGAAGCTGTCGGAGATCACCAAGCAGCCGCAGTACCAGCCGCTCGGCGTCGAAAAGCAGGTCGCGATCCTGTACGTCGCCACGACCGGCAAGCTCGACGACGTGCCGACGGCGCGCGTCCGCGAGTTCGAGAGCCAGTTCTACCGCTTCCTCGAGACGGAGCGGCCGGACATCCTGAAGGAGCTGGCAGACACGAAGGCGTTGTCGGACGAGCTGGCCGCGGCGCTGGACGAAGCAGTCGGCGCGTTCCGGGAGTCCTTCGGTATCGACGCGCCGCGACGGACTCCGGCACCCGCCAAGGAACCGCCGCCCGCATCGATCTCGGCATCGCCCGCACCGGACACCACCGCCGGCCCGACGGGCGAGGCCGGGAGCGCGACCGGCCAGGGAACCGCGACCGGCCAGGCGACGGCGCCCGACGCGGCCCGCGGCGCAACGTCGGACACGGGCGCCGGCGCGACGTCCGACACGGGCGCCGGCCCGACCGGCGCCGGGAACGCCGCCGCTCCGGCGGCCCCGCCGCCCGACGCGGACGCCCGATGACGAATCGGCGCCGTCGCATCGCGGGGCCGTTCCGCCGCACCGCCGCGCGCGGCTGAGGTCCAGCGAACATGGCAAGTCAGCGCGACATCCGGCGCCGCATCGGTTCGGTCAAGAACATCAAGCAGATCACGCGCGCGATGCAGTTCGTCGCGGCGTCGAAGCTGAAGCGTGCCCAGGACGCGACCCTGGCGGCCCGGCCATACAGCGAGAAGCTCGACGAGGTCCTCGCCGACCTCGCCTCAGTGCTCAGCGGCGACGACCATCCGCTCCTTGCCGAGCGTGAGGGCGGAAAGCGTCTCATCGTCCTGATCACCACGGATCGACCGCTCGCCGGGCCCCTCAACACGAACATCGTCCGGTTCGTCGCCCGCGACATCATCGAGCACCCGGGAGACCTCGCGGTGATCACGGTCGGGCGCAAGGGCCGGGACGCGATGCGCAGGACCGGCGTCCCGCTCGAGGCTCACTTCGCGACCTTCGGCGATCGGCCGACGTTCGCGGACGTCCTGCCGCTCGCCAGGCTCGTCACCGACGACTTCCTGGCCGGGACATTCAACCGGGTCGACATCGTGTACAGCCACTGGGTCTCGACGCTGGTCCAGCGCCCGACCTCGCTCACGATCCTGCCCATCCAGCCCGCCGAGGATACCCAAGGGATCCCGGGCAACCAGTTCATCTTCGAACCGTCCGCGTCGCGCGTCCTCGAGCAGTTGCTCCCGCGCTACGTCGCCACGCGCCTGTTCCAGACCGTCCTCGAGGCGAAGGCCAGCGAGGAATCGAGCCGCATGGTCGCGATGAAGAACGCGACGGAGAATGCCGAGGACCTCATCGAGGACCTGACGCTGTCGTACAACAAGGTCCGCCAGGCCAACATCACCCGCGAGATGATCGAGATCGCGTCCGGGCGCCAACGCCCGCTGACGCGCCGGACGCAGGAGGCAACCGACACCATGGCGACAGCCGCACCGCCCGGCACCGGGCGGGTCATCCAGATCACCGGACCCGTGGTCGATATCTCGTTCCCGGCGGGCGGGCTGCCGTCGATCTACAACGCCGTCGAGATCGACCGGCCGGGCCAGGATCCCCTGACCTGTGAGGTCCAGCAGCACCTTGGCAACAACTGGGTCCGCGCCGTCGCCATGACCACGACCGACGGCCTGGCGCGCGGCGTCGCGGTCCGCGACACGGGCGCCCCGATCACGGTGCCCGTTGGCGAGCCCACCCTCGGCCGGGTATTCGATGTCCTCGGCCATGCCATCGACGGCAAGGGCCCGGTCGTCAGCGACCAGTCGCTGCCGATCCATCGCGAGCCGCCCGCCTTCGACCAGCAGTCCACCGAGGTCGAGGTCTTCGAGACCGGCCTCAAGGTCATCGATCTCATCTGCCCGTTCAAGAAGGGCGGCAAGATCGGCATCTTCGGCGGCGCCGGCGTCGGCAAGACGGTCATCATCCAGGAGCTGATCCGCAACGTCGCCCAGGAGCACGCGGGCGTGTCCGTGTTCGCGGGCGTCGGAGAGCGGAGCCGCGAGGGCAACGACCTGATCAAGGAGATGACCGACTCGGGCGTCATCGCCAAGACAGCGTTCGTGTTCGGCCAGATGAACGAGCCGCCCGGCGCGCGCCAGCGGGTCGGCCTCACCGGCCTGACGATGGCCGAGTACTTCCGCGACGCCGAGCACCGCGACGTGCTGCTGTTCATCGACAACATCTTCCGGTTCACCCAGGCAGGCTCGGAGGTCTCCGCGCTGCTCGGCCGGATGCCGTCGGCGGTGGGCTACCAGCCCAACCTCGCGACCGAGATGGCCGGCCTCCAGGAGCGGATCACGTCCACCAAGGACGGCTCGATCACCTCGCTCCAGGCCGTGTTCGTCCCGGCCGACGACTACACCGACCCCGCGCCTGCGACGACCTTCGCCCACCTCGACTCGACGATCCGGCTCGAACGGAGCATCGCCGAGCTCGGCATCTATCCGGCGGTCGACCCGCTGACCTCGACGTCGCGCGTGCTCGACCCGCTGGTCGTCGGCCAGGACCACTACGACTGCGCTCGCGAGACCCAGCGCGTGCTCCAGCGCTACCGCGACCTCCAGGACATCATCGCGATCCTCGGCATCGACGAGCTGTCCGAGGAGGACAAGGCGACGGTCGCCCGGGCGCGCCGGCTCCAGCGCTTCATGAGCCAGCCGTTCTTCGTCGCCGAGGTCTTCACCGGCCGGAGCGGCAAGTACGTCAACATCAAGGACACCGTCGCATCGTTCAAGGAGATCCTCGAAGGCAAGACGGACACGCTCCCGGAGCAGGCGTTCTTCCTCGCGGGCACCCTGGACGATGTTCGCGAGAACGCCGCGAAGCTGGGGTCGTGATGGTGGGGTCATCTTCGCCGCGAGGCACCGATCTGCGTCGCGCTCGTCGTCGGCGCCTCGGATGGCGCGGCGCGACGCTCCCGTTAGGCGCCGCGCCGCAGGGAGCGCCGTTCGGCGCCACCAGCCATCCGACGGGAGATAGGCCGATGCCACTCTTGCTTGAGATCGTGACTCCGGAGCGGCTGGCGTATTCGGACACGGTCGATTCGGTCGCAGTTGCCGGGGAGCGAGGGCGAGCTCGGCGTCCTGCCGCATCATGCGCCGCTGATCTCGATGCTCGGGGTCGGCGAGCTGCGCATCCGCAAGGCGGGCCAGGAGGAGTCGTTCGCGATCGTCGGCGGCTTCCTGCAGGTCCGTCCGGACAAGGTGGTCGTCATGGCCGAGACGGCCGACCTGGCGAGCGAGATCGACCTCGAGAGGGCCCACGAGGCCAGGCGCGAAGCCGAGCGAGCCCTCGAGGGCGCCGCCCATACCGACACCGTCGACCTGTCGGCGGCGCGCGCGAACCTGCAACAGGCGCTGCTCCGGATCCGCGTCGCCGAGCGACGCTACCGAGAAGGACCCCGACATAGGGGATAAGCAGTGATCAACGGGATCGCCGCGGCGCTCGCCGAGGCCCGCGTTGGCGCCTCCGCTCGCTCGCTTACGCGATCCTCGCACCAATGGCTCGCGGGGGCGTCACCTCGGTCCTCCGAGAGGGCCGGCTCGGCGCCGCCTTGGCCTGGACGGCGGCGTGAGCGACTGCGGCGGTTCCTCGGACGCGCGCGAGCCTTGGCCTGAGACGTCGGATCGGCGATCGAGGCAGTTCAGGATCGCTCGCGCGTGGCTGACGCGCGGCCGTTCCATTGGGAGTTCCGGCCGGAGCCCGTCGCACGCGAGGTCTTTCGGGTTTCGGGCGGCACTCCGCTCGTCGGCACAGTAGCGATCAGCGGCTCCAAGAACGCGGCGCTCAAGCTGCTCGCGGCAGCCACGCTCACGGGGGAGCGCTGCCGGTTCACCAACGTCCCCGAGATCGAGGATGTGCGGGTCATGGCCGAGACCCTGCGCGACCTCGGGGTCGTCGTGGACCACCCGGCCGACAACGTCTACGAGGTCGCCTCCGGCGACGTCGAGTGGTTGTTCGTGCCGCTCGAGGCGGCGGCGAAGATGCGAGCCAGCTTCATGCTGCTGGGCCCGCTGCTGACCCGCTTCGGTCGGGTGATCATCAGCAACCCCGGGGGCGACCGGATCGGCCGCCGCCCTGTCGACCTCCACGTCGAGGCGATGCGGGCGCTCGGGGCGTCGATCGAGTACCGCAATGGGTACTACTTCGCGACCGCGCCCGGCCGGCTGCGCGGCGCCGACGTCCGGTTCCCGTTCGTGTCCGTGATGGGCACCGAGAACACGATGCTGGCGGCGACGCTCGCCGAGGGCCGGACCGTCATCCGGCCCGCCGCCCAGGAGCCCGAGGTGGACGACCTCATCGCGTTCCTCCAGGACATGGGCGCCGCGGTAGAGCGGACGTATCCCGACACCATCGAGATCGAGGGTCGCAAGCGCCTGCGTGGTGCCGACCATCGCGTGGTGCCCGACCGCATCGAGACCGGGACATTCGTGATCGCGGGCGCCGTGACGGGCGGCCGGATCACGATCCAGAACGCGCCGTGCGAACACCTCGCCGCATTCGTCGAGATCGCGGAACGAGTGGGCGTCGGCGTGTCGTGCGGCGCCGACACGATCGAGGTCGATGGTTCCGCACTCCACGGTGCGGGCTACCGCCCGTGGAACATCGAGACTGCGCCGTACCCTGGACTCGCCACCGACCTCCAGCCACCGATGGCGGTCCTGCTCACGCAGGCGAACGGCGTGTCCCACATCCACGAGGCGATCTTCGAGGACCGCCTGGAATGGCTGTCCGAGGTGCGCCGGATGGGCGCCACTGTCGAGATGCTCGACTCCCACCACGCGACTGTGCAAGGCCCCGCGCACCTCGTCGGAGCGGACGTGGAGATCGGCGATCTGCGCGCCGGCGCCTCGCTCATCCTGGCGGCCCTGGCGGCCGAGGGCACCACGACGATCCACGGTGCGCACCACGTTCACCGGGGCTATGAGAACATCGAACGAAAGTTCCTGGACCTCGGAGCAAGCATCCAGCGCGCGGCGGAAGGGACACCTGTCACCACCTCATGAAGATCGGCATCGATCTCGGCACGGCCAACATCCTCGTGTATGTCAAGGGCCGGGGCATCGTCATCAGCGAACCGAGTGTGGTGGCCGTGTCGGACGACAACCGGATCGTGGCGGTGGGCGAGGAGGCCCGCGAGATGATCGGCCGGACGCCCGGCAATATCCACGCCATCCGGCCGATGAAGGACGGAGTCATCGCCGACTACGTGATCACCGAGGCCATGCTCAGCCACTTCATCGGCAAGGTCCGCAAGGGCCGGGTCGGTTTCAGCAGGCCCGAGGTGATGATCTCGGTCCCGGCCGGCGTGACCAGTGTCGAGAAGCGGGCCGTTCGCGACGCTGCCCTGAAGGCCGGAGCGAGCCAGGCCTACCTGATCGAGGAGCCGCTCGCGGCGGCCATCGGCGCCAGCGTCCCGATCAGCGGTCCCTCGGGGAACATGATCATCGACATCGGCGGTGGCACGAGCGAGATCGCGGTCATCTGCCTCGGCGGCATCGTCGTGTTCCACAGCCTGCGAGTCGGCGGCAACCGCTTCGACGAGGCGATCACGACGTACCTTCGCAAGAAGTACAACCTGATGGTCGGCGAACGCACCGCGGAAGAGATCAAGATCGAGATCGGGACCGCGATGCCCCTCGAGCGCGAGCTCACGATGGAGGTCCGCGGCCGTGACCTCATCGCCGGCCTGCCGCGGACCATCCCGATGACCAGCAGCGAGGTGATGGAGGCGATCGAGGCGCCCCTCCAGCAGCTCGTCGCCGCGGTCCGCTCGGTCCTCGAACAGACGCCACCCGAGCTGTCGTCGGACATCATCGACAAGGGGATGGTGATGACCGGTGGCGGAGCCCTTCTCCGCAACATGGACAAGCTCCTGACCCAGGTCACGGGGGTGCCCTGCCACGTCGCCGAGAACCCGCTCTACTGCGTTGCGCTGGGGACCGGCCTCGCCTTCGATCATTTCGACGACTTCAAGAAGTCGCTCGTCCAGCAGATCTGATGCCGCGTGCGTTCGCAGACCTGCACTGCCACTCGAAGGGGAGCTTCGATTGTCTCTCGGATCCCCGGCAGATGATGCAGGCGGCCGCGTCGCGCGGCCTGACGCACCTCGCGATCACCGACCATGACCGGATCGATGTCGCGCTGGCGGCGCGGGACAAGGCACCTTCCGGTCTGACCGTGATCGTCGGAGAAGAGGTCAAGACGCTCGATGGTGACCTGATCTGCCTGTTCCTCGAGCGACCGCTCGCGCCGGGTTCTCCCGCGGCCGACACGATCGCCGCGGCCCGCGAGCAGGGTGCGCTCGTCGGGATCCCGCACCCGTTCGACCGGATGCGTGGATCGATCCTGCGCGATGCCGCGATGGCGAGCCTCGCCCCGCACGTCGACTGGGTCGAGACCCACAACGCGCGCGTCGTCGGCAACGGCAACGAGACGGCGGCCGACTTCGCCCGCGAGCACGACCTGCCGGGACTGGCCGTCTCGGACGCTCATTCGATCATGGAGATCGGGGTTGCCTACACCGCCCTCGACGGTGACCCCTCGACCGCCGTTGGGCTGAAGGCAGCCCTCCGTTCCGCCGAGATCGTGCCCGGCCGGGCCAGCTTCTACATCCGCACCTGGACGCCGGTGGCCAAGCTCGTCAATCGGGCACGTGGCAACCGGCGGGTCCACCCGGCCCCTGCGCTGACGGACGGTTCCGACGACGGGGTCGATCGACGATGACCGACGGCGATGGACAGGACCTTCGGCCGGTGGCCGGAGACCCGGTGCGTCAGGCATCGTCTGGACCCATGGAAACGACCCACCCACTGACTCATACGACCCCTCCCCACGTGCCCAACAGCCTCGTCGACGCGCTCGACGAAGGCGACGAGGCCGAAATCCGTCGACATCTCGCTCGGGCAGCGTCTGCGCCAGCCGCGGACGATCCTGTCGATCGTCGTCCCGCTCGCGATCATCGCCTTCTTCCTGTACCTGAATCGCGAGCGGCTGGCCGAGGTCCCCGAGCTGATCCTCCAGGCGAATCCGGCGCTCGTCCTCCTGGCATTCGTCGTGTTCTACCTCGGGTTCCCGCTGCGCGGATTCCGCTGGGGCCGCCTGCTTCGGGAGTCGGGCTTCGTGATCGGCCTCAAGGATTCGGTCGAGATCCTGTATCTGTCCTGGTTCGTGAACTGCGTCGTGCCCGCCAAGCTGGGTGACGTATACCGCGCCTACCTCCTCAAGATGAACAGCACGGCGTCGCTCAGCCGGACGTTCGGGACGGTCTTCATCGAGCGGATCCTCGACATCTTCGCGATCGCCATCCTGGGCCTGGCGGCCGGGTTCTGGAGCTTCCGGAGCGGGATGCCCCCGGCCGTCAACGCTGATCTTCGTGGTCGGCATCGTCGTCGTGGTGGTCGCGTCATTCGGCCTCTTCACCATGCGCAACTTCGGTCGACGCATCATCGTCGCCCTGCCGCTTCCTCCGCGGGTGCTCGACCTGTACGAGCGCTTCGAAGAAGGCGTGTTCGGGGCGGTCCGACTGCGCCACCTCCCGATGCTCGCGACCGTCACCGGGCTCATCTGGCTGACCGAGGGATTGCGGCTGTACATCGTCATCCTGTCGCTGGGCTTCAGCGACGTCGAGATCGGCCTGTCGGGAGCGGTATTCGTCGCGCTCATCGGGTCGCTTCTCACGGCGATCCCGCTGAGTCCCGCGGGCCTCGGCTTCGCTCAGGCCGGAGTCATCGGTGTCCTGACCGTGGCGTACGGGGTGCCGCTGCCGGAGGCGACGGCCATCACGATCCTCGACTGGGTCATCAGCGTGCTGTCGATCATCGTGATCGGGGCGATCCTGTATGTCGCCTCGCCGATGCCGCGGGGCATGGGTCACATCCGGCAGCCGATCGTCTCGAACTCGAAGCCGACCGCTGCATGACACCCGTCCGCCGCTCCAACCCACCGCTGCGAAGCATGGATCCGTAGAGCGGGTCAGGCTTCGTTACCCCCAGCAATCCACGACGGCCGAGCAGCCGTACCAATGGTCACGGGGGGCTTTTCCTGGAGACAAACCCGGACCCTGTCGGACCGCACCGCATTTCCCATCGCCTGCGGCGCCCGACCGGCGACGACTGGTACGAAAGAGGGATACAGGCCCACGGACCGAACCGGGATAGTTGGTCCAGCGCACCATCCAGCGCTGCTTCCAGGAGAGCTCCCAGGCACACATGACGATCCAGAACGGCCGAGCCTTCAACGACTGGCTACGGGCACAGCTCAAAGCCAAGAAGATGTCCCAGCGGCAGCTTGCCCAGCAGTCCGGAGTCGACCATTCGACGATCTCCCGGCTCCTCCGGGGCGACCGTATGCCCTCGCTGGGCACCGCCACCAAGCTGGCCCGAGGCCTGCGCGAGCTCCGGGAGGACGCCGACACTCCACAATACCTCGGCCTCGTCGCATCCGGAAGCACGAATCCCACGGCGCGCATCGAGTACGCGCTTCGGGCCGATGAGCTTCTGAGCGAGCCGCAGGTCCGCCAGATCATGGAGTATTACCTGGCCGTCCGAATGCGACGGTACGGGCGTACGTTCCAGGGATCCGAGTCGGTCCCGCACAACCAGCGCACCAGCGATCGCATCGTCCGCTCCAGCGCTCCCGGGGCTCCGGTCGGCGTCGGGATCGTCAACGGGACCACGCTCGGTGCGGTCCAGTCCATGTCGCGACCTGCTGGCCGCGAACCCGGACGTTCCTAGCACACATCAGGCACGACCCGGATCAGCCCTCCACGGTCCGGGTCTCGGGCATCGCGAACGCCGGCATCTGGGTGCCGGCGTTCGCTTTACGTTCGGGGTGCGGCGGACGGGAGCGGGAAGCGGCGCTCGAACTCGGGTCGCGGTTCCTGCTGGTCCCGCGTCGGCTTCCTGCGTCGACGCGCGGCGCCGGCTTGCGGGGTCGACAGCGTTGGCCCATGCGTCGGGCCCACCGCGTCCGGGAACAGCGTCGGCTCACGGAGCCCCTGACCGCCACGGCTCACTGCGTCGGATCATTGCCTCGGCGGACTTCCTGCCATCCGCCTTTGTGGTGAGCGTTCGGCACATTCACGGGAGCTTCGACGTGCTTCGGTGGGCCTCCAAGCCCACCTCGTGAGCGTGATCGGGGCACGGCGAGGCGCTCAACGGCGCTTGCGTGGGGCTGCAGGACCGCCCGGAGAAGGCCAATGCGCACCACGTGGACGCATGACGAGACTGAGTCGGCGGCGCTGCCTCCTCAGGGAGCTGCCGGGTACACGGAGACGAACCGCCCGGGTGCGGCCTCGAAGCGCAGGATCGGAGTGCCCCCGCCTCCGCCGGGAACGAGGGAGGCCTCGGCCTGCCCGCCGCAAGGCGCACCGATGGCCCCGGCGAATTGCTCGTCGCAGATGACGACGAGCGTTTCGCCAGGTCGCACTTCGGCGGTCTCGGGCGCGGCATCCATGGATCGGACGGTGACGCCGGCTCGTGCCAACGGGTATGCGTAGGCGTCAGCCGACTTGAAGGCCGGCAGAGAGCGCAGGACGATCGGCGCGCCGCCGGCCGCGGCGGCGATCCGCATCGCGGCACGATCGGCAGCCGGAAAGCCTCCGTCGGCGTTGACCGCGGGTGGCTGGTGGGCCAGGTTCCAGCCGACCAGCAGGCACAGGGCCACCACGGCCGCAACGCGGCCCACCCGGAGGCCGGCGCCGCCAGACTCGCTGGTGCGCGCGCTGGCGCCGCGAGTCTCGCTGGCCCGCGCGCGAGCGGCGGGAGAGTCGCTGGTCAGCGCGCCGGCGCCGTGAGAGTCGCCGGTCAGCGCGCCGGCGCCGCGAGACTTGCTGGCCCGCGCGCCGGCAGGCTTATCGCCCGATCCTCCGTCCACCTCCGCCTCCGCCTCCGCCGGGGCCACCGCCCGCCCCGCGCCCGACCCCGCCGCCGCCCGCCACCGCCACAGCGCTCCGGCTCCCAGGCCGACCAGGACGAACACCATCGGGTCGGCGAACGCGTGGTAGTGGTCGTTGGGCAGGCCCGGGACGACCGTTGCGAGACTGGGCGAGGCGAACGTCAGGAACCCGACCGTCCAGGCGAGGCCCGCGCCCAGCCACCGCGCGGCCTGACGCTCCCGGGGCGTGCCGCGATGAGCGAGCACGATGGCGATCGCGACGACCACTCCTGCGGCCAGCAACCCGGCCGCGAATGCGTCGGTGATCAGGCCGCTGAGCGGCCACGAGAGCACACGCAGCGCGATCACCAGGGCGCGAACCGGCGGGCTGAGCGTCCCGGGATCCCCGCCGCTCCTGAAGTACGCGAGAGCCGCCGCGACCTCGGAGAAGCCCGACGTGAGCTCGTGGACGGCGAGCGGAGCGAAGCTCAACGCCACGATCGCCAGGCCAGCCAGGCCGTGCAACCACACCGCCCGCCTTTCCGGACCCTCTCGCCGGGAGCGCGCGTCAGCCACGAGAAGCGCCCCGACGATGGGCAGAAGCGTTACCCCGAGAACGTGGCACTGCATCGTCACCGCGGTCCCGACCGCAGCCAGCAGCCACCAGCGTGGTCGCCCCGTCGTCCACGCTCGCCAGGCTCCCGCGAGGGCGATCGCGCTCGAGAGGGCGATGAGGTTCGGGTTCCAGATGAACGTCGACTCGTCGATGGCGGTCGCCGAGACGGCCATCGCCAGTCCGGCCACGAAGCCCGCCACGGGCCCGCCGATGTCGCGGGCCAGCCACCACGTCACGCCCACCGCCGCGATCCCGCAGACGGCGATGACCAGCGTGACCGCGAGCGGCGAACCGCCACCCGTGAGGGCCGCAGCCGGGGCAAGCAGGTAGTAGTACAAAGCCCCGTGGTGGACGTCGCCGAGAGACGTCGGCGGCCCGAGTAGCGGCACGACCCCATCGCGGACGAATGCCCGCAACACCGACATGTCGTGCCCCTGGTCGGCATCCCACGTGCCGCGTGTGTCCAGGAACGGCAGCCGCAGGACCGCGGCCAGCGCAAGCAGCGCAAGCAGCCCCAGGAGGACCATCCCGCCGCGCAGCCAGGCCGGGCTGGCCGGCTGGCGAGCCGAGGTCACGCCACGGTCTCTTCTGGGGGCCCGGACCGATCTCGGCTGCCGGGGAGCTCGAGCGCCTCCGGCGGGAGGACCGCGAGCGGCCGGCCGGCGGCGATGTCACGGGCGCGCGCGAGGTTCACCGCGTCATATCCCTCGTCCATCCCCGGCGTCTCGATGTAGTAGGTCGCGTGGGCGAGTGCCGGGTGGCAGATGAGGTGACCCAGACCATTCGTCCCGATCCGCCCGGCGCCGAGATGCTCGTGGCGATCGACGCGCGAGCCCAGCTCGGAACGCGAGTCGTTGAGGTGGACCATCACCAGCCGGTCGAGCCCGATCCGGTCGTCGAAGTCGGCCAGGAACGCATCGAGGGCGGCGGGCCGGCCGACGTCGATCCCCGCGCCCCAGGCGTGCGCCGCGTCGAGACAGAACGCCAGCCGCTCGCTCGGCACGCCCCGGGCAGCCGCGGCGTCCGCGATCGCGGCCAGCTCGCCGACCGTCGTGCCGAGGCCGAACCCACCGCCGGCCGAGTTCTCGAGGACGACGACGGGCGTATCAGCGTCGACGTCGACCTCTGCCAGCGCAAGCGCCAGGCCGTCGGCGACCCGCTCCGTACCGGCGGCGATCCCGGCCCCACGATGCGAACCGATGTGGACGTTCACGAACCGCCCGAGGAATCCGGGCGCCGTCCGAAGCTCGCTCGCAAGCAACCCCACCGAGCGGGCGAACAGGCCCTCGTCGGGGCCTGCCAGATTCACCAGGTACGAGGCGTGGATGGCGATCGGCGCGATGTCGTATGAAACGAGGAGGTCGCGAAATCGGGCCTGCTCGGTGGGCGGCGCCGACCGCCGCCGCCAGGCCGTCGGGTTATCGGCGAAGACCTGGAGGGCCGAGGCCCCGATCTCGTGCGCGCGCTCGACCGCCTTGACCATTCCATGCCCGAGCGGGAGGTGGGCGCCGAGGCGTCGTCCATCGGGAAGCATGGCCGGCATCGTACGATGCTTCGGCGTTCCGAACCCATGGGCCGGAAGTCAGGGTCGCGAGGGCCTCGACCCTGGAATCGTCAGTGCCGGGCGCTCGCCTTGCTGCGCTTGGTGTACTGCCCCGCGACGATCGGCTCGATGATCCCGTAGTCGCCGTCGTCGCGTCGGTAGAGGATCGCCACCCGCTCGTTCTCGGCATTGACGAACACGAAGAAGAGGTGGCCGAGCTCCTCCATCCGGGTGACCGCGTCCTCCTCGAACATGGGCTCGATGGCGAACCGCTTGACCTTCACGATCCGCGGCTCGGTGCCGGGCGTCGCCGTCCCGTCAGCCAGCCGCCGCAGGATCTGCTTTTCCTCCTCGGGCCGGGCGCGAAGGCGCGGCTTCTCCTTGTAGTCGACCGCCTGGCGCTCGACCTTGTCGACGACCTCGTCGATCGCGACCTGGTAGCTGGAGCCCGTGGCGTGACTGTGGAGCGTCCGGCCGTTGATGACGAGCGTCACGTCCGCCATATGGGCATCGGCGGCGCTCCGGTGCTGCTCGTTCGCAAGCTCGACGATGACGTCGGAGCGATCGTCGAGCAACCGGTCCAGGCGTCGCAGCCGGCGCTCGGCATAGTCGCGAACCCGCTCCGGGACCTCGACGTTCTTGCCCTTGACGATCGTCCTCACGCGTCACCTCCACGGTGCCACCCCGGTGCTCGGGCAAGCGGGTCGCTGCGCCGGCGGGTCGGCCGACGGTCCGGACCCGAGTATAGCCCGCCACCGGAACCTCACCGTTCGCGAGCCACGGTGATGGCCGAGACGGCACGGGCGCCCATCCGCGCGAGCGCCTCCCCGCATGCCGCGAGGGTCGCGCCGGTCGTCACGACGTCGTCGACGAGAAGCACCCAGCGACCGGTGACTGCCCGGACGGCGGCCTGGTCGGATGCCCGGGGTCGGAAGGCTCCCGCGACGTTCACGGCCCGCTGGTCGCGCCCGAGTTCGAACTGCGCGACGGTCGCCCGGCCACGCTCGAGCGCGCGAGCCAGTGGGAGACCGAGCTCGTCGGCGGCCGACGCCGCGATGAGTGCCGCCTGGTCGTAGCCGCGCTCGCGCTCGCGATCGGCGTGGACGGGCACGGGCACCACGACCGTGGCACCGACTCCGACGCGCGCCCATCTGCGCGCGACGGCGCGGCCGAGCGGCACCGCGAGCCGCCGCTCGCTGCTGTACTTCAGCTGGTGCAGGGCATCGCGGACGGGGCCGGCAAATGGTGCGCACCACTCGAGCTGGAGGAGGGACCCGGGCAGGTCGGCAGGCAGCCCGATCGGGACGCCGCCCGGGATATCGAGGCGGGCGTCCAGGGCCGGCAGGCATCCCGCGCAGAGTGGCGATCCCTCGCGCCCGCATGCTGCGCACGCGGCGGGGAAGGCGAGATCGAGCGCGGCTGCGGCGAGACGGCCCAAGGGTGCCATGAGTCGATGATGCGCGACGGCCCTGCACGGCCGATCAACAGGGCTCCTCCGACTCCGCCACCGGCCCGGCACTGCGGGCCTGCCCGGGGCTCGACCAGCGCGCCCGTCCCCCGGCACACGGCGATCAACCCGCCGCGGCCACCGCCTCCGCCGTCCCCAGCGCCACCTGATCGCCGACCATCGTGCCGCTCCGCGCGATCGTGCCCGCAGGCAGCTCCAGCACCCCTGCCGCTCCCCGGACGAGCGGCACGAGACCGGTCCACGCCCGCAGCCGCTGATGCACCGACAGCACCGGCCGCAGCCCGTCGTCACCCTCGGATCGGCCGAGGAACACCGCGTCGATCGGAAAGCGCATGAACATCATGTGGATGCCATTCGTGCCGGTCAGCCACAGCCCCGCCCCGTCGGCCAGGCTCGGCCGGCCCATGAGGCCCTTGAACTTGCCGAACAGGCTGTCGGCCACCTCGAGGTCGGCCGCAAGTTCGGTCGCGCGCGTCACGTTGCGCGCGACGAGGATCGGGGACGCGGCCCCAACCCCGGGCGTACCGCGGGTCACGACCCCAGGTTGAGGACGATGAGGATGATGGCCGGACCGAGGATGACGATGAACAGCGACGGGAAGATGCAGCCGACCAGCGGGAAGAGCATCTTGATCGGCGCCTTGGCCGCCTGCTCCTCGGCTCTTTGCCGGCGCTCGATGCGGAGCTGCTCGGACTGGACCTGGAGGACCTTGGAGATCGACACCCCGAGCTGTTCGGCCTGGATGATCGCGCCGATGAAGTTCGAGAGCGGCACGACCTCGGTCCGCGGGATGATGTCGCGGAGCGCCTCGCGACGCGCCTTGCCGATGCGGACCTCGGCGAGCGCCCGGCGGAATTCGTCCGTCAATGGACCCTGAAGCTTCTCGACGACCTTACCGAGGGCCGCATCGAAGCCGAGGCCGGCCCGCACCGAGATGGTCAGCAGGTCGAGCGCGTCGGGGATCATGAGCAGGATCGCCTTCTGCCGCGCCTTGACTCGGCCACCGAGCCAGAACTCCGGGAGCGTGTAGCCCATCAGGGCTCCGACAGGCGTCAGCAGGATGCCGACGATCGTGGGCAGGCCCAGGATGTTGACGACGACCATAAGGAGGAAGAAGACGATCCCGCCGATGATCGCGCCGATCGCCTTGATTACCAGCCAGTCGGCCACCCGCAGGTCGCCCGGGTTCCCGGCCAGCGCGAGGCGTTTCTCGGTCTGCTCGCTGAACGACACAGTGGTGACCCGCGACATGCTTCCCGACAGGCGCAGCGCCAGCGGGCGCAGGGTGCGCTCCATGAACGGCTGCTGGAGCTCCAGCTCCTCGAGGTTCTTGGCCTGGATCGACCCGAGCTGTGTCAGGCGTGCCTGGACCGGGTCGACCGGGGCGCTCCCGGCGAGACCCAGGATGATGAGAAGGATGGCGATACCGGCGACGGCAGCGACGACGATCGGAAGGACGGGCATCGCTACACCTCGATATCGACGATGCGGCGGATGATCAGGAAGCCGATGAACATCATGAACCCGCCCATCATGAGGATGACGACGCCGGCCGGCAGCCCGAGCACCGAGGGTGGATTGGCGAACATCGGTTCCATGAATCCCGGCGCCGCGACGAACAGGAACGCGGCCAGCCCGATCGGCAGTCCCGCCACGACGTAACCGGACAGCCGTTGCTGCGCGGTCAGCGTCCGAATCTCGCCCTTGATCCTGACCCGCTCACGGATCGTGTAGGCGATCGAGTCGAGGATCTCGGCGAGGTTGCCGCCGACCTGGTGCTGGATGGCGATGGCCGTGGCCATGAGCTCGAGGTCGTCGGACCGCACGCGCCGGACCATGTTCTCGAGAGCCTGCTCGAACGGGAGCCCCAGGTTCACCTCGCGGATGACCCGGCTGAATTCGGTCGAGATCGGCGGACGGGATTCCCGGACGACCATCTCGATCGCCTGGAGGAACGAGGACCCGGCTCGCAGCGCGTTGGCGATGAGCGTGATCGTGTCGGGCAGCTGCTTGTTGAAGGCGCCGAGCCGGCCGCTCTTGCGGCGCGACAGCCAGAACCGTGGCAGCAGGAACCCGAGAAGCGCCCCGATGAGCAGGAAGAACGGGTTGCCGAGCGTCGGAAGGAACGGCGAAAAGGCGAACATCACGACCGGGATGCCCACGATCGCCGCGCCCCAGATGAGGAGGAACTCGGAGGGCTTCAGGCGCAGGTCCGCGCGGGCGAGGTCGCGGGCGAGGTTCGCCCCGAAGTCGCGACTCTCGACGACGCGGTTGAGGCTGTTGAGCGCCTCGCTCTGTGCGATCAGCTCGGCCACGCCGCCCTGGCCGCTGGCGGCGACCTTGCGCGGGTCGATCGTGTTCGTCGACGCGTACCGCTCGAGCCGGTCGTTGATGCTGGACCCGCGCGACGTCGCGAGGGCGAACGCGATCAGCACGATCGCCAGGGCGGCGACCCCGGCGACCGCGAGCGCCATGTTCATGCCGTCGATCCTCCCTGAACGACTAGTAGACGAACCCGAACAGGCCGGGCGGGAGATTGATTCCCATGACCTCGAACTTCTCGACGAACTTGGGCCGGATCCCGGTCGGCTTCAGCCGGCCCTGGATCTTGCCCTCGAGGACGCCGGTCTGTTCGAACACGAAGACATCCTGCATGACGATGACATCACCCTCCATCCCCTGGACCTCGGTGATGTTCACGATCTTGCGGGTGCCGTCCTTGAGCCGCGACTGCTGGACGATAAGGTCCACCGCGGAGGCCACCTGCTCGCGAATGGCGCGCAGAGGCAGGTCCACGCCGGCCATCAACACCATCGTCTCGAGGCGGGCGAGCATGTCCCGTGGGCTGTTGGCATGGCCGGTGGACATCGAGCCGTCGTGGCCGGTGTTCATGGCCTGAAGCATGTCGAGCGCCTCCCCGGACCGGCATTCGCCGACGATGATCCGGTCGGGCCGCATCCGCAGGGCGTTGCGCACGAGCTCGCGGATGGGGATCGCGCCCTTGCCCTCGATGTTCGGCGGGCGGGACTCGAGCGTCACCACGTGCTCCTGGCGGAGCTGCAGCTCGGCGGCGTCCTCGATCGTCACGATCCGCTCGTCGTTCGGGATGAACGACGACAGGACGTTGAGGGTCGTGGTCTTGCCGGAGCCGGTACCGCCGGAGACGAAGATGTTCAAGCGTGCCTCGACGCATGCGCGAAGGAAGTCGAACATGTCTGCCGTCGCCGTGCCGAATTGGATGAGGTCGTCGACGGTGAACGGCGAGGCGGAGAACTTACGGATGGTGATCACGGGCCCCACCAATGAAAGGGGCGGGATGATTGCGTTGACGCGGGAGCCGTCGGTCAGGCGGGCATCGACCATCGGGGATGATTTATCGACTCGACGGCCGATGGGGGCGATGATCCGATCGATGATGCGCATGACGTGGTCGTCGTTCTGGAACACGACGTTGGTGAGCTCGAGCTTGCCGGAACGCTCGATATAGACCTGGCGCGGGCCGTTGACCATGACTTCGGTGATGGACTCGTCTCGGAGGAGCGGCTCGAGCGGCCCGAGGCCGATGATCTCGTCCGTGATCTGCTCGAGCATCCGGACCCGCTCGGCGCGGGTCAGCGCAAGGCCCTCTTCGTCGATGACCTTGCCGAAGATATCCTCGATCTGCCGCCGCACCTCGACCTGGTTCGACAGATCCAGCTTCGGGTCGAGATCCTGGATGACGCGGTTCTGGATCCGGAATTTGACGTCGCGGAACGACTCGCGGAACGGGGCATGGCTCGCGAGCCGTCCGGCGGTCGCCGTCGCGGTCGGAGGCGGTCCGCCGCCCGGTGCCGCGGGCAGTGTTGAGCCGGGCATCCCCGGTGTGGCTCCCGGGCGATCCCGGCGCGCTCGGTCGAGCGCTTTCTATCCGTTTCAGGAGGGACATTGGCTACACTCCTTCTCGACCAGGTGGGCCGAAACTTGCCATGGTCATTGCCATGCGAACAACGATTTCTTCTGGCCGGACTTCCGATCGCCCCCGGCCGGCACCGGCTCCCCGACGACCGAGCGCGCCAGCCTCAGCACGTCCTGCGATACCTGCGACTCCCGGTTCGACAAGAAGAACGGGACGCCCCGGTTGAGCGCATAGACGACACTCCGGCCGTCGCTGACGATCGTCTCGTCAACCTTACGCCCGATCGAGTGTTCGACGTCTGAAACGCGGATCCCGAGGGCCGAATTGGCGCGATTGAGGACCAATCGGACCTTCCCGGCGTCGTAGCCGAGCTGTTCGGCCACCTCGAGGAACAGGCGCATGTTCTTGATGCTCGTGATCTCGAGGCTGAGCATCGTCAGGATGATGTCGGCGGTATCGAGGATCGCAAGCGTCCTGTCGTTGAAGAACGCCGTGCAGTCCACGACCACGAGGTCGTGCGTGCGGCGCAGCAGCTTCGTCAGGTGGTCCCGGGTCTCCGGGATGTCATCGACGACGAGGACGCGGATCTGGTCGGCCATCTTGCTCTGGTTCGTCCCCGTTTCGAGGCTTGCGACTGGTTGATACCGGGTGGACCGGCCCGGGTGTATTGCCCGGGCGCGGTGGTGTCAGGGAGGATCGCTAGGGTGCGGCGCTGGGGCTTGGGCCCGCGATGGCCGGTACGCCCTGGGTCTGGATGACTTCGGGCGGCAGGACGCCGTACGAGTCGACGAGCGTCTTCAGGATGATGCCGGTGGTCTTCACCTCGACCGGCGGGAGGGCGGCTCCTGTGGTCGGGTCGATGAAGTCGTCCGGAGAGCGCAGGACGAGCGTGATCGCCGTCGCCTTCGAGTTCTGGGGGTCGCTCATCTGCACGAACTTGATCGCTTCCACCTGCTGGGCGGTGCCGGCCAGGATGACGATCTCCTGCTGCGCCGGTTGAGCGCGATCGGGGACCCACCGGTTCCCGGGGACGCCGACGGGGCCGGCTCGGTCGTGGTCACCGGCGGCAAAGTCGTGCCGGTGACCTGCAGCCCCTGGATGAGGACCTTCGCGCTGTTGCTGTTGATGGTGGTCGCGGGGACGAGCGCGCCGTCCAGGCCGGTGACGGGGAAGTCCGTGCCGGTCAGACCGATGATCACGTCGACGAAGTCACCGGTCTTGATCGCGGTGCCCACGCCGGTCAGCTGGTCGACCTGGACCGCGATGGAGCGCAGACCGACCGGGGTCACGATGTTGGTGACCGTCCCGCTCGTGTTGGCACCGAGGATAGCGGAGGTGATCTGGGCTCCCTTGGCCACGGGCTGCCGGACGACCTGGCCGATGACCTGTGAGGGATCCTTGTAGGCCCCCGGTGAGATCGCATCGAGGGCGACGATGGTGGTCGTCACCTGGTCCTCGCGGATCCGCGACGACAGGGGGATGTCGGTGGAGGCCACGACGACCGGCCCGGTGGTGGGGGCCTGCTGGACGACCTCGCCCTGCGGGCTCCGCACGAGCAACAGGATGCCGACGAAGGCCACCACCGCCAGGAAGACCCCGACGAGCAGGACAAGCCGATTAGAGCGCTTCAAGTCTGGATCTCCCCGAAGGCGTACACCGGTGTCGGTGTGACAGGTGTCACCACTCTACGCACCGGGCAAAACCGGCGCGACTATACCAAAGGGCTAGTACCAATGGGAGGAAACGGAAGGAAATCCTGCACCGTGAAAGGTTGGATGCAAGGTTCGCTTCTTCCCGCCCCGTCGAGGCCCTCGCGGCTGTGCCCGGTGGTCTCGGACAGAACGATGGCCCACCCGAAGATCCGGGCGGGCCATCACTGAGGCCGCGAGTGTGAGTGGCTAGTGCGGGTTCTGCAGTGTCGTGCCGATGACGTTGAGCTTGTCGCTGATCTGGCCCCCAGGAAAAGGAGCGCGGCGATCGCGATGATGGCGATGAGGGCAAGGATGAGTGCGTATTCGGCGAGACCCTGGCCATCCTCTTCGAATCGGACCGATCGATGATGGCCAGCATGCGCTGGAGCGGTTGCACTGAGTTTTCACCTCCTTTCCGGCACGACTCCGTGGTCGCCGGATCGAGCGACGGTTCGGTCGCTGTCGTCAACATAGGGTGGAGCGATCGGCCGTCAATAGCCCGTTGGACCCTCGATGGCGATGCGCACCGGACCCCCGGAGACGCCAGAGCCGCCGGGCCTCACGGCGCCGGCGGCTCTGATCGCGGACGAGAGGTGGCCTAGACCGACTTGCCGACCGTGTTCAGGATGCTGCTGATCTGACCGCCGAGGAAGATCAGGGCCACGATGGCCACGATCGCGATGAGAGCGAGGATCAGCGCGTACTCCGCGAGTCCCTGGCCTTCGTCGTCGTTGCGGAAAGATGAGATGAGAGCGATGAGCTGAGTCATTTCGTTCGATTACCTCCTTTCCTCAAAAATCTCCACGGCCGAAGCCGTGGGAGGTGACACGCTACGGGCGGGCCTTGCACCTGTCAAGAGGATGGCCCATTTTCGATGAGGAAACCGTAGCAAAAGGTCGACCGGCAGCCCCACCGGGGGCTCGGCGGCAATCGCCGGGTCGACAGGTCGGCTAGACCGACTTGCCGACGGTGTTCAGGATGCCGCTGATCTGACCGCCGAGGAAGATCAGGGCCACGATGGCCACGATCGCGATGAGAGCGAGGATCAGCGCGTACTCCGCGAGTCCCGGCCTTCCTCGTCGTGGCGAAGCGAGTCGAGGAACGAAGTGATCAGCGCCATCGGCGGCCTCCAATGAGTTGGTGGGTCACCCCCGTTCGAGGGCAGGGCCACTATAGGCGGCGGCCCTGGCGCTGGACACTGGGCTATTGGTACTGGGGCGCCTCCGCCGACGGTCGTCCTGCGATCGGCCCGTCAGCCGCCGGTGGCCGTGTCGATGGCTTCGCCGATGAGGCGCAGGACGTCCGCGAGTGTGCCGCCGAACACTCCGAGGATGATCGCGGTGAACGCCCCGGTCAGAGCGAGGATGAGCCCGTATTCGACGACACCCTGGCCCCGTTCCCGGTCTAGGCCCGTCACGGTGCGGGAGCCTCGGCGTCCCCGGCGGGTGGCTCGTTGCCGGGAAGCGGCGCGTGGAGCACGAGGTGGACCTCGGAACCGTCGTCCGACAGGTCCGCGGCGATCCCGAGCGTGGCGGCGCGGCCCGAGACCTCGCGCCAGGTGGACGGCGGGAGGACCACGATGGCCTCGCGCCTGGCGGCCGCCGCGGCGTCGGGCGGCCGCCGGCGATCCTCCATCATCGCGGCGAGAGCCGGTGGCAAATCCGCGTCCCCGGTCGCGTCGGGCGTCGCGTCGGTCGCCGTAGCCGCCACCGCTCGCGTCGCGGAGACGCGGACGTCCACCTGGTCCGACCAATCGAGACGGACCGCGACATGGTCCGCGCGGGCGCTGAGGTAGGCCGCCATCGCCTCGTCGATCATCCGGAACAGACCGCTCTCGAGATCCATTGGCAGCCGGCGATCGACCCCGAGCGAATCGAAGCCGACAGCCACGTCCGCGCGCCGCCCACGTTCGCGAGCGGCACGCCGCAGGGTCGGCACGAGCCCGAGGTCGTCGAGGACCATCGGGCGGACGCCGAAGATGAACGACTTGGTCGCCTCGAGGGTCTGCTGGACCATCGCCACCAGCTGGCGGACCTCGTCGCCCGCGCGGGCGGGGTCGCGTTCCACGAGGTGCTCGACGATCTGGGCCTGGAGCACGTTATGGTCGGGCTCTGGGCCGGGCCGTCGTGCATCGCGCCAGCGATCTCGCGGCGGAGGTCCTCCTGGGCCCCGAGAAGGAGGCGCGAGACGGCGGGTGGCGGGCCGCTGGGTTCGGACTGTCGAGCCGCGGCGGTGGCCCGGCCGGAGGCCCCGGAGTTCCCTGACGGGCCGGGGAGCGGGACCGCCACGTCGCCCAGGGAAGTCACGGCCGCCTCGTAGCCCAGGAGCGCGTCGCGGGAGCGTGCGAGGGCTCGTCGCTTGCCTTCGAGGACGTCGACCTGCGATTCCATGAGCGCCGCTCGCTTCGTCAGCAGGACAAGCTGGGCGTTGAGGTCGGTGGCCGGCGGCGCCTCCTTGTCCCACGGCGCGTCGGTGCTCGGGGCGGTGCCGGCAGAGGCGGCGCCGCGGCGGCGGACATGGCCGCAAGCTTGTCGGACGCGGCCGCCCGCGGTGGCTCGTGGCGCGCGGCCTCGGTCCTCGCCTGCGCCGAGCAGGTCCACCTCTGCGATCTCGATGTCGAGCTGGGCGAGGTCGGCGGCCATCTCCCGACCGAGATCGGAGAGGCTGGCGGGTCGGGGTGGCGCGGCGTCGGTCATTGGTCCCCGATGGATCGGCCGGATGTGCTGGGGGAGCCGATCAGTCGTTGGGCATCCGGATCCAGCCCTGGCGCATTGCGTAGACCACGGCCTGGGTGCGGTCGTTCACCGACAGCTTCCGGAGGATCGAGCTCATGTGGTTCTTGACGGTCTGCTCGCTGATCGACAGCGCATAGGCGACCTGCTTGTTGGTCATCCCCTGGGCGATGTTATCGAGGATCTCGACCTCTCGCGGGGAGAGTGGGGCGAAGATCGGCGCCGCATCCTGGCCGTAGACGGCAAGCTCGCGGAACTCCTTGAGGACGCGCGAGGCCACGGCAGGCTTCGAGAAGACCTTCTCGTTGATGAGGTATTCACCCGCGACGACGCGGCGGACGATCGTGACGAGGTCTTCGGGGCCCACGTCCTTGAGGATGAACGCGGCGGCTCCCGCCTTGATCGCGTCGAACAGCGCGTCCTCGTCCTCGGTCTGGGCCAGCACCACGATGCCCGTGGCGGGAAGCTCGCGCTTGATCCGCTGGGTCGTCTCGATGCCACCGGGTGCCGGCAGCGACAGATCCATGAGGATGATGTCGGGCGAGGTCTCGAGCGCGCGCTCGATCGCGCTCCGGGAATCATCGGCCTCGGCAACGATCTGGAAGTCCGGCTCCCGACCCAGGATGTTGGCGATGCCGACCCGGAACAGCGCGTGATCGTCGACGACGAGGATCTTCGTGATCTCGTCGAGCGACCGGCGATCGGGACCGCCCCGCCGGCGGTCCGGCCCGCTGTAGTCGGTCCCACTCATGCGATCTCCCTCTGCTCTCCCGCCGTGGATGCCCCCATGGGGATCGCAAGTCGGACGACGGTCCCGCCGTCCGGTCGCGATCAACGCGGCTCGTCCCGTTCGCGATCGGTCCCGGCGCGTGCTGGCTCCATCCCCTGTCGAGTATACGGGCCGTCACTCACGGGCAGACGATCTCGAAGGCGCGGACGCCGGCCAGCGGATCTGACGTTCCGGTCCTGTCGGCGGTGGCCTGACCGAGATCCAGCTCGCGGAAGCAGTCGGCGTCCGGCGCGTCGGTATCGAGGATCCCCGGCCAGTCGCCATGACCGCCCTCCATGAGGATCAGGAGGTGGGTGCCCGGAAATGCCGGGTCGTGGGCCAGGTCCAGGACGTCGGTCGGTGGCTCGTCCGGCAGCGCGAGGGTCGGGATCCGCTGGGTCTCCGCCATCCAGATCGGGAAGTCCGTGATGACCGGCCCGGCCGTCGCGTCGAGCGGGTGGCCGATGGCGGCCATCCGTCGCCCGAGCTCGGAGAACTGGGCCATCGTGTCCTGCGACCCGGTCCCGAATGTCGGCAGGAGGACGAGCGAGAAGACGATCGACCCGAAGATGCCCAGTGCCGGCCCCAGCCAGGCCACCGGTCGTGTCCAGCCGCGCCTCACGCCGATCCAGGCGATCGCGGCGTCGAGCGCGAGCAGTGCCGAGAGCACGATCAGCACCTGGATGGGTCCCGACGCGTGGAGGAAGGTGCCCCACGTCGTCGCGACCGGGAAGAAGAGCGTCGTGACGAGGAACGTCAGGAGGCTGAAGACCGCCAGCGGCCGGACCGCGGCGCCGCGAGCCTGCCAGGGCAGCGCGACGAGACCGATGATCGAGATCGGGAGACCCGGCAGGAGCAGGACCGTCAGCAGGTTGTGCGAGAACCCCTCGACCCGCATCTCCACGAGGCGGGCGGGTCCGACCGCGAGGTAGCGCGACAGCGTGGGCGGATCGTTCCAGGCGAAGATGTCGAAGCCGGTCACGCTGAACGCGTTGGCGACCGCCTGACCGGGAAGGGGACTGCCGAGCACGAGCCAGTCGCGGATCATCCAGGGCAGGAAGACGAGCAGGGCGATGGCGCCTGCCGAGAGGACCAGTTGCAGCTTCCGGGCGCGCCACCCGACGACGAGCCAGGCGATCCCGAGCCAGACAGCGTCGTTGCGGGTGAGTGCTGCCAGGCCGATGAGGAGGCCCAGCGCGATGACCCGCGGATCGAGGAGCGCCACGGGGACCGCGCTCGCGGCGATCCTGGCCATGAGCAGGCAGGCGGCGAGCGCCAGGACCGCGAACGGCATGGTCGAGTCGGGGAGAGCGCTGTGGAGGAGCAGCGGCAGGTAGACCGCGGTCGTCAGGCCCGTGCCGATCGCGAGTGTCCTTGCTCGGTTGATGGACAGCGCGCGCTCCCGGGCGACGTCGGCGGCGAGGCGCCAGGCCAGGACCGGGACGATCGATCCGACGATGACCGAGGCGACCTGCGAGGCCCGGAACGTCGTCCCGAACACGGCCATCGGGATCACGTCGAGGAACGTGGGGAGCGGCAGCCAGACCTCGAACGCCGGCCGGGGGAAGACCAGGGGCGGCGTCTGGTAGCTCCAGATGGCATCGGAGACGAGACCGCGGCCCTCGAGCAGGTTCCGCGCGACCCCGACGTAGTAGGCCGTGTCCTCCGGCTTCGGGAAGACGATCTGGGCCGCGAAGAACGCGCGGACCACGAGCGCCACGCCGAAGATGGCGAGCGCGGTCAGCCATGCCTCGCGCCGGGTCATGGGCGCGCGCCACCGCTCGGCGTCGTGCCGTCGCAGCGCGCGCACCGGTCGTCGCCCGGGGCCGTGCAGACCGGGTAGAGAGCGAGTGCGGGCGGCTCGCCGGCCGTGCGCGACGGCACAGTGAACGCGGCCGGCCCGATCCACGCCGGCCGATCGTCGGACGCCAGGACGGGCTTCAGTGCCTCGACCCCGCCGTCTTCGGCCACGAGCCAGCGGATGTCGTACGCCTCGGCCACGTCATGGATGGTGTCGATCGGATCGTCGGGCGAGACCACACCCGGCCGTCCCGTGGCGTACTTGAACCCAGCCGCATCGATCGTCATCAGCCGGTCGGTCATCGGCACGCCGAGGCGGTCGAGCTCGGCCGCCAGCGCCGCCCGGTTGTCGGCGACATCGCGCCAGCTCGCCTCGACCACCGGGATGAACAGGATCCCCGAGACGACGGCAAGCCCGACGATCGTCCATGAGAAGAGCCGGGTCGCCCCCTCGCGATCCCACGCGGGCCGTCGCCGGGCGATGGCCGCGACCAGGAGCGCGACGCCTTCGAGCGCCAGGATGTACGCGTGCGGCGCGAGGCCGATCGCCGAATGGATGAACGTCCCGCCCGGCACGTGGACCGGAAACAGGAACGTGGCACCGGCGAACAGGATCGCGGCGTAGAGGAACCACGGCAGGAACGCGTCGGAGCGCCGCCGCCGCCAGCCGCCCCAGATCATGAACGGGACCAGGATGATCGAGCAGACGATGACCGCGAAGATCCCGATCGCGGCCACGAGCCCGGCCAGCCGGCTGGTGACGATCCCGTCCAGCCCCGTCGCGAGGAAGGCGCCCAGCGACGTGTCGGCGGTGATGCTGTTCCACTGGCGGATCGACGTCAGCCACAGGGCGGCGCCCGTCGAGGCGGTCGGCGAGATCGATCCGAACGTCTGGACCTGGCGGAGCCACCACGGAGTGACGACGAGCAGGTAGAGCGCGATGCAACCGAGGGCGGCCACGAGCGGGAGCGCCGGCCGCGTGCCGCGCCGCCAGGCTCGGACCCGATCGATCACGAACACCAGGCCGACCGCCGCACCGAGGAGGAGGGCGTCGTTTCGGGTGATCGAGGCGAGCCCGACGAGAAGGCCCGCCGCCACGTACGAACGCCCGTCCCCGCGCAGCCCGCGCGCGGCCAGCCACAGCGTCGCCGGCCACAGCACGCCGACCAGCGCGAAGTTCTCCGGCTGGGCCATGAAGACCGTCCCTGCCGCCGGGATCGCGGCGAGCACGCCGGCGCCCGCCTGCACGGTCGGGACGCTCCCGCGTCGCGCGCGATCGCCCACGTCAGGGGAGCCGTGAAGCGACCCGATGATGACCATCGGCAGGGCCGAGGCGATCGCGGTCGGGCCGAGCGCCAGGATGAACGGGACCTGGATGAACGAGCGAGCGGCAGCCAGTGCGCGTTCGAGGGGATCGGCAGGACCGGGTTCGCCGGGATCTTTCCGCCCACCTCCGCGAAGATCCAGACGAAGTCGACCGACAGGCCATGCCCGGCCGCGAGCTGCCGCGCGACGTCGACGTAGTAGAAGGAATTGGGGTAGGCCGGGTCCGGGAAGCTCGCCATGAGCAACGCGCGGACGACGAAGGCGAGCGCGTATAGGAGCAGGGGGGTCCGCACGGCCGTTGCAGGGTAGCACCGGCCCTCGTCCGGTCCCCTGGTACGAAAGGGCCAGACGAGCCGGAGGTTCAGGCCTGGGGTATGTGTGGCTCGCCGGGGCCTACGGAGCAACGAGGAGGCCGTCCGCTAACTGCATCAGCGGATGTGCCTGACGCCCGCGCCCGTCTTGGCCCCTATCCACGCCACCAGCGGCAGGACGACCAGCGGGAGATCAAGGACCGAATAGGCCGCCCCGAGGCCGGCGTTACCGGTGATGACCTTGCCACCACTGGAGCCAAAGCGGCAGGGTCGCCGCCACGAAGGCGACCCCGACGCCGACTGCCAGCCAGGTCGAACGCCGGCGGACCCGATCAGCGCCATCGGAGCGAACGTAGGTTTGATCGCCAGCAGGGCAACCGGCCAACCCCACACCGTCCCAGCGGCGACAGCGGCCATCGCCCACATGTCGGTATTTCCTGTGACCAAGGCGCCGGTCGAGCGCGGCCAGCAGAGACACAGCGCCATCACCGGCCATGTCCACGCCGGCGGGCGGAGACGCCAGACGGCCCATGCAGTGACGCCGAGCGGGATCGCCCACCAGAGGGCCAGCGGCAGGACGAGGAAGGGCACGAAAAGCGGCAAGGCCGCGGGGGGATGGATGAACGAATTGAACGACAGCGTCCACGACCCCGCGAGCTGCGCCGCGGTGTATGGGTGCCGGTCTCGAGGAAACGTCGGGCGGCGGGGAGGTAGCCCTGTTCGATGTCCACCGCGCGGTACCAGGGCGCTTCGAGCCACGTCTGCGTCAGCATCACAGCCGCAAGCGCGAGGAGCGCGATCGCGGCTTCAAAGAGGGCGATCCGCCCCCATCTCCGCAGGGCCACCGACTTATCCGTTGACAGGTAGCCTGTCATTGTCGTCCTGTCATCCATAGCGAGTTTCGCGGCCCGTACGGCTGCCCGGTCGCTGGTCGTCGACCCCGCCGCTCCGGCGGCGGACCGGCCAGATGGCGCGGATCGGCCCCAGAGCCTCGGTCAACGGCCGCCCCTGCCGAGCCCACCAGGCCACGACCGGGATGACCAGCAGCGGGTACTCCTGGAGCGAATAGAGCGGACCGCCCCGCCCGTCTACCGGGTTCGTCTGGGCATCGAGCAGGACCTGCGGGTAGATGAGCGTGAGGCTCAGGAAAGGCAGCGACAGGAGGCCGAGGGCGACGATCGTCAGCCACCAGCGACGGTCGCGGATGCCGATAAGGGCAAAGGGGATCACGGTCGGCTTGATGACGACGAGGGCGCTGGGCCATCGAACGAGCTTGTCCCGTAGGCCAATGCGGCAGCGCCCCAGATGACCGGGTTGCCGAATACGAACTTGGCGATCGTGACCGGCCAGGCAAGACAGATGGCGATCAGTAGCCATCGGTCCCTCTGCAGGGCGGTAACGGCGTCGATCTCGCTGATGACGAGCGCCAGGTCGTCGCCGCGGCCCTTCAGGTCCTTGATCGTCGAGACGGCCTGCTCGCCCGAGCTCGCGCCGACCAGCGAGTAGTTCTCGCGGTACTGCGACCGGAGATCGCGTCTGACGGCCGCCAGCACCTGCGGGTCGTCGTCCACGATCAGGATCACGGGCTTGTTCACCTTGCTCGTCGGCGTCAGTGCCCGCGAGTGGCAGCGACACACGGAACTCCGTTCGCCCGGGCACCGACTCGACGTCGATGTCGCCCTCGTTGCGGCGGACCAGGCGCCGGACGATGTCGAGGCCGAGGCCCGTGCCCTGTCCGACCGCTTGGTGGTGAAGAACGGATCGAAGATGCGCTCGCGGATCGTCGGCGGGAATGCCGGACCCGTTGTCCAGATGCGCACGACGACGCGCTGCCGTCGGGCGGCGCGATCACGTCGACGCGTCCGCCCTCGGGAATGGCGTCGAGCGCGTTGTCGATCAGATTGGACCAGACCTGGTTCAGTTCGCCGACGAAGCCGCGGACGTGCGGCAGATCCGGGTCGACGTCGACGGCCACCGTCGCCGACTTCGCCTTGCCTTCGCCGGAGGACGGCGACGGTGTCGGCGAGGCCCCGCCCGAGGTCCACCGGCTCGGCGACGGGCGCCTGGTCCATGTGCGTGAAGCCCTTGATCGCCATGACGAGGCCCGAGACGCGCATGGCGGCCTCATGGATCTCGGGGCGAGGCAGCGCACCGAGCAGCCCGCGGCCGCCCAGCGCAGGACCGCGTCCAGCGCCGGGCCGCCGACCGCTCCGCGACGCGTCGAGCGCCTGGAGCGTCACGGCGGTCTCGGCGAGCGGCTTCGGCGATGCCGCGTCGAGCCCGTGGTCGTCGAGCCAGTCGGCGATGGCTTCCTCGCGCTCGGCCTCCTCGAGCGGCGAGCGACGCCCTTGACGCGGCCGTCGGCAGGCAGGCGGCGAACGGCATCGAGCGCCGCCAGCTGGCGTCGGTGCAGCCGCGCCGCGCCGAGCACGCGCGTGGCCTGTTCGGCGTCCTCCAGCCGGTCCTCGAGCAGCGCGGCGCGCGCGCTCGATGGCGGCCACCGGGTTGTTCAACTCGTGCGCCAGCCCGGCGGACAGCTTGCCGAGCGATTTCAGCTTCTCGTCGAGCAGGTCGCTGGAGGTGAAGATCCGGGCGCGATCCACCATGGTGTGCACGAGGATCGAGGTGACCTCGTAGCACTCGCGGATCATCGCCCGCAGGTCGTCGCGGGGCACAAGGAGCGTCGTCGGCTCCTGCACGATCGCGTCGCCGGGCGGGTTGACGAGGCGCGAATACGGCAGCAGGCCGGCGACGTCGCCGCCGCGCCATTCGATCGCCTTCTGGAGGCTCCCGCCGCGGTCGACGAACAGCGCGACCCGGCCGGACAAGATGACGAACAGCCCCTGCACGGGCTGCGCCTTCGCGCTCAGCACTTCGCCGACGGCGAGATCGCGCAGCGTGCCATGCGTCGCCAGCCACTCGAGCTCCTGCGCGGAACACCGCCCAACGTTCGGTGCGCCGCCAACTGATCGATCAGGTCAGCGGAAGTCATGGGCGTATGCAGGAGCAACTAGCATCTCATGATCTGGATGCGATGATCTGGCGACAGGAGTGATCTGGCGATCTGGCGATCTATCTCGCGATCTCCTGCCTCTGTCTCCTGCCTCCTCCGCTACGGGCGGACCGCTTCGACCAGGCGGGGGTCGAGGCGCCAGGTGGTCCGGGCGCCGGCGGCGACCCAGAGCGATCCGTGGGCGACGACGATGGCGCCCCCTCCCTCGCCGGTGAACTTCTGGACCGCCCGGTTGGTGCGCGGGTCGATGCGCACGAGCGGCGCGCCCGGCAGACTCACCCACACCGACCCGGCGCCGGCGGCGATGTCGCCCGACGCGGTGTCCGCGCCGATGCCGATCGTCGCCACCACTTTGTTCGTGGCGGGATCGACGCGCGTGACCGTGCCGTCGCCATTCAGCGTCCAGACCGCGCCCTCACCGATCGCCAGGCGGCGTGGCCGAGGGCCGACCGCTATCTCTTCGACCACCTCGTTGTTGTGCGGGTCGACGCGCGTGAGCCGGCCGGCGTCCTCGCTGGTGATCCAGAGCGCGTCGGTGCCGGTCTCGACTGCCGACGCTCCCTTGGGGAGGTAGATCTCGGCGACCGCCGTACCCGTATCGGGGTCGACGCGTGAGAGCACCCCCGCGCGATCGGTAATCAACCAGATGCTGCCCACGCTCGATGCGATGCGGCCATCCGGGACCGCGACCGCCACCTTCGCCGACGCCATCACCTGGCGTCCTTGGGATCCACGCGCGCGATGGCGCGATCGCCGCAGAGCGGCACCCAGACGCTGTCGAAGGCGATTGCCAGCGACGCGCACGGCTCGGCGCCGACGGCCAGCGGGGCACCGACCGCGTTGTCCTTCGCGGCGACGCGTGTGATGGTGCCGGCGGCACGCTCCCTCACCCAGAGGGCGTCGGCCGACGCGGCCGCACCCGGCTCGAGCGCAAGCGGGAGCGTCGCGTCCGGCGTGAGCCGCGCGAACGGAATGTCGGCCGGCGGCCGGGGAGCCGGCGTGCCGGCTTCTCCTGAAATGCCTCGATTTGGCCGAAAATGGGCCCGATTGCCAAACCGAGCACCGCGCCGAAAACGGCTTGCCGAACCATGCGAACGCATCATACTTAATGCCCGATGGCGACATCCTTGCCCCCTGGCGCCACCCGCGCCACCCTGCTGGCGGCGGCTGCGGTCGTGCTCGTCGGTACCGCGCTTCGGGCCGG
>CAVYZQ010000031.1:0-17130 GCA_963772995.1 uncultured Chloroflexia bacterium | reverse complement strand
CCCACTCCCCGAAGGGCCGGCGGCGCGGGCGCCGTCGGGCCCTGGCCCGCGACGGCCGGGCGCCCGGCCCCGCGAGACGCTAGCCGCAGCGGTAGGTCACGGACGGGTGGTACGGCTCGCAGTAGCGGACGTGGATGTGGTCATCATGGCCGCTGAACCAGCGCGTCAGCCCCTCGCCGATGAGCACCGGATCGTTGAGGTAGATCAGCTCGATGTGGCCGCCTGCCTCGGCCCGGATCGTCTTGATGAGCGCCCGGGTCGCCGCGCGATCGTATGAGGCCACGCGCCAGTTCGTCCCCCACGTGCATTGGTTGCGCGCGTCGCGGACGGGACGCAGGTCGACGTCGAGACCGACCTCGTGCGTCTGGTGCAGGGCGATGTCGCCACCGTGCTCGCGGCTGATGTCGCCGACCGCCACGCGCCCGTGACCCGTCGCCGCGAACGTGGCAGCGGCGGCCTCGAGATGGCCGATCGCGGCCCCGGTCCCCCAATTGGCCGTCCGTTCCCGACGCCGTAGTCGCACAGGCTCGTCGCGTTGAAGGCCGGATAGTCGAAATGCCACAGGAGGGTGCGCCAGGTGACCGGCCCGACGAGACCGTTCGCGGTCATGCCCATGTGCTTCTGGAAGGTGATGACCGCGGCGCGCGTCGCCGTGCCGTAGACGCCGTCGACGGACAGGTGGGCGAAGCGCTTCTCGTTGAGCTGGCGCTGGAGGACCTTGACCGCCTGGCCGTGCTGCCCGGCCCGAGCGCCACGATCAGCCCGGCCCAGGTCGTCTCGCGGACGAGGCCGTCGACCGGCAGGCCGCGGGCGGCCTGGAAGGCCCGGACCGCCGTCCGCGTCGAAGCGCCAAAGACCCCGTCGATCGCGACGGCAAAGCCATGCTGGGTCAGCAGGCCCTGGATCGCGCGGACGTCCGCCCCGCGGTCGCCGAGGGTCTCGATCGGGAAGGCGCGGGTGGTCGCCGCGGCCGTCGCCGATGGGCTCGCCGCCGATGCGCCCGCCAGCAGCATGACGAGGGCGAAGACGGCTGGCAGCAGGCGACGGACGACCAACGGCACCCCGACAGCGTACCGAATCGCGCCGACCCCGCGGCAGGCACGCCCGCACCTCGCGCTCATGCCAGCCGCGCGGGTACCCTGCGGCTGTGGAGCGCAGCACCGACACCGTCGAGCTGCTCGACGGCCCGCTCGACGATCCGTCGGCGTTGACCGGCAACCTGCGCGACCTGCGCCGGGTCAATCGCTGGCTGGGCGGCGCGAGCCTGACCGCACCCGCCATCGAGGCGCTGGCCGCCCATCGCCCCGAGCTTACCCTGCTCGACGTCGGCACCGGCGGCGCCGACATCCCGGTCGATCTCCTGGCGCGAGCCGCGCGACGATCGCGCCGCTGGTCGATCGTGGCCATCGACAGCCGGCCCGAGGTCCTGGCGGCGGCTGCGCTGGCCGCGCCCGAGGTGGCGGTGACGCCCGGTCTCGAGCTGCACGTCGGCGACGGCCTGGCACTGCCCTACCCCGATCGCTCGTTCGACGTCGCCCACGCCTCCATGGTGCTTCACCATCTGGACCCCGACGAGGCCGTTCGCCTCGTCCGCGAGATGGCTCGCGTGGCACGCCTCGGAGTCGTCATCAACGAGCTCGAGCGCAGCCGGCTCGGCTGGATCGGCGCGTGGCTCATGGCGCACCTGCTCACCGGCAATCGCTACACCCGGCACGATGCACCGCTGTCCGTCCGGCGGTCGTACCGGGCGGTCGAGATGGCGGCGTTGTTGCGCGATGCCGGGACGATCCCGGTCAAGACGGTCCGTGGCGCGATGGGCCAGCGCTACGCGATCGCGGCGCTCTCGACGCAGGGCCCCACCGACTGGCTGGACGATCCGGACACCCCGCCCGACCCGATCGGGGCCGGCGGATGACCGAGCGGCTGGGCGTGGCGATCGTCGGCGGCGGGCCGGCCGGGGCGGCGCTCGCGGCCCGCCTGGCCACGGTCGGTCAGCCGGTCGTCGTCCTCGAGCGCTCGGCCCACTGGCAGTGGCGGGCCGGTGGCGTGTTCGCATCTCCGGCGGCGGTGTCGGCCCTGCGCCGGATCGGCTCGGATGCCGCGCTGCTGCGGAAGGTCGCCCGGCCGATCCCGGCGATGCGCGTCGAAACACCAGCCGGCACCACCTTTCGGCTGACCTACGGCGCGGACGCCGGGGGCGAACCGGCGGTCGGGTTCGATCGGTCCCGGCTGGACCCGTCGCTGCTCGAGCTGGCCGCGCGGGCCGGCGCCGAGATCCGGCGGGGATGGTCGGTCACGGCGGTCGATCTCGACGATGGCGAGCTCACCGTCCGACGACCCGATGGGACGCCGGCGACCCTCGCCGCCGCGGTCATCGTGGGCGCCGACGGGCCGCATTCGGTCGTCGCGAAGGCCGCCGGCGTCGCCCGCCCGGCACGCCTCGACCCGCGCATCGGGCTGACCTATCACCTGCCCGATCCGGCCCCGGACGCCCCGCGCGACGCGCGGATGCGGCTCCTGCCCGACGGCTATGTCGGGATCGCGCCGGTCGCGGGTGCCCGGGTCAATATCGGGATCGTGCTCGGTCGCTCGTGGCGCGCGGCCCTCGCCCGCGACGGCGCCCGGTCGGTCGCCGACGCGATCGTCGCCGCGATCCCGCCGACCGATGAGGACCCGGCGGGCTGGCGCCAGCTGCCGCCGACCGACGAGCTGGCCGGCGCCTGGCCGCTCGGTCACCGCGTGACGCGTCGGGCCGGACGGGGTTGGCTGCTCGTCGGCGATGCGGCGGGCTTCCTCGATCCGTTCACCGGCGAGGGCATCCACCGCGCCCTCGTATCGGCCGAGCTGGCGGCGGGCGCGATCTGCGCCAGCGGTCGTGGCCGGACCGGTGCGTTCGCCGCCTACGAGCGGGCGATGCAGCGCCGGTTCCTCGCCAAGGACGCGGTGTCGTGGCTCGTCCAGGCGTTCCTCGGGCGTCCATCGCTGTTCGAGTACGCGGCCCGGCGCGTCGCCGCCCGGCCGACGGTTCGTGCGACGATGGGTCTCGTGATGGGTGACCTCGTCCCCGCCGGTCGCGCGCTCGATCCGCGCTACCTCGGCGCGCTGCTCGCCCCGTGACTGGGCCTGACCCGATGCGCAGCACGATCGACATCGAGATCCGGGCGCGACCCCAGCTCGTCTTCGCGCTGGCCCGGGACGTCGAACGCTGGGAGCGGCTGCTCCCGCATTACGCGCGCTCGCGCCGGGTGGACGGCCGGGCCGATGGCTCGCTCGTCGTCAGCTTCGTCGCGCGGCGGCCGCTGATCGACGTCCTCGGGCTCGGCTTGCCGGTCACCTGGAAGGCCCGCACCTGGGCCGAGCCCGGGACCCTGCGCCTGCGCTTCCACCATGTCGCCGGGGCGACCCGCGGGATGGATGTCACGTGGCGGATCGAGCCGAGCGGCGATGAGCGGACGCGGGTGTCGATCGAGCATGACTTCCGGCCGCGGGTCCCGTTGTTCGCCGCGTTCGTCGACCGCGCCTTCACGCGACCGATCGCGGGCCGGACGCTCGGCACGTTCAAGGCGCTGGCCGAGGCGCTCCAGGCCGGCGGGATCGTCACGCCGATCGGACCACCCGCATGACCGACCGGCGGCACGTCTGGATCACCGGGCTGGGGGTCATCACCGCGTGCGGGACCGGTCTCGACGCGTTCCGGGCCGGGCTGCGCGCCGCCCGCTCGCCGGTCAAGCGGATCGATCGCTTCGACCCGAGCCCGTTCCGCAGCCAGGTGGCAGCCCAGGTCGACGACTTCGACCCGCTCGCCTGGATGCCGCCCAAGACCGCCCGGCAGCTCGATCGGTTCAGCCAGTTCGGCCTGGTGGCGGGCCGCCTGGCGCTCGACGACGCGGGACTGACGCCCGGCGCGCGGGGCGCCGCCGACCCGGGCCGGATCGGCATCTATCTCGGCTCGGCGCTGGGCGGCATCGCCTACGCGGAGGAGCAGCACGAGCGCTACCTCGAGCGCGGGATCAAGGCGGTCGCGCCGAACCTCGCGCTGGCGGTGTTCGGCGGGGCGGCGCCGGCCAACCTCGGCATCGCCCTCGACGTCCGCGGCCCGATCCTGTCGACCGCCAACTCGTGCGCGTCGGGGGCGGTCGCGATCGGCGAGGCGCTCGGGGACCTGCGCGAGGGTCGGGTCGATGCGGCGATCGCCGGCGGCTGCGAGATCCCGCTGAGCGCCCTCGCCTTCGGTGCCTTCGACATCATCCGGGCGCTGTCGGCCGGCCACAACGACGAGCCCGGGACGGCGGCCCGGCCGTTCGATGCGGGTCGCGACGGGTTCGTCATGGGCGAGGGCGCCGCGCTGCTCATCCTCGAGGCGGCGGACGTGGCCGAGCGACGCGGCGCCGTCCCGTACGCGGAGGTCCTCGGCTACGGCGCGACGTCGGACGCCCATCACATGGTCCAGCCGCGGGCCGACGGGACCGAGGCCGCCCGGGCCGCCACGATCGCCCTGGCCGACGCCGGCGTCGAGGCCGATGCCATCGACTACGTCAACGCGCACGCGTCGTCCACGCCGATCGGCGACGTCGCCGAGGCGCGGGCCATCGCGCTGGCGCTCGGGGACCGCGCCGCGAGCGTGCCGGTCAGCGGCACGAAGGCGCTCTACGGGCACCCGCTCGGCGCGTCGGGCGCGATCGAGGCGGCGATCTGCGCGCTGGCCATCCGCGACGGCTGGGCGCCCGCCTCGGTCAACCTTCGGGAGCCCGATCCGGACGCGGCGGCGCTGCTCCCTGGGCTCCTGCGGAGCGGCCGGGACGGGGCGTACCGCCGGGTCCTCTCGACGTCGTTCGGGTTCGGTGGCTTGAACGCGGCGCTGGTGTTCGGCGCGGTCGACGGCTGACCGGTCGGTCAGCGCCGCCGCTGACCGTCCGCGAAGGCGGTCGTGGTCACGGCCGCGCCACGCGGCGCCGTGGGAGCCGGCTGGAAGGGGCGAAGCGCCCCGCGGTCGAGGCCGCGTCGGCGGATCCAGATCAACGACCCGAAGCCTACGCCCACCGCCAGCACGCCGCCGATGGCGAGCGACACCGCCACCCCGAAGAGCGACGCCAGGCCACCCATCACCGGCCCGCCGATCGGGGTCGAGCCCGCGAAGATCGTGGTGTACACGCTCATGACCCGGCCGCGCAGGCCGTCGGGGACCGCGAGCTGGATGGTCGTGTTGGCGGTCGCGGCCATGAGGATCCCGCCGAAGCCGACGACGATCATCAGCAGCAGCGCGATCGGGTACGACGCCGTCGCCCCGAGTGCGACCTCGGCGACGCCGAGCATGATCGCGCCGTAGGCGATCCAGCGGACCGCGCACCCCCGGCCGAACGCCAGCCACAACGCCGCGAACAGCGAGCCGACGCCCGATGCCGCCATCAGGAAGCCGTAGCCCGAGGCGCCGCTGTCGAGGATCTCGTCGGCATACGGCGGGAAGATCACGCTGAAGTTCATTCCGACCGTCGAGACGAGACCGACCACGACCACCGCGATCAGCACGGCCGGAGTCACGCGCACGTAGTGGAGCCCCTCGCGCAGCTGGACCATCGCCTCGTCGAAGGATTCGGGTCGGGCGATCCGGGCCGGCGACATCAGCTCCGAATCGCGCATCGCCGCCAGGGCGACGATGACCGCCAGGAAGCTGGCCGCGTCGACCACGAAGGCCATCGTGACGCCGACCGCGCCGATCACCAGGCCGGCGACCGCCGGGCCGATGATCCGGGCGCCGTTGAACATGGCCGAGTTGAGGGCGACCGCGTTGCTGATGTCCTCGCGTCCGACCATCTCGACCGCGAACGCCTGGCGGACGGGCATGTCGATCGAGTTGACCGTGCCGATGACGAGCGCCAGCAGGATCAGGATCGGGATCGTGGCCAGGCCGGTCGCCGCGAGCACGGCCATGGTGATCGACAGGCACATCTTGATCGCCTGGGTCGCCAGCAGCGTCTGTCGCTTGGGGAGCGAATTGGCGAGGACGCCGGCGAACAGCCCGAAGATCATGACCGGGATGAACTGCGCGGCCGCGACGACGCCGAGCCAGAGCGGATCGTGGGTCAGGACGAGGACGAGCCAGGCCTGGGCGACCTGCTGCATCCAGGTCCCGACGAGCGAGATGGCCTGGCCGATGAAGAAGAGCCGGTAGTTGCGGTGGCGGAAGGCGTGCATCCCACGCCGAAGCGAGGTCATGCGGCGACCCGCCGCTCCACGGCGGCGTCCTCCGCGTACTCGACCTTCGGGCCGCGCGAGGCCGACACGACGGCGCCGAGGAGGCTCGCGATCACGCCGACACCGAACGCGACATGGAGCGCGGCGATGAACGGGGCCATGTCCAGGCCCCCGGCACCGATCTGCGTGCCCGAGAAGATCGACAGGAGGACCGACGGATCCATCGCGCTCGAGACGAGCCCGATCGAGAGCGCGATGCTGATCACGAAGCCGGTCTGGGTCAGCATCATCCGGATCCCCGAGCCCATCCCGCGCTGGGCCGGCGGCACGACGCCCATCACGGCGCTCGTGTTGGGTGAGATGAACAGCCCGGAGCCGGCGCCGATCACGAGCTGCCACAACGCGAGCTGCCAGTACGGCGTGTCGACCTGGATGGTGGTCAGCCCGAGCAGGCCCGCGGCCGTGACCAGCATCCCGAGCGTCGCCAGGAAGCGCGACCCGAACCTGTCCGCCAGCGCGCCGCTGATCGGCGACAGGACGAGCAGGCCGAGCGCGAGCGGCGCGAGCATCAACCCGGCGGTCACCGGGTCGTAGCCGCGGGCACCCTGGAGGTAGAAGACCAGGAGGAACAGCACCCCGGTCCGCGCGATGCCGTTGAGCAGCCCGGTCAGGTTGCCGAGCGCGAACAGCCGGTTGCGGAACAGGCCTAGGTCGAGGAGCGGCGACGGGTGATGCGCCTCGACCCACAGGAACGCGGGCGTCGCGACGATGAAGGCCGCGAAGCCGGCGAGGACCCAGGTCGTGGTCCAGCCGTAGATCCCGCCGAAGGCGAGCGCCGTCACGAGGCCGGTCAGCCCGACCAGGTACAGCGTGCTCCCGGCGAGATCGAGGCGGGCCCTCGGCGAGCGACGGCCCTGGTCGACGAGCAGCGTCGCGGCGGCGGCCGTCCCGATCAGCCCGATCGGGACGTTGAACCAGAAGACGGTCTGCCAGCCGAACCCCGTCAGCCAGCCGCCGAGGATCGGTCCGAGGATCAACCCGGCGCCGACGACCATCGCGTTGATCCCGAGCGCGCGACCCAGCTCCCGGCGCGGGAAGGCGTCGGTCACCAGCGCGGCCGAGTTGGCCATCAGGAACGCGCCACCGACACCCTGGACGAGCCGGGCGATCACCAGCAGGAAGGCCGACGGCGCAAGCGCGCAGGCGATCGAGGCGGCCGTGAACAGCGCGAACCCGGCCGTATACGTCCGGGCGCGGCCGACCTGGTCGGCGATCCGGCCGGCGTTGAGCAGGAGCACGGTCGCGGCCAGTGTGTAGCCGACGACGATCCACAGCAGCGTGAACAGGTCGGTGTGGAGGTCTCGCAGGATCTCGGGCAGCGCGATGACGAGCGTCCCCGAGGTCAGTGCCGCGAGCAGCGCGCCGATGCTGGTGACGCCGAGGACGACCCAGCGATAGCCGTCGGTATTCTCACCCGCGACCGCGTGGATGTCGCCGCTGCCGGTCAAGCCGGGCCTCCGGACGGCGGCGCCTCCGCGACAGGAGGGGCCGGTTCGGAGGCGTCGAGCTCGGTGATGTGCGAGTGGACGTGCACGAGGCGCGCCTGCGCTTCGTCGATCATCGATGCCAGGCGGGCGGCCTTGGCCTCGAGCAGGGTGATCTGGCGCTCGATGCGCTCCTGCGCCTCGAGCAGGTAGATCCGGCGCTCGCGCGGGTCCGACGTCTGGCGCAGCCGCTCACGGTTCCGTTCGCGAGCCGCCTCGTCCTCCAGCAGCTGGCCGATCTGGGCCAGCGAGAACCCCGCGTCGTCGCGCAGGCTCCGGATGAAGGTGAGCCGGTCGAGGTCCGAGGCGTCGTACAGGCGGTAGTCGCCCTCGGAACGGGCGGCTGGCTCGAGCAGCCCCATCTCCTCGTAGTAGCGGATGGCCCGCGTCGTCAGGCCGGTCTCAGCGGCGACCTCGTTGATCCGGAGGAGGCGCTGGGCAGGGGCAGGCGCGGGCGGTTGGGCGTTGGACATCTTCCCCCAGACGATACCACAACCTTGACGTTTACGTAAAGGTGACTGTAGCCGGGCACGCCGCGTCGAGCCCGAAAACCCCGTAGTCCTGCGGTGGTTCGCACGACCCTGCCGACCTAGGGTTCCCGCATCAGCGCGCACGGCAGGAGGCAGGATGATGCTCGAGCTCGCACCCCCAACCAGCATCGTGCCACGGCCATCTCCCATCGATCACGACGCGTCCGTGCTTGCCCAGTCGTTCGTGGACGCGATCGTCGGCCTGGACTTCCACCGGCTCCAGAACCTGTTCGCGCCCGATGTGCGCTTCCGCGCGATCATCCCCGGCGGATACCGTGAGGCCTCGACGGCGGCCGGCGCTCGGGCGTTCGTGGAGGACTGGTTCGGCGGGACGGAGGCACGTGATCTGATCGGCTGGACGCTCGACCCCGTCGGCGACCGGCTCGCCCTCGGGTACCGGCTTGAGCTCACGGAGGACGGCGAGCGGCGCGTTGTCGAACAGCACCTCTCGGCAGTCGTCGTTGGCGCCGTGTTCCGCGACGTTTCGCTGCTGTGCTCTGGCTTCCGGCGCCTCACTGGGCAGCCCGACGGCCTGGCCGCGAGGCAGCGCGCGGATTCGACGGGGGATGACGACGTGGCCGAGGCACCGGCGTCCATGCCGGGCGGCCACCTCGACGCGACCGGCCTTTCGTGCGCGACGCTGACGCCAACGATCTCGGCCACCGTCCGTGGGCTCGCCGTCGGCGCCGTTCTCGAGATCGTCTCCGACGATCCCGAGGCAGAAGAGGGCCTGCGCTCCTGGGCGAGGCTGACCGGCAACGAGCTTGTTGCGGCCGAGGCCGGCCCCGGCTCGGCGTGGACGTTCTCCGTTCGTCGAACGCCGCGCGACGCGGCCAGCACTGCTATGAAGGGGACCGACTGATGGCCACGATCATCGTCAACGCCACCCATGGGCCAGAGGATCCGGAGCGCGCGACCCTGGCGTTCATCACCGGCAATGTCGCCGCGACCGCCGATCAAGACGCCATCGTGCTGCTCACGATCGAGGGCGCCTGGCTTGGTGTCCGCGGGCGAGCGGACGTTGTCGGCTATCCCGGGATGCCGGCCCTCCGTGACGTGATGTCGCAGTTCGTCGCCGCCGGCGGACGGATCTGGGCGTGCGGCGCATGCACGAAGCCCCGGGGCATCACGCAGGGGGACCTCGTCGAGGGCGCCACCATCGTGACGGCCGCCCAGGTCGTCGAGCTCCTTGCGTCTGGCGCGGGTTCGCTTACCTTCTGAGCCTGATGGTGCGGACCAGCGGGCTCATCGACCGGGAGCACGAGACAAGGGAGCTGCGCGCCGTCGCTTCCGCCGCGAGGCGGCGGCGCGGCGGTCTGCTGCTCGTCGCCGGTGAAGCCGGGATCGGGAAGACAGCCCTCGTCGAGCACGCGATCGGCAGACGTATCCCGATCGTGCTCCGCGGGGCTGCCCGAGCCTCCCTGGCTGCGCCGTTCGAACCACTCGCCGCAGCGCTCCGCTCCCATCCTCGATGGCCGGCGGTTGCCGGAGACGTGCTGGTGGCCTCTGGGGCGAGCGGCCCGTCCCTGGACGCCCTCCGTTCGCTGTTCGGGGAACTGGCCCAGTCGCGCCGCGCGCACGCCACCGGCGCGGCGGCGACACGATCGGACGACCGTGGCGACCCGGAGGCGACCCGCGACGCGATCTGCTGGCTGATCGATGGGATCGCCCGGATCGAGCCACTCGCGATCGTCCTCGACGACCTGCAGCGGGCCGACCACGCGACGATCGACGCGCTGCCGGTGCTCGCACGATCTGCGGCAACAGCGTCGCTGCTGATCGTCGGGATCTACCGGAGCGACGAACTGCCGCGCTCGAATCCGGTCCGCCGCTTACGCGTCGAGCTGCGGCGCGACGGCCGATTGCGCGAGATCGTCCTCGGTCCCCTCGACGCCCCGTCCACGGCCGCGCTGGCCGGCCGCACGCTCGGTGCCCGGCCCGACGACCACCTGGCGGCGCGGCTGTTCGAACGGAGCCAGGGCCTGCCGCTGTTCGTGGAGGAGCTGGCCGCCGCCCTCCTGGCCGACGACGCTATCGTGGTTGGCGACGGTGTCGCGACACTCGTGCGCGACGACCTGCCCATCCCCGAGACCTTGCGCGACAGCATCCTCGTCCGTGCTGACGGCATGACGGCCGCGGAGCGCCGAGCGCTCGCGACGGCGGCACTCCTGGGCGACGAGGTGGACGTGACCCTCGTCGATGCGCTGGCAGACGGTAACGACGCCTGGCAGCGAGCCGGGGTGGAGCGTGGGATCCTCGTCGAGCGTGGCGACGCCAGCATCGCCTTCCGGCACGGGCTCGTGCGTGAGGTCCTGCTCCACGACCTGCCGTCGGCCGAACGACGGACCCAGCACCGCCGGATCGCCGAAATACTCGAATCCCGCGGCGCGGAGCCGATCGTCATTGCGGAGCACTGGCTCCGTGCCGGCGAGACGCGAGAGGCCGTCGCGTCGCTGCTCGCCGCAGCGGCGGCCTCGTACCGGGTCCATGCCTATCGGGATGCCGCAAGCACGTACCGGCGGGCGCTGGACGAGGACCGGGGCACGCTCGTGTCGCCGATCGACGTGCTCGAGCGCATGGCCGAGTGCCTCGAGCTGTCCGGGGCCCTTGGGGATGCGGCAAGGGCCTGGGAGACGGCCGCCGCCGCACGGACCGCCGACGGACGCCCGGATCTCGCCGGCGAGGCCCAGCGACGACGGGCGCGGGTGCTGGAGGTCCAGGGCCGTTGGGCCAGGGCGATCGAGGCCCGCCTCGCGGCCGTCACGGAGTTCGAGGCTGCGGGACGGCCCGCAGACGCGGCGACGGAACGGCTCGCCGCCGCGGCCCATCTCAGGTCGGCGGCGAATTTCACGGCAGCGCTCGGTCTCTTGAGCACGGCGCGTTCGGAGGCACACGAGGCGGGTCGCGCGGACCTCGAGGCCCGGGCGATGGGGCTCGAGGGGAACGTCCTGGCCCGCATGGGCAAGGGTGACGATGGGCTCCGGCTCGTCCGTGAGGGCTTGACGCTCGCGCTCGATAGCGGGCTGACCGCGGCAGCGGCCGAGCTGTTCCAGCGCCTCGCCGACTCCCTGGAGCACGCCGGCAGCTACGACCCGGCGCAAACGGCCTACCTCGAGGGTGCCGCCTACTGCCGGACGCGATCGATCGAATCCACGGCGCAGCTCTGCCTCGCATGCATGTCGGTGGTGCTCTGGCAGACCGGTCGATGGTCTGAGGCAGAACGAACGTCGCGCGAGGTGATCGCCTCGGCGGACGCGACGCAGCACGCCCGTGCTGTGGCCGAGGGCATCCTCGGGATGGTGGCTGCGATGCGGGGCAGTACCGGGCGGGCGAGGCCCCACCTCGAGGCCTCGCTGCAGACCGCCCGCAGGATCGAACTGACCGCCATGGAACTCATCTCGAGCTGGGGCCTCGCCGTGTGCGACCGATTCGAAGGTGACCAGGCCGGTGCGGTCGACCGGTGCCGGCGCCTCCTTGCCCGCTGGGAGCGCACGGAGGAGCGGCATTACGTCGTACCGGCTCTCCGCTGGACCGCGATGGTGCTCGCCGAGCAGGGCGACGTACCGGGCGTTCGGACATGCGCGGACGCGCTGGCACGGATCGCCGCCCAGACGGCGCAGCCGGAGGCCATCGCCGCATTGGCGACGGCGCTCGGCGAGGCCGCCCTGCACGACGGCGACACCAAGGCCGCCGCCACGCATTTCACCAGCGCCGTGGAAGCCATCTCGGCCCGTGACCTGCCGTTGGAGCGCGCCGAGATCGGACGGCGGGCCGGGATCGCATTGGTCCATGCGGGCCGGCGAACCGAGGGCGTCGTGGCCCTCGTCGCTGCGGCGCGCACCGCCAGGCGCCTTGGCGCGACCCCGCTCGGTATCCAGATCGCGGCGGACCTGGCCATGCTCGGCGAGCCGGTCGAACGTCGGCTCGGCACCCGCGAGGCCCTGCGGCTGGCCGACCGAGGTCTGACGCGGCGCGAACTCGAAGTCGTCCGGTGCGTCGCGCGCGGCCTCACGAGCCGGGAGATAGGCGAGGCGCTCTTCATCAGCCCCCGGACGGTCGAGATGCACGTCGGCAGCGCGCTCACCAAGCTCGACTGCCGGACGCGCGCAGAGGCTGTCCAACGCGTGGCCACGCTTGGATTGCTGGCCACGGACGCGCACGGATCGTAGGGAGGGCTGGTCGTGGTGTCGCCCAGGGGCGCTCGGGCGCGGCGGCTGGACGCATCGGACCTCGAGCCCGTCGCCGTACGCGCCGGTCAGTCGAGCGTGAAGTCGTCTGGGTCCTGGTAGCGGCCTGTCCACTGGAACTCGATCTGCATCAGCACGTCGTTGAGCAGCGAGGAGGCCCCAAAAGCTCCGAGGGTTCGATCGGTTGCTGCCCGATTGCTGCCGCCGCCTCTCAGAGTTCGGATCGCCCGCGGGAATTCGACCGAAGGACGAACGGAGGCAGGACGATGTTCTCAGCCAGGACACTTCGCACGGTTTCGATCACGCGACGGGCGGTTGCCCTCGCGCTGGCCGGTACCTTGCTCAGCGCCGGCGGTGCCCTTGCGGGCAACGGCGCCCAGACCACGCACTTCACGGCCGTCTATAGCTCGTTCACGTGCGCCGGCGAGCGGATCGTCAAGATGACGCCGAAGGCGTTCACCAAGGACTCCGAGACGTGCACGTTCACCGACCTGACGGAGTTCGCGCTGGGAACGTACGCGATCGCCGTCGGGCCCGAAAGCGCAACCGAATCCCACTGGGCGAGCGACTACGAGCTGTTCGTCGTCGGGATCGGGGGTCCGAACTGCGATCCGATGTGGGTCCCGTTCGGCAATTGCATACGACAAGCTGTGTCGGGCACGATCGTCGCCACCGACAATGGCGACGGGACGGGCACCCTGCAGGTCACCGCCTACTACAACTAGGAGGCGTCCGCCGGACGTCAGACCCGACCCTCATGCGGTCCGCGGTACCCGCGGACCGCTTTTCGTTTGGTCGCCCGTCCAGCGATGAATGCTGCGATCGTACCAAGCACGGCCCGATCCTCCTTCGCCTGGGCGAAACGTCGGGCTTCCATGGCGGCCGCGGCTGCCGCAGTCTCATCCCCGTCGGCGCGAAGTGCCGCCGCGAGCGTCAGCTGTGCGAGCGCCGACGAGAGCAGCAGCTCGCGCCCCGCGAGAAGGGCGACGGCCTCAGCTGCCAGAGCGACCGCCTCCGCATGGCGACCCTGCTGCGACCGCAACCCGGAGATCGCGATCCGCCAGCGCACATGGGCATCCACGTCCTCGGGGTGGGCGATGTCCCGACCCCAGAAGGCGTAGTGCTCGACCTCATCCAACCGCCCGACGGCCAGGAGCGTTCGGGCCGTGACCGGCGCCATGCTGGCCAGACGGCTGTGTTCGCCGAGGCGATCGAGGTTCGCGCAACTCCGGCACAGCAGGTCGACGGTTCGCGCGGGATCTCCGGCTGCCAGCTCGGAGTCGGCTAGGCTGATCGGATACTCCGCGGCGCCGAGCGGGAGCACGAGCCCGAGGTCGTCGATGATGACCTTCGCCGCGTCGAAATGGCGACGCCACTGGTCGCCAACGCCGGCCCTAGCCTCCAGCTCGCCCAGGGCCAGGAGCGTCATGGCCGATGACTGTCGATCGTCGCCGGCCATCTCGAGGTTCCGGCGACACCGCGCGATCGCCTGGGGGATGGGGATCGGGCTGTCCGGAAGGATCCAGGCCGATCTCGAGGAAAAGCTCGCCGCGCGATCCGGCCGCCCGATCTTCAATGCCAGGTCGGTGGCTTCATCGAGGATCTCGATCGCGGTGGTGCTCCTGCCGTGTCCCGCATTTTCATTGAAGGCAACCTCCAGGGCTCGGATCATGCCCATGCCGTCCCCGACCCGCTCGTAGTACGCAAATGCGCTGCGGGCTTCGGCGGTCGTCCCTTCCAGGTCGAAGAGCGCCTCTGTCAGCCGGTGACGATGCTGCAAACCCTCGTCCGACGAGTGGGCAAGGAGGGCTAGGATCTCGGCCTCGACCGCGTCGGAAGCTGCACTGTCGCCCGTCATGCGGAGCGCGGATCGGAGGTCGATCAGCAACTCCGTCCGCCTGCGTCCAGGCGGACAGAGATCGACGGCGCGGCGCAGCAGGGACACCGCCGCGTGTGCGTCGCCTCGCTCCAGGGCGGTCTGCGCGGCGGGCGCGATGAACACGAGCGCACGTTCCGCAAGCTGCCTGGCGGCCGGAACGCCATCCGAAAGCTCGACGCGATACCGATACGCCTGTTCGAGGTGATAGCCGACGATCAACCCGACTGCACTCGAACCGCCGACTGCGCGGCCCTCGAGCCAACCCGCGAACCGTTCGTGGAGCTCGGCGCGCTCGCGTTTGGGAACCGCCCCATAGGCCGCATCCCGGATCAGCAGATGCCGGAAACGGTATGCCTCGTCGTCGGGCACGTCCGAGCGGTCGGGCCGGACCAGGTCGCGGCGGATGAGCTCGGCGAGTCGTCCCGGGAGTCCTCCAAGCTCACTCTCGGGGAGCAGCTCGGCGAGCGCGCCCGCCCAGAATGTTCGGCCAACCACGGCCGCGCATTCGAGCACCCGACGATCAGCCTCCGGGAGGCGGTCGAGCCGCGCAGCCAGGAGCAGGCTGATCGTGGGTGGCATCGGAAGGGCCGACTCGGTCCGGTCATCGAGCCGATGCTCATCGCCTCCAGCTTGATCGGCCACAAATGCCACGAATTGCTCGACGAACAGGGGGTTGCCCTCGCTGGTCGCGAGGATGCGCTCCCGCACTGGACCCGGAGGCATCTCGGGCGCGAGGTGGTCGAGCAGCTTGGTCGCGTCGGTCACATCCAGGGCGTCGAGGCGGACCAGGCTGGCGCCGGGTCTCGCGAGCCAGTCCGGGCGCGCCTCCTCGAGCTCGGGACGGGCGACCGTGACGAGGAGGATCGGACCCTGACCGAGCGTGAGGACGTGCTCCAGGACGTCGAGCAACGCCGGTTCCGCCCACTGGAGATCGTCGACGAGGAGGACGAGGGGCCGCTGGGCGGCAAGAGCCTCGAAGAATCGCCTGACCGCCCATGGGATCTCCTCGCCCGGAACCGGCTCGTCGCTCAGGCCGACGAGCGAGGCGATCCGAGCACGAACCTGGTCGGCCCGATCCGAACCCGCAAGGATCGTTCCAAACTTGGCGAGGGCGTCGGCGCCTGACTCGCCGTTCCCGATCCCCGATGCGTCGAGGACGAGATCCCGGATCGGCCAATACGTGATCCCGTCGCCGTATGGCAGGCAGCGCGACCGCAGGACGCGGGCGTGCCCGGACATCCGCACGAATGATTCTGCGGCGAGTCGGCTCTTGCCGACGCCGGGAGCGCCGATCACGGTGACGAGCGTCGGTGTCCGATCGGATACGACCCGTTGGAAGGGGACGAGGAGTGCCTCGAGCTCATCGGCGCGTCCCACGAACGGTGCGCCGTGAGAGGGCGCGATCGGTTTGCCCTCGGTGCGGATCACGCGCCAAACCTTGGATCCGCTTGGTCGATCGTCCACCGCCTCGAAGACGATCGGCTCCATCGAGGCGGCGCCCCCGATCGATCGCAACGTCTCCGGCGTGAGCAGGACCTCGCGTCGTTGCGCCTGGCTGGCAATACTGGCCGCTGCCTGAAGCGGTGCGCCCACGAGCGCCGACCCGGGCCCGGTCTTCGGCCCGGCCAGCACTTGCCCGGTCGCGACGCCGATGCGAACGATGACCGGATCGACCTCGTCTGCCGCCGCGTGGTCGCGCATCTCGAGAGCCGCGCGGAGGGCCCGCATGGGGTCGTCCTCGCGAGCCACGGTGAGCCCGAACACGGCCGTGATGCCGTCGTGGCCTGACTGGTCGATGGTCCCGCCGTGACGCTCGACGGCGTGCTGGACGACCTCGAGGACCCTGCTCTCCCACGTTCCGAGGATCTCGGGGTCGAGGCGGTCGTCATCGATGGGCGGGACCGCCTCGGCACGCAACACGGTAACGATCCGGCGCGTTCGGCGGCCGGTAGACCAGGGTTCGGTCGGGTCGGCTCGCATGACCGAACCCAGGAACGCCCGCTGTGTCGGCAGGGATGCCGCCTGGCTCAAGATCGCCCGTTCGAGCTCGCGGAGCTCCGCGCCCGGATCGAGTCCGAGCTCCGTGGTCATGAAGCGGTGAGCATCCTGGTAGGCCTGAAGGGCCTCAGCCTGCCGGCCGTCGGCGTACAGCGCGAGCATCAGCAGCCGCCACAGGCGCTCGCGGCCGGGCTCATCGCCAACGAGGCGCCGGAGCTCGTCGATCGTCTCCCGGCCCATCCCGGCGCCGATCCGCAGCTCGAATACCTCTTCGCGAGCCTGGAGGTGCAGCTCCTCGAGACGGTCGGCCTCGTGACGCGCGAACGGTCTTTCGGCGAGGTCGCCAAGGGCGGGGCCCGACCATTGCGCCAGGGCCTCCTCGAGGATCGCGAGCGATCGTTCGGCGGGACCGGCCGCCAGCGCCTCGCGGGCTTGTCGAAGGCCGCGTTCGAAGCGCGCAGCGTCCAGCTCGTCGTCGGTCACGGACAGTCGATAGCCGGTCGCGGACGAGGTGATCCGCGCGGCGTCGGGACCGAGCGCACGGCGAAGACGCGACACGTAGACCTGGACGGTCTTGATCGCGCTCTCGGGCAGATCGTCGGGCCACAGGCGGTCGGCCAGAAGCTCCGTTGCGACGGGCCGGTTGCGCTGAAGGATGAGCAGCGCGAGGACGCTCCGTTGGCGGGGCCCGCCGAGCTCGAGCGGGTGGCCATCGGCCAGCACCGCGAGGTCCCCGAGGAGCCGGAATTCGAGGTTCACGTCGGGCCCCCGAACGTTCGATCGCCGAGATCGCGTGTCCT
>CAVYZQ010000030.1:0-164455 GCA_963772995.1 uncultured Chloroflexia bacterium | reverse complement strand
CGTCAACACGACCGGGGTCGGCGGGTCCCAGAATGCCGTCGGCGAGGTCAGACCGCGCTGACGCTGGACGAGTCTGCAACGGACTCGATAGCCCAGCCGGATCGCGTAGGGCACGGGCAGGGACGCCTTGCTCTACCCTCCCCGAGGTGAATGACCCTGCCCGGATGGCCGACGGGTCCTCGTCGGCTGTCCTCACCAGGATGGTCGAGCGGCTCGAGGACCTCGTCGATCGTCGACTTGCACTCCGCCCCGTCGGGCGCCCGTCGCTCGATCGCGCGACCCAACTGCGCGATCACCTCGCGGGGCACCTCCGAGTCCGCGCACGCAGTCTCGAGGCGCCGCTCGTCGTCCTCCTCCTGGGACCCACCGGGGCCGGCAAGAGCACGCTGTTCAACACGATCGCCGGCAGGGCGCTGAGTCCGACGGGCGTGCTGCGCCCGACGACCCGGAAGGCGGTCGTCCTCGCGAGCCCGGACGACCGGGCAGCCCTGGCGGACGGACCGCTCGCCGGCCTCGACGCCGCACAGGTCGAGTCGGTCACCGACGCGGCGGCCACGCCCGGACTCGCGGTGATCGACGCGCCCGACATCGATTCGATCGAGCATGCAAACCGCGCGATCGCCGACCGGCTGGTCGAGGCAGCCGACCTGTGCATCTTCGTCACGACCGCCACCCGATACGCCGATCGCGTGCCGTGGAACGTGCTCGGCCGGGTGGGCGAGCGGGGGCTGCCGCTCGTGATCGTCGTGAACCGCCTGCCACCAGATGCGGCCGACCGTCGCGAGGTGCTCGACGACGTCCGGCGCCTGTTCGACGAGGCGGGCGGCGCGTCCCTCGAAGCCGGCGGGCTCGAGATCGTCGGCGTCGACGAGGGGCGCCTGGCAGCGGGCGGCACGTCGCTCGACCCGCGCGCCGTGGACTCGGTGCTCGATCGGATCGCCGTACTGCGGAATGACCGCGACGCGCGGATCGCGCTCGCGGCCCGTGCGCTCGCCGGCGCCCTCGCGGGTCTCGGGCCGGCGGTCGACCGATCGGCCGACGACTGCGCCCACGAGGCCATCGATGATGCGGCGCTTCGTCGATCGGCCGCCGACAACTCCGAGCGGAGCCTGGCGGAGCTCGAGGATGTCGTCCGGCACGGGACGTTCATGCGCGAGGAGGCCCTGCGTCACTGGCAGGACTACGTCGGGGCGGACGACGTGACCCGGCTGTTCTCGAGGGGCATCGGCAAGTTGCGTGGCATGGTCGCGGGCCTCCTCCATCCCTCGACGGCGCCCGTCGCCGAGGTGCGTGACGCGGCGACGGACGACCTCCTGTCGCTGGCCCGACAGCATGCCGCGGAGGCATCGCGCCGAACGGCCTCGGCGTGGACGCAGGAGCCGGCTGTCGCGGCCGAGGTGGCCGCCGACCCTTCGCTGTGGACGACCTCCGAGAGCTTCGACGAGCACTTCCGGGCGCGCATGGATGCGTGGATCGCGTCGATCGGCGCCGACATCGAAGAGACCGGCGAAGGCCGGCGGCGGCTCGCCCGGCGCGCCTCGATCGGCATCAACGCCCTGGGCACCGGGGTCATGCTCGCGACATTCATCCACACCGCCGGCCTGACCGGAGCCGAGGTCGGGATCGCCGCGGGGACCGCTTTCCTCAACCAGAAGCTGCTGGGGGCGCTGTTCGGCGAAGCGGCCATGGTCGAGCTGGTCGGGCGGGCGCGCGAACGCCTCCACGCGGTGCTCGTGGAGACGTTCGCCGAGGAGCGATCCAGGTTCGACCGGCTCGTACCGGCGCCGGACGAGCTGGAGTCCCTCGGGACGGAGCTCCGAGAGACCGCCGCGGAGCTTCGTGCGCTGTCATGGAGGCCCTCCGGCGGGCTCGATCCGGCCGGCGCGGCCGATCGCGACCCGAGGGCCGGGCTCGAGAGACCGGCAGCCGGCGGCGGCGCAGGGCTGCAGGGCAGGGCCTCCCGGGCTCAAGGGCACCCGCGACCGACGACCACGTCGTGAGCATCGCGCGGCCACGGGCTGCGGACGACGAACCGGACACCCAGGAGGCCACGCGGTCGGGGGCAGCCACACAGCCCGAGCGACGCGGACTCGGGCCCTGCCTCGACCGCCTCGGCGAGGCCATCGACGCGGCGCGGATCCTGGACCTCCCGATCGCAGACGCCGAGGCCGTTCGCGACGAGGCGACCCAGCGCCTCGGGTTTCCCGCGGACACCTACGTCCTCGCGCTCGTCGGTGGTACCGGGGTCGGCAAGTCGAGCCTCCTCAACGCCCTCGCCGGCAGCGCCGTCAGCCAGGCGTCCGCACGCCGCCCGACGACACAGGCGCCGGTCGCCTGGATCCCTCGGGCGGCCCACGACGACCTGGCGCCGCTGCTCGACTGGCTGGAGATCGGTTCCGCCGATGTCCGTGAGCACGACGAGCCCGCGCTCGGCAACGTCGCGATCGTCGATCTTCCCGACCTCGATTCGATCGAGCCGGATCACCGCCGGCGCGTCGAAGCCGCCCTGCCGCGGGTGGACGCGGTGGTCTGGGTGACCGATCCGGAGAAATATCACGACGCCGTCCTCCACGACGACTTCCTTCGGCGCTGGATCCCGCGGCTCGATCGCCAGGTCGTGGTGCTCAACAAGGTCGATCGGCTGCAGGCGGACAACGCCCAGCGGGTCCGCCGCGACCTGGAGCGAGAGCTCGGCACCGAAGGGAAGCTCGGAGCGTCGCGCCGGCCGCAGGTCGTCCTGGCGGCGGCCGCACCAGCCGCCTATGCCTACGGGAGCAAGGGGACGGGACCCGACGTCGCCGAGCTCCGGGCGTGGCTGTCCGAGGGGGTCGAGGCGAAGGCCGTCGTCATGGCGCGGTTGGCCGCATCGATCCGGGCCGCGATCGCGTCCCTGGCGGCCGCGGCCGGCGTACCCGGCGACATCCGCCCCGAGCCCATCCTGGGCGCATCGGCCCGCCGCGCAGCGATCGCCGGGGCGACTGGCGAGCTGCTGCGGGTCGTCGACCTCCCGAGCCTCGAGCGCCAGGCGGTGGCGGCGACGCGCGCCCGGGCACGTGCGCGAGGCGCCGGTCCGCTCGGCTTCGTCACGTCCCGCATCTACAGGTACTCCGGCCGGGAGGCGCGGGTCGCCGACCCCGCACGCTTCCTCGGGCGGTGGCGCGAGCGCGGCACGCTCGCCCCCGCGACCGAGGCCGTCCGCACGGCCCTGACCGAGCCCCTCCGGATCACCCCGCCGGCGATCCGCCCGGTCATCGCCGCGAGCGCCGACCCGACCGGCCTCGAACCCGGCCTGGCGGCCGCCGTCGACCGAGCGGTCGCCAGGCGCGGCCTGGACATCCCGTCGAGCCGTGCCTGGCCGGTCATCGGCCTGTTCCAGACCATCGCGACCATCGCCCTCGCCCTGGCGGCGGCCTGGGTCGTTCTGTGGATCCTGATCAGGTTCCCGGTGGACTCCGTGCAGGTCCCCGTGCTGGGCCACGTCCCGGCCCCGCTGGTCTTTCTCGTCGGTGCGATCCTCGCCGGCTATCTCATCGCCCGGCTGTTGAGGCTGCATGCCGGGCTCGTCGGCCGACGCTGGGCTCGCCGTCTCGAAGCCGACATCCGTGCCGGCGTCTCACGGGAGGTCGAGGCGACCGCATTCACCGACCTGGACCGGCTCGACGACGCCCGCGACGCGATCTGGACCGCCGCGAACGCGTGCGCGACGGGAGTGCGGCTGAAGGCAGACCCGTCGGACCCTGCCGCCGGTCAGGCTTCGGGGATGTCTCCTTCGTCGGGCTCCCCAGCGACCGGCTCGTCGATGTCGCTGTCGGTGCTCGGGACCTCGGCCGCGGGGGGCTCGTGTGGCGAGAGATCGTCTTCACGGATGTCGCCGGGCAGGTCATCGGATCCGGGGACCTCGTCGTCGTCCTCGACGACGTCGACCGGTGGTTCCTCGGGATCGATGCCGAGGTCGACGCCGCGCTGACCACCTTCTGCCATGACCCCGCTGGCATGGACCCACTCGTTGCCGTCGCGGTTACCAAACCAGGTCCGCGAGTTGGCCCCGGGCGGCTGGGCCGCTCGCGTCATCCGTTGGTAGGCGATGAAGAGGTCGCCCTTGGCGAGGAGATCGACGATCAGGTCTCTCGATAGAGAGTCGGTCCTCCGCCGGACGTTGACCTTGCGACCAGGCGGAGGCGCGGCTCGCACACGGATCGGGAATGGATCCGTCCGGATAGCGTTGGGTACCAGATGCACCGGTGGCTCGACGGGCCGCGGCGGAGCCGGTCGCGGCGGCGGCGGTCCGGGAGCGGGTGCCGGAGCCACGTGTGGCTCGGCAGCCTCCCCGGCTGGGCGAGGCGGAAGAAACCCGGCATAGAACCGACCCGGACCCAGACGCCTGACCCCCGCGTCGTCCATGCGAAGGTCCGCCGCGTACGCGAGCAGGCGCGACCACGGCCACCACTGCGGGCCCTTCGCCAGCCCGCGGCGGCCGTCCGCCGCCGGGTCGTACACGAGCACCTGGTCCGGGACATCGTCGGTGCCTCCCCGGACCGCCTGGACCCAGATCGCGTGATTGACCGGACCGCCGGTCGACTGCGAGGGCGTGCCGATCAGTACGGCGGCGTTGCCCTGGAGGACGAAATCCGCGACCCGCCCGGATCAGCCGCGCGGCCTTTTCGGGCGCGATCGTCGTACCGCCGCTCCGGACCGCCACGCGGATCCCGTAGCGCGATTGGGCGGCATCGGCAACCTGACGGAGCGTGAGCCCGCCGACGGTATCCCCGGTCGCCTCCCGGATCTTGCAGCCGGACGGCCGGTGCCTGCCACCGGTGAATGCATCGATCCCCATCGCCATCGAATAGGCGGTGCAGCTCTCCCAGCCAAGCTCCTTGCCGCTGATCTTGCAGTTCGCGGCCGGCCCCTGGCGCTGAAAGACGGGCCTGGGCAGTTCGGTCATGTGTCCACCTCGCTGGTTGAGGAGCCAAGATACCGTGCATCGAGCGGGTCACGTGCGACTTAGATCAAGGGCGGCCGGACTCCCTTGCCGGCCAGGGCGACCACGGCATTTCCAAGCGACCGCCGGAATGTCGGGCGAACGCACGGTCTCGAACCGCCGGTGGATCTCGGGTCGAAGGGCGGTTGCTCGTTCGTCCTGTTCGGTCGCGAACCGTTCGATCGTCGTCGAGTTCGGCGCCCTGGAGCCCGTCACGCTCGATCAGCTCCCGGGCGCGCTCTGGCGGCCACGATCGCGTCGTGCATCTCGCCGGCCGCGTCCTGGAGGGCCGTCACCTCCTCGATGAGGGTCTTCAGACCCCGTCCGACGGAGTCCTCGAACGCCTCGCAGCGTGTATCGAAGGCCCTTGGCGGCGATCCGCATCTGATGGATGTCGTCCGGATCGGCCGTGCGGGCATCGAGATCGTAGGCGAGCACCTCGCCGAACGACTTCCAGATCGTCGAGGGCGCACGGTGGGCGACCCGTTGCGTGGGCTCCTTGTCGTCGCCGGGCGCTCTGGCCACCGGCGGCCGACGATCGAGCGTCCTCGGCCAGGCGCGCCGCGCGCTCGAGCGATCGTCCGAAGCGCCGACGGTCCAGCTCCGGAGCGAAGGCGATCCGCTTCCTCATCTCGTTCTCGCGTCCAGGCACGGCGCAAGGGTGCCGTGCCGGCGGCTTCGGCCGCGTCGCCGTTCCCGGGCTCGCCGAGCATCTCGAGCATCACGTCCAGGTCGCGGGTCGCGCCCAAACGGTGGGCGACGCGGCGCAACTCATCCTCGAGCCGGCGCAGGTCGCGATTTGGGAAGACCGACCGATAGATCGTGGCGGCCGTGCGCATCCGGCGGGTTGCTGTGCGCATGTCGTGGACGGGATCGGGGTCCGCCTTCTTCCCGATCTGCTTCGCGCGGTGCTCGAGCTCCTCGGCGAACGTGCTGAAGGCCGCCGCCCCCGCCTCCGGCCAGAGCGCGATGGCCGAGCGCGGGTCGTCGCCCGGCCCGCCGCCGCGAGTCCCCCGCGCCCGGGCCGGTCATCGGCCCTTGGAAGCGCGTGCCGTTCCCGTTCCGGCGCTCCCGATACGTCGCGCTGGCGTCGCGTGCCGCGCGCTCTGCCGCCTGGATGCCGCTCTTCCCCGTGACCTCGAACTCGTCGCCCTCGAGCCGGTGATAGTCGGCGAAGAAGGCGCCGATTGATTCGACGATGAACGGATCGAGATCGCGGATGGAACGGACCGACGCGTGCGCCCGCGACGCCTCGGCCACCGCCAGAAGTCGGTCGTTCCGCTTCCAGTCGTGGGGTGCCCGCGTCCTTCTGCCTGGCCTCGATGTTGCCGATCAGACGAGCCGGCACCACACAGCCAGGAAAAGCCGGCGAATCGAGGAGAACGATCACGTCCAGCGGGTCGCCGTCCTCCGCGACCGTCTGCGGAAGGAAGCCGAAGTCGAACGGGAACGTCATGCCCGCTGGCAGCACGCGATCGAGCTTGAAGGCGCCGAGCTCCGGGTCGTACTTCAGCTTGTTCCCCGAACCCGCGCGGCGTCTCGACGACGACGAGCGCAGCGCCCTCCTGCGTCCTTGGCAGGTCCAGCACATCATCCTCACGCGTCGCGGTCACGGCCGACTCCTTCTGCGCATCTCTCCGTCCGCGATCGAACCAGCGTGGCCGGCGGACATGGCCGGGCGGATCGCGGCGGCGACACCGGCCCAAACCTAGGCCGGCTGCCGTATCGCTCGGGCTGCGGCGTTCTCACAGGGCATCGCGGATGCGTGTCGGGCGCATCGCGTGCGCCGGTCACGCGGCGGATCTGCCGGTGCGGGTCCTCGCCACCATAGAGACGAAGACCCCGCGAACGACGCCGGTGACGAGACGGATCGGCGATCTGCCGGTGCGGGTGCGCACCACCATCGATCTCGAAGTCCTCGCAAACTACCAGGCCAGGATTGAGATCGTGCGCACGCGATGCGAGGATCTTCCCGGGGAGGAGAGGCGCCGATTGCGCCTGCGGGGACGCTCAGAGGGAGATCCGATGACAATGTTCTCGGACAGGCCATCGGCCACGCGATCGATGCCGGTCCCCCGACGAAGACGCGCACTAGTGATCGCCAGCCTCGCGGTCATCGTGGCCCTGGCGCTCGCGCCGGCGGCCCAGGCCGCAGGCCCGAAGCCGCCGGCCCCTCCCGACTTTGGTCCGAACGTCCTCATCTTCGATCCGGGGATGCCTCAGGCGGACATCCAGGCGGCCGTCGACGCCGTCGCGAACCAGCAGGTCTCGAACCAGTTCGGTCCGCAGCGGTACGCCCTGCTGTTCAAGCCTGGCACCTATGGCTCCGAGGCGAATCCCCTGAACTTCCAGGTCGGCTACTACACGGCGGTCGCCGGCCTCGGCCGCTCGCCGGGCTGACGTCGTGATCAATGGCTCCGTCGTTCGTCCATAACCAGTGCGGCGCGCCGGATTTCTGCACCGCGCTGAACAACTTCTGGCGGTCGCTGTCGAACCTGACCATCAACGTCAACACGCCCGACTTCGGCTGCTACAACGGCGAGTTCTGGGCCGTCTCGCAGGCGGCTCCGATGCGCCGGGTGCATGTCAACGGCTTCGCCACCCTCATGGATTACTGCACCGGGCCGTCGTTCGCGAGTGGCGGGTTCATCGCCGACTCGGCGTTCGACGGCAGCACCATCGTCAACGGCTCCCAGCAGCAATGGCTCGTCCGGAACAGTGCTCTCGACGGCTGGACCAACGGCGTCTGGAACCAGGTCTTCTCGGGCGCCGTCGGCGCCCCGGCCCAGTGCTTCCCCGCCCAGGCGTCGTGCGGTGGACCGTACACGACGCTGCCGACCAGCCCGGTCACGCGCGAGGCGCCGTATCTCTACCTGGACGGTGACGGGCACTACAACGTGTTCGTGCCCGCGGTCCAGCGGGATTCGGTCGGGACCACGTGGAGCGCCGGCCCGACGCCCGGCCGGTCGATCGCGATCGGCGACTTCTTCGTCGCGCACCCGGGCGACACGGCAGGACGATCAACAACGAGGCCCGCCAGGATGAAGAACGTGATCTTCACGCCGGGCGTCTACGACATCGGCAAGACGCATCAAGGTCAAGCACGCGGACACCGTGGTCCTCGGGCTCGGCATGGCGACCCTCGTGCCGCGGAACGGCGTGGTGCCGATGACCGTTGCGAACGTGAAGGGGGTCCAGATCTCCGGCCTCATCTTCGACGCCGGGCCCGTCAGCTCACCGGTCCTGCTCGAGGTGGGCTCGCCGAAGGGCAAGCCCAAGTCCGACCCGGACGACCCGACCGTGCTCTCGGACGTCTTCTTCCGGATCGGTGGCGCGCACGTCGGAAAGGCCACGACGAGCCTCGTCGTCAACAGCGGCAACGTCATCCTCGACGACATCTGGGCGTGGCGCGCGGATCACGGCACCGGCGTCGGCTGGACCGTCAACACCGCCGACACGGGCGTCGTCGTCAACGGCGACGACGTCACTGCCTATGGGCTCTTCGTCGAGCACTACCAGAAGACCGAGACGATCTGGAACGGCAACGGCGGGACGGTGATCTTCTTCCAGAACGAGATGCCGTACGACCCGCCCAGCCAAGCGGCGTGGTCGGCCTCGCCCGGCCACCCGGGCTTCCCGGCGCTCGCGGTCGCCGACCGCGGTCACGTCGTTCGCCGGCTACAGCATGGGCAGCTACAGCTTCTTCAACCAGGGAGTCGACATCTTCTCCGCGAACGCCTTCGAAGTACCCGACACGCTTGCCGCCGGCAGCCTCCACGACCTGCTGACGATCTTCCTTGACGCAGTCAACGGCAAGGGCGGCATCCTCAACGTCGTCAACGACACCGGCGGGTCTTCCACGTCGCCAACCCGGCGTGCCGGTCACCGTGGTCAGCTACCCGTGAGCGCTGAGGCCTCGCCGGACGCAGATCGAGCCCCGCCCGGGAAGGCGGGGCTCGATCGCTGTTCAGGCCGGTTCGGGATGCGGCCGGGATCAGTCGACCGGGCGGAGCCGGCCCGTTTCGACCTCATAGATCGACGCCCGTCACAGGCACGTCCTTGACCCACGGGTGGGACTCGATGCTTGTCGACCTGTGCCTACAGGTTCGCCTCGAGGTCGGGAAAGCGAGGAGCGGGAGATCCACGGATTCACCGGTCGTCTCGGCCAGCGGCTCTGGACGGCCCGTCCCTGAACGTGAGCATGCCGCAACCGGTGTGCTCGATGACCAGGACCTCCTCTGTGCCGAGGAGGTGCTGGCTGATGACCAGCGAGCGGATCGCGTCGTCGGTCGCGAGGCCGCCGGCGTTGCGGATGATGTGGGCCTCCCCGGTATGCAGGCCGAGCACCTGCTCGACGGTGATGCGTGCATCCATACACGCGAGGACGGCGAGGTGTCGCGATGGCGGAAGGTCGAGATTGGGGCGGTCGAACGTCGCCGCGTAGCGGGCGTTCTCGGCGAGGGCGCGCTCGGTCTCGGGGGCATTGCGGGTAAGGGTCGTCATCGGGGTCTCCTTCGGATGGTCAGGCGGGGACGAGGGTCCGCCGCTCGAGGGCGAGCGGCGTCTGGTTCGACAGCAGGTCGAGCACCGGGCAATGCGAGTCGACGTGGGCCTGCAGGCGCTCGAGGTCGGAATCCGGCGCCGAGCTCGTGAGGGTCACGGTGCCGCGGATCGCGCGGAAACCGGGCCGGACCGCCTCGTCGACGGCGAAGAAGCCGCGCAGGTCGATGTCGCCCTCGAGGGTCACGGCGACCCTCTCGAGCGGGATGCCCAGGTGATCGGCGTGAAGGCGGTAGGTGATCTCCTGGCACGTGGCGAGCGCCAGGAGCGCGTATTCGACCGGGTTCGGGGCGGTGTCGGCGCCGCCGAGCGTCGGCGGCTCGTCGACGCCGACCTCGAACTGGCGGATGCGCACGTCGCTGCGCAGGCCGCTCGACTGCTGGCTCTCGACACGGAAGGTCCGCAGCGCGTCATCCGGAGCACCGGAGGACAAGGCGCTGCGAGTGTCGCGCACGAGCGGCGCGAAGCTGAAGTCGGTCATTGGATCCCTCCCTCGGGATTCGCTGAAGGCTCGTTGGAGAGGTCCCGGCGCCGGGGGCATCGGCCGCGGTGTCGTCGGCGGCCACCCGTCGCGCTGGTCGGAGGAACGAAAAAGCCGCAGTCCGGCGTGTGGACTGCGGCCCCGGGACCTCGATCCGGAGGTCCGACGTGCGCTGCTCAGACGATCAGCGTATCGCGACCTCGGACCCCATCCTCCGCACGGCGGGGCCGCCGCCGCATACACATCTCGGTAGAGCGCTCGGATGAGGCCACGTCACAACCCTATCGGTCGCGATCGGAGGTCGCAAGATGCGGTTCGGTATCGGTTGGGAGGCGGCGGCGGTCGGGCCCAGGCGATCGTCCGCCAGCCCGCCGGCGATCTCCGAGGATCGAGCCCGTCAGAGCGGGTCGGCCGGCCGTTCGCCGGCATCGATCCGTTCCACCTGTTCCGGCGTGAACGGCGGGTCGAACAGGAATGGCGACTCCTGGTAGCACCGGAACATCTGGGCGATGAAGTGGATCCGGTCGTCGAGGTCCGCCCAGTCGACGGCCCCGGACCCTCGCGCGCTCGTCGGGCGCGGGATCGATCCGATCGAGGAGGTCGCGAAGCTCGGGCACCACGATCGTCTGCAGCGAGCGGGGAACCCCGGCGGGGAGATCGTCGCCGAGCTGAAGATGGACGGCCGTGCTCAGGTCGATCGACATCAGGTGGCGGGTCAGGACGCGCCGGACGATCCGTCGCTCCTCGAGGACGAGTGCGTCGAGCGCGACGTCCAGCAGAGCGCGTCGTCCGGCCAGTCGGGCGATCCACAACCGGAACCGGACGATCCACGCCAGACGCGGGAACAACGCCGCGATGATCCGATCGCGGACGTCGCGTGGGTCCACCGCCGCCGCGTCGAGCGCCTCCGCGATCTCCGGCTGCAGTCGAGTCTGCTCGTGGAAGCCGATCTCGAGATTCGCCAGCAGGATCAGCTGGGCGCGGACGACCTGGTCCGCTCGAACCGCGCCCGGTGGTAGCGTGCGAACGCCTGGCGCAGGTAGCGCTGCCCGTTCGGCGGCTCGCCCGGTCGCAGTCCTTCGAGGAATGTCGCGAGGGTTGCCGTGTCGGGCGTCGTGTCCGCGCCGCATTCGATCTCGAACCGGGCGAACTCGCGTCCGATCTCCTCGAACACACTTGAGGTTGCCGCGGGCGACGGCGTCGCTCGAGCGGTCGAGCGCGGGACGGACGGCCAGACGAGCCGATCTCGATCGGCAGGCCCGGCGGCACCGTGGCGCCGAAGCCATGCGCCTGGGTCGTGACATCGCTCGCGGCCTGTTGCGCGGCCGCAGACGACCCGATGGCAGCCTCCAGGGCCCGCCCGATGTCCTCCTCGCGGATCGTGCGTCCGGCCTGCTTCGATGCCCACGTCGCATAGGTGCACCAGTTGGCGCCGGGTCCGATGCGAGCCGCCGTCACCGCCGACAGGTCGTGGTACGCCTGCGTGATCTGCAGGTTCCGGATCACCGGGTCGGCGACGCCCGCGATCCGGTCGACGTCCTCGGGTGTCAGCGTGCGTTGGGATGGCAAGGTGAGGGAAGTTTCATAGACGGCACGACCGAAACCCACTCAACTGGGAATCCATGGATGTCTCAGTGGCTGCAACCATATGCGGTCGGCGCGTACGCACGGCCGGGCAAGCCAAGACGAGTCCGCCGCCCGATGTACGGTCTGGGCGCCTGTTGGATCGCTCTGGAGACGCATCGTGGGCTTTGAGCCATTCGAGCTGCGGCCGCTCAGTCGATCCGGCCTGCAGGTCACGCGCCTTGGATTCGGCACCGCGCCGATTGGCGGGCTGTCCGCGCCATCTCTCGACGATGCGGGCATCGCCATGGTGGACCACGCCTGGCGGATGGGCGTCCGGTACTTCGACACCGCCCCACTCTATGGATATGGGAACGCAGAGCGCCGGGTGGGTAGCGGCAGCGTCACCCAGCGGCCGCGCAACCGAGTTCGTGCTGTCGACGAAGGTCGGGCGTCTCGTGGTACCGGCGAACGGAACCCCGACTCGGTGAACCGACATCGATCGCCAGACCCTCCATGGCCAGGAGGACTCTTTCTATCGTGGCACCCCGCCGGGCGTCCGGCTCGTCTTCGACTTCACCTACGAAGGCGTGATGCGGTCAGTCGAGTCGAGTCTCGAACGGCTCGGGCTAGATCGCATCGACATCTTATTCATCCATGATCCCGACGATCACTGGGATGCGGCATATCGACGGAGCGTACCCCGCCCTGCACCGCCTTCGCGAGCAGGGAGTGGTGCGGGCGATCGGGGCCGCGATGGATCAGGCCGAGATGCTCGTACGGTTCGCGCACGGCGGCGACTTCGACGCTCTTCCTGGTCGCCTGGAAGGTACACCCTCCTGAGCACGACTGCATTCGCGGAGCTGCTCCCGTTGTGTCTCGCGCGAGGGATCGGAGTCGTGATCGGCGGCGTCATGAACAGCGGCATCCTCGCCGACCCCGGGCCTGACAGTCGGTTCAACTATGCCCCCGCCGGACCAGACTTGATCGAGCCGTGCGCAGCAGCTGAAGAGGGTCTGCGAGCGGCACGGAGTCCCGCTCAAGGCAGCCGCGGTCCAGTTCGCGCTCGCGCACCCGGCGGTGACCACCATCGTCGCCGGGGTCCGACGGCCCGAGCATCTCGACGAGATACCCGGTTACTCATGCGCTATCCAATCCCAGCCAGGCCTCTGGGATGAGCTGCGGGCAGACGGCTTGTTGCCGGAGGCAGCGCCCACGCCGCCTGGCTGCAGTGCAGGCCGCGGCCGGACGCTCGATCCGGCTCAGCGACCGGACACGGTGGCGCGTGCGCCGCCGTCAGAAGATGCAAAGCGGATTGACAGCCGACCCCGTTCCTCCACGCAGACCGCAAGCGGCGCCACCATCAGCAGGAACTCGTGCCGGCCGACGTCAGCGCACACAATGGACAACTCTTCCAATGCGGGGTTGTCGAGGAACGGCATCACCCAGCGACGCTAGGGCGATCTGGTGGAACGGTCCTGGAACCCTTGTGTATGGCAAGGGAGCGAAGTCGCCACAGTCACTGCTGAAGAGGGCGACATCGTGCTCGTGTAGCCAGGCGATGCATTCGGGCATCATCCCAGCGTGCCCGCCGGGGTCCACCGGTCCGACGCGCGCCTCGCGGGCGTCTGCTCCCGTGCGAACGATCACGGCATCGCCGCGCCGGGGATGAATGCCGCCGAACGGGCAGCATCATCGAGGTCCTCGGGGTAGATCCTCGCGGTGGGTTCGAGCCACTGGACTCCGCGTGCGGCCGCGACATCGAGCAGGATGCCCTCTCGTGGCGATGCCGTCGCGCTGCGCGTGGATGGATCCGAAGGCGAGAGCCATCCTGGCGGACGACGTCCGATGCGCGACGACCGTTGTAGACGCGTTCCTCGGCGAACATGTGCGCCACGGCGTCGAGGTGGGTCACGGCCAGCACGTGTGGCGCGATCTCGACGACATCGAGGGCGGAGTCGGCGCCTTCGTGCTGCGTCAGGAGCATCCGGTGGACGACGGGCATTAAGTTCTTCGAGGACCGGACGGTGTCGAGGTCCCTGGCGACCGACACGACCCTGCCGAGCTTCACCGTCGCGATCGCCGCAAGTCCTCGCCGGTTCGATGAAGTTCAGAGTCCCGAGCTCGTCATCACTTCCCCATCGGCCCGCGTTCGAGTATCGATCGAGGAAGGCGAGGACGTCATCCTCGGGAAGCTGGATCGCGTCGGGGTCGGCTCCCGTCGATCCCTGCCATCACCTACCCGCCGTCCGACCGCGCGAGGTTCGGCTTTCGTGCGGTCCGCCGGTCACCGCGGACTGAGACGTTCATCGCGATGCGCCTCGGATCAGCCCGCTTATGAGGTATCGATGGAGGAGCACTACGACAAGGATCGGGATGGCCATGGACAGGCACGCTGCAGCGGCCCTGGGGTCCGAGGAATTCGCCGCCTGCTTCGTGACGAGGATTCCGGGATGAAGACGGTCAACGGCTGGGTGTTCGTCGATGACGAGAAGAACACAGGGACCAGGAATGCGGACCATGCCGACAGGAACACGATGATCCCGACGGCCGCGACGGCCGGGCCCAGGAGCGGCAGCACGATGTGCCACAGGAGACGCGCCTCGTTCGCCCCGTCGAGCCGGGCCGCCGAATTCGATATCGAGCGGAAGCGAGGCCACGAAGCTTCGCATGATCCACAGGGCGAGCGGCAGTGAGGCCGACATGGCGAACAGGATGATGGGCGGATAGGTGTCAAGGAGACCGAGCTGGGCGGTCCACTTGAACAAGGGGATGAGGACGGCCAGGAGAGGCAGCGACAGCGTGGCGACGATGATGAGGAACATGCGTCCGCGAGCCGGCGAAGCGCCATCGCGCAAAGGCGTAGCCGCCCAGCAGGGCCACGAAGACCGTCAGGACCGTGGCGAGCCCGGCCTCGATGACCGAGTTGCGTAGCGACACGTAGAAGTAGTCGGACAGCGACTGTTCCCGGCACAAGCAGATTGCGGTAGTTGTCGAACGACAGCGGGTTCGGTAGGAAACTGGCGATCTCACCCTGCAGGCCGGCCGCGTTCGTGAGGCTGATGTTGACCGCCCAGTAGATGGGTACCAACGACCAGCCGAGGACGAGCGAGACCGAACATGAGACGGCCCGCCCTGTCGGATGAGCTTCATCGAGAACTCGATCTCGCGGTAGATGAACGCGAAGTGCGAGGAAGCTGAGCGCCACACTCACGATGGTCGCAATCATCGAGGCGCTGATTCCGAACCCGAAATCGAGGACCTTGAATGCGTACAGGTATGTCTGCTGGACCAGCGAGATCGTCTTGGCTGAGTTCGCGTTCAGCACGTAGATCTGGTCGAAGATCCCGGTAGCGCGCGATCGAGCGCAACGACGATGGCGATGGCGATGGCGGGACGCAGCAACGGCAGCGTCACGCCCGAGGAACGCCCTCAGACTGCCGGCACCATCGACCTTTGCCTGCTCGTACAGCTCGCTCGGGATGTACTCGAGGCCCGGCAAGCAGGATCAGCGCGGCGATCGGGTGCCGTCTGCCAGATCGAGCGTCAGCGCGACGAACGGGATCGCGGTCGGACCCTGGAGCCAGATGATGTTCGTGTCGATGACGCCCAGGTTGAGCAGGATGTCCGTTCAGCATCCCGTTCGTTGGCTTGAAGATCAGGGCCCAAAGCTCACCGGTACGGTCCCGGGCACCGCCCATGGGATGAGGACCAGGGCGATCAGCAAGTCCCGACGGATCCGGACGGTCCGCAGCCAGAGGGCGGTCGGCAGACCCACCCCGAGGACGCCACGACGGTGAGCAGCAGGTACTTCAGCGTGTTCGCCATGGCGTTCTGGAACGCCGGGTCGCTCAGGACCTCCACGTAGTTCTGAAGCCCGATGAAGCCGTGGTCGGGCGCGAGCGGGGAGTCCTTGTGGACGCTGTCCCAGAGCGCGAACGCGAGCGGCAGGATGTTGAAGACCGCGATGACCACGACCGACGCGGCGATGAAGACGTATGGGAGGTATCTCGGCTCGAGCGGACGCTCGCCGGCGGCGGATGAGCGGACGCCCTGAATGCGGCGTGCTCGCCGGCTCGGGGGCGGCGGGCACGTCTGCCATCGGATCGCATCGAACCAGCCGCGGGAGGCTACTGGGCAGATCAGCGACTTCGTCTGGTCGGCGAGGGTATTGAGGCCGTCCTGCGACGGAGGTGTCACCGATCGTGATCGCCTGGAGGACCGTGGCGGCGTCGTTCGCGAATTGCGGGTACCAGGTCGGCGCACCCTCAGCGAACAGCGGCTTGATGTTCGGAAGGACATCCTCGACCTGCTTTGCCTGGGCCGGATCGCCCGGCCGGCCAGGACCTGCTTGGCAGCCTCACCCTGCGCCGGGAAGATCGAGCCGTTCGGGCCGGTGTAGCGCCACACCTCCTGGGGTGTCTCCGCCCACCAGGCGAGGAACATGGCGGCGGCGCACTTGTTCGTGGAGGCCGCCGGCACCCCGACCGACTCCGGGAGACCGAACACGCCCGCCCCTGGACCGGTCGGCCCGACGAGGTAGCCGGCGATGGTGTCCTTGGACACCTTCGACGTCTGCGGGTTGGAATAGGAGCCGAAGCTGCTCGGTCCGCCGCGCAGGATGAACGCTGCAGTGCCGGCCGCGAAGGCCTCCTCCGACTGCTGGCCCGTGAGGTTGACCGCCGCCGGGTCCACGAGCTTCTCGGTGTAGATCCGATGGAGGAAGTCAGCCGCCTGGAATCCCGGCGACCCGGGGTCGGCGAAGGCCGGCTGGCCACTCGGCGTCGAGGAGCGTCCCTCCGGCCGAGACCAGCGGCGTCAGCCACGGTTCGGTGGCCTCGGCAGAGATGTTCAGCGGGATCGAGACCGGGTACTTCGACGACGCCCTTGTCCATGAGCGTCTTCGCGTCGGTCTCGAGATTTCCGTCCATGATTGGGGGGCGTCCGTGATCCCGGCCTTGTTGAGCAGTGACATGTTGACGATCGTCCAGCGATAGTCGACCGCGTACGGCAGGCCGAGGAGCTTGCCGTTGACGGTGAAGGGGTCCTTGGCGTTGGCGTCGGCAACCGTCGCCGGAGCCATCAGGTCGGTGACCGGCGTCAGCCAGTTCGCGGCCGCGTACTGGCCGACCCACAGCGAATTCACCTCCATCGCGTCGGCCGGCGCCGTTCCGACCGACATCGCGGTCACTTCCTTGTCGTGGACCTGGTCGAACGGGCAGGATCTCCGCCGTGACTTTGATCCCCGTCCGGTCGGTGAACTTGGCAAGTTCGTCGTTGCCCTACATCCGCCCACGGCGGCATGAGGAACTTCAACGTCGTCCCGGAGAGGCTCTTGTCGATCGTGCCCGCGGGGGCGGCGCACGCGGAGGTCGCGGTCGATGCGGCCGCCGACGCAGCCGCACTCGCGCTGGCGAGCGCCGACTCGGCCTGGCGTCACGCTCGGGGCGACGCTCGACGCGCCTGTGGCTGCGGTGCGTCGCGGATGGTGTCGTGGAGCTCGTCGAGCCCGAACATGCCGAGAACACGAGCGCGCTGATGGCTGCGAACAGGCAGATGCGCCTGACGTCGAGGACGACTCGAACTAGCCATTCTCTCCTCCTCATCCTGCGCGGTCGGGAGCGTGAGGTGGCGACGAAGACCGCTACGGTGCGGTCATATCAGGCATCGAGAACGCTGGCGGGATGGTATCGCGGAAACGTATCCTGCGCGCGGCGCGACTTCACTGCCGGACCTGTTTGCGCCGCCGGTGCCGGCTGCGCAAGTTGTCGAGGATCGCCCATCGGCACGAACGCGTGGAGAGGAGCCGAGAGCCTGGGCGGCGAGGCGGGAGGAAGGAACGTTGGAAGTCACCGCTAGTCGAAGCCATCCATCTGCGGCTGCCGAACGTCGCATGACATCGGGGATGGCACCCAGGAGGTCCTCGTCATTCAGTGATACGGACCGACACCGGGCTCACCGGTTATGGCGAGGTCGCCTCTGCCGCGACTCGGTCGTCAAGGCCGTCATCGACGCGCCGCTGGTCGGCCAGCCACCGCCATGGCCTCGGCGCGTTCTCTGATCGGGCGCTGAACCCGCTCGACCCGACTGACTGCTGGGCCCGGATGTACGAGGCCAGCCGCTGGTACGGCCGGCGTGGTGTCGCGATCCATGCGCTGAGCGGCGATGGATATCGCCCTCTGGGACATCGTCGGGAGGGCGGAGGGCAAGCCCATCTGCGACATCTGGGGCCGTCGTCGGCGTCGGGTTCGTGTCTATGCGAGCGCCCTCTTCCCGGACGCGCCGGCCGAGGCCGCCGCCATGACGGAGAGGTATTCCTGGGACCTGGGTTCACCGCCGTGAAATTCGGGTATGGATCGTTCGGGCGAGACCGTTCCGACACGATCTCGCCCTGTTGGCGTGCGATCACCGACGCCGCGCGCGGCCGTCATCGACCTGATGGTCGATGCCGGACGAGTCTGGACCGCGCTTCGCAGGCCATCGACCGCGGCCAGGAGCTCTTTGACAGGTTCGGCATCGTCTGGCTCGAAGAGCCCATCGGACGAAGATGATCTCGACGGGTACGCGCGAGGTGTGTCGGGAACCATCGACGGACGGGTGGCCGCCGGTGAGACCGAGGCGACGTTGCCGGCCTTTACCGCGCTTGGCCGATCGGGGTCGTCAGGGTCCTGCAGCCCGACGTCGGCCGAGCCGGAGGGCTCACCACCTGCCGGGAGATCTCGGCAGCTGGCCTTCGATCGTGGCATCTGGTGCGTGCCGCACTGCTTCAGCACCGGCATCAACGTCGGCGGCATCACTCCAATGGATGGCCAGTGCGCCCGAGGCCGTGTACTGCGAGTACCCGAGTACGGCCTTCGCCGCTCCTGACTCGACTTGTATCGGACCTTCCTTCGCCCGATCGACGGCTGGGTGCGTACCTTCCGGACCGTCCCGGCCTCGGCATCGAAATGGACGAAGAGATCCTCGAGCGCTACCGCGTCCGTTGAGAGTCGCTCGACGAGCCGGAGCTGCCTCGTCGCCCTGGCGTAGCGCCATATGCTTGCCACGTCGGTCGACCGCTCCCCTTAGCCTGGCTTGTCCTTTCGAGCCGTCCATCTGCCGGTCACCACCTCACTTGGTGACCGATCGAACCGACCTGCCGCGCATGCACAAGTCCGAGCGTGAGGTCAGCGCATGAATCTCGGATCCGGGATGTGGATGCTCGATCCCTCGGTGATCTATCTGAACCACGGGTCGCTCGGCTGCCTGCCCGATCCCGGTTCTCGAGGCGCAGGCGGCCTTTCGCGAGCCAGATGGAGCGGCGTCCGATCGAGTTCGTTCTGCGGCAGCATGCCGGACCGCCTCGCCGATGTGCGCGGCGCAGCTCGGCGCCCTGATCGGTGCCGACCCCGCGGATCTTGCCCTTGTTCCGAATGCGACCGTCGCCGTCAATACGGTGCTTCGGTCGCTCTGGATCTCCGATCCGAGCGACGAGATCCTTACGTCACCAACCACGAATACAACGCGTGCCTCAACGCCGTCGACTTCGTCGCCGAGCGCACGGGCGCCATGGTCAGACCAAGCGATCATCCCGTATCCGCTGACCGATCCTTCACAGGTGGTTGACGCCATTACATACGCGTCGTCGGACCTCGCGCACCCGCCTCGCGCTCGTGTGTCATGTCACGAGCACCACCGGGATCGTCTTTCCGATCGAACGGATCGTCGCCCTGCTCCAGGATCGCGGGCGTCGACGTGCTCGTCGACGGCGCCCATGGCACCGCCCTGCTCGATCTCGACCTGGACGCCATGGGGGCCGCGTACTACGCCGCAACTTGCCACAAATGGCTCGTGCTCCCCGAAGGGGACGGGCTATCTCCACGTACGGCGCGACAAACAGGCCCGCGATCCGACCGCTCGTCATCTCGCATGGCACGAATGACCCGAGAACCGAGATCTCGCTCTTCCGGCGCGAGTTCGACTGGCAAGGCACTCACGACCTGACCCCGTTCCTTGCCTTGCCCGTGGCGATCTCGACGATGTCCGGTCTTCTGGAAGGCGGCTTGCCGGCCCTAAGAGCAGCGGAATCACGAACTTGCACTTCGAGCCAGGGACATGCTGTGTGATGTCTTCGATGGACCGACCCGCCGATCCCGGATTCGATGGTGTCCGCGATGGCCTCGGTACCGATTCGATCTTCGCCGGCTTGGGCCCGCTCGACGCCCGACGCACTCCAAGTCTCGTTCCAGCGAGACGTACCGGCATCGAAGTCCCCATCATCCAATTCCGGCTCGACAAGGATGGCCCGGCTCGATGGATGATCCGGGTCTCCTGCCAGCTCTATAACGACGAATCCGATTTGGAGGCGCTGCGCTCCGCCCTCGAGGCGATGTTCTCGTCCTGAGCGACGGAATGCACGTGCCCGAGGAGCACTACCTTCAGCCGGGAGCGGCCACCGTCGCCCGGAGCTCGTCCATCGCTCGCCGCGCCTCCTCGACCGAGCCCTCGTCCTCGATCGTCGTGATGTCGCCGGGATCGACGTCGAGGACGACCGCCTTGAGCACGCGCCGCATGATCTTGCCGCTGCGCGTCTTCGGCAGCATGGCGACGAAGACAGCTCGCCGATGACGGCCACCGGGCCGAGCTCGTCGCGCACGGTCGTCGATGAGCTCGCGGCGCAGCGCCTCCGACGGCGTCGTGGCCCTGCTTGCAGGACGACGAAGGCCGCGATGACCTCGCCGCGCAGCTCGTCGGGCATCCCGGTCACGCCGGCCTCGGCGACCGCCGGGTGGCGGAGGAACGCCGTCTCGACCTCGATCGTGCCGATGCGGTGCGCCGGCGATCTTGATGATCTCGTCGGCGCGTCCGGCGAACCAGACGTAGCCGTCCTCGTCGATCGTGGGCCGCGTCGCCCGTCGAGTAGACGCGCCGGGGATCCGCGCCCAGTAGTCGGTGCGCGTAGCGCTCGGGCTCGCCCCACAGGCGTCGCGATGAGCCCGGGGAAGGGCCGCTTGATCGCATGATCCCCTTCTCGCCCGGCCGGCAGCGGCGTCCCGTCGGGGGTGACGACCGCGGCCTCGATGCCCGGCAGGGGGATGCCCGCGGAGCCCGGCTTGATCGGCAGCAGCGCGATGCCGTACGGGTTGCCGAACACCGGACCGCCGGTCTCGGTCTGCCACATGTGGTCGATGACCGGGACGCGGTCGCTCGAAGACCTCGTGCTGGAGCCACTCCCAGGCGGGCGCGTTGAGCACCTCGCCCGGCGCAGACGACGCGCGCGAGGGCAGCGATAGGTCGTAGCGGCCCGGCGGCTCCTCGCCGTAGCGCATGAGCATCCGGACCGCGGTCGGCGAGGTGAAGACGCCGGTCACGCCGAGGTCGTCGATGACCCGCCAGAACGTGTCCGGGTTCGGGTGGTCGAGGGCGCCCTCGTAGGCGATCGTGGTCGCGCCCGCGAGCAGCGGCGCGTAGACGATGTAGCTGTGGCCCGACGATCCAGCCGATGTCGGACGTCGACCACCACATGTCGTCGGCGCGTGAGGCCGAACACCCAGTGGCCCATCGCGTGGATGTAGACCTGGTACCCGCCGTGGGTGTGCACCGCGAGCTTCGGCTTGGCCGTCGTGCCCGACGTCGCGAGGATGAAGGCCGGGGCGTTGGCCTCGAGCGCCTCGTGGCGTGCCGGATCTGCCCGCGGCGCCCGCCAGGAACTCGGACCACGAGATGTCGCGCGGACGCTCGAGGCGGTGGCCGATGGTCCCTCGCTCGAGGACGACCACCCGCTCGACCGCGCCCGGATCGACCGCCAGCGCCTCGTCGACGATCGACTTGAGGGCGACCTCCGTCCCCTTCCGGAACGTGACGTCGGCGGTGAGGACGACTCGGGAGCCGCTCGCGCGGATGCGATCGCCGAGCGCGCGCATGACCGAAGCCGGCGAACACGACCGAGTGGATCGCCCCGATGCGGACGGTCGCCAGCATCGCGACGATCGCCTCGGGGCAGGTCGGCATGTAGATCGTGACCCGGTCGCCGCGTCCCGATGCCGAGGCCGCGGAGCGCGGCAGCCGTCCGGCTCGACCTCGGCGAGCAGCTCGGCGTAGGTGAAGGTGCGGCGCTCGCCACGCTCGGTGAGCGCGATCAGGGCCGTCTTCTCGCCGCGACCGACCGCCACCTGGTGGTCGACGGCGTTGAACGCCAGGTTGGTCAGCCCGCCCTCGAACCAGCGGAAGGTCGGCGGTTCATGGACGAAGACGCGGTCCCACCGCCGGAACCACGGGAGGTCGCCGGCGGCCCGTGCCCAGAACCCCTCGGGGTCGTCGTGGGCCTCGGCGATGACGTCGCGGACCGTCGCGGCGGGGTCGACCTTCGTGGCGTCCATCGTCCTGCCCTCCTCCGCGCTGGAAGCCGTCATCCGCGCCACGATACCCCGGCGAGGTTCGGGATTCCCACAGGGGTCCCCGCCGCCAGTGCTGTCTAGGACCTTCCGTCGTCCTCCGGGCGATAGGCGGCGAGGTCCATGTCGCCCACGAACTCCGGCAGGTCGGTGTGCCCCAGGGCCTGGCGGATGGCTGACGCCTCGCCGGCGTGGAACCAGTAGTGGTAGGTGTTTCTCAGCAGGAGCGTCCCGACGCTCTCGCCGATGGGCCGGCCGTCCCGCTCGAAGAAGGTGGTGAGAGTCGGGGACGTCAGGGTTTCGAGGTACGCATCGGCGGCCTCGGTGACGGTCCGCCAGATCGCCCACATCTCGGCGAGCGGCGGCGTCGATGCCGGCCGGCCGGTCCCGACTCGTTCGTTGAGGCCGGGCGCGACGTTGCGACCCTGGCCGAGCCGGACCCAGTAGCGATGCTCCTGGTTCGCCAGGTGGCCGACGATCCAGCCGAGCGAGTTCGTCGGGCCGATCCGCTGGAGGGCGTCGGCCTCGCTGACGCCCTCGAGGCCGCGGACGAACTCGCTCCGGGCGAACCGGAGCTGCGTCAACGAGAGGATGCGGGGTCACGACACCTCCTTGGGCGGGCCGGTCGAGGTGGGTGCGGTGTTGCCATATCATCATCGGTCCGCGGCCCCGACTGCCCCGACCGTGCATCGCGGGCCGCCGCGCTGACCGCGCGCCGTCGGCCGGGCTCCACGACCTGCTGCTGGTCGTGATGCTTGCCCGGCCGATGGTCACGTTCCTGCGGGTGCTCAGTCGCTCGAGACCGCGTCGTCGCGGCCCCGAGGCTCGGATCAATGCTGCATGAGGCTGTAGTCGCCGCTGCCGGTCTTGTCGTGGGCGCCACCCGCGGGGCAGTGTGAGCCGGGGTTCCCGGCGAAGTAGAGACCCTGGCACTTGTGGCACCAGCGCCAGTCGTACTGACCGGTCGAGCCCACGGCGTTGAAGATCAGCTTGTAGTTCCCGCTGCCGGTCTTGCTGTGGGCGCCACCGGCCGGGCAGTGAGAGCCGGGGTTTCCGGCGAAGAACATGCCCTGGCACTTGTTGCACCAGCGCCAGTTGTCCTGCCCCGCCGCCGCGGTCCAGTTCTTGACGATGTCGTAGTTGCCACTGCCGGTCTTGCTGTGCGCGCCACCCGCCGGGCAATGCGAGCCTGGATTGCCGCCGAAGAACATGCCCTGGCACTTGTGGCACCAGCGCCAGTTGTCCTGGCCCACGGTCTTGTCGCCGACGATGCCGCTGAGCTGCGCGCCGTTGGAAGCAGCCTGCGGCCCCATCCCGAACCGACTGAACACGGCCCACATCGCCTGCCAGGCGCCGTCGTGCTGCTGCGTCGTCAGCCGACCGGCCAGCTGCGCGTGGTCGAGCGCGGTGATGATGTGGTCGCGCATGTTGAGGAAGCTCGGATTCGCCGCCGACAGCTTCAGCGCATCGATGACGAGTTGGAGCGCGAGGATATCTGTCCGTGCGCCGGCCGATCTCCATCAACGTCGCGCACCAGATCTCGCCGATGTTGTGGACTTCGCTGTAGCGGCCCGTGCCGAGAGCGCCGAACCCGTCCGGGAAGTTCGAGTCGTACGGGAATCCGCGGATGCCCGCGGTGTTGTTCACGACCCAGTTGCCGACCACGACCACGTTGTTGATCGTGCAGGCCATGTAGTCGCTCCACCCCTCGCCCATGCCGCCACTCTGGATCGAATCGAGGGAGTTCTCGTTCATGCCGCCTCCCACGAGGCGGTTGGTGATCCCGTGGGTGAACTCGTGGAAGACCACCGTCGAGTCGAAGGCTGTGTGGCGATTGGTGGACGTCACCATGCCCATGTTCATGACCGGACTGTGTCCGTCGACGGACCGGCTCATGTTGGCAGTCCCTTGCACGGCTCCCGGCCAGGAACGCGCGTCCACCGCGATCGCCGCCGATGCCACCGCGCCCGAAATCGTCTGTCTGGAAGTTGAACGACGCCTCGCGGAACCCGAGCAGATACGAGAAATCGTGCATGTAGCAGCAGTAGTAGAAGATGTTGAGGATCTTCTGGTCGTCCCCGGTGGCACTTGCTGGATCGAATGTGAGCACGCCGTTCTTGACCGCCCCGGTCAGCGTCGCTCCGGCGGCGCTCAGATGCGCGTTCGTCGAGTTGCCCTGGGTCTTGTTCGACGTGACCCAGGTGTCCGGAAACGCGTTCGGGAGGCCGTTGCTGGCGGAGACCAGGCTGTAGTCACCGCTGCCCACGGCCTCATGCCCTCCGCCCTGCAGGACAGTGGGAGCCCGGGTTGCCGCCGAAGAACAGGCCCTGGCACTTGTGACACCACCGCCAGCCGTGCTGACCGGGCGCGAACGGCGCCTGCTGCAGGAGGCTGTAGTTCCCGCTGCCGGTCGTTGTCGTGCGCCGCCGCCTGCAGGGCAGTGGGAGCCGGGGTTGCCGGCGAAGAACAGGCCCTGGCACTTGTGGCACCAGCGCCAGTTGGACTGTCCCGGATAGCGCGGCGTGTTCTGCACCAGGAAGTAGTTCCCGCTGCCGGTCTGGTCGTGCGCGCCACCGGCAGGGCAGTGGGAGCCGGGGTTGCCGGCGAAGAACAGGCCCTGGCACTTGTGGCACCAGCGCCAGTTGGACTGTGCGACAGTCGGGATCGGCAGAACGTAGTCGTTGATCGGCCGCGGAAAGTTCGTCATCTGTCGAGCTGTCCCGGGGTCGATGCGATAGACGTTGCCGACCGCTGCGACGTATTGGATCAGCTGGTGGCAGTAGAGAACGTCGCCGGAGGACGAATCCACGATCGTCTCGTACTGCGCGGCAAAGTCGGGCATCGTCAGGAGCACGTCCCAACCCAGGGCGAGCCGGTCTGCGAGCGGGAACCACACCAGGCTGCGCCTTGATCTCCTCGGCGAACGGCCCGGGCTTCAACGCCGTCGACTTCTGAGGCGTCCGGGCGAAGACAGAGCGGACCTGGGGTTTGAAGCCTTTCAGATCGACACGTGCCGGCGTGAGCGGTTCCCCGAACTGGTCCTTCTTCCCCTCTTCGTCCGCGTCGGGCTCGGCGACGTACTCAGCCGCTCGCTGTGACCGCCTCGGAGGCAGAGAGCGTCGGGTGGACGGGGACGTCGCCCTCGACACTGGTCGTGCTTCCAACGGCGTCGGCGAGCGCTCCGTTCGGCGCAAAGCGGACGGTCGTCGCTGACTGGAAGATCGGGATGCCCTTGTAGCTCTGCTGGACCTTGACCGCCCGGGCGCCGCTGCTCGTCTCCTGGACCTGCGGGTCCGCGACGAACTCGGGAGCCCCGGCCGCGGCCTCGAGCCCCAACGCCGGAGCCACTGTCTGCAGGTATTCGAGAGCGCGACCGACGTAGTTGCCGGTTTCGACCGGCGCGCCTTCGGACACCAGCGCAGCTGGATTGCCCGTCGTCGAATCGAGCTCCGTGACGCGAACCCGATGGCTGCCTGGAAGGCGCTCCGAAACCTCGGCAGCAAGGTGATCCAGGGTCCGGCGACGTCCCGGCGTCGCGCGATTCGCAGTGAAATCCCGAACGTCCCTCTCGCGGCTCATGGCAAAGCCCTCCAGCTAGGTCGGGCCTAACTCGAAAGCGACCATCGCCGCTTGTGGCCGAAGTCCCGTCCGCGCAGGCGACTACGAAGATCGCTGGCGCGACAGACTTCGGCCGCGCGAGAACCCCGCGCTCTCGCCCCTGGCCGGACCCCCGTTCCGTGGTCGTCGCAGCGTCCCACTTAGCGGTCGGGTCGTCAATCGTTTCGAACGACAATGGATCTGTCCGACTTACGACAGCGAATCCATACTCGATCCGCCTTGGGTTCGACGCACGAGCGCCTGCCGGCGTCACCAGTCGATGTACGACCGGTGGGCGTCGAGGTAGTCCGCGACCAGGGCACGGGCCTTCGGATAGGACCCGACGAGCGGGTGGGCCAGCAGCGCCTCCGTCGCGAGGTCGCGGGAGCGGGCGGCGATCGCCCGGACCGTCAGCCGCTCGTAGGCCTTCACGGCCTCGATGAGCGCCAGCTGCGCGCGCGGGACGGCGCCGATCGGGCGGACGTGGACCCCGGTCCGGTCCACGCGGCAGCTGACTTCGACCACGTCGTCGTCGGCCAGGCCGTCGATGGCGCCGGCGTTCGGGACGTTGAGGGCCGTGTCCAGCGGACGCCCGCTCTCGAGCGCCTCGACGACGTCCAGCATCACCGAGGCATATCCCTCTTCGTCTTCCGGACTCCAGGGCGCCTCGTCGACGGCGTCTCGATCGGCCGCGTCGATCGACGGCGCATTCTCGCGGGCAGCGGCCATGTAGGTCGCACCGCGCCGGCGATGGTAGGCATGGAACCGCTTTGCTGCCGCGGCCGGGTCGCGCGCGGGGTCGATGGCCTGGAGGTCGGCGATGAGTGCGGCGCTGATCTCGCGGATCTCCTCGCCACGGGTCACGCCTTCGCGATCGACGCCGGCGATGGCCTGCTCCGCGGTAGTAGAAGTAGTAGAGGTACGAGTTCAGCCACATGCCGATCATCCGGACGAGGTCGGGCTCGAAGATCGCCAGGCTCGGTCTCGCGAGAAAGTCGTCGTTCGCGAGGAGTCCGGGCAGGAGGTCCACGCCGTCGCGGGTCACGCTCCGCGCCCACGACAGGTGGTTCAGCCCGAAGACCTCGGCACGCAGCTCCTCGCGCGGGTGTCCGGTGAACGCCGCGACGGCCTCCACGGCCCCGTTGGCTCCGTCGCAGATCCCGATCGACCGGGCGAACCCGGCATCGCGGAGCGCCTGGGTCACCATCCCGGCCGGGTTGGTGAAGCAGTAGAGCCACGCGTTCGGGCTGGCGCGGTCGAGCAGCTCCGCGTAGCCGAGGATGGCCGGGATGTTCCGAAGGCCCATCGCGAACCCGCCGGGGCCGGTGGTCTCCTGCCCGAGGATCCCGTGCCGCAGGGCGATGCGCTCGTCCAGGACCCGGCCGCCCTCCCCGCCGACGCGGATCGTCGTGACGACGTGGTCGGCGCCGTCGAGGGCGGCTCGCGCATCGGTCGAGGTCTGGAGACGGACCGGGCTTCCGGTCTCGCGGATCTCATTGCGCACGAGGGACGCGAACAGCTCGAGCCGTTCGCCGTCGATGTCCATCAGGACCAGCTCGTCGAGGCCGATCCGGGCTGCCCGGCGCAACGCCGCGGCCGCGAAGAGCGGCGACCGCACGCCGGCGCCGATCAGGACGAGCTTCATGGCCCGACTGTACCAATGGACGGCCGATGACGAGGTCCAGGGGCCCCGGTTGGACGACGGCGGCGCCCGCCGTGAATACTGCCGCGATGACGACACCGATCGACCGCCGGGCGCCGGACGAGGGCGCCGGCCCCTCCTCCCGGGCAAACGTGACCCGGGGCTGACATCCGTGCGACCACTCGTGCTCGGCCTCGACGGGGGCAACACCAAGACGGTCGCGATCGTCGCCGGCCTCGACGGCACGGTCCTCGGCACCGGCCGGAGTGGCTGCGGCGACATCCACGGCGTGCCGCTCGAGGCGGCGCTGGGCGAGCTCGCCGCCGCGATCGACGGTGCGGTGCACGAGGCAGGCGGGTCCCGCGACGACGTCGTGGCCGCGGGCTGCAGCCTGGCCGGCGCCGACTGGCCGGAGGACTTCACCCTCCTCGAGGCAGAGATGCGCCAATGCCTCCCGAGCGCCACGGAGTGATCGTCGTCAACGATGCGATGGGCGCCCTGCGCGCCGGCACCCGGGACGGCGATGGTGTCGCGGTCGTGTGTGGCACGGGCAGCGCGATCGGCGCCCGCCTGGGCGCCACGACCTGGTACGCCAGCTATTGGGGCGAGGACGGCGGGGCGCAGACGATGGGCAAGGCGGCCCTTCGGGCGATGGTGCGCGCCGACCTCGGGCTCGATCCACCGGTCGGCTTCACGAGGCACGCCCTCGAGCTGTTCGACGTCCCGTCGGTCGGGGCGCTGCTCCACCGTGCGACGAAGCGAGGCGCACCGCGGACGATGCTCGCCGCCCTGGCCCCCACGATCCTCGAAGAAGCCGATCGTGGCGACCCGGTGGCCCGCCGGATCGTCCTGGACATGGGACGCGTCCTGGGCGAATACGCGCGCGTGGCGGCCGAGCGCGTGGGACTGCGTGACGGCTCCTTCCCGTTGGTGCTCGCGGGAGGCGTATTCCTGCATCCAAGCCCGCTGCTTCGAGAGGCGATCGCAGGCGCCCTGCCCGGCGCCCGGCTGGTGGAGAGCGAGTTCGAGCCGGTGGTGGGGGCCTTGCTCCTCGCGTTCGATCAGTTGGAGAGTCGCGCGGACGTGGACGCGCTGCGGCGGTCGCTTCCGCACCCGGAGCGGTTCCGAACCTCGGCAGGCACCGCGCGTCTGCCGGAGGCGACCCCGACCTCCGTCACGATCGCGGAAGCCCGCGCGACGGAGGCGACGGCCGGCGATGGCCCGAACCTCGGCTGATCGGCCGAGAGGAGTTCCAGCGATGGGCTACGAAGGGATCAGCGGCCGCGTCGCGATCGTGACGGGCGCGAACCACGGGATCGGCGCAGCGACGGCCAGAGCCCTGGCCGGGAATGGCGCCCGAGTCCTTGTGACCTACCTGCGGGTCCATGACCACATCGAGGACGGCGTGCCGGAGGCATACGCGGCCGATCGCGCCCGGGACGCGTCGGACGTCGTCGGTTCGATCGTCGAGGCCGGCGGGCAAGCGAAGGCCATCGAGGCAGACCTGCGGGACCCGGGCACGCCGGCGAGGCTCTTCGATGCGGCGGAGGCGGCCTTCGGGCCGGTCGAGATCCTCGTGAACAACGCCACGGGATGGCGCCAGGACACGTTCAAGCCTGCCGGGCGCGACCGCCTCGATCGGCCGCTGGAGCCACTGTCGGTGTCGACCGCGACCCAACTCCTCGAGGTCGACGCAGCGGTTCGGCGCTGATGATCGCCGAGCTCGCCCGCCGCCACGTCGCCCGTGGCGCCGGGTGGGGCCGGATCGTGGGTCTCACGTCGGGCGGTGCGCTCGGCTTCCCCGAGGAGGTGTCCTACGGCGCAGCCAAGGCCGCCCTGGAGAGCTACGCGATGTCGGCGGCTCTCGAGCTGGGCGCCTATGGGATCACGTCCAATGTCGTCCACCCGCCGGTCACCGACACGGGTTGGGTGACCGATGCCGTCCGCGAGTTCGTGGCAAACAGTCCCGACCAGTTCAACGTGGCCCGCCCCGAGGACGTGGCGCAGGTGATCGCCTTCCTGTGCTCCGACCACGCCGCCCTGATCACCGCCAACGTCGTGCACCTGCGGTAGGCCGCGAGAGCCGGTCCGCGGGCCCGCAGGTCGCCTGCCTCGCCGCCCCAAGTCGCTGCGGCGCCGGCGCGTCGAGACCGACGCTAGCGAGGCGAATAGTCGACGAGAGATCTGGCCGCGGGCTGCCACGCGGGCGGGATGTTCTGGTTGGCGCGGAACACGTTGTCGGGGTCGTAGCGCGCCTTGACCAGCGAAAGCGGTTCGAAGCGCTCGCCGTAGGCGTCCCGGATCCGGGACTCGCCTTCGTCGGCGCTAGGAAGTTCACGTACACCCCGCCGGTCGCATGCGGTTGCATCGCGGTCGCGTACTCCCTGCACCAACCGATGTCAGGATGGCGCGCCCCCGCATCAGTCCATGCGGCGTTGATGTTGAGTGCGTGAGCCGCGCCCCTGCCGCTCGCCGCCGAACCATCAGCCGGCGGCGTGTCGATCGCGCCGCCGAGGTGGAACAGCATGCTGAACGAGGCTTCGGATGCCTTCTGCCAGGCGAGCCCGGCCATCACGTCGATCGCCGCGTCGGTCAGCGGCGGGAGGTAATGCGACCGCCAGTAGTACCCGAGTCCCGCCGGGACTGCCGCATCGAACATAGTCTGGTGCGCGACGTACGGCTTCTCGCGGACCAGGTCTGCGGAGGGCCGGATCGCCCGGCGCAGTGGCTCGATCGCGTCTGCACCTGCCTCGAGATCTCCGCTGGCGAACGGGATGAGCATGATCACGTCCGTGCCACGCAGGGCCTCGGGGACCCAGTCGAGGGGCGGCGCGGTCCGCAGGGTCGCGAACACCGATACCTCGTCGCTTGCGCCGGCGATGAAGTCCCGGTACACCCGAAGCACCTCGTGGACCTGGTCGGCGGGATAGAGCAAGGGGCCGGCGAATACCACCGTCCCGAGCGGGAAGAGCCTGAACTGGAACTCTGTGACGATCCCGAAGTTGCCGCCTCCGCCACGGACCGCCCAGAACAGGTCGGGCTCCGCGTCCGCGGCGATCCGGACGCGCCGACCGTCCGCGAGCACCATCCTGGCGCCGATCATGTTGTCGGACGTCAGGCCCCACCGCCTGCTGAGCCAGCCGAAGCCGCCGCCCACGGTCAGTCCAGCGACGCCTGTCTCGCTCACGATGCCGGATGGCACCGCCAGCCCGTGCGCCTGGGTGGCGGCATCGACGTCCGACCAGCGCGCGCCGGGCTGCACGCGGGCCACCTTCCTCACGGGGTCCACCTCGACCGCCCGGAGGCCGGAGAGGTCGATCACGACACCTCCCTCGCACAGCGCCGAACCGGCGACGTTGTGGCCGCCGCCGCGGATGGAGACCGGCAGGCGCTCGGCGAGCGCGTAGCCGAGTGCCAGCGCGGCGTCAGATTCGCCAGCACACCGGGCGATCAGCGCAGGGTGCCGGTCGATCGCGCCGTTCCAGAGGCTTCGGGCACCGTCATATGCCGCGTCGTCGGGGCAGACGAGCGATCCTGTGAAGCCGGCGAGCCCGCCGACGGTCTGCATGTCGCGAGCATGGAGGCCCGGCGTCCCCCCGGCAAGGGGCACCGACCAGATCCGCCAGCGACGGCGGACTTCACCCGCGACCGGCAGCTTGTTCATGCGACCGTCGGGCCACGCGAGACAATGCGCGCGTGATCCGCCTTCGACGCGCCACCCTCGCAGACGCGCCCGCGGTTGCCGACGTCTACCTCCGATCCTTCCACGCCACGTACGACTTCCCGCTCGCCCACACCGACGAAGAGGTGCGCGGCTGGGTTCGCGATCGACTGGTGCCGGCGATGGAGACGTGGGTCGCGGTTGACGCGACCGAGGCGACCGGCTCGACCGAACGCGTCGTCGGCTTCATGACGATCGAACCGGGCTGGCTGGAGCAGCTCTACGTCGATCCGGATCGCCTCGGCGAAGGGATCGGACGGCGGCTGCTCGACCTCGCGAAGCAGCGCGAGGCGGCCGGACTGCTGTTGTGGACGTTCCAGGTGAACGGCCGCGCACGCCGGTTCTACGAACGCAACGGCTTCGAGGTGGTCCGGTTCGGCGACGAGACGAACAACGAAGAGCGCCAGCCCGACGTGCAGTACGCCTGGCGGCCGGCAACCGGCTGACACGGCCTGCGCCGGGAGGCTGTCCGCGATGGCTCGCATCATGACAACCCTGGGACCAAGGCGTGCCGATGAGCTTGGCATGCTGCTGCCGCACGAACACGTCTTCGTCGACCTGCGAACCTGGGACCAGCCGGGCTACGGCGAGGCCGATCCCGCCGCGGTCATCGCGCTGATGAGCCCTGAGATCGAGGCGGCCCGAGCCGCCGGTGTCACGGCCATCGTCGAATGCAGTACCGTCGGCGTCGGTCGCCGAGCCGATATCGACGGTGCCGTTTCAGCCGCGACAGCGTTCCCGCTGGTCGTCCCGACCGGGATCTATCGCGAGCCGTGGGTCCCCGCGTGGGCGCACGAGGCCAGCGAGGACGCGCTCTACGAATGGATGCTCGGCGAGCTCAGCGAGGAGATCGCGGGCACCGGCGTCCAGGCGGACTGGATCAAGCTCAGCGCCGGTGATGACGGGCTGACGACATGTGAGACGAAGATCCTGCGGGCGGCAGCCAGGGCCGCGAAGGACACCGGCAGCGTCATCGGGAGCCACACGATCCGGGGCCGCGTCGTCGCCGACCAGCTCGACGTCGTCGAGGCGGCCGGGCTCACCCCCGACCGCTTCATCTGGATCCACACCCAGTCCGAAGCGAGTTCGAGCCTGCACCTGGGTGTCGCTCGGCGTGGCGCCTGGATCGAGTACGACGCGATCGGCAGCGACGACTTCGACGACACCTACTTCGTGGAACGAATCGCCGACGCCCTCGACGCGGGGCTCGGCGCCCGGCTCCTGTTGAGCCAGGATCGAGGCTGGTACGACCCGGCCCAGCCGGGTGGTGGAACGCCGAGGCCGTACACGTACCTGAGCGAGCGATTCCTGCCCCGGCTGCGAGACGCGGGAGTCGACGAGGCCGAGATCGCGCTGCTGACCGAACGCAACCCGTTCGACGCCTTCGCGCGCTAGCCGCTGTCGCTCGAGACCCGTGCGCATCGACATAACGCCCTCGTAACGGGCCGGTCCCTAGGTTCCCGCTCAACGCCGGCCACCAAGGTCGGCGAAGCTGAGGGAGCAGGAACGATGCGCAAGATGTTCCGCAGTCCATTGCTGGCGATTGGCCTCATCCTTGTCTCCGCGACCACCGTGTTCGCCACGGCCGGGCTCGGCTTCCACCCGACGGCGCCGTTCTTCGGGACCCTGAGTCGCCCGTTGCATGCCCACGCGGATGGGATCGAACTCAGCGCTCGAGGCCAGGTCGACTTCGTCCGCCAGACGATCGTCATCGATCCGGGCGCCACCTCCGGCTGGCACCATCACCCGGGCATCGTCCTTGTGACGGTCACGACCGGCACCATGACCGGCTATGACCGGCACTGCAACCAGACCGTCTATCCGGCCGGCACCTCATTCGTGGAGTCCGGCACGAAGCCGGGCCTGTTCCGCAATGAAGGCGCGGACCCCGCCGGCGTAACCGTCACCTTCATCGTCCCGACCGGGACCGCGAGCACGGGTCTCCGGATCGACGACGCCAACCCCGGGTGTACCGAGAGTTGAGTCGTCCCCAACGTGGAGGGCCCGCCGCGCGGCGGGCCTTTCCCATGTCCGTCGCGCCGCACGCCATTCCGACCGTCGACGTCGAGCGGCGACAGCCGTCTGCTACGCTCGCGACGGAGGGGCCCATGGCCAGACGGATCCCCGACGCCGGGGCGGTGCCCGAACTCGATTCCCTGCCGGAGTCGTTGAACGGCAGCCGGTTGCCAACGCCCGAGCCATCCACCTCCGCCTTCTCGGGAGCTTCGGACTGATCGGACGCGACGGCGCGAGCATCCCGCTCGGCTCTGTTCGAGCGCAGTCGCTGCTTGCTTACCTGGTCCTCCATCGGGGTGTGCCGCAGCCGCGCCGGCGGCTGTCGTTCCTGCTGTGGCCAGATTCCAGCGAAGCTCAGGCCCACAACAACCTCCGGCAGGTCCTCCATCAGCTCCGGCGCTCCTGGCCCGAGGTCGATCGATGCGTGGCGGTCCGGGGTGTGAGCCTGACCTTCGAGCCCGGTCCCGACCTCGCAGTCGATGTCGACATCGATGAGTTCGAGCGCGCCATCGGGGCCGCGCTGGCTGCCGACGCCGAACCCGACACGCGCTCGGCGCGAGACGCCTTCGAATGTGCGGTCGACCTCTATCGTGGGGAGCTCCTCGCGGGGATCGACAAGGACTGGATCGAACCCGAGCGTCATCGACTCGCCGCCGTCCACCGACGAGCTCTCGATCGCCTCATCGGGCTGCTCGAGCAACAAGGCGCGTATCGAGCCGCGATCGAGCGGTGCGACCAGCGTCTTCGGCTCGATCCGCTCGACGAGCGGATAGTCCGCTGGTCGATGCGGCTGCATGCGCTCGACCAGGATCGGGTCGGCGCTCTGCGGATCTATCAGACGAGCGCGGCATTGCTGGAAGAGGAGCTCGGGGTCGAACCCGATGCGGCGACGATCGAGGTCCACGACCTGGTGATGGGTCTGGGAGCCGCGCGAGGAGTCGCCGATCCCGCCCGCGTGAGGCCCGGCCGGGCATCGATGCCCGAACCGACGACCCTCGTCGGCCGCCGTCCGGAATGGGCTCAGCTGACGGCCGCCTGGGGCCGCGCGGTGGAGGGTGAGGCGCAGCTTGTCGTCATCGGCGGTGAGGCCGGTATCGGGAAAACGCGCCTCGCGGTCGAGCTGTCCGACGCGGTTGCTCGTCAGGGGATCCTGCCCGCGCGGACACGCGCGTATGAGGCGGAAGGACGGCTCCCGTTCGCGCCGATCGCCGACTGGCTCCGTAGCCCGCTCCTGGGGCCGGCCCTGCCCCGGCTCGATGTGGGGGCCCTCAGTGAGATCTCCCGACTGTTGCCGGAGTTGATTTCGTCAGCGACCGGACCTGCCGCGACCGTCCGCCCGGATCGATGCCTGGCAGCGCCAGCCCTTCTTCCAGGCACTTGCAGGCGCCTTCCACGCCGCCGACCCGCCGGCTCCTGCTGGTCCTCGACGACCTCCAGTGGTGCGACGCCGGCACGCTCGAGTGGCTGCACTTCCTCTGCGCTCCGATCGGATCGCGAGGCGAGTCTGCTGGTGGTCGGGACCGTGCGGCCGGACGAGGTCGGCCGAGCCCATCCGCTGACGGCGCTCATCCACGGGCTGCAGGACGCGGGCCAGGTGACCGAGATCGCGCTCGGTCCGCTGGATCCCGCCGAGACCTCGTCGCTCGCGGCCCAGGTCGCCGGTCGTGCCGCTCCCGCCGGACCAAGCCCGGCAGATCCATCGCCAGACCGAGGGCAACCCGCTGTTCGTGGTGGAGACGATCCGGGCCGGCCTGAGCCGGCGCCGGCGAACGCGCAGCCGACTCGCCCGGCCGCTCCCCGCCAAGGTCCAGGCCGTCATCGCGTCCCGGCTGGCGCAGCTCTCGCGAACCGGCTCGGAACCTGGCGTCGTTGGCGGCGACGGTCGGGCGCGCCTTCCCGCTGGAGGTCGTCCGTCGAGAGCGGGATCAGCGACGAGGACCGCCTCGTCGCCGGGCTCGACGAGCTGGTCGGCCGGCAGATCGTCCGTGAGCAGGGCGACGGTGCCTACGACTTCGCCCACGACAAGCTCCGGGAGGTCGCCTACAGCGAGACCGAGCGAGGCGCATCGGCGCCTCCTCCACCGGCGCGTGGCCGAAGCGCTCGAACGTGTGCACGCCCTCGACCTGGACGTCGCCGCCGCCCGGATCGCCGCCCACTTCGGAAGCGCGGGCCTCGCCGATCGGGCCGCCGTCTTCTACCAGCGGGCGGCCGAGGTCGCGCAGCGGATCGGGGCGAACCTCGAGGCGATGGCGCTCCTCGAGCGAGGTCTCGGGCTCCTCGACAAGCTGCCGCCGAGCGCCGACCGCGACAGCGCGAGCTGAGCCTGCAGACCGCGCTCGGCGGTGTCGCTCGTCGCGACGCGAGGGCTACGGGGCGCCGCAGGTCCTCGCGACGTACGCTCCGCTGCTCGCCAGCTCTGCCAGCTCCTCGGGCGGCCGCCGACGCCCCAGATCATTCGGGCGCTCGCCCTGCTGCCCTCGCCCGGCGCGCTCGAGGAATGTCACGCCGCTCGGCGACCACCTGATGAGCCTCGCCGAGCAGGCGACGACGATCCGGTCCTTCGCGTCGAGGCGCATTTCCTGATCGGCGTCTCACTGCTGCTGACCGGCGCGGCGGCCCGGCCCGGATCGCATCTCGAGGCGGCGCATCGCCGGCCTATGACCGATCGCGCTCGGTCATCCATATCGGCCTGTACTGGCAGGACCCGGAGGTCGTCTGTCTGATCCGCCTCAGCCTCGATCTCTGGCTCATGGGCGAACCCGAGGCGTCTGCACGGCGGCGAGCCGAGAGCCTTCGAGCTGGCGGACGAACTCGGCCACCCATTCACGCTCGGCCTATGCGCTCGTGTGGGACGCGATCCTCCAGTGCCACAGAGGCGAGCGCTGGCTGCCCGCACCCAGGCGGAGGCGGCGATCGACCTCGGTCGTGACAGTCGGATGCCGTTCTGGCTGGGGCTCGGGACAGTCGCTCCGCGGCTGGGCCCGCGCCGAGACTGGGCGAGATCGAGTCCGGGATCGAGGAGATCCAGCAGCGGGATGGCCGACTTCGCGGCGACCGGGAGCCGCTTCCTGCGACCGTTCCAGCTCGGCCTCCTCGCCGAGCAGTACGGCCGGATCGGGAACGTCGACGGCGGCCTGACGCCTCATCGCCGAGGCACTCGCCATCGTCGACCAGACGAACGAACGCTGGTGCCTAGCCCGAACTCTACCGGCGCCAGGGCAACTGCTCGAGAAGACGCGTCAGACGACGCGGAGGCGGAGGCGGCCCTACCGGCGTGCGATCGATCTCGCCGCGGTACCAGGGCGCCCGGGCGCTCGAAGCTCGGTCGCGGGCACGGTTGGTGGCCCTGCTGGACGGCCAGGGCCGACACGCTGAAGCCACGGCCCTCGCCGACCCCACCCGACCTAACGCTCTCGCTAACGGCTGCCAGACCGCTAGCGTCCGGCCGACGCCCACCAGCGTCGCATCGCGAGACCAGACCCTGGAGGCTCGCCATGGCCCTCGACGACCCCGGTCGCAGCGGCCAGCACGATCCCGGCCGAGGCGCATCGAGGACGCTTGCGGCAGCGCTTCGCGGCGAACTGATCCAGCCCGGTGACGCGGCCTACGACGCGGCGCGGCGGGTCCACAACGGCATGATCGACCGCTATCCGCGACTCATCGCACGGTGCCGGGACGTGGCCGACGTCATGGCGTCGGTCGCGTTCGGGCGGGAGCACGGGCTGCTCGATCGCCGTCCGCAGCGGCGGCCACAGCGCGGCCGGTCTCGGGACGCGTCGACGACGGCCTGGTCATCGACCTCTCGCCGATGAAGGGGATCCACGTCGATGTCGAGGGCACGGACGGTCCGGGTCGAAAGCGGCTGCACGTGGGGCGACGTCGACCACGCGACCCACGCCTTCGGGCTGGCGACGCCGAGCGGGTTCGTGTCGACGACCGGCGTGGGCGGCCTGACGCTCGGCGGTGGCATCGGCCACCTGTCGCGGCGTTACGGTCTGACGATCGACAGCATGCTCTCGGCGGACCTGGTTCTGGCGGACGGGTCGCGTGGTCAGGGCCAGCGCCTGACGAGCATCCGGACCTGTTCTGGGCGATCCGCGGCGGTGGCGGGAACTTCGGGATCGTGACCTCGTTCCTGTTCCGGCTCCATCCGGTCAGCACGGTCTACGCCGGGCCGATGCTCTGGCCCCTGGACCGGGCGGCGGATGTCCTCCGCTGGTACCGCGACTCATCCTGCCGGGGCGCCCGAGGACCTGAGCGGCTTCTTTGCGTTCATGAACGTCCCGCCGGGGCCGCCATTCCCCGAGGCGCTCTGGACGCGAGACGATGGTCGCGCTCGTCTGGTGCTACACGGGTCCACTCGTGGACGCGGTCGATCGCTTCGGGCCGATCCGTGCGGCCGCTCGGGCCGCCGATCGGTCGACCTCGTCGGGCCGCTGCCGTTCCCGGCCTTCCAGGCCTCTTCGACCCGCTGCTGCCGGCGGGGATCCAGTCGTACTGGCGGGCCGACTTCATCGACGAGCTCACCGACGAGGCGATCGAGCGCCATGTCGAGCACGGATCGAAGCTGCCGACGCCGCTCTCGACGATGCACATCTACCCGATGGACGGCGCGGTCCGCCGGGTCGATCGGCACGCGACGGCGTTCAGCTCACCGCGACACCGGCTGGCTCCAGACCATCGTCGGCTTCGACATGGACGCGGCCAACGCGGGGCTCATCCGCGACTGGACGGTCGCCTACTGGGAAGCGCTGCATCCGCTCTCGGAGCCGGGCGCCTACGTCAACTTCATGATGGACGAGGGCGCCGACCGCGTCCGCGCGACGTATCGCGACAACTACCGAGGCTGGTCCAGGTCAAGGATCGATACGACCCGGCGAACCTGTTCCGACTGAACCAGAACATCCGTCCGACGAACTGACGACGCGCGGGACGGCGCTGTCCGATACTCCCGGCCGACGGCCGCACCGTCGGAGCGTCCTCGAGGCGCGAGAATGGGCTGGTGGAAGGCGAGCCCGAAACGATCCTCACGGTGGACGAGCTCGTGCTCCGGCCGTGGCGGCCGGCCGACGTGCCCGCCGTCTGGCCATCTGCCAGGACCCGGAGATCGCCCGCTGGGTGACGATCCCGCAGCCGTTCCGGGCGGCGGACGCTGATGCCTTCATCGAGAACGCGCTTTCGATGTGGCGGACCGGGACGGGTGCGCCCTTCGCGATCGTCGACGCCGCGACCGACCAGATCCTCGGCGCCGTGACCCGCTTCGGACCCGACGGCCACCAGGCGACGTTCGGGCTGTGGCTGGCGCCCGAGGCGCGCGGTCGTGGCGTGGGGACACGCGCGCTGAGGCTGCTCGCCGACTGGACCTTCGCAACGACCGCTGTGATCCGGATCGACTCGTTCATCATGGTCGGCAACGAGCCATCAGAGCGGATGGTCGAGCGCGCCGGCTTCCAGCGCGAGGGCGTGCTCCGGGCATGGGATCTCCACCACGACGGCATCCCGGTCGACTGCGTGGCCTATTCGAGGCTGCGGAGCGACGACTGAATCAGGCCATCAAGCGGTAATCCCTGGCGTCCCACGCGAGCGCGGCGTAGATCTGGACGATCGCCGATTGGAACAGCAGCTTGACCGGTTGGGTCGCGTCGAACTCGAACAGATCTGTCGCAGGGTCCCGGACGGATCGCCACACCTCGTCCGCGTAGGCCTGCATCGCGCGCCGATAGCGCGGATCGTGGTCGACCGAGTCGAGCAGCAGCAAGTTCTTGAAGAAGATCGCGTTGAACGGCGGGTCCTGCCTGAAGAGCCGTCCACCGCCGCCGTAGTACGCGAGGGCCGCGTCAGCGATGGCATTCGCACGATCGAGGTAGACGCGATCGCCGGTAATTCGATAGAACAGCGCACTCGCGCCGATCATCGTTCCCTGGTTGTAGCTCCACTGGGTCTTCTCGATGTTCCCGGCGAGATCGATGTGATCCCAGTACAGGCCGTTCGGCGCCAGCAGGCAGCTATTGACCCAGTCATACATCCTCGTCGACGACGCGAGGTAGTGAGCCTTCTGCGTGGCATCCGCCGTCAGCTCGTAGAGCTGCAGGCCCAGCTCGGCACCCGGCGCATTCGAGACTGTGTTGCGATCCTGGCTCCACGGAGCCTGCGTCCAGAACGTGCCGCCTGGACACGGGTGCGTCGGATCGCTGTCCCAGCCGAAGTCGACGAGGTCGAAGATCTGGCGGGCACGCGCCAGCGCTGCTTGATCGCCCGTCATCCGATATCGCTGAACAAGCTCGAGGCCGATCCACTCGTTATCGTCATAGAACTTGTCGCCACCACCACCCAGCGGCGGTCGAACGTACGAGTCGTATCCGGGCGGCGTCGTCGTGTCGTTCCAGTAGAGCTGGAGGCCGGCGAGCCTGTCCTGGACGTCCGCGCCGTAGCCGGCGCCGACGGAGCGGATCCCCGACAGGTCGATGGTGGCCGCCATCGCCTGTGAAAACGGCCAGACGTAGGAGTATGCGTTGCCGCCCGTGCGCGGGTATTCCTCCAGATAGAGCGGTGGGCTGCCGACATAGAAGTACCGCTGGAGCGCCTCATAGGACTTCATCGCACGAACGATGTTCGGGTTCTGCTTGGACGCGGCCGCGATGCCGGAGACGGCGGGGCCGATCGAGGTGCCGAGAACAAGGGCCAGGCTGGCGATCAACGCGAGCGTTGATCGCTGTGGTCGAGTCGTCACAACAGACCTCCTTGGGTCGGGCTCGTGGGTGCGGGCACACCATTCCGCATCGCGGCTCCGCGGCTTCCAGCGTGCGCCGGACTGGCGGACGGATGCGAGTCCCACCCGACTGGCCGGGGTTGCAACTCCGCTTCAGCGAGGTTCGATCGGGTAAAGGCGCCGCGGCTCGAAGCCGGACGTCCGCTTCATCCGTATCCCGCCCGACCGGCTCATCGCTTCGCGTCTGGCAGCGGCCGCCGGAGGACCCGCCCGAGATCGCGAGCCACGACCTGCCCGCCATCGAGTGCGAACCGGCCACCGACGAGCACGGCCTCGATCCCCTCGGCGAGGCGCGTCGGCTCGGCGTACGTGCTCGTGTCCCGCACGCGCGAAGGGTCGAACAGGACGAGGTCCGCGACCATCCCGGGGGCGATCGTGCCCCGATCGGTCAGTCCCAGCATGGCCGCCGTCTGGCCGGTCATGCGATGGATCGCCTGGCCGAGGTCGAGCGGCCCTTCTCCCCTGGCGGACCAGCCGAGGATCTTCGCGAAGGTCCCGTAGGTCCGGGGATGGACCCGCGCGCTGTCGCTGGTCACACCGAGGAGGTCGGATCCGATCCCGGCGGCAGGATGGGCGATCGCCTCGCGAACGTCCGCCTCGGCCATGACGAAGACGATCATGACCGTGGACGCCCGATCGTCGATCAGCAGGTCGAAGACGAGGTCGAGCGGGTCCATCCCGCGCGCCGCAGCGAGCTCGGCGATGGTCCGTCCCTCGGCCCAGCGGAGTCCGGGGTCGTACACGGAAGCGATGAGGATGGAATCCCACCCACCCCCGGCGACGCTGTAGTTCACGAACCCTGGGCACGCCCGCCTGGAGCTCGTGCCGCAGCCGGGTTCGAACCTCACTGCTCCGCAGCCGGGCGATCAGCGCCTCCTGGCCGCCGTCCTGGCAGCCACGGCGGGAGCACCTGGGTCAGCATCGTGCTCCCGGCCGTGTACGGATAGACGTCGAACGTCACCCGGCCGCCGGCGGCCCGCGCCGCGTCGATCCGCGCGAGGGCCCGATCGATCCGGCCCGTGATTCCGGAGGCCGACCGATTTCAGGTGCGAGATCTCGACACGGACGCCGAGCGCGGCCCCGATCGCGATCGCCTCGTCGACCGCGTCGCCCAGGTCGTCACCCTCGTTGCGGATATCGGAGGCGTAGAGCGCGTCCCGTCCACGCAACTCCTCGCCGACCGCGACGATCTCGTCCGTCGCCGCGTACGCACCCGGCGGATAGACGAGGCCGGTGCTCATCCCCCATGCACCGGCGTCGAGGGCGTCCGCCAGGCCGGCCCGCATGGCCGCGATCTCGGCCGGTCGTGCCGGCCGATCGGCCATCCCCATGGTCGCGATGCGGAGCGCGCCGAACCCGACGAGCGGGATGACGTTGTGCGCCGGCCGGGCCGCATCGAGACGGTCCAGGTACGACCCGAACGTCGTCCATGACCAGTCGAGGTCCGGGCCGATCGCCGCGGTCTGCAGCCGGAGCTCGGTGGCGCGTTCGGCGACCGGGCTGACCGGGGCGACGGTGTAGCCGCAATTGCCGACGACCTCGGTCGTGACCCCCTGGCTGATCGAGTTGATCGCTCCCGGGTAGGCCGGCAGCGTGCAGTCGGCATGCGAATGCAGGTCGATGAAGCCAGGAGCCAGGACCAGCCCGTCGGCATCGATCAGCCGTGTCCGACGAGTGACGGCGTCGCGATCGGGGGAGGTGATCCGGCCGTCCGCGACCGCGACGTCGCGGCGTCGAGGCACCGCCGCTGTGCCGTCATGAACCGTGGCGCCCCGGATGAGGACGTCGATCACGACGGTCGGTCCATTGCCGCAAGCCCCGCGCGAACCCTCCCGCGCCGGCGTCGCGCTCGGGACCAGCGTGGCGTCCGCGCGGACCGGGCCGCGGTCAGTAGGTGACGAGGCCACCGTTCACGTCGATGGTCGCGCCGGTCGACGAACGCGGCGCCGTCGGAGGCGAGGAAGTCGACCACCGTCGCGACCTCCGACGGCTCGGCGATGCGCCGAAGCGGGAATCGTGGCCGCCGTCGCGGCCATGGCGCCCGGCGTCACCCGCTCCTGGGACTCGGCCATCGGGGTCAGGATCGCCGCCGGTGCGACGGCGTTGACCGTCACCCCGTCCGGTCCGTAGTTCCGGGCGAAGTTCTTGGTGAGCGCGACGAGCCCCGCCTTCGAGGCCCCGTAGGCCGCGACCTGGGACATGCCGCCCGTGCGCGCCGCGATGCTCGCGATGTTGATGATCCGGCCCCAGCCCCGTTCGCGCATCCCGGCGCCGAACCCCCGCGAAGGAGGAACGGGGCCCGGAGATTGACGGCGATCGTGAGGTCGAACTCGGCGAGCGACGTCTCCTCGATCGGCTTTTCCACGAGGACGGCCGCGTTGTTGACGAGCACGTCCACCCGACCGACATCGGCGAGCAGATCGGCGATGCGCCTCCGGCGATGCCAGGTCCGCCCGGAGCACCCGGACCATCGGCCCCGCGTCCTGCTCGAGCCGGTCCACCCCGACGACCTGGTGGCCCGAGGCGGCGAGGGCCTCGGCGATCGCCCGACCCATCCCCTGGGCGCTGCCGGTCACCAGCGCGATGCGCGCGGTCATGCGAGGCTGCCCTCCGCGACGTCCCGGCCGACCGTCCCGACCGGCGTGATGCAGCGGCCGGCCCTCGAGGAACGCGATCACGTTGTCCGTCGCCATGCCGATCATCGCCACGCGGGCGGCGAGCGTCGCCGAACCGATATGCGGCAGCACCACGCAGTTGGGCAGCGCGAGCAGCGGATTCGCCGGATCGGCGTTGGGCTCGACCTGCTGGACGTCCAGCCCGGCCGACGCGATCCAGCCCTCGCGCAGCGCACGCACGAGGGCGGCCTCGTCGACGACCCCGCCGCGGGCGGCGTTGACCAGCGTCGCGGTCGGCTTCATCAGCCGGAGCTCGCGCTCGCCGATCAGGTGGCGGGTCGCCGGCGACATCGGCACGTGGAGCGACACGATGTCGCTGCTCGCGCAGCAGCTCGTCGAGGGCACCCATCGCGACAGCGCGTCGTCGCCGGCGTCCGACGTGGTGCAGGACGCGTCATCCCGAAGCCGGTCGCACGGCGCGCGACCGCCCGGCCGATCTCGCCGTAGCCGACGATCCCGAGCGTCGCCCCGTGGACGTCCTGGCCGAGCAGCAGGTCGAGGTCGTCCTGGACCCAGCGGCCCGCCGCGCAGGTAGCGCTCGGCCTCGAACATCCGGCGCCGGGCGGCATGATCAGCCCGAACGTCAGGTCGGCCGTCGTCTCGAACAGCGTCCCCCGCGAGTTCGTGACCGCGACGCCGTCGCCGGTCGGCGGCCGGCGACGTCGATCGAGTCGTAGCCGGTGCTCGCGAGCGCGACCAGCCGCAGGTCCGGGCAGGCGTCGAGGAACGTCTCGTCGATGCGATCGCCGTTGACGCACAGCGAGCGCCGGTCGCGCCGCCGCGTCAGCGCGATCAGCTCGGCCGTGATCCGGATGCGCGAGGTCGGGCCACTCGCGCACGTCGGCGAGCGGCCGAGATCCGCGCGGCCGGGTCGCCGGGCATCGCCAGCCGCGAGATGGCCACGATGCGGCGACCTCGCGGGCGCGGCGCTCCGTCACGGCATCCGGCCGGTGGTCACCGGCGGCTCGCCGTCCGCCCAGGGCTCGTCGAGCTCCGGGTCGAACGGCCACAGCGGCCGCGGGATGCGCCGGAACGGGAGGCGGGTCAGGTCGCTGTCGCACGGCCCGGTCGTCTCGATCTCGATGATCTCCGCCGCGATCGGCTCGTAGCGCGACGCGGAACCCGCCGGCCGACTTGACCTGGACCACCTGGTAGCGGGCCGGATCGAGCGCCCACGTGGCGGATAGACGACCGTGTCGAGGCGCCACGCCTTGCGCTCGCTCAGGACGACGTCGATCGACCCGACGCGCAGCACGGCCATCCGCCCGAGGTCCGTCGGCGACCAGGGCGGGTCGAGCTGCATGCGCCCGAGCGCGAGCGACCGTGACCGTGCCGCGGACCGCCACCGGCCGGTAGCCCGGCGTGATCGTGCCGCCGACCGGCAGCTCGATCGTGCGCCCCGAGCCCGGCCTCGACGCAGCGCTCCACCGCGTCGGGATCGGTGATGGTCAGCAGCGCGTCGATCGGCTCGGCCGCTCGAGGAGGGCCGCGAGCAGCTCGGTCCCGTCGCCGTTGCCGCCGGCGCTCGTCGAATCGGCGCCGTCGGCGAAGACGACCGGGCGGCGTCGCCGCCGGCCACGCCTGGTCGAGCGCGGCCGGCGATCGGGGTCTTGTGAACGAGGAGGTCCTCGCGGACCGACCACGCCAGTCCGGGCCAGCTCGTCCGCGTCGGCCTGCGCCGGCTCCCGATCGCCGTCGGTCACGACCTCGACCGACCAGCCGATCTCGGGCAGGTCCATCCACGGCTGGGTCTGGAAGATCGAGACGGCCAGGACGCCCGGCCGCCGCTCCATCTCGCGCGACGCGTCCATCAGGCTCCCTGTTGGGCGGCTTGGTGGTGTCCTGCCGCTCGGCCGAGGTCAGCATCCGGAGCTTGCGGTGGGTCGTCACCGGCCGCAGCTCGCCGCGCATCGCGCCGATCAGGATGCCCATCGCGGCGGTCGCGGTCTCGTAGTGGTCGACATGCGGCTGGGTCTTGAACCCGACCAGCGCGTCGGCGGCGCGCGGCCATCCGCGCCGTGCCGTGGACGTGGGTATCGAACGTCGGCGACGATCGGGATCGTCCGGCCCGACGAGTGTCGCGCAGGGCCGCCAGCAGGTCGCCCTCGGGGTCGTCCTCCTCGGTCGTGACCGTCGCGCCGTGGAGCGGCAGCATGATCCCGGTCAGCCGGTCGCGGTGCTCGGCGGCCGCGCCGACGATCAGGCTCTTCGCAGCGCTCGTAGATGGCGTGCTCGATCGGACCGCCGGCGAACAGGGCGTGCAGGTGGACGGTCGGCATGAGGTCGATGCCCTCGCGCTCGGCGATCTCGCGGATGGCGGCGAGCTCCGGGCGCTTGCTGCGTCGGCGCGGCGAAGATGTCCTGCCCTTCCGCGTAGTAGCCGGCGCCGCGGATGTCGTCGAGCGTCGTGCTCCCGAGCGCGAAGCTGTTGAGCTCGTGCTTGAAGCCACCGACGACGACCAGCGGCCGCGCGATCGCCGGGACCCGTGCGCCGCGCGGTCACGGCCGGTCTCAGCGCTCGCGGGTGTGCGGCCAGCCGGCCGTGCCGCGAGCCGTCGCCGCGCGCTCGATCCGCTCGAGCGCCTCGGCGAGGTCGGCGCGGGTGTGCATCGGCGCTGAAGCCGTGGTGCCACGCGGCGTGGAAGTACACGCCCTCCTCGAGCGCCAGGCCGTAGAAGCGGTTCGCCATCGCGGTGTCGTGGCGGTGGGCTCGCGGTAGTCGGACCGCGGCTCGTGGTCGAGCCCGAACAGGAGGCTGAAGCGCGCCCCCTTCGACTGAAGCCGAGACCGAGGATCCGGCGCGGTCGAAGATCGCCTGGAGCTCCGGGTAGAACGACGCCCTCGAGCTCGGCCAGGCCCGGATAGAAATCCGGGTCGGTGGCCTGACGTCGAGGAACGCGAGCCCGGCCATGACCGGCATCAGGTGCGCGTTGTAGGTGCCGCTGTGGACCGCGCGGCCGAGCGGCGCGACGGCCGACATCACCTCGCGGCTGCCGACGAACGCGCTCAGCGCCGTGCCGCCACCGAGCGTCTTGCCGAGCGTCGTCATGTCGGGCGTGACGCCGTACAGCGCCTGCGCGCCGCCGAGGCCGGTCCGGAAGCCGCACAGCACCTCGTCGAAGATGAGCACGGCGCCGTGGCGGACGGGTCAGCTCGCGGGCCGCCTCGAGATAGCCGGGGAGTGGCAGGATCGTGCCCGAATCGTGGTTGACCGGCTCCATCACGACCGCCGCGATGTCGGGCCCGTGGCGCTCGAAGGCGGCCTCGAGGGCGGTCGACGTCGTTCCACGGCAGGACGATGGTCAGCTCGGTCGATCGCCTCCGGCATGCCCGCGCTCTCGGGGACCGTCCGGGGCGCGTCGGCCGGGCCGGCGCTCGCTCGGGCTCGGCCAGAAGCTGTAGCCCGAGCGAGTCGTTGTAGCCGTGGAAATGGCCCTCGAACTTGACCACCATGCGTCCGCCCGTGGCGACCCGCGCGGTCCGCAGCGCGTGCCACGTGGTCTCGGTGCCGGAGCCCGCGAAGCGGACGAGCTCGGCGCTCGGGATCACCTCCGCCAGCCGCTCGGCGAGCCGCGTCTGGGCCTCGGTCTCGTAGCCGCACATGATCCCGAGCTCGGTGGCCCGGGCGATCGCCTCGTTGACCGCCGGATGGCCGTGGCCCGAGCAGCGACGGCCCCGAACGACATGTTGAGGTCGATGAACTCGCGGCCGTCGACGTCCCACACCCGGCCGCCGCGGCGCCCGCTCGGCGAGCAACGGCCGGCCGAGCGACGGCGTGGATCCGGGCCGACGCCGTCACCCCGCCCGGCAGGTGCCGCTGCGCGCGCTCCCACAGGCGTTCCGACGCCGCTGCCGTCGATGGACGCCGGTCACGGCATCGCTGCGTGGTCCTCCGCGACGGGTGCCCGGCTCGGGCCGGACCGAAATCCGTCGAAATGGTATCGCAATGCGATATGCTCGATCGACAGGCCGGCGGCCAGGCCGGCGCTACCCTCGGACAGTCGCGTGACGCGGACGGTGGCGTCGGGGCGCTCGAGGACCGCTCGGGCAGCAGCTGCGTCCCGATGCCCGGCCCGGTCGGCGGCAGGATGTGGCCGTCGACGACCTGGACGGACTCGTGCACGAGCTCCGCGAACCAGCCCCGGACGTACGCGCGGACGTGCTCCTGGTAGATCGCGTTCGGCGCGCTCAGCGCGAGGTGGATGCCGGCCAGCAGCGTGAACGGGCCCGGTGCAGTCGTGCATCGCGACCGGCAGGCCGAAGATCTCCGCGAGGGTGATGATCTTGCGCGACTCCGTGATCCCGCCGGCCCAGGTCGGGTCGACCATCACGATGTCGGCGGCGCGGCGCTCCAGCAGCGTGGCGGTACTGGTAGCGGGTGATCAGCATCTCGCTGGCCATGACCGGCGTCGAGGTCGATGCCTTGAGCTCGGCGATCTGCTCGACGTCGTGGCCGAGCACCATGTCCTCGAGCCAGGCCGGGCCGGTACTCCTCGACCGCGAGCGCGATCCGCTTGGCCGTCGTGATGTCCCAGTAGCCGTGGCCCTCGAGCATGATCTCGATCCGGTCCCCGACGGCCTCGCGGATCCGGCGGAACGGCTCGAGCCCCGTCGCGCAGGTCGGCGGCGCTGATCGACCGGCCGGTCGCCCGCGCAGCGCGAATCGGGTCGAACGGCCAGATCTTCATGGCCGTGATGCCTTCGGCCGAGCAGCTCCTCGGCGAGCACCTCGGGCTCGTTGATCTGCGCCCACAGGTCCTCGAGCGGGCCCTTGCCCTCGCCGCCGCGGCGAAGCCGCGCGAGCCCGTAGAGCGGGCCGCCGCAGGTGTTGTAGGTCCGGATCCGGTCGTGCGCGAGACCGCCGAGAAGCTGGTAGATCGGCGTCCCGAGCGACTGGCCGAGGATGTCCCACAGGGCGGCGTCGATGGCCGAGATGGCGCGCATCTCCGTGCCCGACCCGCCCCAGCGCGCGACCGTGCGCGCGTACATCGTGTCCCAGTGGCGCTCGATCTTCCGCGGGTCCTTGCCGAGCAGCATACGCCGCCGCCGTCTCGTGGACGAACGCCGCGGATCGCGTCAGCCGGTATAGAAGGTGTCGCTCACGCCGACAGCGCCGTCGTCGGTGTGGACCCGGACGATGATCAGGAACGGGATAGGTTCGAGCTGGATGGTGTCGATGCGCGGTGATCTTCACGCTGCTCCTCGGTGTGCGGTCGGCCTGCGGACGGGTCGTCACGGGTCGCGTCATCCGCAGCCGCCGGCCGACCACGCGCGGCGGGTCGCCCGGGCGATCATCGCCGATCGCGCGCCGACCCGGCCGGGATCTCCGCCGGCAGGGCGACGAAGCCGTGGATCATGCCGGGGAAGCGGCGGGCGCACGACCCGCACGCCGGCGGCGCGCAGCTTGATCGCGTAGATCTCGCCCTCGTCGCGGAGCGGGATCGAAGTCGGCCGGTGATGACGACCGCCGGCGGCAGGCCGCGCAGGTCCGTCGACCGTGCCCGGACAGGCATACGGATCCGTCCGGGCGGCGCGCGGGTCGGAGCCCAGGTAGTTGCTCCCAGAACCAGATCACGTCGGCCCGGTCAGCAGCCAGTAGCCCTCGGCGTTCTCGTAGTACGACAGCATCTCGAAGTACGGCCTGGGTGGCCGGGTAGATGAGGACCTGGAGCGGCGACGCGCGGGCCGCCCTCGTCGCGCAGCCGGATGACAGCGCCGGCGGTCAGGTTGCCACCCGCGCTGTCGCCGCCGAGCGCCAGCCGCGTGGGATCGCCACCGAGCTCGGCGCCGTGGTCGGCCAGCCAGCGGACCGCGGCGACGGTGTCGTCCATGGCCGCCGGATAGCGGGTTTTCGGGCGCCAGCCGGTAGTCGAGCCGCGACGACCAGGCAGTCGGCCGCGACCGAGATCCGGCGGCAGACGGCGTCGTGGGTGTCGAGGTCGCCGAGCGTCCAGCCACCACCGTGGAGATAGATGAAGATCGGCCGCGGCGCGCCGCCGACGGGTCGGTAGATGCGGATGCCGCGGGGGCCCGTGTCCCGACGGGATCGTCGTGTCCGCGACCTCTCCGACCGGGAGCGGATCGTCCTGGAACAGCAGTGCCCGCCGCCGGTAGACCTCTCGGCCCTCGACGGGCGACACGAGTCGCCACGGTGGGACGCCGGCCTCGCGGACGCGCTCGAGGATCGCGGCGGCGTCCGGGTGCAGTCTCATCCGTGGCTCCACCTCCAGGCCCGCGACCAAGGGGCCGGGATTCGAACGTGGACGTTCGGTCGCGATACAGTATCGACCCAGCTGGCGCAGGTCGTGCTAGTCCGGTAGCCGGTATGTGTGCACGGGGTCCGCCGACGCCGTCGGTCAAGGCGACTTGCCGAGGAGGCGATCACGATGAGCGTCCACGGATTGCTGAGCCTCGACGGCCGGCGGGCCCTGATCACCGGGGGCGGCCGCGGCCTCGGCCGGGCCCTCGCCATCGGGTTCGCGGAGGCCGGCGCCGCACGTCGTCATCTGCGCGACGGCGCGAGCACATGGTCGCGCGAGACCGCCGAGATCATCGACCGCGGCCGGGCGGCACGGTCGACGCGCTCGTCGCCGACATCACGCTCGAGGACGACATCCGGCGCATCCGCGAGGTCGCGGGCGGCATCGACATCCTGGTCAACAACGCCGCGATGTACCCGAGCGAGCCGTGGCAGACGGTCTCGCTCGAGTCGTGGCACGAGGTCATGTCGGTCAACCTGTACGCCCCGTTCCGGCTGTGCCAGGTGTTCGCCCCGGGGATGATGGAGCGCGGCTGGGGCCGGATCATCAACATCGCCTCGGTCTACGGCGAGATGGGCCCCAAGCCGCACCTCTACCCGGAGACGCTGGGGGCCGTCCTCGTACTTCGCCAGCAAGCACGGCATCAACGGCATCACCCATTACCTCGCCCCGCGCCTGGCCCCCCACGGCGTGACCATCAACTCCCTCGGCCCGGGCGGGATCATCACCCCCGACCAGCGCATCGGCCTCGACGAGGCGGGCGAGCTTCGCCTGTCGAAAGGCGCCGAGTTCGCGAAGGCGGAGGTCATGATGGGCCGCGCCGGCGACGGCACCGACTACCTCGGTCCCGCTCTCCTGCTCGCCTCGGACGCCGGCAAGTACATGACCGGGCAGGTCGTACGTCGACGGCGGCTGGTCGGCCTGGTGACCGGCCGTGAAGCTTCTGCCTGAAGCGAGGCTCGACGCCCGACCGCAGCGGCGCGTCAGGCCAGCGCGGACGAGATCAGCCGCTGCGTGTACTCGTGCGTCGGCTGGTGGAGCACCTGATCCGTCTGGCCCTCCTCGACCACGAAGCCGTCCTTCATGACCTTGACGGTCTCGGTCAGGTAGCGGACCAGCCCGAGGTCGTGCGAGATGAAGATGACCGACAGGCCGCGCTCGGCCTGGATCCGCCGCAGCAGGTTGAGGATCGCGGCCTGGGCCGACTGATCGAGCGATGACGTCGGCTCGTCCGCGACGAGGACCTGCGGCTTGGGCGCGAGTGCGCGGGCGATCGAGATCCGCTGGCGCTGGCCGCCCGACAGCGAGCGCAGCCCGGAGGTCGCCTGGCGCTCGGTGATGCCGACCGACTTGAGCAGGTCGAGCGCCTCCGGCGCGCCTCCTTGCTTCGAGCCCTTGGCTCCACTGGGTGACCGCCTCGAGGACCGCGTCGAGCGGCTGCTGGCGCGGGTCGAGCGAGCCGTACGGGTCCTGGAAGATCATCTGGACCTTCCAGCGGTTGGCCCGCACGTAGCCCGTCGCCTTCTCGCCGGCGACCAGGTCGCCGTCGATGCGGATCGAGCCGCTGGTCGGCGCGACCAGCCCGACGATCGCCTTGCGCCACGGTCGACTTGCCGCTGCCGCTCTCGCCGACGATGCCGGTCGACTGGCCGGCCCCGACGGTCAGGTCGAGGCCACGGACCGCCAGGACGTCCTCGCCCCTCGTCTTGTAGGTGACGTGGAGGTCGGTGACCTCGATCAGGTTGGCGGCCACCCTACGTGACGTCCTCCGCCCGGATGCAGGCGGTCAGGTGGCGGTCGACCAGCCGCGTCTCGGGCTGGGGGCCGACCTTGCAGTGCGTCGATCGCGTACGGGCAGCGAGGCCAGAACCGGCAGCCGTCGGGCCACGAGCCGACCGCCGGCGACTCGCCGGGGATCGCCACGAGGTCCTTGCCACGCTCGGCCATGCCGAGCCGGGAATGGAGCAGGGCGTTGGTGTACGGGTGCCGGGGCCGGGTCCGGATGTCGGCCGACGGCGCGAGTCTCGACGGTCGCGCCGGCGTACATCGTCATCACCCGCTCGCACAGGAACTCGACCACCGCGAGGTCGTGCGAGACGAGGATCAGCCCCATCTCGAGCTCCTCGCGGAGCTGGCGGATCAGCACGAGGATCTCGTACTGGACGGTCACGTCGAGGGCGGTCGTCGGCTCGTCGAGGATCAGCAGCGGCGGGCTCAGGGCGAGGGCCGCAGCGATCATCACGCGCTGGCGCATGCCGCCCGACAGCTGGTGGGAACGTTCGTGCAGGACGCTGTCGGCGCGCGGGATCCGGACCATGTCCAGCAGTCGCCGCGCCTCCGCCCGGGCCTCCTTCTTGGACCAGCTTCCGGCTCCCGAGGTGGAGCGCCTCGAGCAGCTGGGTCTCGACGGTCAGCACCGGGTTGAGCCCGGCCAGCGAGCTCTGCGGGACGTAGCCGACGGCCCGCCCGCGGATCGGCCGCCAGTCCTTCTCGTCTGCGCGCGGTCAGGTCGCGGCCGGCGATCGATCAGCCGGCCGCCGGTGACGCCCACCCCGTAGCGGGACAGCGTGCCCGGTGAAGCTCCGGCACAGCATCGTCTTGCCCGAGCCGGACTCGCCGACGATGCCCAGGGACGCGCCCGGCTGGAGCGCGAACGTGACCGAGTCGACGATGCGCAGCTCGGCGCCCATCGCGTCGTCAGCCCGATCCTGCAGGTGGTCGACCTCGAGGTACGGCAGCCGCGGGTCGACGACGATCGGCTCGAGGTCCTCGTCAGCCGCGGGGGCGCTGACCGCGCCGAGGTCCGGCTCGACCGCCGGCTCAACCATTCGTGCGGTCCTTGAGCGCCTCGCCGATGAGCGACACGCCGAATGCGGTGATCGTCAGCATGATCCCCGGTCCGACCAGCAGCCACGGCGCCGACTGCAGGTAGATCCGGCCGTCGGCCATCATCGACCCCCATTCGGGCCGTCGGCGGGTTCACGCCGGCGCCCAGGAACGACAGGGCCGCCACGGTCAGGATGACCAGGGTGAAGTCGCTGACGCCGTAGGCCGCCGTCTCCGAGAAGCAGTTGGGCAGGATGTGCCGGCCGTGATCCGGGCACGGCCATAGCCGAGCAGCCTGCAGCGCGCTGACGAAGTCGAGGTCGCGCAGGACCGCCGCCCGGGTTCGGGCGAGCTTCGCGTACCTCGCCCAGCTGGTCAGCGGCGATCGCCAGGACCACCCCGACCGCCCCGTGCCCACGACCGCGATGACGCCGAGCGCGAGGATCAGGAACGGGAACGCGTTGATGCCGTCGATGAGCAGACCGATGAAGCCGCTCACCCCTCGGATGTCCGTGGTTGCCGCGACGGCACCGACAAGGGTGCCGACCAGGAGCGGGATGAGGACACCGACGACCGCGACGATGATGTCGAGGTGGGTCGCCGCAAAGCTTCGGGTGAAGATGTCCCGGCCGAGATTGTCGATGCCGAACGGGTGCGCCAGGCTCGGCGCGGTGTTGGCCGGCGCGACCCGGGCATAGGCACCATACGGGCTGAGCTGCGGGATGATCAGGCCCGCCGAGCAGGATCAGGAGGATGATCACGACGCCGGCCTGTCCGGTCCGCGGCAGCGCCCTGAACCAGCGGAACGGCTTCGCGAGCCAGGCGACCGCCGACGGCATCGGGCGACCCGCAGGCCGATCGCTCACCGCCGTCATCGGGCGACTCGCGGGTCGATCGCGACCGTGATCAGGTCGGCGACCGTGCCGACGAGCACCACGAACACGCCGGAGAACAGGACGATCCCCTGGACCAGCGGGTAGTCGCGACCGGCGACGGCCCCGACGAGCAGGGTCCCGGTGCCGGGCAGGTTGAAGACGAGCTCGATGACGACCGCGGATGCGAACAGCGAGCCGATGATGTAGCTCAACAGGCTGAGCGTCGGCGCGATCGACGGCCGGATCAGGTATCGCCACGCGAACGTCGGCCCGCGAACGCCTCGGACGATCGCGACCTCGACGAATTCTTCGCGCAGCGTGTTGGAGATCGACGCCGCGAGGACCCTGGCCAGGATCGGGACGAGCGCGAGGCAGATCACGAGCGACGGCAGCCACAGGTACTTGATGGCGCCCGGAAGGTTGCCGTGATTCCCGCGACCGGGGCGATCTTCAGCCACACGGCGGCGACCAGCAGAGCCATGAGACCGACGAAGAACGCCGGCATGGAGACGAAGAACGACGAACCGACGAGGAAGAGCGAGGCGACCCGACCCGTCGGGTGGAGCGCGACGTAGACGGCGAGTGGGACCGCGACGACGACGGTCAGGAGGATGGCGACCAGCATGAGCTGGAGCGTCACGGGCAGGGCCTGACCGATGAGCGTGGTGACCGGTACCCCGAAGACGACCGAACGGCCCATGTCGCCCGCCGCGAGACCCTGCAGGTAATGGACGAGCTGCTCCGGGTAGCTGCCGTTCAGGCCGAGGAGTGCCCGCATGTTCGCGATGTTCTCGTTCGTCGCCTGGTCGCCCAGAAGGACGACGACCGGGTCGCCCGGCGCGAGCCGCATGAGGCTGAACGCGACGAGCATGACCGAGACGGCGACGAGGAACGAGCGGCCGAGGATCCGAACGACCGGCGAGCGTGTCACGGAGCGCCATCGCCCCGTGGCACGCCCGGCCTGGACCTGCGTCAACTGACTTGTAGGTCCTGTCTGCTACGAGTTATGACGTGGTCTGTTGCTCAGGAGCCGGCTGCCTTGCCGGCAGCCTGTTCGGCGACAGTCTGGAAGATGATGTACCCCGGCGTCTGGTTGGCGACGCTGAGGACGCCATCCGGCAGGCGGGTACCGTCGAGGGCGATGCGATCGACCAGCGAGATCATCGGGAGCGTGTGCGTCCCGAATGTCTGGATCTGGGTCATCAGGTCCTTGCGCTTGGCGACGTCGGTCTCCTGCGCCATCTGGTCGATGAGCGCGACGACCTTGTCGTGATCGGGGACGCCGATGTAGCCGGACTGGGTGGCCGAGAAGCCGTTCCCGAACCAGCTGCTCATGGTGATCTGCGGGCTTGACGCGCCGCCGTTGTAGACGGACTCGAAGTTCTTGTTCGCGACGGCGCCGTTCCAGGTCGCCTCGTCGACGGGTGTGACCTTCAGATGGACGTTGATGGCTTCCAGGTCAGCAGCGACGAGGGTCGCGCCTTCCTTCCAGCCGCCGCGCGTGCTGCTGACCAGCATCTCGGCGGAGATGCCCTCGGCCGGAACGCCCGCCTCGGTCATCAGCTTCTTGGCCGCTTCGACGTCCTGGACGCCGCCGTTGGGCAGCATGCCGGTCGGGCAGATGTCCGGGCAGTCGTACCAGAACGAGGTCAGCGGCTTCACGAGCCCGGCGAATGCCGTATCGGCGATGGCCTTGCGATTGATCGCGAGCGACATGGCCTCGCGGACCTTCGGATCGGAGAACTTCTTGCCCGCCTTGCCCGCGGGATCCATGTTGAGGTAGAGCGTGTTGGCGCCACCGACCTCGATCGTGAACTGCTTGACCTCGGGGGGAAGGCTGTCCTTGGCCGCGATCGGCAGATCCCAGACGAACTGGAGCTCGCCGGTCGCGAGCTGGAGGACCTTCGAGGTGAGGTCGGGGACGTAGGCGATCTCGACCTTCTTGACCACCATGGGCCCGCCGATGTAATTCGGGTTCTCGACCATCGTGAAGGTCTTGTTGGGGGTGAACTCCGAGACCATGTACGGACCGGCGCTGACCGGATGGAGCAGGTAGTCCGGATCGCTGGCCATCTTGTCGGCCGGATTCAGGGCCATCGCCCGGGCGGTCAGGCCGTTGAGGAGGTCCGGGTCCGGGTAATTCAGGTTCAGGGTGGCGGTCAGGTCGTCGACGACGTCGGCGGACTTGACGCTGTTGATGAAGATCTTGTTCGCCCCGGGCGTCGGCGGGTCGCCGGCCTTGGCGTTGTTCAGCTGGTGGTCGACGGCGGCCTTGATGTCCGCGGCCTTGACCGGGGTCCCGTCGGAGTATTTCAGGCCGGACTTGAGCTTGATCGTGACCGTCTTGCCGTCCGGCGAGGTCGTCAGGGTATCGACGAGCTCCGGCTTCGGGACGCCGGTCTTGTCGACGCGATACAGCGATCCCTGGGTCAGGATGATCGTGTCGACCGAGACGAGGTCGCCCGACTTGGTGACGTCGAGGGTCAGGACCGGACCCGCGCCGGCCATCTTCATGCTGTCGATGGTGGCGCCTGCCGCGGCGGCGGACGCGGATGCGGAGGCGGCCGCGCTGGGCGCTGCCGAGGCCGCGGTCGATGGCGCGGCGGCCGATGCCGCCGCACTGGGGGCGGCAGCGCTGGCCGCCGAGCTGGGGGCTGTCGACGTCGTCGCGGTACCGCAGCCGACGGCTATCAGGCTGACGATGACTAGACCTGCCGCTGCCCGGGTCGTCGCGCGACGACCCAAGACGTTACCCATGTGCTGCTCCTCCTCGAGATAGGTTTCGGTTCATTCGACCCTGACGTGGACGGTCGCTCCCCTGCACCGTTTGGCCCCTCGTATCGCCTTGCGATACATAGGTTCACGCAGTGCAGCCAGTATGTTCATTGCCGGTCAGGCGTCAACCGGCGACTGGCGGGCTCGCCTCAGGACCCGGTCGCCTTGCCGGCGGCCTGCTGCGCCACGGTCTGCATGATGATGTAGCCCGACGCACCGTTGGTCACCCCGATCGTCCCCTCGGGCAGGCGCGTGCCGTCGAGAGCGATCCGGTCGACGACGGAGATCATCGGCATCGTGGTCGTGCCGATGGTCTGGATCTGAGTCATCAGATCCTTGCGCTTGGCGACATCGAGCTCCTGGGCGGCCTTGTCGATCAGCGCGACGACCTTGTCGTGGTCGGGGGTCTTGATGTAGCCGGAATGCATGGCCGAATAGCCATTGCCGAACCAGCTGTTCATCGTGATCTGCGGGCTCGATGACCCGCCGTTGAAGACGGCCTCGAAGTTGTTGTTCGCGATCGCGCCGTTCCAGGTAGCCTCGTCGACCGGGGTGACCTTGAGATGCACGCCGATCGCGTCGAGGTCGGCGGCGGCGAGCGTCGCGCCTTCCTTCCAGCCACCGCGGGTGCTGCTGACGAGCATGTCAGCCGAGATGCCCTCGGCCGGGACACCGGCCTGTGCCATCAGGGCCTTGGCCTGCTCGACATCCTGCACTCCCTTGTTGGGCAGTGTGTCCTTCGGGCAGATGTCCGCGCACTCATACCAGAACGAGCTCAGCGGGTTGACCAGGCCGGCGAAGGCGGTATCGGCGATGGCCTTGCGGTTGATCGCGAGGGACATGGCCTGGCGGACCAACGGGTTCGAGAACTTCGTGCCCGCCTTGCCGGTCGGATCCATGTTCAGGTAGACGGTGTTCGCCCCGCCGACCTGCACGGTGAACTGCTTGACTTCGGGCGGGAGGCTGTCCTTGGCCGCGACCGGCAGATCCCAGACGAAGTCGAGCTCACCGGTGGCGAGCTGAAGCACTTTGGAGGTCAGGTCCGGGACGTAGACGAGGTCGATGCCCTTGACCACCATCGGGCCGAACACGTAGTTCGGGTTCTCCTGCAGGTGGAGCGTCTTGTTGGGCGTGAACTCGGTCACGACGTATGGCCCGGCGCTGACCGGATGCGTGAAGTAGTCGGGATCGCTGGCCATCTTGTCGGCCGGGTTGATCGACAGGGAGCGGCCGGTCAGCCCGAGGAGCAGGTCCGGATCCGGGTAGTTCATGTGCAGGACGGCTGTCGTGTCGTCCACGACCTCGACGTTCTTTGATGCCGGCCAGGAATGGGGCACCGACGCCCCCGTCCTTCTGGTGCTCGACACCGGCCTTGACATCGGCAGCCTTCACCGGGGAGCCGTCGGAATACTTCAGGCCAGCCTTCAGCTTGAGCGTGTTGGTCATGCCGTCGGCCGAAGTCGTCATCGAGTCGGCCAATTCGGGCTTCGGGACGCCCGTCGAGTCGTGCCGATAGAGCACTCCCTGGCTCAGGATGATCGTGTTGTTCGAGCTCAGCTCGGTCGCCTTGGCGACGTCGAGCGTCATGACCGGGCCGGGTCCGGCGATCTTGATGTTCTCGATGGTCGTGCCTGCTGCGGCGGATGCGATGCGGACGCCGCCGCGCTCGCGGGAGCCGTGGCCGCGGTCGACGGCGCGGCCGATGCCGCGGCACTGGGGACAGCGACGCTGGCCGCCGCGCTGGGAGCGGTCGACGTCGTCGCCGTGTTGCAGCCGGCGGCGATCAGGCTGACGAGGACGAGGCTCGCCCCCGCCCGGGTCGTCGCGCGACGACCCCACACGATTTCGCATGAGACGCTCCTCCTTCGGATGGGTTCGGTTCGTTCGAACCCTGCCGTCCACGATGGCGCTCCGCTGCACCCGTGTCCCCCTTTCGTATCGCTCTGCGATACAAAGGTTCACGCAGAGTGCAGCAAGTATGGGCTTTGCCGGTCACGCGTCAACCGGCGAGTCAGCCCCGCGCTGGACGCGTACGCTACCGACCGATCAACGAGACCAGGGGGATCCCAATGACTATCGGACCCGGCTGTCGAAGTCGCCACGGACGCCCGTCCGAACGCCCTCAACGTCGACCTCGACGCGATCGCCCACAACGTGCGACGCCTTCGCGCGGCGCTCGGCGGCGACTTCACGTTCGTCGCCTCGCTCAAGGCCAATGCCTATGGGTTCGGGCTCTCGACGGTCGCATCGACCGTGCTGTCGGCCGGAGCCGATGCGCTCGCGGTCGCGAGCGTGGACGACGCCATCGAGCTGCGGAGGCTGGTCGGCGCCGGGCGGCCGATCATCCTGTATGGCGGCACCCGGCCGAGCCGCCGGGTGGTGAACGAGGTCGTCGAGCACGACATCACCGTCACGGTCCTCGACACGGCGGATATCGAGGCATATGGCTCGGCGGACAGCGCAGTCAAGGCGCTGCTCAAAGTGGACGTCGGCCTCGAACGGCTCGGCGCGATGCCCGACGAGGCGGCCGAGCTCGCCCGCCGGATCGACCGCCACCCGGGACTCGTCCTCGCGGGCGTCTACACGCACCTGCACGTGCCGCGCGGGAGCGTCGAGGCGGTGTCGGCCTATCTCGAGTGGCAATACGACCGTTTTGTCGCGGTGCTGGACGAGCTCGAGGCCGACGGCGTGGCGGTCCCGATCAAGATGGCGGCGTCCTCGGGCGCGCTCAGGCTGACCGACGCGATGACCCTCAACGCCATCGACGTCGGCAGCCTCCTGTACGGGCTCGAGCCGCCGGGTCCGGCGGACCGGGACCTCGGCCTCCTTCCCGCGCTCATCAGCATCACCAGCCGGCTGACCTCGGTCCGGGACCGCCTTCGGACCGAGTTCGTCGAGCAGTCCCCCATCCCAACCGGCCGGCCGGTCCGTCTCGGCGTGATCCCGATGGGAGCGACTGACGGTCTCCTCGGGCTGTCCGCCGGCCACGTCCTGGTCCGGGGTCGCCGGGCGCCGGTGCTGCAGATCTCGCTGGAGCACTCTCGGCTGGATCTGACCGGGATCGATGCCCGGGTCGGCGACGAGGTCGTGATCGTGGGCCGCCAGGGCGACGACGAGATCACGATGCGCGACGTGGCGACCGCCAACGGACCTCTACAGCCCCGCCGTCGTGCCGGTCCTCGTCGGGCGCGCCGTCCCGCGGGTCTACCTGACCGAACCGGAGCGATGACTCAGACGAGGTCACCCTTGGACGCGCGTCGCCCGGACCGGACGGACGGCGTGATCAGCAGCATCCCGCTATCGGTCGCCTCTGCAGCGTAGCCCCGCTGGACGACGATCGTCGAACCGCGGTCGTCGATGACCGCGGGCCCGGCCACCGGTCGCCCGACGACCAGATCTTCACGCCGGCGCCGGCCACGGGTCGCCCTCTCGCGCACGCGGGGCGGCCGTCGCTCGGGCTCCGACCGGCGCAGGGTCCGGCCCCGGTTCACGCCGACGCCGACGACCGTGAAGCTGACCAGCTCGATCGGCTCGGTCTCCCGAGCGTAGCCGTAGGCGCGGCGGTGGCCCTCATCGAAGGACTTCCGGACCTCGCGGATGATGGCCTCGGGCGAGCGCGCCCGGAGCTCGACCCCGAGCGTCCACGACTGCCCGACGTAGCGAGCGTCGACACGGCGGCGCAGCCGGCGGTCGGCTCGCGGGATCCGGTCGTCGGCGAGGCTCTCCCGAGCCGCAGCGTCGAGCCGGTCCAGGATCTCGCCGATGGCGTCGAGCGAGCGCGCGTCGAGCGGCAGGATCCGAGTCCGCCGGTGCTCGTGCCGGAAGTCCGAGACGAGCATCCCGAGCGCCGACAGCACGCTCGGATTCAGGCGGGATGATCGTCCGCGGGATGCCGAGCTCGGCGGCGAGCCGGTTGGCGTGGAGCGGCCCGGCACCCCCGAACGCGATGAGCGTGAAGTCGCGAGGGTCGTAGCCACGCTCGACCGAGACGAGGCGGATGGCTTCCGCCATCAGCGCCTCGGCGACGCCGACGACGCCGGCGGCGGCCTCCTGAACGGTCAGGTCGAGCGCCGCCGCGATCGGCTCGAGAGATCGCTCCGCCGCGTCCGGGTCGAGCTTGACGACGCTCTCAGTGAAGTTCTCGGGGACGATCCGTGACAGGACGACGTTGGCGTCGGTCACGGTCGGCTCGGTGCCGCCGCGACCGTAGCTGGCCGGGCCGGGTTCCGCCCCGGCGCTCCGTGGCCCGATGCGCGGCAAGCCCGCCGGAGTCGATCCAGGCCACGCTCCCGCCGCCGGCGCCGACCTCGACGAGATCGACGATCGAGCCGAGGATCGGGTAGCCACTGGCTGTCGCGAGCGCGGTCCCGGAGCCCTGCGCGGCGCCCACCTCGAACTCCGACAGGGTGCGCGCCTCGCCGTCGAGGATCAGCCCGACCTTGGCAGTCGTCCCGCCCATGTCGAATGAGATCGCGTCCTTCACGCCGATCGCCTCGGCGACCCGGACCGCCGCGCTGACACCGGCCGCCGGCCCGGACTCGACGAGGTCGACCGGCCGGGCACGAGCGGTCTGCAGCGGTCATCAGCGCGCCGCCCGAGCCCATGACGTGGAGCGGAGCGCGGATGCCCTCGTCGCGCAGCTTCGCCTCGATGACGCCGAGGTAGCGGTCCATCACCGGCGCGACGTAGGCGTTGACGACGGTCGTGCTGGCTCGCCAGTACTCCTTGATCTGCGGTGCGATCTCGCTCGAGACGGACACATGGATACCGGGCGCGCGATCCCGGACGATCGCCGCGACCCGCTGTTCGTGCGCATCGTCGACGTAGGCATGAAGCAGGCAGATCGGCGACCGATTCGATGCCGTCGGCCAGGAGCCGGTCGACTGCGGCCACGACGCTGCCCTCGTCGAGCGGCGTCAGGACGCTGCCCCGGTAGTCCAGGCGCTCGATCGACCGGGTGACACCACGTCCGAGGGACGAGCGGGACGGGCTTGTTCGTCTGGAGGTCGTACAGGGAGTGGCGGATCTGCCGTCCGATCTCGAGCAGGTCCTCGAAGCCGGCCGTGACGAGCAGGGCGGTCCGAGCCCCGCGACGCTGGAGCAGCGTGTTCGTCGTGATCGTGGTCGCGTGGGTGACCGAGACGACGTCGTCGGCGCGCCCGGTCCGCGTCCGCGAGCAGGTCGCGGGTGACGGCGATGAACCCCTCGCTCGGGTCGTCGGGCGTCGTCAGGACCTTGTGGGTCCAGGCGCGGTCCGTCCCGTCCTCGAGCAGGACGCCGTCGGTGAACGTGCCGCCGATGTCGACGGCGAGGCGCAGCCGGCCGCTCAACGGGCGCCGGCGGCACGCATCGTCACCCGCCGCTGGGCGGTCCGAGCCGGATCGGGCCGTCCATTGCGCCCGAGGACGACGCCGTACGCCTTGCTGCGCGCGGCGGCGGCTCACCCGCCCGCGGCCGCCACGTCGGCCGCCACTGCGTCGGGGTCGCGGTCGAGCGGCGGCCCGTATCCGCCACCGCCACCAAGCTGGAGGCTGATCAGCGTGCCCGCGGGCACGCGTGCGGAGAACTTCGACGGATACCGGTGCTGACGACGACCCTCGTCGACGAGGAAGTGCGCCGGGCGCCCGGCCTCGCCCCCGAACAGCCCCTGCGGCGCGAACGCCGACCGCTCGGCCATGACGGTCACGATCAGGTCGCCCTCGCCAACGTAGTCGCGGCGCAGCCCGAGCCCGCCCCGCTGGCGACCGGCACCCTCGGAGTCCTGGACCAGCGCATAGCGGTCGATGCGCAATGGGTAAGAGGCCTCGGTCTCCTCGATCGGTGCGTTCTCGGTGTTCTGGAAGTGAGCCTGGACGGCATCCATCCCGTCCTGGCGCGCGCGGCCGCCGTAGCCGCCGGCGATCGCCTCGTAGAACACGAAGTACTCGCCGGTCCGGGGATCCACGCCGGCCAGGGCGACGTTGCAGACGGTGCCCTTCGTATCCGCGACGGCGGCCTCGGGCATGAGGTCGGCGAGCGCTCGGAGCGCGGTCTCGGTAACCCGGATCCCCGTGTCCGCGCCGGCACCGATGGCCACCGGCCGTACGGCGTTGACCACGGTCCCGGGCGTCGAGATGATCCGGACCATCCGGTAGAACCCGTCATTGACCGGGATGTCGTCGTCGAGGAACGCGCGAAAGGCGTAGGCGCAGCTGGCCAGGGTCATCGCGGCCGTCGTGTTGATCGAGCTCGGCCGCTGGGGATCGCTGCCGGTCAGGTCGAACAGGGCGCCGTCGTCGTCGATGGTCAGCTTCACGGATACCTTGATCGGCTCGTCGGACCGGCCGTCGCCGTCGAGCCATCCCTCAGCGGTCACGGTGCTCCGGGGCAGCTTGGCGACCGACGCTCGGACGCGCCTTTCGGTGTAGTCGAGGATCCCTTCCATTGCCAGGGCGAGGCCAGCCGTGGTCTCGCTGTCGGCCAGCTCAAGGACGCGCCGTTGGCCGGTCGCGCTGGCGGCGAGCTGCGCCCGGAAGTCACCACCGGTCTCGCGCGGCGCCCGGACGTTGCGCAGGATCAGACCGAGCAGTTCCTCGTTGATCGCGTCGTCGCGGACGAGCAGCGACGGCGGGATGATCAGGCCCTCCTGGACGTGCTCCTCGTGGATGCCGATGCTGCCGGGCGTTCCGCCGCCGACATCGAGATGGTGGGCCATGGTCGCGGCGTAGGCGATGATCCGGCCGTCGCGGAAGATCGGCATGACCGTCGCGACGTCATTGAGGTGGATCCCGCCGAGATGGCCGTCGTTGCAGACCAGGCCGTCGCCGGGTCGCAGCCGCTCGGGACCATAGGCCGCGAGGATCCGCGGCACGAAATGGGCCAGCGTGCCGAGATGGGCCGGCTGGCTGAACGACTGGGCGACGATCCTTCCTTTTGGATCGACGACCGCGCAGGAATGATCACGCCGCGTCTTGATGTTGGTCGAGTAGGCGGCCCGCTGGAGGGCGACGCTCATCTCGTTCGCGATCGCCGCGAAGCGGTGGCGCAGGACCTCCTGTCGGAAGGCGTCGGGACCGGGCACGGGCGGCCCCGTCACCGGCCCGGCGGTCGGAGCACCTCTCCGCATGTCCGGCAGGTGCGCGCCGTCTCGCTCGCATAGAACGCGAGCATGGCGCTCCGGAGCTCGGCCGGGTCGACGACGGAGCGGACGATCTCATGGACCACGGCGCCGCACCGGTCGCAGAACCAGCGGAACGCCTCGGTCGAGTCCGCATCGCGGGCGCGCTCGACCACCAGGCCGAGAGTGCCGACCGGGCGCTGGGGCGAGTGCGGCACGCCCGCGGGCGCCAGCCAGAGGCCCCCGGTCGGGACCACGATGTCGTGCGTCTCGCCACCAGCGTCGCGGACGGTCACGCCGATGTCGCCATCGAGCTGGTAGAAGAGCTCGGCGACTGAGTTGACGTGGTAGTCACGTCGCGGACCGCGACCAGCCACCACGAGCACCTTCAGCTCCCCCGCGAGGACGGGTCCCGCCTGACCCGCGTCGATGAGGTCGCGGTTCCGGTCGATCCACGCCTCCACGAGCACAGGCGGAGCGGCGTCGGTGCTCATCGCGGCATTCCCTCGGTCCGGCTGACGAAATGATGCTCCGGAATATGAACAGCGCCCTCGTTGGCTGTCAACCAAGCCGGCCGGATCTTCGCCAGATACGAATTCGGGCTCGTGTTCTGCGAAAGGCTGTGGGCCCGATCTCCGATCAGGGCCGCAAAACGCCGCCACGCACGACCACCGCTCGTATCCGGCATGGAATCGGCCGTCGAAGGCCCGGTGATGGGGCATGCGATCGCAGAACACGAACGTGGCTCATATTTGGCAAGGAACAGCATGCCGCGGCCCAACGAAGCTCGCTGCGAGTGCCTTGGCAGCCGGTCGGCGCGGTACCGTAGACGCCGTGACCGAGGGCCGCAAGCGCATACCGGATCATCCCACTCGCCTGTGGCGCCATCCCGATCCGAAGCCGTCGTACGACGTGGTCATCATCGGCGGCGGCGGGCATGGACTGGCGGCCGCCTACTACCTCGCCCGGGACCACGGCATCACGGACGTCGCGGTCGTGGAGCGCGGCTGGCTGGCCGGCGGGAACACCGCCCGGAACACCGCGATCATCCGCTCGAACTACCTCCTCGACGAGAGTGCGGCCATCTACGAGCAGTCGCTCAAGATGTGGGAGTCTCTCGCCGACGAGCTGGACTACGACGTCCTGCTCAGCCAGCGCGGCGGGATGAACCTGGCCCATTCACTCGCCGACGTCCGCGAGGGGATGCGCCGCGTCCACGCCAATCGCCTGAGCGGCATCGACGCCGAGTGGCTCTCGCTCGACGACGTCGCGCGGCTGTGCCCGATCCTCGACCTCTCATCCACCGCGCGCTACCCGATCCTCGGCGCCACCTACCAGCCGCGCGGCGGCATCGCGAAGCACGACCACGTCGCGTGGGCCTATGCCCGCGCCGCGGACGCGCGCGGCGTCGACCTCATCGAGGGCGCCGAGGTCACCGGCATCGACATCGAGGGCGGCCGGGTGACGGGCGTCAGGACGTCGCGAGGCCGCATCGGCGCCGGGCGGGTCGCCATCGTCGCGGCCGGGCATGCCTCGATCCTCGCGGGGATGGCCGGGATCAGGCTCCCGCTCCAGAGCCACCCGCTCCAGGCGCTCGTGTCCGAGCTCCTCGAGCCCATCGAGCCGACGGTCGTGATGTCGAACGCGGTCCACGTCTACGTCAGCCAGGCATACAAGGGCGAGCTGGTGATCGGCGCCGGCATCGACGGCTGGAACGGCTACGGCCAGCGCGGCTCGTTCCACGTCATCGAACGCCAGCTGGCCGCGCTGGTGGAGCTCTTCCCGATCTTCGCCCGCGCGCACGTGCTGCGGACGTGGGGCGGCATCGTCGACATCGCGCCCGATGCCTCGCCGATCATCGGGCTGACGCCGGTCGGTGGCCTGTACCTCGACTGCGGCTGGGGAACCGGCGGGTTCAAGGCGACACCGGTGTCGGGCCTCGTCCTCGCCCACACCATCGCCCACGACGCGCCGCATGACCTCGCCCGCCCGTACGGTCTCGAGCGGTTCACGACGGGCGCGCTGATCGACGAGCACGGCGCGGCGGTGGCGGCCCACTGATGCTCCTGATCGAATGCCCGTACTGCGGGCCGCGCGACGAGATCGAGTTCCGCTACGGCGGCCAGGCCGGCATCGCCACCCCGGCCGATCCCGACGCCCTCGACGACGCGGCGTGGGCCGACTACCTGTTCATGCGCGACAACCCGAAGGGCCCGTTCGCCGAGCGCTGGTGCCACACCGCGGGCTGCCGGCGCTGGTTCAACGCCGTGCGCGACACGCTCACCAACGAGGTCCTCGCGGTCTATCGGACCGGCGAGCCTCGTCCGGGCGTCGGCGGATGACCGAGCCCGGCGCGCCCGCCCAGCTCCGTCGCCTGGCGAGGGGCGGTGACCGCATCGAACGCGGTGTCCCGGTCGCCTTCACCTTCGAGGGCGTCGCCTACGAGGGGTACCGCGGCGACACGCTCGCCTCGGCGCTGCTGGCGAACGGCGTGGACCGGGTCGCGACGAGCATCTACGACGGGCGGCCGCGTGGCGTGATGACCGCCGGTGCCGAGGAGCCGAACGCGATCGTGGCGGTGCGGACGGCCGTGGCCGAGGAGCCGATGCTCCGAGCGACGCAGGTCGAGCTGACCGACGGGCTCGAGGCCTGGGGCCTGCCCGGGGTGGGCCGCCTGTCCTCGGCCCCGGACCGTGGCAGGTTCGACCGAACGCATGCCCACTGCGAGACGCTCGTGATCGGTGGCGGGCCGTCCGGCCGGGCCGCTGCCGCCGAAGCCGCGCGGGCCGGCGACCGGGTCATCCTGGTCGACGAGGGACCGGCCATCGACGAGGCCGAGGCGCTTGCCGGGCTGGCGGATGTCCGGCTCCTCCCCCGGGCGACCGCCCTGGGCGTCTACGACCACGGGTACGTCACGGTCGCCGAGCGCCGACCGACCCCGTCCACCGAGGGCCGGCTGTGGCACATCCGGGCCCGCTCCATCGTGCTGGCGACCGGCGCCATCGAACGGCCGATCGTCTTCGCGGATGACGACCGGCCGGGCATCATGCTCGCCTCGGCGGCCGCGGCGTACATCCGGCGGTACGGTGTCAGGCCCGGTGATCGCGCGGTCATCTTCACGACCAACGATTCGACCGACGTCGTCGCGACCGCGCTCGCCGAGGCCGGCATCGAGCTCGTCGCCGTCGTCGACGCTCGCCGCGGCGAGGCGGTCATCGGAAGCGGTGGTGGCGCCGACGGCCGGCTCGCCTCGGTCGCCGTCGGGACGCCGGATGGCCGCGGTCCGAGCCGGACGGTCGAGGCCGACCTGCTGCTGGTCTCCGGCGGCTGGAACCCGAACGTCAGCCTGTGGAGTCAGGCCCGCGGCACCCTGCGCTTCGACGAGCGGATCGCGGCCTTCGTTCCGGATGCTCCCTTCGGAGACGTGCGGGCGGTGGGAGCGGCAGCCGGCGACGGGCTTCCGGACGTCCGGCCGCTGTGGGTCGTGCCACCGGCCGACCCGGACGCGCCGGGCGCCTGGGACCGGCACTACATCGATCTGCAGCGCGACTCGACCGTCGGCCACCTCCGGCGGGCGCTCGGCGCGGGACTGACCTCGATCGAGCACGTCAAGCGCTACACGACGATCGGAACGGCGCTTGACCAGGGCAAGACGTCGGGGGTCCTCGCCTCGGCCATCGCCGCGGCGCTCCTCGGCGAGGAGGTCGGCTCGGTCGGGGTCCCGACCTACCGCCCGCCCTACACGCCGATCAGCTTTGCGCATGGCCGCCGGGCGCGAGCGGGGCGCCCTGCTCGACCCGATCCGGACGACGCCCATCCACCCGTGGCACGTCGCCGCCGGAGCCGTGTTCGAGGACGTCGGGCAATGGAAGCGGCCGCGCTACTTCCCGCGACCGGGCGAGGGGATGGACGAGGCCGTCCTGCGCGAGAGCGCGGCGGCGCGGACCGGCGTGGCCGTCATGGACGCCACCACCCTCGGCAAGATCGATATCCAGGGCCCCGACGCCGGTGCCTTTCTCGACCGGGTCTACGTCAACACGTTCTCGACGCTCAAGGTCGGCTCGTGCCGGTACGGCGTGATGTGCCGGCTCGACGGGATGGTCTTCGACGACGGCGTGACGAGCCGCCTGGCCGACGGGCGCTACCTCATGACGACGACGACCGGCAACGCCGCCCCGGTCATGGACCACCTCGAGGAGTACCTCCAGACCGAGTGGCCGGACCTGCGGGTCCGGACGACCTCGGTCACCGAGGCCTGGGCGACCATCGCGGTCGTGGGGCCGCGAGCGGGCGCGGTCGTCGGCGCGCTCGCGCCCGACCTGGACGTGCGCACCGCCGCCTTCCCGTTCATGACCTGGCGGGACGCGGTCATCGCCGGGACGCCGGGGCGGATCTTCCGGATCTCGTTCTCGGGCGAGCTGGCGTACGAGCTCAACGTCCCCTCGTGGCACGGGCTCGCCCTGTGGGAGGCGGTCATGGAGGCCGGACGCCCGTTCGGGATCACCCCGTACGGGACCGAGACCCTGCATGTCCTGCGGGCCGAGAAGGGATACCCGATCATCGGCCAGGAGACCGACGGGACCGTCACTCCCCACGATCTCGGACTCGGTCACCTGGTGTCCTCGCGCAAGGACTTCATCGGACGGCGCTCGCTGGCCCGGTCCGACACGAGCCGGCCGGGACGCAGGCAGCTCGTCGGCCTCCTGCCTCTCGACCCGGATGTGCGCCTGCCTGAGGGCGCCCAGCTGGTGACCGCCGATGCCGACCTGGCGCGCCTGCCTGTCCCGATGGTCGGCTACGTGACGTCGTCGTACCGCAGTGCCGCCCTCGGCCGGACATTCGCGCTGGGACTGGTCGAGGGAGGTCGCGACCGGATCGGCGAGCGCCTGCTCGCGCCGCTGCTGGACGGCTCGGTCGTCGAGGCCGAGATCGCCCCGTCCGTCCTGTTCGACCCCGAGAACCGGCGGCGCGACGGCGAGCCCGGAGAGCCCGGAGGGCCCGGACGTACCGGAGACCCCGACCGGAGCCGGCGACCGGGCCGGCGGTCGACCGATGACGACCGGTCCCGCTCGCCCGGCGCGCCCCGCTCGCCGGGATCGACCTGCCAGAGGGCGTTGCGGAGATCCCGTTCCTCACCCAGCTCGACGTGCGCGTCGATGCCTCGGACGGCGCCACGCTCGAACGCCTCGGCACCGTCCTCGGCATCCCGCTGCCGCTCGAGCCGAACACCGTGACGACGTCTCCGGACGGATCGCGCCGTGTGGCGTGGCTCGGACCCGACGAATGGCTGATCGTCGCGCCCCCCGGGTCGGCCGACGCCCTCGAGCCTGCGGTCTCGACCGTCCTCGCCGAGTCAGGTGGCGGCGGCTCCGTCGTCGATGTGTCCGCGGCTCGAGCGACGATCTCGCTCGCCGGGCCCGCGCGCGCGGGCGATCCTCGAACACGGCTGCTCGATCGACCTGGACCCGCGCGCGTTCGGCCCCGGCCACTGCGCCCAGACCCTGCTGGCTCGCGCGAACATCCTTCTCATCGAGGTGTCGGACGAGCCGGAGTACTGGATCCTCGTCCGCCCATCGTTCGCTGCCTACGTGGTCGCCTGGATCGCCGACGCCTCAGCGAGGGCTGAGCCGCCGCTCACGAGATCGCGAGCATCCGCGCAGGGTTGGCGACGACGATCCGGTCGATCTCGGTCGCCGACATCCCCTTGGCGGCCATCCAGCCCATGACGTTCGCCGGGATGTGGGCATAGCCGCCGGCACCGTAGCGGACGAGACGTGTCTTGAGGCAGACGTCCTGCGAGGCCAGCACCTGGTCCAGGTGCCCCTCGTCGATGAGGAGCCGGATCCGGTCGATCCGCTCGGCGTCGCTCGGCACATCGACAGGCCCCGTCGGGTGCATCGACAGCACCTCGCCGAACCAGTCGTACTCCACGTAGCAGCCGGTCCGGGCGAGTCGCAGCAGCGTCGGCACGTCGAACCCGGTCCGCTCGACGTGGCCCATGACGACCCGCCGGACGTCCGCGCCGGCTTCGACCAGGACGTCGAGGATCTCGAACGGCGCCGCCTGGTCGCGGCCCGGGTGGACCGTGATCGGCGCGCCGGTCTCGCGCTGTGCCCGGGCAGCGGCGCGCAGGCCCTTGCGCTCGTTCGGGTGGAGCGGCCACGAGCAGCCCAGCTCGCCGATGATGCCGGCCCGGATCCCGGTCTCGCCGATCCCGTCGCGCAGGTCTCCGCACGATCTCCCGGGTGAGCTCGTCCTCGGTCCGGGCGTCCATGTCGGGCGGGTGGAAGTCCTCGGTGTAGTAGCCGGTCGCCGCGACGACGTGGAGTCCGGTCGCCCGCGAGATTCGCTGGAGGGCCGAACGGGTCCGGCCGGATCCCGATGCTTCCTGCGTCCACGATGGTGCCGCCCCCGGCACGCCGGAACAGCGACGCCTCCTCGATCGCGACGCGCTCGTCGGTCAGCCTGATGTTGTCCAGGCTGCTGAGGTAGTTCCGGCGCACCCAGGACAGGTTCTCGAGCGAGACCGGCTGGCGGGCGAGGGCCCGGCCTTCCTCGGAGTCGGGCTCCATGAACCGCGGGCCGAGGTCGATCAGCAGGTGCTCGTGCGGGATCGTGATCCCGAGGGACGCGGGGTCCACCGGACCAAGCACCGTCTGGACCGTGCCGCGGATCGCAGGTTCCATGCTCATCGCCTCGGGCACCGGGGCTCAGTCGCCCGGCGACCAGGACGTGTCCGGCTCGAACGGGAACATCGGACGACGGCGATGCTCATGCCCGAGGAAGCGCATGTCGGCCGTCGAGATGCCCGGCGTGTCGACGTAGACCATCCGCGACGCGATCGGTCCGTAGGCCGGCTGGGGTGACATGACCCCCTTGGCCACGACGAGGTCGTAGCGGGACGGGTTGACCCCGACCGAGTAGTGCTGGTCCAGGCTCATCGTCATGATCGGCAGGCTGGTCAGCAGGACGGTCCCGCCGCCATCGGTGTCCACGACCGCGGTGGTGCCGCCGTCGAACGCCTTGTGTCCGGCGTGGACCCGTTCGTCGTAGGCCTTGAACTTGCCGTCGGACAGGACCCGGACGCGGCCCGAGATCGGCTGCGGCGTCCCGTGGCGCTCGTCGAACTTGCCACCGACCTCGAGCCGCACCTCGGCACCGACGCCGGCGGCCACGCACGCTGCGGCCGCGGCCGGATCGTGGACGGTCAGCAGCCAGCCCGTCCGCCTGTTCTGGAGAAGCCCTTCGAGGATGAACGTCGAATCGCCCGGCGTGCCGGCGCCCATGTTGTCGCCCACGTCGAGCAGGACGATCGGGCCGGCCGCGTCGCCGCGCTCGAGACGCACCGCGTCCGCGACGGACACCCCACGCGGATCGAACTCCTGGCGGCGCTCCCAGGTCGCCTCCGCCAGCGTGCGGACCGCCTGCTCGGCCACGGTCACGTCGCGGTCCGCCACCGCGACCAGCGCCATCCCCATGTGCGGGACGTCGGCGTACGGGAATCCCTCGCCGATGCTGGCGTCGAGAAGGCCGGGCATCGTCTCGGGGAGTGCCGCGGCCTGGTCCAGGAGCCCGCGCATCGGCTGGTCGTCTGTGTTCTGGGCGAGGATGTTGGCCGCCATCGGAGGGTTGATGACCGCCTGCACGGGCTCGATCTCGCCGCGGACCGTCTGCGCGACGAGCCGCGCGCACTCGAGACCTCGAGCGCGGCAGTCCATGTGCGGATTGGTCCGCCACAGGAGCGTGATGTCGGCGGCATGGACCTGCGCCGGCGAGACGTTGCCGTGGGTGTCCATGACGTTGCCGATCGGCACCCGGGGACCCACGATCGCCCGAACCCGGCGGATGAACTCGGCATCGGCGTCGGGATAGCCCTCGGCCACCATCGCGCCGTGCTGGGCCATCAACACGCCATCGAACGGCCCCTCGGCGGCCAGGCGGGCCAACTGTCCGCCAGCGATCCGCTCGAACGTCGCCGCCGGCCATGTCCCGCCCGGGTGCGTGCTGGCGAAGCCGATCGGGACGACGTCCACGCCGGGCAACGCGTCGGCATCCATGTACCCGGCGATCGTGATGCCGGTCGGGCCGTAGACCTCCCAGACCTCGCTCGCCGAGCAGATCGCCGCGCGCGCCGCTGATCGTGCTGTGCGCGAACGCCTCGTCGTCGGTCGGGCTGGTCGAGAACGTATTCGTCTCGTGCAGGATGCCCATCGCGGCGAGTCTCATCGAGGTTCCTCCACTCCAGCCGGCCCGATCACCAGGTTCCCCCAGCGGTCGGGATGGGCCCGAATAGCCTGGATGGATGACCGTCGTCGAGTCCATCTCCTCGACGATGGCCGGGCCGGTCAGGACGGTTGCCTCGTGGAAGAGGGAGCGCTCGAAGATCGGCGTCGGGGCGAAGCCGCCCGCCTCGGCGAAATAGACGTCGCGAACGGCCTTCGGCTGCACCGCGGGCGCTTCGCGGCCGATGGTGTTCGGCACCCACGCGGGGATCCGCCCGATCGTCGCGAGGCGCAGGTTGACGATCTCGGTCGGCTCGGCAGGCGCCGCGAAGCCGTACGCCCGCTCGTGCGCCGCGTGGAAGTCTCGTTCTGCGGCCGCGAGGTCGTCCGGCTGAAGAGCGCCGGGCGGCAGCGCGATCGGCAACACGTAGCTCTGGCCGACGTACTGCATCTCCGCATGCCGCTCGACGACGACGTCGGCGTCGTCCACTCCCTCGCGACGAAGCATCGCCCGGCCGTCCGCCTCGAGGCGCGCGAACGTCGATCGCAATCGCCGCGACGTCGGCCGAGGCAGTGCGCCGCAGGAACGTCTGTGAGTACTCGTGGCGCAGGTCGTTCATGAGCAGACCCAGGGCCGAGAACGTGCCCGGGCTGGGCGGGACGATCGTGCGGACGATGCCCATCTCGGCCGCCAGCCGGTTGACGTGGACCGGACCCGCCCCGCCGAACCCCACCAGCCCGAACCCGCGCGGGTCCAGCCCGCGCTGGACGGACATCAGACGCAGGGCGCTGGCCATGGCCGCGTTGGCGATCTCCACGATGCCGAAGGCGGCGGTCACGACGTCGAGCCCGAGGGGTCGGCGCAGCGCTCTCGGATCGCCCGCCTGGCGGCGTCGACGTCGAGATGCAGCTCGCCGCCGAGGAACGACTCGGCGCTGAGCCTGCCGAGGACGAGGTTGGCGTCGGTGACCGTGGGCTCCGTGCCGCCCTGCCCGTAGGATGCCGGTCCCGGTTCCGCGCCGGCCGAGACCGGACCGACCCGCAGGGCGCCGCCCGTATCGACCCACGCGATCGACCCGCCGCCGGCGCCGATCTCGGCGAGCTCGATGACCGGCGTCCGGATCGGGTAGCCGGAGCCACGCGCCGCACCGGCCCCCGGCTGGGCCACGGCGCCGACGTGGTACTGCCTCGTGACCTGCGGCGTGCCGCCCCGGACGAGCCCGACCTTCGCGGTCGTGCCACCCATGTCGAAGGAGATCGCATCGGTGAGGCCGATGGTCCGGGCGAGATGGCTCGCCGCGATCACCCCGGCCGCGGGCCCCGATTCGACGATGAAGACGGGCCGTTCGCCGGCGCTCTCGAAGGTCAGGACCCCGCCGCCGCTCTGCATGACGAGCAGTTCCGCGCCGACACCTCGGGCGTGCAGCCGCTCCTCGATGGACCCGAGGTACTCCTGGACGATCGGCTGGATACCGGCGTTGATCACGACCGTGCTCGCGCGGTCGTACTCCCGGAACTCCGGAACGATGTTCGACGACAGCGAGACGGCGACGTCGGGCAGCTCATCCGCGAGGATCTCGCCGATCCGACGCTCGTGGACTCCGTTGGCGTATGCGTGCAACAGGCAGACCGCGACCGACTCCACTTGCTGCTCGCGCAACGTGCAGGCCACCGTCCGGACGGCCTCCTCGTCGAGCGGCCGCAGGACCTCGCCGCGGAAGTCGAGCCGCTCCGGGATGCCGAAGCACAGCGACCGGGGGACGAGGGGCACGGGCTTCTGGAACCCGATGTCGTACAGGGATGGACGGATCTGCCGGCCGATCTCGAGGACGTCGCGGAACCCCTCGGTCGTGATGAGTGCCGTCCGGGCGATCCGACGCTGGATGATGGCGTTGGTCGCGACGGTCGTGCCATGCACGACGTAGCGCAGCGAGCCGGGGTCCGTTCCGGCCGACGCGAGGATCCGGTCCGTCGCGTGCAGGAATCCCTCGCTCGGGTCGCCGGGGGTCGTCGGGACCTTGCTGATCCGGGACCGGCCCGTTTCCTCGTCGATCAGGATCGCGTCGGTGAACGTGCCACCGATGTCCACCCCCAGCCGGTGGGCCACCTAGACCGGCTCCGCGCCGTTGCGGAGCGCCTCTGGTCCGGGCGAGGTCCACCGATCCCGCCTCGACGTCCACCGCGACGCGGTAGCGGTCCTCTGCCCGGCCGGCCGAGATCCGGCCGTCGAGCACGTCGCGCAGGACGGCCCCCGGATCCCGCCGGTCCGGCGGCCCGTATCCGCCGCCACCGCACGACTGGATGCTCACGACGTCGCCGGCGCGGAGGGAGAGCGTGGTCTTCGAGCTGACCGGTGTCGCGCCGGCGTCGGGGTCCAGGATGTACCGCGCCGGGGCCGCCGATTCGCCACCGAACAGTCCGGATGGGCCCCACTTGTCGCGGTCGGCGAGGATCGTGAACGACACGTCGTCCTCGAAGGTGTAGTCCCTGCGCAGCCCAAGGCCGCCGCGGTAGGTTCCCGGCCCCTCGGATTCCTCGATCAGCTCGTAGCGCAGGATCCTGACCGGGTAGTTGATCTCGGTCTCCTCGACGGGCGCGTTCTCGGTGTTCTGCGGATGGGGCTGGACGGCGTCGGGCCCATCGGACGAGGCGCGACCGCCGAATCCCGCCGGCGACCGTCTCGAGGAACGCGAACAGCTCGCCATCGCGCGGGTTCCGGCCACCGAAGCCGACGTGGCAGATCATCCCCTTCGAGCCTGCCGGCACGCGCTCGGGCAGTGCCTGCGAGACCGCCACGTAGAGGGTCTCGACCACGCGCATCGCGGTCTCCCAGCCGCCGACCACCGGCGCGGGATGGGTGGCGTTGACGACCGTGCCGGGGGGCGCCAGGACGCGCACGTGCCGGTAGAACCCGTCGTTGACCGGGATGTCGGGGTCGATCAGGGATTTCAGGACGTACGCGCAGTTCGAATACGTCTGGGCGTAGGTCGAGTTCACCGGCGCCCGGCGCTGCTCGTCGCAGCCGGTCAGGTCGAACAGCACGCCGTCGTCCTCGACCGTGAATCGCGCCGATAGCCGGACGGGCTCGTCGGAGAATCCGTCGGTGTCGACCAGTCCCGTCGCCGCAAAGGAGCCGCGCGGCAGGCGGGCGATGGCCGCCAGGGTGCGGCGGCTGGTGTAGGCCACGAGCTCGTCGAGGTAGTCCTCGAAGGCCCGGGCCCCCATCTGGTCGACCAGGCCCGACAATCGCCGGACTCCCGTGTTGTTGCAGGCGATCTGCGCCCGGAGGTCGCCCGCCGTCTCCCGTTTCGACCGGATCTGTTCGAGGATCAGCCGGTAGATGTCGGTGACGATGACGCCGTTCTCCACCAGCTTGACCGGCGGGATGATGACCCCTTCCTGGAACACCTCCTGGAACGCCCCCACGCTGGCGGGCGCGCCGCCACCGACATCCACGTGATGGGCGAGACAGGCGACGTAGCCCAGGACCTCGCCCTCGTACGTGAACGGGGCGATGAGGGTCACGTCGTTGAGATGCCCGCCGCCGATGTACGGGTGATTGACCAGGATCGCGTCGCCCGGTCCCATCCGTTCGGGACCGTAGTCGGCAACCGCGGCCGGGACGAGCCGGACCAGCGAGCCGAGGTGGCTGGGCTGCGCGAACGACTGGGCGATGGCCCGCATCTTCGCGTCGAAGAAGGCGCACGAGAAGTCAGCGCGCGTCTTGATGTTGGTCGAATACGCACTTCGACGGAGGCTCGCAGCCATCTCCTCGGCGATCTCGGTCAGGGCGTTGCGGATGACCTCGAAGCGGATGGGATCGATGCCGCCGCGCGCGCCCAGCTCGCCCGTGCCGCCCGCCAGAGGGACCGAGGTCATGGGACGTCCTTCTCCGTATCATGAGACGCGGGTTCACTTACTGGTCCACATGGTACGTTGGCCCGGCGCGCGGCGGCAACCCGCGGCCCCTAGCGGCGAGATTCGTAGGTGGCAGGGAATCGAGTGCGAATCGATGCATCTCGCTCAGGAGATGCACCGACGAACGGCTTGCCGATGCCTCGAGGCGAGCTCACGTTGCCGTTGCGGTGGACGATGCAGGCGCTCTAGGGGCGGCTGTCGCCGACATCGACATGTCGGCTGGGGCGTATTGGGGCCTATCCGCGCCCGAGCTTGGTCAGTACCCGCCGAGATCGTCGGCCGAGCGCGAACCTACGTCGCCGAGTGGAAGGCGGAGCTCGCATTCGAATCTCACCGATACGACGCGCGCGTCAGCTCCCGAGCTTCAGCGGAATGATGTCGTGAATGTTGTTGACACGATCAAGCGCCGATTTGAACAGGATGGGCCGTCGGCCCGCGTGCCTCTCCTCAAAGGGGGCGGCTTCACTGCCGAGATCACCGCGGAGGGGATTGCGGTCAACAACCTCGGGGCACAACCTCTGTTGCCGTGGGTCGTGTTCGAAGAGGCGGTCGCTCTCCTCGTTCGCAGAGGAGGCCGTGCGGATCGCGGCGACGCCATGAAATGCAGGCTGGGCGACGACGGATTGTCCGTGGATTCCGTCGAGGGCCACATCGCGGCGGTGGTCTACGGCCAGCGACGAGGTGACCCAGTGTTCCGGCGGATCACGCCCGTCGCATGCATCCTGATTTGGGCGGGGATTTGCCGAGCTAGCCCAGGCGAGTTGGTCTTGCTTGGATAGGCTCTGGGCCGGTCACGGCTGGGCTCGATGGTGCGTAGGCACACGATCAGGCGATAGTGTCGCGGTGACTCGCCCGCTGAAGCGCGCGACGATGACCCCTTGCGCCGTGGCGTCTCGGATTTCGGGGTCAGGCCTCCGACCTTCGGACGGCCTAGAAAGCGACGGTGCGTCCCGAAGGTCGTTCGGTTGGCTGGGCAGGCGCGTTTGACCACTCGTATACCGTCGGTGCAGCACACGGCATCGCGCTTTGCAGGAGATGCGTGGACAGTCGGAGGGAGGACTGTATGCGTAAACTCAGCCGTAAGCGGTGGATCGCCCTAGCGCTGGCTGCCGGGCTCGGGGCTTCGCTCGGCGGAGCGGTCGGTGCGTCGGCCGACACTGGCGTCACGCATGAAGGGGCGTACGGGGCCCATTACCTCGCGGACAGTGCGGAATACGCCGGCGTCAGATGCACGTACAACAATTCGAACGTCATCAGTTCGATTCGCGTGCGCGACCCTCTTGCCTTCGCGAAGAACACGACGAACCGTGTCGACACGCAGTGGGTCTCGTGGAATTTCCGCGTCCAGAAGCAAACGCCCGCATCGACACGCTGGACGGATGTCGTTACGAGCGCGGTGCAGAAGCGAACGGCGACGGACGGCCAGATTGCGAACTTCAGCCCGATCACACGGGCATTCGCGGGCAGCGCGGCGAACCAATACCGCGTAGTCGTGGTCATCCGTTGGTACGGTGCCGGGGGCGCCACGGTCGTCGGCCGTACGACCCACCGCGCCGACTGGTATTCGTGGGTTGGTGTGCCGAGCTTCAAGGGTTTATGCCCGGGCGGAAATCTTCTAGAGGGTCCGTTAGCGTCCGTCGGCGTCTGCCGTCGTCGGACTCACGCACGAGCCGGGTATCCCGTCAGCGGGTGCCCGGCTCTGATGCTATCCAGCTTGCAACCAACCGCTGCTAACCATCCGCTCGCGCGTCCGCTCAACGGACGGGCGTCGGGCGCTGGTCCGGCGGCCCGGTACCGTTTAGCTGTGACGCAGTCGACGCGGAGCCGGGACCAGCCGATGCTCGCCCTTGGAACGTCGCGTTCGCGGGCGCAAGATGGTGTCTACCAGGCCGGAAGAGGAGCAGATGGGCGAATCCGACGACGGCTTCCTCGCCGAGATCGGCCAAGATTGCGAACGGGTCCTTCGACTTCCCCGTCTCGGCGAGGGAGGCCGGCCATGGCGGCCGAGGTGATGCTCATCGGCATCGCGAAGGTGGTGCTTGAGGAGGGGGCGAGGTTCCTCTACGACCAGGCCGGCAAGGTGCTCGACTCGTGGCGTGCCCGGCGCCGGGATCCGGCCGCGCCGCCCCCGGTCCTTGTTCCAGCGCCCGCCCAGGTCACCGTCGGCACCGCGCAACCGGGCACATCGACGCCCAACGGAGACACCATCCTCAGCCTCGAGGACCTGCGCGCCGATGTCGAGCGGGTCACGACGGGCCAGCTGACCGCCGACGACCCGGCCGCCCGGGCATCGATCGCCGCCCTGCGTGAGGTCATCGAGGCGGCACTCGGGACATCGATCACCTTCGCCGGCGAGGCCGCCCGTCCGGTCCGCGTGAACGACGTCAACATCGTCGTCAACGACGTTCGCGGCTACCTCGCCGGGGTGCGCCTCGCCGCAGGGCAAGGTGGCGATGTCACGAAGGTGCGCATCGAGGCCCACGACGTCCCGCCGGGAGGCGAGCTCGCCGGGGTCGACATCGGCGGTGGCGGCCGACCTCCGGCGGCCAGACATACGAAGCCCGAGCGGCCGGTCAGGATCCTGTTTATGGCGGCCAATCCGGTCGACACCGACCCGCTCCGGCTCGACGAGGAGATGCGCGCGATCGACCGGGCGATGCGCGCCGCGGAGTTCCGCGACCGGTTCGAGATCGACATATGCCCGGACCCACCTCGCTCCCCACGCGGCGAACTCTGGCCGGCTCGACGCGTTGCTCACGGATCCGGGTTCCTTGTGAGAAAGCCTCGTCCCAGAATCGATCGCGACGGAGGCAATGGCCATGGACCACCGACCGCTCGGACGCACGGGCCTGCGGGTCCCGGCGCTCGGGCTCGGCACCGGCGGGGCGAATGTGTTCGGGCAGGCGCGGGGCTCGGGGCCCGGGGAGGCTCGGACGATCGTTCGTGCCGCCCTGGACCTCGGAGTGGACTACTTCGACACGGCGGCAGCGTACGGCGAGGCCGAGGTGCTGCTGGCCGACGCGCTCGAGGGCATAGCACGAAGCGACTATCTGCTGGCGACGAAGTACCAGCCGCGCTTTCCGAACGGGACGATGCTCACGGCGTCCGATGTCGAGGCCGCCATCGAGCGCAGCCTGCGCCGCCTCCGCACCGATGTCATCGACGTGTACCAGGTGCACGCGCTGAAAGCCGTCGACCTCGACAAGGTCGGCCAGACGCATCTGCCGGTCCTCGTCCGCGCGCGCGACGCCGGTCGCATCCGCGCCATCGGTGTCACCGAATCGTTCGCCGGCGACGATCCGCACCACGAGACGCTCCTGCGGGCCCTGGATGACCGGCGGATCGATGTCCTGATGGTCGGCTACAACGTCCTGCATCAGAACGCCGAACGGGAGGTCCTTCCGCGAGCGGCCGTGTCGGGCGTCGGGGTGGTCGTCATGGCCGCGGTCCGGCGGGCGCTGGCGTCACGCGAGTCCCTCCAGACCCTTGTCGCGGAGCTCAAGGCGAGCGGCGACATCGACCCCGGTGCGCTTGCCGACGATGATCCGCTCGGCTGGCTCGTGCACGACGGGACCGCGTCGGTCCAGGCGGCCTGCTACCGCTACGTCGTCGGGCATCCGGGTGTCTCGACCGTGTTGACCGGGACCTTCGATCCCGCGCACCTCGCCGAGAACGTCGCGGCGATCGAACGCGGAGCGCTTCCCGCCGGCGAGCGCGACCGGTTGCGGGCCCTCTTCGGGAACCTCGACCGGGGGCTCGGCCGCTGAGAGCTGGGAACGAGGCGCCGCCGGCCGGCACATCGACCCAAGCGTCGGACGGCTGACCCTGAGCCTCGATGCATTCGGGCAGCGCGTGTACCCATCCGACGCTCGAACCTGCGAAGCTGTGCGCATCGGCGGATGAGCGTGCGACCAGGCGACGATTCGCCGCGATGTGGACCAGGCACCTGACCGTGATACGGCACGGCTCCCCGCCCCGGACGGCGACGACGGCCCTCTGCTCCGCGTCGGCGACTTTCGACCTGGCGTCGCCGCGGAGGGTGGCTGGGAGTCGCTTCGTTGGTAAGGCCCTGGGCTCGCCGATGATGGTGCCAGCATCTGATCCAGCACTGCACCGACGCTTACCAAGAAGATCGGCAGACCTCGGTGGTTTCTGCGTGCCGCTTAGGCGCGACTCCGCCTCGTGGCGATGCCCTCAGCAGAATCCACGTCACTAACCAAGGGCGGGCCGTTCGGGGACCATCGGCTAATGACAGGCCATGTGCGGAATCCGATGCTGGCACCAGAGTCAGCGAGGATAGGTGTGGCTCGGCCCGATCGGTGGCGACGATGGATCGAGCGCTCCCAGAGGTCGGCCGAGACCGGCGTCTCCTCGAAGGGATGGCCGGCGGCGAATGCCTCATCGAGAGCAACGCCAAGACCGGGCCGGCCGTCGAGCCAGATCCTGCCACCTTCGACCGTCTCACGGCCACCGACGAGCTCCGAGCGCCACGACGTCTCTCCCCACGCGAACTCGACGATCTGGGGCGTCGCGGATGCCAGCGCGGCATGCGCCGTCGCCGCCGTGGCTACCGGCCCGCTCGGGTCGTGCGGGGCGACCTCGGTGCCGAACGACGCCGCCAGCGCCGTCACCTGCGCAAGCCCGCCGATGCCGCCGCAGTACTTGACGTCCGGCATGACCACGTCCACCCCGGTCGCCTCGATGAAACGGCGGTGCGCCTCGAGGCCGACCAGGAACTCGCCGCCGGCCAACCGTGCGCTGGTGGAATCGCGGACGCGACGCCAGCCTTCGAGGTCGCGCTCCGGGACGGGCGCCTCGATCCAGTACGGGTCGATCGCCTCCATCTCGCGGACGACCAACGATCGCAGTCCGCGGATTGAAGCGACCGTGACAGTCGATCAGCACGTCGACCTCCGGGCCCACAGCGTCTCGGACCGCGCCGATGCGGGCAAGACCGGCGTCGATGAGGCGGCGAGCGGCGCGATCCTGCTCGGGCTCCCAGCGGAGGCCGTCGAACGGGGCCACCTTGACCGCATCGAATCCGGCATCGGCGGCGGCCCGGGCGGCGGCCGCGAACGCCTCGGGCGCCCGGCTCCCGAGGATCGCCCGGTTGACGTTCGCGTACAGGCGGACGCTGCCGTCGGCCGGGCCACCCAGCAGCTCGGAGACGGGCGCACCGAGGCGCTGCCCGAGCAGGTCCCAGAGCGCCTGCTCGATCGCACTGATCGCCGCGTTGTGAGCCATCCCGCCGAAGGCGGCAGGGTGTGGGCGGAGCGCTGGGGCGGACGGTACGGCCGGCGTGCCGACGAGCGCCCGCGCGGCGGCCGCGACCTCGGCGAGGACCTGCGCCTCGTGACCGTCGAGCGTCGCCTCACCCACCCCGGTCCGGTCGTCGTCGGTCTCGACGATGACGAAGACCCAGTTCGTTCGCGGGGTGACGTGGACGGTAGTTGTCCGGATCGCCCGGATGAGCGGCGTTCGGGCCATCAGCGCCCGGCGCCATCCCACGGCTCGTCAAGGTCGGGGTCGAACGGCCACAGCGGCCGGTCGATCCTGTGGAACGGCAGCCGGGTGAGGTCGCTGTCGGCCGGCCCCGGTGTGTCGACGTAATAGATGGCGGCGGCGAACGGGTCGTATGCGGCCCGGAAGCCGCCGGCCGACTTGACCCCGACGATCCGGGCGTGGCGCGGCCAGAGTCCGGCCCGATGGAAGATGCTCTCGTCGAGCTGCGGCGCCTTCTCGGCGGTCAGCACCACCCGGAGGCCGCCGTGCTCGACGACCGCGATGCGGCGCACGTCGGTCGGCGAGATCGGCAGCTCGGTGTCGTACCGGCCGTCGGCGAGCGTGATCACCCGGCCGGTCAGAGTGATCGGGGAGAAGAACGCGGGGGTGAGCGATCCGCCCACCTGGAGGGTCACCTCCGCACCGATCCCGGCCTCGAAACAGCGGTCCACGGCCGCAGCGTCGGTCAGGGCCAGCATCGCGGAGTCGCCGGCTTCGTCGCGCAACAGCTCCGCGAGCAGCAGGTTCCCGTCGCCGTTCCCGCCGCCGGTCGTGGTGTCGGCGCTGTCCGACAGGACGACCGGGAAGGCCGTGCTGGCCCGAGCCGTGGCGACCGCCTCGCGCACCGGAGTCTTCTCCACCCGGAAGGCCTCGCCGCCGTTCCCAGATGAAGCGACCGAGCCGGTCGGCCACCTCCTGGCCGACCTCCGGCGCCGCGTCCGTCGTGACCATGACGCTCCAGCCGAGCTCCGGCACGTCCATCCAGGGCTGCGTCGCGAAGACCGTCACGTCGAGCACGCCGGGCTCTCGTTCGAGCTCGCGGGCCATCGCCTGGACCTCGACCATCGGCCCGTGGTTGGTGTCGTGATGCTCGGACGAGGCGGTCATCCGGATCTTGCGCATGGAGACGACCGGCCGGATCTCACCGTCCATCGCCCTGACCAGGATCCGCATCGCGCGTTCCCCGGTCCCGTAGTAATCGGTGTGGGGGCAGGTCCGGTAGCCGACGAGCGTGTTTGCGTTCGCGGCCATCAGTGCGGTGCCGTGGCAGTGCATGTCGAAGGAGGCGGCGATCGGTATGTCCGGCCCGACGATCTCGCGCACCGCGCTGAGGATGTCGCCCTCCGTGTCATCGATCGACTCGGTCGCCATCGCACCGTGAAGGGGAAGCATCACGCCATCGATGTCGTCGCGGTGCTGGCGGAGCGCGGAGAGGATGCTCTCGCGGATCGGCGCATAGGCGTCGTCGGCGACGACCGGACCGACCCGGCCGAACATGTAGGTCGAGGGGATCAGGGTGACGCCGGTCTCGGCGGCCACGTCGGCGATCGCATGCCGCTCGAGGCCCTCTCCGGCGGCCGGGCCAAAGATATCGTCGCCGTGGACGATCGCGCCTGCCCGGGCGAGGACCTCCGTGGTGGACACGCCGGGCACGAAGCTGTTGAGCTCGTGGGAGAACCCTCCGACGAGGACCCGATGGCGACCGCTGACCACCTGCTACCCTCCAGTGACCGACCGCCAGACCCCGATGCCCGCGCGCGACTCGACGTCCGTCGGGACAGCGCCGGGTAGGGTAAGTATCACCGTGAACAGCGCCATCTCGTTCGCCCGCGGACGATCGCTTCGATGACCACCTGGCAGGAGCTCCGACGCGATTTCCGATGGGAGATCCCGGCCCGGTACAACATCGCCGTCCGACACCGTCGACCGCCACGCGGCCGCACGGCCCGGACGCGACCGGCACTGATCGTCGAGGACGAGGCGGGACGCGTCCGGCGGATGAGCTTCGCCGAGTTCCGGGACGCGTCGAACCGGCTGGCGAACGTGCTCGCCGCGCACGGCCTGAGGCCCGGCGATCGCGTCGCGATCCTGCTCCCGCAGGTCCCCGAGACGGCGATCGCCCACCTGGCCGTCTACCGCGCGGGCGCTCATCGCCGTCCCGCTGTTCGTGCTGTTCGGTCCGGATGCGCATCGAGTACCGGCTGGCCGATTCAGGCGCGGTCGCGATCGTGACCGACGTCGCGAACTGGCCGAAGGTCGCCGAGATCCGGGACCGATTGCCCGAGCTCCGGACGGTCGATCGTCGTCGGCGGCGGCGGCATCGACGGCACCCTCGACTTCGGCCGCGCCACTGCGCGCCGGCATCGCCGGACTTCCGGACCGTCCCGACGGCCGCCGACGACCCGGCCATCATCATCTACACGTCGGGCACGACCGGGCCGCCCAAGGGCGCGCTCCATGCCCACCGCTTCCTCCTCGGACACCTGCCCGGGCGTGCTGCTTCCGCACGACTTCCCGCCTCAGCCCGGCGACCTGTTCTGGACGCCGGCCGACTGGGCCTGGATCGGCGGCCTGTACGACGTCCTCTTCCCGGCCTGGCACTGGGGCCTGCCCGGTCCTCGCGCACCGCGACGCGCAAGTTCGACCCGGAGCGCGCGCTCGACCTGATGGCGCGCCATCGCGTCCGCAACGTCGTTCCTGCCGCCGACCGCCCTGAAGCTGATCCGCCGGTCGGGCGCCCGGCCGCCGTCGGACCTGGCGCTGCGGTCGGTCGGGAGCGGCGGCGAGACGCTGGGCGGCGAGCTGCTCGAATGGGGCCGGGAGACCCTCGGCGTGACGATCAACGAGTTCTACGGCCAGACCGAATGCAACCTCGTCGTCGCGAACAGCGCCGGGATCATGCTCGGTCCGGCCCGGCTCGATGGGCCGGCCGGTGCCCGGCCACGACGTCGCGATCGTCGACGACGACGGCGCGGCCGTCGCCGCCCGGAGACGGTCGGTCGAGATCGCGGTCCGCCGCCCGGACCCGGTGATGTTCCTCGGCTACTGGGACCGGCCGGAGGCCACCGCGCGACAAGTTCAGCCGGGGACTGGATGCGGACGGGCGATCTGGGTCGCGCCGACGAGGACGGCTACCTCTGGTACCAGGCCCGCGACGACGACGTCATCACGAGCGGCGGCTACCGGATCGGGCCCGGGCGAGGTCGAGGACTGCCTGCTCCGCCACCCGGCCGTGGCGATGGCCGCCGTCGTCGGCATCCCGGACCCGGTCCGGACCCAGATCGTCAAGGCCTTCGTCGTCCTGGCCCCGGGGCGCGTGCCGCGTCGGATGCTCTGACGGCGGAGCTCCAGGCCTACGTCCGCAGCGCGCCTGGCCGCGCACGAGTACCCGCGCGAGATCGAGTACCTCGATGCCCTGCCGATCACCGCCACCGGCAAGGTCATGCGCCGGGAGCTTCGAGCCCGCGGTTAGGCTGCTCGCCGCCCGATCTCAGTTGGAACGACTTCTTGCCGCCGCGAAGGCCCCGCTTCGTCCGGGTGGCTCGCAGCGAGGTCGTGCGCTCCATCACGTTGGCGTCGGGCTCGACCTCGATGTCGAACCGTTTCGCCGCGGCCAGGATCTCTCTTGCGAGCCCGCTCCTTCGCCGCCATGCTCTCGAACCCGGTCTGATCGAACCGGACGATCGCGTTGCGAACGTGTGAGGCGTCGTGGATCGGGAGGTGCTCCTCCCCTGCCCGATCGACGTACGCGAACTGGTTGCTGCGCAGCCGGTCGCGGTCCTTCGTGTCGAGTTCGGCCATCGTACGGCCGCCCCGCGCTCACGCGCCGGCACCGATCGATGGTGCGTCCGGTCGACATCGCCGTCCTGGAGGCGTCGGAAGACGCCGAGCGACGAAGCTCGGCTCGCGATTTACGCGATCGGTGATTTCGACCTCTCGCAGGCTGATGTCATGGGCGCCACGACCTCGCCGCGCGAAGCCGCCGCATGACGTCGTTGGCGCCACGGCCGAAGTAGTCGTGATCCGGTCGGCCTCGGGCTGGGCCGCGTGGTGCTTCCAGAGCTTGACCCAGGCGTGCGGCTCGCGGCGGTAGCTCCGGGATCTCGCAGAGCGGCGTCCCGTCGGCGGTCGTCGGCAGCATGGTGCAGGCGGTGAAGTCGATGCCGAGGCCGACGACGTCCTCCGGCGCGACGCCGGTCTCGGCGAGCAGCCGCGGGACCGTCGCCTGGATGGTCGCCACGTAGTCGGCGGGATCCTGGAGCGCCCAGTCGTGCTCGAGCAAGACGTCGTCGTCGGGCGCCGGCAGGCGGGCATCGATCACGCCGTTGGCGTAGGCGTGGACAGCGGTCGCGAGCTCGGCGCCGCTGGCGAGGTCGACGAGGACCGCCCGCCCCGATTCGGTCCCGAAGTCCACCCCGATCGCCGTCCTCACCGGCGCTCGACCCTTGGCGGCGGCTGGCCGTAGTAGGCGGTCGGGCCGTGCTTGCGGTCGAAATGGCGGGCGAGCAGCTCGTCCGCGACTCGCCGGCGTCGCGGGTCGATCTGCGAGCGTCCGCCAGGCGATCGGCGCGATCGCCTCTAGGGCGATCGCCGCCTCGACCGCGGCCGCCGGCGACGCGCCCCAGGTGAACGGGCCGTGGGACGCGACGAGCACCGCCGGCGAATCCTCCGCGCGTCCGGCCGTGCTCGCGGAGCGTCTCGACGATCACCCGGCCGGTCTCCCATTCGTAGTCGCCGTCGATCTCGTCGGCCTCGCATTGCCGGCTCACGGGGACCGGCCCGCGGAAGTAGTCGGCGTGGGTCGTGCCCGAGCGCGGGGATCGGCCGGCCGGCCTGCGCCCACGCGGCCGCGGACGAGCGAATGCGTGTGGACGACGCCGCCGATCTCCGGGAACTCGAGGTAGAGGAGCCGATGGGTCGGCGTGTCGGTCGACGGCCGGAGCGTTCGCCGCCGACGACCCGGCCGTCGTCGAGGGCCACCACGACGATGTCGTCGGGCGCGGATCGTCGAGCACGCGCAGCGCCGCTCGGCTTGATCACCAGCACGCCGGCGTCGCGGTCGACGCCCGCGACGTTGCCGAACGCGAGCGTCACAAGCCCGGCCCGGTCGATCGCGCGGTTCGCCTCCGCGACCTGGCCCTTAGCCGCGAGCGTCGTCACGAGTGTCCCGGACGGCCACGGCCCGCGGGATCCAGACACGCATCCCGCCGGCGCCGCGGTTCGCCCAGGCGAAGTACGGGATCGGCCGGGATCTCGATCGGGCCGGCCGCGGCGTCGAGCGCCGACACGGTCAGCCCGACCACCGAGGACCCGAGGTCTGGCCGCGGGCGCCCGTCTCGCGGCCCGGTCCGGCGGCGATGCGACGTCCTCCAGCTCGATCCCCGCCGGCAGGTCCGCGCTCTCGAGGCGTACACCAGCGGGCCGCGCTCCAGCGCGACGCAGCCGCGCACCGCGTCGACCCGCGGCATCGGGCGCGTCACGCGGGCGGTCATGTCCAGGCTCGAGCACGACCGTGTCGCCCGGCCCGCCAGGCCCGCGTCGCGCGGACCGTTCGGTCCGCCCGTGGCCGGTCGCGACGCGCCCGCGTCCGCGACAGCGATCGTTGCCGACCGGCACCAGCCCGGGACGCGGAGCGACAGCTCCCACGGCGCGTCCGGCGTCGCCAGCGATCCGTGACGCTGACCCGCCCGTCCCACGGATAGTCCGTCTCGATCGCGCCAGGCGCACGTCGCCGGCGGCGACCTCCGCCGTCGCGTACTGCTGGACCTGGACGCCCGCCGCGCGTCCGTCGTCGCGAGGAGCTGCTGCCACGGCTGACGATCCGCATCAGGTTCGGCGGGCAGCAGGCGCACGGGTACCACGGCTGCTCGCGCGCCGCTCGCCGCGGCTCGGCCCGCGCCCGCTGGGTCCGCCGCTGGAGCGGGTTGACGTAGAAGAACTCGGTGCCGTCGAGCGACAGCGCCGGCAGGATCGCCGTTGTAGATCGTCCGCTCGATCGAGTCGGCGCAGTCCGGGTCGCCGGTCGCGAGCAGCAGCCGCCAGGCGAGCATCACGCTAGGCGATCGCTGCGCACGTCTCGGCGTAGGCCCGGTCGGGCGGCAGCTCGAACGGGTCGCCGAACGCCTCGTCCTTGTGGCGGCTGCCGAGCGCCGCCGGTCAGGTACGACCGGGTCGCGACCATGTCGCGCCAGCGGCGCATGACGCGCGTCGAGGAGGCCTCGGTCGCCGAGCTCGATCGCGACGTCCACGGCACCGCAATCGAGGTACAGCTGGCGGACCGCGTGGCCGGCGACGTCGCGGCGCCTCCCGGACCGGCAGGTGGTCCTGCCAGTAGCCGCGCCCGAACCGGCCGCGGCCCGAGGAGCCCGCGCCGCGCCGCTCGATGAAGCGTCGCGCGCGAGCTCGAGGTAGCGGCGCTCGCCGGTGACCCGGTACAGCTCGACGAGCGCCATCTCGATCTCGGGGTGGCCATCGATCCCGTCGCGGCCGTCGGGACCGAGCTCGCGCTCGACGGACGCGACCGCACGCACGGCGACGAGGAGGAGCCGGTCGTCGCCGAGCGCGCGGTGCCACGCGACGGCCGCCTGGATGAGGTGGCCGATGCAGTACAGCTCGTGGCCCCACGGCAGGTCGCGGTAGGCCGTCGCCGGCTCAGCGACCTGGACGAACGTGTTGAGGTAGCCATCGGGCCGTTGGGCCGCCTCGACGAGCGCGATCGCCTCGTCGGCCATCGCGCGCGAGCTCCGGCGTCGCGCGCCCGGCCCAACTCCCAACCCGCCGCCTCGAGCCACTTGTAGACGTCCGAGTCGAGGAACGGGAACGGCCGTCGAACATGCTCCCGAGCGCCCGGTAGCCCCGCTTCTCGCCGGCGGCGAGCCGGAAGTTGTGGAGGTTGCCGGCGCGCACCAGCTGGTCGAAGCCGTGCGGGATCGTCCGCTCCCGGTTGCTGCCGGAGCCGGTCGGCCCAGAACCCGCCGGTCATGGTGACGTCGGCGCGCTCGAGCGGCGCGGAGGCGCGGCGGTCGCTCCGGCCGTCGGCACGACGGCGGCCGACCGCGCGCCGTCAGCGACGATCCATCGCTACGGCCCCGCTTGAGGAAGTAGTAGGCCTGGTTCCAGCGGAGCTCGCGCTTGAACTGCGGCGGCCGTCGTCGTCGCGTCGATCGTCACGAGCTCGACGTCGGCGATGTCGGCGAAGTCGTCGAGCGCCTCGATCCCGAGCGCTGGTCGTCAGGGCCGTGTGGTGCGGCCCGCCGGCCGTCAGCCACGCCTCGGCCGCGGTCGCGAGGTCCGGCCGCGGCCGCCAGACGGCCCGGGCGACCGGCAGCCTCGGCAGCGGCGCGTCCGGCTCGACCACGTCGACCTCGCTGGCGATCAGCCGGAAGCGATCGCCGAGGTCGGCCAGGCCGACGACCACGCGCCGGCCCGGGCGCGGCGTCGAACACCAGCCGGACCGGGTCGGCTCGCCCGCCGATCGACAGCGGATGGATCTCGCACGACGGCCGCCCGCCGGCGATCGACGGACAGACCTCGAGCATGTGCGCGCCGAGGACCTCCGGGACCGGATCGCCGAGGTGGTAGGTGTAGTCCTCCATGAACGACGTCCCGCCGGGCAGCCCCGTCGCCATGACCTTGAGGATGCGGACGAGCGCGGCTGCCTTCCAGTCGCCCTCGGCGCCGAAGCCGTAGCCGTCGGCCATCAGCCGCTGGACGCCGATCCCGGGCAGCTGGTCGAGGTCGCCCAGGTCCTCGAACGTGTCGGTGAAGCGCCCGAACCCGCCGTCGTCGAGGAACGCCGCGAGCCCGCCTTCGATCCGGGCGGCCGTCCGCAGCTCCTCGTGGCGGTCCCCGCCGGCGACGGAGCGCCGGTACCACGTCGTAGCATCGCCTCGTAGGCCGTCACGAGGCTCGTCGACCTCGGCGTCCGGCGACGGCCTCGACCCGCTCCGACGAGCTCGTTCACGCCGTAGCCGTTGACCGAGAACCCGAGCCGCGCCTGCGCCTCGACCTTGTCGCCCTCGGTGACCGCGACCTCGACGCATGTTGTCGCCGAACCGGGCGATCCGCAGCCGGTGGGCCTCGTGCCAGCCGGCCGCCGCCCGCGCCCACGCCGCCGAGTCGGCGCGCGACCGCCGGGTCCTCCCAGTGGCCGACGACCGTCTTGCGGCCGCGGCGCAGGCGGGTCTGGATGAACGCGAACTCGCGGTCGCCGTGCGCGGACTGGTTCAGGTTCATGAAGTCCATGTCGATCTCCGACCACGGCAGGTCGCGGTTGTACTGGGTGTGGAGATGGACGAGCGGCTTGCGCAGGTCGGTCAGCCCGGCGATCCACATCTTGGCCGGCGAGAACGTGTGCATCCAGGCGACGACGCCGACGCAGTTCGCGCGACGCGTCGGCCTCGCGCAGGACGGCCGCGATCGCCTCGGGCGTGGTCACGACCGGCTTGGCGACGATCCGGACCGGCACGTCCGCCGCCTCGTCGAGGCACGCGCGCGATGTGCCGGGCGTTCTCGTCGACCTGTTCGAGGACCGCCTCGCCGTAGAGGTGCTGGCTGCCCGTGACGAACCACGCCTCGAGCTCCTGCAGGACCGGCTTCACGGCTCGCCCCTCGCCGATCCCTCGCGGCGCCATCATTTGAGCGCCCCCTGGGTGAACCCCGACACGTAGTACTTCTGCAGCAGCAGGTAGATCCCGATGCACGGGATCATCGCGATGTGATCCCGGCCTGGAGCATCCCCCAGTCGGTGCCGCCCAGGCTGGTCTCGGCGCGCGCCGAGGCCAGGATGAGCGGCAGCGTGAACGTCGACGCCCGGCTCAGCAGGACCAGCGCGCCCAGGAACTCGTTCCACGAGGTCACGAACGCGAACAGCATCACCGTGACGATCGCCGGCACGACGGCCGGGATGAAGATCGAGCGCAGGATCTGGAACGAGTTGCCGCCGTCGGTGAGCGCGGCCTCTTCCAGCTCCGTGGGACCGCCTCGAAGCTGTTGCGCATGATGTACAGGCTGAACGGCAGCTGGATCGCCGTGTGGAGGATGGCCAGCCCGACCAGCGTGTTCGTCAGCTTGATCGGCAGCGAGGCGAACATCAGGAAGATCGGCGTCAGCAGCGCCTGGTACGGGATGATCAAGGCAAGCAGCAGGAAGACGAAGATGCCCTCCTTGGCCGGGACCGGGAATCGTGCCAGGGCGTAGCCCGCCGGGATCGGTCAGGAGAAGCGTGAACGCGATCGTCATGAGCGCGGTCGCGAGGCTGTTGCCGAAGTACGTCGGCAGACCTGCCTGGTACGACCACAACCGTGCGTAGTTGTCGAGGCTCAACTCGTGCGGGAAGTAGGTCGGTGGGATCGCCGCAGCCTCCGCCCTCGTCTTGAGCGACGTGAGCACGGAGAAGACGATCGGCGCCAGCATGAAGGCGCAGATCGTCAGGCAGACCGCGCCGACGAGGTACCGGTTCCGTCCGGCCCACACGCGGGACCAGGCACGCGCGAGCGGTCGACGCATCGTCACGGCCGTCATATCTCGCTCCGCCGCGTCAGCGCCATCTGCACGACGGTGAAGACGAGGATGATCGCGGCGAGGATCAGCGACAGCGCGGCGCCATACCCCAGGTGCAGATATGGGAACGAGTTGAGGTAGATGAAGAAGACTGCCGTCGACGTCTGGTTGAACGGCTGGCCGGCGGTCATGATGTAGAACTGGTCGAACGCGAGCAGCGACCCGATCACGCTGATGAGCGTGACCAGCAGGATCGTCCGCCGCGTCAGCGGCACCGTCACGCGACGGGTCCGCTGCCAGAAGGACGCCCCGTCCACCATCGTGGCCTCGTTGATCTCGTTCGGGATGGCCTGGATCGCGGCGACGAACAGGATCATCCCGAAACCGAGGACCTTCCAGGCGACCGAGGCGATGATCGACCAGGTCGACAGGTCCGCGTCGACACCCAGGAACTGGATCGGCTTGTCGATGAGACCGAGATCCGACAGGAGCTGGTTGATCAGGCCGAACGTCGGATCGAACAACCAGACCCATGCCAGGCTCGACACGCCGAGGCCGATGACGACCGGGATGAAGATGATCGCCCGCGTCATGCGTCGAAGCCCTGAGTTCGGTGCCACGAGCAGCGCGAGCAGGTAGCCGCCGACCATCAGGATCGGAGTGATCATGATCGTGTATTCGGATCGTGTAGCCGAGCGAGATCCAGAACTGCTTGTCGTTGAGGGCCGCCGTGAAGTTGCCGAGCCCGACGGGCTTGGGCGGCGTGATCAGCGACCAGCTGGTGAACGACATCGCCACCATCTGGACGAACGGATACGCCGTGAAGACCAGCACGAAGAGGAAGGCCGGGGTGAGATACAGCAGCCCGGTCATTGTTCGACGGCGGCTGGCGGTCATTCTGTCTCCAGGGTGATGTCGACCGAGACGACGGCCCCGTGGCACGTCCAATGGTGATGGATGGGTGAGCCGCGGCGCCCGCCTGGAGCGCCGCGGCTCTCACTCGCCGGTTCGACTACATCACGCGGGCTTGCAGGAGATCGCCTTCATCTTGTCCTTGGCGTCCTTGATGACCGTGTCGAGATCGTCGGTCGTGTAGTAGGCCCGCTGGAGCTGCTGCAGCCACGGACCGGCCGGATCGTTGATCTGCTCGAAGAATGTCAGCGAGTACGGCGTCCGGCCGACGGTGAGTGCCTTCGCGACGTCCGCCATGAGCGGCTCCGCCTTGTAGTACTGGTTGTCGAGCGAGCTTCGGGTCGGTGCGGGTGGTCAGGTTCAGCGCCTTGGCATACACCTCGACCTGCTGCGTGTCCTGGAGCAGGAAGTGCATGAACGCGAGCGAGTCGTCGACGCGCTTGCTGCCCTTCGGGATGACGACCAGGTCACCACCGATGAACGAGGCGTACTTGCCGGCCTCCATGCCGGGCAGCAGACTGATGCCGAACGTGAACGGGTGGGTCTTCATCTGGTCGCGGGCGAGCACGATGTTGAAGTTCCCGGTGCCCATCATGCCGATCTTGCCGGACCCGAACTGCTCGGCGAAGGTCGCGCCCGTCTCCGCGCGCGCGCTGTCGGGGACGTTCTTCGCGGCGACCATGTCGCGGGTCCACTGGTCGATCTGCTTGACGCCGTCGCCGACGAGCGGCTCGTCGCCGCACTTGTTGGCCTCGATCGTCGCGCCGGACGCCCACATCAGCGGCCCGACCGTGAAGATGTTGCAGCCGGCGCAGTTGCCGGGGAGGTAGTAGCCCGTGACGCCGCCGCCCAGCGCGGTGATCTTGTCGGCGTACTGGCGGACCTCGGCGAGACTCGTCGGCGGCTTGTTCGGATCCAGTCCGGCCTTGGTGAACAGGTCCTTGTTGTAGAACAGCGCCGACACATCGGCGTAGAGCGGGACGCCGAACAGGCGGTTGTCGAACGTGGCGACGGTCTTGTGGCCCGGGCTCACGTCCTGGATCTCCGGCCAGTCCTTGGTCTGGTCCGTGATGTCGACCAGCTGCTGGGCGTTCTCGAACTGCGGGGCGTAGATCAGGTCCATGCCCATCAGGTCGGGCACGTCGCCGGTCGCGATGCCCTGGGCGATCTTCGCCACCATCTCGGTGTGGACGATGTAGCTCAGGTTGATGGGCTTGGACGGATTCGCGGCGTTCCACGCGCACACGATGATGTCCGTCATCCCCTTGTTGCCACCCGAGCGCTCCCACATCTGCATGGCGTTCGGGTCGGAGCTCTGGGCACAGGCCGTGGCCGGCTCCGGGGTCGGCGCGGCGGCGGCCGCGCTGGAGGAAGCGGCGGCAGAAGCGGCCGCGCTCGGGGAGGCGGCTTCGGAAGCGGCTACGGACGCGGCGGGCGCGGATGCTGCCGCTGAAGCGGCGGGCGCTGAAGCGGCCCCGGCAGTCGGTGCGGCCGACCCCGACGATGCCGAACACGCGGCGAACAGCAGGATCGCGCTGAACGCGAGGGCAGGCAACCTGAGAGGGATCCTCATCCCGTGCTCCTTCTTGTCGAACCCACCGGGCCGCCGCGATTCGCACTGCTGCCGATGCCCGGCGACGGGTACACTACCACGGCGAGCAAAGTGCAATCGAGTGTGTGCATTCGTTTGCACTACCGTGTGACGGCCCGAAGTGCGGAGATCCCATGACTGACCTGACACTCGGCATCGCCCTCTGGAGCCAGGCGAGTGACTGGCCGTCATTCCTCGCGGCCGGCCGCCGAGCCGAGGAGCTCGGCTACGAGCACCTCTGGACCTGGGACCATCTCCTGGCGATCTTCGGCGACCGCGAACAGCCGATCCACGAGGGTTACGCCGCGATGGCCGCCCTGGCGCAGGCGACGTCCCGGATCCGGCTGGGTCTGTTCGTCGGCGCCAACACCTTCCGGAACCCCGGCCTCGTCGCGAAGTCGGTCGTCACCATCGACCACATCAGCGGTGGCCGGGCGATCCTGGGAATCGGGGGCGCCTGGTTCGAGGGCGAGCACACCGCCTTCGGTCTCGACTTCGGCTCAGGATTCGGCCAGCGGCTCGACTGGCTCGGGGAGGCGGTCGCCGCGATGACGACCCTGCTCGATGGCGGAACGGTCACGAGCAAGCCCGGAGGTCGCTACGCGTTCGACGGCCTGCGCATCGCGCCGCTACCCGTGCAGCAGCATCTCCCGGTCATGATCGGTGGAGCCGGAGAGCGAAAGACCCTGCGGCTCGTCGCCCGATACGCCGACATTTGGAACCTCTTCGGCACGCCCGAGACCGTTGCGCGCAAGGACACGGTCCTGCGCGAGCACTGCGCCGAGGTCGGGCGCGACCCTGACGCCATCGACCGATCGATCGGGTTCAAGCCGGTCATCCGCTCGACCGCCGAGGAGGCGCAGCGCGCGTATCTCGACCTCCTCGAGCGCAATCGCACTCCCCTCTCGCGGATGGAGGGCGACGTTTCCGTCTGGGTGGGCACGCCCGAGCAGCTGGCCCGGACGATGCGTCGACTACCGTCGCGTCGGCTTCCACACGTTCATCGCCGAGCTGCCGGCCCCGTACGACGCCGAGACGATGCAGACGCTGATCGAAGTCGTGAAGCCGATGGCCGAGGACCTCACCGGGGCCTGAGGCGGCCATACCGGGACCTCGCGGCGGCGCTGCCCACGAAGGCTCCGGTAGCGTCACGTCTGCGTGTGTGCGTCCGCGTGCAAACGTATCCACGCATCCGATGTAACGTGCGCCTGTGGGAGCGAATCGAGACGGGGCCGAATGGCGCCGCGTCCGGCCGCGGGCGATGCCGACCATGCGCGATATCGCGGCCGTCGCCGGCGTGTCGCAGAGCACCGTGTCGCGGATCCTCAACGACGTGCCGACGCGCGTCCCGATCGCGCCCGAAACGCGCGAGCGCGTCACGATCGCCGCGCGCAAGCTCGGATACCGGCCCAATCCCCTCGCACGCGGGCTCCGCGGCGCGCCGACGATGCTGCTCGGGGCCGTCGTGCGCGACATCACAGACCCGTTCTTCGCCGGTGCCGTCGAGGCCCTCTCCGTTGCGGCCATGGCCCAGGGCTACAACCTCGTGCTCGGCCACGCCCGCGGACGGGCGGACGAAGCCCTGGCACTCACCGCCGTCCTCGAGACACGTCACTGCGACGCGATCATCCTCCTGGGCGATCTCCAGGATCAGCCGCGGCTGCTGAGCGACCTCGCCGACCTCGTCGTGCCGGTCGTGGGACTGTGGCAGGGATCGAGTCCGCTCGGAGTGCCGACAGTGGACGTCGACAATGACGTCGGCGTGAGGGTCGGCCTCGATCACCTCGTCGAACTCGGTCACGAGCGGATCGCGTTCGTGAGCGGTCGGCCACTCGGTGACATCCGCGAACGTGAGGCCGCCTACGCCGCATACATGATCGAACGGTTCGGGGGCGTCCGGGACGGCTACGTCCAGCACGTCTCCAACACGCCCGGCGGCGGCGAGCAGGCAGTGCGCGCGCTCCTCGCCCACGCCGAACCGCCGACGGCGCTGATGACCTCGACGGACACGCTCGCGGTCGGCGCGCTCCATGCGGCGTACGGCCGAGGTGTCGTCGTGCCCCGGGATCTTTCGGTCGTCGGTTTCGACGACATCCTGCTCGCCAGCCACACGAACCCCGCGCTGACGACGCTCCGGATGCCTGTCGCCGAAATCGTCGAGGAGGGCGTGCGCCTCGCGATCGAAGCTGTCCGGGACCCGACGGCTCCGCGCGAGCCAAGCGTCACGTTGCGAACACCACTTCTGATCTCCCGCCAATCCACGGCACCGCCCGGGAACGGGACAGGCGCCTGACGCCTCTCCCCGCGGGTCCGTGCTTGTTCAGTCGTCCGCCGCTGTCGGCGTGACCACGACCTTGAGCTCGGTGCGTGCTGCGAGGGCAGCGAATGCCCGGTCGAACTCGGTGAGGTCGTAGCGAGCCGTGACGAGCCCGGCGAAGGAGACATGACCGGCGTCGACGAGGTGCACGGCCCGTTCGAGGTCCCCGTCCGCCATCCGCCGGACCCACTTGAGGCCGATCTCCTTGCGGCGCGCGGGACTCGCGGCGTGCGAGGCGCGCGCGCCCTCCGGGATCCCGACGAGAAGGACCGACCCTCCCGGCACGACTGCGGCGACTGCGTCGTCGGTGGCTGCGGCCTCACCTGCACACTCGAAGGCGATGTCCACGGACGGGAAGCGGATGGTCGTCGCGTCGTGGCCGATCAGCACCGTCGCCTTCGCCCCGGACTCGCTGGCGGCAGCGAGGCGGCTCGACAGCCGGTCGGTCGCGATGGCGATCTCGACGCCGCTGGCGCGAAGCGCTCGGATGATGACGAGCCCGACCGGGCCACAGCCGAAGACGCCGGCCCGCATGCCGGGAGCAGCGCCCGCGAGGTCCATGGCATGGACGGCGATGCCGAGCACCTCGAGCAGCGGGACTTCCTCATTCGGCATCGCGTCGGGGACTCGGACGCACCGGTCGGCAGGCCAGGTGAGGGAGCGTTGGAGGCCGCCATCCGTCGAATCCTGGCCCGCGAAACGGAGATCGGGACACAGGTGGCCAAGGCCATCGCGGCATGTGGCGCAGGCTCCGCAGGGGATGGCCGGGTCGATCGCGACTCGTGCCCCTCCCCGCTCGCCACCGACCACGACCCCGCCGACCTCGTGGCCGAGGACAAGCGCACGGTCGTTCGGCGTTCCCCCGATCCCACCCTCCAGGTAGTGGTGACGGTCCGAGCCACACAGTCCGACCGCGGTGATCCGCAGCTGGTGCTCGCCGGGCCCGGCGTGTGGTGACGGCTCGTCGCTGAGGCGGAGGTCGAGGGGGCCGTGGAGCCTGACGGCCTGGTTGACATTTCCCTCGGGCGATGTGGATGACATCAGGGGCGCTGGTCGCCCGCGGACCCGCCCCGGGCCTCCGCGCTCGGCAGGATCCCGCGCCGTCTGAGCCGTTCCTCGGCGGTCGCTTCGGCGTCCACCTCGTCGCCGGGACCGATCACGACGCCATGATCGGCCATGGCCCGCGCCACGCCGATCACGCCGTTCCGGACGTCACGCAACACCGCCGCCGGGATCCCGCTCGAGAGGGTCGCCCCACCCCGCACCGCTCGACAGCTCGTGACGGAACACGTCGCCCGCGAGGATCGGCGACGGCCCCATCACCGGCCGGACCGTCACGTCGACCGGCGTGGTCGACCGTGGTCATCGACGCCCGGCCCGGCGCGCCGCCGGCAAGCCCGAACGGGAGGTGCTCGCGCTTGTCCGAACGGACCTGGACGAGGCTGTCGGCGCCGAGATAGACGAACTCGCGGACCAGCGCCGGCGAGCCGCGCCATCGACCCGGGCTGGCGCTGTCCTCGACGATGCCGTACCGCTTGAAATGGAGCGGGTAGGTGCTCTCGGCGATCTCGATCGGCATGTTCGCGTTGTTCGATCCCGGATGCGGCACGCCGGACGGTCCGTCGTAGCCGGGCCCGGCGCCGCGCGCACCGGAGAACATGTCGACGTACACGAAGGCGTTGCCGGCCTCGTCGTCGGCACCGATGGAGATGATCGAGTTGCCGCCCTCCCCGTCGGCCGGGACGCGGTCGGGCACCGCCTGCGCCAGGGCGCCCGACACGGCATCCATCACCCGGAACCCGGTGATGCCGCGCGACGCGCACGCCGCCGGGAAGTCCGGGTTGACGACGCTGTGCGGCGGGGCGACGACCTCGATGGCCCGGAAATACCCGGCCGAGTTCGGGATCGAGCGGTCGAGGACCGTCCGGATCGCCGCGTAGACCGCCGACCGCGTGAATGGAAGCGGCGAATTGATCCCGCCCCGGACCTGCGGCGAGGACCCCGTCGAGATCGACGGTGATGCCATCGCCGTGGACCGTGAGCGCCACCTCGATCCGGACCGGGTCCGGATCGACGCTGTCGCTGTCGATCCAGCTGACGTGACGGTAGACGCCGTCGCGGAACGAGGCGATCTCGCGTCGGGCCATCCGCTCCGAGAGTGACAGGAGAGCGTCCTCGAGCTCGGCGAGCTCCCGCGTGCCGTACCGGCGGATCAGGTCCAGGTAGCCGCGCTCGCCGGCATCGACCGCCGCCAGCTGGGCCCGGATGTCGCCGAGGACCGCGTGCGGCACGCGGACGTTGGCGCCGATGATGTCGAGGATCGCCCGGTTGACCTGGCCGGCCCGGTAGAGATGGACGCCGGGAAGCCGCAGTCCCTCCTGGAAGATGTCGGTCGTCGTCGTGGAGTTGCTGCCCGGGATCGGCGCCACCGACGTCGGTGTGGTGGGCGACGGCCGCGGCATACGCCCGGACGACCGCCGTCGTGGAAGATCGGCTTGATGATGTAGATGTCCGGCAGGTGGATGCCGCCCCAGCCGTACGGGTCGTTGAGGATGAAGACGTCGCCCGGCTCCAGCCGGTCGCCGTAGGCCGCAGCGACGTGCGAGACCGCCGACGGGAACGAGCCGAGGTGGAGCGCGATGCCGAGGCCCTGGGCGATCAGCTCGCCGCCTGCGTTGATGAGCCCGGTCGAGTAGTCGAGGGCGTCCCGGACCGTGGCCGAATAGGCGGTCCGGGCGACGATCAGCGCCATCTCGTCGGCCACGGAACCCAGCGCGTGGCGGACGATCTCGAGGGTCGCCGGATCGTGCAGATACGGGCGGCCCTCGGCCCCGGTCACGCCACGCGCTCCATCTCGATGGAGTGCTGATCGTCGAGCCGGGCCGACCAGCCCGGCGGGACCACCGTCGTCGTGTCGAACTCCTCGACGAGCGCCGGGCCGACGATCGGCGATCGCAGGTCGCCGCGCCCGACGATCGGTGCGACGAGCCGGCCGCCGTCGGGCCCGAGGAAGATCGTCCGCGACGAGGGCCGAAGCTCGGCTGCCGCGGTCGCCCGCCCGATCGACCCGCGGCCGCGGCACGCGTCCCGTCACGCGGACGTTGACCAGCTCGACCTCGTCGGCCTCGGAGGCGTGCCCGTAGGCCCGCAGGTGCGCGGCGTGGAAGGCCTCGCGCGAGCCCTCGACGAGGCGCGCCGGCAGACCCGTCCTCGTCGACCGGGATCGTCAGGTCGTAGCCCTGCCCGGCGTAGCGGACATCCGCGCCCCACGCAGATCTCGGCATCGCGGACGCCCGGCCTCGACGAGCTCCCGGGACAGGCCGGCCTCCAGGTCGCGGAAGCGTGCCGGCCAGGTCGTCCGGGTCGATCGCGGCGGCGACCTCGAAGACGGACCGGCTGAGGTGCCATGTCTCCTCGGCCTCGAGCAGCCCGAGAGCGGAGAAGACGCCGGCCGCGGCGGGGATCCGGATCCGTCGCATGCCGAGCGATTCTGCGAGCGCGGCCGCGAAGATCGGACCGTTGCCACCGAACGCGAGCAGGACGAAGTCCGCGCGGATCGCGGCCGCGGTAGGTGGTGACCGCCTTGACCGCGCGGGCCATCGTCGCCGTCGCGACGCCGAACACGCCGTAGGCCGCGTCCTCGACGGACAGTCCCAGCGGCGCGGCCACGTCGTCGTGGATGGCCCGGTGAGCGAGATGCGGATGGATCGCCCGCGTCCCGCCCGCGATCGAGTCCGGATTGACGAAGCCGAGGACCACGTTGGCGTCCGTGACGGTCGCGCGGTCCCCGCCGGCCGCGTAGCAGGCCGGTCCCGGCACGGCGCCGGCGCTGTGAGGACCGACGAGGATCGTCCCGAGGGGGTCGGCGGTGACGATGCTTCCTCCACCGGCGCCGACCTCGGCGATGTCCAGCACCGGCAGCTTCAGCGCGTAGCCCCGGCCCTGCGACATCTGGCTCGACAGCGTGATGCCGGCGCCGAGCTCGTATTCGTTCGTGAGGGTCGGGGCGCCGCCCTCGATGACGCTCGCCTTGGCCGTCGTCCCGCCCATGTCGAGGCAGATCAGGTCGCGCACCCCCGATGCCTCGCCCAGCCGCACGCCTGCGATCACGCCTCCGGCCGGCCCCGACTCCACGATCTGGGCCGGTTGCCGGGCCGCCCGTGCCGCCGACATCAGGCCGCCGCTCGACTGCATCACCTGGAGCCTGCGGATGCCGGCGATCCGTTCCAGGTCCGCGGCGAGGTCGAGCAGATAGCGCGACACGATCGGGCCGATGTAGGCGTTCACGACCGTCGTGCGACGTCCGCTCGTACTCGCCGATGACCGGCAGCAGGTCGACCGACAGCGATGTGTAGGCACCGGTGCCCTCGAGAAGCCGGCCGATCGTCCGCTCGTGGACGGGATTGCGAAACGAATGGAGCAGCGAGACCGCGACCGCTTCGATCCCCTCGCCCGCGAGAAAGGCGAGCCTCCGGAGGACCTCGGCCTCGTCGAGTGGCGTCAGCACGCCGTCCATCGGCGCCGAGACGCTCGGCGACCTCGACGCGCCAGCGCCGCTCGACGAGCGGAGGCGGCGGCACGTACCGCGCGTCGTACAGGTGCGGCGACCTCGCCCGCCGGAGCTCCAGGACGTCGCGGAAGCCCGCGGTCGTGATCAGCGCGGTCCGGGCGCCTCGACGTTCGAGGATCGCGTTCGTCGCGACGGTGGTGCCGTGGATCACCTCGGTCGCGGGCCCGACCGCGCCTTCGCGCGGTGAGCGCTTCGACGACGTCCGCGACTGCACGGCCGAAGTCGGGAGGGGTCGACACGACCTTGCGGACCGTCAGCCGGCCGTCGCCGTCGACGAGCGCGATGTCCGTGAACGTGCCGCCGATGTCCGCGCCGATCCGCGCGGCGGGCTCCGATCCTGGCCGCTCCATCAAGCGGCGGACGGGTCGCGCGGCGGCATCTTCGCATCATATATCTTGGGTTCGTGACTCCGGTGGCGCCCCTCAGCCACGCCATCGACCGCCCCGAGCTCCTCCTCGTCGGAGGCACGATCATCGACGGCTCGGGCGCGCCCGGCGTTCCGCGGCGACGTCGGGATCCGGGGCGATCGCATCGTGGCGATCGGCCCTGACCTCTCGGCCGCCGAGTCCGCTCGCCGGCTCGACGCCTCGGGTTGCGTTGTCACGCCGGGCTTCATCGACATCCACAGCCATTCGGATCTGACCCTGGTCATCGACCCGGCCGCCGAGAGCGCGGTCGCCCAGGGCGTGACGACCGAGCTCGTCGGCAACTGCGGCCACGGCTGCGCGCCGCTCGATCGCCCGGAGCGGCATGCCGACAACATCTACGGCTTCGACCCCGCCGCAGACATCACCTGGAGGAGCTTCGCCGGCTACCTCGAGACGGTGGACGTCGCACGACCGGCCGTCAACGTCGCCGCGCTCGTGCCGCACGGGACGCTTCGGCTCACGGCGATGGCCGACGCCGGCCGCCCCGCGACCGAAACAGAGCGCGCGACGATCGAATCGCTCCTCGACGAGGCCCTCGATGCGGGCGCCTACGGTCTCTCGACCGGCCTCGAGTACCCCATCGAAGCCGTCGCGACCCCCGCCGAGATCGAACGGCTGTGCCGCGGTGTCGCTCGCCGTGGCGCGCTGTATGCCACGCCATACCCGCAACAAGGACCTCCGGGCGGTGGAGGGTGTCCAGGAGGCCATCGATACGGCCCGCCGTGCGGGCGTGCGACTCCAGGTCTCGCACCTCCTCCCCCGACCCGGCGCTCAGCCCGACGCGCTCGCAGCGATCGATGGACCTCATCGACCAGGCGGCCGCGGGCGGGCTGGACGTCGCCTTCGACATCCATACCCGGCTGTTCGGCTTCACCAACCTGCTCGGTGGCGCTGCCGCGCTGGGTCGTCGACGGCGGGCCGGAGCTGCATCCGCGAGGTCCTGCGCACCCGCCGCGACGGAGATCGCGGACCATCGGAGCATCATCGACAGCTTCGGGATCACCGGGTACTGGGGCGTCTACATCGTCAACGCGCCGGCGACGCCGGAGGTCGCCGGTCGCAGCCTGGCCGAGCTCGTCGGGGCCCGGCCGCGGCGCGCGCGACATCGTCTTCGACGTCCTCGCCGCGCACGCCGACCGGGTCGACGGCCCGATGTGCATCGGCTGGTCGTACACCGTCGACCAGATCGCCGAGGCGGCCGCGAACCCGCGCTGCTCGCCGAGCTCGGACGCCACCACGCTCAGCCCGGCCGGCCCGCTCGGCCCATCACGTCTTCCATGGCGCGTACTCGTGGGCGGCCTGGTACCTCGAGACGATCGTCCGGGAACGCGGCGCGTTCTCCCCCTCGAGGCCGCGATCCATCGCCTGACGGGGCTGCCGGCGGCGCAGATCGGCCTCGGCGACCGGGGCGTCCTGCGGGTGGGCGCGGCGGCCGACCTCGCGGTCTTCGACCCGGCCGACGATCCACGCGACGGCGACCTTCGAGGATCCGAACCGGCTCGCCCTCGGCATGCGCCACGTCGCTGACGAACGGCGATCCTCGCGCTGGAGGACGGCCGTCTCGACCGGTGACCGGGCGGGCGGGCGCTCCGGCGATGAGCGGCCAGCGCGACATGCCGGGCAGCGCGGCCGCATCCTCCGGCGCGACGGACTCCCTCCGTCTCGAGATCCTCCGCCACGCCCTGACGGGGATCACCGACGAGATGAGCGTGACGCTGCGTCGGGCCGCCTATTCGACCAACATCAAGACGCGGCTCGACTTCTCGTGCGCGCTGTTCGACGGCCGGGCGCGGTCCGTGGCCCAGTCGTTCGCCCAGCCGATCCACCTCGGGACCCTCGCGACCATTTCGTGCCGGCGATCCTGGAGAAGCTACGGAGCGCCGCTCGAGGCGGGCGACGCCATGCTGTGCAACGAGAGCCACCTCGGCGGCCTGCATCTCAACGACGTCTGCCTGCGTCGCTCCGCTCGTCATCGACGGCCGGCCGTTCGCGTACGCGGTGTCGATGGCCCATCACGTGGACGTGGGCGGCGGGACGCCGGGCAGCATCGGCCTCCATCGCGAGCAGTATCCAGGAGGGCCTGATCATCCCGCCGGTCCGGATCATGCACCGGGGCGTCATCGACCCGAGCGTGCTCTCGACGCATCGTGGCCAACGTCCGCTCGCCGCGCGAGACGGAAGGCGACCTGCGGGCCCAGCTGGCCAGCGTCTCGGTGGGCCTGCGCCGGTTCGAGGAGCTCATCGACGGAGCGCGGGATCTCGGCCGGTCGAGCGCGGCATCGACGACCTCCTCGAGTACACCCGCCGCCGATCGATGGCGGCGCATCGCCGGGCTGCCGCGCGGGCACGATCGAGGCGACCGACTATCTCGACGACGACGGCGTGACCGACGTGCCGGTGAGGATCTCGGCGCGGATCACGATCGACCGAGGAGCAAGGTCACGTTCGACCTCACCGGGCACCGACGCTCAGCGGCCCTCGTCGATCAACACGACTCGAAGGGCGGGCACCCTGTCGGCCTGCGCCTACGCGCTGCGCTGCATGATCGATCCCGATATCCCGATCAACGACGGCTTCTACCAGGTCATCGAGGTCATCACGACGCCCGGCAGCGTCCTCGATTCGCGCCGGCCGGCGGCGATCAGCGGGGGCGCCGACGCGGTCGGGCGCCTGTGCGAGACGGCGCTCCGGGCGTTCGCGACGATCCTGCCCGAGCGGGCCGCCGCCGATTCGAAGGGGACGATGCTGAACATCTCGTTCGGTGGCGTCAACCCCCGAACCGGCGAGCTATTTCGTGTACTACGAGACGCAGGCGGGCGGCTACGGAGGCCGCCTCGGGTCTGGACGGCATGGACGGCGATCCAGCCGCACCTCCAGAACACCGAGAACGCCCCGATCGAGGAGACCGAGGCGAACTACCCGGTCCGGTTCCTGTGCTACGCGCTGATCCCCGATTCGGAGGGTTCCGGCCGCTGGCGGGGCGGGGTCGGTCTGCGTCGCGACTACGTGTTCGAGGGCGACGTGACGTTCTCGATCATGTCCGAGCGGGTGCGCTTCGCGCCGCAGGGCCTGTTCGGCGGCGACGCCGCGCGTTCGAACCACTACATCCGCGACCCCGACGGCGCCGCGATCCGCTACCCGTCGAAGTTCAGCATCGAGGTCGCGGCCGGCGAGGTCATGAGCATCCAGAGGCCGGCGGGGGTGGCTACGGCGACGTCGGCCTGCGCGATCCCGCGCTCGTCCGTGCCGACGTCGAGGCCGGCCGTCGTCACCCCGGCTCGTGCCCTCGACGTCTACGGCGTGCGGATCGAGCCCGCGGCCGCGGACGGGTGAGCGGATTCCGCGTCGCCATCGATATCGGCGGCACCTTCACCGACGTCGTGCTGGTCGAGGAGGCGATCCGGCAGTCGCGTGACCGGCAAGGTCCTGTCCACCCCTGACGATCCCTCGGAGGGCTTCTTCCGCGCCCTCGACCTCGCCATGGCGCAGGCCGGCGTCGAGATCGGGGATTGCCGGTCCGTGCTCCATGCGACGACGGTTGCGACGAACGCGGTGATCACCCGGACAGGCGGTCCGGCGGCGCTCATCGCACCGAGGGCTTCAGCGACGTCCTGGAGATCGCCCGTCAGATCCGGCATGAGCTGTACGACCTGCACACGACCAAGCCGCTGCCGCTCGTGCCGCGGCGCGTGGTCGCTCGAAGTCCGCGAGCGCCTTCGCTTCGACGGGTCGGTCATCGTCCCGCTCGACGAGGATTCGGTGCGACTCGCCGCCGCGCGTCTGCGAGGCTCGGGGATCCGGGCGGTGGCAGTCTGCCTCCTCCACGCGTATGTCAACCCGGTCCACGAGCAGCGGGTGGCGGAGATCCTGCGCGAGGAGGTGCCCGGGCGTGTCGGTCTCGCTGTCGAGCGCGATCGCGCCCGAGATCAGCGAGTACCCGCGGGCCAGCACCACCGTGGCGAACGCCTACGTCGGGCCCGTGCTCCGCCGCTACATCGCCGCGATCGAGGACGGACTGCGAGCCCGCGGCGCCAGCACCGGCCTGTGGCTGATGAAGTCGAACGGCGGCCTCGCCACTGCCGCGATGGCGCTCGAACGACCGGTCGAGATCATCGAGTCGGGTCCGGCCGCGGGCTCGCGGCGGCCGGCCACTACGCGGCACTCGTCGGCAGCCGCGACGCCGTCACTCTCGACATGGGCGGAACGACCGCGAAGGTCGGCATGATCGCCGGCGGCGAGGCCCGCCAGACCTCGACCTTCGAGATCGGAGCCGGCGCCGGATCCGGGTCGGCCGTCGCGCACGGCAGCGGCCTGCCGATCCTCGGGTCCGTCATGGACCTCGTCGAGATCGGCGCCGGCGGCGGGAGCATCGCCTGGATCGACGCCGGCGGCCTCCTGCGGGTCGGTCCCCGGAGCGCCGGCGCGGACCCGGGACCCGCCTGCTACGGACGTGGCGGGACCGAGCCCACCGTCACGGACGCGAACGTCTTCCTCGGCCGGATCGGTGCGTCGTCGATCGCCGGTGGGCGCCTGACGCTGGACGCGGCTGCGGCGGAGACTGCGATCGGCTATCTCGCCGATCGGCTCGGCGTCGATGCGACCGACGCGGCGATCGCGATCCTCGACGTCGCCGATTCCGCGATGATCCAGGCGACCCGCCTCATGACGGTCCGGCGCGGCCTCGACCCGGCCGGATTCGACCTGATCGCGTTCGGCGGCGCGGGCCCGCTCCACGCCTGCCGGCAGGCGGTCGCGCTCGGCTTCCGGTCCGTGATCGTCCCACCCGACGCCGGAGTGCTGTCGGCGTTCGGGCTGCTGTCGAGCGCCCCGCGCGTCGACCATCGGGCCGCGTTCCGCCGTCGCCTCGAAGGCGTCGACCCAGGCGAGGTCGGACGCGATGCTCTCGCGGCTCGAGCGCGAGGCGCTGTCGCGGATGCCGGCCGAGGCTCGGGACGAGGACCTCCGCTACGAGCGAGGTGCCGATGTCCGGTATGTCGGCCAGTCGTGGGACATCCGCGTGCCCATCCCGACCGGACGCGTTCGACGCAGGCGGCCGCCCGGCGCCTGCGGACGGATTTCGACGTCGCTCCATGAACAGGCCCACGGCTATGCCGTGAGCGAGGCGCCGGCCGAGACGGTCCACCTGGCGGTGAGCGTCTCGGCGCCGGGGCCCGGTCGCGCGCTCGACGGTTCGGGGGCGGCGCCGGCGGACTCGGTGGCGGGCGGACGGTCGGCGGCCCGCGCGCTGCCCGCCGGACGCCGACCCGCCCATGTCGATGCGGAGACCGGAGTCGTGGACGTTCCCGTCTTCCATCTCGGCGACCTCCGCGGGGGCGACGTCCTCGACGGCCCTGCGTTGATCGATGGAGACGATTCGACGACGTTCGTGGCACGGGGCTTTACCTGCCGGGTCGGTCCGTTCCGGGTCCTTCACCTCGTCGCCCTCTGAGTCCGAGGAGGCGCGGGTCCCCTCAGATCAGCCTTGGGGAGGGAGCAGATCGATCCGGTTCAGCGGCTCGAGGCCGTAGGCCAGCCGGCTGACGTTCAGCGCCGCGAACCGTGCGCGGCGCCGCGCGGTCGCATCGGTCGCGCCGGCCACGTGGGGCGCGATGATGACCTGCGGCACATTGCGCAGCGGATGGTCCGGCCCGGCCGGCTCACCAAGGACGACGTCGAGCCCGGCTCCGTACAGGTGGCCGCTGCGAACCTCGGCGGCCAGCGCGACCTCGTCGATGAGACCCCCGCGGCTCACGTTCACGACGACCGCGCCGGCCTTCAGCAGCCCGAGGCGGCGAGCATCGAGGATGTTGCGAGTGTCGGCCGTCAACGGGACGTGGAGCGAGACGACGTCCGCCCGCGCAAGCGCCCAGTCGAGCTGGTCCGGACCGCCCATCCAGGCCAGACCGTAGCGACGGGCGAGCGCTGGGTCCGGCTCCCGATGGCCGATCGCGAAGACCGTCATCCCGAAGGCGACCGCCCGCTTCGCGAGTTCGCGGCCGCTCGCCCCGAGGCCGATGATCAGGATGGTCCGGCCGGCAAGCTGGCGACCGGTGGGCCCGGCCAGCTTGCCCGCCTCGACGGTCGCGGCGAGCGCCGGATAGCTGCGCATGACCATCATCGCGAGCATCAGCGATTGCTCGGCGAGCGAGCGCGAGCTGGTGAACCCGGGGCAGTTCGCGGTGGGGATGCCGTGTGCGGCGAGCGAGCGGACGTCGACCTTGTCGTAACCGACCGACCCGAGCTGCCACAGGCGGACGTGGCCCTCTGCCGCCTCGGCCAGCTCGAGCGAGGCCAGGAAGTTCGGGTCGACGACCGCCTCGATCGCCGGGTCGGCGACCTGGTCGACGAGCGGCCGGTCAGGGTCGACAAGCACCACGTCGTGGGAGCGGGACAGAGCCTCGATGAGATTCCGACCCCACGGCTCCCAGTTCGGGGCGGTCCTCGACGCGGTCAGCAGAACGCGGATCGGGCGACGCTCGGGGCGAGACCCGTTGGCTCCCATCGTGAAACGAGTATACGCTTCGCGAAGAGGCGTCCCCGGCGGCTCCGGACTCGGGAAGGTGGGATCAGGCGGATGGCGCAGCTCGATCGATCGGCGTCCGAGGCGCCGCAGCCTCCCGCGATCGACCTCCGGAGCGACGTCCTGTCGCCCCCGACGGAGGCCATGTTCGAGGCCATGGCGGCCGCCCGGATCGGCTGGAGCCTCAAGTCGGAAGATCCGTCGGTGGCACGCCTGGAACGGCTCGGGGCGACGATCCTTGGGACGGAGGCGGCGCTGTTCGTCCCGAACGTGACGACCGGGAACCTTCTCGCTCTGCTGATCGGAGCGGAGCGCGGCACGGCGGTCCTGCTCGACCGCATCGCCCACATCAACGTCGTGGAGTGGTTCGCGCTGTCGCTGGGCGGTCTGCTGGCGCGAACCGTGTCGTCAGAGCGTGGCCACCTCGACATGGGTGAGGTCGCGGCCGCCTTCGAGGACAACAACGGCGACCGTGCCCCACGGATCAGCCTCCTCGTCCTCGAGAACACCCATACGTTCGCCGGTGGCGTCGCGATCACGTCCGACGAGACCGATCGACCTCGCGGGCATCGCCCACGCGCACGGCGCGGCCGTCCACCTCGACGGGGCGAGGCTGTGGAATGCCGCCGCGGCATTGGGGGTGGCCCCGGCCGCGCTGACCGCCTCGGTCGACACGACCACGGTCAGCCTGAGCAAGGGGCTGTGCGCCCCGTACGGCGGGCTGCTTGCCGGGCGAGCATCGGTCGTCGAGGAAGCCCGGACGCTCGCGTTCCGTATCGGATTCGGGCGCATCCACAAGGCGGGCTACCTGGCCGCCGCCGGCATCGTCGCGCTCGAGACGATGATCGACCGGCTCGCCGACGACCATCGCCGGGCGCGCCGATTGGGCGAGGCGCTGGCCTGCGTCGATGGTCTCAGCGTCGACCTCGAGACCGTCCAGACGAACATCGTGCTTGCCCGCCTCGACGAGCGGCTCGGGGAGCCCGAGGCCCTCGCGACGCGCCTTCGCGACCTCGGCGTCGGGGTGATGGCGATGCCCGGCGGCTACCTTCGGGCGGTCGTCCATCGGGGCATCGACGACGCCGACATCGAGGCCGCGATCACCACCATCGCGTCGGCGCTCGGGTAGACGGGGTGTCGACGGTCGAAGGCCAGTCGCGCAGGTGATGGCTGAGGCACCACGGTCGCCGTTCGCCACGGAACGGATTCCTGATGAATGCCTCGTGGTCCGATCCCCAAACGACAGATTGACGTCGTTTGGGCGATCGTCCACGAGGGTTTCGGCGCAAGACCGTTCCTACGGGAACAGCGTGAGTTGCCGGCGTCAGCGGCCTCGGTCAGCCGCCAGTGTCAGCGGCCTCGGGCGCTGGTGTCGGCCGCCACGCACGCGCCTCGCCTCGGCCGCCCGCCTCGGACGATCGCGTCGGCGCTGCGCTGAGCCTCGGGCGCGCGACGGGTCAGCCGCGCCAGGAGGCGGGCTCCTCGAGCGGGTACATCGGCCTCGGGATCCGCTCCCATGGCAGGCTCACGATGTCCGACTGGGTGGGACCCGTCGTGTTCACCCGGATCACCCGCGATGTGATCGGACGCGTAGTACTGGAAGTTCGAGGCGGTCTTCACGACCACCATCTTGTAGTCGGCCGGCTCGATCCCGAAGCCGCGGTAGACGTCGGGATGGTTGCCGCCGATCCCGACGTGCTCGCTGACCAGGATGGTGACCTTGCCGACCTCGAAGACGGCCGCCTGGCCCATGTCGAACTCCCGGCCCGGCAGGTCGTCGATGAACATGTGACCGTTTGCCGAGCGGCCGACGACGCCGGTGAGCTCGATCGGGCGGTGGAAGCCGCTCACGCCGCCGCCCAGCGCGAGGGTGACCGTAGCGCCAGTCCCCGCCGCCGCGAGTTTGGCCACGGCGGCCCCATCCACGAGCGGCACGAGCGCTCGACCCTCGATCCCGACCCGCTGCATCGACTCGAGGATGACGGTGCTGTCGCCCCCGGCCCCTCCCCAGACCGAGTCGCCGGTGTCGCTCAGCACGACCAGCCCGCGCTCCTCGCCATCTGCCGCGCGGACCGCCTCGTCCGGGGAGACGCTCTCGGTCACCTGGTAATCGGCGCGCATCGACCATGCCAGGTCGGCCAGCTCGTCCGCGAGCTGTTCGGCGTATGGCTGGTCGCCGTCGGTCACCACGACCGTGGCCCAGCCGCCTTCCTCGATGTCCAGCCACGGCTGCATCGGGAAATTGGAGATCGAGAGGACCCGCGGGTCGCGCTCGAGCTCGCGAGCGCGGTCGAACCAGACCTTCATCGGCCCGCGTGACGTCAGGTATTGCTCCTGGTGGGAGATGAGCCGCAGCTTGCGCCAGGCGGTGGTAGGCGTCACCTCCCCGGCGGCGATCCGGATGAGCAACGAGGTGGATGCCTCACCCGTCGGGAACGGATCGTGGGGCTGCGTCCGATAGCCGACGATCGCATCGCACAGTTCGACCATCGCCGCGGTCACGTTGGCGTGGTGATCGATGGTCAGGACGATCGGCACCCCGGCCCCGAGCACCTCGCGGCAGATCGCCAGGAGCCGGCCCTCGACGTCGTCGACCCCTTCGGCGGAGCAGGCACCGTGGAGGTGCATGGCGAGGCCGTCGATCGCGCCTGCCGACTCCAGGTCCCGTCGCAGGCGGTCCTCGAAGAAGCGCAACGACTCGGTCGTGATCCGTCCGCCGGCTCCCGCCCAGCCGCGCGTCAGCGGCACGATCTCGATGTCGCGCCCGGCCGCCTCGACGACATCGATGAACCCGCCGACCGTGCCGTTGCCTCGGAGCTTCTCGAGGATCTCCTGCCCCTGGTAGATGCCGAAGCCCTCGAAGTCCTCGAACGTCGTCGGTGACGGGTTGAAGGTGTCGGTCTCCTGGCCCATCTGGAACAGTCCCAGTCGCATGTGCTCCTCGCTCACGTTATCGCCATCCGAGCGGTCGTTCCGCATACCGGATGATAGGTCCTACGTCCGGATGGCGAGGACTCGCGCGGGGTTCGCCACGAGCAGCGTGTCGATCTGGTCCTGCGTGACGCCCGCCTCGCGCAGCATCGGCACGAACCGGCGCAGCAGGTGGCCGTAGCCGATCCCGCCGAACCACTCGAGGTGCTGCGGGAAGCAGACGTCCTGCGAGATCAGCAGGCGCTCGCCGAAACCGGCGTCGATGATGGCCTTGACGTTGCGGGCACGCTGTTCGTCCGGCTGGAGATCGCGAAAACCGACGTGGTCGATCTGCACGTAGACGCCCTGCTCGAGGAGACCGAGTTCGTGCTCGACGTGCCGCTTGTCGCCGTGGTGGCCGATGACGATCCGGTCGGGCGCGACCCCCTCCTCCAGCAGGATCGCGACCTGTTCCGGACCCAGGCGGCCGGTCCGCTGGCAGTGGGTGCTGATGGCCACGCCGGTCCGGCGCTGCGCGCGGGCTGCGGCCCGAAAGACGCGTTCCTGGGCCGGGGACAGGAAGTCGACCTCGGTGCCGATCTCGCCGATGACCCCGGCCCGGATGCCGGTGCCGTCGACGCCCTCCTCGATGTCGCGGACCAGCCGGTCCGCCAGCTCGTCGACGCTGGAGCGCGCGATGTAGTCGGGGTAGACCGGCTCGCGGTACCAGCCGGTGCCCATCACGATGTTGATCCCCGATGCTGCCGAGATGCGGCGCAGGCCCTCGGGATCGCGGCCGATGCCGATGGTCGTGGTCTCGACGATCGACCGGCCCCCGCCCTGGAGAAGGCCCCGATCTCCTCGATGGCGAGGGCCTCGTCCTCGAACGCGGCGTAGTTCCAGAACGCGACCGTCCGGTAGAGGTTGATGAGAAGGTGCTCGTGCGGCTGCGTCACGCCGAGCTGGTCGTCCTCGATCGGTCCGAGGACCGTCATGATCGTCATCGCATCCCCCTTGCTCACATGTTCCGGCGGATGACCGCGCCGGCACCTCGTCGTCGTCGGCGAAGTTTCCGCCGTCGAACGCGGACAGCCCGTTGACGAACACTTCCCGAATCCCGACCGGGAAGGCGTTGGGCTCGGCCAATGTGCCACGGTCGTGGACCTGTCGGGGTCGAAGATCGTGATGTCGGCCCAGGCGCCCGGCGCGAGCACGCCCCGGCCGGGCAGACCGACCCGCTCAGCAGCCATGGCGGTCAGGCGACGCACCCCTTCTTCGAGCGTCAGGATCGACCGGTCACGAACGATGCACCCGAGGTAGAACGCGGCCCACGTGTATGCCCCGAGGAAGCGCTGGTGCGCCAGCGGACCGTCCGGCGAAAGCGTCGTGGCGTCGGACTCCGGGACGCAGGTCGCCGATGCGAACGCAAGGTCGAGGTCCTCCTGCGTCTGGACGAGCCCCACGAACAGCACGTTCGGGGCGTCCTCACCCGCCTCGAGCAGGATGTCCATGATCGCGTCGAGCGGATGCTGCCCGCGTTCGCGGGCGATCGTGGCGAAGTCCTTGCCGACGAGATCGGGGCTCTCGGGAGCCTCGAACAGCATCAGGCGGTCCCACTCGCCCATCAGACCGAGCTTGTGGATCGGCTCGCGGAAGTCGTGGAACCCGGCCCGCGCCGCCGGATCGCGCAGCTGCCGGAGGAGCTCGTCGGTCCCGACCGCCGAGGCCGAGGGCGGCAGCATCGTGACGAGCTTGGTGATGCCGTGGTGGCGGGTGTGCTGGTCGCAGGCGACGTCGAGGCCCTCCGCTCGGCGGCGGTCGATCCGTTCGAGGACGTCGACGAGGGCGCCGGCTGGGGCGCCGCGACGAGGGGCGATGTGCGAGATCTGCGTCGCGGCGCCGCTTCGTTCGGCGATCGCGAAGGCCTCGTCGAATGCGTCCACGGCGTGGAAGTCGCGGTCGCGGGTATGGATCGCGTAGAGGCCGTCCCGCCTGGCCACGGCGCCCGCGAGGCGGACGAGTTCGTCGGTGGTGGCCCGGGCTCCGAGCGGATACTCGAGCCCCGACGACAGGCCGAACGCTCCCGCATCCATCGCCCGGTCCACCTCGGCCACCATGCCTTCGAGTTCCGGGCCGGACGCCTCGCGTGGTGACATGCCGAGCGCCGCGACCCGGATGGCGTTGTGCCCCGCGAGCGATGCGACGTTGACCGCCGGACGAGCCGCATCGACGGCGTCCAGGTAGCCGGCGAAGTCGATCCAGCGCGCCGGCAGGCCGTCGAGGTAGCCGAAGGTCAGGTCGGGGAGAGCGGCTGGGATCGGCAATGGCGCCGGTGAGTGACCGCAATTGCCGACCACGATGGTCGTGACTCCCTGGGCGACGGCGCTCCGCGCTCGCGGGTCGGCCAGGATCGTGACGTCGGCGTGGCTGTGGATGTCCACGAAGCCGGGTGCGACGACCAGGCCCGTGGCGTCCACGACGGTCGCGGCCTCTTCGGCGGCGAGCGCGCCGGCCGGCTCGACCGCGGCGATCCGGCCGTCTCGGATGCCGACATCGGCGATGACCGAGGGTCCGCCGCGACCGTCGACCACGCGGCCGCCGCGGATGAGGGTGTCGAGGGTCATCGAGGACTCGCTGGTCGGTGGGCCGGCGGCGTAGGCCCAGGGTCCGGGGGCGCGGCGGTCCCGTCGGGGAGCGGCATGGCTCCCGGGTCCCGGGGCGATGCGGCCCGGTCGGCCGGCGGTGTGGGCTCGCGGTCCGCGGCCGAGGCGGTCCGGTCGGCCAGCGGCGTGGCGCTCGGGTCCGGGGCCGAGGCGGTCCGGTCGGCGAGCGGCGTCGGCAGCGCATCCGGGGACGGCGCGGTCCGGGCCGTCCGACGGCTCGCACGCTCGGCGGTCGTCGCCGGCCCGTCGAGCTCGCGCCCGTCGGCCGAGACCACCACCCCATACGACGCGAGCGCCCGGGCGGCCGTCAGGATCCCGTTCCGCACGTCGGCCGCGACCGCGTCGGGCTCGCGCTCGAGCGCATCGCCGTACCCGCCCGCGCCCGCGGTGACGTGATGGAACCGGTCGCCGGCCACGACCCCCCGTGAGAACTTGGACGGCAGCCGCTGCTCCTGGCCGCCGGCCACGAGCCGGTTCCCGGATGCCGTCCCCGGCTCGCCCGCGCCGATCCCGTACGGCAGGATCCGCTCGCGATCGGCCCTCACGCTGAGGACGGCATCGCCGAGGAACGTGTACTCGCGCTCCAGCGACAGCCCGCCCCGATGGCGACCCGTTCCACCTGTGTCCGGCACGAACCCGTACCGCTCGACGCGCACCGGCACGGCCGCCTCGAGCATCTCGACCGGGATGTTGCTGACGTTCGCGCCGAGGTTCGGGACGCCGTCCTGGCCTTCGCGTTCGGCCTGTCCGCCCCACGCGCCCGACAGCAGCTCGACGACGGAGAACCGCTCCCCGCCTGGCCGCACGCCGCCGATCGTGACCAGCGACAGGCCGCCATCCGACGCCCCCGCGACCCGATCCGGGACTGCGGCAGAAAGCGCTCCGAACACGGCATCCAGCACGCGGAACCCCGTCAGCCCGCGTGTCCCGGTCGCCGCAGGCAGGACGCAGTTGACGATGCTTCCCAGCGGCGCCGTGACCGTGATCGGCCGGAAGAAGCCGGCGTTGTTCGGGATGTCCGTCCGGAGCAGCGTCCGCATGGCGGCATAGGCGTTCGACTTCGTGAATGACAGCGTGCTGTTGAGCGACGCCTTGACCTGGGGCGAGGAGCCCTCGAAGTCCATCGTCACCGACCCGTCCGCGATCGTCACCGCGACCGCGATCGCGACCGAACCTGGGTGGACGCCGTCGTCGTCGAGATAGTCGGTGAATCGGTAGGTGCCTTCCGGAAAGCGTCCGGATCTCCCGGCGGGTCAGCTCCTCGGTGTAGTCGAGCAGCCGCTCGACCTGGGCGGTGAAGACGTCCTCGCCGTGGTGGTCGATGAGCCGCAGCAGCCCCGTCTCGCCCGTGTCGCAGGCGACGAGCTGCGCCGCCATGTCGCCGAGCACGATGTCGGGCACCCGCGTGTTGGCCCGGAGCAGGGCGAAGACGCCGTGCTCGGGCACACCACCCGCATAGAGCCGCAGTGGCGGGATCCGCAGCCCCTCCTGGTAGCACTCCTCGGCGTAGGGCGACATGCTCCCGGGCACCATCCCGCCGAGGTCGGCGTGGTGCGCGACGGTCGCCACGATCCCGACGAGGCGCTCGCCGCGGAAGACCGGCTTGACCACGAAGATGTCGGGCAGGTGCATGCCGCCGGCGAATGGGTCGTTGACCATGACCACGTCGCCCGGCACCAGGGTGCCGCCGAACTCGCGCAGCACAGCGGCGACCGCGTCGGGCAGCGCTCCGAGCTGGTTGGGCAGGGTCACGCCCTGGGCGATGATCTGGCCGTTCGCGTCGCACAGCGCGGTCGAGAAGTCCATCGCGCTCTTGACGGTCTCCGAATGCGAGGTCCGGATGACGCTCACCGCCATCTCCTCGCAGATCGCGGCGAGGCCCTCGCGGATCAGCTCGCGGCGGATCGCATCGGCCCCCGCGCCGGTCGCTTCGGTCATCCGGCCACCTCGATGACGATGTCCCAGTCGCCGTCACGTCGCGCCCGGAAGTCGGGCGGGACGACGGTCGTCGCGTCATGGTCTTCGATGATCAGGGGCCCGCGCCGCGCCTCGGTCGACAGGTCACCACGACGCAGCACGGGCGTGTCGAGCAGCCCGAACTGCTCGCCGAAGAACGCCGGCTCGCTGGGTCGTCGGCCGGGCGGCGCCGACGTCGAGCGCCGCCATCGGGGAAGGGTGGCGGCTCGGCCTCGCGTGCGACGACCCGGAGATGGACCACTTCGGTCGGATTGTCGGTGCGGTGGCCGTAGGTCCGCGCGTGCTCGGCGGCGAACGCATCCTCGAGCCGCGCGAGCCAGGCGGACCACGGGCCACGACGCGCCGGGATCGGGACCGGCAGCTCGAAGCCCTGGCCGACGTAGCGCATCTCCGCCCATGCCTCGACCTCGAACGGGCTGTCTCGCAGGGCGTCGGCCCCGACACCGGCCCGGGCGTCGGCCTCCAGCGCAGTCAGCTGGTCGGCGAGCTCGCGCTCCTGCAGGTCGCGCGTCCGTCGCAGGTACGTGCGCTTCGCGTGGCATTCGAGCCGCGCCTGGAGCAGCCCGACGGCTGAGAACACCCCGGGCCGAGGCGGGACGAGCACGCGACGGATGCCCAGCTCGCGCGCGATCGCGGCGGCATGGATCGGCCCGCTGCCGCCGAACGCGACGAGCGTGGCGTCACGGGGATCGCGGCCGCGCTGGACCGAGACGGATTTGATCGCGCGGATCATGCTCGCATTGGCCAGCTGGTGGGCGCCGTAGGCTGCATCGAGCAGGCCCAGCCCCAGCCGGTCGGCGACCTCACGCGCGAAGACCTCGCGGGCGCGATCGACGAACAGCGGCATCGTGCCGTCGAGCAGTCCCGCCGGGTTCAGGTAGCCGAGCAGCAGGTTCGCATCGGTGATGGTGGGCGTCTCGCCGCCCTTCCCGTAGCAGACAGGGCCCGGGACCGCGCCGGCGGAGGACGGACCGACCTTGGGTGCCCCGGCAGCGTCGATCCAGATGAGGCTGCCGCCGCCTGCGCCGATCTCGGCCAGGTCGATGAACGGGACGCTCAGCGCATAGCCGCCGCCGCTCGACAGGCGGCTGCTGGCCGACAGACCGGCCGCGACCTCGAACTCGGCCGTGAAATGCGGCCGTCCGCCCTCGACCAGCGACGCCTTGGCGGTCGTGCCGCCCATGTCGAAGGTGATGACCTCGTCGATCGCGAGGCGCCGCGCGAGCTCGGCCGAGGCGATCACCCCGGCCGCGGGCCCCGATTCGACGATGTAGGCGGGTCGCTCGGCGGCCGCCGCACCGGTCATGATCCCGCCGTTCGACTGCATGATCAGCAGCGGTCCGGCGACCCGGGCCGCGTCGAGCTGCCGACGGAGCGCCTGCAGGTAGGAGGCGACAGTCGGCTGGACGTAGGCGTTGAGGACCGTCGTGCTGGTCCGCTCGTACTCGCGGATGACGGGCAGCACGCGGTGCGAGAGCGAGACCCACAGGTCGGGGAACTCGTCGGCGAGCATCGCCCCGATGGCCTGCTCGTGGGCGGGGTTCGCATATGAATGGAGGAGACTCACCGCCAGCGAGTCGATGCCCTCGGCAACCAGGGCCGCGACCGCCCGTCGGGCGTCGGCTGGGTCCAGCGGGGTGACCACCGCACCGTCGAGAGCGACCCGCTCCCGGACCTCGACGCGGAGATAGCGCGGGACGAGCGGGGCCGGCTTCTCCCACGTCATGTCGTACAGACGCGGCATCCGCAGACGGCGCAGCTCGAGAACGTCGCGGAACCCCGCAGTCGTCAACAGCCCGGTCCGCGCGCCCTTGCGCTCGAGGATCGCGTTGGTGGCGACGGTGCTGCCGTGGACCACGTCGCGCACGGAGGTCGGATCCACGTCATGCCCGCCGAGGACGGTTCGAACCCCCTCCGCGACGCCGGCGCTGAAGTCGTCGGGTGTCGAGGGCAGCTTGCCGGTGTGGATCGCGCCGTCCGTGCCTGTCACGACGATGTCGGTGAACGTGCCGCCGACGTCGACGCCCACTCGGACGTCGTGGAGGCGCTGTGTCGGGCGCTCGGTCACTGGGGCGGCGTCGGGCGGGGCATCGGCGTCATCATCGCAGGGCAGCGTGGCAGGCTACTGGGGCGAGTGGCACGTGCCAAGATATGTGATCACGTGTCCGCTCCAGCCATCATGCACGCCCGAGGGTCACCCGTGGACTACGAGGCCAGCGTTTCCCGGCACCTCTGGATCCACGAAAGCTCGCGCGCCGAGCTGTTCGATGGGGACATGCTCAGGATCTTTCGCCGCGGCGAGGGTGCGTGGCTCATCGACGGGCATGAGCGCCGCTACCTCGACCTGTGCTCCTCGATGTGGCAGGCGGCGCTCGGTCACGGTCGTCACGACATCGTCGCGGCGTATGCGAAGCAGGCCGACGCGATCGCCTCGGCCGGGCCGATCTACTTCACGACCGAGGGCGCCATCGAGCTTGCCGAGCGGATCGCGCGCTCGACGCCCGGCGACCTGTCGCGGGTGTTCCTCACGAGCTCGGGCTCCGAAGCCACCGAGACCGCCATCAAGCTCGCCCGCCAGTACCACCGCCTGCGCGGCGAGCCCCACCGCTACAAGTTCATCAGCCGCTACGGGTCATATCACGGCGCGGGGATGGGCGGGACCTCCATCGGCGGGCGGCGCCGCCGCGATCAGCTCTACTACCCGCTGTTGCCGGGCACGGTCAACATCGCACCGCCCACCGGCACGGACGACCTGGTCGCCGCCGAGGCGCTCCGGACCGCGATCGAGATGGAGGGCCCGGAGACCGTCGCGGCATTCATCGGCGAACCCGTCGCGATCATGCAGTTCACGATCCCGGACGGCGACTACTGGCCCCGTGTTCGCGAGATCTGCGACGAGTACGGCGTCCTGATGATCGCCGACGAGACGCTGACCGGCTGCTGCCGGACCGGCCGGTTCTGGGGCATCCAGCGCTGGGGCGTGACGCCCGACGTGCTGGTCGCGGCCAAGGCCGTCAGCGCCGGCTACGCGCCGGTCGCGGCGATGGTCGTCCGCGAGCACGTCTACGAGGCGTTCGGCGACGACGTCCCGTCGCCGTCGGTCCAGAGCTACGGCGGACACGGGGCGAGCGCCGCGGCGGGGGCGCGCGCCTTCGAGGTCTACGAGACCGAGCGGATGGACGAGGTCGCGGAATGCCGCGGCGCGGAGCTCGAGACCCGCCTCGAGAGCCTCCGCGAGCACCCGCTGGTGGCCGACATCCGGCGAGTCGGCCTGTGGCTCGCGATCGAGCTGCGGGATCCGGCGACCGGCGAGTCGCTCGCTCGCGGGTTGCGCGGCCGATGGGCCGTCGCGCCGCTGCTCAGCCGCCTGCTGCTGGCCCACGGTTGTGCAGCGGCCCGCATGTCCGAGGGTCTGCTTCATGTCGCCCCACCATTCGTCGCGACCGACAACGACTTCGACTTCATCGCCGAGCGGGTCACAGCCGTGCTCGACGCCGCCGCTCCGGAGATCGCCCGCCTCCACTGACCGACCTCGCCGTTCCAGCCACGAGGAGAAGAGATGCGCCTGGCAGCCCTCGGCCTGCTGCACGAGACGAACACATTCGCGCCGGGCCTGACCGGTCCGGACGATTTCCCGCTGATGCCGGTCGGCGCCGCGCAGTCCAGCATCGTCGGGATCATCACCGGGCAGCAGCTGTGGAACGTGCACGCCGGGGCGAAGACGACACTGGCCGGGTTCCATGCCGCCGACAGCCTGCCGGGCGTGGACGTCGTCCCGCTCGTCTTCGCCACGACGCCACCGAGCGGCACGATCAGCCGCGACGCCTTCGAGAAGGTGTCCGGTCACATCCTCGCGGCCCTCGATGCCGAGGGGCCGTTCGATGGGATCCTCATGGCCCAGCACGGCGCGTCGGTGTCGGAGGACCACCCTGACGCGGACGCGGAGCTCATCGCACGGGTCCGCCGGGCGGTCGGTCCACGCGTGCCGATCGGCGTGGTGGTCGACACCCACGGCAACATCTCGCCCGCCCAGCTGGCGCCGGCGACCGTCACCCTTGCCTGGCAGACCAACCCGCACGTGGACTGTCGCGAGCGTGCCCTCGCCTGCGCCGACCTGGTCGCCCGCACGATCCGCGGCGAGATCTCGCCGGTCCAGGCGATCGAGAACCCGCCGCTCGCCCTCAACATCCTGCTGCAGGGAACGGTCGACGACCCGATGAGGACGTTCCTCGCCGCGGCCCGTCAGCTCGAGACGGAACACGGGATCCTCTCGGCGAGCATCGGCGAGGGCTTCCCCTACGCTGACGTGCCGCACATGGGGATGGCCTTCGTCGCGATCGCGGACGGCGACGAGGCGCTCGCGCGCGAGGGAGCGCGCCGCCTCGCGCGAATCGCCTGGGAGATGCGAGACCAGTGCGACGCCGAGGCTCCGCTGCCCGACCAGGCCATCGCCCAGGCGCTCGCGACGCCGGATCCCGCGACCCGTCGTCCTGCTCGACGTCGGCGACAACGTGGGGGCAGGCACGCCCGGCGACTCGGCCGTGCTCCTCGAAGCGCTCATCCGCAACGAGGTGCCGTCGTTCCTCGGGACGATCTGGGATCCGGAGGCAGTGGCCGCCACCGCGTCAGTCGGTGCGCGGGTGGATCTCGATGTCGGCGGCAAGACGGACCCGCTGTTCGGACCACCGGTCCATATCCATGGCGTCACCCGGACCGTCGGCGACGACGCCTGGGAGGATCGTCGTGCGAGCGGAGGCTGGGTCTCCTTCGATGCGGGCCGGGCGACCGTCGTGGACCTCGACGGCGGCGGGACGGTGATGCTGACCACGAAGTCGGTGCCCGCGGCAGGCGCCGGTCAATACGCGGCGCTCGGCGTGGACGCCGCCGACCACCGGATCATCGTCTCGAAGGCGGTCTACTCGACCCGCGACGGTTATCCGATGGCGAGCGGTTTCATCCCGGTCGACACGCCCGGATTCGCCGCCGCGAACCTGCGGCGTTTCACCTACCACCACCGGCGTCGACCGATGCTCCCGTTCGAGCCGGAGACGACCTACCCATGACCGACCGGCCACAGGAGACCATGATGCGATTCGCGATCCTCGGCATCTCCCACGAGACCAACACGTTCTCGCGGGTGCCGACCGATTACGCCCAGTTCGAGGCCTCGGACATCCTGCGCGGCCAGGAGATCGTCGATCGGTTCGACGGCTCGCTCTACACCATCGCGGGCTACCTGCAGGCTGCGCGCGACCTGGGCTTCGAAGCCGTACCGCTGATGTGGGCGCAGACCGGGCCGCTCGCGACGATCACGAACGACGCCTACGACCGGCTGACCGCCGAGATGTTCGGGATGCTCCGCGACCATGGTCCGTGGGACGGCGTGCTCATCGCCAATCACGGGGCGGCGGTCTCCGAGGACCATCCCGACATGGATGCCGCGTTCGCCGAGCAGGTCCGGGCCATCGTCGGGCCCGACGTCCCGATCGCCGGCACGCTCGACATGCACGGCAACGTCTCGAAACGACTCGTCGAGGTGGCCGACATCACGATGGTCTGGCGCACGAACCCTCATCTCGACGCCAAACCTCGGAGCCGCAAGTGCGCCGAGCTGCTGTATCGCACCGTGCGGGGCGAGATCCGGCCAGTGCAGTGGATCGAGACGCCGCCGCTCGTCGTCAACATCGTGCGCCAGTTCACGGGCGAAGAGCCGATGAAGACGCTCGTCGACGACTGCGTCGCAGCGAACGAGCGTCCAGGGATCCTGGACACGAGCGTGGCCGAGGGCTACCCCTATGCAGATGTCGCGGAGATGGGGATGAGCTGGATCGCCATCGCCGATGGCGATGTCGACGCCGCGCGCGAGGCGGCCGTCTGGATGGCCAGCCGAGCATGGGAGCACCGGGCGGCGCTCAACACGCCGGTCGCGTCCGTGCGCGAGGCGCTCGAGGCGGCCGTCCGGCGATATCGCGGCCCTCGGGCGCTCGGCGACGTCGACGAGGTGCCGGCCGATGGGACGCCCCTGGCCGCCCCGCCGACGGCGTCTGCGGGGTCGGGGGATGACCAGGCCCCGCGTCCGGGTCCGATCGTCCTGATGGACGTCGGCGACAACATCGGCGGCGGCTCCTCGGCGGACTCGACGTTCATCCTGGCCGAGGCGCAGCGGATGGGCATCCGCTCACTTCTGCAGACGCTGTACGACCCAGGCGTCGGTCGACGCGTGCGTCGCCGCGGGCGTCGGCGCCGTGGTCTCGTTGGAGGTCGGCGCCAAGACAGACGACATGCACGGTCGCCCGGTCACGGTGAGGGGCACGGTCCGGACGATCGTCGACGGGACCTGGGAGGATCCCGGAGTCACCCACGGCGGCTTCCGCTACTTCGACGCCGGCCGATCCGTCCGCCTCGACACGACCGACGGCCACACGTTGCTCCTGACCAGCAAGCGGGCAGGCAACACGTCCCGGTACCAGATGTACAGCGCCGGCATCCTGCCCGAGACGTACCGGATCGTCGTCGCCAAGGGCGTGGTCTCGCCGCGGCCCGCCTACCAGCCGATCGCCGGCGAAGTCATCCTCGTCAACACTCCCGGCGTCACGACCGCCGACCTCTCGACCTTCGAGTACCGCCACCGGCGGCGGCCGCTCTACCCGTTCGAGGCGGACGCGACGTACGAGCCCTGAGGCTCGCCTGGTTCCGTCAGCGCATCCGCGACGGAACGACCCACATGTCGGCGTTGTCACCGAGCTTGTCCTTCAAGGGCTCGGTGGCCGCCTCCACGCGGGCCTGCACGTCCGGCGACAGATTCACATCGTTCACCGGCAGGTTCCAGGCAAGCTCCGTCGGGTTGCGCGCCCCAACGAGGAACGTCGTCACGGCCGGCTGCGCCTTGACCCAGGCGAGGGCCATCGTGGCCATCGACAGCCCCGCCTCGGCGGCGATCGACCGCAGCTGGTCGAGCGCCGCGAAGACCTCAGCCTCGACCCCTGGCTCCCCGTGGCCGGCCAGAGGTCGCTCCCCGCTGTACCAGCGGGACTGGGTCAGCCCGACCGGGACCTCGTCGGCATTGCTGTATCGACCCGTCAGGAGGCCCTGTGCCAGTGAGCTGTAGCAGATGATGCCCACGCCCCTCTCGACACACAGCGGCTGGATCTCTCGCTCGATGACGCGCCACAGCAGGCTGTACGGCAGCTGATCGATCTCACATTCGCTGAGCGCCAGCATGTCCGTCAGATCGCCGACGGCGAAGTTGCTGACGCCGATCGCGCGCACCTTCCCCTGATCCTTGAGTCGGTGCAGCGCCCCGACCGTGTCGGCGAGCGGCACGTCGTGGTTGGGCCAGTGGATCTGGTACAGGTCGACATAGTCCATCTGCAGGTTGTCGAGACTGCGTTCGCATGCCGTCACGACGTCGTCGGGCCGAAGGTTCGTCGCGGACACCTTGCTCGCCACGATCGCCCCTGACCGCCGGCCCACCAGCGCCCGTCCGAGGACTTGCTCGGAGACTCCGTCCTCGTACCCCTCCGCGGTGTCGAAGAAGTTGATCCCGGCGTCGAGCGCAGCATGAACGGTGTCGATCGAATCCTGGTCGTCCTGGTCGCCCCAGTATTCGCCGCCCCCGAAGGGCCAGCAGCCGAGGCCGATGACCGAGATGTCCATGTCGGTCTTGCCCAGTCGTCGGTATTCCATCGGTTCCCTTTCGGCGCGGCTACATCTGATCCAGGACGAGAGCCCGAGCGGTCGCAACGATCTCGCTCGTCTGCGGAAGGACGGCGCGTTCCAGCTCCTCGTTGAACGGGATCGGTGCGTCCTTGGCCGCGACGCGGACGATCGGCGCGTCGAGGTAGTGGAAGTCGAGCTCGGCGGCGCGGGCCGCGACCTCCGCACCCCATCCAGCGGTCCGATTGGCTTCGTGCGCGACCACGAGCCGGCCTGTCTTGCGGACCGAGGCGCTGATCGTCGCCATGTCGAGCGGACTGATCGTCCGGACATCGATGACCTCGAGCTCGATGCCCTCGGGTGCGAGCGTGTCGGCCGCGTCGAGCGCCTGCCCGACCAGGAGCTGGTTGGCGACCACCGTGACGTGCCTGCCCTCCCGCCGGACCGCGGCGACGCCGATCGGGACCGTGTACTCGCCGACGGGAACCTCGCCCTTCTGGAAGTAGAGGCGTTTGTGCTCGAGGAAGATGACCGGGTCGTCGTCGCGGATGGCTGACTTCAGGAGTCCCTTCGCGTCGTAGGGTGTCGCGGGCGTGACGACCTTCAGCCCCGGGATGTGCATGAACCAGGCTTCGAGCGACTGGGAGTGTTGGGCGGCCTTGCTGCCCGGCGCTCCGCTGTTGGTGCGGATGACCATGGGCACAGACGCCTGGCCACCGAACATGTAGCGCATCTTGGCGGCCTGATTCACGATCGGGTCCATGGCCAGGGTCAGGAAGTCCGAGTACATGATCTCCACGACTGGGCGCATGCCGACCAAAGCGGCCCCGACGCCCAGGCCGGCGAGCGCCTCCTCCGAAACGGGCGTGTCGCGGACGCGTTCCTCGCCGAACTCCTGGACGAGCCCCCTGGTGACGCCGTAGAGGCCGCCGCCGGCCCAGATGGCGATCTCCTCGCCGATGCAGAAGACCGACGGGTCGCGCTCCATCTCCTCGCGCAGCGCCTCGTTGAGCGCCGCCACATATGTCAGCGCCCTCTCGGCGGGCGCCTCGACGCCGGCGAGCGCGGAAGGACTATCCATGGATGTCGGTCCATGCCTCAGAGACGTCAGGCGGCGGAGCGGCGTCGGCGGCGTCGATCGCGACGGCGATGCGCCGCGATTCCTCCGCCTCGATGCCGTCGGCGGCCTGATCCGTGAGCGTCCCGGCGGCCACGAGGCGTCGACGCAAAGCCGCGACGGGATCCCGCTCGCGCCAGGCCGCGTCCTCTTCGCCGTCCCGGTAGTCCTGGGCGTCGCCGACCGAATGACCCTCGTATCGATGGCAGGAGGCGACGACCAACGTCGGGCCCAGACCCGCGCGGGCGCGCTCGACCGCGACGCTGATCACCTCGTACGTGGCGACCGCGTCCATCCCGTCGACGGTCACGCCGGGAAATCCGAACCCGACCGCCCGGTCGGCGAGCTGGTCGAGCGCAGTCGACCGGGCCGACCGCGTCGACATGGCGAACCCGTTGTCCTCGCAGACGTAGATCACGGGGAGTCTGTGGATCGCGGCGTAGTTGGCGTTCTCCAGCAAGGCGCCCTGGTTGATGGCGCTGTCGCCAAAGAAGCACAGGACCACGTTGTCCGAGCCGCTCATGTGCAGCCCCAGCGCGGCCCCTGTGGCGATGCCGAACCCACCACCGACGATGCCATTCGCGCCGAGCATCCCGACCGAGAAGTCGGCGATGTGCATCGAGCCGCCCTTGCCGCGGCAGGAGCCGCTTTCCCGGCCGAACAGCTCGGCCATCATCGGTTCGACCGCGACGCCCTTGGCGATGGCGTGTCCATGACCGCGATGGGTCGAGGTGATCCGGTCGCCCGGGCGCAGCGCCGCACACGCCCCGACGGCAACCGCCTCCTGCCCGACCGCTGGATGGGCCGTGCCCCGGATCCGGCCCATCTTGATCAACATCGGGACGACCGTGTCGAACTCGCGGATGCGGACCATCTGCCGGTACATCTCGAGGGCGAGGCCGGCCGGCAGGTCGTCGAGCGCGCGGTCAGCGATCATCGGCGGGCACGATCCGCACGAAACCCTAGGTGACCGCGTTGGCGGTGTAGTTCATCCGGGTGTCGTACTTGATCTGCCCCCACAGCGCCAGGCCCAGCGAGTCGTAATCGCCGCCGATGAGCTTCTTGTAGCTTGCGGCCGGGTCCGCGGTGAGCTTCTTGAACTCGTCGACCTCCGCTGGGCTCAGGACGGGGATGCAGCGGCCCTGTGCCAGCTGCGGCACCTCGAGGCCGGCGAACCAATCGGCCATCTCCTGGCCGACAGAGTAGCCGATGAGGTTGTTGAAGAATCCGTAGCTCTGCCTGAAGAACGAGGTGCCCGACTTGAGTGCGGCGAACCCCGCATCGGTCCCAGCGAGTCCGCTGCACAGCGTCTTGTTCTTGGCGGGGTCTTCCTTCTTCGACTTCAGGAAGGCATCGACTCCGAGGACGGTGTCGTCGGGGCCCAGCCAGACCTGGATCTCGGGGTGCGCCTGGAGCATCGTGCTCGCGAACTGGAAGCCCTCGTCCGAGGTGATCTTCTGGAGCTCCTGCTCGATCAGGGTGATGCCGGCGCCGCCGGTCTTGAGCGCGTCCTGCGTGCCGAGCTTGCGCGGGATGAGGATCTCGATGTGGTCGAGGATGAAGCTGACCACCGTCGCCTTGCCACCCAGGTTCTCCTGGATGTACTTGACCGCGCCGAGACCCTGCTGATAGCCGAGGTCGTACTGGTCGGCCATTCCCTGGATGGTCGCGGGGTGGCCGCTGAACCAGCAGCACACTCCCGACGGGATCGACTTCTCGATGACCGCGCCCTGGGCGACCGAATCGTCGGGCTGGATCCACATCCCGCCGACGCCCTTCTGCAGGGCGGTGTTCATCTGGTCGATGTTCTTGACCGGGTCCGCGTCCGAGATCACGAGCCCTCCGTATTCGACGTTCCGCTCCTTCGCCGCGGCCGCCGCCGCGTCGCTCAGACCCTTGAAGTACTCACTGACCGAAGGCACGTAGTAGGCGAAGCTGGCCGGGACCGGCGGCTTCGAGCCCGCCGTCGGATTCGGCACGTACGGCTTGAAGTCCTTCAGCGTCGTGCCCTGGTTCGGGGTGATCTCGGCGCTCGACGCCGAAGGAGCCGCGGAGGCCGCAGCCGAGGCTGCCGCCGAAGCCGCGGCTGACGGGGCGGCGGAGGGGGCCGCCGACGGAGCCGCCGAGGCAGCAGTCGTCGCAGCGGCTGATGGAGCCGAGGAAGCCGAGCTGCTCGAACAGGCGGCGATCAAGGCAGGGGTCAGGATCAGGCCCGCGCCGGCGACCGCGCCGCGCGCGAGGAACGTGCGACGCCCGAAGACGTTCCGGGTCGGGACCTCAGGGACCGGTTCTTGCGAAGACATCTCGGGGCCCTCCTCCTGGCGGCGAGCGGGACCGGCCGGACAGCCCATCCAATGTCGACCATCGCAAGATCGGCCGTTGCAGCCCAAGCCGTGTCGCAGAACGAAACGCTAGTTCGCTACGGGAAGTCCGTCAAGATGCAAGTCCCTGCGAGGCTGGCGATGCAACAGCGCTATTGCGATTCATGAACCCATGGACCATCATACGAACCAATGTGGGGCCCGTTCCCGATCCTCGACGCCCGCCGGCGGGCGCCCGGGAAGCCTCTCCGAAGTCGCGGGAGACGATGACGCGCCAGCTTGATTCGAAACTGCCTGCCCCGGACACGTCCGACAGGCAGCCAAAGGAAGTCGGACGTTACGCCGGCTCGGTCGCGGCGTTCGAGCGGGCGAGCCAGGCGCTGGCGGGTGGAGTCAGCAGCAACTTCCGGGCGGGCGGCCAGCCCGTCCCTCTGTTCTTCGAGAGGGGCAACGGCGCTCACCTCATCGACGTCGATGGCAACGACTACGTCGACTACGTCCTGGGCATGGGGCCGGCCATCCTCGGCCACGCACCCGCCGTCGTCGCTCGGGCGGTCCGCGATCAGGCCGAGCTCGGCCAGCTCTTCGCAGGCCAGACGCTCGCGGAGGTCGAGCTGGCCGAGCGGCTGCGCGCCACTGTCGCATGCGCCGAGCGCGTGCGCTTCGGTAGCTCCGGGACAGAGATGGTCCAGCTCGCCCTCCGCCTGGCGCGTGCCGCGACGGGGCGGGGGGTCATCGCAAAGTTCGAGGGCCACTACCACGGCTGGCTGGATCCCGTCCTTGCCAGCGTCGCACCGCCGCTCGAGGAAGCCGGACCGCCCGACGCACCGGAAGCGCATCTGCCCAGCCTCGGCCAGCTGGCGGCCTCCGCCGACCAGGTGGTCATCCTGCCCTGGAACGATGCAGCCGCGCTCGAGCGGATGTTCACCGGGCCCGGCCGGGAACGCATCGCCGCCCTGATCCTCGAGCCGATCCTGTGCAACACGGGGGTCATCCCGCCGGAGCCGGGCTTCCTCGAGGCCGTTCGTCGGCTCACGGCCGCCAACGGATCGATCCTCATCTTCGACGAGGTGATCACCGGCTTCCGGGTGGCGCTCGGGGGCGCTCAGCAGGTGACCGGGATCACCCCTGACCTGGCGGTCTTCGCCAAGGCGATGGGCAGCGGCTTTCCCATCGCGGCACTGGCCGGGTCTCGCGAGTTGATGGAGCTCACCTCCAAAGGCGTCCTGCATGGCGGGACGTACAACGCGAATACGTCGAGCGTCGCGGCGGCCAACGCAACGCTCGAGGCGCTCGCGGCGAACGACGGGGCGGCCTACCGGCACATCGCGCGGCTCGGGACGGCACTGATGGACGGCCTGCGGGGCCACGCCGAGCGCCTCGGAAGCGACTTGATCGTCCAGGGCCTGGGAGCAGCTTTCAACACCACGTTCGGTCGCGGACCGGTGCGCGACTACCGCTCGTACCTCGCCACCGATCGCGCCCGCCAGCAGCGGTTCATGCGAGCCCTCCAGGATCGCGGTGTCCGCGTGACCTCTCGAGGCACCTGGTTCCTGTCGGCGGCCCACGACGAGGCGGACATCGAGAGGACCCTGGAAGCGGCGGCCGACGCGTTGACCGTCGTCGGCTGAGCTCGCCCGCGAACGAGGCGGCCGCGACGATGAAGATCACCCGCATCGAGACCATCCGCGTGGCGGACACGCCGTTCGTCATCTACGTCCGGGTCCATACGGACGAGGGCCTCATCGGGACCGGCGATACGTTCATGATGGCCGAGGCCCTCGAGGGCTATATCCACGGCCGGGCAGCGCCGAAGATCCTCGGGCGTGACCCCGCTGACATCCAGCGCATCTGGACCGCCCTCTACGACAACGACGCCGCCCGCTTCGGCGGACAGGGGATCGAGGTCCGCGCCATCTCCGCGATCGACGTGGCCCTCTGGGACATCCTCGGCCAGTCGGTCGGCCGGCCGATCTACCAACTGCTCGGCGGCGCTTCGCGAGACCGCGTGCCCATCTACAACACGTGCGGCGGGCCGGCATATGGGCGGCCCCCGTACGAGGTTCACGGCAGGCCCGGGCCACTGGAGGACCTGTACGCCTGGAACCACGCTCCCGAGGATCTGGCCGCCGAGCTTCTCGAGGAAGGGATCTCGGCGATGAAGATCTGGCCGTTCGACGACATCGGGATCCGGAACCAGGGCTTGACCATCAGCGCCGAAGAGCTGGAACAGGGACTCGAGCCCGTCCGGCGCATGCGTCAGGCGGTCGGGTCGCGGATGCGGATCATGATCGAGGGTCACGGATTCTGGCGACTCCCCGCGGCCGTCAAGATCGCCCGGGCGCTCGAGGAGTACGACATCGAGTGGATCGAGGACATGCTCCTCGCTCACGACATCGGGGCACTCGGGCACCTTCACGCCGAGACGACCGTCCCGGTCCTCGCCAGCGAGTACCTCGTCACCCGCCACCAGTTCCTGCCTCTGCTCCAGCAACGCGCAGCCGATATCGTCATGCTCGACCCGACCTGGACCGGCGGAATCACCGAATTGCACAAGATCGGGGCTCTGGCGGATTCGTTCGGGCTCCCGGTCACGATGCACGACTGCACCGGCCCCTTCACCCTCCTGGCGGGCGTCCACCTCGCATTCGCGGCACCGAACGCCACCTACCAGGAGACCGTCCGTGCCTACATCCGCACCTGGTACCGGGACATCGTGCCGCACTCGGTGACGATCGAGAATGGCGCCATCCTGCCTCCGACGGAGCCCGGGATCGGTACGCTATCTGCTCCCCGAGGTGTTGACGCGCCCGGATTCCGTGGTCGTGAATTCCACCCTCTGAACCGATGCTGCTTCGGAGGCTGGCCTGACGCGTGTCCGACGAGTCCGATCCAAGACTGCGCCCGCCCGAGCCGAGCGATAGCGGTCCAGGGCACGATGCACCGCGGGACAACCCGCGTCGGGCGTTCTTCCGGTCGCTCTCGCGCAGCGCCATCACGACGGCGGGCCAGGCGGCGGGAATGGCCGCAGAGGTCCAACGGGCGACCGGAGACGCGATCGGCGCGGCCCTCGGGTTATCGGCCGCCGACGAACCCACGGCCCAGGTGGCCCAGGACGCCGCCGCGCAGCCTGAGACCGGCCCCTCCCCGGAGATGCTCGCGACCGCGCCGGAGGTGACGACGCCGCCTGACGCTCCCCTCCCCGCCGCCTCGACGCTTCCTCTGCCCTACCGCGTGGAGGGCGAAACAGTGTGGCTGCTCGACCAGCTGGCGTACCCGGGCGCGGTTCACGAGATCGCGTGCACCACACTCAGCGACTTGTCCATGGCGATGCTTGCCCGCCAGGTCTCGGGCGCGCCGCTCCTGGCGGAAATCACGGCGTTCGGCCTCTGGCTCGCCCTCGTGGGTGCCCGGGGCGCCTCGGTCGCCATGAAGCGGACGCGCCTGCGGACCACGGGCGCCGCCCTGACCGCGGTGCGCAGCAACGTGGCGACGATCCCCTGGGCCACAAGCAGGATGGTCGCGGCCTGGGATGCAGCCGTCGAGGACACCCAGGACGAGCCGGTACTCGAAGCGGCCATGCGCACGGCGGCGGAGGACATCGCCCGACAGATGCGATCGGATGTGGTCACGCTCGGTCAGACAGGCACTGTCCTCTTCTCGGGTCTGCCGGGCGAGACGTTCGAGATGATGCTGCTGGGCTCGACGGGATATCCGGGCGCCCTGGAAGCAGGCGGAGCAGCGGGGATCGCGGCGGGTCTCGCGAAGGCGGGAATGTCGGTTCACGTCTGGATCGTGGAGGCGCCTCCCGTCGACGATGGACACCTGACCGCCTGGGGCCTCGCGCAGTCGGGCATCCCGACGACCGTCCTGGCCAACGCCGCGGCCGGTTGGATGCTGGCCACGAGACGGATCGACGCCATCATGGTCGGAGCCGACCGCATCACTCTCGAAGGGGAGGTGACAGCCGCGATCGGAACCTACGGGCTGGCTGCTCTGGCCAGCCGACACAGCGTCCCGGTCTTCGTCGCCGCGCCCCTCGCCACGATCGATCCGGGCGAGCGCGACGTGACCGGTCCCGGGGTGGAATGGGAGCCATCGCCCGCGGTCGATCCCAACCGGCCGCAGAGTGCCCGACTCGCGACGCATGTCGGTTCACGCGGCGCACTCCAGGACGTGACGCCGCCGGACCTCATCGACGGGATCGTCACGGAGTCGGGGTTGCTCACGCCGCCGTTCGCCGCATCGATCGCGTCAGCCCTGGGTCGCACCCTCGGGCCCTGAAGCAGGCCCAAACCGAGGGCGGCCGGGTCAACCGGCCGCGGCAGGCGTCTCGATCAGGCCGTCGGCCGCTGCCGCGGCGTCCGTGTCGGCCGGCGTGGGAGTCCCGGTCAGGCCCGCCATGAGGTGGATGAGGGCCAGAGGCGTGAGGGCGCTCGCCGGGCCCTCATGGACGACCCTGCCGAGCCGCAGGACGACCACCCGGTCCGCCACGGCGAAGACGTCGTCGATGTCGTGGGTGATCATGATCACGCCGGTCCCGCGGCGGGCGAGGCTCCGGACGAGCTCAAGGACATTCTTCGTCTGCCGGACACCCAGGGCCGCCGTCGGCTCGTCGAGGATCGCCACCTTCACACCACCTCCGGCGATGCGCGCGATGGCGACCGACTGTCGCTGGCCACCCGACAGGAGGCGCACAGGCCGCTCATCGTCGCCCAGGACGATGCCGAGCTCCTCCAGCCGTGATCGCGCGACCCGCTTGGCCCGCTTGTCGTCGCGCACGGAGAACGGTCCCAGTCGGATCCTGACGGGCTCGGCCCCGAGGACGAGGTTGTAGGCCGAACCGAGGTTCGGGCAGAGAGCCAGATCCTGGTATGCCGTTTCGATGCCGAGACCACGGGCGACATGCGGACCGGAGATATGGACCGTCTGTCCGAGCACGTCGATCGAGCCCGTGTCCGGCTCGATCGCCCCGCTCAGCATCTTGATCAGGGTGCTCTTCCCCGCGCCGTTGTCCCCGACGAGGCAGACGACCTCACCGGCGGCCACGGAGAACGAGATCCCCCGGACGGCCGCGACGGCGCCATACGACTTGGTGAGGTCGTGACAGGCGAGGATCGTCTCGCCACGCCTCAGGCCCATGTCACCCGGCGGTGCGGACCCTTCGGTGACCTCGGCGAGCGGCGCCGACACGACGGCTTCGGCGGCGTCCGCCGGTCGTGCCCGGGCCCGTCGCCGGATCGTGTACTGGTCCGTCGCCAGCGCGAGGATGAGCACTGCACCCTTGACGATCTGCTGCCAGAAGTCCGGGACGCCGGCGAAGATGATCCCGGCGTCGATCACGCCGATCGTCACCACCCCGAAGAGGATGCCGAGTGGATGTCCGCTGCCACCGGCGAAGGCCGCGCCTCCCAGGATGGCCGCCGTCAGAACGTCGAGCTCGAACTGGACGCCGATCGAAGGAGACGCGCTGCCAAGTCGCGCGATCGTCAGGACCGACACGAGCCCGATGAGCGCGCCGTTGACGGTATACAGGCTCGTGACCAGCAGCGCTGTCCTGATGCCAGCCAGGTTGGTCGAGGTGATGTTCCCGCCGGTGGCATAGATGTGGAGGCCGACGACCGTCTTGAGCAGGCAGTAGCCGCCGATGATGAAGACGAGCGCGCCGATGATCACCGGCAACGGGACCGGGCCGATATCGGTCCTGCCGATGGCCACGAAGGACTCCGGGAACCCGAAGATCGTCCGGGCGTCGGAGACGACGTAGCCGAGTCCGCGGAGGATCGCCGCCATGCCGAGCGTGACGATCAATGGGTTGATGTTCAGCAGACGGATCAGGCGGCCGTTGATGAGTCCGAGGAAGGCACCCATCAGGATCGCGAAGACGACACCCAGAACCGGGTTCTGCGTGTCGCGAACGACGGTCGCGGTCGTGACCGCAACAAGCCCGTACATGCCGCCGATCGACAGGTCCACGTTCCCCGAGATGAGGAGCATGGAGGAACCGAAGGTGGCGATGCCGATCGCGGTGATGTTGAGCAGGATCGTGAAGGCGTTGTCGACCGTCAGGAAATGCGGGAACGAGACGCCGAAAAGGGCGATCAGGAAGAAGCACAGGATGATCAGCCCGAAGCGGTTGGCCGGGTCCCACGGGCGATCGGAGCCGATCAGCGATCGACCGATGGCATCGAGGAGCCGGCGCGCCGGCGCGCGCTCCGGGAGGGCGGCCGCGGGAGGCTGAGCGATGGACTGACTCATCCCGGTCGTGTCCTCAGGGGCATCCGATCACATCGAGCATCCGAAGGATAGACACCACGTGCCGGCATCCGGCGATAGCGCCGAATGCCGGCAGGGGCCGAGCGCAAGATCTCGTATCTGCGCGATGCAGTCAGTGCCTAGGTGATGGCGTTGGCGGTGTAGTTCATCCGGTGGTCATAGTCGATCTGGCCCCACAGGGCGATGCCGAGCGTGTCGTAGTCGCCGCCGATGAGCTTCTTGTAGCTCGCCGCGGGATCCGCAGTCAGCTTCTTGAAGTCGTCGACGCCCGCCGGGCTGAGGACCGGGATGCAGCGACCCTGGGCGACGGCCGAGATCTGGAGGCCTGAGAACCAGTCGGCCATCTGCTGGCCCACGACGTAGCCGATCAGGTTGTTGTTGAACCCGTAGATCTGGCGGATGAACGAGGTGCCCGTCTTGAGAGCGGCAAGGCCTGCGTCCGTGCCATTGAGCCCGCTGCACAGGGTCTTGTTCTTGGTCGTGTCTTCCTTCTTCGACTTCAGGAAGGCATCGACTCCGAGGACGGTGTCGTCGGGGCCCAGCCAGACCTGGATCTCGGGGTGCGCCTGGAGCATCGTGCTCGCGAACTGGAAGCCCTCGTCCGAGGTGATCTTCTGGAGCTCCTGCTCGATCAGGGTGATGCCGGCGCCGCCGGTCTTGAGCGCGTCCTGCGTGCCGAGCTTGCGCGGGATGAGGATCTCGATGTGGTCGAGGATGAAGCTGACCACCGTGGCCTTGCCGCCGAGCGTGTCCTGGATGTACTTGACCGCGCCGAGACCCTGCTGATAGCCGAGGTCGTACTGGTCGGCCATCGCCTGCATCGTCGCCGGGTGGCCGCTGAACCAGGTGCACACCCCGGTCGGGATGGCTTTCAGGATCACCTGCCCCTGGGCGACCGAGTCGTCGGGCTGGATCCACATCCCGCCGATGCCCTTCTGCAGGGCGGTGTTCATCTGGTCGATGTTCTTGACCGGGTCCGAGTCCGAGATCACCTGGCCCGTGAACTCGATCTTGCGCTCCGTCGCAGCCTGCTTGGCCGCGTCGCTCAGCCCGTTGAAGTACTCGCTCGCGGCTGGGATGAAGTAGGAGAAGTTGTTGGGCACCGGTGGCTTTCCGGTAGCCGTCGGATTCGGCACGAACGGCTTGAAGTCCTTCAGCGTGGTGCCCTGGTTCGGGGTGATGTCGGCGCTCGACGCCGACGGAGCCGCGGACGCCGCAGCCGAGGCAGCGACCGAGGCTGCCGCCGACGCGGCGGCTGACGGGGCCGCCGACGGAGCCGCCGAGGCAGCAGTCGACGCAGCGGCCGATGGGGCCGTCGAAGCCGCGCTGCTCGAACAGGCGGCGATCAAGGCAGGGGTCAGGATCAGGCCCGCGCCGGCGACCGCGCCGCGAGCGAGGAACGTCCGACGCCCGAACCTGGCCGCCTCCGTTCCAGTGGTGGGGTCGTCGAGGGACATCTTTGATTCCTCCTCAGCCATTTTCGGCAAGCGAACCCCCGTGTATGCTGACGACGCCCGGGGCGCATCGACAGAAGGGCGGCCGTGCTCGCTCCGCGAAACGCTAGTTCGCTAACAGGAAATCGTCAAGAACGTTTTCAGCCCTGCGAGTGCCCAGCTGACCGCCCCCTGCGCATGGTCGAAGCGCGTGCTAGGCTCGGCATCCAGCCGGGCACGGGGACCGCTGACGATGACGACTTGGAGGACTCGCATGCGAAACCGAAGCCGGTCGCCCCATGTCCTCCTGATGCTCGGGGTGCTGGTGCTCGCGGGCTGCAGCGCAACAGCTGGGTCCAGCGCGAGCACGCAGGCCGCCTCCGGTTCGGTCCCGCCGAGATACGGTGACCCGTATGAGGGCCTCGATCCGAACGTCCCGGCCTGCAAGCTGCTGACTCAGGCCGAGGTCGCGGATGCTCTGACCCAGACCCTGAAGACGCCCGTCGGGACGGACAGCCCGCGCAAGGAATGTCACTACGTGAACGCCGCGGGATTCGGGCTGACGGTGGAGCTCATCTCGTCGACGAACGCGATCGCCGACCTGGCCAAACGCAAGGCCGACCACGGCAGTCGGGCGTCCGATCTGCCGGGCGTTGGCGATGCGGCCTACGAGGTCACCGGCCAGCGGATCATCGAGTTCGCCAAGGGGAACACGATCGTGAACCTCTATTCCGAATCGCGAACGGATGTCCTCACGCCCGACGAATTCCACAACCTCGCGAAGCTGGCCGCGGGAAGGGTCCAGTAGGGGCTATTCGCCTTCGCGGTCGGTCAGGTCGAGGAATGCGCGGATCGACTCTCGGACCATTCCCGGCCGCTCGATCCAGGGGAAGTGGCCACACGCGTCGATGATCTCGAGGCGCGAACCGGGGATCAACGCCGCCGTCTCGACCGAAGCGCTCGGCGGCAGGGGGTCGTCGTCGCCGTGAATGAGCAAGGCAGGACCCGCGTACCGCGGAAGACCGCGCGTCAGCGTCCCCTTCTCGAAGTGATCGGCGATCGAATCTGACGGTGGTCGGCTCGCCGGCGACCGGCGGTTCGATCCGTGGAAGCTCGGCCGGCGTTGCGATCGAATGGTCGTGGTTGTATGAGGGCCACAGGATCCTGGTGATCTCCGGCCAGAGGTCCGTTTCGTCCTCGCCGGACGCCTGGCGCGCGACAAGTGGATCGAGGCGGGCTCGTTCGTCGGCGTCGAGACGCGCGACCAGGTTTTCGACGAGTGCGCCGCTCCCGCCGTCGGGCACGGCCCCGAGCGTTGCGACAAGGATGAGACCTTTCACCCGGTCCGGGTGGGTGACGGCGAGGTGCATCGCGAGGTGCCCTCCCCAATCGTGGCCGATCAGCCACGCATCCTCCCAACCCAGGAAGTCGAGCAGGGCGATCTGGTCGGCCACGTGGGTCTCGATATCGCGCCGACCCTCGAGGGTGCTCGGTTCAAGGCCGCGTTGCTGTGCGACGACCGCCTCGAACGTGTCCAGCAGCTCGTCCAGCAGGCCGAAGATCGATTCAGCACCGAGACCCGGGCCACCGTGGAGCAGCAGAGCCCGAGGGCCGGAGCCGCGCTTCATCGCGTAGACGACGCCGTCCGGCACCGGTGCCCGGTAGTACAGGGCCGGCCGGCCGTCGGCGAGCATCCGCGTGATCCAGGGCGTCCCCAATCGTCTTCTCCCTACGTGCCGAGCAGTTCCCGGACCTCGCCGATCCGGGCGATCGTCTCCGGATCGTACGGCGGCGGGATGAGCGCAACGAAGGTGCGGAACCCCAGCTCCATGTACGGGCGCAGCCCGTCCGCGACCGCCTCCGGCTCACCGTACAGGCCCGGGTAGATGTCGTCGACGCCCGCGCGGGCCATGGCACTTCGCATCGACTGCTCGGCGGCGGCCGCCGAATCTCGGACGACGATCGGCAGGTGGAGGATCAGCTCGATCTCTGACGGGTCACGACCGATCGCGGCACAGTGCCCCTCGAGGAGGGCGACGCGCGCCGCCACCACCTCCAGGTCGCCGGCCGTGTCCCAGGCGTCGGCATGCCGGGCGACGATCCGGAGGGTCTTCCGCGGACCCGATCCGCCGACGAGGATCGGCAGCCGGGCGCGGATCGGGCGGGGAGCCTGGTGCGCATCCCGGACCTCGTAGTGGCGACCGTCGAAGTCGAACCGGTCTCCCGCGAGCCATCGTCGAATGAGTCCGAGTGCCTCGTCCAGCCTGTCGAGACGCTCGCCGGGCGACCGCCCGAAGTCGATGCCGTGGGCCTCGTGCTCACGCTCATTCCACGCGGCGCCGATCCCCAGGATCGCCCGGCCGGCGGACAGATGGTCGAGAGTGACGGCCAGCTTCGCCGTCAGGCCCGGGTTGCGCAGCGTGTTCGCGCCCACGAGCAGCCCAAGCTCGACCCGCTCTGTCAGCACCGCCCATGCGGCGAGCAGGCTCCATCCTTCGAACGCAGGCTGCTCCCACGGACCCTCGATGGCGAGCAGGTGGTCCCAGGTCATCAGGATGTCCCAGCCGGCGCGGTCCATCGCGAGGCCGGCGTCCCTCAACGACGGCCAGTCGGATCCCTGTGCCCACAGCTGAGCTCCGAACCGGACAGCCCGACCGCTACGTGAACCCGCGGTTCGCACCGTGGTACCTTAGGTTCGGCCTTGTTTCGATGTCAACGACGAGACTCACGAGGTGATGGGAGGCTGGTGATCGCAGCCGGCTGGACCGTGGGATGACCCACCCACCGCGGCTCGCCGTCATCGGCGTTGGCGCGATCGGGCGCCAGCACGCCCGCCTGGCCGCGGCCGATCCGGACTGCCGGTTGACGGCGATCGTGGATCCGATCCCCGATGCCAGGGCATTCGCCAACGAGCTCGGGGCGAGCTGGTATCCGGACCACCAGGCGATGCTGGCCGACCACGTGCCCGACGGCGCCATCGTTGCCGTCCCGAACGCCGCCCATGCCGAGGTCGGCATCGCCTGCGCCGCAGCGGGCGTCCACCTGCTCGTGGAGAAACCGGTCGCCGACACCGTTCCGGCCGGGCTCGCGCTGGTCGAGGCGGCCGAAGCGGCGGGTGTCTGGATGCTGGTCGGTCATCACCGCCGCTTCGATCCCGCGGTCGAGGCGGCGCGAGCGATAGTGAGGTCCGGCGATCTCGGCCGTCTCGTCATCGTCACCGTCGTCTGGGCGGCGCACAAGCCCGACGACTACTGGAATGTTTCCTGGCGCTGTTCTGCAGGTGGCGGACCCGTCTTGATCAACCTCATCCACGACGTGGACTGCCTGCGCCACATCTGCGGGGAGATCGTGGAGGTCGAGGCGATCACCAGCAGGTCGGTACGCGGCTTCGAGGTCGAGGACACCGCGGCGATCCTGTTGCGCTTCGCGACCGGCGCGCTCGGGACCATGGCGATATCGGACGCCACTGTATCGCCCTGGAACTGGGAGGCGGGGACCAACGACAACCCGGCCGTGGCCTGGTCCGGCCAGAACAGCTACCGCTTCATCGGCACGGCCGGCTCGCTCGAATTCCCGAACCTCGTGACCTGGCGGCACGAAGGCGCGGCAGGCGGCGACTGGGGACGACCTGTGATGGCGACGCCGGTCGGCGTCGGGCCACGCGCCGCGCGCGAGGCGCAACTGCGTCACTTCTGCGCGGTCATCCGAGGCGACGCGCGTCCCCGCATCGATGGTCGCGACGGACTCGCGACCCTGGCGGTGACGATGGCCGTCCACGACTCGGCAGCGTCGCGCCGACCCGTCGTCCCGATCGACGTCAACGCCTCGCGCCAGGGCTTCGCCTCGTGAACACGACTCACCCATCCGGACACCACGACGCACCCGCGCCGCGTCGCCTGTCGCTGGACTACCTGACCGTGGATGGGGCGACCCCGGTCGAACAGGTCGAGGCGGCCGCGGCCGGGGGGTTCGATTCGGTCGGGCTGCGGTTCCTGGCGCCGACCGATCTCGACCTGGGCTTCGAGGTCGTCGGCGACCGATCTCGCATCCGTGACATCGTGGAGGCCTGTCGGTGGACGGGCATCACACCGCTTGATGTGGAGGTGTTCTTTCTCGAACCACACGTGGACATCGAGCGGTTCATGCGGGCGACCGAGGCTGCGGCGGAGGTCGGTGCGGCGACCCTGCTGGCGGTCTGCGCGGACCCCGATCGCGCCCGGGCCACCGACCGGTTCGCCCGCCTGTGCGACATCGCCGCGGATCACGGGCTGGAGGTGGCCCTCGAGTTCATGCGCTGGTCTCCGGTCCCGACAGTCCAGGACGCGGTGGCGTTCGTGGCGGCAGCGAACCGGCCGAATGCCGGCGTCTGCGTCGATGCCCTGCACCTGAGCCGGTCCGGGGGCAGCCCGCGATCCTGCCGGCGCTGCCGCGGGCAGGCTCCTTCGTCCAGCTATGCGACGCGGTCGCGCGGCCGCCGGTCCCCGAGGCCATGCTCGACGAAGCGCGCCACGACCGGCGTTACCCGGGCGAGGGGGAACTGTGGCTCGATCAGCTCCTTGACGTCGTCCCGGCTGACATGCCGGTCAGCCTCGAGGTGCCCCGCCTGGCCGTCGCCGGGCGATCGGCGCGCGAGCGTGCGGAGCTGGCCGGGCAGGCGCTTGGGCGATTCCTCGGGCGCTATGAGGCGAGGGCGAGTCCGGGGGAGGCGGCGGTGACAGCATGATGCTTGCGACGCCGCGGATCGTTGACGGGCGGACGGTATCGAACGTGAGGAGGGGAACGTGAAGGGACTCCGCGTCCTGAGCCTCGAAGGCAAGCGGGCGCTGATCACGGGTGGAGGGACGGGCCTCGGGCGATCGCTCGCGCGCGGGTTCGCGGAGGCCGGCGCCGAGGTCGTCATCTGCGGCCGCCGTGACGGGCCACTCCAGGAGACCAGGTCCGTCGTGGAGGGAGACGGCGGCGTCTGCGAGGTCGTGGTCTGCGACGTCACGGCCGAATTGGATGTCCAGAGGCTTCGCGAGAGCGCCGGCAGCATCGATATCCTCGTCAACAATGCCGGTATCTCGCCCGACGAGCCTTGGGAGACCGTCCCGCTCGACTCCTGGCGCGCCGTCATGGACGTGAACATGCTCGCGCCCTTCCGGCTGTGCCAGGTGTTCGCGCCGCCGATGCGAGAACGCGGCTGGGGAAGGATCATCAACATCGCGTCGGTGTACGGCAGCATCGCCGGGAAGCCGTTCCTCTACCCGCCCGATTGGGATCCGGCCTCGTATTTCGCGACGAAGCACGGGATCCACGGGATCACCCGGTATCTCGCGGTCCGGCTCGCTCCGTTCGGCGTCTGCGTGAACTCGCTGAGTCCGGGGGGCATCGCGGGAGCCACCAATCGAGGCCTCACGCCCGACGATCAGGCTCGCGTTGCTGCGACCAAGTCACCCGAGGAGCTCGAGGCCGAGGCGGCCCGCCAGGCTCGCTTCTTCCACGACGAAGTGCCGATGGGACGCAACGGTCAGCCCGACGATTACGCGGGCCCAGCCGTCTTCCTGGCCTCGCCGGGCGCCGCGTACATCACCGGCCAGAACATCATCGTCGACGGCGGATGGACCATCTGGTGAGTCGTCGTGGCACGTGACGGCCATGACCTGATCGTCGTCGGAGCGGGCGTCTTCGGCGCCAGCACGGCCTGGGAGGCGGCCCGTCGCGGTCTGGACGTGCTCGTTCTCGACCGGAGCCGCCTCCCTAATCCCGCGGCGGCCTCCACCGGCCCGTCGCGCAAGATCCGGTCGACCTACGACAACCCCGCCTATTCCAGGTTGGTCATCGAGGCGATGGCCGCCTGGGACCAGCTGCAGCATGACTCCGGCGAGACCCTCTACCTGCGCCTCGGCAACCTCGTCTACACGACCCTGGATGGGCATCCGACGCTCGACGCGTTCCAGGCGGCCAGCGAGAACGCCGGCGGGACGATCGAGCGTCTCGGCACGGCTGATCTGCGCGCCCGCTTCCCGCAGTTCCGGCGCGCGAGGCAGGCGACCTTCGAGCGCGATGCCGGCGTGCTTCGCGCGACCGCGGCGACGGGCGCGATCGGCCGCATGGCCCGCGCTGCCGGCGTCACGATCAAGGAGGCGGCGCCCGTCGCGCATCTCGACCTCGACGGGACTGCGCCGGCTGTCGTTCTCGACGATGGCGAGCGGCTGACCGCCCCGCGGATCGTCGTGGCCGCCGGGGCATGGACGGCTCGCCTCGTTCCGGGTCTCGGCCCGACCGTCACGCTCAAGCGGCAGGGTCTCGCCTATCTGCCCGACCTTCCCGGCTGGTTCGACGAGCGCAGCCTTTCGCCCTTTTCCGAGGTGGAGACCGTCTTCTATGGCTTTCCCCGGATCGGCGACGACCCAGTCAAGATCGGGTGGCACAGCTACGGCGAGGTGACGACCGACCCCGACATCGATCGGGAGCACGCGACGCCGGCCTTCCTCGCCGGTGTCACGGCATTCCTGTCCGACCACTTCGGGCTGGAGATCCCACGGGACCGGATCGTCGGCGCGAGCTGCCTGTACGACATGACGCCGACGTCGGACTTCCTCGTCGACTTCGTCCCGGGCAGCTCGACCGTGCTCGTCGCGACGGGTGGCTCGGGCCACAGCTTCAAGTTCGGCTCGGTGATCGGCCGCGTCATCATGGACCGGCTCGACGGAACCGCCGGCGCCTGGTTCCCGGAGCTGTCCTGGGACCACGTCACAGGGAGCCGGAGCGTCGCCTCCTGAGATCGGCGGTCGCCTCGACGTCGACGACGCCCCGATCGACATCGATCACAACGCCGTACTCGCGCTCGGCGTAGGCGGGGGTCAGCTTCTCCTCGAGGACGTCGTGAAGGACGCGCGCCGGGTCTCGTCGCAGGGGATCGCCCCAGCCGCCGGCGCCCGCGACCCGGTGGCGCAGGACCTCGCCCTTGCGGACCGTGAGGCGCGTCTTCGTGGGCAGCTCCAGCGCGGCGCCATCGGGGTCGAGGATGTTGGTCGACGGTGTGCCGTCCCGGCCCCCGGCCAGACCGTACGGGGTGAACCGGCGCCGATCGGTCCGAAGCTGGAATGTCGCCTCGTCCGCCTCGAAGCGGTAGTCGCGCACGAGGGCCAGGCTGCCGCGGTACATGCCGGCCCCGCCGGTATCCGGCACGTAGCCGTACTGCCGGATGACCAGCGGCTGCTCGGACTCGATGATCTCGATCGGGTTGTTCGAGAAGTTGACCACCGAGCTGCTGCAGCCGTCGACGCCGTCGCGATCAGGACGGCCTCCCCAGCCGCCGTACAGGAACTCGATGAACACGAACGGCCGCCGATCGGCGTGATAGCCGGCGTAGCTGATCCCGGTGTCGCCGCCGGACTCGCAGGCGAACACCCGCTCCGGGTGCGATCTGGGCCAATGCGCCGAAGACGGCGTTCGCCATCCGGAACCCGGTCAGGCCCCTGGCCGCCACCGACGCCGGCAGGACCGGATTGACCACGGTCCCGGCCGGGGCGCGGACCTCGATCGGCCGGAAGTAGCCCTCGTTGTTCGGTGGGTCGCCCCCGATCAGGTGGCGGACGCAGGCGTAGACCGCGGACTTCGTGAACGGGAAGGGCGAGTTGATCGCGCCTCGGACCTGCGGCGCGGAGCCCTCGAAGTCGACGACCATCCGGTCGCCATCGACGGTGATCGTGACCGCGATCGGGATCGGGTCGGGATCGAGGCCGTCCTCGTCGATGTAGTCGGTGAAGGAGTAGACGCCGTCCGGCATGGCGCGTGATCGCGTTCCGGGCCAGCCGCTCTGCCTGGTCGAGGAGGGCGGTGCAGGCGGCGGCAAGGTCGTCGGCTCCGTATCGCTCGAGAAGGGCCAGGTAGCCGCGCTCGCCGGCGAGGCACGAGGCGACCTGGGCGCGGACGTCGCCGAGGACGACGTGTGGCACCCGGACGTTCTTCTCGAGAAGGTCGAACAGCGCTTCCACCGGCTCGCCCCGGTCGAACAGGCGGAGCGGCGGGATCCGGATCCCCTCCTGGTAGATCTCCGTCGCGTCCGAACCGTTGCCGCCGGCGGTGTAGCCACCGACGTCGGTCTGGTGGCCGATGCTCACCGACCAGCCGACGAGCCGCTCGCCGAGGAAGATGGGCTTGAGGAGGTAGAAATCCGGCAGGTGCGTGCCGCCCTGGTACGGGTCGTTGAGCAGGTAGACGTCGCCCGGCATGGATCTGTCCCTCGAACTTTCGGACGACCTCGCGCATCGCGTCGGGGATCGATCCGAGGTGGAGCGGCAGGGTCAGCCCCTGGGCGATGAGCCGGCCCTGCTCGTCGCACAGCGCCGACGACATGTCCATCGCCGTCTTGATGTTGGTCGAGTAGGCCGAGCGCATCAGCGCGATCGCCATCTCGTCGACGATCGCGTCGAGGGCGTTCTTGATGAGCTCGAGGCGGATCGGGTCGATCGGTGCGGGAGCGGTCGGCTCGGTCATGCCGCGGCCGTCGTGGCGATGACGATGTCGCCTTGCTCGTCGAGCCGGGCCGCGGCCCGTGGCGGGACGAGGGTCGTCGCGTCGTACTCGTCGACCAGGAGTGGGCCGGATCGCGGGCGTCAGGTCCAGGTCGCCGCGCCCGATGACCGGCACGGTCAGCAGGCCGACATCCCGCCCGAACCATGCCTCGCGATCGGTCTGCTCTTCCGCGGCCGCCGGCGGCATCCGACCGGGCCGTCGCGCGTCGCCGCGCCGGATACCCGCGGTCAGGCGCAGGTTCACGAGCGAGATCGGGTCGGTCAGCGAAGCGTGGCCGTAGGTCCGCTCGTGCTCGCGGCGCGAAGGCCTCGACGAGGGCGGCGAGCCGGGAAGCGGAGTCCGGACCCTCCGGCAGGGCGATGGTCAGCTCGTACGACTGGCCCGTGTAGCGCAGATCGACGAAGCGGCTCATCTCGAGCCGGCCGTCCGGGGTCGCCCCGGCCAGGATGGTCGACGCCTCCGCCTCCATCCGGGCGAACGGCGCCATCGATGGCGTCGAGCGTGCGCTGCATCCAGCGGGCGCATGAACGTCCGGACGAGGTGGTGCTCGAGGTCCGCCTCGAGCAGGCCGACCGCGCTGAAGACGCCCGGCGCCGGCGGGACGATGACCGTCGCGATCCCGAGCCCGACCGCCATCTCGGCGGCGTACAGCGGGCCCGTTGCCGCCGAACGCGATGAGGCTGAACTCGCGCGGGTCGCGCCCACGCTCGACCGTCACGGCGCGGACCGCCCGCGCCATCCGCGCACAGCCCAGCAGGTAGACACCGTGGGCGGCGTCGTCGAGGGACAGGCCGAGCGGGTTGGCCACCTGGTCACCGACGGCCCGGCGGGCGAGGTCGCCATCGAGTCGAAGCCCGCTCGGGCAGCCGTTCGTCGTGCAGGTAGCCGAGGCAGACGTTGGCGTCGGTCAGCGTCGCCTCGGTGCCGCCGTTGGCGTAGCAGGCCGGACCCGGCACCGCGCCGGCACTGCGCGGCCCCACGTGCAGCTGCCCCGCGTCGTCGACCCGGACGATGCTGCCACCGCCGGCACCGATCTCGGCGATGTCGATGGCCGGGACGCGCAGGAGGAACCCCGAACCGCGGTTCAACCGGCTGCCCTGCGAGACGCTGCCGCCGATCTCGAACTCGCCGGCGCGCTGGATCTGGTAGTCCTCGACGACCGAGGCCTTGGCCGTCGTCCCCCCCATGTCGATGCTGATCGCGTTCGGATGGCCGATCCGCCGGGCCAGAGCCGCAGCGGCGATCACCCCGGCTGCCGGCCCCGATTCGATGACGTGGACAGGCCGGCGGCGGCCCTCCGCGGAGGTCATCACGCCGCCGTTCGACTGCATGACGAGGACCGGAGCTTCGACGCCGAGCGCCGTCAGCTCGTCCTCGAGACGGCCGAGGTATTGGTCCATCACCGGCAGGACGTAGGCATTCGTGACGGTCGTGCTCGTCCGCTCGAACTCGCGGACCTCGGGAAGGAGCTCGGACGAAAGGGTGACCGCGACGTCGGGCGCTCGCTCGCGGACGATCGCCGCGACCGCCTGCTCATGGCTGCCGTCTGCGTAGGCGTGGATGAGGCTGATCGCGATGGACCGGACGCCCTCGGCGAGGAGCAGGTCGAGCGCGTCGTGAACCAGACTGTGGATCGAGCGGGACCAGGACCTCGCCGTGATGATCGATCCGCTCGACGATCGGCCGCCGCCACCGACGCGGGACGAGTGGACGGGGTCGCTCGAAGTCGAGGTCGTACAGGCGCGCGAGACGGAGGCGACCGATCTCGAGCACATCCCGGAATCCATCGGTCGTCAGCAGCCCTGTTGGTGCGCCGCGTCGCTCGAGGATGGCGTTCGTGGCCACGGTCGTCCCGTGCAGGATCTCCCCGAGCGCCGACGGCGTCGATCCCCGCGGCCGTGAGCAGGTCAGTCGTCCCGGCGATGATCGCCGTTGCGTAGTCGTCGGTCGCGGACAGGACCTTCCGGCTGAGGGCCTCACCATCGGGGCCGACCAGGACCAGGTCGGTGAACGTCCCGCCAACGTCGATGCCGAGTCGCCAGGTCATAGGCTGGCTGGCGCCGTTCCCGCGAGCATCCCGGCTGGGTTCGCAACGAAAAGCAGATCCAGCTCGGCCTCGTCGAACCCCCGCGTGCGCATCCACGGCCTGACGTTCGTCAGCAGGTGGTCGTAGCCGTGCCCGCCGTAGCGCGCCAGGCGGTGCTTCGTGCAGATGTCGTGCGACAGCAGCACCCGATCCCCGAAGCCGGCATCGATCAGGCCCCGGACGAGCGCGAGCCGCTGGGCGTCGCTCAGCCCCTCGGGCACGCCCGACCACGGGTAGTACGAGGTCTCCAGCCCGAACAGGTCGAACTCGAGATAGGGACCACGCCGGGCGATCTCGAGCAGCCCGGGAAGATCGGGGACCGTTCGGTCGAGGTGTCCGATGACCACGCGCCCCACGTCGACGCCCGACTCTTCGAGGATCTCGATGATCTGGTACGGGGCCGCGCGATCGCGCCCCGGATGGATCGAGATGGCCATGCCGGTCGCTGCCTGGACCGCGACGGCCGCTGCGAGCACCCGGATCTCGCCTTCCTGGAGCGGCCACGTGCACCCGATCTCTCCGAGGATCCCGGGACGGACGCCAGAGCGCCGCACGCCCCTCCGGATCTCGTCACGCATGCCGGCTGCGATCTCGTCGGACGAGGCATCGGCGATGCGCGGGGGATGGGTCGGCCCCACGTACGCGCCGCAGCCCATGACGATGTGCACGCCGGTCGCTCGCGAGATCCGGGCGAGGGCCGCGGGAGCGCGACCGATGCCGTCCTGGGTGAGGTCGACCAGCGTTCCTCCGCCGGCCGCCTTGAACCGGCTCAGCTCGGCGATGGCCAGTCGCTCGCTGTTCAGCTGCAGGTTGTCGGTGTTCGACGCCCAGTTCTGGCGGACCCAGCCGAGGTTGCGCATCGTCACTCGCTCGCCGAGCCTCTCGTTGGTCATGAGGTCGGGAGGCCGATACAGCCGGCAGAGGAGATGCTCGTGAGAGAGCACGACCCCGAGATCGGCGACCGAGATCGGTCCCAGGACGGTCATGACTGTCGATGTCGCCGCGAGCGCAGGGCCCCGGGCGGGCAAGGAGTCCGTCAGTCGCCCACCCTGGCCCCCAGCGGGCGCTCCGAACGTCGAGGCCCGTCGATCAGGCATCGAACACGAGGATCGACCTGGCGACTTCGCCATCGGCAAGGGCGCGATGCGCTTCGTTGATCTCCGACAAGGGGTAGCGCCGGGTGATCAGCTCGTCGATGCGCAGCCGACCCGCAAGGTAGAGCTCGACGAGCTCGGCGAAATCGGTCATCGGTCGAGCGGAGCCGTAGCGAGAGCCGATGAGTCGGCATTCGTTTCCCATGAGCCGGTTGATCCGCAGGTTCGGCGAATCGCCATCGCTCATGACACCGAGCATCACGCACGTCCCTCCCGGGGCGATCAATTCCCAGGCGGCCTCGAGCGCGCGGCTGCTCCCGACCGCGACGATCGCGTAATCGACGCCGTCCCCCGTGATCTGGCGGATCTGCGCCGGGACATCGGCGGAGTCGGCTCGGACCCGGTGCGTGGCGCCCATGGACTCCGCGTATCCGAGCTTGTTGTCCGCGATGTCGACAGCGATGATCGGGTATGCCGAGGAGAGTGCGGCGCCCTGCACGGCGTTGAGCCCGATGCCACCACAACCGAACACGGCGACGCTGGCCCCGACCGGCACTTTGGCTGTCCTGGTGACTGCACCGATCCCGGTCATCACCGAGCAACCGATGAGCGCCGCCTTGTCCAGCGGCATGTCAGACCGGATGACGATCGCGCAGCTCTCAGGGATGACGATCTCGGGCGCGTAGGTCCCGGGTCCGTAGTTGTGAACGCCGACACCGTCGAGGTGCATCCGTACGGTGCCGTCACCGAGGAAGCCGAACGGCGGCTGGTTCGCGCACAGGACAGGACGACCCGAGACGCAATAGCGACAGTGGCCGCAGCTTGGGGCCCACGAGATGATCACGTGGTCCCCGGGCTGGATCCGCTCGACACCCGGCCCGATCGAGACGACCACGCCGGCACCCTCATCGCCAAGGACCATCGGCATGGGAGCGCCGGAGACCGACCCGTCGAGGACATGGAGGCACGAGTGGCACACGCCGCTCGCGGTCATCCGGACGCGGACTTCCCGGGCCTTCGGCTCGTCCAGGTCGACCTGGACGAGTTCCATCGCCGTTCTCGGGGCACGGAGAACCGGGGCGAGCATCGGATGGCTCCTTCCGAATTCGATCCCTGGCCGCTACCAGATCGTCCAGCCGCCGTCGATCACGATGTCCTGGCCGGTGAGGTAGGCGGAGCCCGGCGAGGCGAGGAAGACCGCAGCCGCCTGGATGTCGTCGGTGCTTCCGACGCGGCCGGCCGGGACGATGGCGTTGAATTCGACGCGAACGCTCGTCGGAAGCGGGCATCGAGGCGTCGTTCTGCTCGGAACCGGCAAAGCCACCAGGGCTGATGTCGTTGATGGTCACCCCATGCGGCGCCAGCCGCCCGGCCAGATAGTGGGTGATGCCATGGATGGCGTGCTTGGTCGCGAAATACGACGGGACGTCCCAGTCGAGGGGTTCGTACAGGGCCGGGTTTCCTCCCTGCCGACCGTAGACCGAGGCGATATTGATGATCCGACCCCAGCCGCGGGACATCATCGGCGGGGCGAACAGCTGGCAGAGTCGGAAGGGAGCATCGACGTTGACGGCGAAGACGGCCCGCCAATCGTCGAGCGACACGTCGGTCCAATGCTGGTTTGGCGCGATGCCGACGTTGTTCACAAGGATGTCGACCCGACCGGCCTGCTCGCCCAGCGACAGGATGTCAGGTTCGCTCGTGATGTCAGCCGTGACGGGGGTAGCTTCACCGCCGAGTTCGCGGATGAGCCCGGCCGTCTCGTCGAGCTTGGCTCGGCGACGTCCGACGAGGACAACGCCAGCGCCTGCCTGGGCGAGCCCGAGCGCGATCATCTTGCCGAGGCCTGTCCCCGAACCGGTCACGAGAGCGCGGCGCCCTTCCAGCGAGAGCGACGGGAGGGTTCTCCCAGTCGGTCGTTCGTCGCTCATTGCCGAGTCTCTCCCCTCGCCGATCGCGCCAACAGTGACGGCATCTTAGCATCGAAACGGCGGTTCACATAACGGTCCGCCAGCCGCAGATCGGCGTTCCCCGCCGTCGCCGAGCCTCGATTTCACTGGACAATGCGCACCCTGTTTCGCATACTGAGCCGCGCGTTTGCGGCGTCCGCCCTGCCCTTCCAGTCGACGCCCTGCCCAGTCCAGACGAAGGTGGAGCATGGTGAGCCCGACGAAGAAGCCCGCCGCGTCGCCGAAGGGCAGCGACGGCCGGAGTGTCTACGACGTTGCTGTCCTCCAGAAGGCGCTCGACGTGCTCGAGGTCCTGGCCGACCAGTCCGATCTCGGTCTGAGCGAGCTCAGTGCACAGACCGGCGTGAGCAAGGCCTCCACCTATCGGGTGCTTTCGACCCTCGAGGCGCGCGGGTTCGTCATCAAGGACCCTGACACGAGGAAGTACTCGCCGGGCGTGAAGCTTGTCGCGATGAGTGCGGCGATCGTCTCCCGCATCGACCTCGTCGCGGCGGCGCGCCCGTTCGTCGTGGAGCTCCAGGCCGCCTTCGACGAGACGGTCAACGTCGGCATCCTGGCCGGCCACGAGGTCCTGTACGTCGACATCCTCGAGAGCGCCCAGGGGCTCCGGATGGCGGCGACGGTCGGCGACAGGAACGCGCTGCACTCGACTGCGCTGGGCAAGGCCATCCTTTCCGCACTGCCCTCGAGCGAGGCGCGCGAGCTCCTTGCGAGCTATCGACGGGCGACGGCGACGCCGCGGACGATCACCGGCCTCGAAGCCATCCTGGACGAGCTCGCGGTCGTCGCCGAGCGGGGCTACTCCATCGACGACGAGGAGAACGAGGTCGGGGCCCGATGCGTCGGCGTCGCGATCCGCGACCTCCAGCGTCGCCCCGTGGGCGCCCTCAGCATCTCCGGGCCGGTCGCTCGCGTGCCGATCGACCTTCTCGACACGATCGGCCAGCGACTCAAGGAAGCGGCTGCCGGCATCGAGGAGCGGATGGGCTATCGGAAGGCCGCGGTCGGCGCCGGGCGAGCTGTCGGCGCTCGCGTCTAGGGCCCGGTCTCCGCCGCCGCCCTCCGATGCGTGCGCATGATGGCGCCGGCCGCCAGCGGAGGGTGCCCACGTGGATGGGCTGAACGTCAATACAGCCGCGTTCGTTCCGTCGTTCATCGTTCGACGGTTCACGGCCAACCCGCATCCGGTCGTGGCTCCGGAGGCGATCCCCGCCGAAGGGGCAGTGCTGGTCGCCGACGTCTCAGGATTTACGGAGCTGACATCCCGGCTGAGCCAGGAGGGGCCGGGAGGCGCCGAGAGATTGACGTCCATCCTGAACGCATATTTCGGTCGGCTCGTCGACCTCATCGCGGCGCACGGTGGCGAACCGGTGAAGTTCGCGGGCGATGCGTCGCTGGCGTTCTGGCCGGCGGCTCCATCGAACCTGCGCGAGGCCACGGTTCGGGCGGCCGCCTGCGGTCTGAGCCTCGCACGGGATCTGAATGGCTTCCAGGTCGCGGATGACATCGAACTGTCTCTGCACATCGGGATCGGCACCGGCCGGGCCGTCGTCGCGGCGATCGGGGGCGTGGAGGGGTGGCATTTCGTCCTTGCGGGGCAGCCACTTCAACAGATCGGCGACGCCGAGGCGCAGGCAGGCTCCGGCGAGGTCGTGCTCTCGGGACAGGCGTGGGCGCTGATCGGCGACGGCTGCGCCGGTGAGCCGCGGGAGCGAGGTTGCGTGCGGCTCACGAGTGTCAACGATCCTCCGCGGCCCGTGCCGGCGGACGTCGTGAGCGTATCGCCAGAGGTCGGCCAGTTGCTGCAACCGTACGTGCCGGAAGCCGTGCGGGCTCGGGTCGAGGCCGGTCTCGGGGACTGGCTGGGTGAGCTCCGCCTGGTCTCGTCGATGTTCATCAGCCTCCTCGACCTCGACCAGTCGTCGCCCGACGCACTCGAAACCAGCCAGCTTCTGGTCGAGTCCGTGCAGCGCGTGCTGGCCCGCTACGGCGGGTCGCTGCGGGATGTCAGCACGGGCGACAAAGGGGCGATGCTCATTGCCGTTTTCGGGACGCCTCCACGCGCATACGAAGACGACGCTGCACGATCCGTCCAGGCGGGTCTCGAGATCCGCAGAGCCCTGGCCTCGCTCGGTCATCGTTCCGGGATCGGCATCGCCACCGGAGGGGCATTCTGCGGGCCGGTGGGATCCCGTACCAGGCGCGACTACACCGTCATCGGGGGGGCGATGAACCTGGCCGCCCGGCTGATGGTCGAGGCGGGCGACGGCATCCTGTGCGACGAAGCGACCGCCCGAGCGGCGCGTGACCGAATCGTCTTCCAATCGTTGCCACCCGTCTGGCTCAAGGGCCACGCGGAGCCGGCCATCGTGTTTCGGCCGGTCCGCGAGCAGCGGCGAGGTCACCTCGAATTGGGTGATCGGCTGGTTGGCCGGATCGACGAGCGAGCCGATCTTCACCGAGCGATGACGGATCTGATCGCGAACGGCGAGGGTTCGGTCGTCGTCATCGAAGGCGAGGCGGGGATCGGGAAGTCCACGCTGCTCGACTCAGTCCGGCGGGAGGCTGAGTTCGCTCGCCTGACTCTGTTCGAAGGTTCAGGGAGCGCGATCGACCACTCGACGCCGTACCACGGATGGCGGGGTGTTCTCGCTGGTTTGCTGGACCTCCCCGCATTCGCCGATGCGACCCTGCGCGAGCGGCGTGTCAACGAGTTGGTCGGACCGCCGTTCATCCCCCTGGCCCCGCTCCTGAACGCCGTCATGCCGCTTGGGCTTCCCGAGAATGACGCCACACGGCTCCTGGAAGGCCGTCGGCGAGCCGATGCCACGCGCGATCTCATGGTGGAGGCGATGACGCGCTCAGCGGGCGGCCGGCCCCACGTGATCATGCTCGAGGACGCGCACTGGTTCGACCAGGCGTCGTGGGACCTCGCCGAGTTCGCCGCGGTGCACGTCCCGATGACGCTGATGGTCGTCTGCGCACGGCCCCAGATCGCGGCCGGGCGCGAACGGATCGACTCGCTGACGTCGCTCCCGGGCGCGCGGCACCTGCGAATTGGCGAACTCGATCGGGGCGCGACATCCCAGCTCGCCGCTCAGCGCCTGGGCGTGCGTTCCATCCCACCCGAGGTCGAAGAGCTGCTTTACGCGAAAGCAGACGGCCACCCGCTCTATACCGAGGAGCTGGCACTCACGTTGCGAGATCGCGGGCTCATCACGGCAGACGGGGACGATTGCGTGGTCGCGTCCCGGGGTCGACCTTTCGACGGTGGCTTTGCCCGACACGCTCCAGGGGGTCATCACCGCGCGCATCGACCAGATGACGCCGCTCCAGGTGCTGACCCTCAAAGTGGCCAGCGTGATCGCGACGATATTCCCGTACCGGATCCTCCATGACGTGCATCCGATCGAATCTGAGCGAGACGGGTTGGAGCGAACGCTGGCCGCGATGGGACAGACCACGCTCGTTCGGCCGGAACCAAACGCCGCCGAAGAGGCCTGGGCCTTCAAGCACGCTCTGACCCGCGATGCGGCGTACCAGCTCCTCCTGTTCGTGCAGCGACAGGAACTGCACGCTGCGGTGGCGACCTGGTACGAATCCCTGCCTCAGACGTCCCCGTACTACGGCGTCCTGGCTCATCACTGGCAGGCCGCCGGCGAGAACGGAAAGGCGGTTCAGTACCTGACGCTCGAGTCGGCCCGGATCTTTGCGGACGCCGGCCTGGGGCGTGCCGCGGTGGACGTCGGGCTTGACGCACTCGCATTGCTCGGCGAGAGCATCCCTCGCACCGTCCCGGAGATCGTCGAACGGGTGGGCGCCGAGTTGCAGACGTCGTCGGCGGCGTTGGCGGTGCGCACGATCGATGACCTGAAAGACTCGCCCCAGCTGGCCGACCCTGCCGTCGCCGCCAGGATCGGAACGATCCTGGCGGTGCTCCCGTATGTCCATCAGAGCAACCAGCTGGAACTGTTCGCGCTCCTCGCTTTGCGCGCCTTGAACCTGACGCTCGAGTCAGGCCACTTCATCGCCTCGCCCGTCGTGTATTCGATGTACTCGATCCTGGTCCGGAATCTCCTGGGCGACAGCCGTGGAGCCTACGACATCAGCCGACTGGCTCTCGACCTCGACGCGGCGAACGGCGGACCCCTGCGCCCAGTCTGCGGCTTCGTGCACTACTGGTTCCAGGATCACTGGTTCAACGCCATCGGCCCATCGATCGGCGAGGTGCGCGTCGTCATCGAGTCCGCCCAGACCCTGGGCGACTGGCAATACGAGCGGTTCCTCCTCTCGATGGACCTCGTGCACACGGCCAACTCCGGAGCGTCGTTGCAGGAAGTCATCTCCCGCGGCCGTACCTACATCCCGCTCAATGGGAATCGCGTTCGGAACGCCGCCTTCCACCTCTACCACGAGACGCAATATGCGAAAGCCCTGGCTGGGCTCACCAGGGACAGGTTCAGCCTGACGGACGACGAATACGACGAAGGATCCGACATCGCCTGGGTCCTGAAGAGCGACCTGGCGAATCAGATCGGCTACTACTACATCTACCACCTCCGACTCCGCTACCTGTACCGCGACTACGAGGGCGCGTTGCTGCAGGCAAACCTCGTGATCCCGACGCTGCCCGCGTTCAGTGGTCAGTTCGTCGAGTCGGAATACGTGCTCTTCCACGCCCTGGCGCTGATCGCCCGCGCAGCCGAGGTCGACGACACGGAGCGGCCTGCCATGCTCGAGGCCGCGATGGCGCACCGGGCGCGTTTGGAGGGTTGGGCCGCCGACTGCCCGGCGAACTTCGATCACCAGCTCCGGCTCCTCGAGGCCGAGATCTCCCGGTCTGAGGGGAGCGACGCCTACGCACAGTTCGTTGCGGCCGCGGAGTCGGCCGAACGAGGCGGCTTCGTCCAGCATGCGGGCCTCGCCCACGAACGGGCCGCGATCGCTGCGACGGCTCGAGGTGACGGCGCGCGTGCGTTGACCGCGTACTCCCGTGCCCGAGATCTGTACCTGGCCTGGGGCGCGCACGCGAAGGTCGCGGATGTCGACGAACAGGCAGCGTCCTTGGTCAGCCCGGTTCGGGCGGGCCCGCGATAGCCGTCATCCGCGGCGCAACAGCATCGCGGTCGCAGAGAACTCGATCCCGAGCGTCGATAGCACCAGGTACTCGGTCTGGATCTCGGAGTAGCGGACGGCGAGGGTGACCGCCTGGTTCGCGTGGGGAATGTCCGCGAATTGCTCCAGCGTGTCGAGGATTGCCGCGGGCTTGATCCCTTGTTGCCAGTGGTCCAGCAGCACCGTGGATACCTGGTGGGTGATCATCGTGACCTGCGACGGCGCGACAGCGTTCCGGACCAGCAATCGGTTGACGGCCTCCACCGGTCCGGTCTCGCCGAAACCGCGAAATGCGTCGCGCCCACGGTCGGTGATCTGGAAGAACGGCCAGGAGAAGCCCACCTCGTCATAGCCGGGGATGGTCGGCCCCGTGGCATCGGGCGGCGTCATGCGTTGGCTTCCAGACATGAACATCGAGCCGTAGAGGGCAGACTCCGTGATCGTCTCCGTATCCAGCACGCGGAACTTCGTCTCGTCCGCTCGGCCTCGCCTGCTGACGACCACGGCTCCCGCGCCGTCGCCGGCGGCGATGCATTGCGGCGTGTGGTAGTCCACGTGCCGGGTCCAGTTGCTTCCGCATGCGACCAGCACGTGCCGCGCTCGGCCGGCTTCGATGAACGCGGCCGCGAGCGCCAGGCCGCCCACGAAGTTGGCGTAGTCGTTCGCGACGGGCAGGATCCATGCACGCGGCGAAAGCCCCAGCTTCTGATGCAGGAGCGCGAGCGGGTTCGGTGTCCGCATCAGATCGAGCGAACCGAAGCCCGTCAGAAGATCGATGTCGGCCGCCGCGACCCCTGCATCGGCCATGGCCATCCTTGCCGATGGGACCAGGATGTCGATCAGGTCCTCGTCCGGAGCGAGCACCCGGCGCGAGACGTACCCCTGGAACAGGTCGACCCCCGGGGGTTGATGGGCCTTGATCCAGTCGAATACGGGGTCATCGTTGCCGCGCACGCAGGCCGGCTCGGCGTGCCCGATGCCGGCGATGACAGCCGCTCCACTGCGCATCTGGACCCCCGATCGGCTACGGCTGCTCGGACACCCATGCCGGCTTCGGCAGCCGGAACTTCTGCTGGAGGATCATCTCCGCTGTCTCGAGTGCCCCCTCGACCCAGGTCTGGCGGCGGGAATATGCCTCGCCGCAGACGTAGACCTCGACCGAGGGCTCCGGCTGGATCATCCTGTGGATGAGGTCCCAGCTCTTCTGCCCGATGTTCCAGAGGTGGACGGCGCCGCCGAAGGGGTCATCTGCCCAATCCCGGTAGACCGCTCCAGTCGGTCGTGGCGCGTACTGGACGCCATGCAGCTCCATGAGCTGTCGATGGACCTCATCGACCATGGCCTTCGGCGCCGCATGGCGCTTCCATTGAGGATCCGGGGCCGTCTGGTTGCCGGGCGTGGCCGCTGTTCCTCCGAAGGGCGTCTGGCGCCGCAGGTCGCGGAACCCAGCCCAGAATTCGGTATTCAGCATGTCGTCGTAGCTGGCGAGCATGACGGAGTTCGTGTCGTTCGGGTCGGCGCCCTCCTGGCGTCCCTCGACGCCCCAGTAGTAGCACTGCCGGATGGGCAGGTCCGTGAGCGACCGACCCCGCGTGACCCCGACCGCCTCCCACCATGGGTACGGATAGGTCACGAAGATCTTGAACAAAGGGATGGACGACACGGAGTCGATGAGACCGGATACCGCCGCGTTGCCGACATCAAAGAGCGGACCAACGGGCTCGAGGAGTTCGAGCGCCCGTTTCGGCATCGCCAGGATGACCTTGTGGGCATGAACGACCGTCGCATCGGTGAACTCGAGGCGGACCAGCCCATCGCGCCCCTGGGTGACCGACTTCAACGCCGCGTTGAACTCGATCTCGCCACCGGCATCGCGGGTCATCTGAGCGAGCCTGGCCGGCACCTGCTCGAAGCCGTCCACGAACGCAGAGTACGTCGTACCGGGAACGAACTCGAAGTTGGCGACCGCGAGATCGGCGGCGTTGTAGTTCAGCGCCAGGCAGTCGTAGCCGCCGACGGCGCGGCCGAGCGTGTACGCCTCGTGGCTGAGGACCTTGTTCATGAGACCCCAGAAGCCGTAGTCGAAGACGTGCCGGCCGTCCACCAGCACGTCCTCCAGTGCCGTCCAGATCTCCTGGTCGGTCATCGCCGTGAGGCCCGGGAGCAGCGCATCGATCGCGTACCGGAACAGCTCGCGGGGATCCATCGACTGCTCGGCCCAGGTGAGCTGATACGGCAACGTGGCCCCGCCTGGCTGACCGACCTGCTGGAGGCTCTGCTGGCGGAACCGCTGGCCCCGCACAAGGACGAGGTTCTCCGGTTCCTCGACGGGCAGGTCACGCGTGGGCAGGCGCAGGAGGTTTTCCACCAGCGACTTCACGTACGTATGGGTCGACAGGAACCGCATGCCACCAAGCTCGACGGTGACGTGCGGCAGGGTTGGAGGGGTCACTGAGAGGAGTCGGCCGCCGATGCGATCCGATAGCTCGAATACCTTCACCCGAAGCTTTCTGTTGGGCCGTGCCTTCGCCAGGGCGCCGAGCTTGTGTGCGCGACTCAGGTCGCCCGTCACCAGCCGGTAGGCGCTGTACACCCCGGAGACGCCGCCCCCGACGATCGCGACGTCCAGAACGTCGTCAACGCGAGCCGCGGCCGATCCACTCGTGGTGCCTGACGTCATCGGACGTTCCCCCGTGCCCGCGGCCGACCTGATGAACGTGCGATGCGATGCGGTGGTGGGGCGGGCGGAGCCGGCGGCGTGTGCCCATAGAAAGGCGGGACGGCGCTCGGGTCGATCTTCGCGATGATCACCTGGGGCTTGTTGTCGGCGTTGGCTCTGCGGATCGCCTCGAGGTATGCCGGCTGGAATTCCGCCGGGCTCGAAACGTCAAACGCATCGGCACCCAGCGATCGGGCGAACATCGCGAGATCCGGGTGGTTGAACGCGTAGTAGTCCGTCCAATCCAGGTCCGGATAGAAGTGATCCATCCCCTGGTTCACCATGTTGAGGTTGTTGTCGTCGAGGACGACCCAGATGGCACCGACGTGGTTCGCGGCTGCGGTCGAGATCTCAGTGCCGTGCATCATGAAGGCGCCGTCGCCAGTGATCGCCACGCAGGTGGCGAGTGGTTTGCCGATGCGGGCACCGATCACGCCTGCGACAGCGACACCCATCGGCGCCACGTTCAGTGCGATGTGGAATTCGGTCGGGGGGTCGATCGCGAGGTGGTACAGACCCCAGCCAACGCTGTTGCCGCAGTCGACCAGGATCTGGCTGCCGTCCGGGGTGAGATCGTCGATCAGCTTCAGGAGTGCCTGCGGCAGCATCGGAGACGCCGTTGAATCCCGCGAAGCGGCATCCACCCACGGAGATCGCGACTTGATCTGTGCCACGAACGCGGTTCGTCTTCCGACCGCATCCGGGTCTGGCGCGGTCCGCTCGGCGAGGTGGCAGAGCTCATCGATGATGTTGCCGGCCTCGGCGACGATCCCGAGGTCGACGGCATACCCGCGGCCGATCCCGCTGGCGTCGAGGTCCACCTGGATGAACGGTCCCGCGGGGGCGAGGAGCGGGTTCCACATCTGGGTCCCCCACTCGCTCAACTCGGATGCGAAGACGGCAAGCGCGTCGAACTTCGGCGGCAGCGCCGGATCGATGAGGCTGGGATTCAGGTAGTACGCCGGCCACTCGCACGGCACCATCCCGAAGTTCCGCAGCGACCATTGGTGGGATTCGGGAAAGACACCCTTTCCTTCGGGCGACGTGATGACCGGGATCCCGAATCTCGTGACGAATGACTCGAAGCGTGCGAGGCGATTGCCGCGCAATGCCTCCCGGCAGCCGTTCCCGAGCATGATCAGCGGGTAGGAGGCTCGGAGCAGCGCCTCGAACATCCGCTTGGCACCAGCCGGGTCAGAGGAGGCGGCTGTCGTTCGGTAGTTCGCGGGCTTCGCCGCGACGTCGATGCTGGGAAGCACCGTTTTCGATACGTCCACGGGGAGGCTCAGGTGCACGGCGTGGTGTGGACGGCCGCGAGCATCGCGCAGGGCCTGTTCGATCAGCGTGCGCGCGTTGGCGGGGTTGGTGATGACGGCGGAGTAGTCGCTCGCGGCGGCGTAGATCTCGTCGATGTTGAGCCGGCCGTCGATCCCGGCCTGCAGGTAGCCCTTTCCGGAGAACGCCTCTCCGACCTCGCCGGTGATGGTCAGGAGCGGCGTGCCGTCTGCCTCGGCGTTGGTCGTGCCGGTGAGTGCTGCCGCCGCGCCTGGGCCCGAGGTCACGAGAACGACGCCGAGCCCACCTGTCGCACGAGCGTACGCATCGGCCATGTAGACGGCGCCCGACTCCTGCCGGCAGACGACGTAGTCGAAGGTGTCACGCTGCTTGTGCAGCTGGTACTGGACGTCCATGGTCGCGGCGCCCGGAACCCCGAAGACCTTGCGGACGCCTTCCAGCTCCAGGTAGTGGAGAAGGACTTGCGAAACGCTGACATTCGAGAGCGTCCGCAACCGTGCGGATGACCCGACCATGCCGCCGCCCCCTCTCAATTCGTTAGCCCCGTGGGGCGTGACGGACGCTGCTCGACAGGCGCACGTTACACCGGATCAGGGCCGGTTGGGGACTCGCCTCCGCGCGAGGCTGCGCTGGAATCTGGACCGCTCCGAGCGCGACTGACTCAGCTGGCAGAGTGCCTTCTGGTGACACTGGTGGCACGTCACCAGCGCGCATGGAGATGCTGATCCATGGCTCGGATCGTCGATCAGGAGCGGTCGTCCCTCGGCTCGCGGAGCCTGCCGCCCCTCGACAGGTCAGGATCGGTGCACGCGGAGAGGTTGAAACAGCAGGGCCGTCTCTTCCCGCTCTCCATCTTTGAGATGCTCACATCGACCCGCCGTCGGCGGGTGTCAGGGTTCTTCGTGGCGTTGACCCAACGCACCCATTCCCAGCGCGCCATCGGGGTGATCTCGCTCCACAGGCCCTGGATCTTCTGTGGGGCAGCTGCCAGGGCGGTCGCCAGATCCTGTGGCACGCTCGGCTCTGGCCAATCATTGGTCACCACGATGTCGAGCGTCAGCAGCGTCACCCGCGCTGATGCTGGCTGCCCGTTGCAGGGTGTCATCGACTCGCATCCAGTGGCCGAAATCTCCGTCTGGTTCGAGCACCGTCTGGAAGTCGACGCCATTGATCGTCCCCTGCACGGCCACCTGCCCGCGCGAGGGCAGGTTCTTGCTCGCTGTCTCAGGCAACCGCAATACAGTCGATGTGTCGATCGTGGACAGCGTGGCGTCGAAAGAAATGGTCGCTTCCTGTGTGCGCTGAGTCACCGCCGTCTCTCACCTTTTCGTTCCGGACGCGGCGCTCCGATGGGGACACCGTCATCGAGGCTCGTCACGGTTGACACTCTACAGCGAGCATCGGCGATCGCTTCCGAATGTGCCGGTGACACGTCGCGGTGGCGGGCTACTGCGAGCTCTGCGTCGCGACCGGCAGCGTAGGACGGCACAGCGGTTCTACGGACCCGGGGCTGAGTTCGCGTTCTTCAGGGGACATCCCCGCACGATGACCGATCGAGCCAGGGGTGATTGACGCACGCTCGCGGACGCCGATGTCCGTTACCCTCGCGTCGTGCTCGACGGGTACATGGACACGATGTCGCCGGCGAGTGACGCAGTCCTGCGCGGCATCGAGGACGACGCCCGTATTCAGGGCGTTCCGATCGTCGGTCGCCGAACGGCCGCGCTCATTCAGGTCCTGGTTCGCATCGCCCGCCCGGGCCTCATTGTCGAGCTTGGAACAGCCACGGGGTATAGCGGGATCTGGCTTCTGCGGGGATGGCCGGACGCGCACCTGATCACGTTCGAAGTCGATGTTGACCGGGCAGCTCAAGCTCGCCGCAACTTCGTGGCAGAACCGAGTCTGGGTGAACGTTCATCCGCTGCGCGACGGCGGCTGGGCAACCGCCATGGCCCATGAGCTGTCCGGCCTCCGAGCTCTCAAGCCATGAGTGCCGCATCGTCCTTCCCCGGGCTGACCTGGAAGGATCTCAGCGCGGTTCGCCCGGATCTCGCCGCCGCGGGCCGTCGGCTCCTCTACACCCACGGCATCGGTCTCGGCTTTCTTGCGACCATCCGCGCCGATGGAGGCCCGCGCGTCCATCCGATCTGCCCGATCCTGACGGAGTCCGCCCTGTTCGGGATGATCATCCCGGGGCCGAAGCTCGACGATCTTCGGCGAGACCCCAGATATGCCCTCCACGGCGAGACCTTCCCGCCGCCCGATCAAGACGATGGCTTCTACGTCACCGGCACGGCGCGCGAAGTGAGCGACCCGGTCGTCTGGGAGCAGGTTGCACTCCAGATCCTCACCGAGCGCGCCATGACGGAGCGCTGGCCGGGGTTCGAATCGCAGGTGCTCTTCGAATTCCGGGTGGAGCGCTGCCTCCTGACCCTGACGCGTGCCGCTGATGGCTTCCCAGCCGGTCACACGGTGTGGCACGCACCGTGAGCCCCAGATGACATCCGCCAACACTGAGTGAGAACAGCGCGATGTCTCGCCGTCTTGCAGATTTCGGGCGGCAATACGAGCCGCCCCGCCGGCCGCCGAACCGTTGCGTGATGGCGTTCACCTGAGCGTGCCGGCGTTGTACCCTCCGAGCACGCCCGCGTCTGAGTCGAGCGACGACGCCTCGGTAGCGCGACGTGTTCAGGCGTTTGCGGATGACCGGTTCGATCGGACTCCCAGTCGCACGGGATGCAGGGCCCAGCAGTGTCGTATTTCCGTCTGATCGCGCTCGATGAAGCCAGGTCTCCACGACTGGAACCTGGCTCGCCGAGCCAGGCGCGCGGACGATGAGATCGACGGCCAGGGAAGCAGTGATCGAGATCGACACGCCGGTTCGTTCTCCTTCATGGGCCTTGCTCGAACGGCAGCTGCTGGAGGCGCAGGCCCAGGCGTGTGCCGAGTTCTTCGAGCGCTATTTCGATGACCGGGGCTACCTGAAGTGCGTGCCCCGGTGGTCGGGCGACGACGGGCCGGACGACGCGCTCGAGAACCTCCTGAACTGGACGATGTTGCACGCCCTCGGCGCCGACGACAGCATCCTGGAGCTCTTCAGGAAAGGAATGGAAGGCCACCTTCGCCAATACACCGAGGCGAGAACGACCGACGTCCCGCTGGGTCGCGATGGCATGTACTACCAGGAGTTCCACTCCTGCTTCGATTGGATGCACCACGGCGAGGCTTGGTCGCCGATCATCCTCCACGGGCTTTCCGAGCCGGGCGACCGTGCGCTGGTGCGTCGCATGCGGCGCTGGGCCGGGATGTACATGGCCGAGGATCCATACACCCCCAACTACGACCCGCAACACCGCGTCATCCGCTCGTTCTTCAACGGGTCGCGCGGGCCCTTGCTGCGACAGGCCACCGCGCTCGATTGGGCAGGAGACCCCATCGATGTGGCCGCCGCTTCCACACCTTGCACGGGGAAACCTCATACCAGGAGATGCTCGACCATTTCCGCGACTACGGCGATGTCGTCGGTGACAACCCGATGAACCTTGGCGCAACGACGCTCGCGTTCACGGCATACGCCCTGACCGGCGAGACGAAGTACCGCGACTGGGTTCTGGAGTATGTCGACGCATGGGTCGGGCGGACCGACTCCAACAACGGATTGCTTCCGACGAGCGTCGGGCTCGACGGCAAGATCGACAGCGGTTACGGCTGGTACGGCGGCGTCTACGGCTGGGGATTCTCGGTCCTCCAGATCCCCTGGCGTGGCGAGGTGGCCCACCGCAGAACGACGTTCGAGCGCGCCGTGTACGGCTTCGGGAGCGCGCTGCTGCTCACCGGAGAGCGCCGCTACGTCGACCTTTGGCGCCGGATGCTCGACCTCGTGAATGCCAACAGCAAGAACGAGAATGGCGAGGTCGTGTATCCGCACATGTATGGGCGGCTCGACCGGTTGGATCGATTGCGGCAGGGCGGCACGATCGACGATCTGCCGCCCCAGGGGCCCGAGGGCTGGTACGAGTTCCGGTCCGACAAGTTCGCGCCGGGAGCTCTCGAGGCGTACTACTGGACGTTCGACCGTACGGCGCTTGATCTCGTGCCCGAGACGCCGGCCTGGGTCCGGTACCTCGATGGAGAGGATGATTCGTATCCCGAAGAGGCACTCCAGGCGGATCTCGACGACCTCCGGAGCAAGGTCGAACAGATGCGCGCCGACGTTCGGACGCCCGACACCACGTTGTCGGACGACCCCAACACGATCAACCCAGCGACCACGGACGCCCTGGTCCGGCTCATGCTGGGTGGTCTCCCGGTCGGACGGACCGGCTATCCGCTCCATTGCCAGTTGCGCTACTTCGACCCGACGCGGCGCCGGGCCGGGCTACCGGACCAGGTGGGAGCGCTGGTCGAGCGGATCACCTAGGCGGACGTGACAATGCAGCTCGTGAACCTCGATCCCGTCACTGAGCGGACGGTGATCGTCCAGGGCGGCGCGTACGCCGAACACCAGATCACCACCGTGCGCCAGGAGGGTCGCGAGGGGTCGACGGCGGTCGATCATCCGTACTTCGCGGTCCGGCTCTCGCCGCGCGCCGGGGCACGTCTCGTGGTGGGTATGCAGCGTTACGCCAACCAGCCGACCCTCAGCCTTCCGTGGGCGTAGCCGTGGACGCCGGGATCATCGATACACACGTCCACGTCTGGTGCCGTGGCACGGATCCAGAATGTCGCCCCGCGTCGAACTCGAAGATCCCGATCCCGAGCGAGTCGGCCCCCGTCGAGTGGCTGATCGACGACATGGAGCGGACCGGGATCTCGTACGCCGTCCTCGTCCAGAGCAGCGCCTTCGGCTCGAACAATCGGTACATCGTGGACTGCGTCGATCGCTTTCCCGGAAGGTTCCGCGCCATCGGCCTGATCCATCCCCTCGACAGTCGCGCTCCAGGGCGGCTGAAGGAGTGGGCATCGCGAGGCGTTTCAGGGTTCCGGTTCCATCCCATCTTCTTCGAGGACGCATCCTGGCTCGATGCACCGTCCAGCGACAGGATCTGGGAGGCGGCGGAAGACACGAACTCGATCCTCCAGTTCCACCTGCGACCATGGCACGCCGACAGGCTCGCCTCGATCGCGTCCCGGCATCCCGAGGTCAGGGTGATCGTCGACCACCTCGGCAGGCCCGATCTGTCAACGCCAGGCAGCGATCTCCCGATACTCGCCCTCGCCGACAGGCCGAACACCTGGATGAAGATCGGCGACTACCAGATCACCTCGCAGCTGGACTACCCGTGGCCCGATCTCAAGCCGCTCGTGGGTCGACTCTGCGAGAGCTTCGGCACGGAACGCATCATCTGGGGGACCGGTTTCCCGGGCCGGGCGCGGCTCGTGCCCCTGGAGCAGGCGATCGATCTGGTCAGGTCCCACCTGGACCTGGCGCCAGCGGCCATCGAGGACATCTTCTGGCGGACGCCACTCGCCCTGTTCGGGTTCGGAGAGACGCCCGATCGTCGGACGTCAGGTCGGATTTGATCCGTCGGCTCCGCGCGATCGAGGTTCGACGGAGTAGCCCCGCCCGGCATAGTCGAACCCTTCGAGCTCGAGGCGCTGCAGGTCACGCGCCTGAGGTGAGGCGTAGTAGGCCCGAATCTCGCTGATCAGTCCGGTCGACGGGTCGAACTCATACCATTCGTCGCCGCGGAGGACCGTGCCCTCACGCGTCTTGTAGTGCGTCCACTCCGCGACGGCGGAGTTCGTGTCCACGTCGATGGCGATGTGCTCGAGGGCCCATTGCGAACCCAGCCGGCTGACGGCAGCCGACCACCTCTCGCCGATCGTCCTGCCTCCCTTGAATGCGCCCCCGTACATTCCCGGCGGAAAGTAGTGGACCGCGTCGGGCAGAAAACACGACGCGATCTTGTCGACGTCCCCTTCATTGCATCCTTCGAAATAGCGACGGAGGACCGACTCCATCTCTTCGCGCTTCGACACGGCCGCTACTCTCCCTGCTTGCCTCGCCATTCCGCATATTGGGCGACGGTCGCCTCGTTCGGCGGGTAGAGGCCCGATAACGGCTCGCCCGCGTTCACCCGACCGTAGATCCAGGCCTCGAGCTCTTCTCGCTCCGACGCCGCGATCGACACCTCGAGCGCGAGATGGCGAGGAACGACCACGACCGATTCGCGGTCTCCGACAAGGATGTCTCCCGGATAGACGGCAACACCGCCACAGCCGATGGGCACGTTCAGGTCGGCGACATGGAACTTCGACAGCCTGGTCGCCGCGCATTGACCTCGTGCGTAGATGGGGATCCCGATCCCACTCAGATCGGGAGTGTCTCGAAAGGCGCCGTCGGTGATCGCGGCCACCGCTCCTCGGCGTGCCAGGCGCGTCATGAGCATCAGACCGCCCGAGCCGGCGCTCGTGTCTCCGCGGCTGTCGATGATCAGCGCCTGGCCAGGCTCGATCAGCTCGACAGCGTCCCACTGCAGATTGCCGGGCAACCTGATCGACTCGAGGGTGTCGAGATCTTCCCGCGCCGGGATGTTCCTCATCGTGAAGGCGGGGGCCGCAAATCCGACCGTTGTCGATACGGGCCGGACGTCGACGAGCACCTGGTTGCGGAGCCCGTGCTTGAAGAGCTCCGTCGCGATCGATGCGGTCGAGGCGCGTCGGAAGCGCTCGAGCATCGACGACAGTTCAGCGGGCTGCTGATCATCCATGGTCGCGGCCTCCTCACGCAATGACCTGACCCTCTGGCCTGCCGACGGCTTGACCGACATGATGCCGGCGCTGATCTGGGTCAGAGGTTTCTGTCGCCCAACGGGCCAGGATCGACGCGACCTCGCCGCGCTCTGAGGCATCCAGTGCCTCGAGTGGTGGACGCACGCGTCGGTCACACAGCCCCAGCTGGGCGAGCGCCTCCTTGACGACCGGCACGTTGTTGGCGCTGTTGCGCCGTGCCCGCAGATCCTCGAACGGCTTCACCGATCGCCACACGCCCATCGCCCCGTCGTAGTCGCCGTCGCGCAGGCAGCGAAGCATCTCGAGCGACAGGGCCGGATCGACGTTCGCAAGACCCGAGGTGAAGCCGGTGGCGCCGGCCACCCAGAAGAACGGGGCCCAGGGCTCGGCGAGCCCGCAGACCCATGCGACGTCGCCGGCCCGGAACGTCTCGACGAGCGCAGCAAACCGAACCACATCGCCGACGGCGTACTTGACGCCGACGACGTTCGGGCACGAGTCGACCAGCTCGTGCAGCATCGGTGGACCCACCATCGGATCCTTGATGTACAGGACGATCGGCATGTCGGCGAGGGCCGACGCGATCGCGCGGTGGTAGGCGACCCAGCCGCTCGCTGACTGGTACGGGTGCAGCGGTTGGTGGATCATCACCCCGTCGGCGCCGGCTGCGGTCGCCGAGCGACCCATCGCGACGGCGGTCGTCGTGTCGAATCCGATCCCCGGGATCACCATCCCCCGCCCCGCCAGGGTCTCGACCGTGACCCGGATGGCGGGGACGTATTCCTCCGGGGCCAGCGCGTAGAACTCCCCGGTGTTTCCGTTGGGGGTCATCACCTCGACGCCCGCGTCGGCCATCCGCCCGATGATCCGCGACAGGGCCGAGGTGTCGATCCGGCCGTCCTCGGCGAACGGTGCGACCGGGATCGCGACGACCGACCGGAGCGCCTCCCGCGCCGCATCGAGAGTCATGGTCATCGTGTCGCAAGCATGCCGGGCGCCACCCACGGCCGTGTCAGCTCTGCCGGCACGGTTCGGGGCACGCCCGGCTGAAGCCGCAGCGCTGGTCGCCCGGACCCGTCAGGCGGTTCATCAAGGCCACGCGTATCGGCGCGAAGGTACTCCGGCAGACGGAGCGACACCGACTGCTCTTCAGTCGCCTCAAGCCGTATGCGGATGGCGTTCGAGTCGAAGTCCCAGTCGAGATCGACGGTGACGCCGCCCCTGCAGCGAATCCCCCGAGCCGACCCGCGAGTCCAGCTGCCGGGCAGTGCAGGGAGGACCGAGATGAAGCCTAGGCGCGAGTAGCAGAGCATCTCGAGAACCGCGGCGGTGATGCCGCAGTTCGCGTCGATGTTCGTCGGCGGGGAATGGCCCTGGCCCCAGAACATGGTCACGCCCTGGCCCCGCCAGTCGTTGACGACGGTCAGGAGGTTGTCCCTGAGGCAGTGCCGGGCGACCATCTCGATGCATTCGAGAGCCCTGTCACCCTCGCCGAGTCGAGCGAGGATCGCCGCGAGATGTGCCAATGACCAGCTGGTCTGCATCTCGAGGTCGCCCTCGAATTGGTCGAGCGCAGCCCGACGGGCAGCGGCAACGAGTGGGCCGCCATCGTACGGGTCGATCTCGTACCCGGGAAAGAGCGGGTAGACGTGGGAATGATGGCGATGGTTCGGCTGGTTTTCGAGACCGGGCCAGATCCACTCGCGCAGCGCGCCGCGAGCATCGACCTGATATGACGGCAGTCGGCCGAGCAGCGCCGCCCAATGCGCCGCTTCGTCGTCGTGGCCGATCGCCGCAGTCCCGGCGACCAGATTCGCCAGGACTTCTCGCGCGATCGCCACGTCCATCGTCGCATTGATGGTCACCATCGACCCTTGGGCCGCCGGAGGCGAGTTCTCTGGGGAGAGCGAGGGGGCGAACATCAGTGAGCCATCCGGGCCCTCGATCAGGAAATCCTCGTAGAAGCGACCCACCTCCCGCATGAACGGGAGTGCGCGTCCGCGGAGGAACTCGCGATCCCGGGTGTACTCCCAGTACAGGTAGTAGGACTGGGCGATCCATCCTGCTGCGCCGGTCCAGTTGACCCAGCGCTCAGGAAACACGAGTCCGTGCGTGCTCTGGCAGATCGGGATGACGATCCCGGCACAGCCGAAGACTCGACGGGCATTGGCGCGATAGTCACCGAGATGTTTCTCGTGATAGTCGAACAGGGGGATGAGCAATTCCGGCAGCGCGCCGGGGAGGGCCTGCCAGTACGTCAACTGGACGTTCTCGTCGTTGTGGTAGTCCGAGGACCAAGCCGGCTCGTAGTCCCCGTTCCACACACCCTGGAGGTTCACCGGCCATCCGTCGGGCCGTGAGCTCGAGACGAACAGGTAGCGACCGTATGACGCAAGGAGCTCGACCAGACTCATTGGGGATCGATCGGCGGTCTCCCGCGCATCCACGCCGTTCACCCCCGCCTGGGACTCGCCGATGGTGAAGTCGAACGTCGACATGAGGCGTTGATGCTCTTCACGGTGGCGTCGGAGCATCTCGTCGTAGTCGAACGTCCGTTCCGACCAGGTCTCGAGGAACAGTCGTCTCGCAGACTCGCTCGGCTCGTCCACATGGACCCTGAGGACCAGCGTCGCCGACGTCGCGGAGTCGAAGGAGACCGTACCGTCCGTCGAGGTCAGGGGGCCGCCGTCGGCCACAACGGACAGGATGCCTCCGAAGGTCGTCCCGTCGGCTTGTTGCGCGTCGATTTCGACGATCTCCGCGTCGCACCAGCGTCGAAACGTCGTCTCGGTGTGGGGCATCGATTCCGCCCGGCTCGTGCCTTCGATGACCATCCCCGCTTGCCAGCCGTGAGGAGCGAGGCTGACGCTCGCATCGAAATGGCCGGCGTCCACCCCGATGCGCATCACGACGACCCCGTCAACGCGCGAGACGAACAGCTCGCGACTGAACACGCCCGCGTCGCTTGCCCAGCGCACGGCGACCTCGCCAGACGTGAGATCCAGCTCCCGACAGTAGCCACGGATGTTGCGGCCGGGCGGCATGTCGATCCGGATGTCGAACGCCGGCTGGAATGGATCGACCTCCTCATAGTC
>CAVYZQ010000029.1:0-242820 GCA_963772995.1 uncultured Chloroflexia bacterium | reverse complement strand
CGTGATGGGGCCGCAGGTCGGGATCGTCGGCGGCAGCCGGTCCGACTTCCCCACGCTCCAGGCGGCCGTCGACATCCTCGATGAGCTCGGGGTGTCCTCCGAGCTGCGGGTCGTCTCGGCCCATCGGACACCCGATCGGCTATTCCGCTACGCGGAAGAGGCGCCCGGCCGCGGGATCCGCGTGATCGTGGCGGGCGCAGGCGGCGCCGCCCACCTGCCCGGGATGTTGGCCGCCAAGACGCTGCTTCCCGTCATCGGCGTGCCGATCCCGACGCAGCACCTCGGCGGGCTCGACTCGCTTCTCTCGATCGTCCAGATGCCGAGAGGCGTGCCGGTGGCGACGGTCGCCATCGGCAACGCGATGAACGCGGGGCTGCTGGCCGCGTCGATCCTGGCCCTCGGCGATCCGGCCCTCGCCGAGCGCCTCGCCGCGTGGCGCGCTCGCCAGACGCAAGCCGTTCTCGACGACCCATCGAACGCTGAGACGGCCGGCGGCTGATCCCGGTGTGGGTTCGCCCCGACGCAAACGTGGTTCGAACGGCGCGGTCTCACGGCGTGCCGCGCGCACCCCTGGCGGATCGCGTTTCTCGCGACGCAACGCTTGCGCCGGGAGCACATAGCCGCATCGATCGAGGCCCCGCATTCCGCTCTGTTGCCCTGGCGGAAACCGGGTGGTGGCCGAACGGTCGCCGGCTGGCACCAGCCGACGCAGAGTTGCGCGGCTGGTAACGCGCGGACCCTTCGAGCTCTGAGATCGCGCCGTTGTGTGCCCCCGGTGCAACGCTTGCACCGATGGCAACGGGATCCGCAAGAGCCGGCAGCGACTCGAGCGACACGGCGGCTTCACGCCCCTTTGCTGTTCGCGCTCGGCCGGTCGGCCTCCCCGGCCAGTCTCCGGTCGACTTCGGGTCAACGATCCCCAGCTCCGCGCCCCCGCGCTCCGCCGGTCAGCGTCCCCGGTCGGTCTCCCGTGGACTCCGGGTCGACGATGTCGCGGCTCGGGGGCCTCGCGCTCGCCCGCCCGCGTGCGGGGCCGGTGTTCGTTGCCTCCTGGTCAACAGGGCCGGCTCGGCGGCCACCATCGACCAGCCGGCGTGCCCGATCTCGGGCACACACGACGTCACGCGCCGGCGTCCACCCACGGCGTCACCGCCCCGCGGATCCCCACATCGATCGACCACAGGGTCGACGTCGCCACGATGAACAGCCTCCGCCCGTCGGCGCCGCCGAACGTGCAGTTGCCCACTGGCTCGGGGACGAGGATGCGTCCCAGCTCCATCCCCGACGGATCGAGGACGTGGATCCCGTCGCCCGCGGACGTCCAGATGTTGCCCTCGACATCGGCGCGGAAGCCGTCCGCGAGCCCAGGCTCCATGACCGCGAAGAGGCGCGGCTCGCCAAGGCGCCGCCCGCCGTCGATCACGTCGTACGCCAGGATGTGATGGTTCCCGCCCTCGAGCCGCGCCCGCGACGTATCGGATATGTACAGCACAGATTCGTCGGGCGAGAACGCGAGCCCATTCGGGTCGACCATCCTGTCGCTCACGATGGCCAGCTCGCCGGCGGCGCGATCGAATCGGAAGACGTAGCAGGCGCCCAGCTCGGACTCGGCGGTGTGTCCCTCGCGATCGCTGATGATCCCGTAGGGCGGATCGGTGAACCAGATCGCGCCGTCGGACGCCACGATGATGTCGTTGGGCGAGTTGAGCCGCTTGCCCTCGAACCGGTCCACGACGTTGGTCCGCCGGCCGTCCCGCTCGTACCGGGCGATCCGACGGGTCCCGTGCTCACAGGCCAGGATCGTCCCGTCGTGGTCGAGCGTGTGGCCGTTGGCGAAGTCGGCCGGGTGGTACAGGTCGCGCACGGAACCGTCGCGTCCGGACCATCGCAGGACCCGGTCGTTCGGGATGTCGCTCCAGACCAGGGCGTCCTCGTCCGGCACGTAGACCGGTCCCTCCGCCCACGTCGTCCCATCCGCGAGTCGCCGCAACACCGCGTCAGGCGGGATGAGACGATCGAACAGCGGATCACGGACGACCCGCTCGACGGTCAGATCGGTCATGACGCTCCCTCCGTGATCGATGCAGGCACCCGGCCGGCCGCCGCCGCCGTCGTCGTCATGCGGTGCTCGGCGAGGTGGAATCCGACGTCCATCGCGGTCTTGAGCAGGACAAGCACCACGATCGCAGCGGCAGAGGCGCCGGTCATCGCGATGGCCATGCCCCCGATGATGATCGTGACGTGCAGGATCACGAGGCGACCGTAAGGTGCCATCGCCTGCCGGGACGGGCTGATGCGCAGGTACTCGCCGCGACCGATGAAGTTCTGGCGATACGACACGCCGTGGCTGACGGCCAGGAGGATGAGCACCACGACGATCTGGCCGGGTTCGGGCGACGTGCCGGTGGTCAGCGCCTCATCGCGTGCGGCCGAGTAGAACAGCGGCAGTGTCAGCACGAAGATCCCGTGGACGAGCCAGAAGACCCCGTAGTGAAGGATGAAGAAGGGGACCAGACCCATCCGCTGCAGGCGGGACGAGAGGGCCGACGTGGCCGGCGCGGCCGTCGCAGGAAGCCGGATCCGCCGACCGTCCGGGGCGACGACCATCTCGGGTCTGACCGGGTCGGGGCCCGCGGCGCGCATGATCCTGAGGACGTTGAACGCTCCGATGACGCCGTTCTCGAGCCAGTAGACGATCAGGACCGTCCGGACACTCCAACCGAGCCACAGGACACCGGCCAGCGGGACGAGGTTCGCGAGGACCAGCGAGGCGACCGCACCGACCGAGGAGCCGATCCGGTACCAGGCGATGAGCCGAGCCACGTCCGGGATGCTACCCGGACGTGACGGGTGACGAAGCCTCGGTCAGACGAGCAGCTCGACCGGGCTGACCGACACGGACCGGCTCTCGCTGCCGCGCTCGATGCGCAGCTCGACGCGCCGGCCGATGACGTCGCCGACGAGATGCCGCTGGAGGTCGCCGACACCCTCGATGGGCTGCCCGTCGAGCGCGGTGACGATGTCGCCGACGTGAAGCCCGGCGCTTGCCGCAGGACCGGGCTCGAGCAGCTGCACGATCTCGAGACCGCGCGGGCGGCCGATCCGGGCAGCCACCGCATCGCCGAGCGGCCGGCTGCCGCCGACGATGCCAAGGAAGGCCCGACGGACGCGTCCGTCGACGATGAGGGCGTCGATGATCTGGCGCGTGACCACGTCGATCGGCACGGCCAGGCCGAGTCCGATGCCCGCGACGGCGGTGTTGATCCCGACGACGCGCCCGCGCGAATCGGCGAGCGCCCCACCGGAGTTCCCCGGGTTGAGGGCCGCGTCGGTCTGGATGACGTTCTCGACCAGCCGGCTCGACCGGCCGTCGCGGGTGGCGAGCGAGCGACCGAGCGCGCTGACGACTCCTGCCGTCACGGTCCCGGCAAAGCCGAGCGGATTACCGACGGCGACGACGAGCTGGCCGACGCGCAGCCGGGCCGCGTCACCGAATGGAGCAGGCACGGGACTCCCGCCGCTCGTCCGGACAACAGCGAGGTCGGACAGCGGATCGCGACCGGCGACATCGAAGTCGAGCTCGGCGCCGTCGACGAACGTGGCGGTTCCCCGGTCCGAGCCTGCGACCACGTGAGCGGAGGTCACGAGGTAGCCGATCGGGTCTATGGCCACCGCCGACCCCGCGCCGCCCTGCCAGCCGCCTGACCGGCGGGTCACGCGCAGGCTCGCCACTGACGGGATGAGCCGCTCGGCCGCCGTCGAAACGGCGACCGAGTAGGCATCGAGCGCCTCGTCATCGATGGTGTCGTCCAGATCGACGTCCGGCCGCGGGAGCGAGGCGAGCATGGCGTCAGGCCTCGCCGGTCGCGGCGGTACCCCCGCCGACCTGGACCGTGCGCTCGTCGGTCCCGCGGACGAGCCTGACCTCGAACGGGAACTCGACGGCGCCGAGCGCCTCGAGAAGCTCGTCGGGATCGGTCACAGCCCGGCCACCGACCTCGACGATGAGGTCGCCGGCCTCGATTCCCGCCGCGGCCGCGGGACTTCCGTCCTCGACGCCGCGGACCAGGATGCCGTCACGCTCCGGGAGCCCGACCGATCGGCGCATCCGGCGCGCGACGTGCGACGGTGCGACCGCCACGCCCAGCCGCGTCCGCTTCGGCGATTCGCCACGCCCCAGCGCGTCGATCCGGCCGCGAAGCTCCTCGTCGGCCGGCAGGGCGAGGTAGAAGCCCTCGCCGATGCGATTAGTGTTGATCCCGACCAGCCGACCCGACGCGTCGAGCAGCGCCCCGCCGGACGATCCGGGCGCGAGCGGCGCGGTGTGCTCGACGCTGCCGTCGATGCGCCGGCCACCCGGCCCGCGAAAGGCGCGTGCGACCGCGGACACGAGCCCGAACGTGACTCGGGTCCCACCGCCGTGACTGGCGCCGGCGCCGAAGACGGCCGTGCCGACCGACAGTGCCGTGCCGTCGCCCCACTCGAGCGGGGTTGCACCGGCCGTGTCGACGTCGATGACCGCGAGGTCGCCTTCGCCGTCGAAACCGGCCACGGTCCCGCGGACGCGCCGGCCGTCGGCGAACGTGACGGTGACCTCGTCACCGCGGAGGTTGTGGGCATTTGTGATCACCTTGCCCGAGGCGATGACGACACCGGACCCGCGCGTTCCGCGGCCGATGCCGACGATCGACGGACCGACCCGCTCGGCAAGCTCGCCGACCGTTGTCTGAAGTTCTTCGATGACGGACATGTGGTTTGGTGCTCCTCTTGATGCCGGGTCGCCGCCGGACAGGCGGTACACTTGTGACTTGCAATCTACTACTGACAATCCAACATGACAAGCCCCTTCGTCGCACCTACCATCGCGGCCATGGCCGCCTCCGACCCCGACCGAGCGCGCTCCCCTCTCGAAGCGGCGCTCGACCGGGTGGGCGACCGGTGGAGCCTGCTGCTCGTCGAAGCCCTGCTCGACGGGCCGCGGCGCTTCGGGGCGCTCAGTGACGCCGTTCCGGGCATCGCACCCAACATCCTCACCGATCGGCTCCGGCGCCTCGAGCGCGAACGGATCGTGGTAGCCACGCCGTATCAGCAGCGACCGCCGCGGATGTCCTACTCGCTCACCGCGGACGGCCGCGACCTTGCCTCCGCCCTTCGTCTCCTGGCCGATTGGGGAGCCCGGGGCGCCCTCGACGCGGAGCCGCTCCGCCACGGCCCGTGCGGGACGCCGCTCGAGGCGCGCTGGTACTGCCCGACGTGCGAAAGCGCGGTCGAGGCACGCGATGCCGAGGAGTCGCGCACGGTCTGAGCGGCCAGCGCGCGGCGCGCCCGCCGCCGATACTTGGCGTGAGATGGACATCGGCCGACCCACCAAGCTCGAGAGCAACCCCGTGACCGACAAGCTGCGTCGCGGCGAGCCGTCGCTGGGAACATGGCTGGCGCTCGCTTCCCCGGTCGCAGCCGAGGCGATGGCCCTCGTCGGCTGGGACTGGCTGGTCGTGGACATGGAGCACAGCCCGGTCGGGTTCGAGACCATGACGGGCTGCTTCCGCGCCATCCAGCTCGGCGGTGCGGTCCCGATGGCGCGGGTCCCCTGGAACGACACGATCTGGATCCAGCGAACGCTCGATGCCGGGGCGCTCGGTCTGGTCGTGCCGATGGTCAACACGCCCGACGACGCGCGCGCGGTGGTGGCCAACATGCGCTACGCGACTCGCGGGCAGCGGAGCTGGGGAAGCAGCCGCGTCGCTCCCTACCTCGCCGGGGAGTATCGCGACTGGGCCGACGAGCACCTCACGATCATCGTCATGATCGAGACGATCGGCGCGGTCAGGCATGCCGAGGAGATCCTGGCCGTCGATGGCGTCACCGGCTGCTTCGTCGGCCCGAACGACCTCGCCTTGTCGATGGGGCTCGCGATGACCGACGTCGGGCCGGGCACGGCCCATGAAGCCGCGGTGATGGAGGTCCTGGCCGCGTCCCGCAACACCGGGAAGGCCGCGGGCAAGCACTGCGCCGATGCCGCCGAGGCCACGCGCCGGATCGGGGAGGGGTTCCAGTTCCTGGCCGTTTCCAGCGACAGTGCCTACATGCAGTCGGCGGCGCGGGCTGCGTTCGCGGCGGTCGGGGGGCGCAAGGGGCACGACGGCCGCGACGGCCGCCCCGCGACGGACTCCGGCACGACCGAGACGGTCGCGGGACCCGCCGGGAAGCTCTATTGAGGCCGGCCTCACGCGACCCGCGAGGCGCCATCAGCCGGGTCCCGCGGTGAGGCCACGCGTCTGGACCCAGGTCGTCCTGGCGCCCGGAGCGATGGAGCGGCTGACGGCCGTCGCGGACGTCATCGTCGACGCGACGGCAACGCTCGACGCGCTTCCGGGGGCGGACGCGGCGATCCTGGGGCCCGCGTATGTCGAGGCCGCCTTCCTCGATCATGCCGGACCGGGGCTCAAGCTGGTCATCCGCCATGGCATCGGCTACGACCGCGTCAACGTGGAGGCCTGCTCTGCCCGTGGCGTCCTGGCCGCCAACACGCCGAACGGACCGACCGAGAGCACCGCGGAGCATGCCGTCGCGCTCCTGCTCGCGCTCGCCAAGCGCCTCCAGCCGGCGAGCGCGTCGATGCGTGCGGGAGCGCACCCGACCAAGCTCCAACTCCAGGGAACCGAGGTTCTCGGCCGGACGCTCGGACTCGTGGGATTCGGCCGGATCGGTCGGCGGGTGGGCGAGATCTGTGCCCTCGGGCTCGGGATGCGGATCCTCGTCCACGACCCGTTCGCCGCCGACGCGGTCTCGCGGTGCGACTGGGCGGAGGCGGCAGCAAGCCTGGACGACCTCCTCGAGCGATCCGACTTCGTGAGCCTCCACACCTCGCTGTCGGCCGAGACTCGGCATCTCATCGCGCGCCGCGAGCTGCTGCTCATGCGCGAGGGTGCGTACCTGATCAACGTCAGCCGCGGTCCGGTGGTCGACGAGGCCGCGCTGATCGAGGCCCTGGGCGACGGTCACCTGGCCGGTGCGGGTCTCGACGTCTTCGACCCCGAGCCTCCTGACGCGTCGAACCCGCTGCTCGCGATGCCCGAGGTGATCGTCACGCCCCACGTCGCCTCGAACACGGCCGCGGGGATCGCCCGGATGTCCGAGTCGGTGGTCGACCAGATCATCCAGATGCTCCGCGGAGAGCCTCCGAGCTTCCTGATCGACCGCGCGGCGTGGCCGGGCCGGGCGCGACCCCGTTCCGAGGAGCCGTCGACCCCCTCGGGATAGCCGCAGCGGGCGCACCTACGCCCTCCCGCGAGAGCCAGCGTTTCATAGCCGATACACTCCGAGCCATGGAAGACGAGCGCTGGGAACCGGGCATGCCCGTCCTGGACCGGCAAGCGGTCCGGGTGCCCGCGTCGCTCCCGCCGAGCCTGCGCGGCATGCCACCGCGATCGGTGCCCGAGACCGCCCCGACCCCGCTCCAGCGCCACTACGTCAACCTCAGCGTGGTCGTGCTCATCTGCGGCGCGATCGCCATCAGTGCGCTCGAGCTGGGCGTCTCGCTGGGCAGTCCCCTCGTCAAGCTGTGCGTCCTGCTCGCTGCGCCCCTCCTCGTCGTCACCACCGCGGACGCGATCCTGCGCATCTGGCGCTCTGCCTGGGCGTGGATGCCTGTCGATCGCGGGAAGGGGGCCTTCCGGCTCGCCTGGGTCGTCGTCAGCGTGATCGGCCTGGCGATGCTCGTGGGCGCGTCCCTGGTGGTCCTCCTCGCATGACCGCAACCGTGGGGCGGCGATGATGGGGCAGTTCGACCGTGGGCGCGACGGCCGCGCCTCGGATCTGCCGTCGGGTCGCGGGGTACCACACTGGATCGCGGCATCGTTGAACTTCTGCTCGCGGTGCGGTGCCGAGCTGATGTTCGAGACGGTCACCGGCGAGGACCGCGACCGGCATGCATGCGCCGCCTGCGGCCACATCATGTACGTCAACCCGCGCCTGGTGGTCACCACCCTGCCGATCACCGACGACGGCGAGATCGTCCTGATCCGTCGCGGGATCGAACCGGGACTCGGCTCGTGGGCACAGCCCGGCGGATTCCTCGAGATCGACGAGACGGTAAATCAGGGGGCCATCCGCGAGACGTACGAGGAGACAGGGCTGCTCGTCGAGCCGGGCGAGCTCGTCGGCCTCTATACGCGGCTCGAGGCAGCCGTGGTCACCCTCGTCTTCGAGGCCCGGATCGTCGGGGGGAAGGCGTCGCCGACCGCCGAGGCGACCGAGGTCACCGCCTATCCCGCCGACGCGCTGCCCTGGGACAGGATCGCCTTCCGCACGACGTTCTGGGCGTTGAGCGACTGGCTGCGGCTCCGACACCCCGACCTCGAGCCCGGACCGCCCGACCCGCGGGGCGTGTGACAGTCATGGCGGGTCGGCGGTCCCGCTTCGTACCCGTTTCGGGCCCGCTTGAGCTGTTCGACGGGTCCCCGTGGACTCCAGGTCAACGTTTCCCGGGTCGACGTCCCCGCTCCGCACGCCCCGGAGGCCCGCGACCGGCCTTCCGTCGACTCCGGGTCGACGCCGCACAGGTCGACGGCCCCAGCCGTGCCCGCTGGAGGTCCCGACCGGCCTTCCGTTGACTCCCGGTCGACGCCGCAACGGGTCGACGTCCCCGCGCCGCGCCCGCCGAGCCACACTCGCCGCCCCCGGCGGACCACGACCTCAGCTCAGGTCGATGAAGACGTTCTTCGTCTCGGTGTAGAGGTCGAGCGCCGACATCCCGAGCTCGCGCCCGATGCCTGACATCTTGTAGCCACCGAACGGGGCCTCGGTGTGTACGGACGAGTTCGAGTTGACGCTGATGACACCGGCCTGCAGCGACTTGGCCGCGCGCAGCGCCTTGCCGATATCGCGGCTCCAGATCGAGCCTGACAGGCCGTACGGAGTCGCGTTCGCAAGGCGAAGGGCCTCCTCCTCGGTGTCGAACGGGATGACCGACACCACCGGCCCGAAGATCTCCTCGCGGGCGACGCGCATGTCGTTCGAGACGTTGTCGAAGACCGTTGGCATCAGGTAGGCGCCCTGCGCAAGCGCCGGATCGGTCGGCGGCTCGCCACCGACCACGATCGTCGCCCCCTCGGCGAGCCCGATCTCGATGTAGTCGCGGACCCGGTCGCGCTGCTTGAAGCTGACCAGCGTCCCGACCTCGGTCGCCTCGTCGGACGGCGGGCCGACCTTGACGGCGCGGGTCGCCTCCGCGAAAAGCTCCACGACCCGGTCGTGGACGGACCGCTCGACGAGGATCCGGCTCCGCGCGCAGCAGTCCTGGCCGCAGTTGTCAAACACGGAGTACGGCGACTCGCGGGCGAACTTCTCGAGATCGGCATCGGCGAAGACGATGTTCGGGCTTTTGCCGCCGAGCTCGAGCGAGACTTTCTTCACGTTGCCCGACGCCAGGCGCATGATCTCCTGCCCCGTGGTCGTCTCGCCGGTGAACGCCACCTTGCCGATCCCCGGATGCGCAGCGATCGACGCGCCGGCCGAGCCGCCGGGTCCCGTGACGACATTCAACACCCCGGGCGGGATGCCGGCCTCGAGAGCGAGCTCGCCGAGCCGAATCGCCGTCAACGGGGAGTAGCTGGCGGGCTTGAGGATCGCGGTGTTCCCCGCGGCCAGCGCCGGCGCCACCTTCCACGATGCCATCAGCAGTGGGAAGTTCCACGGCACGATCAGGCCGACGACGCCGATCGGCTCGCGCAGGGTCAAGTCGAGTCCAGGCTTCGAGACCGGGATCGTCTGGCCGAAGATCTTGTTGGCGGCTCCTGCGTAGTAGTCGAAGACGAGGCTCGCGCCGGTGACCTCGCCGCGCGCACCAGAGATGGGCTTGCCCACGTTCTGGCTCTCGAGCTGGGCCAGCTCTTCGGTGTGCTGCTTGATGAGCGCCGCAAGCTTGGCCAGCGACCGCCCGCGCTTGCCCGCCGCCCAGTTCGCCCAGCCCTTCCGATCCTCGAAGGCGGCCTGCGCGGCGGCGACCGCGCGGTCCACGTCTTCTCGGCCACCCTGCGGGACCGTGGCGATCACCGACCCGGTCGCCGGATCGATGACCTCGAACGTCCGTCCGTCTGCGGCATCGACGGTCTGTCCGCCGATGACCATCTGCGTGGCGCGCACGCCCGCGCCGGTATCGGTCGCCATCGAAGAAGCCCTCGTTCGGGTACGGGGTGTGGTCATCGGATGATACGCCCGCCGACCTCGGGCGACCCCTCAGCGCACCGCCCGGAGCGGACCTCAGGGCGATAGCATCGGCGACGATGTTGAGCACGATCCTCCACGCGTCGCGCAGCGCGCACGTGCGCATGTGGCTGGCCATCGTCCTGGCCGCCGTCGCGGTGGGGACGGCGGGCTACGTCGTCATGGGTTGGTCGATCGGCGATGCCGCGTACATGACCGGCATCACCCTGACGACCGTCGGCTACAAGGAGGTCAGGGATCTCGACACGCTCGGACGCGCGTGGACGATCCTCGTGGCGGTCGCCGGAGTCGCCATCATCTTCGGGTCCGTCGGGATCGTCGCCGAATCGGTCCTGGCCGAGGCCATCAGCGGGCGAGGGGAGGCGAAACGGATGACGGAGACCATCGGCCGGCTGAGCGGCCACCTCGTCCTGTGCGGATATGGCCGCGTTGGTTCGACGGTCGCCCGCGAGCTCGCGCACGAGGGCCAGCCGTTCGTCGTGGTCGACATCAACCCGGCTTCGCTCGAGGCTGCGCGCGCCGACGGCCACCTCGTGGTCATAGGCGACGCGACGACCGACGCGGTCCTGCGCGAGGCCGGCGTCGAACGCGCCCGCGGTCTCATCACGACCATCGATTCGGACGCCAACAACGTGTACGTGGCGCTCTCCGCACGCTCGCTCAACCCGAACCTGTTCGTGGTGGCCCGGGCGAACCAGGAGGGCGCCGAGGCGAAGCTCGTCCAGGCGGGCGCCGACCGAGTCGTTTCGCCCTACACCCGGGCGGGCCGCCAGATCGCCGAGCTTGCCGTCCGACCTCGCGTCGCCGACTTCATCGACTTCGCCCTGTCGCACGGCGAGCCGGCCTTCTCGATCGAGGCCGTCGAGGTCCGCGCCGGCGGGCCGCTCGACCGCCAGACGGTCGGGTCGCTGCGCGAACGCGGCATCTTCTCGCTCGCGGTCGTCCGCGGCGACCGCGACTACGAGCCGAACCCGGCGGCGGAACGTGTGCTGCAGGCCGGGGAGAGTCTCATCGCGTCAGGCTCGGCGGACATCCTGCGGACGCTCCGCGAGCGGGTGTAGGCAAGCCGGGTGCGAGCGCGCGTATGGAGTGGCGTACGCGCGAGCACGAGGGCCGGCCGCGCTGGAGCGAACGAGCCCGGCCTGGATCGGTCGAGCAGAGGTCTGGGGCGCTCTTTGTCGCAGACTCCAGCCGGGACGGTCCAAACGCCGCACTGCTCGACATCGGGTGAGTTCGCCGCGGATCGGCGAGGCACCAGGGCCGGCAGATCCGTCGCAGACGCCACCCTCGTTGATGTTCGCGACAAGAACGCCACCCTGCTCGGGGAACCGCGCCGCGAAGACCGCCCGGGCTGATGTCTGAGACAGACGCAGGTCCGGATACGGGGACCGGTGCGGCTACGACCTCCCCGGCTCGTGACCGCGCCAGACTCGTCCCGAGAACGGTGGCCGTGGGGGCTCAAGGGGCGTAAGCCCCGTGCCGATCAGACCACGGGCGCCGTCGGTGACTCGGGCGTCGGAACCACGGGCGACTCGGCCGCCACGATCGCGGCCCCGATGATCCCCGCGTCGTTGCGGAGCGCGGCCGGCACCACGAGGCAGCGGGTCGTCAGGCGCGGGATGAACTTGTCCGCGTTCTTGCTGACGCCCCCGCCGAGGATCATGAGGTTGGGCCACATCAGCTTGTCGATCCGGTCGAGATGCTCGTCGAGGTCGGCGGCCCATGCCTTCCACGACAGGCCGCGCTTGACCCGGGCGGCGGCCGCCGAACGGCGTTCGGCGTCACGGCCGCGGATCTCCATGTGGCCGAACTCGGTGTTGGGCACGAGCTTCCCGTCGACGAACACCCCCGAACCGACCCCGGTCCCGAGGGTGAGGAAGATGACGACTCCCGGCTGATCGCGTCCCACTCCGAAGCGCATCTCGGCGAGTCCTGCAGCGTCGGCGTCGTTGACGATCGAGACCGGCCGGGCGAGCACCCTGGTCAGCCTGTCCACCTCGGGGAAGTCGATCCAGGTCGTGTCGATGTTGGCGGCCGTCTTGAGGGCGCCGCCCATCGTCACCCCCGGCAGCCCGACGCCGACCGGCGTCGTCGAGCCCAGCCCGCTTGTACGTACGAGCCGCCTGACCAGCCGGACGATCGAGACGTTGACCGCTTCCGGCGTCGACGGCATGGGCGTCGGCACGCGGATCCGTGCAGATCTAAGCCGGCCCGCCTCGACGTCGACGACGGCACCCTTGATCCCGCTACCACCGACGTCCACGCCGATGGCGATCCGACCGCCCATCAGGCCTTCCTTATCGGTGACTTCGGTGGCGCTCATCGATCAGGAGTGTCAGGTCCTAGAAGTAGTTGACCGTGATGCCGCCGTCGACGACGAGCGACGCCCCGTTGGTCCAGCGTGATTCGTCCGACGCCAGGTACACCGCCATGTGGACGATCTCCTCGGGCTTGCCGAACCTTCCGCTCGGGTTTCGGGCGAGGCGGAGCTGCTTGGCCGCCTCGTCCTTGAGCAGCCAGTCCATGAGCAGCGGCGTCTCGACGGGTCCGGGGCAGATGGCGTTGGTCCGGATCCCCCTGCGCCCGAACTGGACAGCCAGGCTGCGCGTCAGCGACAGGATCGCGCCCTTCGACGCGGTGTAGGCGTCCTGCGGGACCGAGCATCCGAGCAATGCGACGAAGCTCGCGATGTTGATGATCGAGCCGCCGCCGCCCGCCTCCATGGCGGGGATCGCGTATTTGCATCCGAGGAACGGCCCGCGGACGTTGACGGCCATCACCATGTCCCACGTCGCGACGTCCGTGTCGATCACCGAGTGGTCGGCCTCGGGCATGATCCCGGCGTTGTTGTAGAGGCAGTCGATCCGTCCGTACGTCGCGACCGCATGCTCGACCATCGCCCGGGCATCGTCCTCGCGCGAGACGTCTGCCCTGACGAGCGTCGCCTCCCCGCCGGCCGCTCGCACGAGTCCCACGGTCTCCTCGCCGGCGGCTTCGTTGAACTCGGCGACGACGACCTTCGCCCCCTCCTTCGCGAAGAGCTCGGCCGCCACGCGACCCATCCCGCCCCCGGCCCCGGTGATGATCGTGACCTTGTCGGCAAGGCGCATCGGGTTCCTCTTCTACGTCGGCATCAGAGTAGCGTTGCGGCGTGGCGCTCGCCCAGCCCGTCCGGGGGGCGGTCGGTCGCCGATCGGGGCCTCGCCGGCGAGCCGCTCCTCGTACCATCGCGTGTGACGAGCGATCCGCCCGACGGGCGTTCAGACGGAGCCGACGCCGATGCCGACCAGCCAGGATCTCATCGCCGCGGTCAACGCAGATGACGCCGAGCGCGTCGCGGCCCTCGTCGCGGATGACCCCGGCCTGGCCATTGCCCGCGACGAGAATGGCGTCTCCGCCGTGTTGCTGTCGCGCTATCGGTTCTCGCGGCCCGTCACCGATGCGCTCCTCGCCGCCGACCCGGATCTCGACGTCTTCGATGCCGCGGCCCTTGGGTATCCCGACCGCCTCCGGTCGCATCTCGATGACGACCCCGCGCTGGCGAACGCGTTCGCGACCGACGGCTTCACGCCTCTCCACCTGGCGGCGTTCTTCGGCAAGACCGAGTCGACGAGGATCCTGCTGGACGCGGGCGCCGAGATGAACGTCTACTCGCGCAACGACTTCGGGGTCCAACCGCTGCACAGTGCCGCGGCTGGCCGGCACCATGAAGTGTGCCGCCTTCTGGTCGCCGCCGGTGCGGACCTGAACGCTCGCCAACGAGAGGACTACACGCCCCTCCACGAGGCGGCCCAGCACGGCGACGTCGACCTCGTCGAGCTGTTCCTGTCGGCGGGGGCGGATCCTACCGTCCGGATGGCGAACGGCGAGACGCCGGCAGAGACCGCGGAGAGGTCCGGCCACCACGACCTGGCGATCCGGCTTCGCGAGGTGGCCGAGCAGCGCGACTGATCGCCCGACGCGCGGGAGGGCCGGACCGGCACCTGGGACTTGCGTCAAACGAACGCATCGTCGCCCGCCGAGACACGACAAGCCGATTCGTGCAAGCGGATCGCACTCGCCACAGGGATCGCGCATACGGCTGAGCGCTGACCGGGTCCAGGCGACGATCCTCTCTCGTTCGATGCAAGGATCGCGGCTCCCGATTGGCCGCGGCGACGGAGCGTGCGTCCTTCGCAGCGCTCGGTCGAAGGAATGCGCCGAACGCACGAAATCGGTCAGGCCTCACGGCCTCACGGCCGACCACTGCCCCGGCGCGCGGTGCTCAGCCGCGTTCCAGGTATCGCTCGCGATCCCAGGCGTGGACCACCGAGTCGTACACCTCCTGTTCGACGCGGGCCGCGTTCAAGTAGTGGTCGACGACGTCCTGGCCGAAGATCTCGACCGCCGCCTCCGAGCGCTCCAGCTCCCAGATCGCCTCGTACAGCGCCCGCGGCATGCGCGGGACGTCCTTGGGCAGGTAGCCGTTGCCCTTGAACTCGGGCTCCAGCGGCAGCTGGTGCTCGATGCCGTACAGCCCGGCGCCCATCATCGCCGCGTAGGTCAGGTACGCATTCATGTCGCCGCCGGGGAAGCGGTCCTCGACGTGCAGCGCTGGCCCGCGCCCGACGAGCCGGAACCCGGTCGTGCGGTTGTCGCGACCCCACAGCACGTTGACGGGTGCCCAGGACAGCGACGCGTAGCGCTTGTATGAGTTGACGAACGGGGCGATGAACACCGCCAGCTCACGCGACAGCTTCATCATCCCGGCCATGAAATGCTGGCCGAGCTCGGAAAGTCCGTACGGTCCGGCCGGTTCGCCCTCGGCCGCCGCCATGTGCGGGGTGTCGGCCTCCAGGTCCCACAGGCTCATGTGCAGATGGCCCGACGACCCGGTCCAGCGATGGTCGGGCTTGGCCATGAACGTGATCCCCCAACCGTTGAGGTAGGCGATCTCCTTGGCCCCGTGCTTGAAGACGACGCTCCGGTCGGCCGACTCCAGGACGTGGTCGTACCGGATGTTGACCTCGTGCTGGCCGATGGCCGCCTCGCCCTTGCTGAACTCGATCGGCACGTTGGCCGCGGTCATCTGATTGCGTAACAGCCGATGGAGCGGCTCGGCCTTGGTCGCCTGGAGGAGGTGATAGTCCTCGTTGTAATGCCCGAACGGCCGCGGGACAGGCCAGCCGCGCTTGGCGAGCTTCTCCCACGAGTCCTTCAGGACGTAGAACTCGAACTCGGAGCCGGCTTTCAGGGCGAAGCCCATCTCGGCCGCGCGCGCGACCTGGCGCTTGAGGATCGCGCGCGGCGCGATGGGGATCTCCCGGCCGTCCTCGTCGAAGGCGTCGGCGAGGACCATCGCCGTGCCCGGCAGCCACGGCAGGATCCGCAGCTGGTCCCAGACCGGCTCGGCCACCCAGTCCCCGTAGCCGGTCTCCCAGTTCATGAGCTTGTAGCCCTCGGGCGTGTTCATCTCCATATCCGTCCCCAGCAGGTAGGTGCAGAAGTGCGCGCCGTGGGAGATGACCCCGTCGAGGAACGCCTGACCCTGGACTCGCTTGCCCATGAGCCGGCCCTGCATGTCGGTGATGGCCACGACGATCGTGTCGATCTGGCCGTCGCGAACGCGCTCCCTCAGCTCCGCCAATCGGGGGTGCATGGCGGCCCCGCCGTCCTGCTCATCATCGTGCTCGCTCATCTTCGGTTCTCCGGGCGAGAGATCGGGGGCCGGCCGTCTGGGGTCGGCCGGCCCCGAAAGGGAGATGCGGGTTCGGCTGGCGCGCTCAGGTCACGCCGTCGTCGGCCCCCCGACCTCTTCGGCGGCGTGCATGAACTCGCGTTCGATCTCGGTCAGCTCGGCGGCGTCGCCCATGGAATGCGGACCCTTGAAGCTTCGCCGTGCCCAGCCGAAGTAGTACACCAGCAGGAAGGCCGCCGTGATGACCATGAATGGCCACGAGATGTTGCCCGACGTCGGGAAGCTGAACAGGACCATCAGGACGAGGACCCAGAAGATCGCGACCCAGGCGACCGGCTTCGACCAGCGGCCCAGGCTCCAGACGCGCTCCTTCAGCCAGGCCTGCGTGGTCGCGCCGAGGTAGATGCAGATCCCGTAGGCGGCGTACAGGAAGATCGTGCTGATGGCCGTGACGATGACGATCGCCGTGCCGCCACCGACGACGCCGGCCGCCAGCGTGAACAGCCACGAGATGACGACGATCGCGATGAGCGAGTTGACCGGCGTGCGGTATCGGTGCGACACCTGCTTGAGCCAGCCCGACCCGGGCAGACCATCGTCCCGGCTGAAGGCGTACAGCATCCGTCCGGCCGACGCCACCGATGACAGGCCGCAGAAGGCCATGGCGATCGCGATCCCGGCCGACAGGATGTCGCCGAGGTCGCCGAGGTTGTACTCGAGGATCGAGATGACGGCGACCCCGCCGCCGAAGTAGTACTGGCTGGCAGTGGCCTGCACGGGGGTGTCGAGCGTCGCCGGGAAGAGCTCCTTGAGGCTCGGCAGGTGGGTCGACAGCGCCACCAGGAAGACGAAGCCGACGACCGCGCTGACCGCGACCGACATGAACAGCCCCCACGCGCTCGCGACGCGCGCACCGACCGTCTCCTCGGCGACGTGGGCCGACGCGTCATAGCCGGTGTAGGTCCAGTTGGCCTGGAGGAGCGAGAAGAAGAAAGCGAGGACCAGCGGGTAGCTGATCGCCGGGCCGTACTGCAGGTTCACCACCCCGAGGTTGTTGTTCCAGCTTCCGGCGGTGTCCTGTGGCTGGATCGCGAACTGGGTCAGCCCGGACGCATCGGGCTTGCCGATGATGAAGATGAGCAAAACGACCGCGGCGACGATGACCATATGCCACCAGACCGACACCTGGTTGAGCAGCGCGACGAGGTTGATGCCGGCGATGTTCATCGCCAGCTCGATGAGCATCAGGATGCCCATCGTGACGATCTGGCCGGTCAGGAAGCTGAGCCCGAAGACCAGGGTCGTGTTGTCGTAGACGATCCCGAACCTGTCGAGCAGCGGTGTGATGATCGTGGCGTTGAGGAAGGCCGCGGCGGCGAAGTTGATGCCTGCCACGATCGCGAACTGGCCGATCAGGTTGAGCCACGCCGTCCACCAGCCCCAGTTCTTGTTCTTCATCCGGCTGGCCCAGTAATAGAGGCCGCCGGCGGTCGGATAGGCGGACGCGATCTCCGCCATCGAGGCTGCGATCAGGAGGACGAAGACCGTGATCAGGGGCCAGCCGATCATGACGGCCGCAGTGCCGGCCCAGGCGAGGCCGTAGTCGTACAGGATGACGGCGCCGGTCAGGATGCTGATGATCGAGAAGCTGATCGCGAAGTTGCTGAACCCGCCCATCGAGCGGAACAGCTCCTGCGCGTAGCCGAGTCTGTGCAGGTCGGCGACGTCCTGCTGGATGACGTCTTCGCGTGATCGGGATCGGGTCACCTGGAATTCCTCCCTCACTCGAACGTCGGTCGCCGTGTGGGACGACCGGGTCGACCGGGTCCCTCGAGGACCGGTCCCGCTCGGCCGCGGCGGCACACCGGCGCCGCGCGACCTCGGGCAGCGATGACGCGGGGATCGGGGGACGGCCCGGGTGGCCGCCATGCGCCGGCGCGGCAGCGCAGAGGTCCGTCGGCTGACCCTCCTTGGGCCTCAGCGGCCCGGAGCCCTGATCTCGCCCGACCGACGACATCGTGGGCTCGATTCGATGGCGCGGATGATACGCGCCGGACCAGGGCCGCGACAGGGGCCCTCGGCTCAGTAGAGCATCGTCGTCCCGGTCGGGAACGTGAAATCGAAGGCGCTCGGCGGAAGCGGAGCGTCGGGCGCGAGATCGACGACGTCCGCCTCGCGGGTGATCGCGCCACCGATCGATTCGACCAGGCGGATGATGATGCCGGTCGCGCGATCGACGGCGACCTCGATCCGGAAGTCCGGTCGGTCGCCCGGCAGCTCGGTGGTACGCGGGTGGTCGCACTCGAGGAGGATCGCCTCTCGCCCGTTGACGACGTCCGAGCCGACGACCGCGCAGCGACCCGTGGCGAGGACGTTCTGGCAGTAGCCGCCCGGGTGCACGAACGTCTCTGGGAGGGTCTCCGCAGGGAGTGCCGTGATCGGCTCGTAGACCTGCGACGGTCCCGGGAAGTCGCGGTCCTCGAGCCCACGCGGTCGGTTCCGGACCGGCCGCTGCGTCCCCAGGCGATGCACACCCGAATAGGTGCGCACGAGATCGCCGTCGGAGATCCAGATCTCATAGTCGCCCTTCGCGGTCGAGCCCGCCCGGCTCGTCGTGACCCGCGCGTCGCCGGGATGGCGGAGCATGACGTCGGAGGTCGAAGTCTCCTCGCCGCGCGCCGTGTATGCCCGCTCGACGACCCGCATCCGGAGCGTCGCGAAGCGCGACTCTGCGTCGCGCATGAAGTCGAACAGGTTTTCGACGCTCGGACGGTCCTCGGGGAGAGCCGCGACCTGCGGCAGGCGCCGTCCGTCCCGGACGGCCGGCATGGCGGCTGCGCGGTCCCACAGGCGAGACTGGGTCATCGCCGCGGATTGTACCGGCCGTCCGCGGAGTCCGGGGCTTGACAACGGCCGCAGCTGATATATCGTGTGGCGATATAACGTCGCACGCTATATCGTGCGGCGATAAGGAGGGCCCTCGACATGGGATCCATCCGTCATGGCCTGCCACTCGTTGGCGCGGCCGCATTGAGCCTCTTGCTGGCCGGGACAGTCCTCGCTGCGCCCGCGGGGCCGCGGCATGCGCGCGGGACGTTCGTCGATGCCTCCGGCGCGGAGATCGGGACCGTCCGGCTGAGCGAGGACGGGCACGGCGTCGTCCACGTGCGGGTCAAGATCCGGGTCTCAGCGCCGGGCTGCACGGCATCCACATCCACTCGGTGGGCGCGTGCAGTCCGACCTTCCTCGCCGCCGGCGGCCACTACAACCCGCTCGGCCACCAGCACGGCCTCGACAACCCGAACGGACCCCACGCCGGCGATCTGCCGAACCTCGTCGTCGACGAGCACGGCCATGGTCGACTGAACGCCAGGACGGACCGGGTGACCCTCAGCGCAGGTCCGGCCACGCTGTTCGATGTCGACGGATCGGCCTTCATCATCCACGCCAACCCGGACGACCAGGTCACCGATGCCGGCAACGGTGGCAGCGGCGCACGGATCGCCTGCGCGGTGATCGAGATGCGGCGCTGAGGGACTGCCTGAGGCCTTGACGCCGGCGGGGTGGCGTGCTTGTATCGTTCGACGATATATCACCACGCGACCCAGCTGAGAGGCGGATGCCGATGACCACCGAGATGCCCGAGCTTGGACGATTCGCCGAGCCGTCGCTGTACATCCTGGTCTCGCTGAGCGATGGACCCAAGCACGGCTACGCGATCATGGCCGACGTCGAGAAGATCTCGGGCGCACCGCTCGGGCCCGGGACCCTCTACGGCGCGTTGGCCCGCCTCGAGGCGCGGGGCCTGATCGAGGCTCTCGAGCCCGAGGAACGGCGACGGCCCTACCGGATCACCGGCCTCGGGGCCGCTGCGCTCCGCGCTCAGCTGGAGCAGATGCGCGGCTTCACGCGGGCCGCGCTCGAGCGTCTAGGCCGCCCGGGCTCCTGACGGCCTCCGCCATGGCCAGATCGCTCCCCTCGGCGAGTCCGCTCGAGGTCGTCGCGGCCCCGAGCCTCGACGCGATGCGGTTGCAGCAGGCGGGCGGCCTGTCGCGCCGGCGGCTCATGCGTCGCGCACTCGGCGCGGCGGTCGCCGTCGTCGCCGTCGAGTGGCTCGGCGGTACGCTCGGGTTCGCCTGGTCGGCAGTGGCGAGCGTCGGAGCCAAGGTCCGCGTCGGGACGCTTGACGACCTCGTTGCCGCGAGCCCGGGGCTGCCGATCCGCGACGGTTTCCCGGCATACGTGGCGGCGGCGCGGGCCTTCGTCGTGCTCGTCGACCCGGCCCTTGGTGGCTGGCGTCCAGGCAACGATCCAACCGGCGTGGGGACGGCACTGAACGTCCGAGCGCTCTCGCAACGGTGCCCGCACCTCGGCTGCCGCCCGAATCCATGCGTCGAGGATTTCTGGTTCCACTGCCCGTGTCACCAGTCCCGCTACGACCGCCTGGGGATCAAGGCCGCCGGCGAGTTGTTCGGTCCGGCGCCGCGCGGGATGGACCGCTATGCGATCGAAGTGGACGCGACCGGCAGCCTCACGATCGACACCGGAAAGATCACGCTCGGGCCGCTTCCCGTCGCACTTGGCTCGCCGGGCCTGATCCCGCCGCGGGTCGAGCACGGCTGTGCGTGAGGCGCGGCCGGTGACCCGTGCGGGCGCCCCCGGCCGGGCGCCGCGGCGAGGCGCGGGATGAGCGTGGACGGCCGGCCGTGAAGGGCCTTCTCGCGCTCTATCCCCGGTGGTGGATCGCGCGATACGGCGACGAGATGCGGTCGCTCCTCGACGACGCCCCGCGACGACGGCGCGATGGCTTCGACCTCGCGCGCGGCGCGCTCGACGCGTGGCTGCATCCGCCGGTCCCGTCGCACCTCGCCGGTGTCGCGGCCCTGGTCGGCGGGGCTGCCTGGACGGCCGTCGCGCTCGCGGTGGTCTTCCAGCCCGTCCCGCCGGACTGGCCCGGTTACCTCCACGAATTGTTGCCGCTGGCGATCCTCGCTGCCGTCAGCCTCCTGATCGCGACCCTCGGCGTCGCCGTTCGGGTTGCCGATTTGGGCGGCCGGCTTGTGATCCTCGTCGCCTGGCTCGCCGCGGCCGGTTATATCGTCTGGGTGTCCGCCCTCGTTGCGACGGCAGCGGGCCTCGCCGACAGCGTCACGCTTGCGGTCGGCCAAACGCTCGCGATGGTCGGCACGGCTGCCGTCGGCGTCATGGTCATCCGGGTCAAGCAGGACGTGATCGGCGTCCTCCTGGTGATCGCCTCCACGTCCATGCTCATCCCGGCGACGCCCGCATGGCTCGTGTTCGGGGCCTGCTGGACGGTCATCGGCGTGGTGCTGGAATTCGAGCGGTCGAGTCGGCCCGGTCGCGGGCTCGGCACGGCCTGAATCGCCACTCGGTGATGACAGTCCGCTGCCTGCCCGCGGCAAACCAGGCCGGCGCTAGCCTCCGGCCGGCCCTCCGCCCGTGCCCGGTTCCGTCATCGCGGCCGGATCGAGCAGGCGGTCCACCTCGGCCGGATCCATGCCGCGTTCGAGCGCCAGCTCACGGATCGTGCGGCCGGACCTGAGCGCCTCCTTGGCCAGCCTGGCCGCCTCGTCGTAGCCGATCACGGGGGCGAGCGCCGTCGCGAGCATCAGTCCCTGTTCGACGAGCGCCGGGCCGCGCTCCGTCGCCGCGAGACCTTCGATGCAGCGGGCGCTGAAGTTCGAGGCGGCGGCCGAGAGCAGCTCGATCGATTCGAGCATGGCGACAGCCGTGACGGGCAGCATCACGTTCAGTTCGAGGAAGCTGCCGGTCTGGCCGAAGGCGATCGTTGCGTCGTTCCCGACGACCCTGGCGACGACCATCGTGAGGCTCTCGACGATCACCGGGTTCACCTTGCCGGGCATGATGCTGGAGCCGGGCTGCGTCTCGGGCAGCGCGACTTCGCCGATGCCCGCCCGCGGCCCCATACCCATCAGGCGGATGTCCGAAGCGATCTTCCACACGCTCAGCGCGATCGTCCGGATCGCGCCATGGGCGGCGATCTCGGCGTCGAGCGTCGCCTGGGCGTGGAAGTGGTTCGCCGTCTCGCGAACCGCCAGCCCGGTCAGGGCCGACAGCCGGCTGCAGGCGCGGAGCGCGAATTCGGGATGGGCGTTGATCCCGGTCCCGACGGCCGTGCCGCCGAGCGGCACCGATAGCAGCTCGACCTGAGCGGCCCGTGCCCGGCGAAGGGACTCCTCGACCTGGCCGGCGTAGCCCCGGAATTCCTGGCCTAGGCGGATCGGGGTCGCATCCTGGAGATGGGTCCGGCCGGTCTTGACTACCGGCCAGAACTCCTGCTCACGGGCGGCGAGTGCGGTGTGCAGGCGCTCGAGGGCTGGGAGCAGCCGCTCCTCGACGGCCATGGCCGCCGCCAGCTGGAGCGCGGTCGGGATGGTGTCGTTCGAGCTCTGGCAGCGGTTGACGTCGTCGTTCGGGTGGACCTTTCGGCCGTCGAGCCGGGCGCTTGCGAGGTGGGCGATCACCTCGTTCATGTTGGTGTTGGTCGAGGTCCCGGAGCCTGTCTGGTAGATGTCGATCGGGAACTGCGCGTCATGGCGTCCGTCGGCGACCTCTGCCGCGGCGGCGGCGATCGCGCCCGCGACATCGGGGTCCAGGAGGCCGAGCTGCTCGTTGGTCTCCGCGGCGGCGAGCTTGACGAGCGCGAGCGCCCTCAGGAACTCACGCGGCAGAGGCCGGCCCGAGATCGGGAAGTTGAGGACGGCCCGCTGGGTGGACGCGCCGTACAGCGCGTCGGCCGGCACCTCCATCTCGCCCATCGAATTGCGCTCGATGCGGGTGCCGGGCGGGGATGTGTCGGTCATGTCTGGATTGTAGGTTGGCCGGGGGCTTGCGGACGCGGGTCGCCGGCCCGGCGCGTCACGGCGCCTGGTCTCGTCCTCCGTCCATCTGGCGCGTCTTCGGCAGGTCGAGACCGAGTTTCCCGGACGCCGCGCGACCGCTGGTTTCGTCATGGGTCCATCTGGTGCGCATGCGGCGAGTCGTGGGGGTGTCTACGCGGTTCCCGCGCCACTCAGCATCGAAGCAAACACGGATCGAGGGTGCCGAGGCGGCCGGCAGCAGCCCTCGCTCCTTCGGATGGTGGCGAACGCCCACTGGATGGACGGATGGCAGGAAACCTGCGCCCGAGGCGAGTCCTGGGGGGCCGATCAGGGCCGGATCCCTCGCTCGGGGGCGCCTCAGGACGGCGACGGCGCCGAACCGCCTGGATCGGCGACCGGACAGTCGGATGGGAACGGGATCGGCACCGCATTCGGGTCTCCGAATGGCGCCACGAACATGATCAGCTCGCCGCTCGACCCGGGCAGGGGCTCCTCGTGGATCACGCCGTTCGGAGCGCTCTTCATCGACTCGGCGTAGCCCGTGTTGGGACCCGTCGTGCGGTCCAGGCGCCAGCTCAGCCGATACCCGAGTCCCAGGAGGGCCGCCTCGGCACGCCCGGGCGTCATCTGGAGGATGCCCGAGCAATGCAGGACCCCGCCCGGGCCGAACGGCCGCGCGTCCTCCGGCAACACCTTCCCGCCGACGATCGGCTCGTTGATGCCGTCGAACGGGCGGCTGGCCAGCGTCAGGCCACCGAAATGGACGCTCGCCGGGAGTCCGCCGACGCCCTCTGGATCGGTCATCGCGATGTCCTGGTCGCCTGACCAGGCGGAGCCCAGTGCGCTCTTGAAGAAGCTTCCCCGGGCAGACAGCCACTCGCCCCTCGCCGAGCCGTTGTAGATCCGGATCTCGCTGACCCACCACGCCGACGCATCGCCACCGAAGTAGAGGTTGAGGCGCATCTCGACCCCGTTCTCGCGCCAGGTCGCCTCGAGAGTCCGGTACGTGGCGTCGCCGGGGTCAGAGTTCAGCGCGACCGAACCCGCGCCGCGGAAGGTCTTGCCGCCCGCGACGATCGAGAAGTCGGCAGCGGACAGGGTCACGACCTTGGTCTGCCAGGCGATCTGCGGAGCCGCCGCGGGCCCCGCACCGTCTCCGGCGCCGTCACCGCGGCCGCGCTCCACCGCCGAGCTCCCGAACCCGAGCGAGCCGGCGCCCAGCGCGACGAGCAGAAGCGCTCCGACAGCGGCGATGGCGATCCACCGGCCGAGGCCGCCGCCGCGACCCGGCCGCTCGGCGGCGATCCCTACGTTCGCCCGCACCGCGATCGGGACAGGTCCGAGGTCCACCTCGCGCAGGACGGCGGCATCGCCGCGCAGCCTCGTCTCGAAGGCGCGGCAGCTCGCGCAGGCCCGCAGATGGCTGTCCAGCGCGTCCCGTTCCGACTGCTCGACCGGAAAGTCGAGCGATGATGCCAGGATCCGCCGGGCGCTTTCGTGGTCGATCATGACGGCACCTCGATCCCGCCGACCTGGTCCCGGAGGCGCAGCCTGGCCCGGCAGATGAGCGACCGGGTCGCGAGCTCGGACCGCCCGAGCGCGGCCGCCACCTCCCGCCCGGAGAACCCGTGGGCGGCGAGCATGAGGGCCGTCCGGGCGTCGACCGGCAGTGTCGCGAGGGCGGCCCACACCTCACGGCGGGTCTCGCCGCGGATGATCTCGTCGTCGGCCGGCGGTCCTGTCCGGCGGTCCACGAGGCGTCCCAGGCTTCGCGTCACGACGGCCCGCCGCCGACCACCGTCGACCACCAGGTTCGCCGCGACCCGGTAGAGCCAGGCGCGCGGCTGGTCCGGCGTGCGACCCCGCCGGACCTCCTCGGTCAGTCGCAGGAATGTCTCGGACAGGACGTCCTCTGCCGCCCGCGGATCGCGCTCGATGCCGCCGATGAAGGTGGCCAGCTCGCGGTGGTGCGCGTCGTAGATCGCCAGGACGACCGGGCCGATCTCGGCCGTTCGCCCGGCTCCCGCGATGGTCACGGTCGCGACACCCTCCCGCTGGTTCATGGCCTTCGGACGGACGGCACGCGAATCTGTTGCATCCGCGCCGTCATCGAGGCCATCTTCGGCGCTTTCGTAGACTCCGCTCATGCAGTCGAAGGTGTCGGGTGCGGTGGGATCGGAGACTTTCCGCCGGGTCATGGGCCATTTCGTGACCGGGGTGACCGTGGTGACCGCCCTCGATGGCGAGCGGCCGTACGGGATCACCGTCAACGCGCTGAGCTCGGTGTCGCTAGACCCGGCGCTCGTCATGGTGGCGCTCGATCGGCGCCGTTTCCTGACGCCCATCGTCCGGGCCGCCGGCCGCTATGCCGTCTGCGTGCTGTCCGAGGAACAGCAGGCGTTGTCCGACTGCTTCTCAGGCGCCCCGGTGACACCCGGACGCATGGAGTTCTGCGGCGCGGCCTGGCAGGCGGGCCCGACGGGTCTGCCGCTCATCGATGGTGCCATCGCGACCCTCGAATGCACCGTCATCGAGACCTTCTCTGCAGGCGACCACGACCTGTTCATCGGCCGGGTCGATTCGCTTGCCAACGAGCTCGAGCACCCGATGCCGCTGCTCTACTACCGGCGACGATATCTGCGCATCGAGCGCGCCGAGGCCTCGGACGTCGAGGGCTTGCCCGAGCAGTAGCATCGCGGCCATGCCACACATCCGGGCCGGCGGGCTCGATATCGGCTATGAGGTCGCGGGCGCCGGACCGCCTCTCGTCGCCCTGCACAGCGCGGGCGGCTCGGGACGCGACGATTTCGCCGGCCTCCTTCCGGGGCTCGCGTCGGCCTTCAGCGTCCATCTTCCCGACGCGCGCGGCCACGCGACCAGCCGCTGGGACGTGACGGCCGGCGGCTTCGACACCGACGCCATGGTCGCCGACGTGGAGGCCTTCGTCGATGCGCTCGGCCTCAGGACGTTCCACCTGGTCGGGTATTCGATGGGCGGGACGACCGCCTTGCATGTCGCGGCGCGCGCGCCCGAGCGGATTCGGACGCTGGTCGTCATCGGCTCGTCCCCGGAGCGTGAGCCGCGTGCCGCCGTGGTGCGGCACGAGCTGCGCCCGGACAGGATCGAGGCAGACGATCCTGCTTGGGCGCGGGTGCTCGGCGCTCGCCACGATCCAGTCCAGGGGCCCGGCGCGTGGCGCGACCTGCTGCCGGCGATCGCCGCGGACGTCGACCGCCAGCGGCTCCTCACCCCGCGGGAATTGCGCGGGATCACCGCGCCCGGCCTCGTCGTGTGCGGCGACCGCGACCCGTTCGTGCCGGTTGCCCAGGCGGCGGCGCTCGCCCGCCAGGTCCAGGACGGCAGGCTCCTCGTCCTGCCGGCGTCCGGCCACGAGATCCTGCGGATGCGCCCGCCGGGGTTCGACGCCGCCCTCGCCGGCTTCTATCGTTCGACGGAGCCGGTCGCCCGCCGGCGCGCCGAGGCAGCACCCGAGGTGACCCGATGACCACGCTCCTCGTCCTCTACCGACGCCCCGATGGCGGTCCCGACGCCGAGGCCACGTTCGAGCGCCGGTATGCCGGCGAGCATCTGCCGCTCGTGGCCGGCACGCCGGGCCTGCGCGAGACGCGGGTCCAGCGCGTGATGGGCGCCCTCGGCGGCGAGACCGACCTGGCCCTTGTGACTGCGATGCGCTTCGACGACCGTTGGGCGCTCGATGCCGGTCTCGCATCCGACGCGATGCGGACCGCCGGTCGCAACCTCCGGGAGATCGCGCCAGGGCTTGCAACATTCCTGGTGCTCGAAGACGTCCCGGAAATGGATGCGGCGGCCTTGCCGGGCATTGATACTGTCTGAACGAGCACCCGATGAGGAGCACGAGGGACGCCGTGACCGAAACCGCTCGACCGATCGACCCGGCACGCCCCGCGATGAGCCCTGAACCCGCGACGACGGCTGAAGCCGAGAGGACCGCGGCGGGCGGAGACGCGGCGGACGGCCTCGTCGACGTGGCGTTTCCCGCGCGGGCGCCCGCCTCGGCTGCACCCGCGACCTCCCTCAAGGGCGTCGCGCTGCTGACGCTCCGGCGACCCGAGGCGCTTAACGCGCTGAGCTTCGATCTTCTTGATGAACTCGTGGCCGCGCTTCGCACGCTCGACGCTGACCCTGCCTGCCGGGCGATCGTCATCACCGGGTCCGGGACGCGAGCATTCGCCGCGGGCGCCGACATCCGCGAACTCGCGCCGCAGACCACCGAGTCGCTTCATCGGGAGGGCCGGTTCGACGCCTGGGACCGGATCGACGCGATCGGGCTCCCGCTCATCGCCGCCGTGCGGGGCTTCGCTCTCGGTGGCGGATGCGAGCTCGCCATGGCCTGCGACATGATCGTCGCCGCCGAGGACGCGAGCTTCGGCCAGCCGGAGATCCGCATCGGGGTCATGCCCGGCGCGGGCGGCACGCAACGGCTGACCCGCGCGATCGGGAAGGCACGGGCGATGGAGATGATCCTGACTGGACGAACGATGTCCGCGACCGAAGCGCACGCTGCCGGCCTGGTCACGATGACCGTTCCGGCCGAGGCGACGCTCGACGCGGCGCTGGAGCTCGGCGCGAGGATCGGCTCGATGCCGCCGCTGGCGGTCCGTGCGGCCAAGGCCGCCGTGCGCGACGCGGACGAACGCGGACTTCGCGAGGGGCTCGCGCACGAGCGTGACGCCTTCTTCGGTCTGTTCGACACCGACGACCAGGCCGAAGGGATGGCGGCCTTCGTCGAGAAGCGCGCGCCCGTCTGGTCCGGTCGTTGACCATGTACGGCAGGGAAGGAGAGCGGATGGGGCGAGAGGGCGATGCCGGCGATGGCTGGCCCGACCCCAGTCGGGAAGTCGAAGAGGATTCGCAGGCGGCGATCCGCGATGCCGCGCCCGATCACATGGCACCTATTGACCCGTTAGGCCCGGTCAGCGGCCACATGCCGCCGCCCGAACGCACGGTCGCCATCGCCGACGCGCCCGAGCACGACTGGCGCCACGCCCGAGACCTGATCTACCCGGCCTTCCGGCCGGTGGGGGCGCAGGGACTCTCGGTGGCCGCCTTTGATCGAGCGACCCTCGCCGCGCACGCGATGCAGAGCCATGCGCAGCCGCTCCTGGACGAGGGACCCGCCGGGCTGCCGGTCGTTTACACCATCGACGCAGGTGCGTACGACGTCATCGTCAACGGCGATCACCTGCTGTCCTGGGGCGTCGAGCCGTCCGACATCCAGGACGCGGCGATGCGCAATCTCGCGGAATGGTCGGCGACGGCGGCCTGGACGGACGAGGTCTCTGGCGAGCGCCGCCTCATCAGCTCTGACACCGGAAGCGGCTGGGATGCGGTCCGGATCCTCCTGCCCGAGGTCGTGGCTCACCTCGTCGAGGAGCTCGGCCCGTTCGGTCGGATCCTCGTCGGCATCCCCGAACGCCACCTGATGACCGCCGGCTCGCTCCGCCACGACGACGCGGACTTCGCGACGCTGTTCGCCGACTTCATCCTCGAGCAGTCGGGAAGCTCGGACGAGCCGATCGACCGGCGTGCGTTCGAGATCGTCGACGGGCGTCTTGTCGAGTTCACGGGGCTCGGCGCCGGCGGCGGATGACCGCTGCCGGCGACGCTGCGCCGCCGCCCGGGCTGCGCTACGAGGTGGCCGACGGCATCGCGACGATCACCCTCGACCGGCCCGATGCCCTGAACGCCCTGACCGTGGCGATGAAGGAGGCCCTTCTCGCGGCCTTTCGGTCGGTGGCGCGTGACCGGGCCGTCCGCGCGGTCGTGCTGACCGGCGCCGGCCGGGCGTTCTGCGCCGGCCAGGACCTCAAGGAACGGCTCGAACCCGACGCGGCGCCGCTCGCGATCGAAGTGAGAGAGCGGTACAACCCGATCGTCCGGGCGATGCGGACGCTCGACCAGCCGATCGTCGGAGCGATCAACGGGGTGGCCGCCGGAGCGGGCGCATCGCTCGCGTTCGCATGCGACGTCCGCGTCGCGGCCGAAGGGGCGAGCTTCGTGCTCGCGTTCGGGCGGATCGGGCTCGTGCCGGACAGCGGCGCGACGTGGCAGCTGCCCCGCCTGGTGGGCCCCGCCAAGGCCGCCGAGATGGCCCTGCTCGGCGAGTCGATGTCGGCGTTGGACGCGGAGCGGTTCGGTCTCGTGTCGCGCGTCGTTCCACCGGAGTCGCTGGCCGAGGAGGCTCGGTCGATGGCGGCCCGGCTCGCCGCCCTGGCGCCGCGAGCGCTCGCCCTGACCAAGCGTGCGCTCGAGCGGTCGTGGGCTGTCGACCTGGACGACGCCCTCGAGGACGAGGCCTGGCGGCAGGGGATCGCCGGGGCCTCGGCCGATCATCGCGAGGGCCTCGCCGCGTTCCTGGAGAAGCGGCCGCCTCGGTTCACCGGGGAGTAGCCGAAGCGCGGCCCGGCGAACCGGACCGCGCTCCGCGGAACGGGTTGAGGCGAGGTCAGACTTACCGCCCGAGGTCAGAGGTCTCCGCGACTGATGATCGTGATCCCGGCGAGGGTGACGACGACCATCCCGATGAGCCAGCCGATCGGTGTCAACGCCGAGACCGTACCGCCGAGGGCCACGCCGACCGCCCACGAGCCGATCGCCGGCGGCAGCGCCATCGCGATGGACGGAAGGACCGCTCCGACGAGGCCGGGCGCGATCGCCACGAGGACGGCCGCGCCGCCGACTGCCGACTGGCTCGGGAGGAACGTCGCCAGGGCGAGCGTCAGGCCGATGAAGAACGCCGGGACTCCGGCCAGCAGCACGGTGGCCACAGCGACCCGCCCGACGTCCGGCGTGCCGTAGGACAGCGTCGCCGCGACGACGCACGCGACCATCGGCAGAACGAGCCCGAACGGCACGTAGATGGCCATCGCGCCGAGCCATTTCCCGACGATGAGCGCGCGGCGCGACAGCGGCTTGGTGAGGGACCATGCCAGCGTCCCGCGATCCCGCTCGACGATGAGCAGGCTGACGGTGAAGGTGATCGCGAAGAAGAACAGCCACTGGTCCCACTTCGCGAGCACGTTGACGGTCGGATCGAACGACAGCCCGGCCGGCAAGTCGCGCCCGACCAGGGATGTTCCAGCGATCCGGGCGGAGAGGGTATTGAGCAGCATCATCACGGTCGTGACGCCGAGCAGGATCCAGGCCCGCCGGTTTGCGAACCACTCGTGGATCTCCTTGGCGACGACGGGCCGAAGGCCGAGGAGCCGGGGCGAACGAGCCGGGGTCGTTGTGGACAGGGTGGCGACGAAGGCGGTCATGCTGCACTCTCCTTGTGATCGATCAGGCGCAGGAACGCCGATTCGAGATCGACGGTCTCCTGCTCGTTGCGGAAGAGGGCCAGGCCCTTGTGCGCGGCGAACGCGGTCACAGCGGCCTGCGCGACGTCCATGGAGCCAGGCCGGGTCGTCAGAGAAAACGCGACCTGGCCGTTCGAGCCGGTGGCGGCGCTCACGCTCGCGACACCGGGCAGGCCCGCGAGCGTCATGGCCGTCGTGCCGTCTATCCCGCCGAGGGACACGATCAGGCGGTCGGCGCTGAAGCTCGCGACCAGATCGGCCGTTGAAGACGACCGGACGAGCCGGCCGTGGTCCAGGATCGCGACGCGGTCGCTGACGCGCTGGACGTCGTCGAGGATGTGGGTCGAATACAGGATCGTCGCGTGCTCCCGGAGGCTTTGGAGCAGGGCGAGCACATCGCGTCGCCCGATCGGATCGAGCGCCGCGGCAGGCTCGTCGAGGATCACCACGCTTGGGTGACCGACCAGCGCCTGAGCGATGCCAAGGCGCTGGAGCATGCCGCCCGAGTACGTGCGCGTCGGACGGTCCGCGGCGTCCTGGATCCCGACGATCCGCAGAAGCTCATCGACCTCGCGCTCGGGGTGGGCAGCGGCCGGGTAGAACGATGCGACGTAGCGCAGCGTCTGCCGGCCTGACATCCAGGTATAGAACTTCGGGTCCTGGGCGAGGTACCCGAGGTTCTGCCGATGGCGGCCGTCGAGCGTCACTGGAACGTCGGCGACTATTGCACTTCCGGCGGTGGGCCGGGTCAGGCCGGCGAGGATCTTCATGGCCGTCGTCTTCCCGGCGCCGTTGGGTCCGAGGAAGCCGAACACGGAACCTTCCGGAACCTCGAGCGTGAGGGCGTCCAGAGCGACGGTCCGTCCATATCGCTTGGTCAGGCCCGTCATCGTGATGGCGGGTCCCTGATCGGGATGCATGGTGTCTCTCCTGGTGCTGGGCATGGCGCCGGCATCGCCGGTGGCGATCTGGCGGTGTCCCGATCGCCTTTGCAGCCTGCTCCCGGCGGGGCAGGATGTCGTCCGCCGCGGAGCCGATTCGGGTATCCACCGCTGCGCGGAGACGGGGTCCTCCTCCGGGATGACGCCTGTCCCGAGCCGTCGTCCGCGAGGCGCGCGTGCTACGCGGTGCCCGGTCGGATCAGTCCCGCTTCGTAGGCGAGGACGACGATCTGGACGCGATCACGCAGGTCGAGCTTGGAGAGGATCCTCGAGACGTGCGTCTTGACGGTCGTCTCACCGAGCACGAGCTGCTCGGCGATCTCGGCGTTGGCCAGCCCGCGCGCGACGAGGAGGAGCACCTCCGTCTCACGCTCTGTCAGGTCGTCGAGTCCGTCCGGCCTGGCGTGGCTCGCGGGTCGATCCGCGGCGAAGCGTTCGAGCAATCGACGCGTCACCGATGGCGCCAGTAGCGCGTCGCCGTTCGCAACCACCTCGATCGCGTGGACGAGCTCCTCGGGAGGCGCGTCCTTGAGCAGGAAGCCCGAGGCTCCGGCGCGCAGCGCGTCAACGACGTACTCGTCGAGGTCGAACGTGGTGAGGATGATGACCTTGATCGGATCTCGGGCTTCGGGTCCAGCGAGAGCCCTCGTTGCCTCGATGCCATCGAGGATCGGCATCCGGATGTCCATCAGGACGACATCCGGCCGCGTTCGCCGGGCAAGCTCGATGGCCTGGCGGCCGTCCGCTGCCTCGCCCACGACCTCGAGCCCCCGCTCTGCGGCGAGGATGTAACGGAATCCCGTCCGGACCAGCGCCTGGTCGTCCGCCAGAAGGACCCGGATCATCCGACCGAAGCCGTGGTCGGCAAGCGGGCATGGACAGCGAAACCGGCCGGATGGCGCGGGCCCGCCTCGAAGTCGCCGCCGTACAGTCGGACACGCTCCTCCATCCCGATGAGGCCATGGCCTGGGTCTGCCGTATCCTCCCGCCGCGAGCCGTCATCGCTGATGTCCAGCCCGACCGAATTGGGTTCGAAGCGGATCTGGACGACTGCGTGGGCTGGGGCTGCGTGTTTCATCGTGTTCGTGAGCGCTTCCTGGATGATCCGGTACACCGCCAAGTCGACGCCGGGCGACAACGGCCTCGGCTCGCCCTCGACGACGAGCTCCACCGACACGCCACCGCGGCCCGCGCCCTCGATCACCGCACCGATCCCCGCCAGCCCACGCTGCGGCTCGAGCGGCGCACGACCTTCATCGGAACGCAGGATGCCGAGAAGACGGCGCATCTCGCCCAGCGCCACGCGACCGGTCGTCTCGATCGAATGCATCGCCTCGCGCGCCTCATCGGGCTTGTCGTCGAGGATGCGCTGCGCCGCCGTCGCCTGGACGACCATGACGCTGACGCTGTGCGCGACGATGTCGTGCAGCTCGCGCGCGATGAGCGCCCGCTCGTTCTGGACGGCGAAACGCGCGCGTTCCGCCTGCTCGCGCTCGAGACGGTCGGCCCGCGCTTCCAGGTCCTGGACACGCTGTCGGCGCGCCCGGACGGAGTCTCCGGCGAACCAGGCGATGAGGAACACCGCCACGCCCGAAAGGTATTCCGCCACGAACAGCTCGAGCGCAGTGGCGTGGATCGAGGCATAGAGGGCCAGAGCGGCGGCCAGGTAGGCCGGAATGACGGCGAGCACCACGAGCGACGTGCGGCGCGGCGCCTCCGACGCGACCGTGAACACGGCGATCACCAGGGCGAGGCTCCCGAAGTTCAGCGAGGCCCCGAACCACTGCTCGACCAGGACTGCGCCGGCGGCGACCCCCAGCACCGGGACCGGCCATCGTCGACGGAACGCGATCGCGAGGCCGGCCACGGCAGTGACCGCGACGGCCGCCGCGGGAGGCATTGTTCCCATCGCCGCCGGAGCCGCGATCGCCGTGCCGACCGCGATCGCGATGACGAGCGCACCCAGGCCGACGTCGAGGAACCGGGACAGCCCCGATCGGATGCGCTCGCGTGCCAGCGCGGTCCCACTCATGGATCGCACGATAGATCGGGCAGATCGCCGTGTCGTCATCCGCAAGGCGGATGGGAGGCCTCTCGCTTGACGGACACGTCACGCCATCGCGTCTATGCTGGCCGGAACCGGCGGGTTCGCCCGCCATCGGAGGTTGCGGCATGACCGATCCGCTTGCCCTCGAACCGATCCTGGGGCCGCTCGACCGGATGCGTCCCGCGTTCAATGACGACCTGCCCCACGACGAGCGATATGCGCTGTTCGAGGCCCACGTCACCTCCGGCGGCAAGGTCGAAGCGACCGACTGGATGCCCGACGAGTACCGGACCGCGGTCCTGCGCTTCGTCGAGATGCACGCCAACAGCGAGCTGATGGGCGTCCTCCCCGAACGTGAATGGCTGATGCGTGCGCCGACACTGCGCCGGAAGCTGGCACTGACGGCCAAGGTGCAGGACGAGGTGGGTCACGCCCAGCTGCTCTACCGCGTGGCCGAGGACCTCGGCAAGTCGCGCGAGGCGATGTACGACGACCTCCTCGACGGCAAGACCAAGTTCCACAACGTCTTCCACTACCCGACCGTCGGCTGGGCGGACGTCGGGATGATCGCGTGGCTGGTGGACGCCGCCGCGATCGTGGCCCAGCAGGCGCTCCGCGACTCGTCGTATGCACCGTATGCGCGGACGATGCGCAAGATCTGCTGGGAGGAGTCCGTTCACATCATGCACGGCCGCGACGTCGTGGTGACGATGGTCACGGGCACTGCGGCCCAGCGCGCGGCGATCCAGGATGCGCTCGATCGATGGTGGGGCCCGCTCATGCAGATGCACGGCCCGCGCTCGCCGCGGGACAAGGACCGAGACCTGCACTGGCGGATCAAGGCCAAGACTTCCGAGGAGCTGCGCCAGGAGTTCCTGACGATCTACGTGCCACGGATCCGCGAGCTCGGGCTGGTCATCCCAGACCCGGAGCTCCGGTTCGACCAGGCGGTCGGCGAGTGGCGCTATGCGGAGCCCGACTGGGACGAGCTTCGCCGCGTGGTGACCAACCACGGGCCGATGTCCGAGTCGCGCCTGGAGTTCCGGCGGCTGGCCCGCGAGGACACTCGCTGGGTCCGCGAGTCGATCCTGGGGGTCGCGGGCGCGGCATGACGGACGAGGCTCCCGAAGGGGCACCGGCGGCCGGCGGGTTCGAGGCAACGTCTGCGGTCGAGTCCGTCGGCTCGGGTTCGGTCGCATCGGCGGCTTCGGTCGACTCGGTCGACTCGGTCGACTCGGCGACTCGGCGGACTCACCTCGCCCGGTCTCGGAACCCTGGGAGGTCTTTCGCCGCGAGAAGGACGGCGACCCGATGCGCCACGGCGGCAGCGTGATGGCGCCCGATGCCGAGCTGGCCGTCCACTATGCCCGGGAGATGTACGGCCGGCGCCAGGAGAGCGCGAGGTTGTGGGTGATCAGGCGTGCCGACATCCTCGATCTCGACGACCCGGACCTGCTCCAGCCGCCGCTCGACCGCTCATACAAGAAGCCGGGCGGCTACGTCATGCGCGAAAAGCTGGCGGCCGCTCGGGAGGTGACAGGCCAGGCCAAGCCGAAGGCTCGATCGCGATGATGGCCAGTGGGACGACCGTGAAGGACATGTCGTCGGCTCGCCGCGCCTCCGGATGTGCGTGGCAGTCAGCACACGGCGGTCGGGAGGCTTTCGCGGCCCGAGTTCCGCGGCACAGCTCTTCGATCGGTGACTCCGAGACACCGAAGGACGCCGAATTGTCCGCGTGGAGCGGAGCTCGACGGTTTCGATGTCCCGGTGTTGCCTGGCAGCCACCCAAGCGACATACGGCGTCGTGAGCGCCGTCGTGGAGGCACCCGTCGCTCCGGCTGCGACCGAGCTGGCCGAGCTGCTCCTCGCCATGGCTGATGACGAATTCGTCATCGGGTTCTCCGATTCCGAGTGGACCGGGATCGCGCCACTCCTCGAGGAAGACGTGGCGATGAGCTCGATCGCCCAGGACGAGCTGGGCCACGCTGCGGCGCTCTACGGGCTGCTGGGCGGGCTGACGAGCACGGACGCCGATGCTCTCGCCTACGACCGCGAACCCGATGACTACCGTCACTGCCGGCTCCTCGACCACGGCCGGGGCGACTGGGCCATGACGATCGCCCGTCGCTACCTCTACGACACGGCCGACGCGATCCGGCTCGAGGCGCTCGCCGGCGGCTCGTGGCCGCCGCTGGCCGACCTCGTCGGCAAGATCCTGCGCGAGGAGCGCTACCATCGGATGCACGCTGGTGCCTGGCTCGAACGCCTGGCGCGCGATCGCGGCGAGGGGCGCCCGCGCCTCGTGGCCGCGCTCGAGCGCCTGGGGCCGGATGCCGCGACGGTCTTCGCGCCACTCCCCGGGGAACCGGCGCTCCTCGATGCCGGGATCATCGATGCCACGATGGCCGACCTCGAGCGCCGCTGGCGTGCCGGCATCGAGCCGATCTTCGGTGACCTCGGCCTCCCCGTCCCACCACGGATGCGCGATCCGGGCCGGGCACGGCGCGATCATGGCGACGCCTTCCGGTGGCTGTGGGGCGAATTCAACGCCGTCCGCCGTTCGGATCCAGGAGCGGTGTGGTGAGCGAGGGGCAGATCCACCTCTCGATCGCGCGCACTCGCGCGGGCCTGAGCGCGACGCCGCCTCGGTCTGCGCCCTCCACGCCTGAAGCACGGTCGGTCGATGCGACTGCCGTCCGGGCAGCGCTGTCCGAGGTCATGGATCCGGAGCTCCCGATGGTGTCGATCGCCGATCTCGGGATGGTCGGTGACATCGAGGTCGGCTCTGGCGCACCGGACGACCCGGCCGCGCCGATCCGCGTCGAGCTGCTGCCCACGTTCGTCGGCTGCCCGGCACTCGAGGTCATCCGCGACGCGGTGAAGGCGCGTCTCGATCCCTTCGGTCGCGCGGTCGCCGTCGAGGTCACGTTCAGCCCGCCATGGACGACGGACCGCATCACCGCCGAGGGCCGTCGTGCGCTGACTGCGGCCGGCATCGCCGAACCCGCGGCCGCCGCCGACGTCCGCTGCCCGTACTGCCGATCCGAGAGGGTCGTCATGGATTCGGCGTTCGGGCCGACCCAATGCCGTTCGCTCTACTACTGCCGGAACTGTCGCCAGCCGTTCGAAGCGATGAAGCTCGTCTGAGTCCGGGGTGGCCATCGCGACCGTCGGCATCGTCGGTGCCGGGACGATGGGGGCCGGCATCGCCCAGGTCGCGCTGGAAGCCGGGCACGAGGTCTTCCTCCACGACACCAACGCCCAGGTCGCCGATCGGGCCCAGGAACGGATCCGGGACGGTCTTGCCCGCCGCGCGCGCCGGGTCGGGGTCGACCCCGCCGGCGTCGACCAGGTGGTCGAGGCGCAGATGGCGAGGCTGCACGTCGCGCCGTCGATCGATGATCTCGGGGCGCGGTCCGACCTCGTGATCGAGGCGGCGATCGAGGACCTCGCGGTCAAGCGAGCGCTCTTTCGCGCGCTCGACGGGGCGGCATCGCCGGAGGCCATCCTCGCCACGAACACCAGCGCGTTGTCGATCGCCGCGGTCGCATCCGAGACGAGCCGGCCCGGTCGCGTGCTCGGCCTCCACTTCTTCAACCCGGCACCGGTCATGGCACTGGTCGAGGTGGTCGCCGCGGCCGCCACGGACCGCCGAGTCGTGGAGACCGCGACCGCGCTCATGAGGGCCTGGGGTAAGACACTCGTCCACGCCGCCGACTCGCCCGGGTTCATCGTCAACCGCGTGAACCGTGCGTTCACGCTCGAGCCGCTCGCCATGCTCGAGGGCCATCTCGCCACGGTCGCCCGTGTCGACCGTCTCGTCCGGGAGGCCGGCTTCCCGATGGGCCCGTTCGAGCTCATGGACCTCGTGGGCCTCGATGTGAACCTCTCGGCGGCGCGGGGGATCTACGCAGCGGTCCGGGGCGCCGACGGCGACGGCGGGCCGGCCGACCGATTCAGACCATCACCGATCCAGGCGCGGATGGTGGCCGCAGGCGAGCTCGGGCGGAAGACGGGCGCCGGCTTCTACCGATACGACGCGGAGGGCCGCTCGGTCGGCCCGGCCCCGGCCTTCGACGTCGCAGAGGACCCGCGGCGAGCGATCGACGACGCCGGGATCGTCGATCGGGTCGTGCTTGCCATCGTCAACGAGGCGTACCGGGCGCTCGAGGAGCAGGTCGCATCGAAGCCGGACATCGATCTCGCGCTGCGGCTGGGGGCGGGCCACCCCGTCGGCCCGTTCGAGCGCGTCGCGGGCCTCGGCGGGGCCGCCGGGGTGGTCGCCGCCCTCGGCCGGCTCTCGGCCGCCGGTCCGCGCTTCGACCCGGCGGCGGCGCTGCTTGCCGAGGCGGCCGAACCCTGAGCTATAGGGTCGGGAACGCGGCCGGTCAACGAGCCAGTCCACGTCGCACCGGCCTTGCGGGCGCATGGGACGATGCCGTGATGGACGTCCCCGAGGTCCGCTACGCGAAGAGCGGCGATATCAGCGTCGCATACCAGCTCTTCGGCTCCGGCGACATCGACCTCGTCGTCGTCCGCGGCAGCCTGTCGGAGCTCGAATCCGGCTGGGAACAGCCGCTGTTCGTTCGCCACCTGGAGACGCTCGCCTCCTTCGCCAGGGTGGCCGTCTTCGACAAGCGAGGCACCGGGCTCTCGGACCGGCTCCGCTCGGTGCCCAGTCTCGAGACGCGGATGGACGACATCCGGGTCGTGATGGACGCCGCCGGCATGGAGCAGGCCGTCCTGTTCGCGGCGCACGAGGGAGCGCGCATCGCGGTGCTCTACGCGGCGACGTACCCCGAGCGGACCCGGGCGCTCGTCCTCCACGACCCGACGGCCCGTGGACGTCGTGGCCCGGACTACCCGTGGGGCAGGAGCGACGACGAATGGCGGGCCTGGCTGCGCGATGTCGCCGACGGATGGGGGACGAGCGAGTTCTTCGAGCGGTACCTGCGCGACTACTGCCCGACCATCGCCGACGACGAGGACTTCCGTCGCTGGTTCGTGCGGCACATGCGATCGAGCGCGAGTCCCGGCGCTGCGGTCGCCTTCCAGCGGATGGTCATGGACGGCGACGTCTCGGATGTCCTGCCGGCGGTGCGCGTGCCGACACTCGTCACCAGCCGCCCCAAGTCCGCGGGGGCCACACGCTACGTCGCCGAGCGCATCCCGAATGCGACCTGGCGCGAGATCCCCGGCCTCGTTGACGGCTACTCCTGGGTCGACCCCGAAGCGAACGGCGTGTTGCTCGCCGAGACCGAACGGTTCGTCGGCGGCCTCACGTCGCCGTCCGAACCCGAGCGGCTGCTCGCCACGTTCCTGTTCACCGACATCGTCGGTTCCACCGAGCACGCCGCGCGGATCGGCGACACCGCCTGGCGGCGCCTGCTCGAGCAGCACGACGGACGGATTCGGGCCAGGCTCGCCGAGCATCGCGGGACCGAGCTGACGACGACCGGCGACGGCTTCTTCGCCTCCTTCGACGGACCCGGGCGGGCGATCCGGTGCGCCCGGGCCATCCGCGACGACGTCCGAGCGCTGGGGATCGAGATCCGCGCCGGTCTGCACACCGGCGAGGCGGAGCTGCGCAACGGGACCGTTGGCGGCATCGCCGTGCACATCGCCGCCCGCGTCGCCGCCCTCGCGGGCGCGAGCGAGATCCTCGTGTCGCGGACGGTCCGGGACCTGGTCGCCGGGTCCCTGGTCGAGTTCGAGGACCGCGGCGAGCACGACCTCAAGGGCGTCCCTGGTCGCTGGCACCTGTACGCGGTGGGGTCGTGACGCGGTCTCTCCTGTAAGACGCCGATCACGTGGCGGCTGTGCGGCGCGCTACCATCCGAGGCATGACCCGCGACCCACATCGGCCCCTCCGCGAGGCCTGGATCATCGAGGCCGTCCGTACGCCGATCGGTCGCTACGGCGGCGCCCTGGCCGGCATTCGGCCCGACGACCTCGCGGCGGCGGTCCTGCGAGCGGTCGTCGATCGTGCCGGCCTCGACCCGGACCTTGTCGAGGACGTCATCCTCGGCTGCGCCAACCAGGCCGGCGAGGACAACCGCAACGTCGCCCGGATGGCAGCGCTGCTCGCCGGCTTCCCGGTCGAGGTCGCGGGGCTGACCGTCAACCGCCTGTGCGGCTCGGGGCTCCAGGCGATCAACACGGCCGCCCACGCCATCGCCGTGGGCGATGGTGACGTCTTCATCGGCGGCGGCGTCGAGTCGATGACACGGGCCCCCTACGTCCAGCTCAAGGCGGAGGCCGCGTTCGACCGCGGCGCCCGCGAGATTGGCCGACACGACGCTCGGCTGGCGCTTCGTCAACCCGCGCCTCGCCGAACGGCACTACCCGTACTCGATGGGCGAGACCGCCGAGAACGTCGCCGAGCGATGGCACGTCTCGCGCGAGCGCCAGGACGCGTTCGCGTGCGAGAGCCAGCAGCGCGCAGTCGCCGCCATCGAGGCCGGCCGCTTCGCCGACCAGATCGTCCCGATCTCGGTGCCGCAGCGAAAGGGCGAACCTCTCGTCATCGATCGCGACGAGCATCCTCGCGCCGACACCACGACCGAGGCCCTGGCCCGGCTGCGCCCGGCCTTCAAGCCCGACGGCGGCACCGTCACGGCCGGCAACAGCTCCGGCATCAACGACGGTGCGTCGGCCGTCCTGCTCGTGGAGGCGGAGCGTGCCGCAAGCGCTCGGCCTGCGCCCGATGGCGCGGGTCGTCTCGACCGCCGTCGCGGGTGTCGATCCCGCGTTCATGGGCATCGGCCCAGTGCCGGCCACGCGCAAGGCCCTCGAGCGCGCCGGGATCGCCGTGGACGACCTCGACCTCATCGAGCTCAACGAGGCGTTCGCGTCGCAATCGCTCGTCTGCATCGACGAGCTCGGCCTCGACCCCGCCAGGGTCAACGTGAACGGCGGCGCCATCGCCCTCGGCCATCCGCTCGGCATGAGCGGCGGCCGGCTCATCACCATGCTCGCCCACGAATTGCGACGAACCGGCGGCCGCTACGGCCTCGCCACGATGTGCATCGGCGTCGGCCAGGGGATCGCAACGATCGTCGAACGCATCTGAGACCGTCTGACCGGGGCTCGCGAGTGTCTCGAGATCTGGCGGGCGCGAGCTCGATCGCGAGCTGAGCCGCTTCGATCCGGTCGCGAAGGTCAAAGGTATGGGCGCTGCCGAGCCTACGGCGACTCCATCTCTGCTGAACGCCATCTGCAAGGGGATTTCGGCGCGGGTGCTTGTCGAAACCCGTTGCGGTGCGTACGATGGCGAGTACCGAACGGCGTAGCGCCCGCAACCTGACCCAGAACGACCCACCCGGAGGACTCGGACCCATGATCGATCAGCAGCCTCAGGTGGTCTCCCTCACGGACGCCGCGGTGGTCAAGCTCCGCGAGCTGACGAAAGAAGAGACGAACCCGGCGATCGGGCTGCGCGTGTACGTCTACTCCGGCGGCTGCTCCGGTTTCCGCTACGGGATGATGCTCGAGGACGCCCCGACGCCCGAGGACCAGGTCCTCGACGCGAGCGGCATCAAGGTCTACGTGGACGGCCAGAGCATCAACCTCCTGCAAGGCTCGCAGATCGACTACGTCGACACCCTGATGGGCGCCGGGTTCACGGTGAACAACCCGAATGCCGTCGCGGCATGCGGTTGCGGCTCGAGCTTCCGGACCGCGGACGACGCGGGTTCGGCGCGGGGTTGCTCGCACTGACCAAGGCGCCACGCCCCGGCACAACGAGATCGCGACTCAGGGAACCGGCGGACCACCGCCGGTTTCGTCATTCGCGGACTAGACTCGGGTGCAGCGCCCGTCGCGTGTCGTCCAGCCAAGCGTGAGATCGAACATCGATGGAGATCCCGCTCTTCCCCCTGCATACGGTCCTCTGTCCCGGGATCGTGCTGCCCTTGCACATCTTCGAGGAGCGCTACCGGGCACTGACCCGGCACTGCCTCGAGACCGGGGAGCCGTTCGGAGTCGTGCTCATCCGCGAGGGCCGCGAGGTGGGATCGGGCAACCTGTCGCTGGCCGGGGTGGGCGCACTCGTCGAGATCCGCGAGGCGGGCCGCTACCCGGATGGCCGCTACGACCTCCTCGCGGCGGCGACCGGCCGATTCACCATCGACTCGGTCGACCCCGAGCGCCGTCCCTATCTCGTGGCCGACGTGACGCCGCTCGAGGACGAGGTGGGCGACGAGACACTGGCGGAACGGCTGGCCGCCTCGGCCATCCGGCGGTTCGTCCGCTACCTCGAGCTCATGCGCGCTCGCGAGGGCGAGACCAGCGAGGTCCTCGACATCCGGGTGGAGCTGGACAGTGCCGAGGGCGACGAGTCGTCTGAGGACGCCGGCGAGATCGCCGGCACACCCATCGAAGCCATCGAGATCGACGAGGAATTGTCCAACGTCGACCTCGACATCGAAGACGATGCCGACGACGAGGACGAGGCCGCCGACGCCCGGCGCCGCAACCTCGTCATCCCGGACGACCCGACGGTCCTGTCCTACCTGCTCTCCGGCATCGTCCAGGTCGAGCTTCCACGTCGCCAAGCGTTGCTCGAAGCCGACACGACCACCGACCGGCTGGAGGCCCTGATCCGCCTGCTCGACCGCGAGCTGCTCCTCCTGCGCCGCAGGCTCAGGCTGTTCGCTCCCGACCCGCGTCAGCTCATCGGGGCGCGGCGCAGCTGAACGGAGCAGCGGCACGGGTCGCTGAACATCGAACGAGGACGACATGGCCGCAACCGACATCCTGCGCGAGCAGCTGCTGGCACTCATCGACGGACAAGGCGCTCATCTGCCGTTCGACGAGGCGGTGAGGGACTTTCCACGCGACGCGATCAACCGCCGCGCCCCGAATCTCCCCTACACGCCGTGGCACCTGCTCGAGCACATTCGGGTGGCGCAGTGGGACATCCTCGACTACATCCGGAACCGCTCGTACCTCCAGCCGACCTGGCCGGACGAGTACTGGCCGGCACGAGACGCGACCGCGACCCCCGAGGAGTTCGCCCAAACGATCGAATCATTTCGCGCCGACGGGCGCGCCCTCCACGACCTGGTCGCCGACCCTGCCACCGACCTGGTCGCTACGATCCCGGGGACTCCGGGGCACACGATCCTGCGCGAGATGCGGATCGCCGGGGCGCACAACGCCTACCACATCGGCGAGTTCGCGGCCCTCCGCGCGGTCATGGACACCTGGCCGCCGGGGCGAGAACAGTAGTCCGCAGATGATCCCGGCGACGCACTACGCCAGGGCTCCGGACGGGATCTCGATCGCCTATCAGGTCATCGGCGAGGGACCGCTGGACCTGGTCTACGTGCCGGGCTGGGTCTCGCATCTCGAGGTCGCCTGGGAGGAACCGACCCTCGCCCGCTTCTTCGAGGACCTCGCTTCGTTCTCGAGGCTGATCCTGTTCGACAAGCGCGGCACGGGTCTCTCGGATCGGGTCGCGGTGTCCGAGCTTCCCACCCTCGAGACGCGGATGAGCGACGTCCTGTCCGTGTGCGACGCGGTGGGCTCAGAGCGGCCGGCGCTGTTCGGGGTGTCCGAGGGCGGCCCGATGTGCGTCCTGTTCGGGGCGACCTATCCGGCGCGCACGACCGCGATCGTGCTCTTCGGCAGCTATGCCCGGCGAATGGCCAGCGCGGACCATCCGTGGGGTTTCACGCCGGAGACGAGGGACGATTTCCTGGCCACGTTGTCACGCGACTGGGGCGGCCCGGTCGGCCTCGCGGTACGGGCGCCGAGTCGCATCCATGACGAACGCTTTCGCGCGCATTGGGCGCGCTACCTCCGGTCGGGTGCGAGCCCTGCCGCAGTCATCGCGCTCATGTCGATGAATGCCGAGATCGACGTTCGCCCCGTGCTTGGGACGGTTCGGGTGCCGACTCTCGTGCTTCATCGCACGGGCGACCGCACGATCCCGATCGGGGCAGGCCGCTATCTGGCCGAGCACATCCCGGGTTCGACCTTCGTCGAGATGCCCGGTGACGATCACCTGCCGTGGGTCGGCGACCCCGGAAGGGTGGTCGGTGAGATCGAGGAGTTCCTCACGGGCACTCGCCACGAGCCGGAAGGCGACCGGGTATTGGCGACCATCCTCTTCACTGACATCGTGGAGTCGACCGCGCGGGCCTCCTCGCTCGGCGACGAGGCCTGGGGCGACCTCCTGCAGGCCCACCACGCGGTGGTTCGCGAACAGCTCGGCCGGTTCGGTGGGCGCGAGGTCGCGACGGCAGGTGACGGCTTCCTCGCGACCTTCGAGGGCCCGGCCCGCGCAATTCGCAGTGCCCTGGCGATCGTGAACGGCGTCCGGCCTCTCGGACTCGAGGTCCGGGCAGGCCTTCACACCGGCGAGGTCGAGCGCGTCGGAGACGACATCCGCGGTCTGGCGGTCCACATCGGGGCGCGGATCGCGGCGCTCGCCGGCCCCGGCGAGGTCCTGGTGTCCCGGACCGTCAAGGATCTCGTCGTGGGTTCCGGGCTTGCGTTCCGTGACCTCGGGACTTCCGTGCTGAAGGGCGTTCCCGATGAGTGGCACCTCTACCAAGTGGTTCGCAGCTGACGAGTCGCGGCGAGGGCCGCGCTGCTCACTCGGCGTTCTTCGGAGATCCTCGACCCTCGCCCACCTTGGCGAGGAGGTCCCACGAACTGCGTGCCGCGGACATCAAGAGGCCGAGGATCACGGCAACAAGCCAGTACAACGCCGACGGCTGCCCGACCACCAGGCCGATCCCGGCGGCCAGGAGGCCCAGGACGGCAGCGCCGGGCAGGACGAACCGACCGACGACTCCTTCACCGATGGGATCGCGATGCCGGCTGCGCCAGACCGCCGGCAAGCGCCGGAGGATTCGATAACCGCCTGCGACGGCGAGCAGGACGTAGGCGACGCCGTACGTGGCCGGGTCGTTTGTCGGGATGAGGAACAGGACTGCGATCAGAAGGACCAACGAGAAGCTGTTGAAGGCCTGCTCCGCGAGCGCCCGCAAGTCGTCGCTCGAGGTCTCTGTGATCGCGTCGAGATTCAGCGACAGCGCGACGAACAGCAGGCCGATGAGGCTGGCCGAAGCCGTTCCCATCGTCAGGTAGAAGTCGTGCCAGCTCGCGAACGTCGCTTGATCCAGGAGTCCCACCACTTCATCCTCTCTCGCTCCACATCGTCGGTCAGTGGCGAGAGCCCAGCGGTACCACTCGGATGGAGCGCCGCGCTCGATGCTCGAGACAAAGATACGAGGGCACGACCTCATCGGCAGAGGTTCAGCCGTCGCTGAAGCGCTCGTCATCGCCAACGAAGGGAGTAGCCCTCCGCCGCCCGGAGCCTTTGTCAACGTGGCTTCTCTGCAGCGAGGCTGAATGCCCCCGCAGCCTGTCACGCTCCCGAACTCGACCTTGGGGACACGTATCCGCTTGACGCACGAGCGGATATCAACCATACTACTGCCGAATCAAACCGCTTGCTAGACGAGCGAATGGCACTGCACCTCACGTACATACCGAATCCCGACATCCTCGAACGGCTGAACCGGTGGGAAACGGCCGTCCGCAGGGGCGCGGAACTCGTTACCGGGAGCTGGCGGATGCTGGTCGTGTGGGACGCCGCCCGCGACGCGAGTATCTCGGGGAGCACGGGCATCGAGGGCAATCCGTTGACCCCCGAGCAGGTCGAGGCCGTGATCAGCGGGGCAGCCGTCGACGGAAGCGAAACCCACGTGCGCGAGGTCGCGAACTACAACCGCGCCCTGGACATCGGACGCGCGGCCGTGGCGCGACGGGACTTCCAGTGGACGCACGAGATCATCCACCAAGTCAATGCGGCGGTCATGGATGGGCTGCCCGGGGATACGCTTGGTGACTATCGCGGGGCCGGGGACGAAGTCCACGTGGGCATCTTCACCGGTCCGAGCCCGCTGGTTGTGCAGTCCCTTATGACCGAGTTGGTTTCTTGGCTGCGCAGCACGGGCCGGACCTCCTCGCTCGTCAGGTCAGCGCTCCTGCACTTGAACATCATCGCCATCCATCCCTTCAACGACGGCAATGGCCGCACTGCGCGAATCCTCGCGGCCATGGCATTGATGGAGCACGGGATCCCTGCCACCGAACTGATCTCGACCGAGGCGTACCTGCGACGGAATCGCGACGAGTACGTGGCGGCCCTGCGCACGACGCTTGGGACCAGTTACGACCCGGACAACCACCCCGTCACCGACTGGCTCGACTACTACACGCGCATCTCGCTTGACCGCCTTGACGTCCGGGACCGCATCCTCGACGCCCTCCCTGGAGATATCGGTGTCGTCGTCGCCGCCCTCCAGGACCTTGGTGATCCGGCCGACTGGGCCTCGCTGTTGCTCGCCGCCCGGGTCTGGAGACTCCGAACCGAGCGCGTGGCGACCATGACGAGACGATCCAGCCCGGCTGCACGAGCCCTGCTGGCGCGGGTCGCTGCCCAAGGCTGGCTCGTGCCCCAAGGGCGGACCCGCGGTCGTTGGTACGCACCATCGGAGCGGTTGGACAGCCTTCCGATCCGAGTCCCGGAGCTTGTTCGCCTCCTCGCCGCGGGCGAGCGACTCGAGATGTTCGCCGAATAGCCGGCCCGCGATCAGGAATCGCTGAAGCGCTCTTCCTTCCAGGGGTCGGCGTCGTTGTTGTAGCCGTAGCGCTCCCAGAAGCCCAGCTGGTCGTGGTCGAGGAATTCGAGGCCGCGGATCCACTTGCTGCTCTTCCAGAAGTAGCGCTTCGGGACGAGGAGGCGGAGCGGGTACCCGTGCTCCAGCTCCAGGGGCTCACCACCGAACGTATCGGCCAGCAGGACGTCGACGTCGTCGAGGACGGACAGCGGCAGGTTCGCCGTGTAGCCCTGTTCCGCATGCGACACGACATGGGTGGCGTTCGGTCGCACGCCCGCCATCTCGAGGATGACCTGGATCGGCACCCCTTCCCAGGTCGTGTCGAGCTTGGTCCAGCGGGTGACACAGTGGATGTCGGTGTTGACGGTCTTGCGCGGCAGAGCCTTGAACTGCTCCCAGGTCAGCGTCAACGGGGAGTCGACCTCGCCGAAGACCCTGAAGTCCCAGGTCGCGAGATTCGTGTGGGGAACGGAGCCGTAGTGGAGGACCGGGAACTTCTCGGTCTTGTACTGGCCCGGCGGGATGCGCTCGGCGATGGCGGGGTCGGCAGTCTTGCTGCCGAAGAGGCGCTCGAACATGCGGCAGGCTTCCTCGGATCGCTTCGGGTGACGTCGCGCATGGTCGCACATCCGCATGACGGTCCCGTGACCCGTACCTTCGGGTCCTCCCGGTCCGCGCAGGCTCCTGCGGTAACCTTCGCACGTGCCCACGCCCCAGACGACGACCATGGCCGCGCCCGATACGAGCGCGTCGCCGCCACACATCGTGATCGTCATGCCCGCCTACAACGCGGCGAAGACGCTCGAGCGAACCTACGCGGACATCCCCCATGACATCGTCGGCGGGATCATCCTGGTCGATGACGTGTCGCGCGACGAGACTGTCCAGATCGCCCGACAGCTGGGCCTCGACGTCATCATCCACCCGCAAAACCGCGGCTACGGCGGGAATCAGAAGACGTGCTACGACGCCGCGCTCGCGGCGGGCGCCGATATCGTCGTGATGCTCCACCCCGACTACCAGTACGACGCCACCCGGATCCCGGCGCTGGTGGCGCCCATCGCGGATGGGACCCACGACCTGATGCTCGGCAGCCGCTTCCTCGGCGACCCGCTCGGCGGGGGCATGCCCCGCTGGAAGTTCGTCAGCAACCGCTTCCTGACCGGCGTCGAGAACCGCGCGTTCGGGCTCCACCTGTCCGAGTACCACACCGGCCTGCGGGCATACAGCCGTCAGCTGCTCGAGACGATCCCGTACCACCTCAACAGCGACGATTTCGTCTTCGATCAGGAGCTGGTCGCGCAGGTCGTGGCGGCGGGCATGGTCAGGCGCATCGGAGAGATCGCGGTCCCGACGCGCTACTTCGACGAGGCGTCCTCGGTGGGCTTCCGGCGGAGCGTGGTGTACGGGCTGTCGACGCTCCGGGTGGTCGCCCGATTCGTCCTCCACCGATTCCGACTCCGCCGATCGCGCAAGCTCGCGGCACGGAACCGGCCGGACTGATCCTGTGGGCAGGGTGAGCCGGCGGTCGCTTATCCGCGGGGGGCTCGGCATCGCCATCAGCCTCGTGGCGATCTGGATCCTGGTCCGGGCCGTCGACATCGAGGCCGCCTTCGAGGTGCTCCGGTCCGCGAGCCCGGCCTGGATGGCGGTGATGGTGACGACCGTGTTCCTGGACATCGGCGCGCGCGGCCTCCGCTGGCGCGCACTTCTCGCGCCCATCGCCCCCCTGCCGTACCGCCGTGTGCTCGGCTACACGTACCTCGGCTACCTCGCCAACAACGTCCTGCCGGCCCGGCTGGGCGAGCTCTACCGGAGTCACGCGCTTGGCGAAGGCGAAGGCGTCAGCCGGACGACGGTCCTCGGCACGGTCGTCGTCGAGCGTGTCGTCGATACCGTGATGGTCGTCGCCATCGCCGCGGTCGCGGTGCTCCTGTTGAGCGCCCGCGGGGAGATGACCAGTGCCGTGCTCCTGGGCCTCGCGTTCGTCGCGTTGCTGGTGATCGGCCTCGGGCTGGGCATCGCCGCGCACCGCTTGCCGGGAGCCGACCGCGTCGCCGCGATCGTCGCGAAGCGACCCCGCCTGCTTGAGCTTGCCCGGCGCCTCCGGGACGGGTTGGCAGTGGCCGGCCGGCCGCGAACGCTCGCCAGCGCGCTCGTGCTCAGTGCGCTCGCCTGGACGGCGTCCGCGGCGACGTTCTGGGCGGCAGGCCAGGCGGTCGGGGTCGGACTGCTGCCCGCCCAGGCGGCACTGCTGACGAGCGGCGTGGCCCTGGCCACCATCGTGCCGTCGGGGCCCGGATACCTCGGCACGTTCGAGCTCACGGCCGTCGGAATCGCCGGCGGTTTCGGCGTGCCGCGGGACGAGGCATTCGCGATGGCGCTGCTGGTCCACGCCATGATCCTCGCGGTCACCTCGATCGGCGGGGTGGTAGCGGGCGTGCGACTCGGGGTCTGGCGCGCTCAGCTCGGGGCCTCCGGGATGGGCGAGGCGGCGGCGCCCGACGGGCCGGCGCCGGATGCCGGCGGTCCCGTGGCGGCCCCCGGAGCCGTCCCCGCCCCCGCCCGTGCGGCCGCCCATCCTCCGGTCGACGCCGTTCCCGGCCAGGTGAGGCCCGATTTTGCCGGGTCCACCGGGCCGACGAGGTGAGCTCCGCCCCGATCCCCGACTGGGCCGCCGACGCCGCTCGCCGCCTGGCCGTCCTCGGATTCGTCGACGTTCACGGCAGCGCCCCCGAGGCGCCCGACGGTCCTCGCCTGCTCGTCGCCCTTCGATCGGTCCCCACCCTTGCGCACTTCGACCCTGAGACCATCGGCTACTGGGCATTCGATGGCGAACGAGGGCGGCCCGCCTCGTTCAGCCGCGCGGACCAGCGGCCGGCCGAACAAGAAGTCTCATGGGGCCGCCTCCACGTCGCCGACCGCATCCCGGTCGCCAACGAGTTCCTGTCGTTCGGGGGTCGGTTGCGAGCGTTCGACATCGACCCGGACACCGCCGTCGTCGAGATCGCCTCGCCTGGCCCGATCCTCCGCTGGAGTGGCCACAGCCAGGGCGTCGACCCGTTGACCGACGAAGTGGGCGCCTTCTTCGGCCGGCTCATGATCCCGATCGATTTCCGGCCCGGCGCCGAAGCGCGGATCGGGCGGGCGGGCCCGCTCACCCTGTACGCGGCGATGCTGGCGGACTACGCCGGCCGGCTCCGCGCGTCGCGCGTCCTGCGCGACGAGTCGACCGAGCTGGATTCGTTCCTCCACCGGGAGATCGCGCGCCTCGGGCGCGATGCGCCGTCCGTGCTGGACGACGGTCGGAAGCTTCTCACCGATATCGGGATCGACGCACCGGGGCCCTGATCGGCGGCTCGTTCGCCCCGATCGAGCGGACGCGCGCGGCTTGGCGCGGCGCCCTCGACCGATGGGCCGGTCAGGCCGGGGCGCGCACCGCGTCGTAGGGCTCGAAGGTGAGGCCGCCGGCCGTCACGTCCGCGTGTCGCACGCGCAGGAACTCGAGCGTGTAGCGCGCATACATCTCAGCGATGAGCGTCACGGCTTCACGGTGGCCGGGCAGGCCTGCGGCGGACCGGGCTTGGGATCGGCTGTCCCACAGGCAGAACGACAGGCAGCTGCCGTCCGACGACGTGGGGCCTCGGAAGTAATGGACGAATCCGGGGGCCGTCGCGGCCTCCGTATGGGCGCGATCGTCGAAGGCCGCCAGGCGCTCCTCGTCGGCGCCGTCGCGACGGACCGATCGGAAGGCGACCATGTACCACTCACGATCGGGGGGCAACTCCGAGGCCACGAGGTCCCAGTCGAAGGCGTCCTCGATCGGCCTCGAGGCGTATGCCTCATCGAGCGGAACCAATGCATCGAACGTTTCCATCCCGACGCGGAGCATAGAAACTCTGCGCGAATTGTCAAATAGCGAGAGGTACCAGTACCGCGATACGGGTGACGTGCCCTACGCCGCCCGTGGTCCTCCACCGAGCGACCCGACGATGACGGCGGCAGATCCAGGCAGGATTCCGTGCGACGCGAGACCGCCAGGTCAGCCCGCACCGCTCGTCGGGCCCGATCACGCCGATGGCCGCCACGATCCCGTCCTCCCGGATGATGGGAACGGCGATGGTCACGGTGCCGGAGATGAATTCACCCTCGCTTCGGGCGACTCCGCTGTCGACTATCGCGGCCAGGTCCTCCTTCAACCCCTCGGGCATCAGGCCGGGCGTCGCGCTGGGTTCCTGGGCAAGGAACTCGTCGAGGATGGATGGCGGGGCGTAGGCGAGGAGCACCTTGGCGAGCGCGCCGAGATGGAGCGGCATCGACGATCCCGGGGCGATGTTGACGCGGAGCGGCTGGGTCGACTGCGCCTCCTGCAGGCAGACCGCAGCGAGCCCGATCCGACGGGTGATGACCGCCGTCTCGCCTGTCTCGGCAGCAAGCGCCTGGAGCACCGGATCCGCCACCCGGATCAGCTCCTCGCTGCTGACGTTCGTCCCCCCACCGATGACCAGGCGCGGGCCCAGGCGGTATCCGGCCAGGCTTCGATCCACGAACCCGAACTCGGTCAGGCGTCCGCAGGTATCGGTAGATGGTCGATGCCGGCGTGTCGAGGAGGGCGCTGAGCTCGTCGACGCGGATCTCGCCGCGGTCGGCGATCGTGAGCAGGACGCGCAGGCCGCGCGCGAACGAGGTGTCCTCGGCCGCCTCCTCCGGCGGTCGATCCCGGGCTGTGGTCATGACCTGCGGCTTCCCTCCCCGATGTCGAAACGCCGCGAGAGCATACGCCGCGACATCGCCACGGCGATACCATCGCCTGGCGATGGGCACCGACGACCTCGACCTCGGGCCGATGAGCGCCTTCCCCGACGTGTTCGAGCCGCTGCGGCTGCGCCACCGGACGCTCGCGAGCCGGATCACCTTCGGCGCACACACCGCCAACATGGCCGAGGGTGGGCTGCCGGGCGACCGGCATGTCGGCTACTACCGCGAACGGGCGCTCGGTGGCGCCGGGATGATCGTCGTGGAGCCGGTGCCGATCCACCGGACGGGGGTCCTGACGCGCGGCAATTTCCGCCACGACGACGATGCCGTGATCCCAGCCTTCCGGCGCGTCACCGACGCGTGCCGCGAGGCGAACCCGGATGTCGTGATCATCCACCAGCTGTACCACGTCGGGCAGCACGGCGACGCCGACAACTCGTTCGCGCCGAACTGGTCGCCGTCCGGCCTGCCGTCGTACCACGATGCCGACGGCAGCCACGCGATGACCGAGGAGGAGATCCTCGAGCTCGATCGATGGGTTCGTCGCGGCAGCACGGCGGGCGCAGGCGAGCGGGTTCGATGGCGTCGAGATCTTCGCGGCGTACCACGCGGTGGTCGACCAGTTCTGGGGGACGTGGTCGAACCGGCGGACCGACGGCTGGGGCGGGTCGTTCGAGAACCGGATGCGGTTCTCGGCGGCGATCCTCGGCAGGATCCGCGAGGCGTGTGGCGAGGATTTCATCATCGGGCTGGCTGTCAGCGCGGATCCCGATTCCGAGGCGATGCCGTCCGTGGAGGCCCTCGCCGAGATCGTGGCGTGGCACGACGAGCGGCGTCTCATGGACTATGTGACCTGCGGGACCGGCTCCTATTTCGACTTCCACCAGATCATCCCGCCGTCGCTGTACGAGCAGCGGCTCGGCGAGCCCTTCGCTGCGGCCCTCAAGGCCGTCGTGCGCCACGCGAAGGTCCAGGCCGAGAGCCACATCCGCACGCCGGCCGCTGCCGAGGCGGTCCTCGCCGCCGGGCACGCCGACATGGTCAGCATCGTTCGCGGCCAGATCGCCGACCCGCACCTGGTCGCCAAGGTACGGGCGGGCCGTGCCGACGAGGTCCGGCCGTGCATCTCGTGCAACCAGCTGTGCTGGGGTCGAAGATCGCGCGACTACTGGATCTCGTGCCTCGTCAACCCATCCGCAGGGCGTGAGTTCGAATGGGGTGGCGATCGGTTCGAACCGGCGGCCGTCGCGCGTCGCGTGCTGGTGGTGGGAGGCGGGCCGGCCGGGCTGGAGGCGGCCCGGGTCGCGGCCGAGCGCGGGCATTCGGTCACGCTCTGGGAGCTGGCGGAGACGCTCGGCGGGCAGTTCCGGCTTGCCGGCCTCCAGCCGTCGCGTGGCCAGATCAGCGACCTGCTGGCCTGGCACGAGCGCCGCCTGGCCGCGCTCGGCGTCGACGTGCGCCTCGGCACGGCGGGGACTGCCGACGACGTCGCGGGGTTCGGGGCGGACGAGGTGGTCGTCGCGACTGGCTCGCGGCCCGCCCGCGCCGGGTTCCAGCGGGCGCTGCCGCTGGTCGACCGGCTCCCCGGTGTGGACGGGTCCGACGTGGTCGCGATCCACGACGTCCTGGACGGCACGGCCGCGGACCACCTCGGCCACCGGGTCCTCGTCCTCGACGACGTCAACGACTGGCGCGGCCTCGGGTCGGCGCTGGCCCTCGCCGAGGCCGGCCACGAGACCACGATCCTGACCGCCGCGCCGGTCGTTGCGGGCGGCCTGTTCCACTCGGCGGCCGACGGGCCCCTGCGCAAGCGGTTCGCGGCGGCCGGCGGGCGGAGCATGACCTCGGTCTCCATCCTCGGCTGGCGCGACGGCGTCGCCGTCGTCCAATCCACCGCGACCGGCGAGCTGACCAAGATCGACGCCGACACGCTCGTGATCGCCGAGACTCCCGTGTCGGAAACCGCGCTCGCCACCGAACTTGCCGCGCGCGGTATGGGGTTCCACCTCATCGGGGACGCGGTCGCCCCTCGGCGCGCGAGCCTCGCCTTCTACGAGGGACGAGAGCTCGCCCTTCGCCTCTGACCCGGCGCCGCGCGCCGGTCGCCGTACCATGACCTCGGCACGATCTCGCGCTGGAAACCCGAGGAGACCCGATGGCTGTCCAGGACCTCGACCATCACACGGTCCGTCGTGGCCGCGCCGCGCGCCAGACCGAGCGCCTGGCTCGCCACATGGATACGGTGCCTTACCTGACCCGCCGCCTGGCCCCTGTCGAGGTCATCTCGACCGAGGGCCTCGAGCAGATCGAGTCCAACGCCGACACCCTGCTCGCGGAGGTCGGCATCGAGATCGTCAACTTCCCCGAGGCGACCGAGATCTTCCGCGGCGCCGGCGCCGACGTGACCGGCCAGCGCGTCCGGTTCCCGCGCGGCATGTGCCGCTCGATCGTCCGGGCGACCGCGCCGCGCCTCTTCACGCAGCGCGCACGCAACGACGCCCGGAGCGTCCAGATCGGCGATCCGTACATGGTCCTCGTGCCGACCTATGGCTCGCCGTTCATCCACAACCTCGACGACGGACGCCGCTACGCGACCATCGAGGACTTCCGCAACTTCGTGAAGCTGACCTACACGAGTCGGACGCTCCACCACGGCGGCGGGACGCTCTGCGAGCCGGTCGACCTGCCGGTCAACAAGCGCCATTTCGAGATGGTCTACAGCCACATCCGGTACTCGGACCGGGCGTTCATGGGCTCGGTCACCCATCCGAGCCGGGCGCAGGACTCCGTCGACATGGCCCGGATCGTGTTCGGTGCGGAGACCATGGAGCGCGAGCACGTGATCATGGGGCTCGCGAACGCCAACTCGCCGATGTCGTGGGACTTCAACATGCTGGGGTCGGCCAAGGTCTACGCCGAGAACAACCAGATCATGCTCATCACCCCGTTCATCCTCGGCGGCGCGATGGCGCCGGTGACGGTCGCCGCGCAGGCGACGCAGACGCTCGCCGAGGCGCTCGCGGGGATGGCGTTCTGCCAGATCGTCCGGCCCGGCGCGCCCGTCATCTTCGGTTCCTTCGCGTCGTCGATGTCGATGCAGACGGGCGCGCCGACGTTCGGGACGCCCGGAGCCGCAGCTCGTCCTGTTCGTGCTCGCGGCCCTCGCCCGGCGGCTCGGCGTGCCCTTCCGGAGTGGCGGCAACTTCACGGCCTCGAAGCTTCCCGACTACCAGGCCGCGTACGAGAGCGCGATCAGCTACCTGGCCACGATCCAGGCCGGCGTCAACTTCAACCTCCACACGGCCGGGTGGCTGGAGGGCGGCCTCGCGGTCGGCTACGAGAAGTTCATCCTCGACGAGGACCAGGCGTCCATGACCGAGGCCTACATCAAGGGCGTCGATGTCAGCGACAACGGCTACGCGCTCGACGCGATGCTGGCGGGCGGTCCGGGCCAGCATTTCCTGGGCTCGCCGCACACGCTGGCCAACTTCGAGACGGCGTTCTGGCGCTCCGAGCTATCGAACAACGACTCGTTCGAGCAGTGGGAGCTCGACGGCGGCCTCGACGCCGCCCAGCGGGCGAACCGCCGATGGAAGCGGCGGCTCGCCGAGTACGAGATGCCGCCCCTCGACGAGGCCGTCCACGAGGAGCTCGTCGACTGGATGGAGCGGCGGCGAGCGAGCTTCCCCGACTCGGACGTCTAGGCGATCGCTGCGCCGATATGGCTGGCAGTCATCACTCACGCCTTGACGGCCGAGCCTCGCTGCCCGTCGCCTCCCAAGCGTGCGCCCCAGCCACCGATCGCCTCCAAGGGCGTCCGGATGGGGTCGATGGTGCCGCCGGCGGGAGCTGCGGACGCGGTTTCGGCCCGTGGATGATGCGTGGCACGCACATCGGGGCGGGAGGGGGCTGACATGACCACCGGCGACCCGCTCCTCCAGCCGTTCCAGCTTCGCCACCTCACGCTGCGCAACCGGATCATGAGCCCGGCCCACGAGCCGGCGTACGCCGAAGACGGCAAGCCGAAGCTGCGCTACCAGCTTTACCAGGAGGAGAAGGCGAAGGGCGGGATCGCGCTCTCGATGTTCGGCGGGTCGACGAACGTGGCGCCCAATTCACCACCCGTCTTCGGCCAGCTCTACGCGGGCGATGACGACATCATCCCGTGGTTCCAGCAGCTGGCGGACCGGATGCACGCCCACGGCACCGCGACGATGATCCAGCTCACCCACATGGGCCGCCGGACCGTGTCGGACGACGGTGACTGGCTGCCGACCATCGCGCCCTCGTCGGTCCGCGAGCCGGCGCACAGGTCGTTCCCCAAGGAGATGGAGCTGGCCGACATCCGACGGGTGGTCGCCGCATTCGGCGAGGCCGCCCGCCGATGCAAGGAAGGCGGGCTCGACGGCCTCGAGGTCGAGGCGTATGGCCACCTCGTTAATTCGTTCTGGACGCCGCTCATCAACAGCCGGGGCGACGCATACGGCGGCTCGCTGGCGAATCGGATGCGGTTCTCGATCGAGGTGCTCGAGTCGATTCGGCGCGCGGTCGGCGACGACTTCATCGTCGGCATCCGGATGACCGGCGGGGAGGACGTCCCGGGTGGCCTGACCGAGGCGGATGGGCTCGAGATCGCGTCGACGCTCGCCCGCACCGGACTGATCGACTTCATCAACCTGATCAAGGGCTCCATCGCCACCGACGAGGCCATCTCCCATGTCATCCCCGGCATGGGGACGCCGCTGGGACCGGCGCTCGAGTTCGCCGGACGGTTCCGCGAGCGGGTGAACCTGCCGATCTTTCATGCGAACCGGATCGCCGACGTCGCGACCGCGCGGTACGCGATCGCCGAGGGGCTTCTCGACATGGTCGGGATGATGCGGGCGCACATGGCCGACCCGCACATCGTCCGCAAGCTGGAGGCGGGCCAGGCGGACCGCATCCGAGCGTGTGTGGGTGCTTCGATGTGCATCAACCGGCTGTACCTCGGACTCAATTCGCTGTGCATCCAGAACCCCGCGACGGGGCGCGAGGAGACCATCCCGCATCTCACGCCGCCCTCCGCGGGCCCGGCGCGGCGCGTGGTGGTGGTCGGTGCCGGTCCGGCGGGACTGGAGGCGGCGCGCGTCGCCGCGGAGCGCGGTCATTCGGTGGTGCAGCTCGAGGCGGCCTCGCAATTCGGCGGACAGGTCGTCCTCGCGGCACGGGCGACCGCGCGTCGCGCCGACATCATCGGGATCGTCGATTGGCTGGCGTCGGAGGGCCGGCACGCCGGGGTGGACCTGCGTCTGGGGGTGGTCGCCGACGCCGATCTGGTTGCGGCTCTCGGCCCCGACGTGGTCATCGTGGCGACCGGCGGCCGGCCGCGGCTCCCGCGCATGACCGAGGGCGAGGACCTGGTCGTGAGCACCTGGGATGTCATCGGCGGGGCGGTCACGCCTTCACACGGCTCGGTCCTGCTGTTCGACGACCACGGCACGGAGGACGCGCTGTCCTGTGCCGAGCGGATGGCCGCCGCGGGCTCGACACTGGAGATCGTGACGCCCGACCGGCATGTCGGGCAGGAGGTCACGGGCACCGCGTATCCCGCATACCTGGGGACGTTCTACCAGGTTGGGCGTCCGCCTGACGCCGGACCACCGCCTCGCCGCGGTCCGACGCACCGCCGACCGCCGGCTCGAGGTCGACCTGTGGAACGACTACACGCGCCTCGATGTCGCAGCGGGTCGTCGACCAGGTGGTCGTGGAGCACGGCTCGGTGCCGAACGACGAGCTCTACTTCGAGCTGCGCGATGGTTCGAGCGAACTGTGGGGAGCTCGACATCGACGCGTTCATCGCGGGGCGCCCGCAGGAACGAGAGTCGTCAACCCGGCCGGGCCGTACCAGTTGTTCCGGGTGGGCGACGCGGTGGCGAGTCGCTCGATCCATGCCGCGATCTACGAGGCCAGACGGATCGCATTGACCCTTTGAGGGCCGGGCGGGCCGGGCCGGGCCGGGCCGGGCGGTGGCGGGCCGGGGAAGGGCCGGGCCGGCCTGCGGGCGGGCCGGGGAAGGCCGGGGCCGCGTCGAAGTGTTCGTAGGCCCTGGCGTAGCGATGTTTCGAGCCGTGCACGCTTGATGTCCATTCCGGGGCCTTGCATGTAGTGAAGGATCATTTGCGCGTCGAATTCGCCGGTGGTAGCGATCGGGTTGAACACTGGCCGAGCATCGGCTCTCGAATGCCCCGGGTTTCGGTCGCCGGGCCCCGATCGGGATGAGGTACCGGCGATCCGACCCGTCGAAACCGCTGCGATGAACACGTAGCGTGCACTCCGAGTGAGATCAGGATGCGGGATCACTGAGCCAACTTGGGAAACGCGCGGCGGCTCCGACGCCCGGGCACCCTAGCCTGCGTCGGCGCCCCCACTGGCCGCAGCGGTCGCCCGCACTCGCCCGGCGGGTCGGTCCGGTACTCGCCGCCGTGGTCCGGCGCCCCCGGCGCGGCCCCGGTCCGCAGCCGCCGGTCGCCGCTCTCGCAGCGGCCGGACTCCGTGCGTCAGCGCCCCGGCTCGGCCGTGCGGCGCCGCATCGGGGCCGTGCCCGGCGGTCCACGGCCGCGTCCGTCGCCGCCGTCCGCCAGCTGCCGTGCCCGCCGCTCCGACGCGGCCGCCCTGGCCACCTCCGGCGCCACCGTCTCGGCGGTCGGGGCGACCGTCGTCTCGGACGTCGTCCGGCGCGGGTGGCGTCGTCAAGGTGCGCTCGCGTCGGTCGACGCTGCAGCCGCCGAAGCTCTTCGAGCGGGATGTGGCAGCTCATCAGGTGCCCGGGCTCCACCTCGATCAGGGGCGGTTCGGTCACCTCGCACAGGCCCCTGATGACCCGCGGGCAGCGGGTGTTGAACACGCACCCGCTCGGTGGGTTGGCCGGACTCGGGATCTCGCCCTCGAGGAAAATCCGCCGTCGCTCCTCTCCGTCCACGTTCGGGACCGCCGACAGCAGCGCCTCCGTGTACGGATGGTTCGGACCGTTGAACACGGCCTCCGACCCGCCGACCTCCATGATCCGGCCCCAGGTACATCACGGCGATCCGGTCGGCGAGGTAGCGGACGACGCCGAGGTCGTGCGAGATCAGCAGGTAGCTCGTCCGGCTCTTCAGCTGCAGGTCGGACAGGAGATTGAGGATCGCCGCCTGGACGGAGACGTCGAGGGCGCTCGTCGGCTCGTCGGCGACGACGACCTGCGGGTCGCCGGCGAAGGCTCGGGCGATGGCGAGGCGCTGCTTGAGGCCGCCCGACAGCTGGCGCGGCTTGAGGTCGAGATGGCGCTGCGTGAGTCGCAGGTCGGCGGCCAGCTTGTCAACCCGTTCGTTGACGGCCTTGCCCCGCAGGCCCGTCAGCTTGCTCACCGAGCGGGCCAGGATCCGGCGTGCCGTCCAGCCGCGGTTGAGCGCCGAATCGGGGTTCTGGAAGACCATCTGGATGGCGCGCTTGTCCGCGGTCGGGCGCATGGCCGAGCGTGGCGCGAGTGGGTGCTCGTCGAGCGTCACGAGGCCGCCCGGGTCGGGGCTCTCGATGCCGAGGACTGTCCTCGCGAACGTCGACTTGCCAGAGCCGGATTCGCCGACGAGGCCGAGGGTCTCCCCATCGAACAGCTCGAGGTTCACGCCGACGAGCGCCGGGACATCGTGCCCGCTCTGGTGGAATGTCTTGGACAGCTGGTTGGCTTCGAGGACGCGCTGCCCGCGGACCGACTCGCGGCCGGACGTGGCCGGCGGTTCGACGATCTCGCCGAGGCGCTCGCGATAGTGGCATCGGGTCCAGCCGCCGTTGCTTGTGTCGACGACCGGAGGGACGACCGTCCGGCACAGGTCGGTCGCGATCGGGCAGCGATCGACGAACACGCACGTCGGGAGGTCCGTGCCGATCTGCGGCAGATTCCCGGGGATCGTCGAGAGCGCCTTCTCGGTCTTGCGGATGCCCCGCCGGGGAAGCGAGCGCAGCAGGCCAAGCGTGTACGGGTGCTGCGGGTTCGCGAAGACGCTCGCCGCGTCGCCCTCCTCGACGATCTTGCCGGCGTACATCACCCCGACCCGGTCGCACAGCGTCCGGATGACGCCGAGGTTGTGCGCGATGAGCAGGACCGCCGCATTCGTCTCGGCCTGGAGCGACCGGACGAGATCGAGGACGCTCGCCTCGACGGTCGCATCGAGCCCGGTCGTCGGCTCGTCGAGGACGAGGAGCTTCGGGTCCGACGCCAGCGCGATGGCGATCACGATGCGCTGCTGCATCCCGCCCGACAGCTGGTACGGGTAGCGCTCGGCGACCCGCTCTGGGTCCGCGATCTGGACGCGGCGCATCGCCGCCAGGGCGCTCTCTTTGGCCTGCGCCCGGCCCTGGCCAAGGATCGTGAAGGCCTCGACGACCTGTGGCCCGATCTTGGTCGTCGGGTTGAGGGCGGCGCCCGGGTCCTGGTAGACCATCGAGGCGTGGTGCATCCGGAACAGGCGCAGCTGCTCGTCGTTCATCGAGGTGACGTCGGCTCCGTCGACGAGGATCCGGCCGCCCGTGATCCGGGCGTTCCGGGGCAGGTAGCGGACGGCTGCGTACGCAGTCGTCGACTTGCCGCAGCCGGACTCGCCGACCAGCCCATAGGACTCGCCCGGGCCGATCTCGAACGAGACGCCCCGCAACACCGGCCGCGGGATGCCGCGCACGACGTAGGCGAGCGACAGGTCCTCGATCTCGAGGGCGGCCGGCGCGGGCGCGGACGGAGCCGGCGCTGCGCCAGGTCCGGGCTGGGTCGTCGTCGTCATTCGTTCAGGACCGACTGGAGCGAATCTGCCACCAGGTTGACCGCGACGACGGTGCTCGCGATGGCGAGGGCCGGGAAGAGCGTCGGCCACCACGCGCCGCTGATCATGTTGTTGTATTCCTGGCTCACGGTGAGCCCCCAGTCCGGCGACGGCGGCTGCAGCCCGACCCCGAGGAACGACAGCGTCGCGACCGTGAAGATCGCGTACCCGAACCGGACCGTCATTTCCACGACAGTCGGCCCCAGGACGTTCGGAAAGATCTCGCGCGACAGGATGAACGGGCCGGACTCGCCGCGAAGCCGGGCCGCCGTCACGTAGTCGAGCTGTCGCTCGGACAGGACCGCCGAGCGCACCGTCCGTGCCACGATCGGGGTGAACAGGATCCCGACGACGAAGACGACGACGACAGGCGACGTCCCGAGGACCACGAGGGTCAAAAGCGCGACCAGGATGACGGGGAGCGCCAGGAACGCCTCCACGATCCGGCTCAGGACGTCGTCGACCACGCCCCGATAGAAGCCCATCACCAGCCCGAGGAGCGTGCCGGCAATGACGCCGAGCAGCGCCGCGAGGGGCGCGATGATGAGCACGTCGCGCGACCCGACCATGACTCGGGAGAGGACGTCACGTCCGAGCCGATCGGTGCCCATCCAGTGCTCGGGGCTCGGCGGCTGATGGGTCGCGAAGAAGGCGTTGAACGGGTCGTATGGCGTGATCCGCTCGCCGAGCACGGCCGTGATGATCCAGCCGATGACGATGATGTTGCCGATGATGAACGCAGGCCGCCGGAAGAGGAGCCTGAGCGTTTCGCGCCGCGCCTTGGCCCGTTCTGACGCCTCGACCGGTCCGACCGGCGACGGCATGAGCGATTCGTGGGTGACGGTCACATCCACCATCAGCGTTCTGCCTCGAGGCGGATGCGTGGGTTCATCCAGGCCGTCAGCATGTCGGCGACGAGGGTCGCGAGCATGTACACGATGCCGATGATGATCACGCCGGCCGTCAGCATCGGGATGTCCTTGCGCTGGGCTGCGAACAGCATCGTCTGGCCCATGCCGTTGTAGTTGAAGATCTTCTCGACGGCGATGATCCCGCCGAACAGGTAGCCGACCTGGACCGCGATGACCGCGACCGTCGGGATGAGCGCGTTGCGCAGCACATGACGGCGCATCGTCTGGCCGGTGGTCAGCCCCTTCATCGCGGCCGTCCGGGTGTAATCGGATTGGAGCACTTCGATCGTGCCGGCTCGCGTCATCCGGGCGATGTATCCGAAGTACACGATCGCCATAGCCGTGGCCGGCATGAGCAGGTAGCGGATCTGGGTCGGTATGTCGGCGCCCGGCGGGGGCGTCGCCAGGACGGGCAGGAGTTTGAGTTGGACGCCGACGACGACGACGAGGATCGTCCCGGTCACGAACTCCGGGATCGACGACGACGTCACGCCGACCAGGACGATGCCGCGATCGGCGGGCCGGTCGCGACGGCGCGCCGCGTAGAGCCCGGCCGCGATGGCGACCGGGATCGTCAGGAAGAGTGCCAGTCCGGCCAGCTTCGCCGATCGGCCGATGGCCGCGGCAAGCTGCGGCAGAACGTCCTGATTGTTGACGAACGATTGGCCGAAGTCGAACGTGATGACGCGCCGGAGCGTGTCGAGGTACTGGACGATGAGCGGCCGGTCGGTGCCCAGCTGCTTGTTGAGCGCATCCACGCTCTCCTGGGGCGCGAACGGCCCCAGGATCGTCCGCGCGACGTCGTTGGGCAGGACGTTGGCGATGATGAACACGATCGTGACGAGGAGCCAGATCGTGATCAGGGAGAGGAGCAGGCGACGTCCGAGGAACCGGGCCATCGGCTACCTCACCCGGGTGGCGGGCGCAGCGCGAGGACGATGGTCGGAGCCACCGTCCTCACGCTGCGATCGGTCAGGCGACCTTGGAGGCCGCTGAGAAGAACATCTGGCCCAGGGCGCTCGAGTAGATCCCGGTGTACGCCTTGGAGTTGCCGGCGAGGTAGTTGTAGAAGTACGGCAGGCCGATCGGCGTGTCCTCGAGGAGGATCGTCTCGATCTTGTTGCAGGCGGCCTTCTGGGCGTCGACGCCGACCGCGGTCTGGAACGCCTTGAAGGCGTTGTCGAAGTCCGTGGAAGCGTACTGGGACGAGTTCCAGATGCCCTTCGACTTCAGCGCCGCGTTGAGGTAGACGTCCGGGGTCGCGCGATGCCCATAGTCGACGATCCCGAGCTCGGCGGCGCCTGAGCACGGCGGGTCGGCAGGCTTGGCCGGGCACCACTGCGCGTTGTAAAACGTGTCAAGACTCTCAGTGACCACGTTCAGGGTGATGCCCGCCTGGGCTGCCTGGCTCTTGAGGCACCGTGGCGAGGTCGGGGATCTCGAGCAGGATGCCCGCATGCAGGTCGGCTGTCAGGTTCGACACCCCGGCGTCGGACAGGAGCTGCTTCGCCTTCGCGATGTCCTGGGCGCGTTGCGGGACCGACGGGTCGAAGTAGGGATAGCCCTGCCAGATGACGTGGTCGTTGCCGAGCTGGGCCCTGCCCTGGAACAGCTGCTGGATGAGCGTCGGCCGGTCGAATGTGTAGGCGAGCGCCTGCCGGACGCGCTTGTCCTTGAACTGGCCGGTATCGCAGCGCATCCAGATCTGGCGGTGAAGCGCCGCCTCGGTCGCGATGATGCTGAAGTTGGGATCGTCGAAGAGCGACTTGCCCCGACAGCACGTCGAACTGAACGATGGCGTCCACCTGCTGGCCCTGGTAGGCGGTGACCATTGGACCAGTCTCGCCGAAGAAGATGAACTCGGTGGAGTCCAGCGGCGTCTGTCCGCCCCACCAATCGGGGTTGCGTTCGAAGGTCGCGCCGGTCTGGGCGTTGTAGGTCTTGAGCTTCCAGGCGCCCGTCCCGTTCGGCTTCGCGTCGAACGTCGTCCCTGCGGTGTAATCCTTCGGGGTGATGAGCGTCTGGGCGTTGAACACTGAGACGAGGTAGGGAAAGTTGCCGTTGCCTCCCAGGAGCGTGAAGGTCACCGTGCTGGGTCGGTCGCGTCCGCGCCGCCCGGTCCAAGGACACCCTTGAGGCCGGAGTTGCCCGCGGCGACGAGGCGCTCCATCGTCGCGACGACATCATCTGCGGTGAACGGCGCGCCGTCGGCTACCACTTGACGCCCTGGCGGAGCTTGAACGTCCAGACGGTGCCGTCGGCGTTGGGGCTCCATTCGGTGGCGAGACCCGGCGCGATGTCCCGGCCGTTCGTGTCGAGCGTGCACAGGAACTCGAACGACTGGGCCGTGATGCCGTAACCGCCCAGGTCCTGCATCGCGACCGGGTCGACCTTCACCGGCCTCTGGCCCGCGATCCGGATGGAGCCGCCGGACGCCGCGGACGCGGCCGCCGATGCCGACGCGCTCGCCGCGGCACTGGGGGCTCCGGCGCTGGCCGCTGCACTGGCTGCCGCGCTCGCCGCGGCACTGGGGCCGCGGCGCTCGCCGCCGGCGAAGAAGCGGTGCCGCTGCACGCGGCGATGACCATGCCGATCGCACCGCCCGACAGGCCGAGGACGGTCGCGCGCTGGATGAACTCGCGGCGGCTCAGGCGGCCCGCGGCGAAGGCTTCGACGACGTCGAGCTGCAGCGGCACCGCCTTGCGCCGCACCTTGTCCAACTGGGAATAGTCCATTACCTATCTCCTCCAGTGAGCACATGCGGGTCTCGGACAGCATCCTTGGCGTGACCGCCGCCGCACAGACCTACCTCTCTTCAGCCCGGCTGTGATGCTGGTCCCGAACGGTACTGGCGGCCCCTCCCGGTGTCAACGAACGGAGGCCGTGACGGCTGGGCGATACTCCGCCCGTGCGAATCACCCGGATCCGACTCGAGCGCCTGGTCATGCCGCTGGATCCGCCGTTCCCCGCGGCCTGGGACCCCGTCCCCCGCACGCGCTTCGCGGCGACCATCGTCCGAGTCGAGACCGACGAGGGCGTGGTGGGCGTCGGCTCCGGCGACACGATGGACGGCTTCGAGGCCTTCGAGCACCTGTTCATCGGCGAGGACCCCCTGTCGATCGCCCGGCACGTCCGCGTCCTCGAGACGATCGACTTCCATGCCGGGCGGTACTGGCCGCTCGAGGCGGCGCTGTGGGACATCGCGGGCAAGGTCGCCGGGCTGCCGGTGGCGACGCTCATGGGCGGGGCGCGCGACGCCCTTCCCGCGTACGCGTCGTGCGGGATGCTGTTGCCGGCGGCCGAGCGGGCCGAGTCGGCATTGCGACTCCGCGACGAAGGCTTCCGGGCGCTCAAGATCCGGATCGATCCCGCGCCGGATCGATGAGGGCATTGCCGCAGTCGCCGCGACCCGCGAGGCCGTCGGCGACGCGCATGGAGATCATGGTCGACCTCAACCAGGGCTGGCGGATGGCCGGCGACACCAGCCCCGCGCTCGACCCGGTCGGCGCGCGATCGATCGCGATCCGCCTGGCGGAGTACGGCGTCCTCTGGCTGGAGGAACCTCTCGCCGGCACGGATCTCGCCGGGCTGGCTGCCCTTCGATCCTCCGCCCCGGGCATCCGGATCGCCGGTGGCGAGATGACGCGGACGTTCTCCGAGCAGGTGGCGGCGCTCGATGCCGACGCCTTCGATGTCTTCCAGTCCGACGTCGTTCTGGCGGCGGGAATGTCACGCACGCGGACCCTGGCCGAACTCGCCCTCGCCCGCAACCGCTGGTTCACGCCGCACACCTGGACCAACGGGATCGGCCTCCTTGCCAACCTCGCGGTCGCGGCCGGGGTCGGGGGCGGGCCGTTCCTGGAGTTTCCGTACGACCCGCCCGGATGGACGCCTGAGCGGCGCGACTTCATGCTCGCCGAGGCGGTCCGGCCGGACACGAGCGGCCTCCTGCACGTGCCACCGACGCCTGGTCTCGGCATCGTCCTTGACGAGCGGGCGATCCGGCGGTTCGCGGCGTGACCACCGAGCCCGAAGAGCCAAAGAGATCGCGCCAGCAGGGCCCAGCAAGTCGGAGGGCTGAACGGTCGGTGCTGGTCCGCGCGGCAGGTTTGGGCGTACACTCGGCCGACGCTCGATCGGTTGCTCAGTCCGCGACAGGTCAAGGGGGTGGTTGCCATCACTGATCCCACGATGAGGGTGTCTGGGGACGCCGCCACGATGGAACCCGGCACGTCCGCCGCGCCCGGAGACGCTGCCTCACAGGCATCGGAGAACCTCGCGGCATTCGAGCCCAGCGAGGCCGAGATCGACGAGTGGGCGGCGCGGGAGCGCAAGCGGCGCGAACAGTGGCTGAATGGTCCGACCGCGGAGGAGCGCGCCCAGTACGCCCACCGGGTACGGCAGCGCCGCGTGGCGGAGGCATTCGACCAGGGCGAGGCCCGGATCGCCGAAGGGGTCCGGATGGGAGTCCGCTATGGGCGCGAGACGCAGCTCGCGGCCGAGGGCGCGATGACCCTCCTCTATCGGTGGTCGCGTCGGACCTTCGCCGATCTCGTGCGCGCCGGGCGCGAATGGGAGGAGGAGACCTCGCTCCCGAACCGCCGCCGCCGCGTCTCCCTGGATGACGAGGATTCCTGAGCGCACCCGATCGGATGCAGGGCCTCCGGTAACTCTCGCGCCGCGCCGCAGCTCCGAGCCGGCACGAGGCATGCCTGATTCGCGCACCGCCCCGTGAGGTCCCTTCTTCGTCGCCCGCGGCGAGCCTGGTACGTCGTCGCGGTCTTCTTCCGGTTCTTCATCTCACCCGCCCTGCGGCTGCCGGGCCACGATCGTCGCAGCGGCCCGGTCAGGACCCGCCTGGCGTTCGAGCGCCTCGGGGGCGCTTGGATCAAGTTGGGCCAGATGCTCGCGCTGCGGTTCGACCTGCTGCCGGCCGCGTATTGCGACGAGATGTTCAAGCTGCTCAACCAGGTCGCGCCGTTCTCCTACGCGGAGGTCCGCGAGATCGTCCGCCAGGAACTGGGCGACGAACCCGAGCGGATCTTCGCGATCGTTCGAGCACGACTCGTTCGCGGCGGCCTCGATCGGCCAGGTCCACCGCGCCACCCTGCATAGCGGTGACGCGGTCGCCGTCAAGGTCCAGCGTCCCGGCATCCGGGAGATCCTCCAGGCCGACATCGAGATGATGTACGGGCTCACCTGGCTGCTCGATTGGACACACCTGTTCGGGGTGACGCGCAGCCGCGACGTCATCGACGAGTTCGCACGCTGGACGGCCGACGAGCTCGACTACCTCGTCGAGGCCCGCCAGGCCGTGCTGCTCTACGAGCATTCGCAGGGGCGACCGTCACGAGCGGATCGCGCGCGTCCACCGCGACTACACGACGTCGCGCGTGCTCACCACCGAACTCATCGAAGGGATCCCGCTGATCGAGATCATGGTCGCGAAGCGGGAGGGAAACACTGCCTACCTCGACGCCCTCGAGGCGCACGGGCACGACCTCGACCGGATCGTCCGGCACCTCGACTGGAACATGCTCAACCAGGTCTTCGTGTTCGGCTACTTCCACGCCGACCTGCACCCGGCGAACCTGTTCGTCCTGCCGGACGACGCGATCGGCTATGTCGACTTCGGGATCGTCGGCCAGCTGCCCGACCGCGTCCGCGATTCGCTGACCCGCTACAGCTGGCTGCTCTTCCGGGGCGAGGTCGAGTCCGCCGTCCGCGAGCTGATGCGCTGGCTGGCGCCCGGACCCGCCACCGACACCGACGACCGCCCGCTGGCAGCTCATCCGCGTCCACCAGGCCTTCCTGTACGACACGGTCGCCGACCGCTCGCGGGTGACCGCGGGCCTCGCCGGGGCCGGCCCGCTCGACCGAGAACCCGTACTCGAAGCTCGCGGTCGACATCCTCGAAACGATCCGCGAGCACGAGCTGACGATGTCGTCGAGCATCGTCGGGTACTTCAAGATGCTGGTGACCCTCGGAGTGCTCCGCCATGAGCTGGCGGTCGCCTACGACCTTCCGGCCCTGGTCCGGCGATTCGTCCGCGGCCTGGCCCGCCAGCAGGGCATCGCCTGGCTCGACCCGCGACGAACGCTCGACCGGCTCTACGCGGGCACCGGGCGGATCCAGCGCGCGCTGGAGTTCGTCGAGTTCCTGGAGGCCCAGGAACCGGTCATCATCGAGGCCCAGAACTCGCTCTTCGGGTTCCGACGCCGGATCCGGAACGCACGTCGCCGGCTCGTGTCACTCGGGGTGTCCGTGCTCGTCGCGGCGGCGCTGCTCTACTTCGTCCTGGCCGACCCCGACGACACGCGCCGGATCCTGCCGCGCGGGATGGAGTACGGCTGGGTCCATGCCGGGCTCGTCGTCATCCTGCTGCTCCTCATCCTTGCCCTGATCCGCCACGTCCGGGCGCTGGGCAGCACCGACTAGTCGGTGCCGCGGACGGCTGCGGCCCGTCGTTACCGGCTAGCATGCAACGGGTCGTCGGCGACGCCTGGATGGTCCGGCCGAGGCGCCACGATGGGGAGACCGGTGTGACGGACATGGACACCGCCGCGGGCGAGGGACTCCGTCGCCGTCGCGCCGGAGGCCGCGAGGCGCACGCCCGAAGCGCGCTCCCGCCCCAGCGGCCGTGGGCTCAGCCCCGCATGCGCTACCGGCCCGACCGAGGTGTCTCGGCGGACGAGCTCGAATCGATCCACCGCGGCTCGCTGCGGGTGCTCGCCGAGATCGGGATGGACTTCCTCGACCCCGATAGCCGCGAGGTGCTTCGGGCGGCCGGTGCCACGGTCGAGCCGGGCTCGCAGCGCGTCCGGTTCGACCCCGACATGGTCACCGAGCGCATCCGGACGGCGCCGTCGCGGTTCACCCTCCATGCCCGCAACCCGGCGTACGACATCGAGCTCGGTGGCGACTGGATCGCGTTCGGGACCGTCGGCAGCCCGCCGAACGTGGCCGACCTCGACCGCGGCCGGCGGATCGGCAACCGGGCCGACTACCAGAACCTGCTGCGTCTCGCCCAGTCCCTGACCGCGGTCCATTTCCTGTCGGGCTATCCGGTCGAGCCGGTCGACCTCCATCACGGCGTCCGGCACCTGTACGCGACGCTCGACGCGCTGACCCTGATGGACAAGGCGATCCACTGCTACAGCCTGGGTCGCCAGCGCAACATCGACTGCCTGGAGATGATCCGGATCGCCCGCGGCATCGACGCCGCGACGCTCGACGCCGAACCGTCGATCTTCACGGTCGTCAACTCGAGCTCGCCGCTGCGCCTCGACACCCCGATGCTCCAGGGGATCATGGAGTTCGCGGCCCACAACCAGGTCGTCTGCATCACGCCGTTCACGCTCGCGGGCGCGATGGCGCCGGTGACGCTCGCCGGCGCGCTCGCGGAGCAGAACGCCGAGGCGCTCGCGGGGATGGTCCTGACCCAGGTCGTCCGGCCGGGGGCGCCGGTCATCTACGGCGGGTTCACCTCGAACGTGGACATGCAGTCGGGCGCACCCGCCTTCGGGACCCCCGAGTACATGCGGACCGCGATGATCGGCGGCCAGCTGGCGCGGCGCTACGGCGTCCCGTACCGCTCGTCGAACGTGTGCGCCGCCAACGCGCTCGACGCCCAGGCGGCCTACGAGTCGGTGTTCGCGCTGTGGGGCGCGATCATGGGCGGGGTCAACCTCCTCATGCACGGGGCCGGGTGGATGGAGGGCGGGCTCCACGCCAGCTACGAGAAGATGATCCTCGACGCGGAGCTGCTCGGGATGGTCGAGGCGTTCCTCGATCCGGTGGTCGTGGACGAGGAGACGCTCGCGTTCTCGGCGATGCAGGAGGTCGGGCCGGGCGGCCACTTCTTCGGCGCCGAGCACACGCAATCGCGCTACCGAACGGCCTTCCACAAGCCGATGCTCAGCGACTGGCGCAACTACGAGACGTGGCAGGAGGCCGGCTCGCCCGAGCTCCCGTCGAAGGCCAACCGGCTGTGGAAGGAGCTGCTCGCCGCGTACGAGCCGCCGCCGATGGATCCGGCGATCCGGGAGGAGCTCGAGGCCTTCGTCGAGCGGCGCGTCGCCGAGGGCGGCGTCCCGACCGACTATTGACATCAGATGCTACGCACCGTAGCATCACGCATCATGGCCCGGACCACCCTCGATCTCGATCCAAACGTCACCGAGGCACTTCGCGAACGCGCGAAGCGCTCGGGAAAGAGCATGGGCCAGGTGGCGTCCGAGGAGTTGGCTCGAGCCTTCGCTAGCGACCGTCCCCAAGAGGTCGCCTTTCGATGGATCAGCCACAACATGGGCGAACCGCTCATCGACCTGGAGGACAAGGAAGCGCTCTGGGCCATCCTCGATGAGCGCGAATGACCGCCACGGTCGACGCAAACATCCTCGTCTACGCTGACAACCTCGATGACAGGGCCAACGCTCGAGCGCGCGAACTGATCGACCGGCTGTCTGACGGCCCCGATCTGCTCTACCTGTTCTGGCCGACGATCTTCGCCTACCTGCGGATCGCCACGAACCCTCGCATCCTCCGTCACCCGATCGCACCTTCCGCCGCCGTCCGAAACATCGACGGCCTCCTGTCCCTCCCGCATGTCATCGCGCCGGGCGAAGGTCGCGGGTTCTGGCGCGGCTATCTCGACTCGGGTGGGGCGACAGTCCGCGGGGATGCGGTCCCCGACACCCATCTGGCCGCCTTGATGCGCGAGAACGGCGTCCGGATCCTGTACACGCGGGATCGCGGCTTCAGACGCTTCGAATTCATCGATGTGAGGGATCCGTTCGGGCTGACCGACCCATCGGCAAACCTGTAGATTGCCAGGACCGCCACAGGGTCGGCGTCAAAGGAGGCACGTGAAGCAAGAGACCCAGGTCGTCGTCATCGGTGGCGGCGTGGTCGGCGCCAGCGTCCTGTACCACCTCACCAAGGCCGGATGGACCGACGTCGTCCTGCTCGAGCGGCGGGAGCTGACGGCCGGCTCGACCTGGCACGCCGCGGGCGGCATGCACACGCTCAACGGCGACCCGAACGTCGCGCGCCTCCAGCAGTACACGATCCAGCTGTACGAGGAGATCGAGCGGGTCTCCGGGCAGGACTGCTCGATCCACCTGCCGGGCGGCCTCATGCTGGCCGACACCGAGGTCCGCATGGACTTCCTGCGGATGGCCCAGGCCCGCGGCCGCTACCTCGGGATGGACCTCGACCTCATCACGCCGCGCGAAGCGGCCGACGTCTTCCCGCTGCTCGATCCGCAGTACTTCGTCGGGGCCCTGTACGACCCCGTCGAGGGTCACGTCGACCCGACCGGGGTCACGCGCGCCTACGTGAAGTGCGCGCAGCTCGCGGGCGCGGAGGTGTACCAGCACACACCCGTCGTCGCGCTGGACCAGCGGTCCGACGGCACCTGGGACGTCCACGTCGAGAGCGGGGACGTCATCCATGCCGAGCATGTCGTCAACGCCGGCGGACTGTGGGCTCGAGAGGTCGGTCGGATGGTCGGCATCGAGCTTCCGGTCCTGGCGATGGAGCACCACTACCTGCTCACCCAGGAGATGCCCGAGGTGGCCGCACAGGTGGCGAGGACCGGCCACGAGATGCCGATGGCGCTCGACTTCGGCGGCGAGATCTACATCCGCCAGGAAGGCGGCTCGATGCTCCTGGGCACCTACGAGCAGGCGTGTGTGCCCTGGTCGCCCCGCGAGACGCCATGGGACTTCGGGTCGCAGCTGCTCAAGCCGGACCTCGACCGGATCACGCCCGAGCTGTCGGTCGCGTTCAAGCACTACCCGGCGATGGGCACGGTCGGCATCCGCCAGGTCGTCAACGGCCCGTTCACGTTCTCGCCGGATGGAAATCCGCTCGTCGGACCGATCCGCGGGCTGCGGGGCTACTGGGTCGCGTGCGGCGTCATGGCCGGGCTGTCGCAGGGCGGCGGGGTCGGCCTCGCCCTCGCGACCTGGATGACCGCCGGCGACCACGGCGACTCGGGCATGGATATCTGGGCGATGGACGTGGCCCGCTATGGCGACTACGCCACGCTGGCGTACACCAACGCCAAGGTCCAGGAGAACTACCGGCGGCGATTCCGGATCACGTTCCCGAACGAGGAGCTGCCGGCCGCGCGTCCTCTGCTGACGACGCCCGTCCATGACCGATTGACGGCGGCAAACGCCGTCTGGGGCGCCACGTTCGGGCTCGAGCACGCGCTCTGGTTCCAGCGCCCCGGGCTCGAGCCGCGCGAGGACGTGACCTTCCGGCGCTCGAACGCGTGGGACTGCGTGGCCGAAGAGGTCGCTGCCGTTCGCGAGCGGGTGGGCATGACCGAGATCTCGAACTACGCCAAGTACCGGGTCAGCGGGCCGGGCGCGCGAAGCGTGGCTGTCCTCGCTGTTGACGCAGCGGATGCCGGCGCCCGGCCGGATCACGTTGACGGCGATGCTCAACGACGCGGGGCGGATCGTCGGCGAGTTCACGGTCGCGCGGGCGTCGGAGGCGGATGAGTTCCACCTGTTCGGTTCGCTGCCGGCCGAGGTCCACCACTCGCGCTGGTTCCGGCACCACCTGCCTGCCGACGGGAGCGTCCGGTTCGAGGTGCTGGGACTCGGATTGACAGGGCTGTCGGTCACGGGGCCGCGTTCGCGCGAAGTGCTGTCGGCGGTCGCACCCGACCTGGACCTGTCGACCGCGGCCTTCCCGTTCATGACGTTCCGGCAGGTCGACCTCGGGATGGTCCCGGCGCTCCTTGCGCGGATCAACTACTCGGGCGACCTGGGGTACGAGCTGTGGGTCGCGCCCGAATACCAGCGGATGCTGTTCGACCGGATCGTCGCGGCAGGCGAGCCGCACGGCCTGCGGCTGTTCGGGATGCGGGCGCTGATGTCGCTCCGCCTCGAGAAGTCGTACGGCACGTGGTTCCGCGAGTACCGGCCGATCTACACGCCGCTCGAGGCCGGGATCACTCGCTACATCCGGCTCGACCACGAGTTCGTCGGCCGGGCGGCGCATGAGGCGGAGGCGGCGGCGGGCGGTCCGGCGCGGCGGCTCGTGGCGTTCGTCGTCGAGCCCGATCCGGACGACCCGGCCGACGTCATCGGCGACGAGCCGATCTGGCACGACGGCGCGGTGGTTGGCTGGGTGACGTCCGGTGGGTACGGCCATCACGTCAAGGAGTCGATCGCGCTCGGGCTACGTGCCGACCGAGCTGGCCACGCCGGACGGCCCGGGCGGCGCTGGCTTCGAGATCGAGATCATCGGGCGGCGACGGCCGGCGCGGCTCCAGCCGGAGCCGCTGTTCGACCCGACCGGCGTCCGGATGCGCGAGTGAAAGGAACGAAGGCGGGGCCGACGCTTGTGAACCGAGGCTCTGGTTAGCGTCGGCCGATGGTATGATGGTCACATCATGATGTCGCGGACTCAGATCAGCCTGGATCCCGAAGATCATCGCCTCGCGCGCCGCCGAGCGGCGGAGCAGGGGATCTCGCTCGCCGAATACATCAGGCGTCTCGTCCGCGAAGACATCAAGGGACCCGTTCGCGTGAAGCCGGATATCTCCGTGATCTTCGACTTCGGCAATTCTGGCGGATCGGATATCGCGAATCACAAGGACGAATACATCGGGGACGCGGTCGACGCCCTTCATCCGCGCCGGTGACCCTGTTCCTCGACACGTCGATCTTCTACGCGGTGGCCGATGCGGACGACCGGGGCAACGCGCGCGCCAAAGCCATCCTTGATGGCGCCGATCGAGCGCTGACTACCGATCACGTCCTCGTTGAAGCGTGGCTTTTGATGCGCCGGCGGCTCGGTCGGCTCGCAGCTGATCGGTTCTGGGCCGGCGTCCGCGAAGGTGCCATCGAGGTCGAGTTGGTCACGCTGGCGGACCTCGACATCGCCTGGACGATCGGAGAGGCGTTTCCCGATCAAGACTTCTCGATCGTCGACCGGACGAGCTTCGTCGTCATGCAACGGCTTGGGATCCATCGCGTCGCGTCCTTCGACAACGATTTTGCGATCTATCGATTCGGTCCCAGGCGCGAGCGCGCATTCGAGGTTCTCGGATGAGTGAGATCGCCAATGGTCGGATCGTCGTCGACGGGTCGCCCGTCGCGTTCGAGGCAGGGGATTCGGTCGCGCTCGCGATCCTGCGCGGGGGCGAGGTGCCCGGGCGTGGCGGGACGCTGTGCCTGGCCGGCGATTGCGGGAATTGCCTGGCGGAGGTCGATGGGATCGCGTACGTCCGGACGTGCCAGACGGCGGCACGGCCGGGGTTGCGGGTCGCGCGGCATCCGGCCGGGGCGAACCCGCCGCTCCCCGTGGTGGTCGCCACGGACCTCACGACCACTCCGCTCCCGGCGACGGTCGAGCTGCATCACCTCGAGGTCGACGTCGCGGTCATCGGCGGCGGCCCGTCCGGGCTGGCTGCGGCGGCCGAGGCGGAACGGGCCGGCAAGACGGTCCGCGTCCTGGACGCGCAGGGCCGGCGACGAGGTGGTCGCGATCTACGCCGGGCCGATGATCGTCGTCCGGACGGAGCGCGGGATGCTCCACGTCCACCCGCACGAGATCGTCGTCGCGACTGGCGCGGCCGAGATCCATCCCGTCTGCCCGGGCAACCGGCTCGCCGGCATCGTGACGGCGCGGGCAGCAGAGAAGCTCGAAGCCGCCGGCGTTGACCTGGGCCGAGTCGTCACGGTCGACGGAGGTCCGCTTCGATTCGATGGCGAGACTGGTCGGTCCGACGACAGTCGTCACGCGGACACGGCGACGATCGACACCGGCCGACACCGCCGTCGTCGACCTCGGCCTCGCGCCCCGCGACCTCCTTGCCCGGATGGCGGGCGCCGTCCCGGTCACCGTCGTCGGCGACGCGGCCACCGACCAGCCGCTCCCGCCGCCACCGACCGAGGGCGTCGTCTGCGGCTGCATGGGCACGACCGTCGCCGACCTCGCCGCCGCCTGGGACGCCGGCTACACCGAGCTCGAGCTCCTCAAGCGTTCGAGCCAGGCCTGCCTCGGCCCGTGCCAGGGCGGCGCGTGCCTGCCGAACGTCCGCTCGTGGATCGCCGCCCGGACCGGCGCGGTGCCCGAGCCGTTCACCGCCCGGCCGGCGACCCGCCAGATCACCCTCGCCGAGGCCTCGGCCGAGACCTACGTCGACGCCTTCCGCAGGACCCCGCTCCACGACGAGCACCTCGCCGCCGGCGCGCGGATGGACAGGTTCGGTGGCTGGTGGCGGCCGTGGCACTACGGCGACGCCGTCTCCGAATACTGGGCGGTCCGCGAGGGCGTCTCGATCGGCGACGTCTCGACGCTCGGCAAGCTGGTCGTCTCGGGACCGGACGTCGTCGAGCTCCTCGAGCGCCTCTATCCGTGCCACGTCGCGGACATCAAGCCCGGCCGGTCGCGCTACGCGCTGCTGCTCAACGAGCGCGGCCACGTCATGGACGACGGGATGATCCTGCGCGACTCGCGAGACCCGGTTCGTCCTGTCGTTCACGTCCGGCGGCGCGGCGAACGCCGAGATGTGGATCCGCGACTGGATCGACGTCTGGGGCCTCCGCGTCCACGTCCTCGACCGGACGATGTCGCTCGCCGCGATCAACGTCACGGGCCCGCTCGCCGGCGACGCTCCTGCAGCGCGCCGGTCTGGCCGACCCGCCGCGCTTCCTCGGCCACGTCCGGGCCGACGTCGCCGGCATCCCGTGCCACGTCATGCGTCTTTCCTTCACCGGCGAGGCCGCCTTCGAGCTCCACCACCCGGTCGACCGCTCGGTCGAGCTCTGGCGGGCGCTGCTGGACCTCGGCGCCGGACATGGGCATCCGCCCGCACGGGCTCCAGGCGCTGTTCGGGCTGCGGCTCGAGAAGGGCCACGTCATCGTCGGCATGGACACCGAGCTCGACACGACGCCGCGCCGGCTCGGGATGGACTGGGCGGTCCGGATGGAGAAGCCGCGGTTCATCGGCCGGGCGTCGCTCGAACGGACGGCGAAGCTCGACGACCACCGCCGCTGGGTCGGCTTCTCGATGCCGGGACCGGCACCGGTCGAAGGCGCGCCGATCTGGTCGGGCGGCGAGGTCGTCGGGAACGTGACGGGGTCCTGGTTCTCCCCGCTCATGGGCAAGGCGCTGATGCTCGGCTGGCTGCGCCGGACGCCGTTCCCGACCGAGGTCGAGATCGACGGCCGCCCCGCCGTCGTGACCGCCACTCCCTTCTACGACCCCGAGGGCCATCGTGCCCGCGCTTGAGCGGCTCCGCGGCCTCCGGGTCGTCGCCGATCCGGCCGCGCTCGACGCGTGCCCGCTGGCACGCCGCCGGTGACCGGCCGGTGACCGTGCTCCGCTTCGCCCCGGACGACGCCTTACGCCATCGGCGCCGACACCGTCGACATCGACGACGAGCACGCCATCGTCGAATCGGAGCCCGGGTTCGCCGGCGCCTGGCTGCCCGTCGAGACCGTCGCGCACCACGTCGAATGGTCGCTCCCGCGCGAGCGTCCGGCGCTCGCCCAGGGCGCCGTCGCGCAGGTCCCGGCCCGCGTCTGGCTCCCCGACGACGGCGACGCGCTCCTCATCACCGCCGCGGCCTACGCCGACGAGCTCGCCGAGCCGCCTCCGATGAGCGCCTACACCGACACCCTCTCGACCATCCGCTGGCCGGACGCCACCCCGAAGAAGTCGTACGACGTCGTCATCATCGGTGGCGGCGGTCACGGCCTGTCGACCGCCTACCACCTCGCGACCCGGCACGGCATCACGAACGTCGCCGTCCTCGAGGCCGACTACATCGCTTCCGGCAACACCGGCCGGAACACGACGATCATCCGGGCCAACTACGGGATCCCCGAGTCGATCCGCTTCTACCAGCACTCCCTGGAGCGGTATCAGGCGCTCGAGGAGGAGACGGGGGCCGCGATCCTCTTCCAGACCAAGGGCATCATCTGGCTGGCCCACACCGAGATGGCGATGCGCACCGAGCGCGCCCGCTGCCAGATGAACATCGCCGCGGGCGCCAAGACGTACATGCGCACCCCGGCGGAACTCAAAGAGCTGGTCCCGCGAGCTCGACCTGACCGGCGGCGGTCGCTATCCGGTCCTGGGTGGGTCCCACCACGTCGAAGGCGCGACCGCGCGCCACGACCGGGTCGCATGGGCCCTGGCCGCTGCCGCCTCACAGCGTGGCGTGGACGTCTACCAGCACGCGCCGGTCACGGGCCTTCTCAAGGACGGCGAACGCGTGGTCGGCGTCGAGACGCCCGGCGGGAGCATCGCTGCCGGGGTCGTGCTGTCGGCCGTGGGCGGCCGCGTCACCGCGGTCGCGGCCATGGCCGGCGTCCGCCTGCCGATCCGCACGCATCCACTCCACGCCTTCGTGACAAACGACTACGCGCCGGGGTTCCGGCACATCCTCGCCAGCACCGAGCTCGCCTGCTACGTCTCGCAGACGGACCGCGGCCAGATGCTCATCGGCGCGGAGTTCGATGCGCAACCCTCGTACTCGCGCCAGTCGTCGTTCAGCGCGCTGCGGAGCTACAGCTACAAGATCACCCGGCTGCTGCCGTTCCTGCGCGACATGCGCATCCTCCGGACGTGGGCCGGGATCTGCGACATCTCGGCCGACTACAGCCCGATCATGGGCGCCACCGGCGTCGACGGCTTCCTTGTCACCACCGGCTGGGGAACGTGGGGGTTCAAGGCGATCCCTGCCGCGGGAGAGGGGATGGCCGAGCTGATCGCCACCGGCCGGCCTCCCGCCCTGATCGCGCCCTTCGCGCTCGATCGCTTCCGGCGCGACCACGTCCTGGCCGACCAGGGCTCGGCGGGGACGCGCTGATGCAGTGGCTCGACTGCCCGCGCTGCGGGCGCCGGCCGCTCGACGAGTTCACGTTCGGTGGCGAGCGGCGCGCGGTGCCCGATCACCTCACCGATCCGGACGACCGCGACTTCGACGAGGTCTGGATCTTCGCCGAACCCCGACGGCATCACCACCGAGCGCTGGTTCCACTCGTTCGGCTGCCGGCGCTGGCTGACGGTCCGGCGCGACACCTCGACCGACACGGTCGTCGAGATCGTCGCGTGACGCGCCTGGCCGATCGGTCGATCGAGATCGATCCTGCGCAACCGGGTCTTCTTCGGCGTTGGCGCCGTCGAGCGACTCCCTGAGGTGGTCGCCGGCGGCCGGTGGCGCGCGCGCGTTCGTGGTGACCGATCCGGGAGTCCGGCGAGCGGGCGATCGTCCAGCCGCATCCTCGATCGATTTCGCCGCTGCCGGCATCGCGTGCGACGTGTTCGCCGACGTCGAGCCGAACCCCGCCGCGTCCACCGTCGAGCGCGGCGCAGCCAGCCTCCGGACCTTCGGGCTGCCGGACACGGTCGTCGTCGCGGTCGGCGGCGGGTCGGCGATGGACGCCGCGAAGGCGATCGACCTCCGGGCGGTCAACGATCGCCCGGTCTGGGAGCTCGAGTACGACGGCGCGGACCTCGACCCCGGGTCGCCCGATCGTCGCGGTCCCGACGACGGCCGGCACCGGCGCCGAGGCCCACAGCTTCGCGGTCATCACGCGCGAGGAGATCGGCCGCAAGGACTACGTCGGCCATCCCTCGCTGCTCCCCGTCGCGACCATCCTGGACCCGGGCCTGACCGTCGGCCTGCCGCCGCACGTCACCGCCGCGACCGGTGTCGACGCGATGACCCACTCTCTCGAATCGCTCCTGTCGGCGAACCCGAACCCGTTCGCCGAGGCGATGGCCCTCGGAGTCATCCGGACGATCGGGGCGTGGCTGCGGCGGGCGGTCGCGGACGGCAGCGACCTCGAGGCACGCTCGCAGATGCTCATGGCCTCGCATCTCGCGGGCGTCGGCCAGGCCAGCGGGACCGGCGTCGGCCTCGTGCACGCGCTCGGGCACTCGATCGGGACGCGCGGGCGCGTCGCCCACGGGACCGCGCTCGCGACGGTCCTGCCGGAGGTCCTGCGCTTCTACCTGGGCACCCGGGACCGCGAGCTCGCCCTGGTCGGCATCGCGCTCGGCGTCGCGTCGGGCGCGGAATCCGAGGCGACCGCGGCGGCGGTAGCGATCGGCGCCATCGACAAGCTCCTGCGCGACGTCGGCCAGCGGCCCTCGCTCGCCCGCCTCGGCCTGACCGGCGACGCCGCCATCGACCAGCTCGTCACCGACACGCTCGACGACGCGGCGATCCGCAACTCGCCCCGGCTCCCGCACCGCCTCCGAGGCCCGGGCCGATCCTGGAGGTCTGTCATCGGGCTGAAGATGGATCCGCTACGCTCGACGCGACCAGCGGCAACGACCTCGCCGATGAACCGCTCGAGCGACTCCACGTCGTATGGCGCGGGCTGCTCCGAGATGACGGTCCTGAACCCGAGATCCACGTAGGGCCGCAGCCGGTCGGCCAGCTGCTCGGGCGTGCCGTTCCAGAAGGTCGTGTCCTGCTCGACGCGCGCCATCGGCGTGCGGTTGTACTCCATCGCGGCCTTCCAGGCGCGGTCCGCCTCGGCTTCGGTGTCGCGGATCGTGACCTTGACGCCGAGCGTCAGCTCGATCTCGGCGAAGTCGCGACCGACGCCTTCGCAGTGACCGCGCAGGACCTCGACCTTGTGAGCCACGACGTCGAGCGGACCCATGCCATTCCACATGTCGGCGTAGCGGGCGACCGTCCGGAGCGTCTTCTTCTCGCCGCCGCCTCCGATCATGATCGGCAGGTGGGCCTGGACGGGAGCGGGCAGGTGGCGGAGGTCGTCGAACTGATATCGGCCGCCGGGCTCGGACGTGACCGCTCCGCCGTCGAGCACGCGCCGGATGGCGCCGACCGATTCGTCGAGCCAGTCGAGCCGCTGGCCGAACCCCGTCCCGAATTCGATGCCGTGGGCCTTGTGCTCCAGCTCGTTCCACGCACCGCCGATCCCGAGGATCGCTCGCCCGTCGCTGGCGTGATCGAGCGTTGCCACGGTCTTCGCGACGAGGCCGGGATTCCGGAAGGTGTTCGCGCCGACGAGGAGCCCGAGCCGAACCTGTTCCGTCTCGCGGGCCCATCCGTTGAGCAGCGACCAGCCCTCGAAGATGGGCTGGTACGGATCACCGAAGATCGAGTACAGGTGGTCCCAGGTCCACAAGTGGGCGTAGCCGAGTCGGTCGACTCGCTTCGCCGCATCGAGCATCTCGGCGTAGGTCGCGGCCTGGCTCCAGAGCAGGATGCCCAGTTTGACGTCGGACATGTGGTCGGGCCTCCGGTGGGCGGGATGTGGACCCGGAGTGTAGGCGCCGGACTACGGGAGTGTCGCGAGGTCGGCCTCGACGACCTCCCGAGCGTCCTCGCTCGGCGATCGCGGCGAGGGCGGCGGTCGCCTTCGCCTCCAGTCCGCGACCTGGTCGAGGTCGCCGGCCACGAAGGCGGCCCGGGCCATCGCCGGATCGTTGGCCGTCGCGTGTCGCCGACCGGGGACACCGGACCGCTCGATGGGCGGCCCGGATGCGTCGACGCGTCCCCAGCGCACGGGCAGTAGCGGGCCAGCCGACGGTCCAAGAGTGACGACGCGAGGAGCAACGTCAGCACGCGCGACACGAAGATGAACTGTTCGAGCTCCCCGAAGGACGAGAGTGGTGACCGGCGTGGAAAACGTGTCGTGGACGAGCGGACCTCTGCGCCGACCAGGGAAGGCGCGAGCGCACGGGTCGCCGCAGATCATCCCGCCGCTGGACCATGTTCTCGCCCCCGGCGTGACGGTCCGCCCTTCTCGGCGAGCTGGACCAGGAGCTGGTACAGCTCCAGATGACGATCCCCAGCGAGCTGACCCACACGAGCGCGGCGGCGATCGGCGGGTGAGCTGCGCTGGTCGCGGTCAGCCGGCAACTCGCTCCAGCCCTCGATCATCGTCGGCCCCGGCATCGGTCGGGCGACCGGCGGCGACGGAGCCGCTCAGGCCTGATCCAGCTCGCGATCGATGGCGCGCAGGATGAACCGCGCCGCCTCGGCGCTCTTGCCACCGAGCTTCTCGCCCTCGTCCTGCTCGAGGGCGCGCATGAGGTCGTCGAGGTAGAGGTCCATCGACGGGGTCCGGACGAGGTCGCCCGCCGCGAACGCCCCATCGAGACGGTCGACGACCGCGCGGGCGTTGTCGACGGTGTGGCCCTTGGCCGCGATCAGCTCGCGGACGTCGGCACGGGCGGCATCCGAGGCGGACCCGGTCGTGGTCATCGCCAACGCCCGATGGTCCGTCGGAGCAGGTCCGACGCGCCGGCACCGACCGGTTCGTCGTCGGCTTCGATGGCGGGCTCGTCCGCCGGCGCGATCGCCGCCCGATGGGGGTCGGCAACCGGCTCTGTGCCGATGGCAGCACCCGATCCGGCGCCGCCGTGCGTCGCCCGCCAGTCCGATTCGAGCACGCTCATCGCCAGCTCGTCCCACCATCGGCCGTCGCGCCAGATCGACTCGCGCGCGCGACCCTCGACGACGAACCCGCACCGTCGATATGCCCTGATCGCGCGCTCGTTGAACTCGAAGACGTACAGCGAGACGCGGTGAAGCCCCAGCGTCCCGAAGGCATGGTCCACCATCAGCTGGGTCGCCTCGGTGCCGTAGCCCTGTCCCCATGCGTCGGGCTCGCCGATGGTGATGTGGTAGAGGGCCGAGCCGTTCTCGCCATCGAGCTGACTGAATGCGCAGGTCCCGATCAGCCGTTCGGTCGCTCGCTCGTGGACGGCCATCGCGAGCGCATCGGGCCCGACGACCCGGGCGGCGAAGAACCGCTCGATCTCCTCGGGGCGCATCGGCGTCGCCTGGTAGCGCGCGAGACGTGCGATCTCGGGGTCCGCGTACCAGCGCCGGAACGCCGCGATGTTGGCCGGGATGTGACGGCGCAGCGTCACGAGCCGGCCCTCGATCGCGTCAGGGAACCACGCTCGCTGCACCATCCCGGGCACGGTATACCATCGCCAAATGCGTCGCTGGAGCGAGATCGCCGAGCGCCTGGCGGCGACGACCCGCACGTCGGAGAAGACGGCCATCCTGGCCGACTACCTTCGCAGCCTCGGCCCCGAGGAGCTGCCGATCGCCGCGGTCTTCCTCACCGGACGACCGTTCGCCGAGGCGGACCAGCGAGCGGCAGGACTCGGATGGGCGGCGATCGCGACGACGATCACGAGCCTGCTGGGCGTGCCGCGGTCGGCGCTCGGCGAGGCCTACGACCGCTCGTCCGACCTCGGGATCGCGGTGGCGGACGTGCTCCGCGAGGCGGGCCATGCTCCGCCACCGGACCTCTCGCCGACACTCCCCGAGGTGGCCGCCGCGTTCGCCGCGATCGAGGAGGCGTCCGGCGCTGCCCGCAAATCGGCGGTCCTCCACGGACTGCTCGCCCGCTCCGACCCCCTGACAGCCAAGTACATCGTCAAGGTGCTGGGCGGCGACCTCCGGATCGGCCTTCGCGAGGGGCTCGTGGAGGCGGCCATCGCCCGGGCGTTCGATCGTCCGCTCGACGACGTGAAATGGGCCGGGATGCTCGTGGGCGACGTCGGCCGTCTCGCGGCGCTGGCACGCGACGACGCGCTGGGCTCCGCCGAGATCGCGCTCTTCCACCCTCTCAAGTTCATGCTCGCATCACCGGCCGAGGACGCCGTCGAGATCGTCGCCCGGCTGGGGCCCGAAGTGTGGGTCGAGGACAAGTACGACGGCATCCGCGCCCAGCTCCACAAGCTCGGGAGCGAGGTGCGCATCTACTCTCGCGATCTCCACGACGTCAGCACGGGCTACCCGGAGCTCGTCGAGGCGGCGACCCGGCTGGCCTGGGACGGCATCCTCGATGGCGAGATCCTCGCCTGGCGCGATGGCACGGTGCTGCCATTCATCGCGCTCCAGGCCCGGCTCGGACGCAAGGCGCCGTCGGATGCGATCCAGGCCCAGATCCCGGTCATCTACGTCGCATTCGACGTGCTCGCACTCGGTCCGGGCGACGGTGGCGACGTCGAGCCGCTCCTTCGGTCGCCCCTCACCGAGCGCCGCGCTGCGCTCGATGCGCTGGCGCTTCCGGCTGCCGACGTCGGCGGGCGTTTCGCCCGATCGCATCTCCAGGTCGCGCCCGATGCCGATGCCGTGGAGGCGGCGTTCGTGGACGCCCGGGCCCGTCGAAACGAGGGCCTCATGGTCAAGGACCCGATGAGCCAGTACGCACCGGGCCGCCGCGGGCTCGGCTGGCTGAAGATGAAGAAGGCCCTGGCCACCATCGACTGCGTCGTGGTCGGCGTCGAAGTCGGCCACGGCAAGCGCCACGGCGTGCTGTCGGACTACACGTTCGCCGTGCGGGACACGGCTCGGGACCGGCTGGTGAATATCGGAAAGGCGTACAGCGGGCTGACCGATGCGGAGATCGCCGAGATGACCCGCTGGTTCGAGGACCACACGATCGCCCGGTACGGGCGCTACCACCAGGTCGAGCCGACCGTCGTGGTCGAGATCGCGTTCGACGTCATCGTGCGGTCCACCCGTCACGGGTCGGGGTTCTCGCTGCGCTTTCCTCGGATCGTCCGGCTGCGTCCCGACAAGACGCCGGACGAGATCGACACCGTCGAGACGGTGACGGCTCTCTACGATGGTCTTCAGGCCGGTGCCGAGCACCTCGTCACCGCGGGCTCGCGAGCGCGTTCGGGGTCGTCGACGGGTGAGGCAGGGGAGCGAGCCGACGGTACTGGATCTGATGGCTCGGCCGGCTCTGCGGGCGGGCCGGACTGGCCGGGCTCCGCTCCAGGTCCGCAGGGGCGCTCGCGGATGCGCTAGGGTGCATCACGGCATCGCTAACCGATACGGACCAGCGCCGACCATCGCCTCAGCGATCGACCGGCAGATCCAGGCGATTCCCCCACTCCGCCCAGCCGCCGTCGTAGACAGCCACATCCTCGTGGCCGAGGATCGACAGGACGAGAGCCAGCTTGGCGGCCGCCACGCCCGAGCCGTCGTAGCAGACCATCCGGCGGCCGCGGGTCACATTCGCACGGTGCAGGATCGCACGCAGCTGGGTGCCGTCCCGGAAACGCTGACCGCCGGCGATCGTGGTCGCCCCGACCGGGACGTTGATGGCCCCGGGGATGTGCCCGAGGCGCTTCACGTTGCCTTCGAAGCCGCGGTATTCGGCCGGCGCCCGCGCGTCCAGCAGGGCGACCTCCGGCGACCCGAGCAGGCCCCTCACATCCGACGTTGTGAGGCGCATCCGGTTCGGTCCCCGCAGCGTGAACCCACCGCCGGGCGGCAGGACCTCGGCGTTCGACAGCGGCCGGCCTTCGCTCACCCAGTCCGGGAAGCCGCCATCGAGCACGCGCACCGATTCGAGGCCGTACGCGCGCAGGCTCCACCACGCGCGCGCCGCGAAAAGCCCCTGCGAGTCGTCGTAGACGACCACCGTCGATCTATCGGTGATGCCCGCGCGGACCGACAGTGCCGCGAACTGATCAGGGCCGGCGAGGAGGATCGCCCCGGTGTCCTGGCCCGTCTCCACGAGGTCGGCTCGCCAGTCGACCGGAACGGCGCCGGGGACGTGCCCCGTCCCGAACAGGCTTCGGGAGCTTCCATCCGGACGCCATCTGGCATCGAGGACCCGCAGCTCGGGCCGGCCGAGGTGCTCAGCGAGCCACTCGGTGGTGGCCAGGAACTCGGGCCGAGCCAGGCCACTCATCGCGGCTATCATAGAGCCGTGGTCGCCCCGTTCCTGCCCGACGCCGAGAAGCTGACGGCCATCCGGGAAGCGATCCCAGCCCTGGCCGCGGGGATCTACCTCAACACCGGATCGGTCGGGCCCCTGCCCGCCGAGACGGCCGCGGCGATGTCCGAGATGGCGATCCGTGAGCGCGACGTCGGGCGAGCCCACCCCGACGATATCCCCGAGATGTTCGCGCGGATGGCCGAGGCGCGGGCCGGCGTGGCTGCTGTCCTGGGCACCGGAGTGGAGGCCGTCGCGCTCACCCATTCGACCAGCGACGGCATGAACGCCGCCACGTTGCTCCCGGACTGGCGCTCCGGCGGTCGAGCCGTCACGACCCGCCTGGAGCACCCCGGAGGCATCGGCCCGCTCTACGCGCAGCGCGACCGCGCCGCGATCGACCTCGTCCTCGTCGACGCCGGCGACGACGGGGACGACGCGCGGACCATCGCCGCCTTCGACGAGGCGATCACGCCGGGCACCCGGCTGGTCTCGCTCTCGCACGTGGCCTGGACGACCGGTGCGGTCCTGCCCGTCGCCGCGATCGCCGAGATCGCCCACGCCCGGGGCGCGCTGGTGGCCGTGGACGGCGCGCAGGCGGCGGGCGCCATCCCGTTCAGGTTCGACGACCTGGGCGCCGACCTCTACGCGCTGCCGGCCCAGAAGTGGCTGCTCGGCCCCGAAGGGATGGGCGCGCTGGTCGTCGCCCCCTCGGTCGTGGAACGGTTCACGCCGGCCCTCGCGGGCTACTTCAGCTTCGAGCGGGTCGACGGCGCGGGCCTCGCCGAGTGGTGGCCCGACGGCCGTCGGTTCGAGGCGACGGGCTTCCATCGCCCGTCGGTGGCCGGGATGGCGCGGTCGATCGGCTGGCTGTCGATGTACGTCGGACTCGACTTCGTCTACCGGCGTGGCCTGGCGGCCGCCGCGGCGACGGCGGCCCGCCTGGCGGCCATCCCCGGTGTGACGGTCCTGACTCCATCCTCACGGATGGGAACGCTCATCTCGTTCCGGATCGCTGGGTGGCCCGCCCAGGCCGCTGCTCGAAGAGCTCGGTGCCCGGGTCTTCGCCATCACGCGGACGATCACGAGTCTCGACGCGCTCCGGATCAGCGTCGGCTTCTTCTCGTCGGACGAGGAGTTGGAGCGGTTCGCCGGAGCGGTCGAACTGCTCGCCGCGCACACCCCCGGGACGATCCCGCCGCGGCGGACGCTGACGATCCTCGGGGGCGCATGACGGCGGCCGGAGGCCCGCCTCGGCCCGTCGCCCGCCGCTCGTGGGCCGAGATCCGGCTGGCGGCAGTTCCGAAACGCGCCACGGCCGGTCGTCCGGGCGGTCATGGCGAGCCTGACCGTCGCGGTCATCCTGGCAGTGGCCTACCTCGTCTACGACGTCGCCCTGAGCCGGGGCGCCCACCTGCCGGGGGGCGATCTCCGCGTTCTGGCCGTCGCGCTGTACATGGTGCTGGTGCTCGCGATCGGCAGCGCGGTCACGTACCTGGTGGTCCCCCAGCCCAGCGGCTCCGGCACCGTCGCGAAGCGCAGCGCATGGAGCGCGGCCCTCGGATTCTTCGCGGCCGTCCCGATCGCCTACCTGGTCATGGTGGCCGCCGTGCAGATCATCCGGCCCCTGTTCGGCTGACGCGGGCAGGTGCGCGCAGGCACCACTTCCTTGGTCCGAGGCGCCGGAGAGGGGGTTCCAGGCTCCGCGCGACGGTGTATCGTCCGGACGGAATCGTCTTCGGGCCGATCGGGTATCCGACGCGCCCAGCTCGATCGAGGATGCACATGGACATAGACGAAATCCCCGGTGCCCTCCCAAGGCTGGTCGGCGCGCCGGCCTACGCCCGGCCTCCTGCCACTGTCGTGGCGCCCAAACCGTTCGACCCAGATGAGCTTCCCCTCGAGATCGACCAGACCGAGGAGGAGCGCGCGTTCGCCGCGCGCCTGCCCGCGCGTGCCTTCGCGCCGGGCGGAGCGGACGTTCGGGTCGTCGACGGATCGACGACGAGGGAAGCCGGCGACGACAAGGCCGCGGCGCAGCAACCATGGCGTTCGAAGGGTCTGCGCGGCATCACGCGGATGCTGAGCCGCCTCTAGTCATCTCCGACGCCTCCCTCGGGCCGGCGGTGTAGCATCGCCGCGGGGGAGTAGCTCAATCGGTCAGAGCGGCGGGCTTATATCCCGCTGGTTCCAGGTTCGAGTCCTGGCTCCCCTACCACCCACCACGGCCGCCGTCCCTTCGCCCAGCTTCGGTCGGCTGCGCGTCCTCGACCGCCGCGCGGACCATGGCCACGATCTTCGAGCGTCGGCCCGCCGTCAGACTCCGCTGCTGCGGCAGGGCAGCCAGCCAGGCAGGGATCTGCGTTTCGGTGATCACCGCGCAGGCCGGGGTGCGCTCGATGGTCGTGTCGGTCGTCACGAGCGCAGCGTGCACGCGGACGACAAAGTCGAGATCCCCGTCCCTCAGCCATCGTCTGACTCGTTCGGCGTCCTGGGCGAGACGGACAAGCCGATCGTCCGTGGGGCGCCAGTCGGTGCCGGGCCATGCCGGCGAGCCGTCTGGGCGGTCGTGCACCATCTCCTGTGGCGCACCACCGTGAACGACCGCGGTCCCGAATCCTCCGATGACGAGCTCCGGGATCGGACGGCCATGGTCGGGAACCACGCCGATCGCCAGGACCACGTCGGCCGGCAGGTCGTGGAGGACCCGCAGGACGGGCGAGACGAGCTGACGGCCCGAGCGGATGCCGGCGAGCACGGACGCGAGTTGGTCCGTGCCTGCAACGACCAGGGCCCCGCCGGCGATGATCGAGAACGACCACAGCCCAACGAGGATCCCGGCCGCTGACGCCCCACCCGTCCGCAGGAGTCGTCGGCGCCACCCCCGGATCGAGCCACTCCGGTCGAGCCAGGGGGCCGCTGGCCGGCGTCCTTTCAGCCACCGGCTTGCGGGTCCCGGTCTTCGTCGAGCTCGGTGTCGCTCCGACCCTCGCCACGACCACCGGCGCGGCCACGTTCGCGATGGCCTTCGGGCTGTTCGGTCGCCGGCGGCGGGACGGCGACCCGCCGGCGCCCGACGAGGTGCTGGCCGCATCCGCGGCAACCGGCGTCGGCACGGCCGGAGTCGCCGCGGCCGTGGTGCTTTCGTCTATGGACGGCACAGCAACGCACGCAGGCCTCACGGCCGAGCAGGAGGCGCTCATGCCGCGCTTGCGACGCCCGTCGCTCCTGCTGGCACGCAAGACCGATCCGAGCCGCGACGGCAACGTGGCGCCACGCCTGACCTTCGAGAAGGCCCTCGTTGGTCCGCTCGACGGGCACGAGCGGCGACTGATCCGGTATCGGGTCGTCAGGCTGCTCGACGAGCCCGATGAGCTGCGGGGAACGGAGATCGGCTACCTCGACGAGGGCGACGAGGTCCAGCTCCTCCAGAAGCAGGGCGCCTACTGGCTGGTCGCTGGCCCCGGACGGCCAGCAAGGCTGGCTCCACAAGATGACGCTCGGCGACATCGTCGACGAACGCAAGGACGGCGACGGACCGACGGCGACCATGCCGCTCGCGGCCGACTCGTGGACGATGGGCGACGCGGATGGGGGACGCGGGATCCTCGAGGCCTACATGGACGCACGACGCCGCGACGCCTGACGCGGGCCGCTCTCTGCCCGGAACGGGGAGTGCCCGGCGGCGTCAGCGAGGGCCGCCGGCGACAGCAGGGACCGTTTCCGGGACGCACCACCGGTCCTAGAATGGGCCATGCCCGCCAGGTACACGAGCGAGCGATACGTGGGACGCGATGTTGCCTTCGGGCGTCTGGCCGCGCGGCTCGACGACGCCGCCCACGGCCGGGCCCGGACCGTCCTGGTGAGCGGCACGGCCGGAGTCGGCGTCTCGCGATTCCTCGACGAGGCGACAGCCCGGATGGGCTCGCTGGGCGCTCCCATGACCATCCTGCGAGCGGCGGCGTGGCCGGACGGCGCCGACGAACCATACGGACCGATCGTGCGGTCCGTGGGACCGGTGCTCCGGCATCTGCCGTCGGATGTCCTGGCCGCTCGACTCGGTTCGGCCGCCAGCGAGATCGTCCGGCTGCTGCCGGACCTCGGCGATCGGCTGACCGAGCTCGAGGGCTGGACGCCAGACCGCAGCATCACCGCGCCGGAGCGCCGCCAGGCGCGGGTCATGGAGGGCATCCTCGGTCTGCTCGGCCGGATGGGGGACGAGCATCCTGTGCTGCTCATCATCGAGGACCTCCATCGCGCCGATGCCGCGACCCGCGCGCTCATCACGTTCCTCGCGCGCATCTCACGGGACCAGCGACTGGCCATCGTCGGAACGTTCCAGCCCGACGTGAGCGGCCGGGACGACCCGTGGCTGGTCGATCTCGTGGCGATGGAGGCGGGGCCCCGGCCACCCGACCGGGTCACGATCGAGCCGCTCGACCGCGACGAGCTGGCCGCCCTGATCGAGGGGATCCAGGGCGAACGAGCCTCGGCGAGCCTCCTGCTGCTGGTCGCCGAGCGTTCCGACGGGCTGCCGCTCGTCGTCGAAGAGCTGCTGGCGGCCCGCCGCGAGCTTCCCAACGTGTCGCTGACGGGCTCGTTCGACGAGCTGGTCGTCGAGCGCATGGCGATCCGGTCCGCGGAATGCCGAAGGGTGGCGCGGATCCTGGCTCTTGCGGGCGGGCCCATGCGGCCGGACCGGCTGGCGGCCGTGGCTGCGGCCTTCGAAGCAGGCGCGAGCCGCTCCGCCCCCCGGTCGGTCAGCCATCCGCGGCAGGGCGACGGCGTCCTCGACGCCGACCTGCGGGCGGGCGTCGACGAGGCGATCGAGGCGGGCTTCATCGTGGACGCCGACGGGACCCTGGCGTTCCGGCACGAGTCGATCGGACGGGCGCTGGCGCGCGACTTCCTGCCGATGACGCGAACGCGCTACCACGCCGCGCTGGCGATGAGCCTCGAGGGTCCTCCGGCAGCGATCGCCTGGCATTGGATGGCGGCATCGAACCCCGGCGCAGCGCGCGCGGCCGCGATCGACGCCGCGGGCTTCGCGGGCGCGCGCCATGCGGCCGCGGACGAGCTGGCGGCCCTCGAGCTCGCGCTGTCCCTGCCCGAGGGCCCCGGCCAGGCCGGTGCATCGCGGCGGCGGGGCGCGCCACCGTCGGATGTGGTCGATCTCGAGGTGCGCGCATCGGAGGCGGCGTTCGCAGTCGGTCGGACGTCGCGGGCGACGAGCTACATGGAGGCTGCGATCGCGGGGCTCGACCCGCGACGCGATCGGGTCAGACTCGGTCTCCTTCATGCCCGGCTTGCCCTCATCCGTCGGGCAGCGGGCGATCCGGCCGGAGGGATGCTGGCCGCCCGCCGGGCCGTCGAGCTCGTGCCGCGCGATCCCACCCCGGAACGAGCGACCGTCCTCGCCACGCTGGCCCAGCTGAAGATGCTCGACGGTATCTTCACCGAGGCGGCGCTCCTGGCGGAGGAGGCGATCCGGGTCGCCCGTGCCACCGAGCCCGTGGCGCGCGCTCAGGAGATCCACGCCATGACGTCGCTCGCCGTCGCGCTCGCCTGGGGACGCGACCCCGACCGCGCGATCGACCTTCTGCGCGAAGCGGAGCGCTCGGCACAGGAGCTCGCCGATCCGGATGCGCTGTTCCGGATCCGGGCCAACCTCACGACCGTGCTCGATCTCGTGGGTCGCCGCGCAGAAGCGGTCGATGTGGCCTACGCGGGTATCGAGGACGCCAAGCGGTCCGGCCTCGAGGCTGTGTACGGCAACTTTCTGGCCGGCAACGCGGCCGAATCGCTCTTTCTCCTCGGTCGCTGGGAGGAAGCCCGCGACGTCAGCCTCCGGGCGATGAGCTGGCTCCCCGTCGGCGTCGTCTATCTGGCCGCCGTCCTCCAGCTCGCGGTCGTCGAGATCGAGACCGATGCCGGCGCCGATGCTTCCCGACTCCTCGGCCAGACGATCATGGAGTTCTACGCTCTGCGCGAACCGCAGCTCGCAGGCCTGTACTACCTGGCCGCGGCGTCGTTCGCGCTGTGGCGCAACGACATCGCCGACGCGAGCAGGTCGGTCGACCGTGGCTGGGCGAGCGTCCGGGAGACCGAGGAATGGATCCTTGCCTCGCGGATCGCCGCGATGGTCGCGCGCGTCGATGCGGCGGCCGCCGCCGAGGCCCGCGAGAACCGACAGCTCGCGCCCCTCGCCGCGGCACGCCAACGCACCGCGGATGTGCTCCGCGAGGCGACAGGGCTGGTTCGTGCGGGAGGTGCCCCGAGCTCGGCCGGATCACGCCGGGTCGCGGAGGCGTCCCTCGCCACCGCGCGTGCCTTTCAGCGGCGCCTGGAAGGAGACGACGCCCCGGCGGTCTGGCGGACCGTCGCCAGAGCCTGGGCCGCGCTCGATGCGCCGTACGACGTGGCGCTCGCCAAATGGCGGCAGGCCGAGGCCGTGCTCGGATCGCGCACGGGCCGATCGGGACGGGCGAGCGCCCAGGCCCCGCTTCTCGAGTCGGTGGAGCTCGCCCTGGGTCTGCGAGCCAAGCCGCTCCTGCGCGAGCTGCGGGAACTCGCGGGCCGGGCTCGGATCCCATTGCCGGCGGAAGTGGATGAGGTGCTGGCGGACAGGCGTCCGCCGGTCGGCCTCGGGATCGAAGGAAACGGCAAGTCGAGAGCTTCCGACGCCGGAGTCGATGGTCGTTCCGAGATCGTTCGAGCCGTGGCCGGGGATCCGCCTGGGCGCGGCCGCCGGCCGGATACGTTCGGGTTGAGCGGTCGCGAGCGTGAGGTGCTCGGGCTCGTCGCCCTCGGCCGGACCAACCGGGAGATCGGTGAGCGGCTCTTCATCAGCCAGAAGACGGTCGGGGTCCACGTCGGCAACATCCTGGCCAAGCTCGAGGTGTCGGGCCGGGTCGAGGCAGCAGCGGTCGCCATCCGGCTCGGTCTCACCGAGCGCCATTGACGACTTGCCGGGCGAAAACCGCGAGACCCGGAGGGAGGTCTCCGGGTCTCGGTCGGGCAGCGGTCGCTCGGTCCGGATGGGCCCGGCCGAGCGAGGGATCGGTCAGTTCAATACCACTTCACGCCGTTGGCCATGGTCAGCGCGATGGCGGCCAGGGGGCCCACGGTGAGGGCGATGCGCCACGCGCGGCGTGCGAGGGTCTGGGGCATCGTTCGGTACTCCGGGCTGGAGGGGGCTCTGGATCGCGATCCGTTCACATGTGGTGCACGCCAGACTATGGCCGTCGCCCGCTCGGCGACACACGGACCATTGGTACCGACAGACCCTAACCCTCAGGTACTATCGAGGTTGCGGACCCGCCGCGCCCCAGATCCGTGGCCCACGACAAGTGCGAAGCCGGCGCGGTAGAGTCCTTCCGCCCGGTCACAAAGCGGCCACCAGTGCCCAGAAAGGCCCGATGCACATGCGCCCCGCGCCCCTCTTGTTCGTGGTCCTGGTCGTCGCGATCGTCGCGATCGCCGCCGGCTGTTCGAGTGCCGCTCCGGGATGGACCTATATGCCGGCTCCGTCGGCCACGCCCGCGCCGAGCGCGGCGGCCGCTTCGGGTGCCATCGGTGGCGCATCCGGGGCTCCTCCGAGTGGCGCGGCGTCTGGCGCGCCGTCCGGCGCGCCGTCACCCGCCGGTTCAGGTTCGACAGCGGTCGTGCAGATCAGCGCCTCGGGGATCAAGTTCGAGCAGTCGGACGTGACGGTCGCGGCCGGGGCGCCGTTCCAGATCCAGTTCGAGAACAAGGACGCGGGCACGCCGCACAACGTTTCGATCCACCAGGGCGGCCCGACCGGCCCCGAGCTCTTCAAGGGCGAGATCTTCAACGGGGTCGGCACGAGGACCTACGACGTGCCTGCCCTGGACCCCGGGCCGTACTCGTTCGTCTGCAGTGTCCATCCCACGATGACGGGGTCGCTGACCGCCCAGTAGATCGGGGCGAGTCGGGGAGCGTCCATCGCGCGCCCCTTCCGCCGCCGGCTAGGTCCGCCGTGTCGAGCTCCGCCGCCCCTGACGTCGTGGCGCGGCCCTGACGGGTGTCCGCCGCGTGACGATCAGCCGCGCAAACCGGATGTCGCCCTGGCTGTTTCGTCGGACGGCCGTGCGGTGAGGGTGGCGGCGGATCCATCGTTGCCGGCACGCCAGCCGCGCTTCGCGGCTTCGGTTGCGGCCCGATGCGGTCGTTCGCGGCGTGTCGCCTGGGCGAGGACCTCTCGGCGGCGCTCCGCTTCCATCTCCATCGAATACATCTGGCGCCCCCTTCCGGACCCTTCCTGCTCGACTCGCGTCTCGATGTAAAGACTCTCGATATCGAACGGTGCGTCCACGATAACGGGGAGATAGTTCGATGTCAAGAGACACGATACAAAGAAACTTGACATCGAGTCAGGATTGCGCGCAGACTTCCGGCATGACAACGCCGGACGAGGGGTTCGACCACCTCGACGAGATGCTCCTGGTTTGGGGGCGCGAGATCCCCGACCTCGACCCGGTCGCCGAGGGCATCGTCGAGCGGATCCAGATCCTGGCCAAAGGCTTCGATCGCTCGATGGACGAGACGCTCGTTCAGTTCGGGCTCGATCGCCGCGCTTACCACCTGCTGGGTCGTCTGCGCAGCTACGGACCGCCCTACCGGCGATCTCCGGGACAGCTGGCTGCCGACATGCGGCTGTCGAGCGGGGCGATGACCAACCGGCTCGATCGCATGGAGGCAGCCGGTCTCATCCGTCGGCTGCCCGACCCGAACGACCGCCGCGGCACGCTCGTCGAGCCGACCGAGGAGGGCCACGCCACGTGGGACAAGACCGTCGGCACGCAGGCTCGGCGTGAGGCGATGATCGCCTCGGTCCTCGACGAGGCAGACCGCGCGGCGCTCCATCGGCTGCTGCGCCACCTGATGCGCGCATTTCCCGACAAGGCCCACTGGCACGACACCGACGACCCCGACAAGAAAGGGCACGGCGGGGAGGGCAAGCGCGACGACGCAGGCGAGACGGCCGCCGCTGCGAATCGCGCCGCTCGAACGTAGGGCGCGCCGCTGCCGGGTCGACCACCTGGAGCGTGCGTCGTGCCGCTCCACGGCCACCCGACCGATTTTCCCGAACCACCCGGCCGGCCATCCGGCACGAGGACAAAGCCCATCCCGTACCCTCCCCTCATGAATCTCCAGATCTGCTACACGGATGCATACGCCCGCCGCGCGGAGGCGCGCGTCGTGGCGGTCGAGCGGCCGGAGGGTGCCCCGGCGCCACTGGTCGTGCTCGACGCGACCGTCTTCTATCCCGGTGGCGGCGGTCAGCCCGCCGATCGTGGCGTGCTCCTGCGAGCCTCCGACGGTCGCACGTGGGAGGTCCGTGGCGCCCGGAAGGTGGCCGGCGAGATCGTCCACGAGCTCGATCCCGCGGTCGAGCCTCCGACGGTCGGGGACCGCCTCGAGGTCGACCTCGACTGGGCGCGGCGCCTCGCGCTCATGCGCACCCACACGGCGCTGCACGCACTGTGCGGTGTCGTCTGGCGCGACTACGGCGCGCTCGTCACCGGCGGCAACATGGAACCGGGCTCCGGCCGGATGGACTTCGAGTTCGAGCGGATGTCGGGCGATCTGGTCGACGCCATCGAGGCCTCCGTCAACACCGAGCTGTCGGCCGCCCGCGATGTGCGTGTCGCGGTCCTGCCCCGGGACGAGGCATTCGCCATCCCCGACCTGATCCGGACGAAGGTGAATCTGCTGCCGCCGGGCATCGAGGAGATCCGCACCATCGAGATCGTCGGCCTCGACCTGCAGGCCGATGGTGGAACGCACGTGGCCAACACCAGCGAGGTGGGACGCATCCGGGTCACGGGCTACGAGTCGAAGGGGCGGATCAACAAGCGCATCCGCATCCAGCTGGAAGACGGATAGGACGTCGCGTCCTCGGCGCACTCGGCGCCACCCGGTCGGAGCGCCTCAGGCGTGACTCCGCTCCTCCAGCCGGCGCCGGTCGGTCGTTTCGAGCTGGAACGTGCTGTGCTCGATATCGAAGTCGGCCGACAGGCAGCCGCACAGGGCGTCGAGCACGTTCGCAGGCTCGGCGTCGGGGCGGATCGTGACGTGCGCGGAGAGCACATTCATCCCTGACGTGATCGTCCAGGCGTGGAGATCGTGGCAATCGATCACCCCGGGGGATTCGAGGATGTGGGCGCGGACGCGATCCATGTCGATCCCCTTCGGCGTCGCCTCCAGCAATACGTCGGTCGCGTCGCGCAGGAGCGAGAACGTGCGAGGCAGGATCAGCAGGCCGATCGCGACCGACGCGACGATGTCGGCCCCACTCCGACCGGTCACCGCGATGATGACCGCCGCCACGATGACCGCAGCCGACCCGACGAGGTCGCCGAGCACCTCGAGGTAGGCACCGCGCATGTTCAGGCTCTCGCGCTGTGCGTCACGGAGCAGGAACAGCGAGATCCCGTTGCCCGCGAGCCCGACGAGCGCGAACACGAGCATCGGTCCCGAGGCTACCTCCGGCGGTGCGGCCAGCCGCCGCCAGGCCTCGTACAGCACGACCGCGGCGACCCCGAAAAGGAGCAACGAGTTCCCGACTGCGGCGAAGATCTCGAGGCGGAGGTAGCCGAACGTCCGGTCGCTCGACGTCGGGCGCCCCGCGATCCAGATCGCGAGCAAGGCCATCACGATCCCGGCGACGTCGGTGAGGACGTGGCCCGCGTCCGCAAGCAGCGCGAGGCTGTTCGCGACGATCGCACCTGCGACCTCGACCACGAGGATCGCCACCGACAGCGCGAGCACGGCGACGAGCCTTGACCGGTTCGCCGCGGCCGCGGAGCGTCCTGCGTGATCGTGGCCCATCACGAGCCGCCCTCCGCAACGTGCGTCGCCGCACCGTTCACGAGCCCGCGAACATGATCGTCGACGAGCCGGTAGTAGGCGACCCGGCCGGCTTTCCGTCGCTCGACGACGCCGCGCTCGCGCAGGAACCGCAGCTGGTGGGAGAGGGCGGACACGCTCATCCCGATGACGAGGGCCATGTCGCACACGCACAGCTCGCGATCGCTGATGGCGAGGAGGTGGAGGATCCGTGCGCGCGACGGGTCGGCCAGGGTGGCGAAGAGATCGGCCACGAGCCGAGCGCCGTCGGACCCGAGTGAGCGCCCGAGCAGCGGCGCGATGAGGTCCGGGTGGATGCACTCGGTGGAGCACGCCTCGGCGTCGATCTCGGACGCGAACAGTTGAGCCATGACTCAAGTATCGTCCGGGAACGCAAGGTGAACAAGGGCGTTTGGATCGAGCCTCGACAGCGGCTGATCGTGGCCGCGCATCGCGCGAGGATGCGGTTGAACGAATCGCGGCGACCGCGACTCATACTCCCCGAACCGGCCCTCCAGCGAGGTCGGCCAGGGGTGAGGGATGGAGCGGAAGCTCGTCGAGCGGGCGATGCACGGCGACGAAGGAGCGTTCGACGCATTGATCGAGCGCGTCGGCGACGAGCTCCATTCGGTCGCGCGCCGGATCCTGCGCGACCCGTACCTGGCCGAGGACGCCACGCAGCGAGCGTTGCTCGACGCCTGGCGGAACCTGCCCCGAACCTCGCGCGCAGCGTGCCGACGGTTCGGCGTCGGAGAGGCGCCGCTGCTCTCGCCCGGCGGTCTCCTGATCATCAACGATTCATTGATCGAGGCTGAGCCGGATCGGTCGGGACATCGAGGCCGTGAGGCTGCCTTGCACGCAGCTGGCCCGGACGGCCGGCGACGACCGCTACGTCAGCGTCGTCGCGCTTGGCGGACTCGTGGCCCGGCGGCCGATCGTCACGACGGCGTCCGTGGAGGCGGCCCTGGCCGAGCTGGTCGGCGGCCGGCCGGAGATCCTCAAGGCGAACCTGGCCGCCTTCGCGGCCGGGTACGAGCGAGCGAGGGTCGGCGCGGCGGTCTGACCGCCACGTGGCGCCGTCGAACGGCAGGGACGCGATGCGGACCTCGGCCGTCGACCGCCGGACACCAGATCCGCCGATCGGGACGTGATCCGGGCCGTGCCGGCCTCCGCCGTCGACCGCCTGGTCGACGAGCAAGCGGGGCGGCGGGCGTGCCGGCGACGAAGACGCGCGACCCTGAGCGTGACAGCCCCACGACCGTGGGATGGACGCGAGCCACGATGGACGCGACCCACGATGGTGGTTGGCAGTCAGCACGGAAGCGTCCAGCGCACGAGGACCTCGTCACGGCGGGCTCCACCGACGGGACCTGTGCCTGCCACGCACCATCCGGACGCCGGACACGGGTTCGCGCGGGCTTCGCGCGAGCTTCGAGGGCCCGGTGCTGACTGGCAGCCACGAGCCGCGGAGCAGGGCACGGGCACCGCCGGCCGGGCCGGTCGTCGTCTCGTCCAGGATCGGCGGGGACGCGGGCGAGGGACGCTCAGGACGCAGCGAGCGTCACCGGCACCTCGTCCATCAGCAGCGGCAGGAGGAAGCGCTCCTCGCGCTCGATATGCGCCCGCAGGAGTGCCTCGAGCGCGAACAGGTCGGCGCGCGCGGCCTGCATGTCCGCCTTCGCCGGCTGCTTGCGGAGACGTTCGCGCTCGGCCACGATCCTGCGCGCGACGTCGCGGATCTGATGGTGCTCGAAGGCCATGGCGCGGGTCGCCCATGGCGTCCCCGCCCGGCGCTCGAACTCCGGGTAGAGCCAGGTCTCCTCCCAGGCCGCGTGCGGGATCAGGACCTCGTCGATCCAGTCGACCACGTCGAGCATCGCGATGCACATGTCCGGTGCGGCCATCGTGCCGACCGCCATCGCGACGTCATGGATCCGGTTGATGCCGGGGGCGAGACAGGGCTTCAGGGGCCGGACGGCCGTCCGGCGCGCTCGTCGCGCGCGAGTTCGCGCTTGAGCAGGAGCAGGGCGACAACGATCAGCAGGATCAGGGCGACCACGATGACCATCGCGCTCCTGCGGAAGACGCTCTCGTCGAGCTTCTCCTGCGCCATCGACGCGGCGGAATCCGCCTTGGTCTCGGCGTCGCCGGCGGTCGAGGCGACGAGCGTCAGCTTGGTCGTGTGGACCGCGGCCTGGGCCTTGATGAGGCTCGTCTTGGCCTCGGTCAATGCGACGTCCGCGTCGCTCACGATCATCCCGAGGGCGGCGGCATCGGCGATCCGCGCCTCGGCGTCCTTGTACGCCCCCTCGGCGGCGGCCAGCGAGCTGTCGATCGCCTTCGCCTGGGCATAGATGTCCGAATCCGGGTGATGGCAGGTGTCGCACTTTCGATCGGCCGGGTCCGCGAAGCGCGTGAGCTCGATCCGCAGCTGCCGGGTGTCGAGGTCATGGCAGGTGGAGCAGACGTACTCGGGCGGCGTGACGTGGAAGAACATCGCTTCAGACGGCTGCGACACGTCGTGGGTCCCGTGGCAGGTCCAGCATTTCGGCCCCGCCCGATCCAGCTCGGAGTGCCGGCTCTGCTTGTACAGGTCCTCGGTGGCGGTGTGGCACTTGCCGCAGACGTTGACGACCGTGTCCGAGGTCGGCGGCTTGGCGTCGTGAGAGCCATGGCACGAGGCGCAGCTCGGCGCCCGCGTGTCGCCCTTCACCAGCAGCGCCTGGCCGTGGACGCTCTTCTGGTACACCTCGAACTGGTCGGTCGGGATGCCGTACGGCTGCATCCGGGCCGAGTCCGCGTGGCAGCTCGCGCAGAGCTTCGGGACGTTGGTGGGGAAGACGGCAGCCGACGGATCCGATGCCTTCTTGATGTCGTGGGAGCCGTGGCAATCGATGCAGATGGCGACCCGGGTGTCGGCGGCGGTCGCGAGCCGCTGGCCGTGGACGCTGTTGTAGTACTTGGTGTACTGGTCGGTCGGGAGCTTGAACTGCTGCATCCGCGTCGCATCCGAGTGGCAGCCGCCGCACACGCCGACCGCCACGTCACGGCTGGGCTTGCCGATGAACCCGGCCGCCGGATCCATCGCCACGCCGATCCGGTCCGTCGTCGGGTCGCCACCGTGGCAATCGGCACAGGTGACACCGTTCTGGCCGTGGATGCTCGACTTCCAGGCCGCGGCGATGGTCTTCTGCTGGTTGTTGACCGCGGAGTGGCAGTCGTAGCAGCTGTTCCGGTCCCCGTCGGTCTTGTGCTCGATGGGCTTCGGCGCAGGCGGGATGAGGACGGGGATGCTGGGTTCGGGGCTGGGAGACTCTTCGACGACCGACAGGGTCGGGATCGGGGTGGCGCCCTCCGACGGGGCGGGGCTTTCGGAGGGGGCCGGCAGCGCCGAAGCCGAGGGCGACGGGTCCACGGCCACCGCCGAACCTGCGAAGGCAAGGAAGAGACCGACTGCGAGACTGCCGCGACACGAGCAGGTATCGGATCCGGCGTGACGCCGCGGTCGCCGAGTCCGCTCGAGGGGTCCGTGGATCGGCCGAAAGGTCCATCAGCTCTGGTATCCGACGATCGTGAGCACGACACCGACGGCCAGGAGAGCGGTCGCCAGCAGAACCACGATGAGCCGCCGGCGCATCAGCACCTCGGGACTCCGCTCCAGGAACGGCCAGACGGTCAGCAGGCCGAGACCGACCATCGGCAGCAGGATGCCGACTGTCCGCGGCACGAGCTTGAGGAACTCGTAGACGCCGAGGAAGTACCACTCGGGCTTCGTGTGGGCAGGCGTCTCCAGAGGGTTCGCCTTGGCCTCGAGGCCGGCCGGGAACATCGAGGCGAGGACGACGAGGATCGCGAGGATGAAGTACCAGGCGATGACCTCGTCGAGGACGTAGTCGGGGAAGAACGGCTTTGTCGGGCCGGTCGGCTTGCCGACGCGCGGCTCCGGCTTCTTCGGGTTCGCCAGCCCGAGGTTGTGGACGATCGTCAGGTGGATCACCAGCAGGCCGGCCAGGGCGATCGGCATCACGAGGACGTGGATCCCGAAGAAGCGGCTGAGGGTCGCCTCGGTGACGTCGGCGCCGCCGCGCAGGAGCAGCAGCAGCTGGTCACCGATGATCGGCACGGACCCCGCGATCTCCGTCCCGACGACCGTCGCCCAGTAGGCCCGCTGGTCCCACGGGAGCAGGTAGCCGGTGAAGCCGAAGACCATCGTGGCCCCGAGCAGACCGACGCCCACGATCCAGGTCAGCTCCCGCGGGAACTTGAAGGCCGCCTGGTAGAAGATCCGCAGCAGGTGCAGGACGACGAACAGGATCATCAGGTTCGCCGCCCAGTGGTGGATGCTCCGGATGAGCCACCCGAAATTGATGTCGCTCATGATCGCGACGATGCTGTCGTAGGCCGCGTTCGGGGTCGGCTGGTAGTAGAGCGCGAGGAGCGTGCCGGTCGCGGCCTGGATCAGGAACAGGAACAGCGCGATCCCGCCGAAGTAGAAGGTTCGTGCCTCGGCCGGGATCCGGACGTGGAGCAGTGCGGGCAGCAGGTCGCGGACCCCGGTCCGCGTGTCGATCCAGTCCGGGGTTCGCTCGGGCGGGGTCTGGCGGGTGCCTGTGTCGGCGGTCATGTCAGGAGGCCTGGACGAGGAAGATCTGGTCCTCCTCGACGCTCACCGTCACCGGTGACAGCGGGGCCGGCGGTGGCCCTGAGACGACCGCGCCGGTGGTCGGATTGAACCGACCGTCGTGGCACGGGCAGGCGATGTTGCCGTTGGTCTCGTCGAAGGCGACGATGCAGCCGAGGTGGGTGCAGATGGCCGAGTAGGCCTTCACGCCCTGTTCGGTGTTGATGACGATCGTCGGCTTGCTGCCGAGGGGCACGACCTTGCCCTTCCCGATCGGCACGTCAGCCGTCGTGCCGACCAGGGTCTTGCCGCCGGCCCCGGTGCTGCTCGTCTTCGGTGGGACGAGGAACGCGACGACCGGCGTGAAGACCAGCGCGATCGTCGAGACGGCCGAGAATCCGACCAGGTAGCGAAGGAATCGGCGCCGCGTGGTGGTCGGCGGCGCGGCCGGCGCGGGGGCGTCCGGTCCCGGCTCGACGTCCGATCCGCTGAGGGCTTCCTGCGCCACGTTCGCGCTCCGGTGAATCGATTCCCGGTGACCGATGGACGCCGTGAGCGTGCGACGCGAGGGAACGTGGCGAAAGGTGCCACTCGATAGAAAAGGGGTACAGGGGGCCGGGGAGGGACCCGTACCGTCAGGCGTCGGGGGACTACGACCCTGCCGCCTCCGCTGCCGAAGCCGGCGCGGCCGAGATGACCCTGATGCTCGAACCGGTCGATCGCACCACGACCCGCTCGACCCGACCGTTGACCGCCACCCGCGCGTCGAACCCGTCCGGGTAGAGCCGCACGGCCGAGATCGACACCGCGGGTCCTGACTGGGCCGACGGCACGATGATGGTCAGGAACCGGACGTTGGTGCCCGTCTTGCGCGTCTCGATCACGGGCGCGGCCACCCGACGCGTCAACCTCGGCGAGACCCAGCCCTGGATGGGCGACGTGGTCCCGCTGACCAGGCGCATCGTGCCACCCGCCAGCTGGTGAACGAGCACGTTGCCCCGCGCGCGCCGTGTCCAGACCGAGGTGGCCGAGGCGGCCGGCGATGAGCCCGGCGCGAGGTGCCAGCGCTGGACGAGGGTCCGGCTCCCTGTCGACACCGCGCGATCGTCGACGAGGAAGTACCTGACCGCCCGGCGACCAGACCACGGTCCGGTCGAGCCTCGTGCCCGGATACGTGTACGTGCGCAGGCGGTACAGCCGCATGGTCGCGCTCGATGCTCGACGCGAGCGACGTCGGGTAGGAGCGGCGTGACGCGACCCCGGTCACGGTCAGGACGTTGTGGGCGGCGCGCGAGATGAAGAACGCCCGCCAGGCGTCGCGCTGGTACGTGAACCTGCCCGGGTCGACGAGCAGCCTGGTGCCGAAGCCGTAGACGGTCAGCGCCCCGCCGTCCTCGTGCTGGTGGCTGCTCGACGGAGCCGGCCCGTACCGCACCGTGTAGGCGATCTCATCGATCAGTGGCCTCGTCTCGCCCCACCCGGTCCTGCCGAATGCGAACCCCTGGCCGTACTGCGCGAACGTGGTCGCCGGCCTGGGCCCTGAGGCGCCGCTCGTCGCGGCGTACTCGGCGACGGTCCCGGGGATCACCGACGCCTTCGTCGGGTCGGTGTCGCCGAGCGCCTCGTACGTCCCGTCCGGAAGGATCGCGAGGGCCAGGAAAGCGGGCATCCGGTCCACCCTCGCGAAGGTCGCCGGGATCGCCTTGCCAGCGTCATGGATCCGCCCTTCGGCGACCCTGGCGCGCCCATAGATGTATTGCTGGTAGAAGATCGCGCCCTCCTTGTTGACGCCCTGAGGATCGACGTCGGTCACGATGACCCGCCCCAGCCGCGCCACGGCCAGATCGATCCAATCGGTCCGCTGCAGCGTGAGACCGACGTCGAGGAGACCGATGTCCTGGTTGAGGGCATGGTTCCCGACGACGACATAGAAGCCGGGATCGGCGAGCGCGGAGCCATGTCGCGTGAGAGCGGCTCGCAGCCACGCCGGGCGGCCGAGCACGTACACGGCGCAGGCGTAGACGCCCGCCCGCCACGCCGTGCTGTGGTCGTCCCAGGCCATGCCGCGACGCTGATCGGCCACGTGGATTCGTGCGGTACCAGTCGGACAGGAGGGCCGACGCCCGGTCCCGGTAGCGGGTCTCCCCGGTCGCCCGGTACGCCTGGAGCAGCGGCAGGATCCAGCGCAGCGAGTGGTACTGGAAGGCCCAGTTGTCGTCGCGCGACATGTCCTCGCGCCAGGTCGGGTCGATCGGGATCCGTACGGCGGGATACGGACTGAGGACCAGCCTGCCGGCCATGATCTGGTCGGCGCGGGACACGATCGCCGGACTGGCGATCCCGCAATCGGGGCTTGCCGGGACCGCGGCCAGCGCGCGCGCCGGCGCGGCCACGCCGACCAGCAGCACGACCGACAGCAGCGCGGCCAGGCGGCGCGCGCGGTCGCCGATCGGCATCGCGCGGCTCCGGTCGAGATCAGCCATCCGGGGTAGGCGTGGCGTCGGAGTCGGCGTGGGCGTCGGTGTCGGCGTGGGCGTCGGAGTCGGCGTGGGAGTCGGCGTCGGCGTAGGCGTGGGCGTCGGAGTCAGCGTCGGCGTGGGCGTCGGCGTCGGCGTGGGAGTCGGAGTCGGCGTAGGCGTGGGGTCGGTGTCGGCGTCGGCGTCGGTGTCGGCGTGGGAGTCGGAGTCGGCGTGGGAGTCGGCGTGGGTGGGACGGCGTCGGCGTGGGAGTCGGCGTCGGCGTCGGCGTCGGTGGCGCCGAGAGGACCGTCACGCTCGACCCCGTCGAGCGCACGACGACGCGCTCGACGCGCCCGTTGACCCCGACACGCACGTCGAACCCGTCCGAGTAGAGGCGCAGATTCGAGATCGACGACGTCGGCCGCGAGCCGGTCGACGGGACGATCAGCGTCAGGAACCGGACGTTGGTGCCGGACTTGGTCGTCTGGACCACGGGGGCCGCCACCCTTCGCCCGAAGCTCGGCGACACCCAACCCTGGATGGGCGACGTGGTTCCGGTGACCGTCCGGATCGTTCCGCCGGCCAGCTGGCGAACCATGACATTGCCACGGGTCCGACGGGTCCAGACTGCCGTCGTCGACGCGGCTGGAGACGATCCCGCTGCAAGGTGCCATCGCTGGACCAGCGTCCGCGACCGCGTGGACACGGCACGGTCGTCCACGAGAAGGTAGCGGCCACCGGGCGACCAGACGACCGTTCGATCGAGCCGAGTGCCCGCGTACGTGAAGGTGCGCGTCCGATACAGCCTCATCGTCGCGCTCGAGGCCGTCGACAGGGTCGTCGGGTACGAGCGTCGGGCCGAGACGCCGTTGACGGTGAGCACGTTGTGGGCGGCCCGCGAGGTGAAGAACGTCCGCCACGAGTCGCGCTGGTAGGTGAACTTGCCCGGGTCGACGAGCAGGCGCGTGCCGAATCCGTACAGGGTCAGCGCCCCACCGTCGTTGTGCTGGTGGTCGCTGAACGGCTTGGGCCCGAAGCGGACCGTGTAGGCGATCTCATCGGCGATCGGCCGGTGCTCGCCCCAGCCGGTCCTGCCGAACGCGAACCCCTGGCTGTAGGTCGCGTACGCGGTCGAGGGCTTCGGGCCCTGCGGTTCCCCGAGTCGCCGCGTACTCCGCGACCGTCCCCGGGATGACCGACGCCCTCGATGGATCGGTGTCGCCGAGGGCCTCGTAGGTCCCGTCCGGGAGGATCGCGAAGCCGAGGAAGCCGGGCATCAGGTCCACGCGCGCGAAGGCGGACGGGACGGCCCTCCCCGCGTCGCGGATCCGGTCCTCCGCCACCCTCGCGCGTTCGTAGATGTACTGCTGGTAGCCGACCGCGCCTTCCTTGTTCACGCCCTGCGGATCGACGTCGGTCGGGATGACCTGGCCCAGCCGGATGATCGCGAGATCCACCCAGTCGGCGCGTCCCAGCGTCAGACCGACGTCCAGCAGGCCGATGTCCTGGTTCAGGGCATGGTTGCCCTGCCACACGTAGAAGTTCGGGTCCGCAAGGGCCGATCCGTTCCGGCCGAGCGCGGCACGCAACCACGTCGAAAGGCCGAGCACGTCCGCCGCACAGGCGTAGACGCTCGCGCGCCAGGCGGTGGCGTGGTCGTTCCAGGCCATCGGAGACGGCGACCCGCCGCGCGGATTCGTGCGGTACCAGTCGTACAGGAGCGCCGACGCGCGCGTTCGGTATGCGTCGTTCCCGGTCGCCTGATACGCCTGGAGCAACGGGAGCACCCAGCGCAGGGAGTGGTACTGGAACCCCCAGTTCCGATCCCGCCCGATGTCCTCCCGCCACGTGGGGTCGGCCGGGATCCGGACCGCCGCATACGGGGAGAGGACCAGGCGTGCCGCCCATGATCCGATTGGCACTGGTCACGGACGGCTGCGCTGGCCGTACCGCAATCAGGGCTCCGCGGCACGGCGGCGACGACCGTGACCGGCGCGACGACGTCGACGAGGAGGACGAGCGGAAGAACGAGCGCCAGGCGGCCGTAAAGGTGCTTGCCGATCCCCCTCAATCCGTCCCCTCTTGCGGCGCCTGGTCGACCAGGGACGAGGCCGTTCGACTCGACGCGGCCACAGCCAGTCCCGGGCGCCCGGCGCCTATCATCGCAGGCGCCGCAAGGACCGCTCGTCAGGACGCTCGCCCGCCGACTCACCACCCCGATCCTCTCCCCGGGCGCCCCCTCGTCCGCTCACCGCCGTTTCGAGCGTTGCATACTTCGGTCCCGGTCCATCGGCGGCTCGACCGCCCGGATGCGGGGATCAAGTGGAGGATGAAACCCGATGTTCAAACGGATGATCTCATTGCTCTTCCTGTCGGCGGTGGTGTTCGCCGCCTGTTCGTCCGCAGGCGGCAGCCCGGCGGCGAGCGCCGGAGCCTCGAGCGCCGGACGCGCCTCGAGCGGCGTGGCGGCCTCCGCGGTCGCGGGCGGCCTGCTCGACAAGGTCCTGAAGGCCAAGACGCTGGTCGTCTCGACCGACCCGAACTACTCGCCGCAGTCGTTCCTGAAGTCCGACGGCACGTTCGAAGGCTTCGACATCGACGTCGCGACCGAGATCGCCAAGCGACTCGGCGTCGGAGTGAAGTTCGAGACGCCCGGCTGGGACACCATCACGGCCGGCTCATGGGGCGGCCGCTGGGACGCCAGCGTCGGTTCGATGACGATCACCGTCCCGCGCCAGGCCGTGCTCGATTTCAGTCCGCCCGTACTACTACACCCCCGCCCAGATGGCCGCCACGACCGCGTCAGGGATCACCACCCTCGACGGCCTTGCCGACAAGACGGTCTGCGTCGGGTCGGCGACGACCTACCAGGACTGGCTCGAGGGCAAGCTGCAGAGCGTGTCGCTCGGCCCGGTGGCGACGCCGCCGAGTCGGGGTCAAGGTCCAGACGCTCGACACCGACCAGGCCTGCGCCCAGGCGATCGCCGCCGGGCGGCAGGACGCCCAGGCCATGCTGAGCGCGAGCACCGTCATCGATTCGGCCATCGGCAACAAGACGCCGATCGTCAAGGTCGGCCCGCCCGTCTTCGTGGAGCAGCTGGCGGTATCCGTCGACAAGAAGGGCCCCGATCCCGCCGACTTCATGGTCGCCCTCAAGAAGATCGTCGAGGACATGCATTCCGATGGGACGCTGACCACGCTTCGAACAAGTGGTACAAGGCCGATCTCACCAAGCCGCCCGCCTGATGGCGCACCCGGTCCATCGACGCTAGGTCCCAGACGCAGGGGCGCCGGATGGCGCCCCTGCCCCATATCCGAGGGAGGAGCCAATGACCGCCCAGGCTGCCGCGGCCCCCGGTGGGGTGCCGCCGATCGTCCTCGACCTGGAGGCCGCACAGCGCCGCCATCGAACGAACTTCCGGACACGGTTCATCCTGACGTGGTTCGTGATCCTGGGCGCCGTGGGGTTCTTCCTGTCGCAGACCCCCGCCGTCAAGATCGACCCCGGCTTCATCGCGGAGTGGCTGCCGTTCATCATCGGCGGCGTCTGGATCACTCTGTTCATCTCGGTCGTGTTCGATCACCTTCGCGGTGATCCTGGCGGTCTTCGGAGCCCTGGGCCGGATGTCGTCGAACCCCTACTTCAATGGCGCCGCGTCGCTCTACGTCTCGATCGTCCGCGGGACGCCGCTCATCGTCCAGATCCTGTTCATCTTCCTCGCCCTGCCGGCCGCCGGGATCGTCCTCGATCCGCTGCCGACCGGGATCATCGCCCTGTCGTTCAATTACGGCGCCTATCTGACCGAGGTCTTCCGGGCCGGCATCCAGGCGGTTCCCGGGGGCCAGGTCGAGGCGGCGCGCGCGCTCGGACTGCAGGGAGCGCGTCGTGATGCGTCGGGTCATCCTTCCGCAGGCGATCCGGATCGTCACGCCGGCTGTCGGCAACGACTTCATCGCGATGACCAAGGACTCGTCGCTGGTCTACGTCGTCGGCGTCCAGGAGCTCCTGTGGCGCGCCCAGGCTGCGGGCAGGCCGAGCGGCCAGTCGTTCACGACCCTCATCATCGCGGCGATCATGTACTGGTGCCTGACCCTGATCCTGTCCTACTTCCAGGCAAGGCTCGAGAAGCGGATGGCCGCCGGAGACCGCAACCGATGAGCGACACGACCATGGTCGCCGCCCCACCGGCCGAACGAGTCCGCGACCCGTTTGCCGCGCCGGGTGCGCTCGACCCCGGTCGGCGCCGAGCCGATCGTCGCCGTGACGCCGGCTGGAGAAGTACTTCCACCACAACCACGTCCTGCGCGGCTGCACGCTCGAGGTCTACCCGCGCGAGACGATCTGCCTGATCGGCAGGTCCGGCTCGGGCAAGAGCACCGCTTCTGCGCTGCATCAACTTCCTGGAGGAGCCGACGGTCGGGAGCATCGAGGTCGACGGCGTCAGGGTCGATGCCGATCCGCTCCGCGAGCATCGCAACACCGCCGACCGGGACAAGATCCGCAAGATCCGGACCAGCGCCCAGATGGTCTTCCAGGAATTCAACCTCTTCCCCCACATGAAGGTCATCGACAACCTCATCGAGGGCCCGATGCGCGTCAAGAAGGTCCCGCGCGAGCAGGCCATCGCGACCGCCGAGAACTTCCTCGACCAGGTCGGCCTCCGCGAGAAGCGCGACGAGTACCCGGCCCGGCTGTCGGGCGGCCAGAAGCAGCGGGTGGCGATCGCCCGGGCTCTCACCATGGAGCCCAAGGTGCTGCTCTTCGACGAGCCGACGTCCGCGCTCGATCCGACGCTCGTGGGCGAGGTGCTCAAGGTCATGGCCGAGCTCGCGCATGGCGGCTCGACGATGATCGTCGTCACCCACGAGATGGCCTTCGCCCAGGAGGCGGCGGACCGCGTCTACTTCATCGAGGAGGGCGTGTTCATCGAAGCCGGCCCCCCGGAACAGGTGATCAAGGCGCCACGGGACGAACGCACGGCCCGCTTCCTGTCGCGCCTGCTCGTGAAGGTCTGATCGCGGGCGATGGCTGGCTAGCGTGACCGAACCCTCCGATCCGGCGCGCCGGCGGCCCGCCGGGCGGCACGCCGGGGGTCGCCGACCCGCCGCCGCGCACGGCCGACACGCCGGCGATCGCGGCTCTCCGCGCGACCGGGATCCCGTTCCGGGTCGTCCGCACCGAGCGCGCCGGCAGTGCGGCGGAGAGCGCCGCCCTCCAGGGCATCCCGGTCGAGGCGCTGCTGAGGACCATCGTCGTTCGGCGCGGCGAGGGCGACTACCTGTTCGTGCTGGTCCCTGCCGGCCGCCGGTTCGACTGGCCGAAGCTGCGAGCGCACCTCGGCGTGACGCGGATGTCCCTGCCGGATGCCGACGAGGCACAGGCTGCCACCGGCTACGTCCGCTACACCATCACCCCGTTCGGCTCGACGCACGCGTGGCCGGTCATCCTCGACGCGTCGGCCGCCGACCTCCCGCAGGTGGCCATCGGCGGCGGGGCGTTCGGGGTCAACGTCCATCTCGCCCCGGCTATGCTGATCGCTGCGCTCGATGCGTCGGTCGTGGACGTGACCACGCCTGAAGCCGTTCACGCCTCCCTGACCGCCGCGCGGAAGCGCCCCGGCGACCTCCACGACGTCGTCCACGCCAGGGAGTCGTGTCGTCCACCGGGCGCGTCGACGGTTGCGTCTCCATCGACAGTCCTAGAATGCTAGTCCGCGCGTTCGCCGGTCGGCGGCGCGACGGTGGAAACGGAGGGGAATAGAAACGTGCCTGCTATCGGTCCCAGGCGGATCGCCGACGTTCATCGCGCCATTCAAGGTCGAGCCCGGGCGGCAGGGTCCGCCTCCCCCGCGATTTCGACCCCGCCGGATCGCGCGAGGTCAGCGTCAAGGAGGCGAAGCAGATCCTCCGCGAGGGCGTTGGACTGCTCGCCGAGTACCAGATGCGCCTGGCCGCCCAGGACACCCATGGCGTGGTCATGGTCCTGCAGGCGATGGATGCCGCCGGCAAGGACGGCACGATCCGCCACGTCATGAGCGGGGTCAACCCGCAGGGTGTCCAGGTCAGCAGCTTCAAGGTTCCTTCATCCGAGGACCTCGACCACGACTACCTGTGGCGATACGCCAAGAAGCTCCCCGAGCGCGGCAACATCGGGATCTTCAACCGGAGCTACTACGAGGAGGTCCTCGTGGTCCGGGTCCATCCCCAGATCCTGGCCAGCCAGAAGATCCCGCCCAAGCTCAAGGACCGGGGGATCTGGAAGCGGCGCTTCCGCGAGATCAACGACTGGGAGCACTACCTGACCGACCAGGGCTATCGCTTCGTCAAGCTCTTCCTCAACGTCTCGAAGGAGGAGCAGCGCCGCCGGTTCCTGTCCCGCATCGACGAGGGCGAGAAGAACTGGAAGTTCAGCGGCAACGACGCGAAGGAGCGGGCCTACTGGGACGATTACCAGAAGGCCTTTGCGGATGTCCTGTCCAACACGAGCACCCCGTGGGCGCCGTGGTACGTCATCCCGGCCGACGACAAGCCGTTCGCCCGGGTCGCCGCGGCCGGGGTCCTCGCCCACACCCTCATCGAGATCGACCCGCGATACCCGAAGGTCTCGACCGAGAACCTGTCCGCTCTCGCCGCCGCCAAGACGGCCCTCGAGGCCGAGGCGCCCGCTGGCGTCGCGCCCGACCCGATCGAAGTCGAACTTGCGGAGAAGGCGGCCCGCCTGGCGGAGGGCCTGGAGGCCGAGAAGCACGGCCGCAAGGCGAAGAAGGGAAGGAAGTCATGACCGCTGCGACGGCCGGCGTGCCGGCCGAACCGACCGGGGCTGCCCCGACGGCCAGCGCGGCGCCGGAAGCCTCGTGGTACGCGCTGTCGCCAGCCGAGGTCGCCAGCCGGCTGGGCGTCGATCCGGCCGCCGGCCTGACGACGGCCGAGGCCGACGCCCGACGCGCCAAGTACGGGAAGAACACCTTCGCCGAGGCGAAGAAGGCCTCGAAGTGGCAGATGTTCGCCCGCCAGTACGCCGACCCGATGCAGCTCGTCCTCCTGGTCGCCGGCGTCATCTGCCTGTTCCTGCCCGGCCAGTTCTACACCGGCGTCTTCCTGCTCCTGCTGACCGTGTTCAACGCCTGGATGGCGATGAACCAGGAGGGCAAGGCCGAGGCGAGCGCCTCGGCGCTCGAGAGCATGATGGTCGTCAAGGCCAAGGTCCGGCGGAACGGCGATCTCGCCGAGATCCCGATGGACGAGCTCGTCCCGGGCGACATCGTGAACATCGAGGCGGGCGACCTCGTCCCGGCCGACGCGCGGATCCTCACCGCGGCGACCCTCGAGATCGACGAATCCGCGCTGACCGGCGAGAGCGTCCCGACCCCCAAGCAGGTGGACGCGGTCGCCGCCGACGCGGCGCTCGGCGACCGGGTCGACATGGCGTTCATGAACTGCCAGGTCACCCGCGGCGCGGGCACCATCATCGTGACCACCACCGGCATGGCGACCGAGGTCGGCCACATCAGCGGCATGCTCCAGGCGACCGGGGTCGAGAAGACGCCCCTCACCAAGCAGCTCGACGCCCTGACCAACCAGATCCTGGTGATCGCCGGCGTCGCCCTGGTCATCTCGATCGGGCTCGGCCTGTACCGCGGTGTCCAGGCCCAGGAGCTGTTCCTGAGCGCGGTCGCGTTCGCGGTGGCGGCCATCCCGACGGCGCTGCCGGCGGTCGTCACGGCCATCCTGTCGAAGGGCTCGCAGACGCTGGCCGAGGCCGGCGCGATCATGAAGCGCCTCCGCTCGGTGGAGACGCTCGGCTCGACCTCGGCGCTCAACTCGGACAAGACCGGCACCCTCACGCTCAACCAGATGACCGCGGTCCAGATGGCGATCGTCGGACGGCGCTACGCGATCAGCGGCGACGGCTACCAGACGACCGGACAGATCACCCACACCGGCGGCCAGCCCGACGTGCCGCTCGAGCAGTACCTGCTGCCGATGGCCCTGTGCGCCGACGCCGAGGTCCGCGACGGGGCGCTCGTCGGCGACCCGACCGAGGGCGCGCTCGTCGTGCTGGCGGCCAAGGGCGGGGTGGACCCCGCACTCACCCGCGAGCAGTACCCGCGCGTCGCGACCCTGCCGTTCGACGCGGCCTACAAGATGATGGCGACCTTCCACGCGATGAAGGACGCGAGCGGCAAGGACGTCGTCCGCGGCTACGTCAAGGGTGCGCCCGACCAGCTCCTCGCCCGCGCAGTGACCGCCCATGGCCCCGACGGCAAGGAGGTGCCGATCGCGCAGATCCGCGACGCCTATCTCGCCGAGAACGAGCGGCTCGGCACCCAGGGCCTGCGGGTCATGGCGACCGGCCAGAAGGACTTCGACCCGGCGACCTTCGACCCGAACGCCGACCTGCTGCCGGCCATCGAAGGGCTCACGCTCCTCGCGATCGTCGGGATCGTCGATCCGCCGCGACCGGCGGCCAAGGCCGCCATCGCCCAGGCCCATGCGGCCGGGATCCAGGTCCGGATGATCACCGGCGACCACGCGGTCACTGCCGAGGCGATCGCCCACCAGCTCGGCATCCAGGGCCGGGCGATCACCGGCGCCGACTTCCGCGCCATGAGCGACGACGAGGCGATGCGCCAGATCGACGGCATCGGCGTCATCGCCCGCGTCTCGCCCGAGGACAAGGTCCATCTCGTTGACATCCTCAGGAAGAAGGGCCACGTCGTCGGGATGACCGGCGATGGCGTGAACGACGCCCCGGCGCTCAAGAAGGCGGACATCGGGATCGCCATGGGGATCACCGGCACCGAGGTCTCGAAGCAGGCCGCAGTCATGATCCTGACCGACGACAACTACGCCACCATCGTCAAGGCGGTCGGCCTCGGCCGGTCGGTGTACGACAACATGATGCGGTTCATCCGCTTCCAGATGGCGGGCCTGTTCGGGTACATCGCCACGTTCCTCGGCTCGGCGCTCCTCAACATCCTCGGCGGGATCCCGTTCCTGCCGCTCCAGACGATGTGGCTCAACTTCACGGTCAACGTCTTCCAGGCGATCGGCCTCGGCTACGGCAAGCCGCGGGAGGGCCTCATGGAGGTCCCGCCGCGACCCAAGGAGCAGCAGATCATGCCCCGCCGGCTGACGACCTGGCTCGTCTTCTGCGGCCTCGTGATGGCCGTCGGCACCCTCGGCGTGCTGGCCTGGGCCGGCGGCGCCTACGGCGACGTGATCGCCCGCACGATGGGCGTCACGACGTTCTCGCTCTTCCGCCTCTTCTCCTCGCTGGAGACGGCGGACGAGGACGAGTCGGTCTTCGGCGGGTCCATCCTCGGCAACCGGCCGCTGCTCATCGGGACCGGCCTGTCGGTCGTCACGATCATCCTCGCCACCGAGCTGCCCTTGCTCCAGCGGATCCTGGGCACGCAGAGCCTGTCGGTCGACCAGTGGGCCATCTGCGTCGTCGTGGCGCTGTCGCTGCTCGTCGTCGAAGAGGCCCGCAAGCTGCTCAAGATCCGCACCGGTGACGAGCCGGTCGCCGTGGCCGCGGCTCAGCCGGCGCCGCCGCCTGAGAGGTCGGCGATGGTGATGACCGATGCGCTCGCGGGATCGGCGGTCGTGGGCGAGACATCCGCGGAGCGCGTCGAAGCGACCGAGGCAGACCGGCCTGCGACGCCCGAGGACCGCCGAGTCGTCAACGGCGCCGCGGCCGGGGGAGACGCGGCCGACGACGTCCCCGCGCCGCTCCACGCCGGGCGATCCGGTCGTAACGGGGAAGCGGTGGTGACCGCCACGGCTCCCACCCTCGTGGCCGTCGGACCGGGGCCCGAGCCGCCGTCGAGCGCCGAGGTGGTGCTGCTGGCATCCGACCACCTCCCGATCTCGCGAAGCCCGGAGGTCCTCGCCACCGACCCATGGGCGGAGGCGGGCCGCAAGGTCCTCCGGCACCATCTCGCCCGGATGCTCGCGAAGGTCCCGGGCACGATCGCCGGCGCCGACCCCGAGGAAGTCCACGACATGCGCGTGGCCGCGCGACGCGTGCGGGCGGCATGGCGCGTGTTCGGGGACGCGTTCGAGCGACCCGTGGTCCGCCGCGAGGTCGGCGAGCTGCGGGCGATCGGGGGCCGTCTCGGCGCCGTGCGCGACCTCGACGTCCTCATCGGCATCCTGGTCGCTGCGCGGGACCGCCGGTCGAAGCGGGAACGGGCGGACCTGACCCCGCTCCTCGAGGCGTGGCAGGGCGAGCGGGCGACGCGCCACGCGGAGCTCGTCGAAGACCTCGGCTCGCCATGGTTCGGCGAGTTCGTCACCGACGACGAGGGACTGGTCACGACACCCGGCGCGGCGGCCAAGCCGGTCGCTCGCGCATGCTCCGGCCACCGTCCGGACGCGCACGCCCGCGGTCGCGTGGGCCGCCTACGAGGCGGTCTGGGCGTTCGACGGTGCGATCGCAGGGGCCGACGTCGCGACCCTCCACGAGCTGCGGATCGCCGCCAAGTGGCTGCGCTACACCCTGGAGTTCGTCCGCGAACCGCTCGAGCCGAGCGCCACGGAGCTCATCCGGCGCGTCGTCGTGCTGCAGGACAACCTTGGCGACATCCACGACTTCCACGCCGCCGCCACCCTCGCCCAGGCGTTCGCCGCCGACCGGACGGACCTTCGTCCCGCTCAGCACACGGCGATCGAGCGGTTCGCCGTCTCCCAGGATGCCCGGGTCGAGCGCTTTCGCAAGCGGATCGGGCCGGCCTGGCGCGGCGTCGCCGACCCCGAATACCGGCGGCTGCTGGGCCGCTCGCTCGCGCGCCTCTGACCGGGGCGGGACTCGCCGCCGGGTGGCGGAGGAGCGTGGCCGGGCGCGGCTGGCGGGCGGCCTGTCGTCGGCGGCGGCGGCGCCTACTCCTCCTTGACCGCCCGGAACGACCGCCCGATGTTCGCGACGAGGATGGCCACGATCGACACGAGGTAGAGCTGGCCGAACAACGCCTCGGAGATGGCGGTCATCTGGCCGAGCGTGGTGGCGGCGCTGAAGTCGCCGTACCCGACGGTGCTCAGCGTGGTGTAGCTGAAGTACAGGTAGTTCGCCGTGGTCGGCGCCGCGGTCTGGACGAAGAAGGGCTGGCCGGTCAGGAGGTCGATCAGTCGCGAAGACGTAGGCGTAGCACAGGCCGAGGAGCAGGTACACGACGAGCGCGCCGATCACCAGCCGGTAGGTGATCTGGTCGCTTCGCGCGATCCGGCGCAGGATGACCACCGGGACGACCGCGGCGATGGCGAAGCCGATCGTGCCGGCCGCGACCTGCGACGCATGGGTGTCGCCGGTGAGCTGGGCGAGCGCCGATCGCGGCGATGGCGACGGCGACGAGGATCTGCGCCGTCCGCATCACCCGCGGACGGGCGCGCGACGTGTTCAGCGCGAACAGGAGGGTCGCCCCGGTCAACACGACCGCGAGCAGGCCGCCACCGGTCCCCATCCCGGTCGCGGCGAGGCACGCCACCGTCAGGATGGTCAGCACGAGCGTCAGGCCGTACCCGTCCTGGATCTGGCGGAACGGCCTCGCGCGATCGCGGCCGCGGCCCACCCCGGTCTGCGGCTGGTCCATGGCTGGCCATCGTGCTGCTCCTCTGACGCTTCGTGCGCGTGGTCCGGGCTCAGACGCCGGTCCGGGCCGCGATCCGGCCGGACTTGATCGCCGCCGTGAACGCATCGAAATCGCGCTCGGTCTGGTCGGCGTACGCCTCGGCGAACGTGCCCGACGGCGTGGTCGACGGCGTCATCGTCGCCGAGGTACCCGGCGATCGTCGCCGGCTCGCCCGACCGGGCGTGCCCCCGGGCGAGCGCCCAGCCGCACAGCTCTCCCCAGGCCACCAGGTCGTCGATGGTCATCGCCTCCACCACGGCGCTGCCCTTCATGTCCTGGAGCTGGCGAATGTACCAGTGCCGCCCGAGCTCCCCGACCGCCGTCCCGAGGAAGATATCGCTCGCGGCCTGGAGGCGACGCTGCCCGGCGACGACACGGGCGCCGTGGCTCGGCTCATCGCTCGGACCGAGGAATCGTTCGTAGACGGAGGCGACCGCCTGCTTGGCCTGGATGAACAACGGATCGTCGTCCGAGCCGCCATCGAGCAGGCAGACGAGCGCGCCCAGCCCGACGCTCCCGACGCCCACCACCTTCATCGCGTAGTCGACGACTTCATATTTGTCGAGGAGAGCGCGCCGGTCCTCCTGGAGCGAAGCGCGGTAGTCATCGAGCGCCGCAGGCGACGAGCGGGTTGGTCACTTCCGGACGGTGGACGATGACCGGCGGTACGTCGACGATGCGGCGGTGACCGTCGACGACGGCGGTGAGCTTGGGCAACTCGTGCAGCGCATCGTGGTGGGCCGCGGAGTGCACCGTCGACTGGATCATCGGCCTGGCTCGTTTGGACACGAAGGTGAGGATGCTCGAGACCTGCACGTCGTCGTAGAAGACCTCGATCGAGCGCATCGTCGCGTATCGGGCCATCCGCTCGCGATAGGAACGGACGGCCGCGCGGGCGGCATGCCGGTTGTCGTGGGCGGCGAAGCCACGTGAGCGGCCGGCCACGACGATGCTGGCGGCGAGGCGCTTGAGGTCCCATTCGAACGGGCCCTGGAGCGTCTCGTCGAAGTCGTTGACGTCGAACAGCTCCTCGCGCTCGGGCGAGGCGAAGAGGCCGAAATTCGACAGGTGCGCGTCGCCGCACAGCTGGACCAGGATCCCCGAATGCGGCGCGGCGGCCAGGTCGGCCGCCATCGGCAGGGCGGCGCCGCGATAGAAGGTGAACGGTGATGGGCTCATCCGTCCGTAGCGGACCGGGATGAGCTCGGGCAGGCGGTCCGCCTCCTGACTCTGGAGAAGCGCGACCGGATCCGGCCGATCCGATGCGGGACGCCAGTCGGCCTGGGCGGCGAGCGGCAGCGCCACGCGCGCCGCCTGGCCGGCCCGCCGGAGGGCGTCCCGCGTGGGTCGCGCGGTGGCCGGCATGACTAGGCCGTGGACGGGGCGGGGGCGCCTCCGGCCGGGGCGGCCGGCGCGCTCGGGATCGCGTGGTACGCATCGACCGCGTCGCGGATGGATTCGTAGATGTTCGCCGCGCCGATCTTCTCGGTGAGGCCGTACGCCTCGAGTTCGCGGCCGACCTGCTGGTTGATGTCCGCGAGCACGAGCGTGGTCCCCTTGGCGGCCAGCTCCTCCTGGACCTGGCGCAGCGAGCCCGACCCCGAGTAGTCGATGTCGCCGATCGCCGCGCCGCTGAGCACCAGCCAGCGAAGCGGCGGGTCGGCGTTCTCGGCGATGTCCATGATGTTAGCGGTGAACCGTGTGGCGTTCGCGTAGTACAGGCTGGCCGCCGAACGCGTAGACGGCGAGACCTGGTGCGAACTCCGCCCCGCTGTCGGTGGCGGCGGCCGCGTACTCGTGTTCGCCCTTCGGGATGATCAGCTCGTCGTACGGACGGTAGGAGTGGTAGATGTGCTCGATGATCGAGAGCGCCATCGCCAGGATGATGCCCTGCTCGACCCCGACGACGACCACGGTCGCCGCGGTGACGGCGGCCACCGCGAACTCGCCCTGGCGGACCCGGTAGATGTCGGACATGCCGAGGTAGTCGATGAGCCGGACGCCGATGATGAACACGACCGAGGCGAGGACGGCGTTCGGCATGTACGACAGCGGGCCGGTCAGGAAGAGCAGGACCACGACGACGATCGCGGCGGCCGTGAGCTGCGAGATCTGGGTCCGGCCGCCCGCGCCGTCCACCATCTCGGTCTTCGTCGGGCTGCCGTTGACCACGAACGTGCCGGTCACCCCGGCGGCCGCGTTGGCCAGTCCCAGCCCGACGAGGTCGACGTTCTCCTCGAAGCTGTCCGAGTACTTCATGGCGTAGGCCCGCGAGGTCGCGGCGCTCTGGGCGAGGATGACCACCACGAGCGAGACGACCGTCGGCAGGAGCGCCTGGACGTTCGCGAGGGTCATGACGTCGGTCGGGAGGCCCAGCGCGGGCAGGCCGCCCGGGACGGTCCCGAGCGTCGACACGCCCTGGGCGGCAAGGTCCAGGGCATAGCTCGCCGCGATCGTCACGATGACCGCGATGAGGGCGCCCGGGATCTTCTTGTTGATGGCACCGAGCCCGAGGATCAGCACGAACACCACGAGCGACACCACGAGGGTGGCCGCGCTCGTCTCGGTCGGGATGAGCTGCACGGTCTCGACGAACTTCTCGATGGTCCCGCCCGATTGCGACGGGATGCCGAAGATCCCGCCGACCTGGCCCATCGCGACCTGGATCCCGACCCCGGTCAGGAAGCCGATGAGGACGCTGCGGGACAGGAAGTTGGCGATGAACCCAAGCTTGAGCACGCGAGCGGCGACAAGCAGGACCGCGCACATGAGGGCGGTCAGCGAGGCCATCTGGACGTAAGTGGTCGAGTCGGCGGTCAGGCCCATCGCGAGCAGGCCCGTCGCCATGATCGCCGCGGTCGCCGAGTCGGCGCCGACCACGAGATGGCGCGACGACCCGAAGATCGCGAACGCGATGATCGGCAACACGATCGTGTACAGGCCGGTGATGACCGGCATCCCGGCGATCTTGGTGTAGCCCATGACCTCGGGGATCGCCAGCGCCGCCAGGGTCGCGCCGGCGATGACGTCGTTGCTGATCCGGGCCGGCACGATCGGCAGGATCCCGCCGAACAGGAAGGGCGCGGCCTTCCGACGGGGTTTCGCGGCTGACGATGCCACGGCGATCCCTCCTCCCCATCCGATGGGAACCACTGGGCGGGTCCCTTCGTCACCGGGGCAGACGTGGCCGGCAGGGCCGCGTGTCTCGGGACGCGCGCTGATTGTCCCGCTTCGCCCGCATCCGCGTCACCCGCATCTGCGGACGCAGCGCGGCGGTCCGCGGACCGCTCGGGGGAGGTCACTTGGCGGCTACGCGACCGCTCCGTGGCGGTGCTTCGCGGGTCGAGCGCGACGCCACGCCGACTGAAGTCCTGATGCAACGGACCCGGCGTGCCTTGTCCGCCCTGGTGAAGCCGGCTCGGCTATGGTGAAGACCGTCCGTATCGCCGGACTCGATCTCAACGCATGACCGGAGGCTGACCTCTGATGTCGTATCGCCGACTTTCTCTTCTCGGGCTGCTTCTCGCCATCGGGCTCCTCGTCGGCGCCTGCAGCGGGGCGGCCTCATCCACAGCACCCTCGACGCGCGCCATCCACGGCGGCGTCGAGCGCGCCATCCGCGGCGGCATCGAGCGAGCCGTCAACGGCGGGGTCGAGCGCGCCATCAACGGCGGCATCGGTCGCCGCTTCGCCGTCGTCCGGGTCGGCCGCCATGTGCGGCGACGTGGCCGCCCTGCGGGCGTCGATCACGAGCCTCAAGGATCTCAAGCTGCTCCAGGTCGGCACCGCGGGCGTGAAGACGGCGCTCGCCGATGTCCAGGCCAAGGCCGAGGCGCTCAAGGTCTCGGCCGGCGCCACCGTCGGGCAACCTGTCGGTGACCTGCTGACGGCGATCGCCGCTCTCCAGACGGCCGTGACCAACCTCGGCGACCAGTCGAGCCTCGGAGCCGCGGCGGTCTCGATCAAGACGTCGATCGACCAGATCGCGACGGCCGCAGCGGCCGTCCAGACGGCGGTCTCGTCGCCCTGCCCGTCGTCCTAGCCCGGACGGACACGGGCCGCCGGCGCGGCGAGCGCTGGCGACGGACCCCGATCGTGTGGCACGATCGGGGCCGATGCGTCGCCTGTCCATGCCGCTGCTGACCACGCCCCTCATCCGCCGCGTGGCGTGGCACATCCGACGCATCGGCGGCCAGCTCGACCGTCGCTTCTTCCTGTCGCTGGCCGAGGGCATCGTCGCATTCGTCGCGATCGCCGCGATCCTGATCACGCTGCTCGAGAAGCCCTGGACCCTCGGATCGGTCTTCGACGCGTTCAATTGGGGGATCGCCACGGTCCTCGGCCAGGGCGACTCGGCGTTCGTGACCTCGCCGGGGGGTCGTGTCGTCAGCTGGTTGCTTATCCTGTTCGGCGTCGCGATGCTCGGGATGATCACGGGCGCCCTCGTCGCGATGGTCATCGATTTCCTGCTGAAGGAGGGTCAGGGTTTGGGTGCGTCCGGCCACCGGGACCACATCATCGTGTGCGGCTGGAACAGCACGGCCCGTGACCTCATCGATGAGCTCCGTGGCGACGACTACAAGCAGAAGATCGTGGTCCTCGCCGACACCGACAAGAACCCGGCCGGATCCGGCGTCTACTTCGTCCGGGGCGATTCGACAAACGCGGACGACCTCGCCCGGGCCGGCCTTTCCGATGCCTCGGCGGCCCTCATCTTTCCGACCGACGGGTCGGACGAGGCGGACATGCACTCGATCCTGACGATCATGGCCATCAAGTCGGTGGCGCCGGCGGTCCGGACCGTGGCGGAGGTGAACAACCCGCGCCATGAGCCGCATTTCAGGCGAGCCGACGTGGACGAGCTGCTGGTGACGTCGAAGGTCGCCTCGCACCTGCTCGCGCGGTCGGCACTGTATCCGGGCCTGACCGGTCTGGTGACCGACATCGTGTCCGGCGGCGAAGGCTCCGAGCTGTATCGGATCACCCTCCCCGACGATCTACATGGGACTCACGATCGACACCGTATCTGCGCGCCTGCGCGACGAGCACCAGGCGACGCTCCTGTCGGTCAACCGTGGCGGCCGGGCGTTCGTCAACCCGCGCAGCGACTTCGTGCTTCAGCCCGGAGACGATGCGATCGTGGTCGCCGAATCGCTCGGGACGCTGGCGCCGCTGCGCTTGAGCGACATCCACAGCGTCCCGCAGACCGCCGCCGTGGTGCCGTCGGCGTAACTCCGGTCGATCAGCCCCTCGTCTACAGCGCCTTGACCGCCGCCGTGAGTGCTGCCAGCCCGTCCTTCGCGTCCGCGAAGAGCATCCCCGTCTTCGGGTCCGTGTACAGCTCGTTGTCGATGCCGGCGTACCCGCGGCCCATCGAGCGCTTGATCACGACGATGGACTTGGCATGGTCGACGTCGAGGATCGGCATCCCGGACACCGGCGAGCCGGGCCGGCGGGCGGCCGGGTTCGTGACGTCGTTCGCGCCGATGACCAGCGCCACGTCGCACCGGTCGAACTCCGGGTTGATGTCGTCCATCTCCTTGAGCTGCGGGTAGGGGACGTTCGCCTCGGCGAGCAGGACGTTCATGTGCCCGGGCATCCGGCCGGCGACCGGGTGGATCGCGTACTTCACGTCCACCCCGCGCTCCTCGAGCAGCTCCGCCAGCTCGCGGACGGCGTGCTGGGCCTGGGCGACGGCGAGCCCGTAGCCCGGCACGATGATCACGTGCTGGGCATAGGCGAGCTGGATGGCGACGTCGTCGGCCGAGATCTCCCGGACGGAGCCGCCGGGACCCGCGACCGAGGCCTGGGTGCCTTCGCCGCCGCCGAACCCGCCGATCATGATGTTCATGACGGACCGGTTCATCGCGTCGGCCATGAGCTTGGTCAGGATCGCGCCCGACGCGCCCACGAGGGCGCCGGCGATGATGAGGACCGGGTTGTCGATGACGAAGCCCGCCATCGCGACCGCGGTGCCGGTGAACGAGTTCAGCAGGCTGATGACGACCGGCATGTCGGCGCCGCCGATCGGCAGCGTCATGGTCACGCCGAAGATGAGGGCGGCGAGGAGGATGACTCCCATCACCGGGACGCTCAGGTTGCCGGCCCACAGGAAGAGCGCGCCGACGACCACGATGAGCGCGAGGGCGGCGGTGACGATCCGGCCGCCCGGGATCATGACCGGCCGGGATGGCGTGATGCTGAGGCCCATCAGCTTGCCGGACGCGATGAGTGATCCCGTGAAGGTGATGCTCCCGATGACGATGTCGAGGACGGTCGCCACGTTGACCTGGAGCGACGGCGCCGCCTTCAGACCCAGGTAGTCGTCGATGGCGATGAGGGCCGCCGCCCCGCCGCCCATCGCGTTGAACAGCGACACCAGCTGCGGCATCGCGGTCATCTTCACGGTCCTGGCCATGTACAGGCCGGCCCCACCGCCGATGGCTGCGCCGACCAGGATGATCGCCCAGGCGGTCGCGCTGATGCCGTCGCCGCCGATCTGCTGCGCGAGGATCAGGACCGCGGTCGCGGCGATCGCGAGGGCCATCCCGCCGGCCGATACGAGGTTGCCGTTGCGGGCCGTGGCGGGCGAATTCATGCGCATCAGCCCGAAGACGAACGCGGCCGCGCCGGCGAGCCACGCCAGCCGGACGATGGCTTCGATCCAGCCGAGAGTCGTCACGCCCTATGCCTCCGTCTCTGCGGCCGGCTTCGGCGCGATGGGCTTCCTTCGGAACATCTGGAGCATCCGGTCGGTCACGACATAGCCACCGACCACGTTCATCGACGCGAACGCGACCGCGACCAGCGAGAGGATCTGGCTGGCGAGGTCGTTCGCCCCGGCGGCGATGAGCATGGCGCCCACCAGCACGATCCCGTGGATGGAGTTCGCCCCCGACATCAGCGGGGTATGGAGGGTCGCCGGGACCTTGCTGATGACGGCGAATCCGACGAGGATCGCGATGACGAACAGCGTCAGCGCGTTGAGTAGCGTGTCGACCTCGGGGGTCATGCGGCGCCTCCGGGCCCGGCCGCGGGGGCCGGCTCGAGCAGCTTCTTCACGGCGTCGGACACGACCGCCCCGCCGTGGCTGATCACGGTCGATTTCGTGACCTCATCCTCGAAGTCGAGGTTGAGCGCGCCGTCCTTGACCATCCCGAGCAGCAGGGCCGAGATGTTGCGCGCGTAGAACGCGGACGCGCCCGCCGGCATCGAGGCCGGCAGGTTCTCGGGCGCGATGATCGACACGCCGTTGGGGGTCTCGACGGTCTGGCCCGCGACGCTCAGCTCGCAGTTGCCGCCGAGCGCGGAAGCCGCCATGTCGACGATGACCGATCCCGACTGCATCTTCTGGACCGCCGCCGCGGTCACCAGGACCGGCGGCTTGCGTCCGGGGACCTGGGCCGTGGTGATGACGATGTCCATGCCGCCGATGACGTCGTTGAGCTCTGCCTGCTGCGCGGCGCGTTCCTCGGCCGTCAGCTCGCGGGCGTAGCCCCCGGCGCCGGTGGCATCGATGGTGGTCTTGAGCTTGACGAACTGGGCGCCGAGGCTCTCGGCCTGCTCGCGCGTCTCCGGCCGCACGTCGTACGCCTTGACGACTGCGCCGAGTCGCCGCGCCGTGCCGATCGCCTGGAGGCCCGCCACGCCGATCCCGAGGATCAGCACGTTGGCGGGCTTGGCCGTGCCGGCGGCCGTCGTCAGCAGCGGAAAGTAGCGTCCGTAGGCGTTTGCGGCGATCAGGACCGCCTTGTAGCCACCGACGTTTGCCTGCGAGGACAGCGCGTCCATGGTCTGGGCCCGCGACAGCGTCCGCGGGATGGCGTCGAGGCTGATCGCCGTCACGCCCCGGTCCGCGAGCGCCTTCGCGGTGCGCGGGTCGATGAGGGGCGTCAGCAGACCGAGGACCGCCTGACCTGATCGCAGCCTCCCGACTTCCGCCTCCGACGGCTTGGCGACCCGGAGGATCGCGTCCGACTGGCCATACAGCTCGTCGGTCGAGACGACCGTGGCGCCGGCCGCTTCGTAGGCGCCATCGAGGATGGCCGCGCCGGCGCCGGCTCCCCGTTCGACCAGGACATCGAGCCCGGCCGACTTGAGCTTGCCGAGCACCTCGGGTACCAGGGCGACGCGCCGCTCTCCGGGCGCAGTCTCCTTGGCGACACCGACCTTCATGGGCACCACCTTGACTTGGGGTTCGTTGGGGGCCGCGGACGATCGTCCCGCGGGGACTCCTGGGTCACGCGAAGGATACCGCTTGAACGGAGGCCGCGGCCGCACCAACGGCGAACGCGGCGAACACTGCCTGCGCGGCGCCACTCGATGTGCCCGGCCCGCGCGACGCGCGCCCACGTGGCGCCCGGCGCGCGCGATATCGCGCTCACCTTGACCGCCTTCGACCGATCGCAGGGTGGCCGGAACATCGTCGCCGCGCTGTCCGTGAAGTCGCCGGCGTAGGCAATGGTTGCATCGATGACCGAGACTGTCGCCGTGAGCATCCCCGTTGCGCGCTTCAACCACGCCTGCCTGCGCCTCCCCCCGTCAAGCTGAACGCGCTGGCCGCAGCGACCGCCTAGCAGTGGTGAACGCCTGGGATTCCGACCTCGTCGCGATCGACGAGGGGCTGGTGCGCCGCCTGCTCCGCGGCGCGGGGCACGAGGCGCGCAGCCTGCGGCACTTGGCGGAAGGGTGGGACCGTTCGGTGTGGGTCGTCGACGAGCAGCTTGTCGCCGGCTTCCCGCGGAAGGCTGCCATCGTGCCGATGATCGAGCGGGAGATCGAGCTCCTGCCGCGGATCGCGCCGCTTCTTCCGGCGCCGATCCCGGTCCCGGTCCTCGTGGGCAACCCGTCCGACGAGTTCCCGTGGTCGTTCTACGCGACTCGCTTCCTCCCGGGCGAGGAGGCGGCACTTGTCGATCTCGACGACGCCTCGCGCGCGGCGTTGGGGGTCGACCTGGCGCGCTTCCTCCGCGCGCTGCACGCGATCGAGCTCGACGCCGAGCTGCCCGTGGACGTGAACGGCCGGGCCGACATGGCTGCTCGTGCCGAGCGGATCCGCGAGCTGACCGGCCGGCTTGGCGCAAGCGGCGTCTGGGTCCCGCCTCCGGCGGTCGAGGAGCTGCTGAACGAGGCGGTCGCGCTCCCGCCGCCGCGCCTCGACCGCCTCGTCCACGGCGACCTCTACCCGCGCAACTTCCTCGTCCACGAACGACGACTGAGCGGTGTCATCGACTGGATCGATCTCGGCCGTTCCGACCCGGCGATCGACCTGTCGTTCTTGTGGAGCGTGGTCCCGCCGCACGGCCGGGAGGACGTCGCAGCCGCGTACGGCGGTCTCGACGACGCGGCGCTCCTGCGCTCGCGCGTCCTCGCGGTCTTCATGGGCTGCGTGATCCTGGAGTACGCTCAGGCGACAGACCATCGGGCGTTCGGCGCCTTCGCGCGCGACGCACTCGCGCGAACGCTCGCCGACTAGCCTCGGCGGCAGTCGGGCGGCAAGCCCGCGAAGCGAAGCTCCGCTCTACGCGCGCGGTCTCGATGGCGACACCGTCCTTCCTGGGCACCAACGCGAGTTGGCCTGTCGTACAGGCCGCCGTGCGCGAGCGTTTCAACCTCGCGACCGCATCGTGACGATCAGGATGTGCCCCTCCTCGTCGCCGATCACCTCTGCGTCGTGCGGGATGGTTCCGTCCCAGCGGAGGTAGTCACCCGGCCCGACCTCCACGACGTGCTCGCCCTGCGACATGCGCCATCGACCCTGGAGCACGACGTGATGCTCGTCGCCCGCATGGGCATGGAGGCCCGCGCGCCCGCCAACAGGTGCGATGCCCTCGACGATGGAGACATCGCGCCCCTCGCCACCGTCCACCCGTTCGATCCGGCCGAGGCCATCGCGGTCCTGGACGAGTCGATCCGAGGCTCGAACGACATGCGGAGGAGGCACTTCGCCCATGAAGAACCAGGCGATCGGCACATCGAGCGCATCCCCGAGGGCGGCGAGACAGCTGAGCGATGGAGACGCCTTGTCGTTCTCGATCTGCGACAGGTACCCGAGGTTGAGCCCTGTCCGCTCGGCGACCGCCGCGAGCGTGAGGCCGCGCTCGGCTCGCCAGCGCCGGACCTGGCCTCCGATGGCTGGCCGTCGCCGCTCATCCACGGTCATGTTTGTTCTCCCAAAACAGGTATTGACATAAGTCACACAACTGCCTAGTGTTGTGGTCACAACAAATGTTGCTTGATGGGACCAAACCCGTCAAGTCGAATCGGAGGTTTCCCAGCATGGACATCGCGATCATCGGAGCCGGTAACGTCGGCCGAGCCCTCACCACCTCATTCAGCCGCGCCGGACACGGCGTCATCGTCGCCTCCCGCGATCCCGAAGATGCCGGCGCAATCGCCAGCGAGACGCGCTCGCGGGTCGCGACGTCGAATGCCGAGGCAGCCGCCGCGGCCCAGGTCGTCGTGCTCGCCATCCCCTTCGCGAGCGTGGAAGCCGTCGCAGCGGAGATCCGCGACGCGGTCGCCGGCAAGGCCGTGATCGACACGACGAACCGGATGTCCTTCGGCCCGGCGGGCCCCGCCATCGACGCCGATGCATCGAACGCCGAGCGCCTCGCCGCCTGGCTGCCCGACGCGCACGTCGTGAAGGCCTTCAACACGCTCTTCGCCTCGAACCAGGCCGATCCGATCGCCGACGGCGTCCAGCTCGATGGATTCGTCGCTGCCGACGACGCGACCGCCAGGGAGACCGTGCTCGAGCTCGTGCGCTCGATCGGACTCAATCCGGTCGACGTCGGCCCGCTCAGCCGAGCCCAGCAGCTCGAGCAGCTGGCGTTCCTGAACATCGCCATCAACATCGCGGGCGACGGCGACTGGCAGAGTGGCTGGAAGCTCGTCGCGGCGCCGTCCCTCAAGTCGGCGGCGTAGGGAGTGATTGCATCGATGACGGACACTGTCGCCGTGAGCATCCCGGTCGCGCGCCTCAACCACGCGGTCCTCTACGTCCGCGACGCCCAAGCCGCGGCCGCCTTCTACGGAAGGGTCTTCGGCTTCGAGATCGTGGCCAACGAGTTCGGCGGCCGCGCCGTGTTCATGCGGGCCGGCGGTGGTGACAACCACCACGACCTCGGTCTTTTCTCGGTCGGGCCGGACGCACCGCGCGCGCCGAGGGGCTCCGTCGGGCTCTATCACCTGGCCTGGGAGGTGCCCACCATCGAGGACCTCGCCGCGGCTGCCCGCGTGCTGTCCGAGGCGGGCGCTCTCGGCGGCGCGTCCGACCACGGGGTCTCGAAGTCGCTCTACGGCTCCGACCCGGACGGCAACGAGTTCGAGATCATGTGGCGCGTCCCGCGTGCCGCATGGGGCGACTACGAGGAGCATGGCGCCGTCATGCCGCTCGACATCGACGCCGAGGTGCGGCGGTGGGGAGCGGAGGGCGCCGCAAGGGCCTGATCCCGTCCCCGTCGGCTCATCTCCTAACTGAAACCAACTCTAGAGCCGCTCCGGTCCACAGCCGGAGCGGCTTCGACGTGTCCCGGCCCATCCTCGCCTCGTCACACGGAGGCGACACCATGCCCGAGCTCACCGCATCCCAGCGCGACCACCTGCGCGACAGCGACTTCGCGTACATCGATCGCGACGGTGGTCGCCATCTGCCCATCCACGACCCCGAGCACGTTCGCAACGCCATCGCCCGGTTCGGCCAGACCGAGTTCGCAAGCAGCAGCGCCAGGTACTCGACTGCGAGGCGGATCCTGGCCGCGGCGAAGCGCCACGACGTCGAGGTCGACGAGGATTTGGAGGTCGTGCGCGCGTCCCGGAGTTGATGCGCCTATGCGCGGAGCAGGCGCTTGCCCGCGACGCTGATCGGGATCTGATCAGGCGAGACCTTCGGCCGGGCGACGCCAGGTCACGATCCCGCTTGCGAATCCCATCGCCGCGAGGATGAGCCCGGCTCCGACGAGCCCACCCGGTGGCAGCCGCTCCCCGAGGAGGACGGCGGCGATGGCGGCGGAGGCGACCGGCGTGAGGAGCAGCGCCGCCGAGGTCCGGGCCGCCGGGATGCGCCGGACCGATGCCATCAACAGCAGGTTGCCGACCATGCTCGCCCCGAATGCGATCGACAGAAGCGCGATGATCGCGCCCGGGTCGGGCGACGCCGGCACGACGCCCGCGGGATCGAGGATGAGTGCTGCCACGAGCAGGACGGGACCGCGCCCGACCAGATTTGCGATGACGATGAGGGTACCGTCGAGGCGGTATCTCGCACCCCACCTGCGGGCGAGGACGAGATAGAGCCCGAACAACGCCGCCGAGCCGAGCGCGAATACGACTCCGGCCGCGGCCTCGCCCGCCGGGACCGCTCCCGCCAGCAAAGCCGTGCCGGCGAACGCGAGGGCGAACGCCACCAGCGTCGTGGAGCGGATCGGCTCGCCGAGGAGGGGGACGGCGAACAGGGTGGCCAGAACCGCATACAACGGGGCGATGAACCCGGTGATGGTCGGGCCGCTGGCCGCGACCGCGATGTTCACCCCGACGATGAAGCCGATCCCGCCGAGCACCGCCAGGGCACCGAGGCGCCACGCCCGCGCGATGGACATGTCCGACAGGCCTGGCCGCGGCAACACGCCGCCGGCCGCGAGCCCGATGACGACCAGGACCGCGAGCGTGCACGACAGCCCCGCGACCGCAAGCGGCGAGAACGACCGGAGGGCGATCGCAGTCGCCGGATAGGCCGCGCCGTAGACGACGGCTGCTCCGAGCGCTGCCGCCATCCCGGCCCGCGCGTCGGCGGCTCCCGGGCCGCTCGGGCCGCTCGCGCGGCTCACCGGAAGGTCACTGCGCGCCCGCCAGGTGGAACCAGATCGTCTTGAGCTCGGTGTACTGGTCGTGGGCGAGGACCGACTTGTCGTGGCCCCCGAAGCCGGACTGCTTGTATCCATCGATGTGCTCCAGCCGCAGCCTGCCGGCCATCGTCGTCTCCTTGTGTCTCGACGTGCGAGTTCGCCTGATGGATGGGTATGCTGCCGGGGCCGTCAAATGCGCCACCCGACCCGGCCCCGATGGAGGAGCGGCATGCGGATCACCGACGTCAGGACCTATATCCCGATGGTCGGGATCCGCCCCCAATGCATCGTCAGGATATCGACGGATGCCGGCATCGTGGGCTGGGGCGAGTCGGGGCTGTCAGCGCGCGAGGAGGCGGTCGCCGCGGCCGTCGGCCACTACCGCGACCTTCTCATCGGCGCGGACCCGATGGCGCGCGGTGCGATCTGGCAGCGGCTGTACCGCAGCCAGTATTTCGAGGGCGGGCGCGTCCTGACGGCCGCCCAGTCGGCGATCGATATCGCCTTGTACGACATCTGCGGCAAGGCACTGGGCGTCCCGGTGTACGAGTTGCTCGGCGGCAAGCAGCGCGATTTCGTGCCGCTGTTCGCCACCGCCGGCGCACCGATGGGCCCGGCGCTCATCGACGACGTCCAAGGATTGGTCGCCGAGGGCTGGCAGGCGATCCGGCTGTTCCCGAGCATGCCGGGGCCGGGGCCTGCCGGCGGGTCCGACGCAGCGCAGGGTCGCGCCGCCATCTCGTACGCCCCGGCGGACGGCGCGCCTGCAGAGGACCCAGACCTCTTCGAGCCCCGCGAGGCCCTCGCCGTGACCGCCGAGTGGACAGCCCGGGTGCGTGAGGCCGTCGGCACCGGGATCACGCTGGGGATCGACTGGCATCATCGTCTCTCGATCGCGGAGGCAGCGAGCTATTGCCAGCGGATGCCGCCCGCGACGCTCGATTTCCTCGAGGAACCGATCCGGGCCGAGAGCCCCGACGCCTACGCGCAGCTCCGGACCCTGGTCGACGTCCCGCTGGCGATCGGCGAGGAGTTCAGCAGCAAATGGTCGTTCCTGCCGTTCATCGAGCGCGGGCTGACCGACTTCGTACGGGTGGACGTGTGCAACGTCGGCGGGTTCACGGAGGCCATGAAGGTCGCGGGCTGGGCCGAGGCACACTACCTGGACCTCATGCCACACAACCCGCTCGGGCCGATCTGCACGGCAGCGACCGGCCACCTGTGCACGGCGGTCCCGAACGTTTCATGGATGGAGATCCGGCGCTCGGCGACGGAAGACCTGGGCTTTTACGATCGCAGCCTGTTCCCGGTCCAGGTCACGCTGGACGGTCCGCGGCTCAGCCTCTCGGACGCCCCCGGCCTGGGGGTCGAGGTCGACGAGTCGCGCCTCGAGGAGGCCGTCGCGGGGCGCTGGCATCCGCAGCAGCTCCATCGTCGGGATGGGTCGGTCCAGAACTGGTAGGGCCGGGTACGGGACCGGAACACCGACGATCGCCGTTGGCTAGTCGGCGTCCGCTCGCGACGCGGCTGGCCTCGGCAGCAGCCTCGGCGTCGTCCTCGCATCGGTGCTCGTGGCATGTTCATCGCAGCGGCTTGCAACGCCCTACGGGTTGCGCGGGCCGTCCGAAGGCGCCTCAGGCCGCCGCCAACGCCTCCATGCGTCGCTCGACGCACACGCGATGAGCACCTGATCGCCGACTGACCACAGCACTGCTTTCTGTGCCGACCCAAGTACCTCAGATGCACACCGGGCGATCACAGGCGATGAGATAGCGGTACCCCGCCCGGCCCTTCACCGCCCGACCCAGCGCAGGATCAGCGGATCGAGACGGCGTGCCAGCTCGAGGAGACCGTCCCGGATCGCAGGACTGAGTGGAGGCAGGGGTGGCCGGGTGGCTTCGGAGGCGATGATCCCGCCCACCTGCATGAGCACCTTCGAGGCCCGAAGACCGCACAGCCGGTTCTCGTAGAGGATCAGCGGCAGCCAGTGCTCGTAGATCGCCCGGGCCGCCTCGCGCTCGCCGGCGAGATGCGTTCGGACGACCTCGCCGAGGATGTCCGGGATCATTGCGCTCGGCATCGTCCCGGTCGCCCCGGCATCGAGGTCGGGGGCCAGATTGACGCCCTCCTCCCCGTCGAACGGACCGAGGATGCCGCGGCCACCGCGATCGAGGAGTGCCCGCAGCTTGACCGTCGCGTCGAGCGTTTCGAGCTTGAAGTAGGCGATCGTGGGGATCGTCTCCGCGAGTTCGGCAAGCAGGTCCACGCTGAGGGCCGTTCCCGACACCGGGCTGTCCTGGATGATGATCGGCAGGTCGGTCGCCGCGGCCACGGTCGCGAAGTAGGCGCGGATCGCATCGTCGCCGATCCGGATCGTCGCCCCGTGATACGGCGGCATCAGCATCACCGCGCTCGCACCGCCGGCCTCGCCGCGCCTGCATCGCTCGGCCGTCACCCGGGCGCTGAAGTGGCTCGCGGTCAGGATGATCGGGACCCGGCCATCGATGTGGTCCACCGCCTCGTCGAACAGCAGGTCGCGCTCCGCGTCGCCCAGGGCGAACTGCTCCGAGAAGTTCGCAAGGAGGCAGATCGCGTCCGACCCCGCATCGATCATGAAGTCGAGCGCGCGGCGCTGACTGGCGAGGTCGAGGGCGCCATCGGCGTCGAACGTCGTCGGGGCGATGGGCAGGACACCAGACAGGACGGGGCGCGTCGTCACGATCCGTTCGTCGGCGGTTCGCCGACCGACTCGGCCGAGGATTCGATGCCACCGATCGCGGACGCTCCAGCCGAGGACATCGGTGCGGTCGGTGCTTCCGCCGCGGGGTCGGTGGCCCCGTAGCCGAACAGCAGACCCGCGAGCACCGTGACGATGCCGGCTCCCGCCACCAGGAATCCGCCGGTGAAGGCCCATGGCCGGACTGTCCAGAACCCGTTGTAGAGAACCAGGTAGGCGCCGGCCAGGGTCAGCGTCACGAAGCCGAACACGAATGCGATGAGCGGGTCCTTCGTGCTCCCGATCTGCACGCCGTTCATGCCCAGGACGCCACCGACGATGACCAGCGAGAAGCCCGACAGGAGGAGCAATGCCCCCGCAGCCAGGCAGATGATGGCGAGAGCGGACAACTGCGTTGGACGCGACCGTAGATCGGTGAGCATCGCTCCGCGCTCAGATGGCAGATGGACGGCTCCATCGTATCGGCTGGCCCACGGAGGTGGACCGTCTCCGGGGCGCGGGGTCGCGCGATGGAGCCTTGAGAACCCACAGGGCCCGACCTCATCGGCCGGGCCCCGTGCGCAAACCAGGTTCAGCTGATGGCAAACACCACGGTGACCGTCTCGGTCATGTCCTGCGTCCCGGGCTGGACCGGAGTCGCCGTGTCGGACGTGGCACCCGCGCGCGCCCCGGCAAGCGGGTAGTAACCCTGGAAGGGCGGCGTCGAGTCGGAGATGCTGACGACGGCACCAAGGCTCACGTTGCCGGCAGCGGCGAGTGCCTGCGCGCTGGTCCGGGCACTGGCGACGGCTGCGGAGCGCGCGTCGTCCTGGGCCTTCGCCGGATCGCTGACTTCGAACCAGATCCCGTTGACGTCGGTGGCGCCCTTCGAGATCGCCATGTCGACCGCGTCACCCGCCTTGTCGAGGTCCCGGACCGTGACCTGGACCTGCTCGCTGATCTGATAGCCGACGATCTTCGACGTGGAGCCGTTGGAGTACTGCGGATAGAGGTTCAGGCCGCTGGTCGCGATATCCGCGTCCGCGATGCCGAGCGTCTTGAGCCCGGCGATGATCGACGTCATCGTCGTGGCGGCGCCGTCCCGGGCGGCCTTGACCGTGGTCTTGGTGAGCGTCACGCCGAGATTCACCCGGGCGACGTCCGGGACGACCGTGATCTTGCCCGTGGCCGACACGGTGATGGTGCGGGCAGGGGCAGATGGGTCGGTGGGGGCTCCGGCGACGGGGCCGGGCCGGACGGACAGCGCCGCCACCGCCACGACCAGCGCGCCGAGCGCAACCGCTCCAAGGGTTCGAAGGGTCTGGGACATCGGAGCACCTGTGATGCTGGCCGCCCGGAGTCGGGTGGCTCCAGCCGCGAGACGACGCGGCGATGGCGATGGTTCCCCGCGCTCCGATCTACCCGATCGGCTCGAGGCAGAAGGTCAGCGCCGTGGTGGATGCGCCGGCAGCGACGTGGAGCTCGTACCGACCGGCCGGCCAGGTCGCACCGTCCACCCGAACCAGGAGCGGGGCGCCCGACCCACCCGGCTGCGCAGGCGTGGCCGTTGAGAGATAGCCGATCGATCCGGACAATGAGACCACCTGCGCGCCGTTGGTCCACCAGCCACTGACGTGAGGGTCACCCCCGATCGCCGCGGGCGTCGTGACGGCCACGACCGACGGTCGGTCGGGCAGAGCCGGGAGTCTGTCGCAGACATCCGTGTCGGGCCAGGTCGCCACGTGGGATGGTTCGCCGGGGGAAGGCTCGGGAGGTACCGCGATCCACCTCGTCCAGGGTTCCTCTCGGAGGATGCGCGGCCCGACGCCCGCGACCCAGATGCCCCACGATCCAGCACGTTGTCGGAGATCATCGAGCCGGTTTCCGCTCGCGGCCTCGATCGTCTCTGAAGGGATGGCCGCCGCTACGGCGGGCCATGGCGGCCGTGTCGGCTCGGTCGGACGCTTGGCGGTCGCTCCAGCGGCCGCTGTACGGTGCGCCTCCGCCTGCACCTGGGGCCCCGCTGTCGGCACGGGCACGACGCCCGCGCTCTCCCACGGCTTCAGGACGACGAGAAAGAGGAAGACCGCGACAGTCACTGCGACCGCGATGGGGCCCCGCCCAGACCCGCCCAACCGTTCGGTCGGTCGTTGATACCCCGGGGGTGGTCCCGCCATGATCGCCCAACGATACGCCGTGAGGGCCAGCTTTCGACCCGAGCCTTACCGCCACGCCATATGAACCAGATCCAGCCCGATCATCCCGGCCCCGACGAGGATCGTGGTCCACAGGACGGTCCCGGCGGCCATCCAGGCAAGGAGCCGGGACCGCGGCGCACCGAGGACCAGTCCGATCGCGGTCCCCATGGGCGGAGCGAACACGAGCGGTGACGCGATCCCCCAGCCGATCACCCCGTAGCGGACCCAGATCCCATAGAGTCGTCCGCGGCCGCTGATCACGCTGCCGCCGCGCCTCCGGATGAGCCAGGTGCGCAGCGAATCGCCGGCGAACGCCACGACGGTCACGCTGAGCAAGGAGCCCGCCAGGGTCGCCAGCCATAGGGCCAGTGGCGGGACTCCCAGCGCGAGGCCGGCCGGGATCGCGAACCAGATCTCAATGGTGGCGAGGCCGAAGACGGTCAGGATCGGCATCGCGATCGTTGGGCGGTCTGTCCCCGCGGCCCGTGCACGATAATGACGGAACCAACGCCACATCGGTCCGCGGTGCGATACCGTCGGCCATGGGCCCGTGCATCGGCCGTCCAGAAGGGGATTCGCGTGTCTCGCGCCGCGTCCGGCGGGCTGGCATATCGTGCCGCCGCCACGGGGATCCTTGTAGGCGGCTCGGCAGCGGGTTGCTGGCTCGGCGGCCGGTCCACGCGGCAGGTGGCCGCGTTCGTCGCGGGGGTCGCGCTGCCCAGCGTCCTCGTCCTGTCCAGGAATGCCAGGCGCGTCACGGACACAAGGATGCCCGAATGTCGCTCCGACATCACGGCCGACGGTTCGGGAGCGGAGCCCGCGACGTCCACGACGGCGCCCGACGGTTTCCGCATCACCGTGCTCGTTCCGGCACGCGACGAGGAATGCCACATCGGGGCGCTGCTGCGCGACCTCGGACGCCAGGACAGAGGATCGGTGGTCGGGCCCCTGTGCCTTCGGGTGGTCGTCATCGACGATCGGTCGCTCGATCGGACCGGTGCGATCGCCGCCGAGGCGATGGACGAGGCCGGGCTCGATGGCCGGGTCATCCGCCGGGATGGCCCTGCGGGAACCAAGGGCGACGTGCTGCGGGACGTGCCCGTCGAAGCCATCGGTGACCCGCGGCTTCTGGTCGTCCTCGATGCCGACGCCCGGGTCGCGCCAGACTTCATCCGCGGCGTCGCCGAGCATCACGTTGCGGGCAATGCCGCGTTCACGGCGCGGCGGCGGATCTCGTGGGCCGACGACTTCTGGCTCGGGCGGGTCCAGGACGATGAGCAGGCGCTCAATTCGTGGGTCCTTGCGGGCCGGATCGGGCTTGGCGGCGGGGGCGAGCTGCGCGGCAACGGGATGGCCGTCACTCCCGCGGCACTCGCGGCCGCCGGCGGGTGGCCGGGCTGTGTCCTGACCGAGGACCTCGAGGTCTCGGCCGCCCTCCTGTCGGCCGGGATCGCGATCGCGTGGGCGGGGCATCTCGTCGTCGAGGAGACCGCGGCCGGCACGCCGACCGCCCTGGGTCGCCAGCGGGTTCGCTGGGCGGAGGGTTCGGCGCGCCGGTTCCTGACGCACCTGCCTGCGGCGCTGTCCGCCGGCCGCGCGACGCCGGCGGCCCGGCTCGAGCTCGCCCTCTACGCCTGTCAGCTCCTGCTGCCGCCGCTCATCCTCGGCACCCTGGTGCGCGGCCTGGCTTGCCGTCGACCAGGTCCGACGGCGGTCGTCGTCGCCGGGTATGTCGGGACGGGCGCCATCCTCGCATGGTCGGCCATCGCCCGGCTCCAGGAACCAGCGCCTCCCGGCAGACGGGCGCTTCGCGCCCTCGCCGTCGGGGCATTCTCGACCCACTGGCTGGTGGCCCTGCCGGTCGGCCTGATCCGCATCGCAGTCGGGCCGGAGGCCGTGACATTCGTGCGGACCCAGGATCGGCTCGCGCCTCGCGGCCAGCCTCCCCCGATTCGCAAGAACGGCGCAGACGCGCGTCGACGATCGTCCCATGATCTCGTCGGCGCGCGTGGGCGCTGACGGATATCATTCGCCGCCACCCGGCATCGACCGGGCGGCTGTCACGGTGGACGACCCGATGCTCGCAGTGTGGAACGAGGACATGCCCGAGAGGCCAAAACGCTCTGCCTCGATGACGACCGCCGTGCTCGGTGCGGCGGTGGCAGGAGCGATGGCTGCGGCCGTGGTCCTGCGGTTCGGCCGCCCGTACCGGCCCATGCCTGCGGGCATGGTGCGACTCGATGGCGACGCCGACGACCGTTCTGCATCCATGGCCGAGGACACGCTCCGGACCGAGGGGCACGGCGCCCTGCTTCCGTACCAGCTCGGCCGCGACAAGCACCGCTTCGTCTCGCCGGACGGGGGCGTCGTCGTTTCGGGCCGATTTGGCCGCTTCGAGCTGGCGCTCGGCGATGCGATCGGCGTGGACGACCCGCAACGGACGATCGATACGTTCATCGCGGCATGCCGGCGCCGCCGTCGTGTCCCGGCGTTCTATCAGGCCACGGGTGAGTCGTTGCCGGCCCTCCATGCCGCCGGGATGCGCACGTTCCGGATCGGCCACGAGGCGATCGTCCGAGCGACGGATTTCACTCTCAAGACTCCCCGACGAGCCAACCTGCGCCACACGATCACGCGGGCCCGGCGCGGAGGGGTTACCTTCGAATTCCATCGAGGCCTGGATCCGGAGGCGCAGGCGCGCCTCCTGCCCGGCCTCCTCCGGATCGACGCCGCATGGCAGAGGACCGCGGGTCCGCCGCTCGGCTTCACGATCGGAGGCTTCGATCCGAGCGAGATCGACACGACCGCGATCAGCGTCGCCGTCGAAGCCGACGGCCAGCCCGCGGCGTTCGCGACGTTCCGCCCGACCGGGCAGGGAGGCTGGGTCCTCGACCTCATGCGCCGGCGCGCCGGCGGGACGCCCGGATGCGTGGAGGGTTGCCTGGTCGAGGCCGTGACCGCGCTCGGAGCCTGTGGCGCGACCGAGCTGTCGCTCGGTCTGGCGCCTCTTGCCGGGTTGTCCGGGGAGGCTCGGAACGCGGATGAACGAGCCATCGTGCTGGCGGCTCGTCTCGTCCACCGCTGGTATGACATCGATGGGCTGGCGTTCTTCAAGGCGAAGTTCGACCCCACGTGGGTGCCGCGCTACGCCGCAGTGCCCGGTCGCCTGCAGGTGCCCGGACTCGCCATCGCCTTGCTCGGCCTTCACCTGGGCGGGTATCGCTCGGCGGCGCGGCACACGGTGCGCGGTCTGGCCGGCTCGTGGCGCGAGCCATCGACGTCGCCCACGACCGCCGGGTCTGTTCGTCGATGAACGAGCCTCTGCCTCCGGCCGGCTCGAGCGAGGCCCGACCGTACGGCTTCAACGTTGCGCTGGCCTGCGTTCGCGTCGCCACGGCCGTCGCGGCAGTGGCGGTCGTGTGGGCGCTCGGCGGGACGTTGGCGACCGACACTGCCCTGCAGGAGATGGGCTTCGATCCCGACCGCGCCCGGCTGATCGTCGCGCTCATCATGGCCGCCCTTGCCGCAGCGACCGTTTCACTGCTGGGGGGCGGTCGACGCCTTTCGACCTTCACTGGCACCGCGGCCGCGGTGGCCTGGTTCGGCAGGACGTTCGTCGCGGAGACGACCAAAGTGCTCGACCAGTCCGGCGCGACCGGCCAGTTCGACCCGGTCGGTTGGCTCCTGACGCTGGTCTCGCTGCTGGCAGCCGGCGTCGCCGTCTCGTGGGCAGCAGCGGTCCTCGCGCGCGAGGCGCACGATGCGACCGTTGCAGCGATCGCCGCGCTCCGCCCCGAACGGAAACGGCGCGCGCCGACCAGTCGGGCAAATCAAAAGGAAGACGGCGAAGCCCCCGCCACCGCCTGGCGTCGCGCGATACCGGCTGCTCGCCTTGTCCTGGTCGTGGCCGTCGCTGCCGTGACCCTTCCGATCCTGGGAGACATCTTCAACTACGTCCCAGACATCCACATGCAGGTCGGTGCGGCCGGGATCGCGCTCGACGAGCAAGGGGGCGGGGGCGCAAAGCCTGAGCCATCCGCTCCTCCAGAGGCTGGTATCTCGGGATCGCCGATGCCGTTCGCGGCACCTTCGGCGGGGCCGGTCGCCCAGGCCAGAGCTGGTCCCGACAGTTTCCCTGCTGCGCTCGTCCCGGGGCCTATCGAGGGCTCGCTGGTGTCGGCCGGCGCACTCGGAACCGAGGGCTGGGGAGTCGCTCCCAAGGGTGCCGGTCGGACGATGTCCGTCGAGCTGCCTGCACCATGGCAGGACGGGACCTCGCGCACTGCCACGGTCGATATCTATCTGCCCCCGGGCTATGACAAGGGCGATGCCCGGTATCCGGTGTTCTACGAGGCGCCGGCGACGCTTCGGCAATGGCAGGAGGGGATGGCCTTCACCAACACGATGGACAAGCTCATGACATCCGGCCAGCTGCCGCCCGCCATCGTGGTGTTCGCAAGCGATTACGGGAGTCCGTACGTGGACTCGGAATGTGCGGACAGCTTCGACGGCAAGCAGTGGTTCAGCCGCTACATGGCGGGCGATCTCGTCGACTGGGTCGACTCGCACCTCCGGACCATCGCCACGCCCGAAGCTCGCGTCACCCTCGGCTTTTCACAGGGCGGATTCTGCTCGGCGGCGATCATGGCGCGCCACCCGGATGTCTTCGATACCTCGGTATCGATGAGCGGGTATTTCCGGGCGGGTGTGCGGTCGCGGACCACCCCGACGGCCTGGCGTCCATTCAACGACGATCCCCGCCAGATCGCCGGTTTCTCGCCGATCGACCTCATCCCGGCGCTCCCGCCGTCGTTCAGGACCGATCTCATGGCGATCATGGAAGCCGACCCGGCGAATGCCTTCTATGGCGTCCAGGCCCGGACATACGCGGCTGCACTGGACGCGAGCGGTGTCGACATGGCCGTCCTGCTCGATCCGCGCGGGCACTCGTGGGACGCCGCCCGCCGCGACATCCCGTCGATGATGCGGCTCGCCAGCCTCCGGATGGTTCGTCTGGGCGTCTTCGGCTGATCGAGGCAGAGGCCGCGTCGAGAGCCGTGCCGACCGGCCCGCCCCCGGCGACGTCACGAGGTCGGGCTCCGAGGCGACCGTCACAATGGCGACCGCGCCCCGTGATCGACCTCGACGTGAGGAGCTTGCTGATGATCGTGTGCGTATCCGGCCGCACCTGCTGAGGCGGGCCGATGGATAGCCTGGCGGCCGTCATCGCGTTCGTCCTCGTGGCCTACGCGCTGGCCGCCGGCCGCCTCAATCGGGCATCTGTCGGGCCGGCCCTGTTCTTCGTCGTCGTCGGCATCGTCGCCCAGGTCGTCTGGGCCGGGACGCTGCCCAAGGTCGACGCAGAGGTGGTCCTCACGCTCGTCGAGCTGACGCTCGCGCTGATCCTCTTCAACGACGCCTCGACGATCGAGATCGCAGGGCTACGCGACGAAGCGGCCCTCGTGATCCGGCTGCTGTCGATCGGTCTCCTGCTCACGATCGTCCTCGGGACCCTGACTGCCGGCTTCCTGTTCCCGGATCTTCCGTTCGGCGTCCTGCTCCTGCTCGGGGCGGCACTTGCCCCCACCGACGCTGCCCTCGGCCAGCCGGTCGTCACCGACACACGGGTGCCCGTCCGGATCCGTCGACTGCTCAACACCGAGAGCGGGCTCAATGACGGGATCGCGACCCCGGTCGTGGTGCTCGCGATCGCCCTCATCGGAAGCGAGGGAACGGGCACGGGCGACTGGATCACGGCCACGCTGCGGCAAGGTCTGGTCGGCACGCTGGCCGGGCTCGCCGTTGGCGCAGCGGGGGGCTATCTGATGGTCGCCGCGGAACGCGCCCGCTGGTCGTCGCGCGGGTCGCGACAACTGGCCGTCGTCGCGCTCGCCCTCGGGGCCTACTTCGCCGCGATCGCCCTCGGCGGCAACGGATTCATCGCGGCCTTCGTCGGCGGGCTTGCGTTCGGAGGTGCGAGTCGCCATGCCGAGGAGGGCGCCGAGATCTTCAGCGAGGCGGCCGGGTCGTTGCTGTCGATCATCGTCTGGATCGTCGCCGGGGCCGTCTTCGTGACCTTCCTGACCGCCACGACGGATGTCCGCCCGCTCATCTACGCGCTCCTCAGCCTGACGGTCGTGCGCATGGTGCCCGTGGCCATCGCGCTGGTCGGTGCGCACCTCCAGAAAGAGACCGTGCTGTTCATCGGCTGGTTCGGGCCCCGCGGACTCGCGTCCATCGTCTTCGCCATCCTGGGATTCGAGGCCATGCACGAGTCGGGCATCCCGACCGACCTGGTCGGGGCAACGTTCGCCTGGACCGTGCTCCTCTCTGTCCTGCTGCACGGCTTGTCGGCCGGTCCGCTGGCCGCCCGGTACGGCCGGCACATCACCGACGCCCCGGCTGGGCTGCCGGAGACCGAGGAACGCTCCGAGCCTGCCCCACGCCGCCGACTCGGGTGGGTGGCGCCGCAGGACCGCGCATAGGAGCGGAGGTTCGGAGCGAGCGGGCTGCCGTCGGTGCGTCTGTCGCCCGTCAACTCAGGCCGAGATGGACGAAGTCGACCCCGATCGTCCCGGCGACGACCAGGATCGTGGTCCACAGGACGGTGCCGGCAGCCATCGAGACCAGGAGGCGGGGCCTCGGAGCCCCGAGGACGAGACCGATCGCCGTGCCCATCGGCGGGGCGAAGACCAGCGGCGAGGCGAGGCCCCAGCCGACGACCCCGTAGCGCGCCCAGATCCCTCGGCGACGTCTTCAACTTCGACCCCGACGTCCACATGCAATCGGGTGGGCTGTCGCGGATCGGCCTCACGGGCGGCGACTCGGGGCCGGGGCACAGGCGCCATCGGCGTCCCCTGGGTCCCAGGAGGCCCGCCCGCACCTGCCGGCGGCGGAACAGGCAGCCACTCGACGGGTCAGCCTCCGACGACGCCCGATCGGGGCGGGCCACCCCCAGCTCAGGGGCCGGGGAATGTCCAGCCGGGCGACACGGCGTTCCCCGCGGACCTCGTGGCCGGACCATTCAAGGGCTCACTCGTGAGCGCCCGCGCGCTTGGCTCTGCGACGTGGGGCGCACCACCGGTCGGCACCGGCCAGATTATGACCGCCCATCTGCCGGCCCCGTGGACTGGTGGCACGTCGACGACCGTCTCGATGGCGATCTATCTACCGCCCGGATACGACGCAAGCAAGGCTCGCTATCCGGTCCTGTACGAGGCGCCCGCCACCCTCGCGTCGTGGCAGGCGGGCATGGCATTCACGAACACGATGGACGCACTGATCACGTCGGGCAAGTTGCCCCACGAGATCGTCGTCTTCGTCAGCAAATCAGGAGGGCCGTACACCGACGCGGAGTGTGCGGACACATCCGACGGAAAGGAGTGGTTCAACCGCTTCATGGCCACGGACGTCGTCCGCTGGGTCGATACGAACCTGCGCACTACCGCCACGCCTCAGGCGCGGGCCACCATCGGCTTCTCGCAGGGCGGCTATTGCTCTGCCGCGATCATGGCTCGCCACACCGACGTGTTCAGCACGTCGATCTCGATGAGCGGCTATTTCGTCGCGGGGGTGGAGTCGGGTACGACGCCGACCGCCTGGCGCCCGTTCAACAACGACCCCACAGCGATCGCGGCTGCATCGCCGATCGACATCATCCCTGGACTCCCGCAGTCGGTTCGGAGCCGGCTCATGGTGATCATGGAGGCCGCTCCGAAGAACATGTTCTACGGCGTGCAGGCAGAGCGGTACGCCACTGTGCTCGACGCGGCCGGGGTGGCGGTCGGAGTCGTGCCGGACCCCCGCGGTCATTCGTGGGATGCCGCCCGGCCGGACATTCCGGCGATGATACGACTGGCCGCGTTGCGCATGGCACAGCTCGGAGTCTTCTCGTCGCCGAAGTGACCGGACCGCACCGCGACCGGCAGTCGCCGCGCTAGGCGTGCAGATTCGGCACGAGCAGCAAGACGGACGTGGAGAGGTGCGATGGACAGGGATCTGGTCGACCAGGTGGTGAGCGTCGCCCAGCGGGTCGTGGCCAGTGGCGCGATCTCGGCCAACGGTCATGGGAACGTCAGCCTTCGCGTCCCGGGCTCGGACGAGATGTACTTCACCGCTGCACCGTCGCTGCGAGATCATCCGCCGTCCGCCGTCGTGCGCGTGGGCCTGGACGGGTCCCTGCGCGAGGGCGACCTGCCGCCGATCCAGCGGGCGGTCGTGGCCATGCACACCGCGATGTACGAGGACAGCGCGGACGTCGGTTGTGTCATCCACACGCATTCGCCGTACGCGACGGCGTTCGCGGTCGCCGGCCGCCCGATCGGCTGCTGGGTCGAGGCCCTCGCGATGTTCGGTCTTCCGACCGGCGTGCCTGTGGCGGCATACGGTCCGCGCGGCTCGGCCGAAGCGGTCGCCGCCATCCGGGCGGCCGTCCGACCAGGCGTCCCCGCCGTCCTCCTTGCGAACCATGGGGTTCTCGTCTTCCACCGGACTCCGGACCTCGCGATCCTCGTCGGCGGCGTGGTCGAAGAGGCCGCCCAGACCGGGATCCTCGCGGCGCCGATCGGTGGTCCCGTCGAGATCCCGCACGACTTGCGCGAGGCCGCGCTCCAGCGGGCGATGACGTTCGAACGGGAAGGGATCGCCCGGGCATGACGGACGACACGGTAGGCCCGGCACGGGGTCGGCGGCCGGGCGGAGGTCGCTGACATGGTCGGCGCCGGTGTTGCCCGACCTGTGAAACTGGGGCGGTCGGAGCGCGCGGCGGTTCTCATGCAACTCTAAGAGACCGGACGCATCCTGCCGCCATATGGACCGAACGACACGCCTTCGCGCCAGGGACCGCTCGCTTGCCACGGATCTGCTGCGCGACCTGACTGTCCTTACTGCAACCGCCGGCGTCGTGGCCACCGCCGGGTTCGGCTGGCTCGCATCGATGACCTATGCCGGGAACCCGGCCGCCAACACGAGTACGGATGCGACCACGACAGACGACCCGGTCGCACCCCAGGCCACCGATCCAGCTCAGCGCGGGGTCGCCACGCCGCGACCGGTCGCCACACCGCGCCCCGTGGCGGGCTCGGGTGGGTCGTCGTCCGGCGGCGCGACCGCCGGCGGAGTCTCGGGGTCGAGGCGCCGCGGACACGTCTCCACCGGCAGTTCCTGACGCGATGCTCGAACAGGCCCACTGGCGAGCCCTGGGTACGAACGCGCACCTGCTCGTCCTCGATGGAGACCTGGCATCGGCGCGAACGCGTGTCGAGATGGTCCTGTCCGACGTCGACGCGGCCTACAGTCGTTTTCGTCCCGACAGCGAGCTGATCCAGCTCCAGGCCGCGCCTGGGCGCCTCACGCGGGTGAGCCCTCTCCTGTGGGACGCCATCGCGATCGCCATGCGGGTCGCTCGCGAGACAGACGGCGCCGTGGATCCCACGATCGGGCGCGCGATGCGCATCGTCGGTTACGACGATGACTTCTCGGTCGTTGCCGGTCGCACGGCACCGATCCATGTCGAGCTCGCACCGGTTCCCGGCTGGCGCGCGATCGGACTCGACTCGCGGACGAGGTCGGTCCGCGTTCCACGCGGCGTGGAGCTCGACCTCGGGTCGACCGGAAAGGCGTTGGCGTCCGACCTTGCGGCCGCGGCGGCCTTCGGGGCGGCACCCGATGGCGGCGTCCTGGTGAGCCTCGGCGGCGACATCGCGACGGCCGGCCGCGCGCCCGACGGAGGCTGGCGGATCCTCGCGAGCGAGGACAGCGAGACGCCGGCGGACGCCGACGGCGAAGTCGTCGCCATCGCAAGGGGCGCCGTCGCCACCTCGAGCACGACCGTCCGGCGCTGGCACGCAAGCGACGGGGTCGTGCGGCACCACATCATCGATCCATCGACCGGCGCTCCCGTCGACAGCCCGTGGCGGACCGTGTCCGTCGTCGCCGATACGTGCGTCGCGGCCAACGCTGCGGCCACCGCCACGATCGTCCTCGGCGAGCGCGGCCGAGACTGGCTCGAGGCGCAGGCCCGCCCGGCTCGCCTCGTCGCCGCGGACGGACGGGTCGCCAGGATCGGCGGTTGGCCCGAGCCGTCTTCGGAGCCAGAGGCCGCCGAGTGGCCGGGGCCGGACGCCGAGATGGCCGCGGCCGCCGGCTCGGGCCGGTAGGCGACCGTCATGTTCGATCAGTCGCTCTGGTTCGCGGCCCGCGGGGCGGGCATCGTGTCGCTCCTGCTGTCGACCACCGTCGTGTGTCTCGGCCTCATCACGGCCATGCGCTGGCAGGGCCCCGGCTGGCCCCGCTTCCTGACCGCCGCGTTCCATCGACAGGTCGCTCTGCTGTCGATCGTCTTCGTGGCGGTTCATGTGACGGCGGCGGTCTTCGATCCGTTCGCCTCACTCGGGGTCATCGCCGCGTTCGTCCCGCTGGCTTCGACGTATCGCCCGATCCCGGTGGCCCTCGGCGTCCTCTCGCTGTACCTGCTGGTCGCCGTGATCGTGACGAGTCTCATGCGCGACCGGATCGGCCTGCGGGTCTGGCGCACGGTCCACTGGGCGGCGTACGCGGCCTGGCCGATGGCGGTGACCCACAGCCTGTTCGCGGGGAGCGACGCATTCGCCCCGTGGATGGTCGCCATCGTCGTCGGGTGCGTCGGAGCCGTGGTCATCGCTCTTGCCTTTCGAATCCTGTCCGGGGGTTCCGTCCGCTCGACGCTCCCCGACGTGGTCGCAACGCCATCGATGACGGCGCGACAAGACGCCGACCGGACACCCGGGACTCGGGGCTGATGGGCAGCCGCCTGCTGTCCGGGCCGCCGCTGGCCGCCGGCGCCGAGTCGCTCGCCGAGCACGAGCGCCGCGTCGGCCCGCGACCGACGGCGAGGGACGCCTCGGGCATGATCGGGGTCCTTGATGCGAGCGGTCTGCTCGGCCGTGGCGGTGCGGGATTCCCGGTCGCGAGGAAATGGGCGTCGGTGGCGGGGCGTCGCGGCGGCCGGGCGGTCGTGGTCGCGAACGGAGCCGAGGGTGAGCCCCTCAGCGCCAAGGACCGATCGATCATGGCCGCCCGACCGCACCTCGTTCTCGATGGCGCGGAGCTGGCCGCCGAGGCAGTCGGCGCCGACGTCGTCATCCTCTACGTGGGAAGCGCCCATACGGCGGCACTGGCAGCGATCCGGCACGCATCCGCGGAGCGGGTCGCGGCGGGCCGACGTTCCGTCGAGATCGTTCCCGCACCCCCGACCTATGTCGCTGGCGAGGAGTCGGCCGCGGTCCACTTCCTCAACGACGGCGATGCCCGGCCGACGACGACCCCACCGCGGCCCTACGAGCGCGGTGTCGGGGGCCGGGCGACCCTCGTCCAGAACGTCGAGACGCTCGCCCACGTCGCGCTGATCGCGCGCTATGGGGACGCCTGGTATCGAGAGCTTGGCGCAGGCCCGACCAGGGGCAGCGCGCTCGTGACGGTGGGTGGCGCCGCGGCACACCAGGGCGTAACCGAGATCGCCCTCGGGACGCCGATCCGCGAGCTGGCAGCCGCCGCCGGCGCTCCGACAGACGCGCAGGCGGTCCTGCTCGGTGGCTACTTCGGCGGTTGGGTGCCCGCTCGGGCGGGGTGGGATCTGCCGCTCGACCCGGTGATGCTCCGGTCGTGGGGCACCGCGTTCGGGGCCGGGGTCGTCCACTTCCTGTCGCCGACGCACTGCGGCGTCGAGGCGACCGCGCGGATCCTCGACTACATGGCGGGGCAGAGCGCAGCCCAGTGCGGCCCATGCGTCTTCGGTCTGCGGGCGATCGCCGACGCGGCGGCGCGACTGGCGTCCGGAAAACCCGCCGACAGCGACGACCTCGCGCGGCTATCCCGCTGGTCGGGACAGCTCGCCGGCCGGGGTGCGTGCAAGCATCCCGATGGGGCGGTCGGCCTGCTCGCGAGCGCTCTTCGCGTTTTCGGCGACGACTACGCCCGTCACCAGCGCTCGCGCACGTGTACAGCGACGGGCCAGCGGGCCGCCTGATGATCGGTTCGCGAGAGGCCGTCGGCATCGCCATCGACCGCATCGCCTGCGACGGCTTCGGGATGTGCGCCGAGCTGCTCCCCGAGCTGATCGAGCTCGACGACTGGGGGTATCCGATCGTCGCGCCGGGCGCGGTGCCCGAGGACCTTCTGGAGCACGCCAGACGGGCGGTGACCGTCTGTCCGGTTCTGGCGTTCAGGCTGCGCGCGGTCCCGCCTTCGACGGCCGTCGCGCCGGTCGCGCGGCCGTCCAGGCACCAGAGGACGCACGGGCGGAGGTAGCCGGCACGCGGGGACCCGCGCAACGCCCGACAGCCTGACACGGACGGCGTGTAGCGCGCCTGCGACGTTGGCTTCGGTAGCCTGCACACGTGCCTTCCAGGACCATTCCCCGCCGTGAGATCGAGATCCTCTTCGCCAATGCAGACCGGACGGTCGTGCTGGAGCTCGGCGACGAGGACCCGGCGATCGCCGATGTGATCGTCGCCGCGCTCGCCCTCGAAGACCGCGACGAGACCGAGGACCGACTCCGCTCTGAAGTCGGCGAGCCTGGGATCGTCCGCCGCCGAGGCTGACCGCACCGCCGCGGCCGCGCAGCCGACGCGGCACCGTCTTGACCCTGATCAGTCGCCGAGAGTACCGTCGGCCGGTCGGTGCACGCAGGGGGAGTTGCGACGATGGCCAACCGCCAGTACTCGGCCGGCAAGTTCGCGATCGAGATCGAGGGCGCGTCGGTCGGCATCGCCACCTCGGTCGGGGGCGGGGAGGCCTACGCCGAGGTTATCTCGACGACGGCCCCGTCCGGCGTTGTCGAAAAGCAGCCGGGGCCCGTCGCGTACGCACCGATCGTGCTCGAGGTGGACACCTCCCTCAAGAAGGACTTCTACGATCGGATCATCGGGTTCCTGGATGGCTCGCAGAAGCCGATGAGCGGCGTCATCCGCTTCCTCGACTACAACATGGCCGAGCAGAGTCGCATCGAGTGGACGGCAGGCCTGATCACCGAAGTCGCCTTTCCCGCTGCCGACGTGAGCGACCGGGACACCGGGCGCCTGCGGGTTTCGATCCAGCCCGAGTCGACGAGACGGCTCGATGGGTCGGGCTCGAAGACGACAGGCGCAGGTGGCTCGATCCACCCGAAGAGATGGTCGCCCGCGAACTTCCGGTTCTCGATCAGCGGTCTCGAGAACCCGACCAAGAAGGCCAACTTCGTGGATTTACTGGTGCTGCGCCGTCCGGTTTCGCCGGGTCCGGGAGCGGTCGTCGTCGGGGCGCTCGAGGTGCCCGACGTCGTCTTCACCGTCGCCGCAAGCGAGGCCAAGCCCTTCCATGACTGGTTCGACGACTTCGTCATCAAGGGCAAGAACTCCCCGAGCGACGAGCGCCGCGGATCGCTCGTGTTCCTCGACCCTTCGCTGACTGACCCGCTCATCGGGCTCGCGATGCAGAACCTGGGCATCGTCAGGGTTTCCGAGGAACGCCAGGCGCAGGGCGCGGCCGCCATCGCGCGAGTGAAGGTCGAGCTCTATTGCGAGGGCATGCAGCTTTCGCCTGCGCCCCCGCAGCCGGCGGCACCGAGCTCGAGCCCGACCGGTTCGACACCGAGCGGCACACCCTCCACCGACAGCGTGATGACCGCGACGATCGCCGCCGCCTTCCTGGAGGCATTCAAGCTTGCCTCCGCAGGTGCGGATGGCTCTGCCCCGATGACCCGGGCAGGTGCCGTTCGCGGTGACGTGGTCGCCGAACGGCTGCTATCGACCGTCGTTCCCGCTCCAGACCCCTCTGCGCCGACCGCCCCGACCGACTTCCGGCGCGACCGCGGACGCGAGCTCGGTACGAAGTGGGCGAGCACGACCGCGACGCTCGACGAGCTGGCGCAGGTGTCCGAGCTGGATGCCGCCGAGTGGACCTCGCTTGTGCTGCCCGAGGGACATACGCTGACGGCATTCCTGGTCGGACAGGGTGAGCTCCAGGGCACCGACGCCGAGCGCGGTCCGCTCGAGCTCGGGCGCGACGACTTCACCGAAGGTCTCGTGTCCGGCGCCGCCGACGTCCAGCGCCAGGTCGCGCCGCACCTCGAGGGCAAGGTCCCCGTCCGCGATCTGAAAGGCACCGGCTGAGGACGCCGATCGGCGCGCCGCTCGAGGCAGATGCTCGGATCACTCCTCGACGCGGCCGGGGGTTGCGTCCTCGTCGTCGGCGATCCAGCAGGCCGTCATGCCGCAGAAGGTGCACCGGAGCTCGTTCGGTGGCGTCGGGCTCCGTGACCGAGAGGCCGCCTCGCGACGGTCGATCGTGTCATCGGCGACGTCTCGCCGGACGTCATCCTGACGGTCCACCGCGTCAACCATCCGACGGAGCGTGCGCGTGAATGAATGCTCGCATTCGTTCCGTGGCCGCGGCCGCTGAGCGGGCGTCCCTCCAGCGCTCGACCCGCTCGACGTCCTGCAGCAGCTCGGCCAGTTCCGCCGAAACGCGCTTCGGGTGGGTTCGATCGTTGCCGTCGAGGAGCAGGATCGGCGTCCGGATGGTGGCCACGAAGTCGCGCGAGACGCTGAACACGAAGTCCGACCCGAACAGCCCGTGGCCGAATGCGTCGATCGTCGCCATGTCGGTCTCGGCGCCCCTCGCGATCAGGTCCTGGCCCCACTCGGTCCAGAGATAAGGCCCGTGGCTCTCGGGGTCGATCGGATCGAGACCGGTCGGCTGCATCAGCACACCGGCCGTGATCCGGTCGGAAGCACGTTCGACCAGCTTCAGGACGAACGAGCAGCCGATGCAGCAGCCGATCGCGAGCGCCCGCTCGATGCCGAGCGCGTCGAGGAGAGCCAGCTGGTCCGTCGCGTACATCCCCCACGGATCGGCCGGCTCCACGGGCCCCGTCGATCGGCCCGCGTTCCGCTGATCCATCGCGATCATCCGGAACTCGCCCGAGAACGCATGGATGGGGTTGAAGGGCATCCGATCCCAGAACGGGATCGCAGAGTTCAGGCCGCCCGGCGCGAGCAAGAGCACCGGGAATCCGCGCCCCTGCTCCTCGTAGTAGATCGACACCCTATCGCGCGTGACGCTGGGCACGGCCTCACCTCCCTCTCCTGTTGGCCTCCTTGCCACGATACAGAGCCACCGATGCCTCAGCGCGTTGCGAAGCGCCGTCGCATATCTCCGTCAGCGGCGCGCGATCGCCCGACCGCTGCGGCCGTCGAACAGGTGCAAGCGCTCGAGCCGGACGTCGACGTCGACGAAATCCCCGGCGCGGAGGTGCCTGGCAGGGTCGTCGAATGCCAGCAGCTTCACGTCTCCGATTCGAAGGTGGGCGAGCACCTGGTGACCGAGGTACTCGACGAGGTCGCACCGGGCGCGGACCGCGTCCTCGCCGCCAGACGGAGCATCGACCCGGATGTCCTCGGGACGGATGCCGACGGTCACCTGAGGAGGAAGCGATGCGGCGTCGCCAGCGGGAGCCGGCAGTGCGAGCGAGCCGGCCCGCAGGACCGGCTGGTCGCCGTCCGGCTCGACCGTCATCTCGATCAGGTTCATCGGCGGGCTGCCGATGAACCCCGCCACGAACACGTCCGCCGGGGACTCGTAGAGCGTGCGCGGCGGGGCGACCTGGTGAAGCCGCCCGGACTCCATCACCGCCACGCGCGTGCCCACCGCGAGCGCCTCGGCCTGGTCGTGGGTCACCGCGACGATCGTCGCCTCCGATTCCCGGTGGAGTCGCGCAAGTTCGGCACGGCCCTCGAGGCGCTGGCGCGCGTCCAGGTGCGAGAGCGCATCGTCGAGCAGGAACACGGTCGGTGCGTCGCGCACGAGGGCTCGCCCGATGGCGACGTGCTGGGCCTCGCCGGCAGCGAGCTCGGACGGCTTGCGTTCGAGCAGCCCGGCGACCTCCATCGACGCCGCGACCGCCGACACCCTGTGTCCGATCTCCTCAGCGGGCCGACGACGGATACGGAGCGGGAAGTCCAGGTTCTGCCTGACGGCGAGGTGCGGGTAGAGAGCGTAATTCTCGAAGACCATCGCGACGTTGCGCGCGCCTGGATCGAGCCTGTTCACGACCCGTCCGCCGATCCGGATCTCGCCGTCGTCGGGGACCTCGAGACCGGCGATGAGGCGGAGCACGGTCGTCTTGCCGCACCCGGACGGGCCGACCAGGACCGCGAACTCGCCATCAGCGATCTCGATGCTCATGTCGCTGACCGCGGTCACGTCGCGGTATCGCTTGGTGACGTGGTCCAGCTGGACCGATGCCATCGCGTTCCTCCGAGAGCCGACCTGGATCGATGCCCTGTTCGGCGGGCCCGCAATGCGCCTTCTGGCCATGGAGACGCCGGCTGCCCGTCGTTGGCCTCAGCCTCCGCCCGACGGCCCAAACGCGCAAGTGCCAACAGACTCCCAGGTGCTCTGCGACTCCGAGCCTCCGACGACGGGCGACCTGCAGGGCGCCGTGAGATACCAGCGGCAGAGCGTCACCACGTGACCTGCCGCGAAACGGAGACGTGCTCGAGCCAGCGCTCGTAGCGAGTCGTTCTGAGCCCATCGCGGTCCGGTAGCGGATCGCACACGCGTCGCGTTCGAGGGGCCAGTCGCCCGAACACCGCTTCGTCGTCGATCACGCCGATCGCACAGCCCGCGAGCAGGGCCGCCCCCCTGCCCGAAGCCGCCGAGACGTCGACGCCGTCGAGCGACCGTCCGAGGACGTTCGCGATCAGCTGCCGCCATGCCGAGTCGGTGCTGCCACCGCCGGCGAGGCGCAACGGGGATGACGGCTCAGGACCACCGAGCGCCTCCAGTGCAGCCCGCACCGCGAACGCGACACCCTCGAGGCTGGCGCGCAGCATCGCGCGGCGGTCGTGGGCGACCGCAAGCCCGACCCAGGCGCCGCGCATCGCCGGGTCGAGCCATGGCGTCCGCTCGCCCGTGAGATGCGGCAGGAAGAGCGGGTCCGTATCGTTGATGGGTCCCACGGCCGCGCCGTACAACTCCTCCCACGTGGTACCGAGGACGCGTCGCACCCAGTCCAGCGCCAGGCCGGCGTTGGTCGTCGCGGCCATCTGGTACCAGCCGCGTCGAGCGGCCGTGCGGAACAGCGTCGTACCTGGGCCACCCCGATGCGGCTGATCGACGGCACGCACGATCTGTCCGCCCGTCCCCAGCGTGAGCTGGAGTCGGCCCTCGTCACGCAGGCCGGTCCCGAACATGGCCGACGCCGTATCCCCGGCACCTGCCGCCACTGGCAACCCGGCGCGAAGGCCGAGCTCTCGTGCGACCGCCGCCGTCAGTCCGCCCGCCGGCTCGCCGGCCCACGACGCCAGTGGAGCGAAGAGCTGTCGATCGAGCCCCAGCGCGTCGATGACCTCGGTGTCCCACCGTTCGCCGGGCACGTCGTATAGCAGGGTCGCCGACGCGTCACTCGGTTCGGTGCGGACCTCGCCCGTCATTCGTGCGCGCAGCCAATCCTTCGGCTGCAGCGCCCAGCGGGCGCTGGCCAACGCGGACGGCTCGAACCGGGCTGAGCCAGAGGAGGATCGGGCCGGCGATACCCGGGATCACCGGGTTCGCGAGCCGAGCGATCGAATCGGCGGTCAGACTCTCGTAGGCACGCATGACCTCGGCCGCCCTGATGTCGGCCCACAGGATGGCCGGCCTGACCGGCTCCAGCTGGGCGTCCGCGAGGACGACACCGTGCATCTGCCCGGACAGGCCGAGCGCCGAGGGGGATCCGGCGCCGCCCGAGCGAGCCCCCGCCACGGCGTCACGGACTGCTGTCACGACCTCGCGCCACCATGCGCGGGGATCAGACTCCGCCCAGCCCGGGTTCGGCGTCTCGACGGCGTACGGCCGCGTGGCCATGCCGAGGGCTCGGCCGTCCGGATCAGTGACGATGACCTTGACCGAGCTCGTCCCGAGATCCACGCCCACAAGCGACGGACCGGTCATGGCCACCGTCCGAGCTGCCGCGCGGTCAGGCGTGGATGACCACCTTGTGGCCCTGCCGGCTCGCGACCGTCTCCAGGGCAGCCGCGTAGTCGCTCAAGGCGAACCGGTGGGTGATGATCCCGTCGGTCCTCACCCGTCCGCTGCGCAGCGCCGCGATCGCGGCGGCGAAGCTCGTCACCTCCGCGAACGATCCCTTGATCGTGATCTCGCGACGAAAGACGTCGAACGGGTGGAAGCGCACAACGTCTTCGCCCTTCGTGACGCCATAGATCAGGACGGTGCCCCCATTGCGGGTCAGCGACACGCACGTGCTTCCGACGTCGGGCGATCCGGTCGCCTCGACGACGATGTCGTAGCCGTCGCCCGCCGGCGAAGCAGCGCGGAGAGCCCCGAGATTGGCAGCCGGGTCGTCTCTGTCGAGCAGGACGACACCGTCGACACCGAGCGTGAGCGCAGTGTCGAGCTTGAACTGCCTCGGGGCTGCGACTGTCACCGAGGTCGCCCCGCCCGAAGCGATCAGCTGGGCGAGCAACAGGCCGGTCGGCCCGGCACCGATGACCAGGGCGCTCGATCCAGGCCGGATCTCGAGCCGCTCCAGCCCGTGCATCGCGCAGGCCGCAGGCTCGCTGAAGACGGCGACGTCGGGGTCGAGGCCTTCGACCGAGAACGTCAGCGTTTCGGGTGCTGTCACGTACTCAGCGAAGAACCCGGGAAAGTTGCTGCCCATGCCCTTGAGGTCGGAACAGAGGATCAGCCGTCCTGACAGGCAGTATTGGCAGCGCCCGCAGTAGATGTTTGGGTTGACGGTGACCTGCTCGCCGATGCTGAACCGGTCGACTCCATCGCCCAGCGCGTCGACCTGGCCGACGAGCTCATGACCGGGGATGAGCGGGAAGCGCGCTTGGAACTCGCCCTCGTGGATGTGCAGGTCGGTGCCGCACACACCTACCTGGTCGACCTTGATACGGACCTCACCGGCGGCCGGCTCAGGGGTGGGCACGTCACGGACCGCGAAGGTTCGCGGCGCGTCATAGACGACAGCCTTCACGGCATCCTCCTGGTTTGGCTCGTCCCTCGCCGACCCTGGCGACAGCCGGGCTGCGTCGGTCGCCGAGGCGGCGCCGGTCGGAGGCTACCATGGCACAACGCGCCGGGAAGTCGAGCGGACGTTTCCGGTCGGTCGCGTATATCCGCGGGCCGGCTCGCCTGGTCCGCGAGAGCGCCCGAGCGTGGTGAGGATGTTGGCGGGGCGGGTCATACAGGCGTCGACCGCCGCCAGCAGACTCGCCTCGTCGATGGACACGTCCATGATCCGGGGACGCCACGCCACGCCACGCCGCGACGACCTCGCCATGACCCAGAGGAGACAGATGTGACCGAAGCGCTCGCGGCCGACGACGTCAGGCGCGTCCTTGCGAAGGTCGCGCCATCCTGGGATGTCGCCACATGGACCGTGACGCCAGCCGGGTATCCGGCGACGACGCCTTCGACGGAGGCGCTCGATCGGGTCGTGGCCACGACGACTGACCGCCGTAGTCTCAGCGTCTTCGTCAAGACTCTCCACTCATTGCGCCACTGGCCGCTGATCGAAATGATCCCCGAGGCGATGCGGGAAGCAGCGATCGCGCAGTTCCCGTGGCGGGTCGAGGCAGAGGTCTACGGGTCGGACCTTCTGCGCGATCTTCCGGATGGTCTGCGCGGTCCCCGGATCTACGCCGTCGACGACCTGGGTGACGAGCGGCTGCGGATCTGGATGGAAGACCTGCCGGAGGCGCCGATGCCATGGGACACGGCCCGCTACGCGATGGCCGCGCATCGTCTCGGGCGCCACGCCGGACGGTTCCTGCGCTCCGGACTCCCGACTGGGGCGCCGCAGCTCGCGCCGGGCGTCGGATTCATCTTCACGCGACGAACGGCCATGTTCGATATCCCGGCGCTTCGCAGCGACGACACCTGGCGTCATCCGCTCATCGTCGCCGTCGAACGGTCCGATCCTGCGCTCCGTGGCGACCTTCTCGAGCTGGCCGACGAGGCGCCGAAGATCGTCGATGCGCTCGATCGGCTTCCGCATGCTTTTGCCCACGGCGATGCCTGCCCGCAGAATCTGCTGCCCGATCCGATCCAGGACGGAGGGTTCGTCGCGATCGATTGGGGCTTCGCCAATCTCGCGCCCCTTGGCTACGACCTTGGTCAGCTACCTCGTCGGGTACATCGAGAACGGTGAAATGGAGGCCAGCGAGCTGCCGCGTACCGTTGACGCGATCCTGCCTGCCTACGTTGACGGGCTGATCGCCGAGTCCGCGGAGGCCACTCTCGACGAGGTCCGCCAAGGCTTCATCGGCGGGCTTATCCTGCGCTCCGCGTTCACGGCCATCCCGTTCGACCGGCTGCGAGGCCCGAGGCGCGACGACGACGCCGCGTTTCTGATGAAGCGGGCGCGGTACGCGCGGCAACTCGTCGACCTGCGCCGGACCGTTGAGTTCGGGGTGTGAACTGGCCCGCCCGGAGGGCTTCGGGCGTGCACGAACAACAAGGGTGGCGCCTGGGCAGCAACCCCAGCAGCGCGACGGGCATAGACTCGGCTCCCCTTGTCGCGCGCTGGAGGGTCCGATGCGCCGCCTTGAGATCGGTCTGGTCCTACCGATGGAAGAGTCCTGGACCGACGGTTCGACCCCACGTTGGGTCGACATCCGCGAACTGGCGATCCGCGCCGAGCAGGTCGGCTTCGACACGGTCTGGGTGCCGGACGAACTCTTGTGGCGCCCCATCGACGGTCAGACGCGGGGCTGGTGGGAGTGCATCGCGATGACAGGCGCGGTGGCCGCCGCAACTTCGCGTGTGAAGGTCGGCACGTGGGTCTTGTCCGCCCTCCACCGGAACCCAGGCATCACCGCGAAGGCCGTCGAGACGCTCGACGAGATCAGCGCTGGGCGCTTCGTCCTGGGCCTCGGCTCAGGTCACGCCGGTCGTCAGGCGCATGCGTTCGGGCTGCCCGAAGACCATGTCCAGGGTCGCTTCGCGGAGGCGGTCGAGATCATCGTCCCGCTCCTGCGCCGAGGCCATGCCGACTTCGAAGGGACCTTCCACGCCGCCCGTGACCTGGAACACCGGCCGACCGGACCGCGGCCTGGTGGTATCCCGATCATGATCGGTGCCAAGGGCCCGAAGATGCTCCGGCTGGCCGCCACCCATGCCGACTCCTGGAGCTGGTATGTCCAGGAGCGCAGCGACCTCGAGGAGTTCGGGCCGCAGCTCGAGTCCCTCGAGGCGATGTGCGCCGAGGTCGGACGCGATCCCGCGACGATCGGCAAGTCCGCGGGGATCGTGGTGGAGCCGACCTCGGTCACCGGCGCGGCCGAGGTGCTGGCCGAGCCGCTGCGCGGCACGGCCGAGGAGATCGCCGACGGCCTCCGGGCGTTCGGGGCAGGCGGCTTCACCCAGGTCGAGGTCCTGCTCTGGCCGCGCACCGTGGGGGCCCTCGATGCGATGGCGCCTGTGCTCGAATTGCTGGACGCCGATTGAGCGATCGATTGGCCGCCCGGAGGGCCTCGGGCGCGCACCGACCGGACCCGGTCCGAAGCGTATCCTCCGTCCATGTTGCGAATGGCGGTCGGGCACAGCGACGACGTCGACCTCGCGAGCGCGATGGGGGCCGTCTTCGCGGAATGCGACGCCGGGCTCGCGGGCGCGGCACCCACTGCCGGGCTCCTGATGAACGCCTGGGGGATCGATCACCAAGTCGTGATCGATGCGGTGCGCGCGCGATACCCAGGCATCGAGCTCGCGGGTTCGAGCACTGGGGGCGAGATGTCCTCTGTCCTGGGCTTCCGCGAGGACTCCGTGGCCTTGGCACTGTTCGCGTCGGATTCGATCGACATCGTGGTCGGGCTGGGGCGCGACCTCAAGGCAGACCCCCTCGCCGCGGCCCACCAGGCCGTCGCGGAGGCCACGGCCAAGACCGGGCTCCCGCCACGGTTGTGCATCGTCCTGTCCACGATCGGTGGCGTGGAGGCCAGCGTCATGCTCGCTGCCCTCAGGATGGCACTCGGCGATGGCGTGCCGATCGTCGGCGGCGGTGCCGCGCCGCGCGATCCGAGCAGGGAAGGCGACGGCGCGAGCAGCCGCGAGTTCGCGGGCGATATCCTCGTTGGCGATGCGCTGACCATCCTGCTATTCGCCGGCCCGGTGGCGTTCTCCTTCGGTGTCGAGACCGGCTGGCGCGGCGTCGGCCCGCGGGCGACCGTCACTCGAACATCGGACGCCGGTGTCCTCGAGATCGACGGCCGACCGGCCCTCGAGTTCTACGAGCGGTACGTCGGCGCCGGCCCTCCGCCGATCGCCAACCCGCTCGCGGTCTTCGAGGCGTCGGGGACCGGACGCTTCTACCTGCGGACGCCCACCACCTACGACCGCGAGCGCGGCTCGATCCAGTTCTTCGGCGCCGTCCCTGACGGCGCGACCATCCAGCTCACCATGGCCGGAACGGACCAGATCTTCGAGGGCGCGAAGGCCTCGTTCGCCGACGCCCTGGCCGCCTTCCCGAGCGGCGTCCGGCCAGACGGGGCGCTGCTCTTCTCGTGCGCGACCCGAAAGTATCTGCTCGGGACGCGAGCCGGCCGGGAGATCGAGCTCGCGCGCGAGATCCTCGGCGAGACCGTGCCGATCGGCGGCCTGTACTGCATGGGGGAGATCGCCCCGATGACCGCAGGCGACGGGAGCCGGTTCCACAACGCGACGATGGTCTCGGTCCTGCTCGGGTCGGCAGCCGATGAGGTCCGACCGGTTTGACGTCAGAGCCTGGGGGCACTCGGTCTCTCGACGAGCTGGAGAAGGAGAACCTTCGTCTCGCTCGGCGCCTCCAGCGACTCGAGGACAACGTTCGCCGGCTCGAGGAATTCCACGACTCGAACTCGACCCTTGCATCGTCATTGCTCACCGAGCTCGAGGCAGAGCGATCGAAGTCGGAGCGGCTGCTGCTCAACATCCTGCCGCAACGGATCATCGACCGGCTCGCTGCGGGAGAGACGATGATCGCGGATCGCCACGAGGCGGTCAGCGTCCTCTTCGGCGACATCGTCGGGTTCACTGAGACGTCAGCCCGCCTCACGCCCGCCCAGCTGATCGAGGAGATGAACGAGCTGTTCTCCGGCTTCGACGCGATCTGCTTCCGGACCGGCATCGAGAAGATCAAGACCATCGGCGACGCCTATCTGGCCGTCGGTGGTCTGGGCGCCGAGGCGGACCACGCCGCGGCGGTCGCCGAGACCGCTATCCAGATGGTCGAGCAGGTGGAGGCGGGGGCCAGGCCGGGCTCCGACTGGCGGATCCGGATCGGCCTCCACAGCGGACCGGCCGTCGCCGGCGTGATCGGGACCAGCAAGTTCGCCTACGACGTCTGGGGCGACACGGTGAACGTGGCGGCTCGCCTGGAGGCGGCCTCAGAGCCGAACCGCATCCACGTCTCCGACACGTTTGCAGCCCAGATCCAGGATCGCTTCAGGCTGATGCCCCGCGGCGCCGCCGAGCTCAAGGGCAAGGGGCTGGTGGAGACCTGCTTCCTGCTCGGCCGACGCGGATCCTGAGCTGCCACTCCGCTCGGGACGTCGCGGTGGCGCTGGCCCGCCCGGAGGGCGTTGGACGCGCACGAACAACAACTGGAGCGGCGAACGGCTTGTGCGAGCCGATCGAGCGACGCACACTGCGGGAGAGAGGTAGGAGGTGTCGAACTCCGGCTCCGGCGAGCAGTTGCAGGAGGTAGTCAACCGACTCGAGGACGAGGTGGCGGCCCTCCGTCGGTCGCGCAGGCGTCTGGCCGAAGCCGGCTACGCCGAGCGCCGCCAGATCGAGCGCACCCTCCACGACGGTGTCCAGCAACACCTGGTCGCGCTCGCGGTCAACCTGCAACGCCTGGCCGGGCTCGTGGACGACGGCCCTATGGCCGCGAAGGCGCTGCTCGCTGACATCGCGGCCGACGTGCGGGAGGCGCTGGACGAGGCGATGGAGCTGGCGCATGGCATCCATCCGCCACTGCTTGAGGGCCTCGGCCTCGCCAGCGAACTACGGTTCGCGGCGGAGAGGGCTGGCGTCATCCTCCTGGTCGAGGCTCCGGTGGTGGTCGGCTGCCCGCCCGAGGTGATCGCTGCCGTCTATTGGTCCTGCGTCGAGGCGCTGTCGTCAGCGTCGCGCGGGTCCGAGGCAACGGTGAGCGTGCATGACGCGGATGGCTTGCTGACATTCGACGTCGCTGTCGTCGGACGCCCTGTCGACCGAGGGATGGATCTCCTGCGAGATCGCATCGAGGCGCTCGATGGCGGCGTGAGCGTCGACGAGCGGCAGGACGGCGGTTCAGTGGTTCACGGCTGGTTGCCGTTGTCGCGCTGACGAACATCGCTCTCGGCCAGATACAGGATGACCGCCTTGACGCGCTTGTGAACCGCCGGCTCCCATGTCAGCCCGAGCTTCATGAACATCGAGTTGATGACCTTCTCGACGGACCGCTCGGTCAGGACGAGATCGGCGGCGATGGACGCGTTGTTCTTGCCCTCGGCCATCATCCGCAGCACGTCGCGTTCCCGCGCGGTCAGCTGGAACAGCGGCGACGTGGCCGCTCGCGCCCGCTCGGCCACCAACCCGTCCACAACCTTCGAGTCGATCAGCGATCCGCCCGCGGCGACCGCGCGGATGGCGCCGACAAGCTGATCGAGGTCATGGACCCGCTCCTTCAGCACGTAGGCGCGCCCGGTGCTGCCGGTGTCCAGCAGCGCAAGGGCGTAGCTCGGGTTGGCGTAATGGCTGAGGACGACCACGCCCAGGCCGGGGTTCGATCCCCGGAGTCGCCTCGCGGCCTGGATCCCCTCGTCCGAATTGCCCGGCGGCATGCGGATGTCGGTGACCACAACGTCCGGGCTCTCGCGGTCGACGGCCTCGAGCAACGACTCGAGGTCGCCGCAGACCGCGACGACCTCGAGTCCGGGCTCCGCCTCGAGCAGGCTCCGTATGCCCTCGCGGACGAGATAGTGATCCTCGGCGAGCACGACCCGAATCGCCATGGGCGGAGAATACGCCGGTGATGTCGGATCTCCCGCTCGTCCTCATCGTCGACGACAACGATAGGAACCGGAAGCTCGCTCGCGACGTGCTCCGCGCAGCCCGGTTTCGGACGCTCGAGGCGGCGACAGCCGCGGAGGGCATCGCGCTGGCGTCCGAGCACGTGCCGGACGTCATCCTGATGGACCTGCGCCTCCCCGACCTCGACGGCACGGAGGCCGTTCGAAGGCTCAGGGAGGAGCCGCGGACCTCGCGCATCCCGGTCGTGGCGGTGACGGCCTTGCCACTCGACGCGCGCGGCGAGTGGTTGTCTGACGCGGGATTCGCAGGGTACATCGCCAAGCCGATCGACATCGACGAGCTCTCAGACCTGGTCCGGGGATTCTGCTCGCGCCGGCCGGATTAGTGCCCGCGGCGCGTAACCATCGATGACGCCCCCCGGTGGGGTGCCAGCACCCCCCGGACATACGGGCAGGCATGGTTGGCGCACGACCGACCCATTCGTACCTTCCCTTTGCGATGCGGTGCAGACGCTCCGCAGAGACAAGAAGGATCGATAGGAGCACCCATGAAGCGAACGGAAGTCCAAGCTCGCGTTGGCCATCGCGCTCGTCGTTCTCGGCCTCGCCGCCTACGCAGGCAACGTCCTCGCAACGCCTAGCGCGGGATTCGCTGGGACCACGCTCGCGAAGGCGACCTTCGGCGACCTCTTCTCGCACGTCCACAGCAAGGCCCCGCAGTTCTGGAACGAAGTCATCCAGACGAAGGGCAACTCCGACCTCTACGTCCAGCAGAACACGTGGCAGCCCGGTGGCAGCACCGGCTGGCACACGCATCCGGGCCCGAGCTTCGTGATCGTCACCCAGGGGAGCGTGACGGTGTACGAGGGCGACGACCCGAACTGCACGGCGCACGTCTATACGGCCAACACGGCCAACAACTCGTTCGTCGACATCGGTGGCGGGGACGTGCACCTGATCCGCAACGAGACCGGTACCGTCGCGCAGACCGTCGCCGTTCAGCTCACCCCGGAAGGCGCGACGCGACGGATGGACGCCGCGGATCCAGGCAACTGCCCCTTCTGACAGATGCCTCGCCGCTGCGAGCGGTGACGAGAGGACCTCGGCGTCGCCGAGGTCCTCTCAGATGGGATCAAGACGATGGAGTAGTCTCCGCCCCTGGGGAGTGGGGGAGGAGGGGAACGGATCCGATGAAGACCTGGCCGTCCGCTCTGGCGCTGCTCGGGGTAATCCTGTGCGCCGGAGTTGTCGGCGCCTGCTCCGTGACGAACAGCCCGACGCCCAAGCCCGTTCCACGCGTCGGCGTGATGCACGTGGGGATTGACCACAACCCGCCGTCCCTGGCCACGCTCGTGGCGGGGCTCGGCGACCTCGGCTGGTTCGAAGGCCCGGCGGCCCCGGTGATGCAGCAGCTGATTGGCGACGGAAAGCTCGTTGACGGCCGGATGCAGCAGGTCCGGGGGGAGTACGACGGCCAGCGGATCGTGCTGATGTGGCGCAACCTGCTGGACAACACCCAGGCCGTGGCGCAGGCGCAGGAATTCGTTCGCGAGCGCGTGAACCTGATCGTCGCCTTCGAGGACAAGTCCATCGCCGCGGCCCAGGATGCGACCGCCGACCCGGCGAACCGGATCCCGGTCGTCTTTCTGCACCCGTCGGACCCCGTTCGCGACGGCCTGGTCACGAGCCTCGCACATCCGGGCGGGAACCTGACCGGGGCCTTCGGCGCGCGAGACCCGGTCGCCAAGCAGCTCGAGCTCTACCGCGAGATCCTGCCCGGACCGAAGCCCCTGCGGCTGCTCACGCTCGTGGATCCGACGGACAACCCCGCGACGCCTCCGCTCCAAGAAGAGGCGAAGGTTGCGGCCGGCAGCCTCGGGATCGAGCTCGTCGAACGCCTGGCCTCCGACGACGCTGGCCTCGAAGCTGCCTTCCAATCGGCCGGCGAGGGGGCGGTCGACGGCGTGTTCATCCTGTCGCCCAGCCTGCGGCTCAACTTCTCCAAGAAGATCCTCGGGCTCGCGGCGGCAGCGAACCTTCCCGTCCAGGCGCACCGCAAGGAATGGGTCGACCCACAAGAGAACGACAACGGCGCGCTGTTCTCGCTCGGAGTCGATCTCGCGCCCGTCGGGGCGGCAGCCGCGCCGTTCGTCGACAGCATCCTGAAAGGCGCCCAGCCCGGCGACCTGCCCGCCCAGGAGGTGCCGAAGGTCGAGTTCGCCCTCAGCCTGAGGCGAGCCGCGGAGCTCGGAATCGAGGTGCCGCAGGATGTGGTCGAGCAAGCCGACCCTGTCTATCCGTAAGCGACGGCGAAGCTTGGAACGCACGGTGGCAACGCCGGCACGGCCGCATCGGCGCCTCGTCTGGAAGTACGTCGCGGTCGTCGGAACGCTGGTGGCGGCGGCCATCATCTCCGTGGGCATCAGCGAGTTCTGGTTCTCCTACGACGACAGCAAGCGAGCCGTAACCGAAGCTGAGGCGGACAAGGCGTCGTCCGCCGCAATCTCCATCGGTCAGTTCATCCAACAGCTGGGCGACGACCTGGAGGGCGTCGCCCAGCCGATCCAGGGCGACCCGGCCGGAACGGCTCGTGAGCGCCTCTTCAGGAACCTGTTCCTGCGTCAGGGGGCAATCAGAGCGCTGACGTACCTGGATGCGACCGGCACGGCGTGCGTGCACGCGTACTCCAACGAGGTCGACAAGATCGACAGCCTCACCTGCGAGGTCGACGGCTCCCACGCCGAGGCGTTCCAGCACGCGAGGGCCGAGCAGCGGTACATCGGGGAGGTCGCCTTCAACCAGCTCGATGGCCGGCCACACACGACCCTCGCGGTCGCCGAGGCTCCTCCTGGCAAGGGCGCGATCGTCGCGGACGTCGACCTCGGGTCCGTCGACGGCGCGATCCGCCGGGCGGAGATCGGCACCGCGGGCTACGCGTACGCCGTCGATGCCCGCGGACAGGTCATCGCCCACACCACGAATCTCGGCCTCGTCCTCGCCGACACCAACCTCGCGGCGCTGCCGCAGGTACGAGCCGCCCTTGCCGACCCCGCGACGGCCCGTGGCGTCGTCACCGACGGACGCGATCCCACGGGAACCGTGGTGCTGAGCGCGTTCGAGCGCGTCGACCCGCCTGGATGGCGGGTGTTCGTCGAGGAGCCGCTGAGCGAGGCCTTCGCACCCATCCAGGCCGCGATCTGGCGGACCGCCGTGCTCCTCGTCGTGTTCCTCCTGATGGCGATCGCCACCAGTGTGCTCCTCGCACGGAACCTTGCCAGGCCCATCGAGGCGATCCAGGTTGCAGCGGCGAAGATCGGCTCTGGGTCGCTCGATCAGCGGATCGAGGCCACCAGCAGCGACGAGCTCGGCGTCCTCGCCGACGAGTTCAACCGGATGGCCGCCCGGCTGGAGGCGTCCTATGCGGGGCTCGAGCAGGAGGTCGAGGAGCGAACTCGCGAGCTGGCCGGCGCGCTGGCTGAGCTGGACGAGAAGACCCGTGAGCTGGAGGCCGTGAGCCGCCACAAGTCGGAGTTCCTGGCCAACATGTCCCACGAGCTGCGAACGCCGTTGAACGCGATCAGTGGCTTCTCGCAGGTGCTGCGCAAGGAGATGTTCGGCGAGATCAACGCGAAGCAGGCCGAGTACCTCGACGACATCCTCGCCTCGTCCAGGCATCTCCTGTCGCTGATCGACGACGTCCTCGACCTGTCGAAGGTGGAGGCTGGCCAGATCGAGCTGCAGGTCGCGCCGTTCTCCGTTCTGGCGGCGCTCGAGCACGGCGTCGTCATCGTCCGCGAGCGCGCGAGCCGAGAAGGCGTCCGGATCACGCTCTCGTCGGATCCGGGCATCGACACAGTCACCGGTGACGAGCGCAGAGTCAGGCAGGTGCTGTACAACCTGCTCTCGAATGCGGTCAAGTTCACGCCCGTGGGCGGCACCGTCGCAGTGGCCGCCACTCGCGTCAACGGCGACGTCCGGGTCTCCGTGAGCGACGATGGGCCCGGGATCGCCCCCGCAGACCAGGCGCGGATCTTCGAGGAGTTCCAGCAGGCCGCGGCGGGCAAGCAGCAGGGCGACGGGACAGGGCTGGGGCTGGCGCTCTCGAAGCGTCTCATCGAGCTGCACGACGGGCGGATCTGGGTCGAGAGCGAGCTCGGGAAGGGAAGCACGTTCGTCTTTACGCTGCCTGTGCCGCTGGCCTGACGATGGCGGGCCAGCTGATCCTCCTCGTCGAGGACAACGCGAAGAACATGAGGCTGCTTCGCGACGTGCTCCGAGCGACCGGCTATCGCACGCTGGAGGCATCGACCGGCGGACAGGCGCTGACGCTGGCGACCGAGTATGAGCCGGCGCTCGTGTTGATGGACATACGGCTGCCGGACATGGACGGCGTGGAGGCGCTCAGCCGGCTGAGGGTGGACAAGCGGACCACGTCCATTCCGGTGCTCGCCGTGACCGCGCAGGCGATGAGGGGAGATCGCGAGCGGTTCACGGAGGCGGGTTTCGACGGCTACCTCTCCAAGCCAGTCGACATCGATCAGCTCCTCGCCGTTGTCGAGCGGCACTGTCGGGGACGCGGTCGGTGACCGACGAGCCCGCTCAGGCCGTGACCTCGGCCGACGGCGGCCCACAACCCCGCATGCGCGGCCATGGGAGCCTTGGCGCGCCCGGAAGGCATCGGGCGCGCACGAACAACAGCGCTACGGCTGCGGGTGGCACGAGCGAGCCGAAACAGCTGTCGCGACCCAGGCAGGCCCTTCAACTCGTGAATGCCGGCGTCCTGTAGCGCCAGGCCGGAACCCTCGAGAAGGCCAGCGGTCGTCGATGAGACCAGCACCTCGTTGGGGCCCGCAAGTGCGAGCACCCGCGCCGCCGTGTGCACCGCAATGCCTCGCGCGTCGTCGCCGACGAGTTCGATTTCCCCGGTGTGCAGGCCGACCCGGATCTCGAGTCCGATCACCCGGACGGAGCGCGTCATCCCGGCTGCGCACTGAGCGGCACGGGTGGGGCTGTCGAAGATCGCCAGGAGCCCGTCGCCCGTCGTCTTCACCTCGCGACCGCGGAAGATGTTCAGCTGCTCGCGGAGGCGCGCGTTGTGGGCGGCCAACAGGTCGCGCCAGGCGGCATCGCCGACCAGATGGAGCCGGGCCGTGGAGTCGACGATGTCGGTGAACAGGACCGTCGCGAGCGACCGGGTGCCTGCCTCGTGCAAGGCGGCACCGAGGGCACGACCGCTGGCGCCCCACTCGATGGCGACCCACGGCTCGTCACCGATCACCCACTGATCGTGGCCCGGCGGGATGTCGAACACCGTGTCGGGCCCAACGTCGAGTGTCTGCCCATCGTCCATCACGACGCGTACCGCGCCGGACATCGAGTAGCCGAGATGGCGGATGGGGCACGACGTGGCTCCCATCATCGGGCCGATGTCGGTCGACCAGCGCCAGCCCGGCTCGAACCGGCAGTGGCCGACCATGGCGTCGTCGAGCTCGACGGTCTCGAACCGGACATTCGGCGCCGTGCGGACATCGTCCGGGGCCGCGAAGCTCTTGGCCTGCAATCGGGGCATATTTGGCCTGCCTTCATGGTGGCGCCCATGGAACGGCCACATCATGCGGTCTCGGGTCGAAACGCGCGTGGCACACCAGCGGAGCGGGCGCCCCCGGAGGGAACCGAGCGCGCGCTGTCGACGCGGGCCGCCGTTCAACCAACCCGGACCGCCAACGGCTCGGCTACGTCGGCGCTAGTGGTAGGGCCGCTTCACGGTCGTCGTCGACGGCGTCGAGGGGCCCGACTACCACGGACTGTGGGGCAACCTCGTCTTCGGCCCGGACAGGCGGCGAGTCGCGTAGCTCGCCCAAGAGCGCGGGACGGGCTTCTTGGCCCGACCCGGGGCATGGGTCCTCGTCGTTGACAGCCGCCGCGTAGCCTTCAGCGGCCGGCGCGGGAAGTCGTTCTCGACGGCCGTCGACGGCTCGCCCACTCTCGCGTTCGACCAGGTCTCACCGCTGGAGTTCAGCTCGAGCGGACGCCCACCACCTACGACCGAGAGCGCGGCTCGATCCAGTTCTTCGGCGCCGTCCCTGACGGCGCGACCATCCAGCTCACCATGGCCGGCACGGACCAGATCTTCGAGGGCGCGAAGGCCTCGTTCGCCGACGCCCTGGCCGCCTTTCCCGAGCGGCGTCCGGCCAGACGGGGCGCTGCTCTTCTCGTGCGCGACCCGAAAGTATCTGCTCGGGACGCGAGCCGGCCGGGAGATCGAGCTCGCGCGCGGCGGCGACGCCGCGGTTCGTTTCCCCGGCCGACAGCCGATCGCGTGTGATGTCTCGGACGACGACCTCGACCGGCCGACAGCGGAGAACTCGACACGTGATCGAGAGATCGTGGCTGCGCCTGCAGACACATCGGGTGGCTTCACTGGCCGAAGTGTCCGTCATTGCGGGACCTGTCGCCGCTCGCGAGCACGGGCCGTCCTCGGCGCCGCGTACGACAACGAGACTGGCCCGCCCGGAGGGATTCGAACCCCCGACCTACTGATCCGAAGTCAGTCGCTCTGATCCACTGAGCTACGGGCGGTCATTCGTGCATGCCGAGAGCGACCGATCGACTTTCAGGCCACGCACAGCGCTCGCACAACTGATCACTTGGTCGACGTCGACGGGCCACATTGACCCGTCAGGAGGACCACGGGATCACCCAAGCGATGCCACCGATCTCTCGGCACCCGCCATTGAACAGGTCGGCGACCTCGACGTCAACGCCGCCCTCTTCGCCGAGGTTGACCTGATCCGGAGAGGCTGCGTTAGCTCCTCCTTGCGCGACCTTTCCTCGCCACAAGCTTCGACCCAGCGACCGGCGCGCTGGGCCAAACCTCCCATGGGGGTGCACGGTCGGTGCGACCAGGGTCGATCGCCGGCCGCCAGCCGCTGACCGGCGATCGAGCACCTCGGCTCCGAATTGTCGCGGAGGCGGCTGCAAATCAGGCTTGGCCCACGTTCGGCCGTTGGGGCCGGTGGGCCGCTGACTTCGTGACAGGCGGCAGATGCGGGCGGAACGTGGCGCGTCGATCCTGAACGGTGGATGAATCTAGGTTGAGAGGCCGCTCATGCTCCGCAATCAGTCAGTTGTCGCGCTCCTGATCCTCGCTCTCGTTGCAGGCTGCAGCGCGCCCACCGCCAGCCCGAGCCAGGCGGTCTCGGTCACGCCCGCGGCCAGCCTTCCGTCGCCGTCAGCGTCGCCAGCCGCGGCGCCGACAGCCACTCCGACGCCATCGCCGACGCTGGTTCCGGCGACGCCGAGCCCGACGCTCACGCCACCGACGCCATCGCCGAAACTGGTTCCGGCGACGTCGAGCCCGACGCTCACGCCACCGACGCCATCGCCGACGCCCACCACGATGATCGTTCGCGCCTACTTCCTGCTGCACGATACGCGTGGCGAGGATCCGGCCCTCGTGCCGGTGCTGCGGACCGTGCCCCAGAGCGCGGCGACGGCAACGGCCGCGATGAAGGCGCTGCTCGCAGGACCATCGGCCAAGGAGCGAGCGGCGCAGCCGCGGATCGAGTCGTTCGTCCCGGCCGATACGAAGCTCCGCGGGATCGAGATCGCGAAGGGTCTGGCGACGGTCGATCTTTCCGGTGAGTTCGCGTCACTGTCCCCTGACTCCGCGTGGGATGAGGGGAGCTTCGAGCTCCGAGCGCGTCTCGCCCAGGTCACGTACACCCTGACCCAGTTCGCGGCGATCGATCGCGTCAACTTCAAGCTCGACGGCAAGCCGGTCACGGTGTTCTCATCCGAGAAGATCGACTTGGCCAACCCCGTCACCCGAGCGACCTACCGCGACCGCTTCCTGCCACCGATCTTCGTGGATCGGCCCGCGTGGGGCGCCGCCCTGCCGATTCCCGGGCGGGTCACCGGGCTCGCCAGCGTCTTCGAGGCACAGTTCCGGATGGCGGTCCTCGATCGCAACGACAAGGTCCTGGTCGATGTCCCCGTGCTGGCCACGGCCGGGACCGGCACGTGGAGCCCGTTCGACGTGACGCTGTCGTACGACGTGTCGGCCGCCCAGTGGGGGACGCTGCGGGTCTGGGACATCTCCGAGACCGACGGTCACAAGATCGCGATGCGTGACTACCCGGTCTATCTGCGGCCGTCGCCGTGAGAAGGCTCGCGGTGGGCTGATGCCTGCCCGGACTGCGGCCCTTTGGGCGGACCCGCTCGAGTGGATACTCGAACCGGACCTCCCGCGAAGCTCGCGAGTTGTACGGCAGCCCGTAGAAGCGCCACTTCGGCGGCGGTCCGGTGCCGCCGGCCGCGCCACCGGTCCGGCCGACGAGTTCAGGACGAACGACAGCCCGACTCGAGGTCGCACGGCACTTTTCCGTCGCCAGCGCGGGCGTCAACCTGATCGTGCGGGTGTCTGACCTGAGCGTCGCCCGCGATCGAGGAGGGACGAAGCATGGACTACGACCTTGGGTTACAGGGCCTGGCGCTGCTGATCATCCCGGCCCTTGCGTTCGGGCTGATCGCGCAACTCATCGTCTGGAGGAGCGCCACCCACTGGATGTGGCTGATCGGGGCGGTGGCCTGGTTCGTTGGAGGCCTGTTCGCGAGTGAGGTTCTGTATGGCTCAGAGGTGACCGAGGAGAATCTTCAGCCGCTCATCGACGGATTGCTCTGGGACGAGGCGCTGATCGGTGGGCTCGTTGCGGGCGTGGTGGCCGTGCTGGCGACGTGGTTCGCGACGAGGGGCCATCGGACAGACAGGATGCCAGCGCACTAAGGCGGATGGCCTGGCTTGAGCACTTCGCGGAGGTGCCGACATGGGGCACATCCGTACCGTTGCCCATTTCGACGCGCCGGTCGAACGCGTCTTCGACGTCGCGATCGATGTGAAGCTCATCCCCAGGTACATGACGTCCGTGAAGGACGTCACGGACGGGGTACTGGCCCCTCGCGCAGGCCGAGCACGTTGCCGTCGGGGTCCTTGAACCATGCGCCTCGGGCCGGGCCGACCTGGGCGATGAAGTTGACGGTCTTCGGCGTCTCGTATTCCTCGAACGTGATTCCGCGCGAGGTGAGATCGCGGATGACGGCCTCGATGTCATCGACCTCGAAATGCGCGACGGTCTGACCGACGTTGCGGCCGCCCACGCCGGATCCCTCAGTTGTGACCCGTGTGCCGGCCCCGAACCGGCATGCTCGCCGGGGTCTCCTCGAGGAGTCGTCAGGCCAACCTGCTCCTCGTAGAACCGTTTGGCCCGCTCGAGTCCGTCACCGCGACTGTCGTGACCGCCAGGAACTTGGCAACATCGTCATCACCTCAGCGTGGGTCCAGGGATGTTCATCAAGCGTGCCTGGGCGACCAACCGATCACACTCTGGCCGTCCCCGCCTCGATCAGCTCGACCAGTCTCGTCGAGGGTCAACGCCCGCCCCGCTCGATACGCCGCCTCGAAGGCATCGTCGCCCAGCGCCGATCGAGCCGCCGGGCACCGGATCGTCGAGGCCCGAGGAGTTGCATGGGCGTCGCGACTCTCGCCCAGCGGTTCCTTCAGCACGGCGGCGGCACCGCTGAGGAGGGCGGCCCGCTTCGGATCGCCTTCGGCAACGGCGAGCGCGGCCGCCATGATGAGCAGGCTGGACGACGCGCTGCATGTCGCCCGCAGACCGGTACATGCCGATCGCCTCGCGCGAGGCTCGCATGGGCCGCCTCGAACGCACCGGTCCTTGAGGTTGATCGCGGTCAGCGGCGCTGAGCGCGCTCGCGATCCGCAACGGCTCTCCGGCCATGCCGGAGACGCGGCCAGGTTCTCCTCCTGCGACCGCCCGGGCCGTCGCGAAGTCGCCCGAGTGGAGCAGGATGAACACGAGCGCCTCGCGGACGTTCATGACGCCCGTTGCGGTCCCCGATCGCCTCGTAGATCCGGATCGCCTTCGTCGTAATCCGCTCGGGCGCCGGCGCGGTCGCCGGTGAGCGCCGCGACGAACCCCGCGTTGTACAGCGCGCCCGCGAGCCCGCGCGGGTCATCGAGCCCACGCTCGATCTCCAGGGCCTCGGCGTAGGCCCGCTCGGCGCCCGCGATGTCCGCCTGCCAGTACGCGACGCCCCCCAGTCCCCCGAGCGCCCTGGCGCGGGCCCGCGTCGGGCCGGCCGCGGCCGGCCGGTCGAGCAGGCCGCGGAGCGTCTCCCGGCCCTCGGCCAGGTGCCCGCGCTGCTGCCAGAACCGCCACAGCGCCGCGGCCATGTCGAGGGCGACCTCGATCCGGCCATCGTCGGCCGCCCGCTGGATCGCCGCCCGCAGGTTGTCGCGCTCGACCTCGAGACGGTCGAGCCACTCCTTCGGGCGCGCGCCGAGCAGCTCGGGCTCGGCCTGCTCGCGCCAGCGCCGCGAAGTGGTCCTCGTGTCGGCGTCGGATCGGCTCGGCGTCCGCGCTCTCGGCCAGGCGCTCGAGGCCGTACTCGCGGATCGTCTCCAGCATCCGGAAGCGCGGCTCGCCGTCGAGCGATCGACCTGCCGCAGGAGGCTCTTGTCGACGAACGAAGACGAGCGCGTCGAGCATGTCGATGCCCAGCTCGCCGTCCGGGTCGCAGACCGCGACCGCGCTGTCGATCGTGCAGCCACCGACGAAGATGGCGAGCCGGCGGAAGAGCGCCCGTTCGGCGGGTCGAGCAGGTCGTGGCTCCAGTCGATCGCCCCGCGCAGCGTGCGCTGTCGCTCGGGCACGTCGCGGGCGCCGCTCGTCAGGAGGCTCAGGCTCTTCTCGAGGCGGGCGAGGATCGCCTCGGGCGTCGAACAGCTTGATGCGGGCGGCGGCCAGCTCGATCGCCAGCGGCAGGCCGTCCAGGCGGGCGCAGATGGCGGCCACGGCCGGCGCGTTCTCGTCGGTCGACCACGAAGTCGGGCCTGCACGGCTCGCGCCCGCTGGATGAACAGCGCCACGGCGTCGTACCGAGTGAGCGTCTCCGAGCGGCGGCAGGGCGTTCGGAGTCCGGCACGCCGAGCGGCGGGACCGGATACTCCTGCTCGCCGCGCAGGTGGAGCACCTCGCGACTCGTGCCAGGACCGTCAGGCGCGGCGGCGGCGCCGAGCAGGCGGCCGACCAGCGGCGCCCCATCGACGACCTGCTCGAAGTTGTCGAGCACGAGCAGCAGGTGCAGATCGCGCAGGTGCGTCCTCGAGCGGTCTCGATGACCGGCCGCTGCGGCGTCCTCCCGCAGCCCGATCGCCTGCGCGATCGTCGTCGGGATCAGGCCGGGTCGCTGATCGGCGCCAGCTCCACGAAGAACGCGCCGCCCGGGTAGTCCGGCCTGGAGCTGTTCCGCCGACGCGCAGGCTCAGCCGCGTCTTGCCGGTCCCGCCGGGGCCCGTCAGCGTCACCAGCCGCGAGTGCCGCACCAGCTCGCCGACCTCGCCGATCTCGCGTTCGCGGCCGACGAAGCTCGTGACCTGCGGCGGCAGGTTGGACGGCGTCTCGAGGGTCCGGGGCGGCGGGAAGTCGTCGGCCAGGCCCGGCCCGACGAGCTGCGCCAGGCGCTCGGGCCGTTCGAGGTCCTTGAGCCGGAACTCGCCGAGCTCGCGCAGCTGCAGCCCGCAGGGAGCGACCCCGGTACCAGCGCGGCGGTCGCCGCACGAGACGAGCACCTGGCCGCCGTGGGCAGCGGCGGCGATGCGCGCCGCCCGATGGACGTCCAGGCCGACGTAGTTGTCGCCGCCGAGGACCGCCTCGCCGGTGTGGAGGCCCATCCGCACGCGGACCGTGCCGACCTCTGCCGGCCACGGCTCCGCCGCGAGAGATCGCTGCGCGGCCGCCGCGGCCGCCACTGCCGCGGCCGCGCTCTGGAAGACCACGAAGAACGCGTCGCCCTCGGTCGAGATCTCGATCCCGCCGGCCGCCTCGAAGGCGGCGCGAAGGAGCGCCTGGTGGCGTTCGAGGAGCGGCCCGAACGCCGGGCCCAGGGCGGTCACGAGGCGGGTCGACCCCTCGATGTCCGTGAACAGGAACGTCAGCGTGCCGGCCGGAAGCGAGGAAGGATGCGACGGAGCTATCTGACTCGCCACCCGGGCAGCATACGGCGACGTCGGATCTGCTCGAGCGTCGCGCGCGACCGCGACACGAGCGTCGAGGTCGCTGCTGTGACAGGGTGCCTCAGCCGCCTCGGGCCGGGCGGGCAGGTGGACGGTGCGGCCTTGCGGCGGTCTATGCCGCGCTCGCCGTCACAGCCCCATTCACGTTCATGGATCCGAGGCGAGCGTCCGATCCCAGAAGGGTAGCGCCTGACCTGTCGCGAGCACACGGCCATCACTGCCGTCGGCGATCGAGAGAGCGGAGCATCTGCTGCGCTCTCTCTTTCGGATCCATCGCGGACCGACGAGCTGGCTGACGCCGACCGGCTACCGGGAAGAGCATCCCGGAATCGAGGCGGAGGGGCCGCCCGCCGGCTTGCCGAACGCCCCTCCACCTGGAGCTGACGACGCCTTATGACTCTTCGCCGCCGGCCATTGCGCAGACCTCGGTAACGCTTTGCTGGCGGGTGCGTTGTATCGTCGAGCATTGCGGAATTCAGGTCATGCAGCACGGGCGGTCGCTGCGTAACGGGCTCAATGGCTGCGCCATGCGAAGAGCCTTGGGAATGATGTGGATGGTCATTCTGGTCGGAGCCTGTGGGATGACGCCGCCAACCCCGCTGGCGAGCCCCCCGACGGTCGCGGCGCAGGCGACAGCGTCGTCAACTCCGCCGCCGACGCCGGCGACGCTGGCCACGCCGAGTCCGCTGGCCACGCCACCGACGACACCATCCCCGAGCCCGGACCCTGTCAGGGGTACGGGACGGGCGCCGGACGGCCCTGACGGGCTTGGGCGTTCGCCACGGATTTCGCCACGCCGGAGCCACGATGCGCTCGCGCCGGCTGGATTGGAGCCGGACGCAGGGCAGCGGTGAGGGCGTCGGGCGATGGTCCGGCGCCCCGATCGGCACGGACGAGCTGGCGGCACCAGGGCGCGATCGCGAGACGGCGGATCCCGGAGGGTCAGCGTCGATCCCGGGACCCGGACCGCAGGAATCGAGCGAAGCGGCAGCCACAGCAGGGCGGCGATCAGCGCGATCAGGACGCCGAGGACGCCGTGCTGCCACCCGACGCCGGTTTCGAAGAGGGCCAGCTGGCGTGCCGTGTCAACCGGGTCGATCGGAGTGTGATCGCCCTCAACGGGTCCATTCGGTCGGAGACTGAGGCGGGTCTTCTGCCGCATGACGCAACAAGGATGCGCCGATCATTCCCATCAGGCCAGAGGCGCCGGTCCCAACGCCCAGACCACGGTTCGGCCGGGACGAGCTGGCCGCGCGAAGCGGGATCGCGGGTCCGGAGACCGGTGCCGGGTCCTGGTAGGCCGTCGCCGCTGGCTGCGGTCATGTTGACCGGACTGTTCAGTCGCGCGGCGCACCGCGATCCACTGGTTCGTAGCTCGTGGTGCCCTTCCCGTCTGGTGACATCTGGGACTTCGCCCGCAGAACTGCCAGCTGGTAAGCGGTGTCAGTGTCTCGTCTGCCGTCGCCATCCGGGGCGGGACCGTCGTTCCCGATCCCACCGTCCGGGACAGGCCGATCACGCCGTTCACTAGCCGCCGAATGAGACCTCTCTTCTCGTTTTCCATGCCGGAATGCAGTCTGATCGTGGCTGCTTCCGCTGACTAGTGGCATCGGTCACGTGATACCACGGTCGGGATACGACGAGGGTACGACCCGAATCAGAGCGCCCTCGGATTCGCGTCCGGGGACCGCTTGTGCGGGATCGGGTGGACGCCCGGAGGGATCCGAGCGGGCGATGCAGACCTTACTCGCGGAAGGCTTCGACGAGCTTCGTTCGGGCGCTCAGGGCCGCTTGAGCTCGGAGTCGGCCTCCTGAATCGGACGGGCCGTTTACGGTGCTGGCGGCCGCGTCTGCCGCGTCGACGACATCGATGGCAACGAGCCGGCATGCCGATGGGTCGTCGGCGGGGCGGATGTGGAGCCGGGCTCCTTCTGCTGACGTGGCCCGACTGACCTGCGGCCAGTACAGCTCGAGGGACTCCGCTGCCACGCCGGAGTCCGCGCCGATCTCGAGGTGGACGTCCGTGATCCGCTCCGACCCGGCGACCGAGGCGCGCGCGACCGCCACATCGACGATCCGTGCGGCGATCCCAGACTCGTGCATCAGGCGGCTCGTTCCGGGCGACCGGCCAGCAGGCGGAGGATCGTGTCGGCCGCCTTGGCGACCCCCCCGGCAACCGAAGGCGACAGCTGCTCGTCGAACTCGTCGACGCGGCGGACCGCGATGCCCACCACCGTGATGTCGTCGGGCAGCCGTGCCCCGAGCGCCCGACCTGCGTCGATCGCCTCGGCGAGGGATGCGTCGTGCGCCGAGTCGAGGTGGCTGCCTGGACGTGCAGCGGCCGCCTGGAGGGACAGCGTGCGGACCGTCCCGGGGCGACCCTGCCCCAAGACCGCGTCGACGACGATGGCCCGCTCGTAGCCGACGAGCCGCTCCATCAGGGTCAGGCCGCCGACGGACATCCGATCGAGCTCGACGGCACCGATGCACGCCGGGTCGCCGACCCGACTCTCGAGCTCGTCGATGACCTTCCAACCCACCCCGTCGTCCCCGAGGATCGGGTTCCCCAACCCGACGACGAGGGTCGGCGTCGGCCGGTCAGTCATCGCGTCGAAGGACATCGACCGTTTCCCCGTGGCGTCCCTGATGGTCACCTCCAGCGGCATCTGGCCCGGCAGGGAGTGAGTCGCGCAGCCGAAGCACGGGTCATAGGCCCGGAACGCCATCTCGATGCGGTCGAGCAGGCCGTCGTCGACCACGACCCCGTGCCGGATCAGGCCGCGCGCGGCCCGGTCGATCGACATCGCGATGGGGGCTGATTGTTGGTCGTCCCGACGATCAGGTTGACGGCGGTCAAGACCCCTCGCTCGTCGGTCCAGTAGTGATGCGTCAGCGTCCCCCTGGGTGCCTCGACCGTGCCGACGCCCTCGGTGGGCGGCTCGGTGGGCACGGTCCGTACCTCACTCGATGTGATCTCCGGGTCGCGGACCAGTTCGACCATCCGCTCCGCGGCATACAGCATCTCGATCAGCCGCGCCCAATGGCTCGCGCCGCGCACGTGCACCGGCGGGTGGCGGCCATCGACGGGCGGCGCGAGGGTCGCGAAGTACCGTTCGTACTCGGCCTGGGCCCGCGGCGTCGCCATCCCGGTCGCGGCGTTGAGGCGGCCGAGCGGCCCGACGCAGTAGACGCCCGAATCCTTGCCGTCGACGAAGCCACGCCAGCCGATCTGGCGCAGGTACGGGAACTTCAAGTACGTCCAGGGCTCGACGTGCTCGGCGATCCAGTCGCGATACTCGGCGGGCGCGTACGTCCCGAGCACGTCCCCATCAGGTGCCACGACCCGGATCCGTCCGTCGTAGAACGCGACCCGGCCGCTGTCGTCGGTCAGGCCGGAGTAGTACGTCTCGTGGCGGAACAGGTCCCCGAGGAGCAGGTCGATCGTGCCGTGCTCGGCCATCAGGCGTCCGAGGAGCTCGAGGCTGAACGCGGCGAAGTCGAGCATCGAGCCGGCGATCCCCTCGATCTCCCCGCGCTCGGCCTCGGTGATCCCCTTGGTCAATCCGCCCGGGACGGCCGTGCAGGGGTGGATCCGCCGACCGCCGACAATTCGACGACCCGATGCCCGCCGCGGCGGGCTTCGATCACCCGGCCCCCGACATCCATGCCGACCTTGCCGGAGCACGCCGAGGATGTTCCGCTCGGCAACACGCGCGTCGGGGCCGACGATGAGGTCGGGCCCGCTCAGCGCGTAGAAGTGCGTGGTGTGATCGGCGACGAAGAACGCGCAGTAGAGCAACTCGCGCAAGAGCTTCGCCGTCCGGGGCGGATCGACCTTGTACACGGCATCAGCGGCCTTGGCGGCGGCCAGGTGATGGGCCTCTGGGCAGACGCCGCAGATCCGGTTCGTCAGCGTCGGCATCTCCTCCACCGGCCGCCCGACGCAGAAGGACTCGAACCCGCGCAGCTCCGGGACCTGGAAGTACGTCCGCTCGACGTCACCCTGCTCGTCGAGGAAGATCTCGATCTTGCCGTGGCCTTCGAGTCGGGTGATCGGGTCGATCGTCAGGCGCGTCATCGCTCTGCTCCCCGTGGTCGGCGTTGGCGGGCTCTCGCCCGGTTCGTCCGTGACCGCCCGGCTGCCTCGCAGCAGGGATCCGGCCAGGCTGAAGCGGTAGAACTGACCGACTGGATCGGGCAGTCCGTCGAGGATGCGGTCGATCTCGGCCGGCTCGTCCGCATCGACGACCGAAGCGAACGCCGACATGAGTCGGGCCCCGAAGTCGATGACGCCGTCCGCCGGCCCGTAGCAGCCGATGCACGGCGCCCCGGCGGCAGGGCACTTCGCGCCGCACCCGTCGCGCGTCGCCGGTCCGTTGCACGGGATGCCCTGCTCGAGCAGGCACAGGGAGGCGTCCAGCGGCGCCTTGCTCCTGGATGCGCCCGAACGGCCGATGCGCTTGATCCCCGCGGTCGCGACGGCACTCGTCGCACACGGTCGAGTGGCCCGCGCCCAGCACCGCGCCGGCCGGCGGCAGCTTGGCCTTGCCATCGAGTGCGGCCATGAACTGACCGATTACCTCGGCGATTCGTTCCGTTCGGGCGGGCAGCCCGGCACGAGGTAGTCGACCGGGACGACCTGCTCGAGCGTGTGGACGACGGGCTCATCGCGGGCAGCTCGAGCTGGCCCTCCGGCGCGGACCAGCGAGTAACGGGTCGCACGCGATTGGGGTTATCGGTCGTCGGGCCCTCGAACGCCGTGCTCAGGAGCTCGTCGACCGAGCGCAGGTTGGCCAGCCCGGGGATGCAGCCCTCCGTCGCGCACGAGCCGAAGGCGACCAGGATCGCCGACTTGCGCCGGAGCAGGCGGGCGAGCCGACGTTCTCCGTCTTGCGGATGCCGCCGGTGAACAGGGCCAGGTCGATCGAGGCATCGGCCATCGCCTCGAGATCTGCGTACTTGGCGTCCATGACCGCCGGCCAGAACACGATCTCGAAATGCTCGGCGAAGTCGAGGAGCGCCTCGTGGATGTTGATGACGCTGATGTCGCAGCCACCGCAGCCGGCGCCCAGTACATCGCGAAACGGTGCCGTCCCTCCGGCTTCACGCTGTCACCTCCACGGTGGGCGCGCGCTCGTCCTCCGACGAGGACCGTTCGGCGAGCTCGGCTTCGGGCGCCTCGGCGTCGAGCGGCTCGGCCTCGAGCGCCTCGGCCTCGAGCGCCTCGGTCGCCTCCGCGATGTCCCGGCCGGCCCCGCCCCACCCGAGCGGGCCGAGGGCACGGACCTCTTCGATGATGCGCGAGAACGCATCGGCGAGCTGTCGGCCCTCGGCGGCACTGGCGTAGACGCGCTGGAACCGGGCGGGCTCGATGCCCAGGTCCCCGAGCACCCGGCGGAGGAGCTCGAACCGCCGGAGCGCCTTGACGTTCTGGATGCGGTAGTGGCAGTCGGCCGGCCAGCAGCCGGTCATGATCACCCCGTCGGCGCCGCACTCGAACGCCTTGAGCACGAACGTCGGGTCGAGTCGGCCGGAGCACATCAGCCGGATGAGGCGCACGTTCGGCGGGTACTTGATCCGGGCCGTGCCCGCCAGGTCGGCCGCCCTGTAGCTGCACCAGTTGCAGGTGAAGCCGATGAGGATCGGCTCGAACTGCGGCTGCCCTGCGCCGATCGCGCCCGCTGGTCCGGTCCTTTCCGCTGTGCCCGGCTGGCCGCTCATGCCGGGACCGCCTCTCGCGGCTCGGTCGCGGGAGCGGGACCGCCCGCGACCCCGACCATCATCAGGCCTTCGATCTGACCCAGGACCTGCGCATCGCTGAAGCCGGTACCCAGGATCGCGCCGGCCGGGCAGGCCGCGACGCAGACGCCGCAGCCCTGGCAGAGCGCCGGGTTCACCTCGGTCACGCTGCTGGCCGCGTCGAACTCGATCGCGCTGAACGGGCAGAGGTCGTTGCAGATCCGGCAGCCGGAGCAGCGATCCTGCGTCGACGATCGCCCGCACCGGTTCGAGTGCCATCTCGCGCTGCTGGATCCGGCCGAGGATCCGGGCCGCGGCCGCGGCGCCGTTGGTGACACTCGCCGGGATGTCCCGCGGTCCGAGCGCACAGCCGGCCGCGAAGACGCCCTCGGTCATCGTCGCGACGGGGTCGAGCTTCGGGTGGCGCTCGATCACCCAGCCATCCGAGCTGCACGTGATGCCGAAGCGGCGGGCGACCTCGCGCGCGTCCGGCTGCGGCTCCAGGCCGACCGAGAGGATGACCATGTCGACGGGGATGCGGCGCTGGCGGGCGGCGAGCGTGTCCTCGACCTGGACGATGAGTCGGCCGTCCTCGGCGGCTTCCTCGGGCAGGCGGAGCACGTCCGTGATCTCCGCCACTCGCCCGCGGATGAAGCACGTGCCCTCTTCCTGGACCCGCTGGTAGAACTCATCGAAGCCCTTCCCGGCCGCCCGGATATCGATGTAGAACTCGTAGACGGTTGCATTCGTGTGCTCCCGCACGAGGTGGGCGAACTTCATGCTCTGCATGCAGCAGATCGATGAGCAGTAGTCGTTGAAGTTGCGATCGCGACTCCCGACGCAATGGACGATCGCCACGCTCTTCGGCTCGGTCACCCCATCCCGGAGCACGATCCGCCCGCCGGTCGGCCCGCTCGCGTTGCTCATCCTCTCGAACTCGAGGCTCGTGAAGACGTTGGCCAACCGGCCGTAGCCGTACGGCTCGACCCGGCGTGCGTCGAATGTCTGGAACCCGGTGGCCAGCACGATGTTGCCGACCTCGACCGTGATCTCCTCCGCCTTCTGGTCGAAGTCGATCGCCCCGGTCGGGCAGAGCTTCTGGCACGCCTTGCACGTGCCGCGCTCGAAGTAGATGCAGTTGTCCGGATCGAGGACCGGGTACTTGGGGACGGCCTGCGGGAACGGTCGATAGATCCCCTTGCGATAGCCGATCCCGGCCTGGAACACCTCGTCGACGATCTTGGCCGGGCACTTCTCCTCGCAGATGCCGCACCCGGTGCAGAGCTCGGTGTTCACGTAGCGCGGCCGATGGAGGATCTTCACGCTGAAGTTGCCGACGTAACCCGAGACGTCGGTCACCTCGCTCCAGGTGTGGAGCGTGATGTTCGGATGGCTGCCCGCCGAGACCATCCGCGGAGTGAGGATGCAGGCTGCGCAGTCAAGCGTCGGGAACGTCTTGTCGAACTGGGCCATATGGCCGCCGATCGAGGGCTGGCGCTCGACCAGGTGGACCGGGAAGCCAGCGTCGGCGATCTCGAGGGCGGCCGAGATGCCGGCGATGCCGCCGCCCACGATCAGGGTCGCGGGATTGATCGGCACCCGGAGCGGCTGGAGCGGCGCTTGCTCGCGAACGCGGAGGACTCCGCCGGCCACGATCGCCTTGGCCTTGGCGGTCGCCGCGTCGTGGTCGGTGTGGACCCAGGAGACCTGCTCGCGGATCGACACGAGCTCGCACAGGTACGGGTTGAGCCCGGCCCGTTCACAAGCGTCCCGGAATGTCTTCTCGTGCATGTGCGGCGAGCACGCGGCCACGACCACGCGGTCGAGCCCTAGCTCGCGGATGTCCTTCTCGATGAGTTCCTGGCCGAGGCTCGAGCACATGAACGGGTAATCGCGGGCGACGACGACGCCGTGCGCGTCGAGGCGTTCCGCAGCCCAGTCCCGGACCGCGGCAACGTCGACCACCCCGGCGATGTTCGTGCCGCAGTGGCACACGTACACACCGATCCTCGGCTCTCGTGTCGCGGGCGGATCACCCTGCGGCCCCCCGTTCGGGGCCGGGACGATGACCCCGGCAGGCGTGCGCTCGACGACCGGCTCGCCGCTCATCGGTCGGCCTCATCGTCGACGCGCGGCATCGGCAGGCCTGCGGGCTTCTTGGGCCGGCGTGCCGGGCCTGCGCCCACCGGGACCGGCTCCTCGGCTGGTGGCGGCACCTCGATCCCGATGCGCGACAGGGCGTCCCGGGCGGAGACGATCTCGGACCCGATGCCCAGCTCCGCGGGCTCGGCGCCGAACGCCAGGCCCATCAGCTGGGTGAAGAACAGGATCGGCATCTCATAGTTGGTGTGGAAGTGGCGGTTCATCTCGCCCTGGTAGGCGTCGATGTTCATCTGGCACATCGGACAGACGGTCGCCATCAGGTCGGCACCGAGCCGGTCCGCCGCGTCAACGAGACGGCGGATGAGCCGGAACCCCGTGTCGGGGCTGATCTGGGTCATGTGCCCGCCACAGCAGGCCGTCCGCAGCGGGAAGTCGACGACCTCGGCCCCGAGCGCGGCGAGCAGCCGGTCGAAGTCCTTCGGGTGCTCGCGCCGTCGGGCCCGATGGTCGAGGTCCGGCCGCGTCACGAGGCAGCCGAGGTACGGCGCGACGCGCAGCCCGTCGAGCGGCCGCGAGACGTGGCGGGCGATCTCGTCGACGCCGACGTCGTCCACAAGCACCTCGAACAGGTGCCGGACCGCCACCGACCCAGGGTCGTAGTGCAGGCCATCCGCGGCGAGGGCCGTGTTCACCTGGTCGCGGAGGACCGGACTCTGGCGGACGTACCGGTCGGTCTTGGCGAGATTGGCGAAGCACAGGCTGCAGGGTGCGACGAGGATGTCGGAGCCATTCCGTTGGCGCTCGGCCAGCGCGAGGTTCCGGCCGATGAGGGCGTGGCCGCCGAGCGGGCTCAGGGTCATGTATTCGCTCGCGCCACAGCAGTTCCAGTCGTCGATCTCGTTGAGCGTGATCCCGAGCGGACCGAGGATGGCTTCGAGCGATCGACCGTAGGCCGCGGCGCTGCCCGCGAGCGAGCAGCCGGGGTAGAAGAGGTAGCTCGTCATGCCGATGGCCGCCCGGCGATACCGGCTGCCTCGAGTTCAGCGGCCTTGGCCAGGATCGCCCCGAGGCCCGTCACGCCCTTGATGCGGTGCGGCACGAAACCCATCCGGCCCTTGGCTGACCATCGCAACTCCCATCGGGGCGAGTCCCGGCAGACGGAACGGGTAGTGGCGCAGGTAGTAGCGCGCCGCGAGCCCCACCTCGAAGCTGCGCCCATAGCGGCGGATGTTGTCCACAAAGGTCCGCGAGAAGTCGGGCGCACTCGACTTGGGAGCGAGGCCCTCCCGCGAAGCGATCGCCTTGATCGCGTACATCACGTCCGGGATGTGGATCTCCTGCGGGCAGCGGACCGCGCAGAAGTAGCAGGACACGCACATCCACGGCGTGTTGCTGCGCAGCACCTCGTCGCGCAGACCGGCCCGAACCAGCGCGAACAACTGGCGCGGGGTGTGGTCCATGTCCGCTGCGGACGGACACGAGCCGCCGCACGTCCCGCACTGGATGCACGCCTCGAGCCGGGAATCGCCGGCCGTCATCGCCCGGAGCTCGTCCTCGAAGCGATGGTCGGCGCCCGAGACTCGATCCCGCGATCGTTTCTCAGTACTCATCACAGCCGCTCCTGCTCCTGGTCGACCTCCGCTGGCCTGGGTCGGCCAGGCGGACGCGCGATGCAGGGGCCCAGGCAGGAAGAAGGTCAGCCGACTCCCGCCAGCTCGGCCGGGGCGATCGCGTTGCGCGCCTTCTCCTCGTCGTCTACCGCGAAGGCCATCTCGAGGACGCCCTCCCGGCGACCGATGCAGAGTGTCCCGAAGATGTTCACGCCGGCAGCCGCGAGCCGCTCGGCGACGTCGGCCAGGCCGCCCGGCCGGTCCATCACGTCAACGACGACCGTCGCACCTTCCAGGTAGTCGTAGCCGAGCCCTCGGAGAACCTCCCGGGTCTGGTCCTCCCGCTCCGTCGTCATGAACGCACAGGCGACCTTGCCCGTGCCGGCGCAGGAGATGTGGGTGATGTTGATGCCGCGGGCTGCGAGGGCTCGCGCAAGATGGGCGAGCTCGCCGGGACGGTTGTCGAGCTGGACCACGAACTGGCGTTCCATGACCGCCTCCTTCGTCCTGGAGGGTCTCGGCTGGCTCCGCGTCAACTCGCCCGTGCGGCTTCCGTTAGCGGGACGGAGTGCTGTCGAGTTCCGATCTCACTGCGAAGGGTGACCGACGTACACGGTACGCGCCAGTGCCACGTCGCCCGTCCGGCGACACCATTCGTCGCGTGTTCGGAATTGAGTCGCCGCGCGTGGGGCTGTCGATCGGAACGGCTCGTCGGACAAGGCTTCGCGGCACGTCCGGAAACCGGGGTTCGCCCGACGCGTTCGTCGTTCTGGCCGGCCCGGAGGGATTCGAACCCCCGACCTACTGATCCGAAGTCAGTCGCTCTGATCCACTGAGCTACGGGCGGATGCCCGCGGATGATACCGCCACTCGTGCCGAGTCCGTTTCCTTGGAGGCCCGCTGGGCCGCGTCGATAGTGGCGATCGACTACGGGGTGGTGCAGGGCCGATCGGCCCGGGGCCTCGCGGAGGACATCGCGCCAATCGCGTGACGGATGGCCCTTCGCGCGGTCGCGGAATGAGCCGAGACTTCGGACGGAGGGCCGAAGCTTGGCCGAGTTTTTGCGCGCCACGACCGCCGTCGAAGATCCATCGCCCTCGATGAGACTGAACGCTGCTCCGCCCAGGGCGCAGCGGTGGGTAGCCGTCAGCCGCCGAGGTCGCGACCTGATCGACGAGCCGCTGCTCAACAAGGGCACCGCGTTTACCGAGGAGGAGCGAGGCGCCTTCGGCCTGCGCGGCCTGTTGCCGCCCCGTGTCAGCACGATCGAGGAGCAAGTCGCGCTGGAGCTCGAGCATGTGCGGCGGAAGACCGACGACCTGGAGCGGTTCATCGGCCTCGCGGCGCTCCACGACCGCAACGAGACGCTCTTCTACCGCGTCCTTGCAGAGAACCTCGAGGAGCTCCTCCCGATCGTTTACACACCGACTGTCGGTCGTGCCTATACCGCGACGAGGCGATCGAGCCCGCTGTGGATCGGGCGATGTGGTGGCCCGACTACGTCCCGTTCGTCGCGAGTCTGAAGACGCCCGGCGATGTCCTCTGACCATTTGAGGGAAGGCGATGTTTCACGACCGTCGTGACGCAGGTCGCCAGCTTGCGGCGGAGTTGAATTGGACCGCGGGTCGTCATCCGGTCGTCGTCGGGCTTCCACGCGGTGGCGTCGTCGTCGCGGCAGAGATCGCGGAGCGCCTTCACGCGCCGCTTGATCTCGTCGTCGTTCGGAAGTTGGGCGTGCCGTGGCAACCCGAGCTGGCATTCGGGGCTATCGCCGAAGGCGGCATCTGCTTCCTTAATGACGCCCTCATCGACGAGGCCGGCATCGGCGAGGGTGCCATCCAGGACGTGATCACTCGCGAGCGAGCTGAGCTTGAGCGGCGCGTCGCGATATATCGCGGAGATCGACGACCCGCCACGGTGAGTCATCGCGAGGTCATCGTCGTCGACGACGGGCTGGCGACCGGCTACACCGCGCACGCCGCGATCGAGTGCCTGCGGCGGCGGGGTGCGAGTCGGGTCATCCTCGCCGTGCCGGTCGCGCCCGACCACGGCGTCCCGACCATGGGCCACGTGGCCGATGTATTCGTGGCGCTGGAGCGGCCGTCGTGGCTCGTCGCGATCGGGGCGCACTATGAGGACTTTCGGCAGACGCCCGACGACGAAGTCCTGCAGGCTGCTGCGTCGGGCGGCCGAGCGCCAACGGGACGAGGCAGTCGTCGGTTCCTTGCGCGAGTGAGCCTGGATCGGCGTCCGTCCAGCTGACCTGCGGGAGCACCGTTGCGATGGCCCGCCTGAAACCACCACGGCCGAGGCGAGCGGCAGGACGGCGACTGGCAGCAGCGGCAGTCGCGCCGGCGACCGAGGGCGGCAAGGCCGGCCACGACGCCCGAGGTCGCGGGATCCAGTCGATCTGCGTCGTGGCCGGCGACCGTGTCAGGCACGACGTTGTCGGCCCGGCCAGCGCCAACGATGACGCCGAGCATCATGCGAGGACGTTGGTCAGGTCGTCCTGCGCACCAGGAGGACCGCGTCAGTGATCGCCGCGTCTAGCGTCCGGGCCGCCTGGCGCAGTGGGCGGCTCAATCCGGCGAGAGGTTCCTATGCGATACGGCCGGCGACACCGTGCGTGGTCGTCGTCGTCCGAAGGCCGCACCGGTCGCGGGCACGTCCGCCATCCGCTTCAGCCGGCCAGTTCGCGGACGCGATCGATCAGCTCGGCTTCATCGACCGGGCCAGCCGGCTCGACGTCGATCAGCCGATCCGGGCGCTGGAAGATCGCGACGTACTCGCGCTCGAGCTCCAGGCGCACGGAGCTCGGACCCAGGATCAGTACGCGCTCGCGGTCGCCGATCGCGCGGACCACGAGATCCAGGAATAGCGACTCGGCCTCCAGAGTCCGCTCGATGTTTCGTGTCGAGACGGTCGCGTCGCTATCCATTCGCGCCACGATCGCTCCTTGACCATTGATCCAGACCACCGCGCTCGGTCGAGTCGTCTGCTTGGCGGGAGGGGACTCGGCGCCTTCGCGCTCAACGACGGCCATCGACATCTCAATCACCTCCAGTCATGACAGTAGGCGCGGCCGCCGACGCACGAGACTGCAATTCGGCCCCTTCCGCCATGCCGCATGGCGCGACGCGATGCGTCAAGCGTCGCCGCCACGCGACCGCGTCACGGCCGGCGGCGCGGAGGAAGCGACACCCCCGCAGGGTGACCCACTTGCTCGGTCGTCCCGGACGCTCGAGGTCGACCCAGTGCCTCACTGTCACCGGCGGAGCCAAACGCGTCAAGGCTGCACAGTCGCCGCGAGCGGTCAGCTCGGCAGGCGCTGCCACTCGATCGGGCAGACGAGCCCTCCAGCGAACTGCGCGACGATCTCGGAGGGCGGCTTCGTCAGCCATCGATCGACGGTCAGCAGTCGGGTTCGCGTGTCTCCAGAGCCGTCATCGACGACCCGCTCTTCGCTCTGGGAGAAGACCAGCTTCGTGCTATCCGAAGACCATGCGAACTGGAGGGCGGGCGCGCCCGCGTTGAGGTCGGTCCCCGGTCCCGGCCGGTCGGAGCCAGGCATCGAAGAGGTCCGGATCGCGAAGGCCGCGGATGTCGCGCCACGCATGGAGGAGCGTCTCTTGCACGGCGTCTGCCGCTTCCTCGTCGCGCCGGACGATCATCCGCGCCACCGCGAACAGGCGATCCGTGCGGGCGGCAGTCAGGTCGAGAGACGCGTCGATGTCTCCCCGTCGCGCCCGCTCGACCAGGTCTCTGTCCATCCGTCCTCTCTCGATCGGCCGACCCGTGATCCGGTCTGGCTCATCTTCCATGGGGAGGTGTCGGCGCCGTTGTTCCTTCTTCGGCGGATCTCGCGGTGACATTCGCGCCGCAGGATCGCGGTGACCGCACCGATCATCGTCGCCCCGGGATTTGGCGTTGCCTGGGCGCAACGTTGCGGTGCCCTGGGCGCATGACGGTCGCAGACGGCCCGACCCGGCGACGCGGGGGGAAGCACATTCCCGCAGCGTGGTGGGGCCTCGACCGTTGTGCCCATCTCGGTCGCCGCGGCCGCCTCCCTTGACCCGACTGCTAACGTGATGTAACCGGTCTCATGAAACCGGTTACAGCGGAGCGAAACGCCGTGGCGAGGAAGTCGGTGACCATCCGCGATGTGGCGCGACAGGCCGGTGTCAGCGTCGCGACCGCCTCCCGCGCGCTGAATGGCAGCCAGGTCGTCAACCCGGGCACGCGCGATCGGATCCTCACCGTGATGCAGGAGCTGGGTTTCACTCCGAGCCCGGCGGCCCGACGCCTCAGCCTCGGTCGCACGCTCACGATCGGCGTCGTGGTGTCGTTCCTCACCCGTCCCCAGGCGGCGGAGCGGCTGCGTGGTGTCGATGCCGTCCTCACGGACAGCGAATTCGACCTCGTGATCTACAACGTCGAGTCCGTCCAGAAGCGGGACCACTACCTCGGTACCCTGGCGCAGTCGCAGCGCGCAGACGGGTTGATCGTCATGTCGCTGCCCCCACCCGCCGAGGCGCTCCCGGCGCTCGTCCGCGGTCCAGTCCCGGTGGTCTTCATCGACGTGCACGCGCCCTCGATCGCGGCCATGCCGCGGGTGGTCGGTGACGACGCGGCCGGCGGCGTGCTCGCCGCGCGTCACCTCCTCGAGCTCGGCCATACCGCGATCGCGTTCGTCGGGGACGCGCTGGCAGATCCGTTCGGCTTCACCTCGAGCCGGGATCGCCAGCTGGGCCTGACCGAGGAGCTTGCGACGGCCGGGATCACCGTTCCCCACGAGTGGATCGGGCACGGCGCCCACGGGCGGTACGAGGCGCGCGCCCTTGCCCGGCGGATGCTGACCGGTGATCGCCGCCCGACGGCGATCTTCGCCGCGAGCGACACGCAGGCCCTCGGGGTCATCGCAGCGGCCCACGAGACAGGACTCAACGTGCCGGAGGATCTGTCCGTCATCGGCTACGACGACATCGAGGCGGCCGATTATGTCGGGCTGACCACGATCCGCCAGCAACTGCTCGAATCCGGCCGACGCGGCGCCGAGATCCTCCTGGCCGAGATCGAGGCGCGGTCCGAGCACCCGCCGACCGCCACCCTGATCCCCGAGCTTGTGGTCCGAGGGACCACCGCGCCGCCGAAGGAGGGCCGTGCATGAGGACGGCTGCGATGCCTGGACGCCCGTCAGCGATTGAACAAGAGAGGAGGAGCTTCATGGCCAGCATCAAATCGCGCCGAGGCGGCGTGGGCTCGCTGCCATTCGGGCGGGTCATCGCCGTCGCCGTCGCGACAATCCTCGTTGCCGCCTGCGCCTCACCCGGGTCCGTCGCCTCGCCCTCGCCGGCCGCGACGGCTGCATCGACAGCCGCAGCCAGCGCTGCCCAACCGAGCGCCGTGCCATCGTCCAGTGCCGCCCAGCCGAGCGCCGCATCATCGCCCAGCGCGGCCGCCGCGGGCCCAGGCTGCGGCACCGACCCCGTCGAGCTCAATGCCGTCTTCGAGACCGGCTTTCCCACGGTGCCGGCGCTCGCCGACGAGTTCAGCAAGCAGTATCCGAACGTGACCTTCAAGGTCAGCCAGGACCAGTTCGCGAACCTGATGACCTCGACGCCGCGGCTGCTCTCGAGCGACAACCCGCCGGATCTCATCCGGCTGCCGACCCTGATCTCGCTCGTGAAGGATGACTTGCTGAAGAACCTCGACGACTATGCGACGGCCTTCGGCTGGGACAAATGGCCGGCGGCCCAGCTCGTCCAGAACCGCGTCGGCAGCGACGGTACCCGCGGTTCCGGCTCGCTCTACGCCATGGGCCTGAACAACAGCCTGACCGGGGTCTTCTACAACAAGAAGCTCGCCCAGCAGATCGGGATGACCGAGCCGCCCAAGACGGTCGCCGACTTCGAGGCGCTGCTGGCCAAGGCGAAGTCGGCAAACCTGCTGCCGATCATGGTCTGGAACTCGGCCAAGAGTGGCGGCGGTCTCGCCTTCCCGCTCCAGCAGCTGATGGCCGCCTACGGTCCGACCCAGCCGATCAACGACTGGATCTTCCAGAAGAAAGGCTCGACGATCGACACGCCGAGCAACCTCACCGCGGCCCAGCACCTCGAGCAGTGGATCAAGGCCGGGTACTTCCCCAAGGACGCCAACGCGATCGAGTACACCGACGCCAACGCCCGCTTCGGCAAGGGCGAAGGTGTGTTCATGTTCAACGGCGACTGGCAGGACGGCGTCTACGACAAGGATCAGCCCGGCAATGTCGGCTTCTTCGTCTTCCCGCCGGCCGAGGCCGGCGGCAACCTGGCCGCCATGTCGGCACCGCTGACGTTCGGCATCGCCAAGACGGCGAAGCACGCCGATTGCGCGGCGTTCTTCTTCAATTGGGTCGCAACCAACGACAAGGCACGTGACATCAACGTCAAGGGGTTCGGCTCGAACCCGGGTGGTCCCGCGGATCTGACGATCCCGGCGGTCGCACAAGGCTCGGTCACCAATGACACACTGGCGGCAGGTGCGGAGGTCGCGAAGGCGAACGGGGCGATGGACTTCATCGCCAACGCCACCGGCTCGATCTTCGCCCAGGGCTGGACGCCCGCGCTCCAGGAGATGGTCGGCGGCAAGAAGGACGCTGCCGCCCTGCTCAAGGCGGTGCAGGCAGAGTACGAGAAGGAGCTGGCCGCGGGATCCTGAGTCTCGTCGTCGCCAGGACGTGACCCGAGCGTGACAGCACGCGATCGAACGCTCGCCCTGCGGGTGCCCCGGCGGATCTCGCTCACCAGGCGGATCCGTCGGCGCACGCTCGTCGGCTGGCTGTTCGTCCTGCCGGCGCTCGTGATGTACGGGCTCTTCGTGCTCCAGCCGCTGGCCCTGACGATCCAGTACTCGCTCTACCGCTGGGATGGGGTCGGCCCGGCGACCTGGGTCGGCCTGTCGAACTACGCGACCGTCCTGAGCGACCCCGTCATGCTCGAGACGATCGGGAACGCGTTCCGCCTCGTCGTGTTCTTCAGCCTGATCCCGGTCAGCCTCGGGCTCGTCGTTGCGAGCGTGATCCACCGGGTCGCGATCGGGCGGCTCGGCGCGGCGGCGCGGACCGTCCTGTTCCTGCCCCAGGTCATGCCGCTCGTCGCGGCCGGGATCATCTGGGGCTGGCTGCTCGCGCTCTCGGGCCTCGTCAACCAGGCCCTCTCGGCAGTCGGCCTGGGCGACCTGACCCGCGCGTGGCTGGGCGACTTCGATACCGCCCTGCCGGCGGTGGGCATCATCGGGATCTGGGTCCTCCTGGGCTTCTGCATCGTGCTGCTGCTGACCGGGCATGTCGAAGGTCGATCCGGGGCTGTACGAATTGGCCCGGATCGACGGGGCGGGCTGGTTCCAGGAGTTCAAGGCGATCACGATCCCGAGCCTTCGCTACGAGATCGGTGTGTGCCTGACCGTGACGATCATCGCGGCGCTCGCTGCCTTCGACATCGTCTACGTCTCGACCGCCGGCGGCCCGGGCAAGGCCACCACGGTCCCCGGGATCCAGATCTACTACACCGCGTTTCTCGAGCGCCAGGTCGGCCTCGCGTCCGCGCTGGCCGTCGCCCTGATGGTGCTCGTCCTGGTGATCATCCGTCCCGCTCCAGCGCCTGAGCAGGGACGCGCGATGAGGGTCGATCGTCGCGAGCTCTTCGCCGGCAGGGCGCTCCTGCTGACGCTGATGGCGGCCACCATCCTGCCGTTCCTGAGCATCTTCACGACGGCCCTCCACCCGTCGGGCTCGCTGCCCAACGGCCTCGATTGGCCGGCCGACCCGCAGTGGGGCAACTTCGTCGAGGCGTTCAACGTCGCGAACATGACCGCGCTGCTCGGGTCGAGTGTCTTCATCGTGCTTGCCGTCGTTCCGGCGGCCCTGGTCATCTCCACGATGGCCGGGTTCGCGATCGGCCTCCTGCGCATCCCGGGGGCGCGCCTGCTCCTGCTCCTGTTCGTGTTCGGACTGACCCTGCCGTTCGAGGGGATCATCACGCCGCTGTACTACCTGGCGCGCTCGATGGGCATCCTGAACACCCGGCTCGCGATCGTCCTGCCGCTGATCGGCCTGTTCATGCCGTTCGCCGTGTTCTGGATGCGCGCGCACTTCGTCAACATGCCGGCCGAGCTCTCGGAGGCGGCCGAAGTCGACGGAGCCGGCACCTGGGACCTCTTCTGGCGGATCCACGTCCCGCTTGCGCGAGCGCCGATCGTCTCGCTCGGGATCCTGATGTCGATCTGGGCGTGGAACCAGTTCCTGCTCGCGCTCGTCCTCGTCGAGGATCCGACCCAGCGCACGATGGCGGGCGCGCTCGGCGCGTTCCAGGGCCACTACGCGACCGACGTCCCCCTGCTCTGCGCCGGCACGATCCTCATCCTGCTGCCGACGCTCGTCCTCTTCCTCCTGTTCCAGCGGCACATCATCGCGGCACTGCTGCAGGGATCGGTCAAGGGATGACCCGCGCCCGTCCTGCCCGCCGCGGTCAGCGGCGTCACCCGGCCAGCTGAGACGCGCCCGCGATGCCAGCCGCGTCGCTATCCGCTCGTCCGCAGTTGCTCACGTACCCCGATTCGCTCGGCGGGGACCTGCCCGCGCTCGCGGCGCTGCTGTCGGGGCCGCTGTCGGGCCTGTTCCGGGGCGTGCACATCCTGCCGCCGTTCCCGTCGTCCGCGGATCGCGGCTTCGCGCCGACCACGTATCGCGAGATCGACCCGCGCTTCGGCACCTGGGCCGACATCCGGCGGATCGCCGCGGACTACGACGTCGTGCTCGACCTCATGGTCAACCACCTGTCGCGACGAAGCGACGAGTTCCGTGACTTCGAGCGGCACGGTCGTCGCTCCGCCTTCGCCGACCTGTTCATCACGCTCGACAAGGTCTGGCCCGATGGCGAGCCGCCTGCAGCGGACGTCGCGCGCCTCTTCCTTCGCAGGCCGGACGCGCCGTTCTCGACGATCACGATCGCGGACAGCGGCGCCCGCGAGCGCGTCTGGACGACCTTCGGCACCGCCGACTGGTCCGAGCAGATCGATCTGGACGTCAATGCTCCCGAGACCCGGGCCCTCATCACCGGCTGGCTCGGCTCGCTGGCCGGGCATGGCGTCCGCATCGTCCGGCTCGATGCCGTCGGCTACGTCATCAAGCGTCCCGGGACCACCTGCTTCATGGTCGAGCCGGAGATCTACGACTTCCTCGATTGGATCCGATCCGTGGCCGATGGCCTCGGGCTTGGCGTCCTGCCCGAGGTCCACGACGTGCCGGCGACCCACCGAGCGCCTCACCGCCCGTGGCCTGTGGACCTACGACTTCGTGCTCCCGGGCCTCGTGCTGCACGCTCTCGAGACCGGCGAATCGAGCCGCCTCGTCGAGCACCTGGCGGAATCACCGGAGCGCGTCTTCACGACCCTCGACTGTCACGACGGCATCCCGGTCGTGCCGGACCTCGGCGGCATCCTCGATCTCGCCGAGCTCCGTGCCCTCGTCGACCTCGTCGAGGCTCGAGGCGGCAACGCGAACCGGATCCTGTCCGCGGCGCACGACGATGGCGTGGGCGTCCATCAGCTCAACTGCACCTACTACTCGGCGCTCGATTGCGACGACGAACGCTATCTCACGGCGCGCGCGATCCAGCTGTTCGCGCGTGGCATCCCGCAGGTCTATTACGTCGGGCTGCTGGCGGGCGAGAACGATGCGGCGGCGGTCGCCCGGTCGGGGGACGGACGCGCGATCAACCGCCACGACTATTCGACGTCGGAGATCGCCGCGGCCCTGGATCGACCCGTCGTGCGCCGCCAGCTCGAGCTGGTCCGCCTTCGGAACGAGCACCCCGCCTTCGACGGTCTGCTCGAGGTGGCGTCGGATCACGACGGCCAGCTCGAGCTCCGCTGGCGGAACGGCGACGCCACGTGCTCCCTGGAGGTGGACCTCGTCGCCGGCCGCACCGCGGTCAGCGACGGCCGCCGCGTGGAACTGATCGCCAACCCGCGCTGAAGGCGCACACGCCTGCTGCTCCGGGACCCTGAGCTCGCGCGCGCTCGACGCTGTGAACCACCGAGCTACGGGCGGACGCTCGCGGACGATACCGCGGGTGTGGCCTCGGCCGCGATCGCGCGTACCTGCGCGACAGTCGTGGCCGCGAGCGCTCGCGTCGCCAGTCGCCGGCACTCCTCCGGGTCGAGCCCAGCGACCAGCGAGCGGATCGCGGCGATCGAGCCAGAGGTCACGCTGAGCTCCTCGACCCCGAGGCCGACCAGGAGCGGGACGAGCGAGGGATCGGCCGCAGCCTCGCCGCAGACGGCGACGTGTCGACCACGTGCCTGCGCGGCACGGACCACCGTGTCGATGAGTCGAAGGATCGCCGGTTGATGAGCGACCGCGAGGTCGGCCAGCTCCGGGTTCGTCCGATCGGCAGCCAGCGTGTACTGGACGAGGTCGTTCGTGCCGATCGAGAAGAACTCGGCGCGTTCGGCCAGGGCGTCCGCCATGACCGCGGCCGAGGGCACCTCGATCATGACGCCGAGTCGGACGCTCGCGGGCGTTGCCCGTCCACTCGCTGCAAGACTGGCCAGTACGCCATCGAGCGTGAGCCCGTGCCTCGTCGAGCTCCTCCAGCGTCGAGATCATCGGCAGCATGACCCGGAGCTCCTCGCCTGCCGCGGCCTCCAGCAACGCCGCGAGTTGATCGTCCAGCAGATCCGTCCGCCGCAGCCCGAGCCGAACGCCTCGGACGCCAAGTGCAGGATTGGCTTCCGTCTCCTGCTGCCAGGCGGCCGGCTTGTCGCCCCCGACGTCGAGCGTCCGGAAGACGATCGGTCGTCCCGGCAGGGCCGCGCGGATCCGGCGGTAGGCGGCCAGCTGCTCCCCCGCAGTCGGCGGCGCGTGGCGGCCGATGAACAGCAATTCGGTCCGAACGAGCCCGATGCCATCGGCGCCGGCAGCGGCCGCCGCCTCTGCCTCGAGAGCCGAGCCGACGTTCGCCGTGATCGCGACGACTGGCGTCCGGGCTTCCGATGGCCGATCGGGCGCAGTCGCGATCGCTCCAGCGGGTCGAAGCGACGCCGAGAGCGTCGCAAGCTCGTCGTCGTCGGGGTCGATGAGCAGCCGCCCCTGGGACCCGTCCACGGCGCCGTCGAGGCCCGCCGCGAGGTCATCGATGGCCGCACCGAGCCCGAGGACGAGCGGGATCCCGAGCGCCCTGGCGACGATCGCCGCATGTCCGGTGGGCGCTCCGCCCGCAAGCGCGATCCCGCCCACGAGCTCGCGCCGGAGGGTCGCCACTGCCGATGGATCCAGGTCGCGTGCGACCAGGATGGCCGGCTGACCGTCGCGGTTCCAGAGATCGGGTTGCGACTCCCCCCGGATCAGCCCCGCGACCCGGCGGCCCACGTCGCGGACGTCGGCAGCGCGCTCCCGGAAGTAATCGTCGTCCACCGATGCCAGGCGCTCCGCCTGCTCATCGGTCGATCGCAGGATCGCCTCATCGGCGGGGACGCCGGCATCGACCAGCGCCAGCGCCGGCTCGACGATCCCCGGATCGCGCGCGAACAGCGCCTGGGCCTCGAAGATCGCCCCGACGTCCACGCCGGCGCGCGCCGCCAGCTGGGTGGCCAGCGACTCGAGCTGCGACGCCGCCAGTTCGAGGGCATCGACCAGGCGGTCCCGTTCGTCGCCGGCCGACGCGCGAGCGGACCCATCCCCGCCTCCCGTGGCGTGGATCGGCAACAGCTTGCCCGTGCCGACGCCGGGTGAGCCCGCCCGCCCGAGAAGGATCGCCTGCGCCATCGTCGTCGCTCCGTCGACTCAGGCGCGCGTGGTGTCGGCGAGGGCGCGTAGCAGCAGCGCGGACGAGGTGGCGCCGGGGTCCTGGTGTCCGATCGACCGTTCGCCGAGGTACGAGGCCCGGCCCTTGGTCGCGAGCATCGGGATCGTCGCCGTCGCTCCGGCTTCGGCCGCCTCGGCCATCGCCGCGCTGGCGACTGCGGCGTCGGCACCGCCGGCGACCGCATCACGTCCGGCGGCCACGGCCGGGCTGAGCGCATCCAACATCGTCTTCTCGCCTGTCGTCGCCTTTCCGAGCGTCTCGATGCCCACGATCCCGGCCTGCAGTGCCGCGACGAGGACCTCAGCGGTCGACAGCGATGGGTCGGCGGCCGCGACCGCGCCGCCGGCCCGCATGAAGGCGGTCCCGTACAGCGGGCCGGACGCTCCGCCGACGGTGCTGATCAGCGTCCGACCGGCCGTTCGAAGCATCGCCCCCGCGACCGCGTGCTCGCCGTCGCCCTCGGGTCGGCCGCCGTCCAGCACGGCCACGATCGCCTTGAAACCGCGGTCCATATTCGTGCCGTGATCGCCATCGCCGATCGCCTGGTCCAGCGCGGTGAGGGCGGCGGTCTGTTCGTGCAGACGGGCGGCGGCGAGCCGCAGCCACGCCTCGATGACGTCGTTCATCGATCCATCCTCGATGAGTCTAGGGGTGGCCACCGTTCGGAGGGAGGGTGGAACGGCGGCCACCCAGTTGCCTGGCTTGCGAAAGAAGACCGCGAGCCGGTTCGACGCTCAGACCCCCCAGCGAAGCGCGGCGGTGTGCACCGGCGCGTCCCACCAGCGGACGAGGTCGTCGTCGAGGCGCAGCAGGGTGACCGAGAACCCGGCCATCTCGAGGCTGGTGATGTAGTTGCCCACCAGCGAGCGACCGATCGTGATCCCCTGGCCGCCCAGGATCCGGGCGACGCTGTTGAACGCCACGAACAGCTCGATGAGCGGGCTCCCGCCCATACCGTTGACGAAGGCCAGCACGCTGTCGCCGCGCGCCAGGCCGAGATCCGAGACGATCGGCGAAACGAGCCACTCGGCCATGTCGTCGACCGGTGCCAGCTTCTCCCGTCGCCGTCCCGGTTCGCCGTGGATGCCGATGCCGACCTCCACTTCGTCGTCGGGCAGGTCGAACGTCGGCGTGCCGGCCGCCGGGACCACGCACGATGTCAGCGCGAGGCCCATCGAGCGGCCCTGCGCGTTGACCTTCGTGGCCGTCGCGGTCACGTCCGCGAGGGAACCACCGGCCTCGGCGTGCGCCCCCGCGATCTTCTCGAGCAGGACGGTCACGCCGACGCCGCGGCGGCCCGCCGTATAGAGCGAGTCCTGGACGGCGACGTCGTCGTTCGTGATGACCGACGCCACCTCGATCTCGCCCGCGACGAGCTCGGCGGCGAGCTGGAAGTTGAGGACGTCGCCGGTGTAGTTCTTGACGATGTGGAGGACGCCTGCGCCGCCGTCGACCGCGCGGGTGGCAGCCTCCATCTGGTCCGGAACCGGGGATGTGAAGACGTTGCCGGCGCACGCGGCGTCGAGCATGCCCAGGCCGACGAACCCGCCGTGCAGCGGCTCGTGACCCGAGCCCCCGCCCGACACCAGGCCGACCTTGCCGGGCTTCGATCCGCCCGCGCGGAGCACGACGTTCTGGGCGGTGTCGATCTTGACGATATCGGGGTGGGCCGCCTGGAGGCCGGCGAGGCTCTCCGTGACGATGTCGTCGACGTCGTTGATCAGCTTCTTCACCCGGGCGGGCGCGTTCGTGGCCATCTGCATCTCCTTGTTCTTCAACGTGTCCTGGTCAGGCTTCGGCGCGGATCGTCTCGGCGACCGGCGCGGGTGCCGTCGCAGCGACCGGGACCTCACGCCCGATGAACTCGTACAGGAAGGCGCCCACGACGCCGCCGATCGTCGAGCCGAAGATGTAGACGACGACGAGCTGCTCCACCGGGACCGGCTTGGCGCCGATCGCCTGGCCGAGGAGGGCAGGCCCGAGCTCGCGGGCCGGATTGAGCGAGGCGCCCGTGATGGGACCGACGAGGATGATGATCCCGTAGACGATGAACCCGATGATCAGGCCGGCGAATCCCGACGGGGCCTTCCCCGAGACCGCGACACCGAAGACCGTGAACACGAGGATCGCGGTGCCGATGACCTCGGCGGCAAAGCCGACCGCGAGACCGGCCTTGTCGTTGACCGAGACCGCCCCGAGGCCGAGCGCGGCCGGATCGTTGCCCTGGAGGATGATCAGCGTCAGCGTGGCGCCGAGGAAGGCGCCGATCAACTGGGCCACGATGTAGCCCCCGGCCGTTCGGCCGTCGATCTTGCGGGTCGCCAGCAGCGAGATCGTCACCGCCGGATTGATGTGGCAGCCGCTGATGTGGCCGACCGAGTAGACGGCGGCGAAGATCGCGAATGCGAACGCGAACGAGATCGTCGACAGGCCCGCGGTGCCGTCGATCCCGGTGCCGCCGGCGCCGGCGGTCAGGAACACGGTCAGCGGGACGGAGCCCGCGCCGATGAATACCAGGATGGCGGTGCCGAGGACCTCCGCGGTCAACTTCTGCAGCTGGGTCGGGGACGACATGTGGTTCCTCCTCTTGTTGGGTGTGGGCGGGCTCAACCGGCCGCGCTGACGTAGGGCGCGAGTTCCGCCGCGAGCGCTGCCAGGGCCTCGTCGGCGTCGGGGCCGACGGCCGCGAGCGTGATCTCGGATGACGGGCGGATCGTCAGGCCGAGGAGGGCGATGAGGCTCTTCGCGTCGGCCTCGCGGCCGTCCTCGCGAATCACGATCCGACTGGAGAACCGGCTCGCCGCCTGGACGAACCGGGCCGCAGGCCGGGCGTGGAGCCCGGACGGGTCGACCACGACGAGTTGGATCTCGGCCATGATCAGGGCCGGGGCAGCTTGGGCATCGTCGCGGCGCCCTCCGCCGCGACGACGACGTCTTCGATCGAAGCGCCGATGCTCGCCTGGACGGCGGCAAGGATCGCCCCCTCCACGAGCGGCGCCTCGCTGATCCGGATCCGGGCACGCTCCGCGTCGTCGAACTCTTCGCATCGCGAGCTCGAGGCTGAGCGCCGCGCTGCCGAGGTCCAGCAGCACGAGCGACTCGGTCGCGCCCGGCGTCGAACGTCGACCGGATGCGCGTCCGCGATCCGCGGTGCGCTGGTACCCAGGCGCCCGTCGTCCGTGCCGCCGGCCGTGGCGACCGGCAACGCCATCTCCCGCGACCTGGCTCACCATGTCGCGCAGCCCGTCAACGAGCGTCGCGCTGTGGGATACCAGCACCAGGCCCACCATCGCGCCTCCTTTCGCATGACCCCCGCGGTTTGATGTCGCGATGCTCCGCCGGGACTCGTCAAGAACCAAGCAAGAGCGCAGCAACAGGTGCCCAAAAGTGCCGTCCCGGTCGCGTTCGCGGGCCGATGACCGTTGCTGGGCCGTGGGGCCGCTTCTACACTCGGCCGACCGTGACCGCCGCGCCGAACCCCGACATGCCGGTTCCCGATCAGCGAGGACGCGCGCCCTCCCGATCGCCGGGCGTCGGCCGTCATCGATGCCGCCGGCGGTCCGCGCGGCGCTGAGTCGGTGCCGTCGGATCGTCGAACGGCACGCCGCATACCTGACCCGACTCGACGCCGTCCTCGGGGACGGCGACCACGGCGATAACCTCGTGATCGGCTTCCGGGCGGTCGACGCCACCCTCGGCAGAGTTGCCCGCCGATACCCCGCCGGGTGCGCTCCTCCGCGCCGTCGGCCATCGGCTGGTGTCGACGGTCGGTGGCGCCTCGGGACCGCTCTATGGCACGGCCTTCCTCGAGGCAGGGGCGGAGATGGGCGACAGCCGCGTCCATCCAGGCGACGCAACTGGCGGTCGCGCTGGCGGCGGCCGCCGGTGGCCTGGCGCGTCGTGGCCGGTGCGCGGTCGGCGACAAGACCATCCTCGACGCTCTCGCGCCGGCTGCCGAGACCTTCGCCCGGCAGCTTTCGTCCGGCGACGAGCCGGCGGCGGCGTATGCGGCCGCGGTCGGCGCCGCGGCCCGGGGCATGCGATCCACGAGGCCGCTGGTCGCCCGGCGCGGCCTGGCGATGCGCCTCGGGGACCGCGCGATCGGTCACCTCGATCCGGGTGCCGTGTCCTGCCTCCTGCTGCTGCGAGCGCTCGGCGGGCGTGACCGACCGTGACCGACGAACGCGACATCCTGCTCGCACGGATCGACGCGCTGGAGCGCGAGCGACGCCGATCCTTCGACGAGGCGCAACGCGAGGCGGACGCGCTGTTCGCCCAGTATCAACTGAGCCAGCTCATCGCCTCCGGTGAAGGCCTCGCCGAGCTCGCCGCTGCGGTCCTGTCCGAGCTCGTCCGGCTCGCGGGAGCCGCCGCCGGTGCGTTGTGGCTCGGAGCAACCTGATGGCGACCGGCTCGACCGAGTGGCCTCTGTCGGAACGGCGAGGACGGACGGTCGTGCGCTCAGCCTGTCGGATGAGCCGCCGGCGACGGTCCTGGTCGTCTGGCCGGAGGAGGGCCGGCCGCTCGACGAGGATGGGCTGCGGATCGCGCAGCTCGCCCGCCACGAACTTGCCGTCGCCTTCGCGGGCGCCCGCCTGCGCGAGGCGCTCGAACGGGAGCGCCACGAGCTCGAGGCCATCGTGAACGGCGCAACCGACCTCATCGTCCAGGTGGATGGCGACGGCCGGGTCGTCCGCCTCAATCCCGCCGGCGAGCGGTTGCTCGGGTTGACGGCCGGCGCGGCGACGGGCCGGTCATGCGCCGACGTCCTCGGATGCGAGGCGGCGGGGGCCCACGCCGCACATGCGTGCCCGCTTGCCGAGGTTCGATCGAGCGGTGTGCCCATCGCTTATCGCGAGACGGCCGTCCGAGGCCTGGACGGGCGTCCGGTACGGGTCGCGGGTAGCTACGCCGCGACGGACGGAGGGGACTCCGCACGGGCGACCGCCATCCTGCGCGACATGAGCGCGGTGCGGGCGCTCGAGGAGCTCCGCGAGGGCTTCGTGGCGACCGTCAGCCACGAGCTGCGCACGCCGCTCGCGCTCATCCGCGGCTACGCAGAGACCCTGCTCCACCTCGAGCTGGATCCGAATGAGCAGCGTGCCTACGTCGAGCGGATCGGCGAAGCGACGGGCCGCCTGACGACGCTCGTCGACGAAGTCCTCGACGTCACCCATCTGCAGGCCGACCCGCTGATCCTCGACCGGTCGAGGGCGCAGTTCGCGTCGCTCGTGGCAAGGCTGCGGGGCGACCTCGCTCATCTCCGGTGGCGGCCGAGCGGCTCGAGGTGGCGGTTCCCGACGACCTCCCGACCATCGACGTTGACGTCGTCCGCGTCGGACAGGTTCTCGCCAACCTCGTCGGCAACGCCCTCAAGTACGCGCCGGACGACTCGCCGGTGGTCGTCGGCGGCGATCGCCGACGGCGGCTGGCTCGTGGTCACGGTCGATGATGAGGGTGTCGGGGTCCCGGAAGAGGACCGCGCGCTGGTCACCGAACCGTTCCACCGCGCCTGGAACGTGCGCGAGTCGCGCATCCCCGGGACGGGCCTCGGACTGTTCATCTGCCGCCGGCTGGTCGAGGCGCACGGTGGGCGCCTGTCGCTGGGCGATCGGCCGACGGCAGGCCGGGGACACGGGTGACGTTCACCCTTCCGCTGGCTGCCGACGCCGTGGAGCGCCGTGGGGGCGCCGGAGCGTGGCTGAGACCGTCCTGATCATCGAGGACGAGCCGGAGTTCGCCGGGCTCGTCGATCTGTGGTTGAACCGGGCCGGCTATCGCGTGGCGACCGCCCGCGACCGGGCCCGACGGCCTGCGCACGCTTCTACGACGAACGACCCGACCTGGTCATCCTCGACGTCGCCGTGCCCGGCCTCGATGGCTGGCAGCTCATCGAGCGCTTCCGGGAGTTCAGCCGCGTCCCGATCCTGATGGTCACGGCGCACGGCTCCGAGGCGGAGAAGGTCCGCGGCCTCAAGCTCGGCGCGGACGACTACATGACCAAGCCGCTGAGCTTCCCCGAGCTGATGGCCCGTGTCGAGGCGGCCCTTCGGCGAGCGGCCACGAGCGCCCCCGAGCGCCCACGTCGGATCCGCCATGGCGATCTCGTGGTCGATCTCGACGAGCACCAGGCCCACGTGCGCGGACTCGAGGTTCGCCTCACGCCGACGGAGTTCCGGTTGCTCGTCTTCCTGATGGAGCGGGCCGGACAGCTCGTGACGCACCGCCAGATCCTCGGCGCGGTGTGGGGCGCCGGCTACGACCACGATGTCCACCTGTTGCGGATGACGATCCGCAACCTCCGTCTCCGCCTCGATGCGGCGGCTCCCGGCGAGTCGTTCATCACGACCGAATACGGCCTTGGCTACCGGTTGGTCGGCTCGACGACGGCCGAGACCTCGTGACACTCGCGTCCGCGGCGCACGTCATCGGAAGTCGTTCGCCAGCTGGGTTCGCGACGTGATGTCCAGCCTCCGGAACGCGTTCTGCAGGCGTCCGACGCAAACGGCGTTGCGCCGGCGCAACAAACCTGCGTGCCTGCGTCCACGGGAACGCCGCGCCGGCTCGACCGATGGGGGACCGGGACGGTACAGTGCCTTCCTGCGTGCTGGGGCTCGCGGCCGGTGTGCCCATACGGTCGGCCCCCAGCGATATGGGAGGGAACCATGAACGTACCCCGCGTGAACGCACGCTGGTTGGCGCTCGGCGCCGTCGTCGCGCTGCTCGTCTTTCCGGGGGTCAGCGCCGGGCGGAGCGCCAGCCAGCAGGCGAGCTCGAGCGAATACGTCGTCCTCTACGCCGACGGCGTATCGCTGGCCTCGGCCCACAGCGCCATCCGGGCTGCGGGTGGGACGCTCGTCAAGGAGAACACGGCCGTCGGTGTGGCCACCGTCCGGTCGTCCAATCCACGGTTCGTTCGCGATGCCGCCGGCCAGGCGGCCCTCGCCGGGGCGGCACGGAACGTCGTGATCGGTCACTCCGATCCCGCGGCGCGCGAGAACCGCAAGGACGGGGAGAAGCTGACCGACGCCGAACGCGCCGCGGTCAAGGCAGCCACCGCGGCCAAGCCGGCAAAGCCGGACAACGGCGGCACGGCACCCGCTGCCGAGCCCCTCGCCAGCCTCCAGTGGGACATGGCGATGATCCACGCGACCCCGGATGGCTCATACAAGAAGCAGCCCGGCGTCCAGGGGGTCAGGGTCGGGATCCTCGACACCGGCGTCGATGGCCTGCATCCGGACATCGCCCCCAACTTCGATTACGCGCTGTCGCGCAACTTCACGACGGACATCCCCGACATCGACGGGCCGTGCGAGTACGCGAGCTGTGTCGATCCGGCCAACGAGGATGACAACGGCCACGGCACCCACGTCGCCGGCACCATCGGCGCGGCGATCAACGGCTTCGGGATCGCAGGCGTCGCGCCCGGCGTGACGCTCGTCAACATCCGCGCCGGCCAGGACTCCGGCTTCTTCTTCCTGCAGCCCAGCGTCGACGCGCTGACCTACGCCGCCGACAACGGCATCGACGTCGTCAACATGAGCTACTACATCGACCCGTGGCTGTACAACTGTGCCGACAACCCGGCCGACACGCCCGAGCAGCAGCAGGAGCAGCGGACCATCGTCAAGGCCACGAACCGGGCGCTCGACTACGCCGACAAGCATGGCGTGACGCTCATCGCCGCCGAAGGCAACGAGAACACCAACCTCGACAACATCACGTTCGATGACACCAGCCCGGACTACCCGCTCGGGACCAGCTACCCGCGGAACGTCGACAATTCGTGCTTGTCGATGCCGTCGATGGGCCACCACGTGATCGACGTTGGTGCAGTCGGTCCGACGACCATGAAGTCCGACTTCTCGAACTGGGGATTCAAGTACACCAACGTGACCGCCCCGGGCGGCTACTTCCGTGACGGATTCGGGACCCCGCTCTACCGGACGGTCGACACCCAGGTCCTGTCGGCGATGCCGACGAACGTGGCGATCGCTGAGGGCGACCTCAACCCCGATGGGAGCCCGAATACTCCATTCGTCGTTCGCGAGTGCCAGCGCGGCGTGTGCGCCTACTACCAGTACCTCCAGGGCACGTCGATGGCGTCGCCTCATGCGGTCGGCGTCGCCGCGCTGATCGTCAGCCAGTACGGCCATCCCGATGGGGGCAAGAACAGCGGCCAGGTCACGCTCAAGCCGAAGGACGTCGCGAAGAAGCTCATGTCCTCGGCCACCGACCATGCCTGCCCTGACCCGGCGCTGATCACCTATACGCAGGTCGGCCGGCCCGCCTCGTACGACGCCCTGTGCGAGGGGACGACGAAGTTCAACTCCATCTGGGGCGACGGCATCGTCGACGCCCTGGCCGCTGTCACCGGCAAGAAGTGACCGACCACAAATAGCCAGTCGCCGCCCCCGAGCCCGGTCCGCCACGTGCGGGCCGGGCTCCACCGTATTCGGGCGCCTTCCGTCGCCGGAACCAGCCGCCGCTGCACGGCGTCAGCGCGCCATGATGCGGGACCTCCTGCTGGTCGCCGGCCTTGCCCTCGTCGTCGGCGCATGCAGCGCGTCGCCCGTGGCGTCGGTCTCACCTTCCGCCCCGTCCGCTGCGGTCGTCGTGTCGCCCTCGCCGGCTTCCTCTGCACCGACGGTCCGAGCGTTGACGATGGCCGAGCTGAAGCTCGCACTGATCCACCAGTTCGGTCCGCCATGGTTCTGCGACTCGGACGTCTATCCGGTCGCCCGCGGGGACGAGACCGAGAGGGCGAACGAGCGATGGGCCGAGGTCGCCGCCGATCCCGCCACCGTCGCCGCCATCGATGCCGACCTGGGCCTCGCTCCCGACCCCAGCCCGACCGACGAGCAGAAGGTCGCCGTCTACGGGCGCTGGAAGCTCCTCAACGCGATCGCGCTCGAGCCTGTCGGCGACGGCGCCTATCGGTTCGATTACCTCGCCGAGCCCAAGGAGGGCGCGACCGAAGGAAGCCGGATCAACGGCACCATCTCGCCGACGGGCACGATCTCGATCGAGCACCAGACGCCCGAGGGAAAGCCGAACTGCCCGATCTGCCTTGCCCGTGGCTCGCGGATCGAGACGCCCGGGGGAAGCGTGGCGGTCGAGGCGCTGCGGATCGGCGATGCGGTCTGGACGGTCGATGGCTGCGGGCAGCCGGGTCGTCGGCACGGTCCTTGCCCTCGGGTTCGACGAGGGCACCGGCCGGACACCGGGTGGTCCACCTGGTCCTTGCCGATGGGCGGTCCGTCACGGCTTCGCCCGGTCATCCGCTGGCGGACGGCCGCCTGCTTCGGCGACCTTCGGCCGGGCGACGTCGTCGACGGTTCCCAGGTCGCGAGGGCGGACCTCGTGCCGTACGCGGGCGAGGCCACGTTCGACATCGTCGTGTCGGGCGCGACCGGCACCTACTTCATCGACGGGATCGCCGCTGGGTTCGACGCTCCGCCGAGGCTCCAGCGACTGGGTCGGGGCCGCCTCGACCCTCGCCGCGCCGGGTCAGGCCGAGAGCGAGCGCCCCTCCTGCGCGAAGCTCGCCTGCAGCAACTCCGCCCGGTGCATCTCCTGGAGCTGGTACCAGGAGAGCGTGGCCCGATTCAGGGCACTCGGGCTGATGTCCCGACCGCCTGAGATGACGGTGGCACGGACTGCGGCGCTCACGAGGACGGCGGTGACCTTGGCCGCGACCATCGGCGGCTCGTCGCCGTTGGCGAACGATGTCGTCTCGACTGCCCTGGCTCGGGCGATCGCGAATTCGATGTAGGCGTCGGACTCATCCGGGGGCAGCAGGCTGGCGCCCGACAGAAGCAGCGCGTGCGCGGCGTCGACCGGGTCGAGCTCGCAGCCGTCGGCGTCGTAGAGCGGGATGTCGCGGCCGTCGAATCCGCGGAGCGGCAGGCCCAGTCGAAGCCTGTCGGTGATGAGCGTGATGTCGTCGGCGTCTGGTACGAGGCGAGGCATGCGGGCGGCGTCCTTCGGATAGGGAGGGAGCGGTCCATGGTGGACCGCTCATCCCTGACGGTACCGACCCGAGGTGGCGATGCGGTGCCCGGAACGATGAAGAGTTCGCTATCGAACCCCGAGCAGGCCTGCCATCGCCCGGAGGTGGTCCGGCGTCGTGCCGCAGCAGCCGCCGACGATCGTCGCGCCCGCCTCGCGCATCTCGAGCGCCTGGCTTGCCATGTAGGCTGGATCGGCGCGATAGACCGCTCGCATGTCCACGAGCTCGGGCATGCCGGCGTTCGATTTCGCGACGAGGACGACGTCGGGCGCGGCCGGCCGCATCCGACGCATGACCCCGACCAGCTCGTCGGGGCCGTTGCCGCAGTTGCCCCCGACGGCGTCGGCGCCCCAGGCATCGAGTGCGACGACCGCCTGCTCGGGCGAGACGCCCATCATCGTGTTGCCGCGCGTATCGAAGGTCATCGTCGCGATGAGCGCGATCCCGGGTGCCGACCCGCCGAACGCCCTCGATGGCGGCCTTGACCTCGATGAGATCCGACATCGTCTCGATCCAGATCAGGTCCACGCCGCCCGCGACGAGCGCCGCCGCCTGCTCGGCGAAGACGTCGACGGCCTCCTCGTAGTCGAGCGTCCCGGTCGGCGCCATGATCGCCCCGGTCGGGCCGATGTCGCCCGCGACGAGCGCGCGCCCGCCCATCGCGTCCGCCTCGGAGCGAAGCAGGACCGCCGCGGTCTGGTTCAGCTCCGCGACCCGCCGGTCGAGGTTGTGCAATCCGAGGCGAAGCCGGTTGCCGCCGAACGTGTTGGTCATGACGATGCGCGACCCGGCGTCGAGATAGCCGCGGTGGATCCGCCGGACGACCTCGGGCTGGGTCAGGTTCCAGACCTCCGGCGGGTCGCCGAACTGGAGACCGGACGCGAACAGCATCGTGCCCATCGCCCCGTCCGCGAGGACCGGGCCGCCCTCTCCGAGGAGGTCGCGGAATTGCTCGCTGGACGCGCCGTCGTCGATCCGGCGTCGTGTCCCTGCGTCGGGGAAGACCGCAGGATCGACCGGCCCGAGATCGAGCGGTTCGGCGGTTCGTGCCGGGCGGCGGGTGCGCAGGGTCATGGCGGGCATCATAGCCCGCCCGGTCGCGCCGGCCGGGTCGCGCGGGGGTCGAGCCGGCCAAAGCGGTCAGGTCGGCCTCACCTGCCACCCCGGCCGCTCAGGCGGGCCAGTCCGGGATCACCTGGCGATCGAGCCACTCCCCGGGCTCCTGCCGCGGCCGGATGACGTTGGCCCTGCCGCCCCGGACCGCCACCTCGGCCGGGATGGGATGCGACAGGAAGAGCGGCATCGACTCGGTGAAGCCGTACGCGCCGACGTCGAGGATCGCCACCAGCTCGCCGACCTCGGGCGGCACCATGACCGCGGCCTGGCTGAAGACGTCGAGACCCGAGCACAACGGGCCGGCCACGGTGACCGGGACGAGCCGGTTCGAGGTGGCGCCCGCGGTACCCGGCACGGCCGCGCCCGCTCCCGATCCTCCGCCGAGCGCCCGGATCCGGTGCTCCTGCCCGACCAGCGCGGGCCGGAGGACGTGGTGCACGCCGCCGTCGAGGATGACCACGGTCGCTCCGTCGACCGACTTGCGGTCGACCACGCGGGACAGGTACGCCCCGGCCGTCCCGACCAGGAACCGCCCCGGCTCGAGGAGCAGGCGAGCCTCGCCGAGGAGCGGATCGGTCGTCCAGGTGTCGACCACGCCCGCCAGGCCGGTGCCCAGCCGAACCAGGTCGAGCGATTCCTCGTGCGACTCGTACGGGATGCCGAGGCCGCCACCCGCATCGACCAGGCGCACCGTCGTTCCAGTCGCCTGCGCGAGCCGGCGGGCGGCTCGCACGGTCGCGGCCACGTGCGCGACCAGCGCGGCCGCGTCGAGCACGTTCGAGGCACCGAATGCATGCAGCCCCAGCAGCTCGAGGTGGGGCGAGGTGGCGGCCCGCTGCGCCGCCGCGACGAGATCGCCGCGAATCCATCCCGAACTTGCCGGCCCCATCGTCGCCGACGAGCCGGACGCGCTCGAGACGAGCGTCCTCGGTGACCGCGGCTCGGAGGAGGACCGGCTGCCGCCTGCCCGCCTGCGCGGCGATGGCCTCGAGCCGGCCGAGCTCGCCCGGCGACTCGACCGTGATGGCGCGGATCCCGGCCGCGACGGCGGCACGCAGCTCTTCGTCCCGCTTGCCGGGCCCGGTCATGACGACGCGCTCGGGACCGATGCCGGCCCGGGCGACCGTGGCGAGCTCGCCGCCGGACGCCACGTCGGCGCCGAGTCCGAGCCGCCCGAGATGGGTCACCACGGCGAGCGCGGGATTCGCCTTGACCGCATAGGCAAGCTCGACGGCCGGGGGAAGGCACGCCCGCAACGAGGCGACCTGACGCTCGATGACGTCGAGGTCGTACACGTACAGAGGCGTGCCGAAGCGGTTGGCCAGCTCGCCGGGGTCGAGGCCGGCGAGCCGCGCCCCCCGGAGGATCTCGTTGCGGGCCGGCGGTCGCCCGCGCCGTGGCGGGTCGTCGAGCGACAGGCTCACCGAAGGGCCTCCTCGAGCGCGACCCGGGCCGACGTGCCGGCGTCCCGATCCTTCACGAGCAGGGCCGTGGCGACCGACAGGCCGTGCCGAGTCGCGAACTCGCCGTCGAGGGCGCGGGCCCCGGGGACGACCACGGCTCCCGGCGGCACGACCAGGGGCTCGGCCGCGGTGCCCTCGATGACCCGGCCGCGGACCAGGTCGTACAGGCGCGACGTCCCGGTCAACGTGACCCCGGCGCCGATGACGGCTCCGGTGCGGATGAGCACGCCCTCGAGCAGCGCGCAACCGGCACCGACGAATGCGTCGTCCTCGACGATGACCGGCCGGGCGCCGGGCGGCTCGAGCACCCCACCGATCGTCACGCCGGCCGCCAGATGGACCCTGGCTCCGATCTGGGCACAGGACCCGACCAGCACGTGGGAATCGACCATCGTGCCGTCGCCGACGAACGCGCCGACGTTCACGTACGACGGCGGCATCACGACGACGTCCTGACCGAGGTGGACGCCCCGGCGGATCGCCGTGCCGCCCGGGACGATCCGCCACGGGCCGCCCGCGAGGTCCTCGCGCGGCGGGACTGCGGCCCTGTCGCGGAACGACAGCGGCCCGGCCGTCCAGTCGCGGGCCGTCCGGTCGGCGAAGCGCGCGAGGATGGCCGCCTTGACCTCCGGGCGGACGCGCCAGCCCGACGGCGACGATGGATCGGGTTCGGCGGCCCGGATGTGCCCGGATTCGAGGTCGTCGAGGATGGTGTCGGGGTCGATCGCGGCGGACGGAGCCGCCGGCCCCCCGATGGTCTCGGTGTCGAGACGGAGCGACGCGGTCATGCCACCGCCTCCCGCGTCCGCGTGCGTGCGTGGATCCGGCCGCCGGCGGCTTCGACGAGGCCGAGGTCGCGGAGAGTGGCGGCCATCGCTGCCCTGCCGTCCGGATCGAGCGGGAGAAGCGGCGCCCGGACGGCGTCGCTGTCGAGCAGGCCCATGAGCACGAGCGCCGCCTTGACCGGCACCGGATTCGGGCCGCCCCGGAAGTTGCCGAGGAAGAGTGGCAGTGACCGTTCGTGGATCCGGCGGGCCGTGTCCCAGTCGCCGGCGCGTGCCGCCGCGCACAGGGCGACGAGCTCTCCCGGGATCTCGTTCGACGCCACGGAGACCACGCCGTCGCCACCGAGGGCGAGCACCGGAAGCGTCCAGGCGTCGTCGCCGGCGAGCACCGCCACGTGACGTGGCCGGTCGCGGCAGATGCGCGCGATCTGTTCGAGATTGCCGCTCGCCTCCTTGACGGCCACGACCCGGGGATGCGCCGCGAGGCGCAGGAACGTGTCGGCGTCGACGTTCGTGCCCGTTCGCGACGGCACGTTGTAGACGACGATCGGCAGGTCGCCCTCGTCCGCGATGGCCCGGAAGTGGGCCTCCAGCATCCGGGCGTCGGGGCGGTTGTAGTACGGGCGCGACGACGAGCGCGGCATCGGCCCCGAGCTCGGCGGCGCGGCGCGTCGCCCGGATCGTGGACGCGGTGTCGTTCGTCCCGGTGCCCGCCACGACCCTGACCCGACCGCGCGAGGGCCGTTCGGCGGCGATCTCGACGGTTGCCGCGATCAGCCGTTCGCGCTCCTCGATCGAGAGGGTGGGGGACTCGCCGGTCGTTCCGCACGGGACGAGCCCGTCGATGCCGGCCATGATCTGCCACCGGACGAGCCGCCGGAATGCCGCCTCGTCGAGGGCGCCGTCGGCGGTGAACGGGGTGACGAGCGCGGTGAGGGCGCCGGTGAGGAACGGCCTGGTCCGGCGCTGCGATCGGCCGGAGGTCGTCGGATCGGAAGTCTGGATCGTCGTCATCGGTCGGTTCCTTTCGGTCGCTGGGTCGTTGGTTGGGTTGATCTCGAGTGCTCGTCCTGATCGCGGTGTCCTCAAGCGGCCACCTCCCTCTGGGCCAGCAGGGCGTCCACCACCGGGTCGAAGGGATGGATGCCCGTGGCACGAGGAGTCCGGGTCAGCCAGTCCGCGGCCGCCAGGATCCCGACGGCGTAGGCGGATCGATCGCGCGCGGTCAGTCGCAGCTCCACGGTCTCGCCGGAGGCATCGAAGCCGACCATGTGCATGCCCGGCGATGCGCCGGCCCGGATCGACACGACCTCCAGGTCGTCGGCGGTGCGAAGCCGGGGATGGGCGGCCACGATGCGGCGGGCGAGGTCCCGAGCCGTGCCCGACGGCCGGTCGCGCTTGCCGGCCCGGTGCCACTCGACGAGGAATGGATCGAAGGCACCGGCGTGACCGAACAGCGCGACCGCGTCGTCGACCAGCCGCGCGAACAGGGCCGCACCGAGGCTGAAGTTGGCGCCGGCCACCGCGGTCGCGCCGTGCTCGACCACCAGCCGCTCGGCGGCCGCCCGGTCCGAATCCCAGCCGGTGGTCGCGATGACGAGACGGCGCACGCCCCCGTCGAGCGAGGCCGCGAGGTTGGCCAGCACCGCGTCCGAGCGTGAGGCCTCCACCACGACGTCGGCGCCGTCGAAGGCGGTGTGTGGATGGGCGCCTTCGGTCGGGCGTCCCAGGATCCGCGGGTCGTGGCCCGACGTCCGGCAGGCATCCGCGACCGCGCGGCCGAGGGCGCCGTCACCGAGGATGACGATGGTCGACATCTGCGCTCTCCCTTCGTTGTGGAAGGGACCGCCGCGGATCGGAGACACAAAAAAGCCGCGGTCACCGTCTGTGGTGCCGCGGCCCCTGGAGCCTCCGTTCCCTGGAGGCCCCGGTTCGTCTGGTTGACGCGCCGTCTAGAGCCCCAGGGCCCGTGCCTCCCGGCAGGGCCGCCAGAGCTTCTTCTTCGACTCTGTCGTGAAGAGGCGGCGGTTCATAGCGGAAACGTACCGCATAACACCGAGTCCATGCAAGCATTTTCACGGGTGCCCGGGATTGGCCTTCGCAGCACACCGGTCTGATTTGCGAACCGCCCACTCGCGGTGGTACATATCTGCCCGTGCCCACACCCCGACGTTGACGCCGCCATTGCGTGCGTCCCGCCTCCTCCTGCTCGCGATCTTTGGCGCCATCGCCCTGGCGGGGATCGGTCTCGGCGCCATCGGCAGCGCTGCCGAGCCGCACCTCATCGGGACCATCTCGGCCAGCCAGGCGACTGCCGGCCCGGCCGCGACCGAGACATCGCCTGCCGACGCTCCTCGGCCGCGGCACCAGGCACAGCGAGCGCATCGCCGACTGTCGGGACGCCACCCGCCCGGACCCCGGCGCCGCGCTCGGACCTGACGGAGCACGTCGCCGTCACGCTGCCGGGGCCCGTCGAGCCCGCCTACCTGACCGGCTATCGATGGCCGCTCATCCGCGGGCGCCTCACGCTGCCTTTCGGTCCCACCCCGTGGGGCTCGCGGGTCGTGGCGGGCGAGCTGTTCCACGACGGGATCGACCTCGCGACCTTCTGCGGTGATCGGGTCGTGGCCGCACACGACGGCGTCGTCCTTGCCGCCGGCCGCCATTTCGATGAGCAGATCGGGTGGATCGGCGACCTGACGCCGTATTTCAGGCGACTCGACGCCAAGAAGCTCTGGACGACCCTTCCGATCGTCGTCATCACCGACGACGGGAACGGCTATCGCAGTGTGTACGCCCACTTCGAAAAGGTCGTCGTGAAACGCGGACAGTCGATCAAGGCGGGCCAGCTCATCGGCTACGAGGGCCGGACCGGGCATGCATCGGGCTGCCATCTCCATTTCGGGCTGTTCAGCCCACTGGAGACGGCGTCGTTCGGCATCGACCCCGGCGTGGTCGAGCGGATGAAGGTCCCGGCTGCCGAGGTGGCCCGGGTCGACCCGCTGCTGGTCCTTCCCGTATCGACCCGAACCGACGGTTCGCCCGAGCGAATCCCCCGCCGCTCCGGAGTGATCGAGGAGCGACGACCGCGACGACCGCGACGACCCTAGGGTGCGTCGTCGTCCCAGCGCGAGAACGGCCGGGCCACGAGGTTGGCGTTGTAGTAGCGCGGATCGGCCGGTGACCTCGCCGCCGATCCATGCCGGTATCTCGACCGGCGTGTCGGCGGCCGGCAGCTCGACCTCGGCCACCACGAGGCCGTCGTTCTCGCCCTCGAAGACGTCGACCTCCCAGGTCAGGCCTCCGTGGTCGATCCGGTACCGCGTCTTCTCGATGAGCGGCGGCAGGCACATCCGCAGCAGGGCCTGCGCATCGACCAGCGGGATGTCGTACTCGAACTCGGCCCGGGTGGCGCCGACGTTCGTGCCCTTGATCGTGATGAATGCGTGCTCCCCGGCGACCCGGACACGGACCGTCCGCTCCGGCACGGTCGACAGGTAGCCTTGACGGTAGGGCACACCCGTGGCGTCCCTCACGGCTGAGACGTCCCGGACGAGGAACTTGCGCTCGATCTCGGTTCCCATCAGGCGGCGGACCTCATCTGGTGGCGGACATCATCAGGCGGCGGACCTCGCGCCGGCCGGCGCGACCCGCCGATAGCGTCGGGCGATGAGCGAATAGGCCGGGATGGGTGCGAGGGCCTCGGCCATCGAGAGCGCCTGTCCGTCGCGACCTTCGAGCGCCAGCCGCTCGTCGGTCGTGCGCGGGTCGGCCGGACGGGCGTCCACCTCCGCGAGGTCGATGCTGACCACACCCGGAACGGCCGCACCGAGGGCTGCGATCCGGGCATCGGGACGGCCGCCCGCCTCGTACTCGGCCCGAACCTCGGCCTCGGCGCGCCACGTCGGGCGGCGCAGCAGGATCGCGCGCCAGGCGTCGGCCACCGAGCGTGTGACGGTGCCGTCGCCGGCGCCCGGCGACGCCGACACCGACTCCCCACGGGCCCAGCGGGCTGCCTGGTGGAGGAGCGCATATTCGTCGAGGTCCGCGTAGGCGGACAGGCTCTCGGCGGGAGATCCCGACCCGAAGATCGCCCGCACCGACGGCGCGAACACCTCCGCGAGGTCCAGGTCGATGGCGCGGACGGTCCGGTGGAAGTAGACCTGCTGGTACATGAACCGGCGGGTCGTGAGGAACATCTCGAGCGAGGCAAGGCCGGGTTCGTACAGCGTCAGCCCCCGGTCCGAGATGAACGTGTAGCGGCGCAGCCGTTCCACGTCCACGGGTCCGACGGACACACCGGTCAGGTACGCGTCGCGCCGGACGTAGTCGAGATTGTCGACGGTGAAGACGCCCGACAGAAGTGGCTGGAGCCAGCGGACCCAGCGCGGCATCGCAGGGTCGGCAAGGGCCGGTTTCGAGATCAGGAACGACACCCACGCGGGATCGATCGCCTCGCCGTCCGCGAAGGCGTCTCGTTCTGCGACGGCGCCCGGCGCCCGCCGCAGGCCGCGGATGAGGTCGGCCATCTCGTCCTCGATGATCCGTTGCGAGAGGTCCTCGTGGGTGAGGCGCTTGCCGGCCGGCCGTCGGGGATCGGGCGGAGAGGGAAAGGCGGCCAGGACCTGGTCGTCGAAGAAGTGGGCGAACGGGCCATGCCCGACGTCATGCAGGAGGCCGGCGACCCGCAGCGTCTCGACGACCAGGCCCTCCGACGGGGAGGCCGTCCCGGTGGCCTTCAGCGCGGTGCGCAGGCTCGGATAGAGCGACCGCCCCCAGAGTCCCGCCTCGTGCATCACGCCGAGACCGTGGGTGAACCGCGAGTGCTCGGCGGTCGGGAAGACCCATCGGGCGCTCTGGAGCTGGCTGATCCGCCGGAGCCGCTGGAGCCACGCGGTGTCGAGCAGGTCCTCCTCGGCGACCTCCTCCGTCGGGCAGGCCCACCGCCCCCGATTCGGCCGGCGTCAGCCGCTTGGTCAGCTCGATATAGCCGTGGATCGGGTCGCTGATGAGGTTGACCGCGCTGAAGGGATGACGTCGCATCAGGGCTCACGCGGCTCCGTACCGCTCGAGCGCCCGCCGGAGCGTGCCGGCCACGTCGTCCCGCAAGGATGCCGGGGCGAGCACCTCCACGTCGGCGCCCCAGGACAGGATCCAGAGGCGGATCTCGATGGTGCCCGACACGGTGGCCTGCCAGCGCAGGGAGCCGTCAGGCTCGTTCCGGACCGCCTGGCTCGGGTGCCAGGTCGCCTCCATCACGCGGCCGGCGACGGCCGGGGCGAAGCGCAGGTCCACGGTCACCGGCGGCCTGGTCGGCGATGATGTCCCAGGCCGGCCGCAATGCCGATGTCGTCGCGGCCGGATCCGGCGGGTCGAATGTCCGGGGCGTCAGGGTCGCCGCCCGGATGCGTTCGATCTTGAACGTGCGCAGCGCCTCGCGCGTCTCGTCGAAGCCGATGAGATAGAGCGCATGGGTCTGCAGCGAGGGCTCGAGCAGGTATGGGTGGACGGTGGCCTTGCGCGGCGCGGCGCCGCCTTCGTAGTGCGCCGGTTCGTAGTCGATCGACACGACCCGCCGTTCGGCCCACGCCCTGGTGAGCAGCCGGACGTTCGACCGGAAGCGCTCGTCGCGGGGCGCCTTCGAGAGGGTGTCCAGTGTCCGCTCGACGTGCTCCGCGAGCGCCGGCGGCAGGCCGCGCTCGAGCTTCTCGAACGCCGCGGCCAGGTCGGGGTCGTACTTGTCGGCGTAGCGAACCATGAGCCTTGCCGAGAGGACGACGGCCATCGCCTCCTGCTGGGTCAGCTTCAGCGGCGGGAGGAAGGCCTTGTCGGCGTCGATGCCCCACAGGCCGTTCTCGCCCCAGACCGGGAGGCGAAGCTCCTCCTGGAGCGCGGTGAGGTCGCGATAGACGGTCCGCACCGCGACCGCCATGCGCGCCGCGATGTCGGGCGGTCGTATCCCTTCGGGGTGTGAGGTGAGGATCGCGACCAGCCGCGTGAGCCGGGCGAGGCGGTCGCGTTTGGCGCTGTACCGCTCGCGCTCGACGTCGATGGTCATGGCCCCGGAGGATAGATGACCGTGTCGCGCCCGCGCTCCGTGGCCGTCATGTGGACGTCGATGGTTCCCTGGATGGCGCCCTCGGCGACGTCGGCGCCCTCACCGTTGACGCTCCCCGCGACCTGACCGAGCTGGCCATCGAGGAAGACCCAGTAGTCGAGCTGACCGCGCCATCGATGAAGGTCGTTGTCGCCGGTCAGCCAGCGCGCCTGCGGGAACGCCTCGCGGAAGACCGGCCCGTCAACCGCGATCCGGCAATGGCGGGCGCGTGCGCCCTCGATGACCTCGACGCCGCGATCCTCGGCGGTCGCGCGGTAGCCGGGGGTGAGCGCCACGTTCAGCGCCTGGACGTCGACGGTGTCGTCGGCGACTTCGCGGGAGGGAACTGCGCGCCAGCGGGTCCCGGGCGTCAAGGCCCACGTGTCCTGCTCGATCCTCGCCGACCCGTACTGGCCCAGCTCGCGGATCGAGGCGACGTACGCCAGCCAGCGGAAGTCGTCGCCGGATCGCAGTCCGGCAAGCTCGACCGAACCGAGTTGACGGAGGTCGGCGCTCGCGGACAGGCGCAGCGCGAGGCGGGCGCTCCGCCCGGCCGTCAGCTCCGCGTCACATGGCGGCGGCTGTACGTCGCCCGTGGTCGGTCCGAATCGCGAGGTGTCCGGGCCGGCGGTCCGCACCGCCTCGTCGTTGGCGACGGCGACCGCGGCGAACACGGTCGTCGCCGCGATCGTGGCGACCACGCCCAACCCGATCCCCGCCAGCAGCCGATGATCGCGGACCGACTCCTCCCCGTCCAGGCGACGCGCGACCCCGAAACCGGAGAACAGGCTCGTGGCGAAGAGCGCGATCAGCCACGGATACGCTGCCTCGAAGGACGGCAGGAGCGTCTGCGATCCGAGCGCCACGAGCTGGTTGACCACGCCGATGATCGACGGCACGAGGAACAGCAGGGCGATGACGCCGACCCACACGATGATCGGGAACGCCAGGTTTCCGCGCGCGACCGGCGGCCAGACGACGCCGGCGACCGCGATCCCGATGGGAAGCATCGCCACCAGCCCGACGACGATGTCGAAGGGGCCGCCCGGACGATAGGCCAGGAGGACGAGACCGGCCGCGATCGACCACGAGGCGACGAGGGCGATGCCAAGAAGGCGGAGCTCGAACCTGCGGACCCGCATTTCCGGAGTCTACCGAGCGGCGCGAGGTTAGCCGCCTGGGAGCAAGGGTCGGGGTGTCCGGGCGTGGCGGGCGTGCATGAACGCACGCTCATGTCTCTGGCTCGCGGCGACCGGGACGCTCGCCGCGCACGACTCGACCGGAAAGGCCCGCCGAACGACACGCCCTGGTCCGAGGCCGCAAGTACCCTCGCCGATGGGACCGCCGGGTCATCGCACGGCGGGGCCGAGGTCGTGACCATTCCTCCAACGCGTCCCCCAGAGATCAAGGGCGGCTGCGTCAGGGGATCCGAGGACACATGAGTCATGGCCGGACAGGCGCCGCACGGGTCACAGGGTCACGGGCGATCATCTCGTCGAGGCTCGTCTGTGCGCCCGGCCGCGGAGGCCTCCGAGGCCGCACCTGGGGCTCGCCGCGGCAGGCGGATCAGGCCGACGGCCAAGGGCGCGACCAAGGCCGCGAGGCCGGCCCGCACCTCCACGCCCGATCAATCGACACCGACGGGTCAACTCACGACGACTCCGCGCCAACTCGCGGCGCACGCGGGTCAGGCCCCAACGGCGACCGGTTCATCCAAGACTCCGGGTACGCCCGGTTCGAACGCAAAGGCGCGAGTCATATGCCGGCTCCTGGAGGTGCGCGGCCTCACCTCGGATGAGGCGGCACGCCTGACGGCCTTCCTCCACGGACTGCCGACCTCGGACCTCGGCTGGTCGCTCGCGCAGCTCAACCGACTGCTCTTCCTGCGCCGCCTCCGTGAGGCCGGCGCCTTCGACGGCGGACGACCCATCCACCCGTCCTGAGACATCGACTACCGACCCCGGCCATGACGGCGTCCCTCCGCCCGCCGCCATGGCCGCCCAGCCCGAAGCGGCGCCGAGCCTCTACACCAGTCCAACTGGTACCAGATTGCCCGACCGGAGAACTGACCAGGAGCAGGGTGACGCTCGTCAGCTGGGTAGAGCGACGGCCCCGGGGGCCGGGGCCGTGGGGGCAGTCGAGCGGGCGGCGCTCAATGTCAACAGCGGCAGGGCTCCGGGATCACGCCTTGCCGACGCGCCTCGGTCGGCCCGGACGGGCTGGCCGCACGAAGCGGGATCGCGAGTCCGGGACCGGAGCCGGGGCGCCTCGAGGTTCCTGCGGCGCTAGTCCAGGCGCGCGATAGGCCGGGTGCAGCTTCGCGACCGCGTCCATCTCCTCAGGGGTCAGGAGCACGACCGTGCGGGTATGAACGGCTCCCGACGATGACGTGCGCAACGCCGCAGCGGCCGCGGCGGCATTGTCCGGAAGGTCGCCGATGATGAAGAAGTCGTCGGTTCCGAAAGCGAAGTGGTACGACTCGAGGGTGCCTCCGACCGAAGCGAATAGCGCTTTGACGGCCTCGACTCGCTTGGTCCCGCCCTCGGCCTGGACCCCCTTGGCGCCCTGCTCGGTGAAGCTGCCCGTGAACAGGTACTTGGGCATCGCGACGCCTCCTGCCGCGCGGCGTCCGCTCGGACACCCTCGGACCGCGGTCGGTCCAGCGTAACCGCCGGCGGGCACCAGTCAACGCCCGTCCAGGACCGCCGCTCACGGCTTGCCGTGGCGTGCTCGCACAGGATCTCGGCCTGGACGAACCCGCACGGGAAGGGCGCCACGAGCATCAACCCGCTGAGCGTGCGGTCGACGACGTGCCAGTGCCGGCCGAGGCCGACGGATGGCCGAGGCCGAGACATCGCGACCGTGTCGCCGACGGTGGAGATCATCATGGTCATCGGTAGACACGCCCCGGTCGGCCCGGACGGGCTGGCCGCAGACTGCTGCGGGATCGCGAGTCCGGGCCGGACCGGGGGCCCGCGTTGCGGATTCTTACCCGCACCTTGTCTGAGCCTCGATAGACCAAGAGCGGGAGACGTCCCACTATCGGAGCATCCCTCGGATCTCGGTCTGCCCTTTTGATTGCGCGCCTCGACCGCGGCGCAATCATCTTTGGGAGACCCAGTGAACCGCAAGCCCATCGCCCTTCTCCTGGCCGGCCTCGCCGTCGTCGGCTGTAGCAGCGGTGCCGTGAGTCAGGCGTCCGTGCAGCCGACCACGACTCCTTCGATCGCCACTGCCACTCCGGTAGCTACTCCAGTCACCACTGCCACTCCGGTCGCTACCCCGACCCCGGTCGCTACCCCGACCCCTGTTGTCACACCCGAGCCGACCCCGATCGTCGTCGAGACGCCGCTACCGGCCGATACGCCTGAGCCTGAGACCACCCAACCGGTCGCGGTCGGCGAGACTGCCCGCGTCACGAGCAACGGCGACGACTATCTGGACATCACCGTCAGCCAGCCCAGCCAGCACAAGAGCTACGGCACCGGTTACCTCAAGGACACACCAAAGAAGGGTTACGTCTACCTCCAGGTCTATGTCACCTACAAGGCCATGCAGGACGGCGCGTCCTATAACCCGTTCGACTGGGACTTGTTCGTGGACGGCGTGGCGGTGGACGGCTTCACCTTCGCGAGCGCCGGCCCTGAGCCTCAACTCGGCAGCGGTGACCTCCCTAAGGGCCGTCAGGCCAAAGGCTGGCTCCTCTACGAAGTGCCGACGGCGGGCCAGGCGATCCTCTCTACAAGGGCGGCAGCTTCAGCAACGACGCTCCGGTCTTCGAACTGGTCGTTCGCAAGGCATAGGCTTGTCCTTTACGTCCCCTGGGGATAGGCGCAAGCTAGAGTCACCTCCGGTCGGCCCGGACGGGCTGGCCGCACGAGGCGGAATCGCGAGTCCGGGACCGGTGCCGGGGCGATCCGAGACGGCTGCGAGACAGCGGCATTGGATCGCATGGGTCGCCACGACGGCGCTCGGGTGGGTAGTCGGTTGGGCGATCGGGTCCGGGTACGTACCCGGGTGAGAACGGCCTCAGCCGCGTCGTAGGCGAGCAGCCCCCAGGAACGCAAGACCCGAGAGGACGAGGACGCCGACGACGGCGATCCAGGCGTACCCGGCGCTAGGCTCCGCGCTGTCAGTGCCGCTGTCCGTAGCGGGCAGCGTCGGACCCCCGGTCGCCGAATCGACCCCACCGCTCGGTGAGTCGGATACGACGACCACGACAAAGCCGCCCGAGGCGTCTTCGTCGAGGACGCAACTGGAGACGCCGCGGACGATGCTGCAGTTCTCGGGAGTGCGCGGAACCGCGTACGACACGAGCTGCGGTGGCGCCACGTCGAGGCCCGGCGGTGGCGACACCTCGGTCACCCAGTACTGGCCCGGCGCGGGCGGAGTGAAGACGGCGAAGCCGTGCGTCGCGTCGACGGTCGCCAGAACGGGGGCATCGTCGCCAGACGGTTCGTAGACGCCGTCACCATCGTCGGCCCGGAACTCGAACTGGGCACCGCCGACGATCAGATCGTCGGCGGGATCGGTCGTCCCTTGATCGTTGACCTTCGCGGCGATGATCGGCGGGTCGACCGGAGGCTCTGGTGTCGGGGTGGGCGTCGGTGTCGGGGTGGGCGTCGGCGTCGGGGTGGGAGTCGGTGTCGGGGTGGGAGTCGGGTCGGCGTCGGCGTGGGCGTCGGCGTCGGCGTCGGCGTCGGGGTGGGCGTCGGCGTCGGTGTGGGAGTCGGCGTCGGGGTGGGAGTCGGCGTCGGGGTGGGAGTCGGCGTCGGCGTGGGCGTCGGCGTCGGGCGTCGGCGTGGGCGTCGGCGTCGGGGTGGGCGTCGGCGTCGGGCGTGGGCGTCGGCGTCGGGGTGGGCGTCGGCGTCGGGGTGGGCGTCGGCGTCGGCGTCGGAGTCGGCGTCGGGGTCGGCGTCGGCGTGGGCGTCGGAGTCGGCGTCGGCGTGGGAGTCGGCGTCGGCGTCGGAGTCGGCGTCGGCGTCGGCGTCGGCGTCGGGGTCGGCGTCGGAGTCGGCGTCGGCGTCGGCGTCGGGAGTCGGCGTCGGGGTGGGAGTCGGCGTCGGGGTGGGAGTCGGCGTCGGGGTGGGAGTCGGCGTCGGGGTGGGAGTCGGCGTCGGCGTCGGAGTCGGCGTCGGGGTCGGCGTCGGCGCTGCGCTGCAGTCGATGACCGTGTCCATCCGCCGTCCGCTCGGGGCAGACGTGTCGGCGTGCGCTTTGGGCACGACCTCGGCGTGGACGTTCAGGCTGTCTTCACCGAGATAGCTGCCGGGCGCCAGATGGAACGACGCCTCCCAGGCGACCGCCTGGATGTAGGCGAAGTCGGGTTGAGCGCCGTCGGCCGGGTCCGAGCCATCGACAAGCTTCTGAGTCTGGCCGAGCTTGACGTAGTTGTCGCTGTTTGACGGGAGGATCAACCATCCGGGGATGTTGACGACCTCCAGGTACAGGATCTGGGTCGAGCAGTCATACCGCCCGTACAGGTGCGACCGGACGGGATGGTCAGGGTTTCCGGCTTCGTACATGTCGGTCAGGAAGTCGAGACCGGGGGTGTCCCAGTCATTCGCCGAGCCATCGATCCTGATGCCAACGGGAGTGACCTCGCGGATGTCCGGAGCAGCCGCCCGCGCCGGACTGACGGTCGCGATCGCGACGACGCAGACCGCGGCGATCGTCAGGGCGGCCCAGGAGCGCCGCGGTCGTTGCATCTCGCCTCCGGTCGATCACCGCCGCCTGTGATCAGGAGGGGCGGGTTCCGAGTTCGCCGCAAACGCTACGCCGAACGTCAATAGCCGTGCGAACCCCGGAAGCGGCCGGTGGTCCGCCCACTCACCAAGGCAACGGGTGATGAAGCCGTCGCAGTCCACCCTAGCCACGCTACTTCTTTCCGGCGCCGGCCGCCACGCTCCCTTCGCCAGACGCCCCGGCGGCGGCGCTGAGCGGGCGGTCGCCCGTCGCAGCCCTCGCGCTATCGGCCTCGGGTCCGCCCGGCCGAACTGTTAGCCGCCTAGCCGCGCAAGCAGGGCTAGCTCGTCGTCGTCCCCGATCGGGCCGTCGAGGCCCCTGAGGCAGCTCGGCCCGGTTCGCTCCTGACCGGACGGGTGACGCGATCGACTCGTGTGGTTCGGGTCGGGCGCCCGGCCGGGGAGAGGAAACCCGGTCGGGCGGCGAACCCGGTCACGGAAGTCGGACCGCCCCGGCGACCCGCCACGGTCAGGAACGGGTCGCCGGAGGGCCGTATGGAACCCGCCGGGCCGCGCCGCTGAGGGCGCCGACGCGACCCGCGGGCGTTGGTCAAGCGACCTCGAGGTAGCGCGGGGCGTTCGGGTTGTGGGCGACCACGCCGGTCCGCCACCAGCCGAGCAGGCCGCGCTGGCCGTTCGGGTGGCCGGTCGTCGCGTCGAGCATGTGGGGCAGGACCTCGACCGTCATGCCGAGACGATCGCCGACCGTGACGGCGTTGGACCAGTCGCCGACGATCAGCACCTTGTTGCCGGTCTGCTCGCCGGTTCCGGCCGCGACGGGCATGGTCGACCAGTTGTAGAACGGCTTGCCGAGCAGCGGCCCGCCGACCACCGGGATGAGCTGCGGCTCGGTCGTGCTCCCGACCGGGGTGAGCCGGTAGAGGAAGCTGTACGTCGACGACGAGCCGACCCACTCGGCGGCGTCTTGGAACCTCGGCGGGATCGCGTTCCAGACCTATAACGTCCCCGGCGGCGACGGCGTCGGCCACGGTCGTCTGGAGACGCTGGTTGGTGGTCATGGCCCCGGCCGTGCCGACGGTGGCGATGCAGCTGGCTCAGGCGATCGCCGACGGGCCGGCGGCGTAGACCGCGACGACGCCGTCCATCGTCACGTAGTGGGCCTCGTTCCCGGTCACGACCTGGACCCGGGCGATCCGACGCGGCGGGCAGTTGGCGCCCGAGGCCGTGTTGGTCAGGGTTGGATCGAGCGAGAACGGGACCGCGTACCCGCCGGTCGCGTCGGTCCCGGACGTCCACGGTGCGGTCGCGTACAGGTCCGTCGCGCTGTTGACCCGATCGAGCGCGGCCTCCTCGGCGGCCGTCATGTGCATCTTGGCGGTGTCGCCGTAGCGGAGCATCTTTGCGAACGCCGGGAGGTAGTCGGGGTCCGCGACGGCGGCGATGTACGTCGCCTCGGCGGTCGCGTTCGGTCGCCGCACGACCTCGTCGAGCCGGTCGGCGGCCGCCGCGTCGAGGACGTTCCGGTTGGCGTCGATCGCGAGCAGCGCGTCGTTGCGCGCCTGCTGCTGCCACGGGGCGAGCGAGTGGTCGACTCGCGGCCGACCCCGACCCGGACGTTGGGATCGCCCAGGATGAACGGCCCGACCCCGATGAGCGAGCCGTCATTGAGCCCGGCGGCCAGGGCGGACCTGTACTCGTCGTCGAGGGCCTCGGCTTGGGGCAGGGCGTTGTCCCGGCCGGTCGTCAGGCGGGCCACGCGCTCGCGCTCGCCGTCGGTAAATTGGCGGTTGCCCGCCCGGGCGGCGATCGTCTCGGCCTCGGCGAGCAGGTCGCCCGCCTTGGCCCGGGCGGCCTTCCGGTCACGGTCGATGTCGGCGAGCGGGCGCGGGTTCGTCGAGGCTACTGTCGGCTTCATGGGTAGGGGCTCCTTCGATCCGGTCACGTCGAGTCAAGCGGGACGCGGGCGATGGTCGCGCAGTGCCCTCGTGGGCCGGGCGCGCGCCCTGACGTGACCGGAGAGCCCCGGATCGTCCGGAGGGGCCGGGACGACGATCCCGAAAGCCGTCGTCGGTGCGAGCGTATCACCACCGGTCGCCCGGCCCGAGCCCGAGCGCCGACCGGACGATCGGCTCGACCTCGTCGCCCGGGATCGTGCTCCGCTCCCCGAGGGCGACGGCGAGCGCGTCGAGCCCGACCCATGCGTCGTGGAGCTCCGAGACCGCCAGGTCGACCAGCCCGGCGGCGTACGCCTCCGGGTATTCGGGCTTGATGATCGTCGTGACGGTGGACGCGAACCTCGCCTCGTCCGAGCCGGTGACTTGCGGCTCGCGAAGGAGTGACTCGGCCCACGATCGCCAGTCGAGGTCGAGGTGCGTCCCGTTCCGGGCGATGTACCCGGCGACCGGCCCGGCGATGAGCTCGAGGGCGTGGGCCGGCCAGTCGAGCAGCTCGTCGTCGTCGACGATCGGCGTGCAGTGACCGAGCGAGCGATCGGAGCCGTCGGGCTCCACCGACACCTCGACGTGTCCTCGGGCGATGTCCAGCCCCGCCGCCCATACTGGGTGGGGGTATCCCCGGGGTTATGCCCGCAGGGCCGGGACGCGCCAGACCGCCTCGACCGGGCGCATGTGCGCCACGGGGCCCGCCCGCGCTCAGCGCCCCCGCGCGCGCTCAGCCCACCGCGCTTCGCCAGCGCGCGCGCCCGCGCTCACGCGCGCCCGCCGGACCTCGCGCGGCGTCCACGAATACGCGGAACAGGCGCTCGAAGGGCGCCGGCGTCGAATTCGGTCCGCTCGGGATGGCACTGGACGCCGATCACGAACCGGCCGTCGGCCGCCTCCAGCCCCTCGATCAACTCACCGGCAGGGCTCGCGGCCCGAGCGTTGGCGATGAGTCCCGGTGCCAGGTCGGCCGCGGCGACACCCTGGTGGTGGAAGGTGTTGACGGCGAGAACGCCGCCGCGGACGTTCGTCGGGAAGAGGATCCGCGCGAGTCGCGTGCCGGGCGCGACGCGCAGCGGATGGGTCGCCGCGGGCCGTCCGGATCCCCATGCGCCACCCGCATGCCCCTCGACGTGCTGGACGAGGGTGCCGCCGGAAAACGCGTTGATCGCCTGGAAACCACGACAGATCCCGAGGACCGGGACGCCTCGGCGCGGTCGCCGCCGCCCACGCCTCCGCTTCGAGCATGTCGCGTTCCGGTTCGGTCGCGCGTGCTCCCGCCATCGGCCGGCCGTAGTGCTCCGGCGAGAGATCCGCGCCGCCGCTCAGCAGGAGTCCATCCATCGCCTCGAACGCGTCATTGCGCTGATCCGCAGCTGGCCGAACCGTCAAGGAGGATGAGCCACTCCCCCTTGGCGCTCCACAGCCGCCGCGTACAGCGCGTTCTTCCGCCCGGCCATCGCCGGGTCCGACTGGCGCGTGACATCGGCCACGGTGATGACGATCCGGGGGCCGCCGCGACCGGCTGCTTCGCTCACCAGCACACGATAGCGCCGAGCGGCATGGTCTCAGTCCGCAGGCGACTCCGACGGCTCGGACGACGGCGGAAGCGTCGGCAGGTTCTCCGGATCCACGACCGACTTCGGGAGGATCTGGAGCACCCACCCGACCTGAAGGCTGTTCGGCCGGTATTGCCCCGACTCCGGGTCGAGCGAGGGGTACGTGGCCCAATTCCAGTAGGAGATGCTTTCGCCTGTGGTCTCGAATCGCTTCGCGATCCGTGTCAGCGTGTCGCCCCTGGCCACCTTGTAGAGAACGAACGTGGGCTGGGGTGTCGGCGTGGGCCGGGCGAAGAACGGCGTGGGGGTCGGACCGGGCGGCGTGGGAACCGGCGTGGCGGTGGGAGTCGGCGGTGGAGCACTGCCCTGTCCGAGCTGGGCCGCGGGATCCGGCACGCACGCGGCCACGACCACTGCGGCGAGGATCACTGCGATCAGGCGGGTGGCCATGCCCATCTCCGACGGCTCCGAACGCGGCTCGGTGACGGTCGGACCGTCACTGGCCCGGCCGAGGCGGCGCACGCACAGCCTCCTTTCGACCGGCACCTCCGGCTGCAGGGCCGAGTCGACCGGCGTGGGCTGCTGCAGCGGGACCTCCTCGCCGAGCGCCAGACCCTCGATGGCCGTCACGACCCGGTCGCGTCCGCTGCGTTTGGCGACGAGGCAGGCCCGATCCGCGGCGAGAAGGATCGCGGTGCTCGTCGTCCCGTCCTGCGGGAACGACGCCACGCCGACCGAAGCGCTGACGCCGTCGCCCGAAGCGGCGACTGCGAGGCGTACCCGGTCGGCGACCAGGAACGCTCCGATCGCCTCGGTGCCGGGCAGGATGACCGTGAACTCGTCGCCGCCGTAGCGGAAGACGAGATCGGTATCTCGTCCGGCCCGGACGAGCGCGCGCGCGATCCGGCGAAGGACGTCGTCGCCGGCCTGGTGGCCGAGGTCGTTGTTGACGTCGCGGAAGTTGTCGAGGTCCAGCATGATCAGGCTGAAGGGTGCGCCATCGCGGACGTTGAGGTCCAGCCACTTCCCGAATGTCCCGTGGTTGAGGAGTCCAGTCAGGTCGTCGGTGCGAGCCCGGATCTCCACCTCCTCGAAGACCTCGGCATTCTGGAGCGCGATCGAGACCTGGGCCGCGAACAGCTGGACGAGCTCGAATTCCTCGACCGAGAAGGTGTTGCCAGGACCGAGCCGCTCGAGTGACATCACGCCGATGGCGCCGGTCCGGCGCCGGAGGGGCGTGGCGATGACACTGCCGTCGTGCGCTGCGGCGCCACGCCGCCACCCGACGCGGGGGTCGTTCCGCTCGTCGCTGACGTAGATCGGCTCGTTGTGGGCCACGACCCACGACGCGAGCCCTGATTCGCCGGGCTCCCGCGGCTGGAGGTACCGCTCGGCCTGCATGCCACGGGCCGTCAGGGGCTTGAGGGTCTCGGTCGCCGGGTCGAGGAGCTCGATGGCGATGGTGTCGCAGGCGATGAGCCCGCCGATCCGGTCGGTGATCGCGTCGAGCACCTCTCGAGCGTCGAGCTTGGTCAGGATCGTCTCGGTGACCTGCAGCAGCTCGCGCTGGCCGCGGAGCTGGCGTTCGAGGGTGATCGTCTGTGCGCGAAGGCGTTCGGTGCTATCCGCGTTGGCGATCGCCTGGGCCGCGAAGCTCGCGTAGATCACGAGCAGGCGCAGGTCGTCGTCGGTGAAGCGGTTCAGACCGAGCATCGAGAGCACGACCACGCCCAGCACCTGGTCGTCGAAGACCATCGGTGCGAGGAGCATCGATTCGGCAAGGTCGTCCTCCCTTCCCGGGATCGTGTGCGCCCGCGGATCGGATGCCGCATCCCCGAGGTTCTGGGCCAGGCGATGCTGCGCGACCCAGCCGGTGATGCCCTCGCCCATGGCCACCCGCAGCTGGTCCGTCGTCTCGTCGACGTACTCGCCGACCTGGCCGACCATCGCGACCGGCAACAGGTCGCGGCCGACGACCCGGTAGACCCGGACGTTGTGATAGTCGATGAGCTGCCGCAGCTCGGTGGCGATCGCGAACCCGATCTCCTCGACGTTGGTCAGCCGGTTGAGCCGCGTCCCGAGCTGCTGGATCGATTGGAGCTGGGCGGCCCACGTCGCCATCCGCTCGTAGTCCTGCGCCTCCCGGATCGCCACGCTGGCCTGCGTCGCGAGCTCGCCGACCGTGTCGAGCTCGTCGGGCGTCCACTGATGCGGCCGATCGTGGTAGACGGCCAGGAGGCCGAGGACCTCCGTGTCATCGAGCAGCGGCGCGACGCAGATCGTGTCGAAGCCCTCCTCGACGACCGCGTCTCGTACGTCGGCGCCGTGAGGGTCGTCGCGAAAACCGACCGAGAACAGCGGTCGTCGCGCCGCGATGGCGCGGCGAGACAGAGACTGGCTGGCCGATTCCCGAACGCTCGCGAGGTATGCGCTCGACAGCCCACGGCTGACCTCGGCGACGGCGATTCCACCGTCACGCTGGAGGAACACCGCGCCACGGTCGCCCTCGAACAGGCTCATCGCGTGGTCGACGAGATCGGCCAGGATGCGATCGAGATCGAGCCGGCTGCCGATGTCGCTGGCGACGCGCCGGAGGGCCTCGACGCGGTGGAGGTGCTGGGCGGTCTCCGCGGACCGTCGCGCCGCGCTCACGACCGCGCCGAGACCGTCGGCAAGGACCCGGGCGATGTCGAGATCGCGCTGGCCCAGCGACCCAGGGGTCTCGCCGACGACGTGAAGAAGGCCCCACGGCTCGCGGCTTCCGGGGATGACGGCAGCCAGCTCGGGGCGCCTGGTCCCGAAGATCGCGACGGTCGCGTCCCCCGGTTCGTTGGCGACGAGCATCGCCGGCGACGGCCCGCGCCCCGTCCGGTCTCTGCCTGCCGCGAGCCGCAACGTCTCGCCGAGGATTCCCGACGTGGCCGGCAGGTCAAACGGCCGGGCGTTCGCGGCCGCATCTGCGCCGGCCACGGCGCGCGGGATCAGTCGTTCACCCCGCGCCTCCCAGGCGACGACCATGTGATGGCCGTAGGCGTCCCGGATCGCAACGACGGCCGCGCGCAGCGCAGCGTCGGGGTCGTCGGTGCCGTCGATGAGGCGGCTGATCGACCCAGCCACGGCGAGGTCGAGGTGGTGACGCTCGGCATCGAGTGGATCGGCGGCCGGTCCCCCGCTCCGTGGTCCTCTCGCAGGCGAGAAACGCGCGCGCGTCGCCGGGTCGATCGCCCGCCGTCCGCCCCAGGTCCCGCGTCCGTGGGTCGGGGACCCGTCGGGAGCGCCCTGCTCGGCGGCCGCAAGGAAGCGTTGCAGGTCGCCGACTCGATATCGCCGGTCGCCCCGCGCGTTGATCCGGTAGTAGCGCAACCGTCCGGCGTCGCTCCAGGCCCGGATCGTGTTCGGATGCACGCCGAGGAGCCGGGCGGCCTTCGTCACCGACAGGGTCGCGTCAGCGGGTCGGGTGAGGACGTTGTGGGGCACAGCTCACTGAGGAAATGTGAAGTTGACTGGTACGGGAGCCTATCAATCTCACAGTTCTTGCCAATACCCTGATGGTCCTAACGCGCCTCGTCACTGCCCGGGCTCGACACATGAGCCGCTGAAAGGAGGCTGTCGGCTCCTCGCCCTATCCGCTTCGGCGGGCCGTCAGGCGCACGTAGGCGAGGGTCAGGAGCACGGACCCGATGCCGATCGCCAGCACGGCGAGCAGGGCGAATGCGGGATCGCCGACCAGGCCCGGGCCCTGCCCGCTGCTGCGGGGATCGCCGGCGGGGCCGGAACTCGGGCCGGGCGAGGCTGCCACCGCGATCGACGCGAGCCCGAGCCACGCAGCCGAAGACAGGATGGCGCCAACGAGACGCCCGAGATCGGAGGGGCCGCCCCCAAGGGGCCGCGTTCGACGGTCCCTCGTCACGCCACGGCGCCCAGCGCCGCGAGGCCGAGCCCGACTGCCACGAGTCCGAGACCGCCGGCGATGCACACGAGCGCCACCAATGGACGCCGCGTGTCGCCGTGCGCGAGGACGCGCATGGCCTCGTCCTGCTCGAGGGTCGTCAGGATCAGCGGGCGCCCGCGCCCCGAGCTCATCACCGGCTGCCCATCGCCGCCCGAGGCCGGCACACCGAGCACGATCGCATGCTCGACCGATGAGACCTGGTCGATTCGGAGGCGCAGCGGCGTCTCGGGGGGAGTGCCGGCCGGGACGCGGTCCGGGGCATCCGCGGCCGTGCCGACCGATTCACGCGGGATCACGACGAGGCCTTGATCGAGTGCCGCGTCGTCCACCGCGATCGCATCGAGGGCTTCGCGGATCTCGAACGGGACGCGTTCCCGGCGGTCGTCGAACGTCGTCCACGCACGGCCACCGCGGAGATCGAGGCGCGTCCGCCGGAACACGAGCGGACGATGGTGCTCGTCCTCGAAGTCGGTCTCCGAATCGATCCGGCCCTGGATCCGCACGTACCGCCCCGATCCGGTGGCCAACGCGCGCGCCTCGGCCACCGTGACCTGCGGCGTCGAGGCGAGCAGGCGCCCGACTCGGAAGTTCGGCCCGAAGGACCGCAGGATGATGATCCCGGTCGCGAGGGCGAGGAGACCGGCGAAGATCGGGACCAGTGGCGACACGGCGGCGATGATACGCGGCGCGCATGAAAAGGCCCGAAGGAACCTCCGCGACACGTGGGCGTTGAGGCGATCTCAGCCGTTAGTGACGCTCGGCCTCTCCGGGCTGCGGCCACCTTATGTGGGGCCCCGAGGCCAGGTCAACGGCGGTCGTCCACCAAGATCCGACCGGCGTCGAGGTTGTCCACCGTCTGTCCACAGCCACGACTCGGTGCGGGTCAGGCAGCCGCGCGTCCGGTGGCCGGGTCGAGGGCGCTGACCTGGCCGGCGAAGCTGGTCAGGACCAGTCGCCCGCCGACGAGCTCCGCGGCCGTCACCACGTCAGAGTGCGCGATCCGCCAGGCGACGGTGCCGTCGGACTCGAGGGCGAAGGTCTCGAGCTCGGCCTGGACGAGCACGTGGTCGAGCCGCGACGAACCGATGAGTGCGATGACAGGCGTCGCCGAGCGATGATCCCAACGGGCTTCTCCCGTCGCGACCTCCAGGCCATACGTGTGGAAGCCATATGCCACGACCAGCAGGGCCGCGCTGTCCCACACGAGGCCGCGCGGCTCGTCGTGGATGAGCGAGGCGAAGCGGGCGGTCCAGGCGCCGCGCGGTCCCTCGAGGCGCAGCTCGGCGCGACAGAGGACGTCGGGGTCGGCGGCGACTCGCGTTCCGAAGTCGGTCAGCGTTCCGCCGCTCTCGCTGAGCGCGAACACGGCCGGTCCCGAGCCGCTGCCGCCCCAGCGCCATCGTGCCCGGAGCCCGCCCGGGTAGGCGACGGTCGCGTTCCGAGGCTCGACGCCGGCCATGGCAGGTGGCGACCTCAGGGGGTCGTGGCGCGGGGTCCGGCGACGTCGGCCGCGAGGGTCGGCTGCGCCTCGCGACCGGCGGGCTGCGCCTCGGAGACGCGATCTGGGGCCTCGGACTCGCGATCGGCGGCCGTCGGCTCTTCGGCGATCGGGGCCACCGTCGCGTTCGACAGCACGCGCAGGGTCTCCGGCGGGAGCGGAAAGACCGCGGTAGGGAGACCTGCCGCCGCCCAGACGACGGCGTAGCGACCCAGGTCGGGATCCATGATCACGCGAATCGGACCCGGATGGCCGATCGGCGGGATCCCGCCGATGCTGTAGCCGGTCATCTCCCGGGCCTCCCGGGCCGTCGCCCGGCGGATGTCGGCCTCGCCGGTCACCACGGCCAGGCGGGCGACGTCGACTCGGTTCGGCCCGGAAACCAGGCACAGCAGCGGCTCGGGGCCGTTGTCGCCGGGGACGGCGAAGACGAGCGACTTCACGATCTGCCCGAGCTCGGCACCCAGGGCAGCGGCGGCCTCCGGGGCGGTGTGGGTCGACTCGTCGAAGACGGTCACCTCCAGCGTCACGCCTTCGCGAGCGGCCGCCTCGAGCACGCGCTGGACCGACGGGTGGGCGGGCGTTTCGGGCACGGGCCGGAGTCTAGCATCGGCACGGCCTGGCCCCGGCAGCCCGATCCGGCGCCCGCACCCCTGGTTTCGGGCATGTCTGGAGCACGGCCCGGCGCCGTCGGGCCCGACATCCTGTCGCGGCGGCATGGCCCGGGTTAGCATCGCTGAATGGACGCTCTCATCCTCGCCAGCGGCGACGTCGGGAGCCGGGCGGAGCTCGACGAGGCGTGGCCGGGCTGGGACGCCTCGATCGGCCTGGTCGTCGCCGCCGACGGTGGCGCACGGCATGCCACCGCGCTCGGGGTCGCCATCGACCGGTGGGTCGGCGACGGCGATTCGATCGCCCCGGCCGACATGGACGCGCTGGTCGCGGCCGGCGTCCCTCTCGAGCGGACCCGGCCGGACAAGGATGAATTGGACACGGAGCTCGCGATCGAGGCGGCCATCAGGCTCGGCGCGAGCGGCATCGTGATGGTCGGCGCCCTCGGCGGCGCACGCATCGACCACGCACTGGCGAACGTCGGGCTCCTGTTCATGCCTGCGCTCGCCGGCCGCACGGCGTCGATCGTCCACACGTCAGACCGGATCCGAGCGGCGTGCGCGCCGGATTCGGATGGCGGCTCGGTGAGGATCGCCTTGCCCGGGCGTCTCGGGGACACGGTCTCGCTGCTCCCGTGGGGCGACGGCGTCGAGGGCGTCACGACGCAGGGCCTTCGTTACCCTCTTGCCGACGAGCCGTTGCCGCCCGGGCCTGCCCGCGGCCTTTCGAACGTGCGGATCGCCGCCGACGCCGCAGTCGAGCTTCGCCGCGGCCGCCTGCTCATCGTGGAATCGCCTGCTAGGCTTTTCCCGTGAGCATTCCCGAAACGGGCGATCTCGCACCAGAGATCGCACTCCCCGATGAGACCGGGACCATCCATCGCCTCGCCGACCAGCGCGGCCGATGGACCATCCTCTATTTCTATCCAAAGGACGACACGCCCGGATGCACCGTCGAGGCGTGCGAGTTCCGCGACGCGAACGAGGTCATCCACGAGCGCGGGGCGGACGTGTGGGGCATCAGCCCGCAGGGCGCGACGAGCAAGCGCGCGTTCCGCGAGAAGTTCCAGCTCCCGTTCACGCTCCTCGCCGACGTGGGGCACGAAGCAGCCGGCGCCTACGGCTCGTGGGTGGAGAAGACGAACTACGGCAAGACTTACTGGGGCACCGCGCGCACGACGTTCCTGGTCGACCCTGAAGGCCGGATCGCCCGAGTCTGGCCCAAGGTCAAGCCCGAGGGCCACGCCGCCGACGTGCTCGCGGCCCTGGACCAGGCCCAGGCCCAGGCCGCCCACGCGTGACGCCGGAGGCGACGCAGGCGAAAATGCCTCGACGTGGGCGCCGGCGCGGGCGCGACTGAGCCCGCACCACGCTCGACGGCGCCATGACTGACTCGCCGACGGATCCCGCCGTCGACCCGGCGACACCGACCGTCCCGGAAGCTGACACCGACATCGCCGCTCCCGGGGAGCCGGCGGCCACCGCGGCCACCCCGGCGACCGCCCCGGACATCCCGCAACGGACCGAGCACACGTGGCGCCCGCCGCGGTTCATGGTCATCGCCGCCCATCCGGACGACGCCGACTTCGGGCCTGCCGCGACCGCCGCCCGATGGATCGATGCCGGCTCCGTGGGCTGGCTCGTCTGTTGCACGAGTGGCGACCAGGGCGGCGAGGACCCGCACGCGGATCCGCTCGTCCTCGCTGCGACCCGGGAAGCGGAGCAGAACGCCGCCGCCGACATCGTCGGCTACGCCGGCGTCACGTATCTCCACCAGCCGGACGGCGCGCTGGCCAACGACCTGGCCCTGCGCGAGCAGCTCGTCCGCGAGATCCGGACGTTCAGACCCGACGCCGTCCTCGCCACCGACCCCGACACGATCTTCTACGGGACCCGCGGCGTGAACCACACCGATCACCGGGCGGCGGGGATGGCAGCCGTCGACGCCGTCTACCCTGCGGCGCGGAACCCGATGGCCTTCCCGGCCCTCGCCCGCGCCGGGCTGGCCGCCCACAAGGTGCGCCGGCTCTACCTGTTCTGGTCGCAGCAGAGCGACGCGTGGGTCGACGTGTCGGCGACCCTGGACCGCAAGATCGACGCCCTGCGGGCCCACGCCAGCCAGATCCACGACCTCGACGGGCTCAGGACACGCATCCGGGACTGGGCGTCCGGCGAGGGCGCCACGATCGGCGTCCAGGCCGCCGAGACATTCCGGGTGATCGTGATCGACGACGACGAGGACGAAGGCCCGGCCTGATCGGCCTTCAGGTCTCCGACAGCAGGAGCGGCCGGATCCGCCCCCACGCATTCCACGCCTCGGCCAGGCCGTCCGCGCGCCGACCGAGCATCGTCACCATCTCCGCGAGGGTGAGATCCCCCGCGCGAGCGGCGAGATACTCGTCCGCAGTCACGATCGCGTCGGCGAACAGGTTCTCGATCTCCTTGTCGTTCGGCCACTGGCGCACGCGCATCGGGTCCAGCCCCGCGTATCCGAGGGCGAGGGAGAGGTCTCGCTTCGACGGCTGGCGGCCATCCGCCCAGCCCCCGAGCCCATCGAACCGGTAGCCCAGCGACGCCAGTCCCTGGGCGATCTCGCGGCGTTCGAGGCGCGTGAACATGCCCCAGAACGGATGAACGTCGGGCAATTCGAGAGCCGATCCCTCGATGGCCTCCGCCGTGATCGCCTCGAGCAACCGAGTGAGGAGCAGCTGCCAGTGGCGACGGCGGTCGACGTCGTCACCCGCGAGGCTCGTGACCATCACCTGCATCGCCGCGCGATCGCCCCCAAGCAGGCGGAAGATGAGCGGCTGGCCACCCGCTTCGAGGGCGATCTCGAGCGTCTCCTCCTGATCGCCGTTGATGCGCCCTGGCGCGCCCGCCACGGGCGGGATCAGGGTGCTCGGCAGTTCCGGAGCCGAGCGTTCGTCGCAATCGGCGGCAATGGAGCGCGCGGCGAGGCAGGCAGCGTCCGCATTGGCCGCGGAGATCCGCGCGGCGTCGGCCTCCAGCTCGAGGCGCTCGAGACGGTCGGCGACCTCCCGAGAGGCGGCGCGCTCCCGGGTGAGCGTGGCGCTCGCCTCACGGACCGAGCGGTTGATCCGATTGACCTCGCTGAGCCAGGCCCGGGCCGCAGCCTCGTGCGCCTCTCGTGTCGTCGCGGCGGAGCCGGCCGCACGGAACGTGGCATGCGCCTCTTCCTTTGCCGCCTGGATGGCGCGCGGGTCGGCGATCTCCGTCGCGGCCGCTGCAGCGGATTCGTGGCCGTCGTAGATCCGCTGGGCAGCGCGGACCGCGTCGGCGGCGGCGTCCGACCGGGCACGGGCGCGGACGGCGACCTCGCACCGCTCGTCGGCGATCCGTCGTTCGTCGGCGCACGGCCCCGCGTCGACCGCCGTCGCCGGCCCGGCCGCGAGACCGGCGTCGGAGGCGAGGTCGGCCATCGCCGGCGGTCCCGCGGCGCCCGCCATCGGTCCCCCAGCACCTCGTCGCTCCCGCGAGGCGGCGACCGCGGCTCCGACAGGCGCCGCCGCTCGCAATGCCCCGAGTGTGGGATCGACGCCGCCGGAGATCGGGATCCCGACACGCGGGTCCGGTGCCCCGACCCCTCTCCGTCCATTCCGCCGCCAGCCAGTCCTCCGCCGGGCCTTCCCACGGCGACCGATCCCGGCCCGCCGGCGACAGATCCCGGCCCGCCGGCCGCCGAACCCTGCGGAGATCTCGGTGGGCCCGTCGAGGAGGGCGGCTCCGAGGGGCTTTGCGGCCCCGACGTCCGACCATCAGGTGATGTGACTCCGCCCGGTCCGGCGGCCGCCTGGCTGTCGTCCGGGAGAAGTCTCGGTAGGGGTTCGCCGACTGGAACGGACGTTCTGCGCTCAGGGATGCCCGGAGGTATCCCGCTGCCGCCGACGCGCCGGTCGGCGGGCCCTCCGCGGGCGGGTTCGGTACCCGATCCGACGAAGGCGTCGGCCAGTGTGGACGCCCGACGGCGGGGAACGGAATTGGGCGACACGGTCACCTTGACCTGTGGCGTGGAGGAGGAGCGGGCCCGCAGGAACTCGACCAGGGCCGCGCCGCTGACAAGACCGAGCACGAGACCGAGGGCGAGAAAGCTGAACTCGCTGGCGGTCACGCTGCCGGCTTCCCCAAGCGCGCGCTCATGGGCGATCGAAGCCTCATCCTCGCCGGAGGGTAGCTGCCGAGTCCACTCGAAGTCAACTCATGAACCCGTGTTGCCTCAAGGGGCCTCACGTGCACGGCCCGCCGGTCCGATGGTAGATTCGGGGCCGTCGGCGTCCCGTCGATCCTCTGTTCGCGCCCGAGCCCCCGTTCAAACGGAAAGGCACGTCCCGCTTGGTCATCGAGCAGCCCCAGGAATTCCTCGTCCAACCCGTCGATGCCTCCTGGCTCCAGTGCAACATCGAATGCCAGGAAGCGTGTCCAGTTGGGACGAACTGCCGCGGCTACCTCAACCTTGCGGCCGAGGGGCGCTTCGAAGAGGGCTACATCCTGTCGCGCGACCCGAATCCCGTCGCCGCGATGTGCTCCTACGTCTGTTCGGCGCCGTGTGAACGGGCCTGCCGCCGTGGCGACATCGACCGGCCGCTCGCCATCCGCGCGATGAAGCGCTTCCTCGTCGAGTGGCACGAGGCATCGGGCATCCCCGACGTCATGCCCCAGATCACACCGCGCGAGGAGCGCGTGGCGGTCGTCGGCGCGGGCCCCGCGGGCATCGCGGTCGCGCGCGAGCTGGCGACGAAGGGCTACCAGGTCACCGTGTATGACAGCCTCCCGTACGGCGGGGGCACGATGCTCATCGGGGTGCCCGCCTTCCGCCTGCCGCGCGAAGCCATCGAGATGGACGTCCGGCTGGTCGAACGGCTGGGGGTCCGGTTCGTGTTCGACACGACGATCGGGAAGGACGTCACGTTCGAGACGCTTCAGCAGGAGTTCGACGCCATCGCCATCACCGCGGGGGCGATGGACGCGGTGGCGCTCGACATCCCGGGCGCCGAGCTCGACGGCGTCGATTACGGCGTCGACTTCATGAAGAAGGCCAATCTCGGCCAGCCGCTCGAGGTCGGCGAGGACGTCGTCGTCATCGGTGGCGGCTACACCGCGATGGACTGCTCGCGGACCAGCCTTCGGCACGGCGCCGACCGAGTCTCGATCGTCTACCGGCGGACCCGCTCCGAGCTGGTCGTCGACGAGGAGGAGCTGGGCGAGACCGAACGCGAGGGCGTCCGCATGGAGTTCCTCGCGAGCCCCATCGAGATCATCGGCGAGGACGGCAAGGTCGCCGGCGTCAAGTTCATCCGCAATCGCCTGGGCGAGCCCGACGCCTCGGGCCGGCGCTCCCCGGTGCCGATCGAAGGCTCCGAGTTCGTCATCCCCGCCCAGACCGTCATCCCCGCGGTCTCCCAGGCGGCCGACCTGACGTTCCTGCCGATGGAGTCCAGCTTCGAGATCAACCGCGGCCGGGTCAAGGTCGATCCGGCGACATATGCGTCGAACGTTCGGGGCGTCTTCGCCTGCGGCGACTTCGTGACTGGCCCGACGACGCTCATCGAGGCCGCCGGCCACGGCAAGAAGTGCGCCTACGCGATCGATCGGTACCTGGCCGGCCGGACGGACGTGACGGTCGCGGCGAACGTCAAGATCACCAGCTCGTGGCGCCACGACATGCCCGAGTTCTACGACGTCCTGCCCCGCCAGCACATCCCGATGGTGCCGCTCACCGCCCGGATGCCCTCGACCGAGCCCGTCGTCAACTTCAACACCCCGGTCGAGCTCGGCTACGACGCGAACGGCGCGGTGGCCGAATCGACGCGTTGCCTGATGTGCAACTTCAACATCTGGTTCGACCCGTTCCGCTGCGTGCTGTGCGGTGCGTGTGCCGATGTCTGCCCCGAGGGCGTCATCCACATGGTCGACATCAACCAGCTGAAGTCGGAGGGACTCCTCCCCGAGCTCGAGGAGGCCTACGGCTGGGACAATGGCGGCGCGATGATCCTCGACGAGGAGCGCTGCATCCGCTGCGCACTCTGTGTCAAGCGCTGCCCATTCGACGCCATTACGATGGAACGGTTCGAGCTGCAGGAGATCTCGACCGACGGCCGGCTCTACAAGGAGTCGTACCGTGACGCGCAGCTGGCCGGCACCCCCGGCGTGGCAGGAGGACACCGGTGAGCTTCCTCGAGCGGGTGGACCAGAGCATCCGCCGAAGCGTCGTGTGGCGCTCGCTCTTCCGCCAGCCGTACCCGCGCGACGAGCGCTCGCGCGCGTACGCGGTCATGAACAACGTCTTCCTGCACATCCATCCGGTGCGCGTCCGCCAGCACGCGGTCAAGTTCGCCTACACGTTCTGCCTCGGCGGGCTGTCGTTCTTCCTGTTCCTCGTGCTGACCGTGACCGGCGTCTACCTGATGTTCTTCTACGTGCCGTCGGCGACCCAGGCCTACACCAACATCCTGGAGATCCAGAGCCAGGTGACGTTCGGCCTCCTGACCCGGAACATCCACAGGTGGGCCGCCCATCTGATGGTCTTCTTCGTGTTCCTGCACATGATGCGGGTCTTCTACCACGGGGCCTACAAGCCGCCACGTGAGTTCAACTGGGTCGTCGGGGTCGTGCTCCTGTTCCTGACGATCATGCTGAGCTTCACCGGCTACCTGCTGCCGTGGGACCAGATCGCCTACTGGGCGATCACGATCGGCACGAACATGGGCGGCTACGCGCCGCTGTTCAACACGCCGACCAAGCTGATCCTGCTCGGGGGGCTCGAGGTCGCCCAGAACACGCTGCTGCGCTTCTACGTCGGGCACGTGATCTTCCTGCCGGGGATCGCGGCCACCTTCCTTGCGGTCCACTTCTGGAGGATCCGCAAGGACGGCGTGGGCCGCTATGAGATCTGCTGGGCCTCGCCTAGCTGACGTCACCCGATCCGATCGCACTGCGTCGTTGTCGAAACCTCAGGCCGATGGCTCGCAGGAGCGTCGCCTCGGTCTTCGGTGCGCGTTTGCCGGCAACCTGCTGAGGTTGCCTGAATGTCGCGACGTGAAGACGCCGCCCGAGACTGAGCGCCGCGTCGTCCTTCCTGTGGACCCGGCCCGGCGGACGGAGATCGACAAGCAGCGCGTGCCGATGTCGGCGCGGCCGTACCGGCTGCTCGCGCTCGTCAAGCAGGATGCCGTCGTGCGGGTCCAGAAGGAGCCCGACGACACGGTCATGACCTGGCCGCACCTGCTCACCATCGAGTTCCTGGCGGCGGGCGTCATGAGCATCTTCCTGCTCATGATGGGCCTGTTCATCAACGCCCCGCTCGAAGAGCTGGCCAACGGCAACGTCACGCCTGCGGTCGCCAAGGCGCCCTGGTACTTCCTCGGCCTGCAGGAGCTGCTCGCCTACTTCCACCCGACCGTGGCGGGCGTGCTCGTCCCGGGCTTCGTCCTCGTCGGGGCGGCGCTCATCCCGTACATCGACCGCGAGAACATCCTCGCCGTCCGCCCCTCGGAGCGGAAGACCGCGGTGATGCTGTTCACGATGTTCTGCTGCCTCGGTCTCATCGTGACTTTCGTCGGCATCTTCTTCCGCGGCCCGGGCTACACGTTCGTCATCCCGTACGTGACCAGTCCAGGCCTCCATTTCGCCCTGTGACGACCCTCCGAAGGATCCAAGGCGCATGAGCAACTACCACGTCGAACTCATCGACAAACCGGCTGCCCTGACCAAGGAAGCGATCAAGTCGCTGCGCAAGCAGCAGGTCCAGGGCCTGTCGCGACGGCAGCTGATGCGCGCCGCGCTCGGCACGGGGATCGGCCTCTGGCTCCTGGAGGTGACCGCCGGCACGCTTGGCTTCGCGTGGCCGAACCTGAAGGGCGGCTTCGGGGCACCGATCGAGATCGGCAACCTCGACGCCGTCAAGCTGCAGAACTCCACCCTCCCGATCGAGGAAGGCTTCCCGGCCTACTACTCGGAGGCCCGCGCCTTCGTGATCCTCTACGACCCGGGCCAGCAGCGGTTCATCGCCGGCGAGGACACCGCAGGCGACGGCCAGGCGCTCAACGTTCGCGCCCTCTATCAGCGCTGCCCGCATCTCGGGTGCAAGCCGAACCCCTGCCTCAAGAACTTCTGGTTCGAATGCCCGTGCCATGGTTCGCGCTACGACCGGCTCGGGACCAAGGCGGACGGCGCGCAGTTCGGACCGGCTCCACGGAGCATGGACCGCTTTTCGATCACCGTGGACAGCGGCGGGATCCTGACCATCAACACCGGCAAGATCACGCTCGGTCCGCTGCCGGTCGCCCTGGGACAGCCGGGCCTCATCCCGCCACGTACGCCGACGGGATGCATCTGATGCGGAGCCGTTGCGCCGATCCTCGCCGGGGCGACCCATGAGCGACACGCCCGGGCTGGAGCCCGAGCAGCGACTTCCCATCCCGCGTCCGCCGGTCGAGCCGGCACCCGTCGAGCGGTTCAGCGGACCCCCGCAGACCCGCAGCGTGGAGCTGACCCCCGAGCGTGCCGCGCAGGTCGTCCGCCAGTCGTCGAACGCCCGATGGGTCGGCTTCCTGACGGTCGTCATCGTCGTCCTGTTCATCGCCATCTACTGGTTCTACGAGCTGGCGCCGCTCGGGTTCATGGACGCCCGGCTCGATTTGGAGGCCAACGCCCAGCAGGTCACCGCGGTGGAGCGCGGCTACAACCTGTACGAAGCCAACTGCGCGCGCTGCCACGGCGCTCAGGGCGAGGGTGGCATCGGTCCAGCCCTTCACCGCCAGGACAAGCTGTTCTCGCATCTGTCAGACGACTACATCGACACGATGCTTCTGGTCGGTGGCCGATACGCGTGCGGCAACCCGAACTCCGTCATGCCGGTCTGGTCGAACCAGGGCCATCCGGCGGGTCCGCTCAACTACATCCAGATCGAGGACCTGATCGCCTTCATCCGGGCGCCCAGCGACCAGACCTACACGGTGCGGGACGCGACCCTGGGTGAGCCCAAGACGGACCCGATCACCGGCAAGGTCGAGACGTTCACCGGCTGGCGTGACGTGAACTACAAGCCGGCGCCCGGTTCGACCCCATACCCGGCGTGCTGGAGCGACGAGTTCAAGACGGCATCCGCGGCTCCCTCCGGATCGCCCAGCGCGTCAGGCTCGGGCGCGCCGCCTCCGACGTCGGCACCGTCGGGAAGCGCATCTGCCACGGTCGTGCCGCTGGTCGCCCAGGGGATCAAGTTCACCACGACCGAGCTGACGGCGCCGGCCGATGCGCCCTTCGTCATCGAGTTCGATAACCAGGACGCGGGAACGCCCCACAACGTCGAGATCAAGGACTCGTCCGGTGCGGAGGTGTTCAAGGGCGAGATCTTCCCGGGAGTGGCCAAACGCCAGTACCAGGTCCCGGCTCTGAAGGCCGGCTCGTATCCGTTCGTCTGCACGGTGCATCCGTCGATGACCGGGACGCTGACCGCACAGTAAGCACGTCGCCGGCCGATCAGCCGGCGCTCGAGGATGGAGGACGATGGCGCAGCGGGCGCTGGGAGCCGGAACGGTAGTGCCGCGACGACGGGCCCTCTTCGGGCTGCTCGACGCGGACGGCTGGGGTTGGGCATCGGTCAAGGCCTTCATCTGGCTCGTGATCATCATCTTCATGCTCGGCTACCTGCCGGACCGCGCCTATTACTTCACGGTCGGTCGGACGGTCGATCTCGGCGTCCTGGTCTGGTCTCCGATCAACCTGTGCCCGCCATCCAATCAGACCCTGCCGTGCCCCCCGCCGGTCGGCTCGATCGTGCCGTGGGCGCCGTCGCCGCCCGAGCTCGCGCTGCCGGAGCCCCGGACGGAGGGCTCCGCGATCCAGGTCGGGACCCAGATCTTCTATTTCGGTGGCTCCGACGGGAAGACCGCCCAATCGAGCGTGTACTACGCACCGACGGTCGGGAGCGGGAACTTCGACAAGTGGCAGAAGGGGCCGGACCTTCCGGAGCCGCGCTCGAACGCGAGCGTCGTGTACGTCCAGGGCAGCATCTACGTCATCGGCGGGACCGGGGCGGACGGCAAGGCCACGAAGACCGTGTTCGTCCTGAGCCCCGACTCGCAGACGGGGGCCCTTGGCGAATGGCGGACCGCCGCCGACCTCGCACTGCCCGAGGAGCGGACGCAGGCGGGGGCCGCGGTGACGACGGATGGCGTGCTGCTGATCGGTGGGCGCAACGCGGCCGGCGAGCCGGTCAAGACGACTTGGAAGACGAAGCTCAATGACCAGGGCAAGCTTGGCGCCTGGAGTGCCGAGGCGCAGCTGTTCGCCCCACAGGCCGACGGGACGGCCGTCGTGGTCGGCGACTTCATCTGGCTATACGGCGGCAGCGACGCGAACGGCCCGGTCGGGGCGGTCCAGCGGGGCGAGTTCGGCAAGGCCGCGGCGGAGGGCCTGCCGGCCAATCCGGACGTCGGCAAGGTCGTAGCCTGGGCCGTCAACAACGGCGCGAACCTGCCGGTGGCGCGCACCAACGCTTCCGGTTGGAGCAACTCCGGTTCGATCTATCTCGCCGGCGGCAACGACGGCAGCGGCCCACAGTCCGAGGTCTACTGGGCGGTCCCGAGCAGCACCGGCGACATCTCGGAGTGGAAGCACCTCGAGGCGAGCGACCTGCCCGCCGCAGGGCTCGAGGGCGGCGCCGCGGTCGTCAGCGGTCCGAACGCGATCATCATCGGCGGCACGACCGACACCGGCGTCCTGGCATCGAGCGTGCGGGCGAATACGGCCCCGCTCAGCCCGTACTTCCAGCTCGGCCTCGTCGGCGCGACCGTGCCCGGCCTCAAGATCGAGGGCGAGGTCGGGCAGCAGCTGGGCTACCTCAACGCGGCGGGTGTCGGCACCGTCAACTTCATCATCCTGATCATCATCGGCTGGGGGTTCGCCCACAGGGCGCAGGCGCGGGCGATCATCGCGCGGGTCGTCGAGCGCGGTCGCGGTCGCCGGCGCGAGTAGGGGCCGCGAAGCGGGCCCTCGAGGCGGCAGAGCCCGACGGCGGCCACGAGGCCCTGGCCGACGGGCGCCATGGCCCGACCGCGTTCACCGGGAGGTCATACAGACCGGCGGAGACTCGGGATCCCGGGTGGATGCGACGCCGGCGACTCGATCGGTCGATCCTGATGCACCCGGTGACCCGCCTGACCGCCGAGGCTGGCCAGCCAGGACGGGGCACGACTCCGTCGGTCGATAGGACCGTGGGATGAAACGCGGCCCGCTGTCGTCAGGCCGTCGGAGCTGCAGAGTGCAGCTTCGCCGGGGCTTCGATAGGGAGCACGGACTGAACGAGGCCCTCGCGCGGACGTCCCGCCTCAGTCGGGCGGCAGCTCGCCCTCGCCGGGCTCCGGCGGCCCGGTCCGGATCGGCAGCCCCGCCCGAGCCCAGGCGTCCATCCCGCCGGCCACGTTGACCACGTCCGTCCGCCCGGCACGCGTCAGGTACGCGGTGACGGCCGCCGAACGCCCGCCGATGTGGCAGATGACGAGCAGCGGCCGGTCGGCCGGCAGGTCGCCCTGTCGGGTCATGAAGCTCGAAGTCGGGAAGAGCACCGCACCTGGCGCCCGGACCTCCGCGAACTCCACCCGTTCGCGAACGTCGACGAGCAGCGGCCGGGCCGGGTCCTCGCGGAGCCTGCGCTCCGCCTCGCGAACGTCGATCGTCGGGACAGGCGGCTGCGCATTCGTCATCGGACGCTCCTTCGCAGGGCGGGCGGGCCGAGCCGCGGACTCGCAGGATCCGCAGCGAGCTCCTCCAGCCGAAGGTCGACATCGCGGACGAGGAGAGAGACGTCGAGCCCGGCGAGCGCGGCCCCGGCGTCTGCCGCTCCGGGCGAGGTGAGTCGGAGTCGGGCACCGCTGAGGTTGCGTGCGACGCCCGGCAGATTGCCTCGAACCGCATGGACGTACGCCGCGGCCAGCTTGATCAATCCCTGCAGGACGGAGCGTTCGGCAAGGTCCGCCGTCCCCATCCAGGCGGGCTCGAGATCCTCATGGGCGAGGAAGAAGTCGCCACGTTCGTAGGCGGCCAGACCGGCGACGATGGCGGCGGACCGCTCGGCGAGAGGCAGGGGCCGGTAGGCCTTGGCCCGTCCATCCAGCCCGACGATGACCGATGGAGCCCGCCGCCAGGCCCTCCGCGTCGCGAGCGGTCATGCCAGCTCGGCGAGGGGACGGCGTCCCGAGAACCCGGCCTCGAGGTCGTGCCACCAGTCGACAGAGCTCTCGCCGAGCCGCCAGCACAGCCAGACCTGCCGCCCGGAGACCAGCGCCGGAAAGTCCACCAGCCCCCTTTCGATGTCGCGGAGCGTGATGCCCATGGCATCGATGCGCGCGACGCCGGCGGCCATCTGGTCGATGAGCCCCTGCATCCGCAGCCGCGTGAGCCGGAGGTCGCCACCGACCGCCGCCGGTGCGCCTTCGGTCGTGCCGCCCCGCGCGACCACCTCGTCGCGCAGGCGGATCAGCTCGGCTCGTTGCTCGATGAGCAGGGTCATGATCCCATCGAGCTCGGGCACGACGGCGTTGGCGGCGTCGAGGTCATAGAAGCGGGTCATGCGCCGCGATTCTAGCCCGACGGTCGCCTATCATCCTCGGTACATCCCCCCGAAGCGTCCGACGGTATCCGGACGAACCACGCGCTGGAGATCTCGATGCGCCGGGTCTTCCTGTGGGCGGCTCGCAACCGATGGTTGAAGGAGCATCTGCCCCGGTTCCCATTCATGCAACGCGCGGTCCGCCGGTTCATGCCCGGGGAGACGCTCGAGGACGCGCTCGCCGCCGCGCTGCCTCTTCAGGCAGCCGGGGTCACCTCGATGTACACGCGGCTCGGCGAGAACCTCGAGCACGTCGATGAGGCCGATGCCATCGCAGCCCACTACCTCGAGGTCGTCGACAAGATCGTGGCAGGGGGCATCAAGGGCGAGGTCTCGGTCAAGCCGACCCAGCTCGGCATGGACCTCGATCCCGACATCTGCTTCGGTCACCTGGTGCGCATCGCCGAGAAAGCGGCCGCCGCCGGCTCCTACCTCTGGATCGACATGGAATCGAGCGCCTACGTCGAGCAGACCATCGCCCTGTACGAACGTCTGCACGCCGTCCAGCCGCGTACCGGCATCTGCCTGCAGGCGTATCTCCGCCGGACCGCCGACGACGTCGAGCGGCTGCGCCCCATCGATCCGGGTATCCGCCTCGTCAAGGGCGCCTACGACGAGAAGGAGTCGATCGCCTACAAGAGCCGCCGCAGCATCGATGCGAGCTTCCTGGGCCTCGCCGTCGCCTTCCTGCTCGAGAGCCGCGGGCGACCGATCCGGCTGGGCCTCGGGACCCACGACGTGGCCCTGATCGAGCAGATCGCGGACCAGGTCGCGGCCGCCGGGATCGGCAAGGACGGGTACGAGGTCGAGATGCTCTACGGCATCCGGACCGACCAGCAACTGCGTCTCGCGCGGGCCGGCTACCGGGTCGTCTCGCTCATCGCCTATGGCGAGTATTGGTACCCGTGGTACATGCGCAGGCTCGCCGAGCGGCCGGCCAACGTCTGGTTCGCGCTCCGCCAGGTGCTGCCCTTCTGAGTCGGGCTCCACGCTCGGTGGGACTCAGGACGAGATCGAACCGATCCAGGTTCATGACCTTGTCCCACGCAGCCACGAAGTCACGCACGAACTTCTCTTTCGATCGTCAGATGCGTAGACCTCCGAGATGGCCCGGAGCTGGGAGTTGTAACCGAAGACGAGGTCGACGGCGGTGGCGGTCCATCTGAGCTCGCCCGTCGCGCGATCCCGGCCCTCGTACAGGTTCTCAGCCGAGGCGGATGCCCTCCACTCGGTGTTCATGTCGAGCAGGTTCACGAAGAAGTCGTTGGTCAGCATCCCGGGCTGATCGGTCAGGACGCCGTGTCGGGTCTTCCCGAAGTTGGCGTCGAGGGCGCGCATGCCGCCGACCAGGACCGCCATCTCGGGCGCGGTCAGCGTCAACAGCGTCGCCCGCTCGACCAGAAGCGTCTCCGGCGACAGGACCTCTCCGGGTTGGACGTAATTGCGGAACCCGTCGAAGGTCGGTTCGAGCACGGCGAACGACTCCACGTCCGTCTGCTCCTGCGAGGCGTCCGTGCGCCCGGGCTTGAACGGGACCGTGATGTCGTACCCCGCGTTCCTCGCTGCCTGCTCGACGGCAGCGCAACCGCCCAAGACGATCATGTCCGCGAGTGAGATTGCCACGCCGTCGGCCTGTGAGCGGTTGAACTCTTCCCGGACCCCATCGAGGAACGGCAGCACCTCGTTCAGCAGGCCCGGTTCGTTCACCTCCCATTCCATCTGGGGAAGGAGCCGGATGCGCCCCCCGTTGGCGCCGCCACGCTTATCGGTGCCGCGGAAGCAGGCCGCGGCCGACCAGGCGGTGTACACCAACTCGGAAATGCTCAGTCCCGTCGAAAGGATCCGGGCCTTGAGAGATGCGACGGCCTCCGGACCTATCGATCCATGGTCGACCGGGGGGACGGGGTCCTGCCACAGCTGCGGCTCCGCGACCCACGGTCCAAGGTAGCGCGTGACCGGTCCCATGTCGCGGTGCAGCAGCTTGTACCAGGCCCGGGCGAACGCGTCTGCCAGCTGATCCGGATGCTCGTGGAAGCGCTGCGCGATCGGCCCGTAGACCGGGTCCACCTTCAGCGCGAGGTCCGTCGTCAGCATCATGGGTGCGTGGCGCTTCGACGGATCATGGGCGTCCGGCACGGTCGCCACGGCAGAGCCGTTGTGCCTCGGAACCCACTGGTGGGCACCAGCGGGGCTGGTCGTGCGCTCCCAGCAACGCGACATCCCAACCACGTGAGGTTTACGTCATGCGCCCCGGCTCGTCCTCGTCCGGGCGCTCGGTGAGCATGCGTCCCGCGACGGCAGCCCGCAGCGGCCTTGACGCCGCGGAGCGCCGCAGATGATGCTCTGCCTCCATCGCCGTCGGAGGTTCGATGATGCCCACCGCGTCCACCCTGCGGGTCGCCTCGCGCATGCGCACGATCGGGACCGAGAGCGCGTTCGAGGTGAGCGCGCGCGCCCGCGCACTCGAGGCGCAGGGACGCTCGATCATCCACCTCCAGATCGGCGAGCCCGACTTCGATACGCCGGCTCACGTGCGCGAAGCCGCGAAGCGGGCGCTCGACGAGGGCCAGACGCACTACCCGCCGTTCCCCGGCATCCCCGCCCTGCGCGAGGCATCGCCGCCGACGTGGCGGCGCGAAAGGGCCTCAGCGCCGACCCGTCCCAGGTGTTCGTGACGGTCGGCGGCAAGGGCGTGATGCTGTACGCGCATCCTCGGCCTGGTCGACCCCGGTGATGAGGTGCTCGTGCCCGACCCGGGCTACCCGATCTACGAATCGCTGACGCGGTTCGTCGGCGCGACCCCGGTCCCGGTCCCGATCCGGATGGCCGCCGACTTCCGCCTCGACGTCGAGGAGCTGGCGACGCGCGTCACGCCGCGGACCCGGCTGCTGATCCTCAACTCGCCGGCCAACCCCACCGGCGGCGTCCTGACCCGCGAGGACCTCCAGGGCATCGCCGAGATCGCGATCCGGCACGACCTGTGGGTGCTCTCCGACGAGATCTACGCGCGGATCCTGTACGACGGCGCCGAGCACGTCTCGATCGCGTCGCTGCCGGGGATGGCCGAGCGGACGATCGTCCTCGACGGCTTCTCGAAGACGTTCGCCATGACCGGCTGGCGGCTGGGCTATGCCGTCGTGCCGCCGTCGCTCATCAAGGTCTACGGCCAGCTCATCATCAACACGGTCAGCGGAGCCCCGACGTTCGCCCAGGTCGGGGCCGTGGCCGCGCTGACCGGCCCGCAGGACGACGTGGACGCGATGGTCGCCGAGTTCCACGCCCGTCGCGACCTCGTCGTCGACGGCCTCAACGCGATCCCGGGCATCGAGTGCCGCCGGCCGCTCGGCGCGTTCTACGCGTTCCCGTCGATCGCCGGAACCGGGCTGTCCGGCCACGATCTTGCCGAGCGGCTGCTCGAGGAAGCCGGGGTCTGCGTGCTGCCCGGCTCGGCCTTCGGGGTATTCGGTGACGACCACATCCGGATCAGCTATGCGAACTCGCAGGCGAACCTGACCGAGGCGCTGGCCGGATCCGGACGTTCGTCGAGGGCTGGGCCGTGGCTGAGGCTCGAGCCGGCCCGCGGGTCTTCGTCGCCCGGATCATCCCCGACGAGGGGCTCGCCGCGATCCGCGAGGCGTGCGAGGCCGATGTCTGGGAGGACGAGCTTCCGCCGCCGCGCGACGAGCTGCTGCGACGGGTCGCCGGTTGCGACGGCGTCCTGACGCTCCTCACCGACCGGGTCGACGACGAATTCCTCGACGCGGCCGGGCCGGGGCTCCGGTCGTCGCCAACTACGCCGTCGGCTTCGACAACATCGATGTCGCCGCCTGCGCCCGCCGCGGCGTCGCGGTCGGCAACACGCCAGGCGTCCTGACCGAGACGACCGCCGACCTCGCCTGGGCGCTGCTGATGGCGGCCGCCCGCCGCGTTGCCGAGGGCGATCGCTACGTCCGGGACGGTCGATGGAAGACCTGGGGCCCGATGCTGCTCCTCGGGCCGGACGTCCATGGCGCGACGCTCGGGATCGTGGGCTTCGGGCGGATCGGCCAGGCGGTCGCGCGGCGCGCCGGAGGCTTCGGGATGCGGATCCTGTATCACGATGTCCAACCCGTTGCCGCCCGAGGTCACCGCGCCGCTCGGGGCGACCTATCAGCCGCTCGAGGAGCTGCTGGGGCAGAGCGACTTCGTGACGCTGCACGTCAACCTGAGCCCCGTGACGCGCCACCTGATCGATGCGACGACGCTCGCCTGGATGAAGCCGACCGCCGTGCTCGTCAACACCTCGCGCGGCCCGGTCGTGGACGGCCGGGCGCTCGCCGACGCCCTGCGGGACGGGACGATCTGGGCCGCCGCCCTCGACGTCACCGACCCCGAGCCGATCCCGATGGACGACCCGCTGGTCGGCCTCGACAACTGCCTGATCGTGCCGCACATCGCCTCGGCGTCGCGGGCGACTCGAGCAGGATGGCCGAGATGGCCGCCGCGAACCTGCTGGCCGGCGTGCGCGGGGAGCCGCTCCCGACGCCGGTCGTTCCGGACTGAACGGCCCTCGGGTCCGCCTGAATTGCCGCCCGATGGCGGCAGCAGGTACGCTGTCGGCGGGCCGGTAGCTCAGCGGCAGAGCACGGGACTTTTAATCCCTTGGTCGTGGGTTCGAATCCCACCCGGCTCGCAATGCGCTCCTACTCGGCGCCGGTGAGTGTCACATCGGTCGCCTTGATCGCGCTTGACGTGCCAGCGCTCGCGACGGGAGCACCGCTCGCGCCCGGCGGAATCGCGAGACCCGAGACCGAGACCGACACGGTCGAGCCAGCCTGACATCAGCTGCGGTCGCAGGCGACTCCGCGTGGTACGAGGAGCCGGACGTGTCGATGACCGTGTCCGTGCCGTTGGCGGTCGTGATCGTCATCCTCGTCCCGTCGATGCTCTGACGGTGCCGCTGATCGTGATCGACGCGTTGCCACCACCGGGGCCGCCCGGGAAGTTGCCGCCGGGAACATTGTTCGGGTTGAAGCTTCCGGTCGGGAAGCCCTGGCCCCCACCGGGGAAGCTTGGCGAAGATGGTGCCGTGGCACGGCCCGCCGCGAACGCCAGTCCTGCCGCCGCAACGACCACGGCGCCGAACAACAGCATGTTCGTCAAGCCGCCCGACTTCCTCTTCGGCTGGACGAGCGGGGCGGGCGCGAGAGGGGGCAGGGGCAACAGGGTTCATCGGATCGGTCACGAGTGTTCTCCTATTCGAAGCGAAGGGCCGAGATGGGATCGAGGCGGGCAGCCTGGCGGGCGGGCCAAACCCCGAACACGACGCCCACCATCAGGCTGAATGCCGCGGCGACGACGAGCGTGAGCGGGTTGAAGGTGAATTCCCAGCTGGTGATCGCACCGATGACGGCCGAGGCGATCCAGGCCGACGCGCGATCCCGATCAGGCTGCCCAGGGCGGACAGCACCACGGCCTCGACGAGGAACTGGCGCAGGATGTCCCGGGTCTGTGCGCCGACCGCCCTGCGCATGCCGATCTCGCGGGTCCGCTCGCGGACCGACACGAGCATGATGTTCATGATCCCGATGCCGCCCACGACCAGCGAGATCGAGGCGACGCCGCGAGCAGGACCATCGTCATGCCGTGCCCGAGGTCGACGGTCGCGAGCAGCTGGTTTTGGTCGGCGACGGAGAAGTCGTCGCTGTGCCGGCCGCGATGCCGTCACGCTGCTCGGCAGCGACGGTGATGTCGGCCTTGTTGGCGCTCCATCTGGTCCGCGGCCTTGACGCTGATGCCGACCGAGCGGACGCCCGAGGATGAGGAGCCGGTGAAATACTGCTTGAGCGTGCTCACCGGGATCAGGACCTGGTCGTCGCCGCTCGTGAAGCTGGTGCCGCCCTTGGCTTGGAGGATCCCGACCGACCTTGAACGGGATCCTGCCGATCCAGATCGTCGAGCCAACCGTCGTTGGCGCCGATGCCAAGGTCGTCGGCCGTCGTCGAGCCGAGGACCGCGACACGGAGGCCCTGCTCCACGGACGTGTCGGTAAGGAAGCTCCCCTGCCACAGGTCGTACGCCGCGGACGGTCAGGTAATCCTGGGTCGTGCCCAGGATGGTGGTCGCGGCGTTGTCCTGCTCTTAGCACCACCGTCTGCGAGCTGGAGAGCTCGGGCGCGCCCGCGGCCACACCGTCGAGCTCGCTGATCGCGGTCGCATCGCCGAGGGTGAGGGTCGTGGCCGATCCGGCCCGCCTGGCGGATGCCGCCGCTGAACGTCGCGCCGGCGTTGACCGTCAGAAGATTGGTTCCCAGGCTCGAGATCCGATCGGTGATCCCGGACTCCACGCGCCCTGGCCGACGGCGACGAGCGCCACGACCGAGCGCGACGCCGATGATGATCCCGAGCATCGTGAGCGCCGACCCGGAACCGGCTCGTTCCGAGGCGGAGATCGCCAGATGGACCAGCTCCGAGAGCCTCATGCCGCCGACCCTCCCGTCCCGGACGTGGACCTGGCGCGAGGCCCGGACGGCCACGTCGGAATTGTGGGTGATGAGCACGATGGTCACGCCGAAGTCGTTGAGTTCGTGGAAGAGCTGGACAACCTCCTCGCCGGTTCCGAGCTATCCAGATTGCCGGTCGGCTCGTCGGCGAGGATGAGACGCGGCTCTGTGACCAGCGCACGGGCGATCGCGACCCGCTGCTGCTGACCGCCGGAGAGTTCAGACGGCTCGTGGCCCATGCGGTCCCCCAGGCCCATCCGCTCCAGGGCGGCCTTCGAGCGGCGGATG